>JACSRW010000029.1 GCA_014879565.1 Chitinophagaceae bacterium
GAAGGTAACATACGTTACTGCAGTCCCTCGATCCGTAAAATTTCCGGCTATGATATTGCCGAACTGCTGGGCCGGAAGATTTTTGAGTTTGTGCATCCCGATGACCGGACCTTTTCCTTCAGTGCCTTTGAGGAGGAGGTAAGAAAGGAGTCGAAGGTCAGCTACCTGTCAATGCGCCTCCTGCATTCAAGCGGGGAATGGGTCTGGTGTACGGTGAGGGGGCATAACCTGCTCGATAACCCGGTCTTTAATTCCTTTATAATTTATTTCACCAACGATTCCAAGCGGAAGGCCATTGAAGATCAGTTACGCGAAAGTGAAAGCCGCTTCCGGAACCTGATACAGCATGTGAGGCAGGGGGTAATCCTGCAGGATGAGAACGGCCGGATGATAATTGCCAACCAGGCCGCGCTGGATCTGCTGGGGGTTACCAAAGAGCAGTTGCTGGGAACCGATTCCATGGATCCGCGCTGGAATGTGATTCATGAAGACGGATCAGATTTTCCGGGACATACCCATCCGGTACCCATGGCCCTGCAAACCGGCAAACCGGTGCGGGATGTGGTGATGGGGGTTTACCGGCCCCTGGCGGGTGACCGGGTCTGGCTGCTGGTTAATGCCGAACCCATTACCGGCGAAGACGGGAAGGTTGGTTCGGTGGTTTGCTCCTTTACCGATATCACCGAACAGAAAAAACTGGCGCAGCAACTGATCGACCAGGAAATCCAGGAACAGAAACAGATTACCCAGGCCACTATTGATGCCCAGGAAAAAGAGCGCCGCGAAATAGGCAAGGAACTCCACGATAATATCAACCAGCACCTGAATACCACCCGGCTATACCTGGAAGTTGCGAGGGAAAAAGCGGAGGGGGAAATAAAGGAAATGATACAACTGGCGCATAAAAACCTGTCGGGTATTGTACATGAAATCCGGCAGCTGTCTCAGTCACTGGTGCCTCCCACCCTGGGCGATCTGGGCCTGGTGGAATCCATCCAGGACCTTTGTGACGGGTTGCGGCGCTCACATAAGTTTGTGATAGATTTTCAGTACCGTCATTTCCAGGAAGACCATATTCCCGGTAATCTCCGGCTCAGCCTGTTCCGGATTATCCAGGAAAAGATCAGTAATATTATCCGACACTCGGAAGCCTCAAAAATTGCAATCCGTTTACAGTCGGATGCCGAACATATCTTCCTGACGATCATAGACAACGGCATCGGCTTTGACCCGTCTGTCACCAAAGAAGGACTGGGACTCGGGAATATCCGTACCCGGACTGAGCTGTTTAATGGTAAAATGCATATTAAAACCGCCCCGGGCGAGGGCTGTGAACTTTCTGTTACGATTCCTTTTCATCAGGAACCGGTAGGGGAATCCTAAAGAAGGTTCGGGGGAATCGCCTACCTTTGCGCCTTCCATGAGCGATCCGATTAAACACGAATGCGGTCTTGCATTCATCCGGTTAAGGAAACCCTTTTCGTACTATCAGCAGAAGTACCAGACTGTGCTGTGGGGTCTGAATAAACTCTACCTGCTGATGGAAAAACAGCATAACCGCGGACAGGACGGGGCCGGTATTGCCACCGTAAAGCTGAACGTGGAACCGGGTTATCCCTTTATGAACCGGATCCGGAGTAATGCCCCGCAGGCGATTTCCGATATCTTCCAGCAGATCGGCAAAGAGATTGATGAACTGGAGAAATATCACCCGGATATCCGCAACCATCCAGGTCTGATGAAAGGCCATGTGGCATTTCTCGGCGAACTGCTGCTGGGTCATCTCCGCTACGGCACCCAGGGAAAGAATAAACTGGAATACTGTCATCCCTTTATCAACCGCGATACCATTCCTTCCCGCAACCTCGCGCTGGCAGGAAATTTCAATATCGTTAATTCAGATGAGCTCTTTACCCTGATCGGCAAAGAGCCCAACCCAACGGTGCGCTTCAGCGATCTGGCCGCGATGATTGAGCTGATGCATACCTTCCTCTGCCGGGAGGATGAAAAATCTCCGGGTAAGATGGATATTAAAAAAGTGCTGAAAAAAACCCTGCCCCTGCTCGACGGCGGATTTCATGTGGGTGGGGTAACCGGAAACGGAATCGGCTTTGTATTCCGCGATGCGCATGGTATCCGTCCTTCCTATTATTATGTGAATGAGGAAGTGGTGGTGGCGGCCTCCGAACGCGCTGCCATCCGGACCACGTTCAATGTGGGAGAAAATGAAGTGCAGGAACTCTTGCCCGGTCATGCCCTGATTGTGGACGAAAACGGGGAAATTGAAGTGGCGCAGATCCTGGAGCCGAAAGAAAGAAAAGCCTGCAGTTTTGAACGGATCTATTTCTCCCGCGGCAGTGATGAGAAAATTTACCACGAAAGGAAATCACTGGGGTATAATCTCAGTGAGCCCGTACTGAAAGCCATTGATCACGATCTGAAGAATACAATCTTCTCCTTTATTCCCAATACAGCCGAAACTGCCTTTTACGGCATGCTCAAGGGTATGGAGGATTATCTCAATAAAGTGAAGATTGAACGCATTCTCAGCTGGGGCCGGGATTATGATCCCGATAAACTGGCCGAAATGGTGAACCGCCGGATCCGGGTGGAGAAAATCGCCATCAAGGATGTGAAGATGCGCACTTTTATTACCGAGGATGTGAGCCGTAATGAAATGGTACAGCACGTATATGATATCACATACGGCACGGTACGCCCCGGGGAAGATACGCTGGTGGTGATAGATGATTCCATCGTAAGGGGCACTACGCTGAAGGAAAGTATTATCCGGATGCTGGGCCGGCTGGGTCCGCGCCGGATTGTGGTGGTGTCTTCCTCCCCCCAGATCCGCTATCCCGACTGTTACGGCATTGATATGAGCAAGATGGGTGATTTTATTGCCTTTAATGCCGCCGTGGAATTATTGAAAGAAAGAAAAAAAGAGTCCCTGCTGCAGGACCTGCTCAACCGTTGCCGCGATTTGCAGCGGAACAGCCAGCTGCATACAGAAAATGTGGTGAAACAATTGTACAAGCAGTTCAGTACAGAGGAAATCTCCGCCAAGATCGCCGAGCTGATCACCCCGGCCAACCTGCCCATTCCGGTTCAGGTTATCTTCCAGAGTATTGAAGACCTGCACCGGTCATGCCCCAATAACCTGGGCGACTGGTACTTTACCGGCAATTATCCCACTCCGGGGGGTAACCAGGTGGTGAACAAGGCCTTTATGAATTATATGGAAGGCAAAAATGTACGCGGATACTGATCACCCGTTAAATACACCAGCATGAAAACATTGCTCCTGGTACGCCATGCGAAAAGTGACTGGGATGCTGGAGTCTTTTCCGATTTTGAAAGGCCCCTGAATGAGCGGGGAAAAAAAGACGCCCCGGCCATGGCGGCCAGGCTGTTTGAAAAAAAGATACCCATTGACGGTATCCTGGCCAGTTCAGCGAAAAGGGCCGCCAAAACCGCCAAAGCCTTTGCCGGAGTATACGGACTGGAGAAGGAAAAGATTTCTTTTCTGGCCGGCCTTTATTTACCGGCCGCTGCCACCTTTTACCCGGTGATTGAAAGTGCCCCTGATGACTGGGATCATCTTGCGGTTTTTTCCCACAACAATGGCATCACTGATTTTGCGAATGAACTGACCAATGCGCGGATTGACAATATTCCCACCTGCGGCATCTTTGCCGTGAAAGTTTATACCGATTCCTGGAAAGATTTCAGGGAGGCGCGTAAAGAGTTCTGGTTTTTTGATTCCCCCAAATCGCCCCGGCACTGATTATTCTTCCACCACCGGGGGTGTTTTTCGGCTTACCAGGAAAACACCGGTAAAAATCAGGATTCCTGAAATGATTTTGGCAGCTGTAAAATCCTCATTGAGAAAAAGGGCGGCAATGATCGCCGCGAATACAGGCTGTGTGTAAATATAGGAACCGGTTACCCCGGCGCCCAGGTGTTTGATACCGTAAATATTGAAGGAATACGCCAGGAAGGTACCGCAGAATACCACGAGGAAAAGGGCGGCATAATGTGTCCAGTTAAAAAGGGGCCAGGCCGTATCCATACTCTCCTGCCAGCCAAAGGGCAGGATGAGCAGAAAGCCAAAACTGAAAACCCAGCGGATCACATGCAGGGGCGGGTATTCCTGCATCAGCGGTTTTACGATGATAAAATAAACAGTATACGACATGGCATTGATCATGATCAGCAGGTCGCCTGTAAGACCGGCCTGTCCTTGCTGTTCCCGCGAAAAGATCAGCAGCAAAGCCCCTCCGATTCCCAGGGCCAGCCCCAGGGCTTTTGCACGGGTGAGTTTTTCTTTCAGTATCCAGAAGGCCGAAACGGTGATCAGCAGGGGGGTGGTCAGCATCAGCAGAGATGCGTGAATGGTGGAGGTCAGGGTCAGTCCCTTGATAAATAACATCTGGTTAATGGCCACTCCGGTGAGACCGCAGAGAATAAACCGGGGGATATCTTTCTTTTTAATCCCGTTTTTGTTTTTGGCCAGCAGCCAGAGCGTCCAGAATAAAAGAAGGCTGCCGCCCACCCGGAATATATTCAGTCCGTAAGCGCCAAGCAGCCCCGGCGAAATATGTTTCACCAGGCTGAGATTGGTGGCAAAGAAAAAATTGGTGAACAGAACCGCGATATGTGCCTGTGTGCTTGTTTTCAAAAACGGGAATTAGCCCGCAAAGATATACGGAATATCAGTGCAGGCTGCGGAGGAAGCCGCTGACCAGGCCCGGCAGTTCTTTATTGGCTTCGGCAAGGGGAAAACTGTAAGGGAAGCTGCGGGCTTCATCAAGCGCGGTTAATAACTGAAACTGTTCCTGCGGAATAATCAGGGCATGCCGTTTTACTCCATGGTACAAACCCAGGTATTCCTGTTCCGGCTGCCCCGGGGTGGGAACGAGGATGGATTTTTTGCGCAGGGGAAAAATATCCATCAGCGTGGTGTACCCCGTACGGCTGATCACCCATTCCGCCAGCTGCATTTCTTTTTCCAGCTCAGCCGCAGGCAGCTGGTTATATATCCGGATCTGGCTGGTGGAGGGGAGGAGCGGAGCTGAAAGATCCACCCCCCTGACCAGGGTGATGAGACCGGGGCAGCGGTGAAGATCCTTCAGGATTCTTTCTTCCAGTTGTGTTCTTTGTGGCTCGGGACCGGAGAGCAGGATCAGCAGCCGGCCCGGTTCGGCTAAGGCAGTACTGCGGGAAAAACGGGTGAGGGGTCCTATATAACGGTAAGGTATAACCGGTTTTTTATCCGGGTGTGCCAGTTCACCGGCCAGTCCCCCTTCTTGCGCTGTGTCGGGTATCCAGCAGGAGCTGAAATTTTTCAGTTGACGGTAATTCTTCCGCCGGATCAAGCCATCGGCTGTTTTGCCCAGCCCGGTTTTGATAGCCAGCTGGTGGGTGATAAGCACAGAGGGAATACCGGGGTGATAAAGTCCGTAGCGGTTATCGGAAATGATGGCATCCAACTGCCATTCTTCAACGGTCTGGCGGAGCCAGCGGTTTTCTTCTTTCATTTGCCTTATAAAGGCGGGGGTTTGCAGCAGGATTTTCAGGGGCAGGAAAAAGCCTTTCCGGCTGTAGCGGATGCTGGCCGATGGGATTTCCAGGTAGGGCAATTGCGGAAATTCGGCCTGCAGTAATTTTCCCGAGAGGCCACTGCCTCCCAATACCACGTCGGCCCCCTGTGCCAGCAGTTCCCGGATCAGGGGGATACAACGGGTGGCATGACCCAGTCCCCAGTCGAGCGGGGCCAGCAGGATACGCGGTTTGCCCTGCTTTTCAGGCGGTTCCGTTTGATCTGTGTTATTTTTTACGGGAAACATACCGGCCGGGATACTAATTTGTTCGTAAAATAGTTTTAATTTAGAACACAAGTGTATGAAACGCATCAACCAAATCGTCTTAGCCCTGTTATTTATCGTATTCCTGGCATCCTGTAACCGGAACTATTATTCCGGCACGGGCAAGGGAGGAAAGAATTGCGGCTGTCCCAGCACAAAGGGAATGACAGGATACTAAGCCACCTCTGACATTGAATGAACCAATTTGATCGCAGAATTTTACTGTTTTCAAGGGATACGTCTATGAGCCCGGCGGCTATAGACAAGGAGGTTCATTGTCTGCATCATATCCTCTCTGCCATTGATACCCCGGCCGTTTTTTGCCGGGTGACCGAACTGGTTGACCGTAACCGGATCCGCCGCAAAGAACGGCTGATCTTAAAAGAAGCTTCCCATTACCGGCTTCGTCCCTTCCGTTTCCTGCTTAATTTAAACTGATTTTCTCTTTAATTGAGTTCTTCCAGGGCTTTTCTGAGTTTGTCCAGCATTTCCCCGATCTCTTCTTTTTTGCAGGTACCCACGCTGAGGCGGTACCAGGGCGAATCGGGAGAAGCCCCAAAGGCGTAAAAAGGAACGACGGCCAGGCCGGCTTTGTTCAACAGGTAGGCAGTGGCTTCTGACTGGCTGGCAATCAGATTGCCCTCCGCGTCTTTTTTACCTTTTATATCTATTTTGATGGTAAGGTAGATAGCGGCCTCGGGGGCGATGGCTTCAACGGGGAAGCCGGCTTCTTTCAGCGCAGTAAACCCGGTATATATCCGGCGCAGTCTTTCCTCCACTTCGCTTTTGAAATGACTGAGGTAACGGTGGATGGCTGCCGGCTGTCCGAGGTACCAGGCCACCGCTTTTTGTTCGGCCATGGGGGCCCAGGCCCCGATATGGGTAAGGATGGCTTTCATTTTGGCGATCACCGGTGCAGGGCCCAGTCCCCAGCCCACCCGCACACCGGTAGCGGCAAATACCTTACTGATGGCATCAATGAAAATGGTGAATTCTTTCATAGCCGGGCGCAGGCTTACCGGGTTATGGTGCCGGATATCTCCGTAGGTAAGATGCCAGTACATCTGGTCATACATCACATACAGTTTCTTTTCACCGGTACCCCTGCGCGCGTTTTCAGCCAGTACCAGGTCGCAGATGGCTTCCAGTTCTTCTTTCCGGAAGGTGGTGCCGGTGGGATTCTGCGGGGAGCAAAGGGATAAAAGCACGGCGCCATCCAGATGGGGGCGGATGGATTCGGCAGAAGGCATAAACAGGGTGTCGGGTCCCGCTTCTATCACCACGTGTTCGCCGCCCACAAAATGAGTATAGTGATTATTGTTCCAGGAGGGCACGGCATAAATGATTTTATCGCCTTTGTCTGCAATGGCGCGGAATACGGTATAGATCAGCGGCCGGCCACCGGAAGCAACCAGGATTTCCTCGAGATTGTAGTCCAGTCCCTCTTCCTCTTTTATAAACCGGTGAATGGCTTCGCGCAGATCGGTATTGCCTTCCGCGGCGGGGTAATTGGTGAAATGACGGCGATAGGCTTCCACCACCGCGTCTTCCAGTTCTTTGGGGATCGGGAAGACAGACGGATCAAAATCACCGATGGTGAAATTATAAATCCGCTCTCCCTGCCTGATTTTTTCCCGGATCTCGCCCCCGAGTTTAACAATTTCAGAACCGATAAGCGTTTCAGATAAATGGGAGAGTTTCATGGCCGCTATTTTGCGGCAAATCTAACCGGAATTATTGATTTCCCTTTTCCTGGTATTTTTTATCTGCTTCGCCGGCTTTTTTAAAATCCAGGATCACCCCGTTGATACAATAACGAAGACCGGTGGGCGGGGGACCGTCATCAAATACGTGGCCGAGATGGGCCTTGCAGCGGCCGCATTGCACTTCGGTGCGGTCCATGCCATGGCTGTGATCGGGGGTATAGAGGATACTGCCCTTGCTGACAGGTTCATAAAAACTCGGCCAGCCGCAGCCGCTGTCAAACTTGGTATCGCTCTTAAAAAGCGGGTGCCCGCAGGCCGCGCAATAATAAGTGCCGGTTTCTTTAAAATTTTCAAAACGGCTGGTCCAGGGTCTTTCCGTTCCTTTCTGACGGGCGATATAAAACACTTCGGCAGGCAGAATTTTTTTCCATTCCTCTTCGGTCAGGTTAACCTTACTGCTGTCGGTATGCGAATAAACGGGATTGTTTTTTTGGGTGCTGTCCATGGTTGTTTTTTTTGTGCCGGCCGGCTGTTGCTGGGAATAACTGCACTGCTGTAAAAGAAAACAGCCGCAGAGTAAAGCCAGCCTGCTGAAAAATATTTTCATTTTTTGCATAGTCCAAATTTACTGAAAGTAGCGCGGCCGGACTGTTTCCGGCTTCCTGAACTACCACTTGTTAACATTTCTGTGGCAAAAGAGTTTTCGGGAAATAATGCTTTTCCGGACCGGGAATTCAGCGCTTTGATGGTATATTTGTTCTGTACCAATGTTTACTGACTGATTATGTTTAATCTGATTCTCTTCGGCCCTCCCGGCAGTGGTAAGGGCACCCAATCCGATAAGCTGGTTGACAAGTATGGTTTAAAGCATCTTTCCACCGGTAATCTTCTCCGCCAGGAAATTGCGGATAAAACACCTCTTGGACTGGAAGCAAAAAGTTTTATTGATAAAGGTCAGCTGGTACCCGATGAGGTGGTGATTGGTATGGTGGATTCATTTTTTGACCTGCATAAAGACGCCAAAGGCTTTCTGTTTGATGGTTTTCCGCGTACGGCTCCCCAGGCGGTGGCGCTGGACAAACTGCTGGATCTGAAAGAAACCGGCATCAGTGCGGTACTGGCCCTGGAAGTGAGTGAAGAGGAACTGGTCAAACGCCTGCTGAACCGGGGTAAAACTTCCGGCCGCAGTGACGATACGGATGAAGCGGTGATCCGCAAACGGTTTGCCGTTTACAACAGCGAAACCTCCGCCGTGGCTGATCACTATAAAAAATCAGGCAAGTTTCAATCGGTAAAAGGTGAGGGGAGTATTGACGATATTTTCGCGTCGCTCTGTAAGGCCATTGATGCCCGTATGCACTGATCTCAGAGTCTTACATCATCTTCTCCGGCCCGCCTCAGCAGGTCTTTTTCTTCCGCACTGAGGGAGTTATATCCCTTTTCGCTGATCTTATCCAGGATATCATCAATCCGTTGCGGGGTTACATGCGGGGTCTTCTTATAAGGGGCCGAATCTGTTTTGTAAAAAAGCTGGTCCTTGATCGCGGGAGACCCTTTACGGGGTTTATCGGGATTAAAGAGATCATTTACCCAGTCAAAGAAATTACTCATCCATTCACTGGCATCCCAGCCCTGGCGTACCAGCCATATGAAGAGATAACCGGTAAGGGCGCCAGCCAGCGGGGGACTGAGCGATTCCGGGCTTTTGACCGGCAGGGTACTGAGAGAAACCAGCAGATAAAAAGCAGTGAGTATCCAGAGCGGGAAACCGCCGTTGAGCAGGGGAAAGATCCGGTAACCGGGAGATACAACTGTACAGGCAATGGCAATAGCCGCAATACCCGCGCCCCCGCCATAATAAAAAGGCAGGTGGGGGGTGGACGGTAAAAACAGCACGGTGAGCAGATAGGCCAGAACCCCGGCCAGTCCGCCATAGATATAGAGCGGAATAATTTTCCGGTTCCCGGTAAGATCCTGCATGATATACCCAAAACTCCAGAGCCAGAGCATATTGGCCAGGGTCATCCAGACGCCTAAATGTGTAAAGAGCGCGGTCAGTACTGTCCAGGGTTTACGGGCCAGTTCGCCCAGGCTGTCGGGCACCACGGCCCAGGGAAGTACTTCGCTGGTAAAATGGCTGGCTACCAGGGCTTCTTCCCTATAATAGTAGTAATAAAATACCCGGATCAGCGCCAGGGTGATAAATACCACCAGGTTAACGATAATCAGCCGGGTAAGGGCATTATTGCTCTGGCCGAGAGATAGTCGCTGCCTGAATGAAGACTCCGGATACGTCATAGTTGATACAAATGTACTGCGCTGTATGCAGCCGTAAAAGCGATTCTGTTCCTTTAATAAAACGTTCGCCGGTTGGTTTTGTTCCAGAAATACACAATCAGGAAACCGGTCAGCGCCCCGCCCAGGTGGGCAAAATGCGCAACGGTATCACCGGCAGAATTCTGAACGGCCATCATCAGTTCCAGTCCCGCGTAGAGAATGACAAACCATTTGGCTTTCATCGGGAAAAGGAAATAAATATAAATCGGGCTGTTCGGGAAGAGATAACCGAAGGCGGCCAGGCAGCCGAATACGGCACCGGAAGCGCCTACAGTGGGGATATTCACTTTAAACTCCGGGGAGTAGAGCAATTCGAGCTGCATTTCTCCGGGAAGATTATTGTAAACCCGCATCACATCCTGCATTTCCATATACAATACACCGAGATGAAGCAGGGCCGCACCCAGTCCGGAGAGCAAGTAAAAAGTCAGGAAACGTTTAGATCCCAGCCGGCTCTCCAGTACGGTGCCAAACATCCAGAGCGCGAACATATTGAAGAAAAGATGGCCGGCCCCTCCATGCATGAACATATGCGTGATCAGCTGGTGCGGCCTGAAATAAACCGAATGGATATCATGCAGGGCAAAGAGATTCTCCGCTTCATAGGGGTGGCTTTTCCCGAACACCGATTGCGCCAGGAAAACCAGCACATTGATGATGAGCAGGTTTTTTATAACCGGGGGAAACAGGCCGGGACTCGTAAACCGATACTGATTCATCCGGCAAAAATACGGGTTATCGGGGGCTTTTCAGTTTCAGTTGCACCACGTTCTCAATATGATGGGTATGGGGGAACATATCCACCGGCTGCACTTTTGTCACCGTGTATTTTTCTCCGAGTAATTGCAGATCCCGGGCCTGGGTGGCCGGATTACAGCTCACATAAACAACGGTCGGCGCCTCCATCTCCAGGATCTTGTTCACCAGCTTTTCGTGCATGCCGGCCCGGGGCGGATCGGTGATGATCACATCGGGACGGCCATGGGCGGCAAAAAAATCATCATGGCAGATATCAATCACATCACCGGCATAAAAGGTACAGTTGTTCAGGTTATTCAGCGCGGCATTTTCTTTCGCGTCTTCAATAGCGGCCTCAATCATTTCCACCCCGATGATCTGCCCGGCTTTTTCACTCACAAAAATGCCGATACTGCCGGTGCCGCAATAGAGATCGTAGACGGTTTCGGTGCCGGTCAGTTCAGCAAATGCGCGGGTTACCCGGTAGAGCTGTTCCGCCTGGCGGGTATTAGTCTGGAAAAAGGATTTGGGACCGATCTTGAACTGAAACGATTCGAGCTTTTCTATCACATATCCTTTCCCGTAAAAGGCCGCGGGCTCCAGATCATGCAGGCTGTCGTTCCATTTGGTGTTGACCGTATACAGCAGGGTGGTGATAGCGGGGAATTGTTGCTGTACGGCTTCCATCAGTTCCTTAATTTTTTCCGGGTCATGTTCCGCCACCACGATATTCACCATTAATTCTCCTGTAGTGCAAAGCCGGACCTGCATGGTACGCAGAAAACCGGTATGGTTGCGGATATCATAAAAAGGCCAGCCTTTCCCCTTCGCGTAATTTTTAACAAAGAGCCGGATTGCATTGCCGGGTTCAGCCTGGAGGTGACATTGTTCTATATCCACTACCTTATCAAAAAAGCCGCGGGCGTGAAAACCGGCCACGTCTTCTTCGGAGCGGATACGCTCGTCTTTCAGTTCCGCTGTACTGAGAAACCGTTTGTTGCCGAATGTGTATTCTATCTTATTGCGGTAATAGAGCGTATCTGCCGCGCCGAGAATAGGCAGAAAGGGCGGCAGGGCGATTTTTCCGATCCGCTGCAGTACATCCTGTACCTGTTTGTTTTTGAACTGCAGTTGTTTGGCATAGGGCAGCATCTGCCACTGGCAGCCGCCGCAAACGCCGAAATGGGAACAGACGGGGCTGACCCGTTCGGCGGAATAGGCATGAACAGCCAGGACAGCCGCTTCCGCCCAGTCTTTTTTATTCTTCAGGAGCCGGATATCCACGACATCTCCCGGCACCACGCCTTCCATAAAAATCACTTTACCGTCTACCCGGGCCAGGCTCTTGCCTTCGGCGGCATAATCCTCCACCCGGATATTTTCCAATATGATATTCCTGTGTTTTTTTCTCACGGCGCAAAGATAATCCCCGGGAGCGGGATGTGCTTTTTTCAGCGTGCAGGCAACGGAAAACCCGGCTTCCCCCTCTTTAACAGTGTTTTTCAGGTTCCCGCTTGAGGGCCTGCCGCTTTTTAGATACCTTTACGGATTGATGCGTATGAAAAAAAATTTCCTCTTCCTGTCTCTCCTGCAAATCGCCCTGGCGGGTATGGCCCAGCCCGGTTATGAGATTAAGATTACCCTGAAGCCCTTCAAAAACCAGTGGATTTACCTGGGGCATTATTTCGGCAAAACCTATCCGATCATTGATTCGGCAAAACTC
Source organism: Chitinophagaceae bacterium (assembly GCA_014879565.1). Lineage (GTDB taxonomy): Bacteria > Bacteroidota > Bacteroidia > Chitinophagales > Chitinophagaceae > JJ008. Next base: position 12,372 of record JACSRW010000029.1, read on the forward strand.
GATGGCAACAGCCAGGCGGTTTTTAAAGGAGTGAAAAACCTGCCCGGGGGGATTTACCTGGTGGGTTATCCCAATAAAGCCGGCTTTTTTGAAATCCTGGTGGACAAACAGCAGCGTTTTTCTGTCAGCGCTGATACCGCCACCCTGACGGGAGGCGCCCGTTTTGAGCATTCACCCGATAATGTGCTGTTTACCCAATACCAGCAGGAGATGACCCGCCGCGGCAAACAGATCCAGGCCCTGCAGGCCAGTCTGAAAATCGCGGGCAGCCGGGAAGATTCCGCCCGGATCAGCGCCGCCATCAGCGAGGAGGATAAGGGAATCACCACATTTCGGGAAGACCTGGTACGGAACCATCCGGAAGCGCTGATCAGTGTGTTACTGAAAGCCATGCGCGAACCGGTACTTACCGGGAACCTGAAGAATCCGGTGAGTAAAGCCGATTCCACAGCCGCGTATGAGTATTATAAATCCCATTACTGGGACGGCGTGAATTTTTATGATGGCCGCCTCGCCTATACCACTTTTTTTGAAGACAAGCTGGATAAATACTTCAACCAGCTGGTGGCGCCGAGCCCCGATTCGGTGATAAAGGAAATTGACCGGATGCTGGGTTTTGCCAGCATCAACGAGGAAATGAACCGCTTTCTGCTGGTGAAATTCATCAACCGGTACCTCAACCAGAAATACATGTGGGAGGACGCGGTCTTTGTGCACCTCTTTGAAAAATATTTTTCACAAAAAACCTATCCCTGGCTGAATGAAGCGGGCAAAAAGACCATTACCGAAAGAGCGTACAGCCTGATGGCGAATATACTGGGTACACCGGCTGCTGAAATTGAACTGCCGGGACAAAACGATACCCCTCTTTCCCTCTATGCAGCCGAAGCCCCGTTTACCGTGGTGGTATTCTGGGACCCTACCTGCGGGCACTGTAAGGAAGTTTTGCCCAAACTGGATTCTATGTACCGCGCCCGCTGGCAGGCGGAAAACATCCGTATCTATGCGGTAGCCAAGGAAACTGAGGGGACCAAAAAAGACTGGCATAAGTTTATTGGTGATAACCAGCTCACGGACTGGAACCATGTCTGGTATTCCCGCGAAGCGGAAAAAAACCGGACCGATAACGGGATACCCGGGTATTCACAGTTGTACGACGTGCAGTCTTTTCCTACTTTATATTTGCTGGACAAAGAAAAACGCATTATCGCCAAAAAACTGACTTATCAGCAGCTGGATGAAATTATCCGGCTGAAACAAAAGGGCCAGTAAGCGCTTAAAAAATCCGGTATGAAACGAAAAAACCTTTTCCTGCTGCTCCTGGGAGTCAGCAGCCTGTTCCCGCTTTCCGCGCAGACTCTTTTTACTTATGGTCCCTATAAGGCGGATGCGGCTGAATTTCTGCGGGCCTTCAATAAGAATAATGTCCTTACCGGTCAGTCCCGGGCAACGGCCATGCGGGAATACCTGGATTTGTATATCCGCTCCAAACTCAAAGTGCGGGAAGCCGTTGACCGGCGTTATGACACCCTTCAGCATATCCGGATGGAAGTGGACAACCTGCGGGCCCAGATCGTGGAAAATTTTATGAACGACCCTGCTATCCTGAACCGCCTGCGCGGGGAAGCTTTTCAGCGGAGTCAGAAACTGATAAAGGCCGCGCATATCTTCATCGCTTTCAAACAGCCCAATGGCGCGATTGATACGGCGGCAGCCCGCCAGCAACTGGATGAGGTAAACAGAAAAATCGCTGCCGGTCAGGATTTTTCACAGCTGGCAATCCAATACTCAGACGACCCTGCGGTGCAGATCAATAAAGGCTATCTCGGGTATGTAACCGTTTTCACACTGCCCTATGATATGGAGAACGCGCTTTATGCTACGGCAGCGGGCAAAGTAGGTGAACCGGTGCGCAGCAAGATCGGATATCATCTGTTTAAAAATATGGGGGAGAAAAAGAATCCCGGACGGATGAAAGCCCAGCAAATCCTGCTTGCCTGGCCACCGGATGCAGATGAAAGTATAAAGAAACAGGTAGCGCAACGGGCGGATTCCCTCTACAAACGGCTGCTTGCAGGAGAGGATTTCGGGGCGCTGGCCCGCGCTTTCAGCAATGATTATATCAGCGCGGCTAACAATGGCATAATGCCCGATTTATCCGTGGGTCAGTATGATCCACTTTTTGAAGAGCAATGCTGGGCACTGGCTAAAGACGGGGCTTTGAGCAAACCCTTCCGCACTTCGCATGGCTGGCATATCCTGCGCCGGATCAGTATCAAAGCACCGGTAACAGATCCGGAGAACCGGGATTTGCAGCAGGAACTGCAACAGAAGATCATGCTCGACAGCCGCTGGCAGGCTTCCAAAGACTATATCTACAACCAGGTAAAACAAAAAGCCGGGGTAACCTATTTGCTGAATGATGAGGCCGCTTTCCGGGCTTACAGCGACAGCCTGCTCGACCGGCAACCGATGGCTACTGCGGGTAAAAACCTGCAGCCTTCCAGTCCCGTATTCCGGATCGGGGAAGAAAATTTTGACCTGGCCGCCTGGTATAAATATGCTTCTGTATACCGCTACCGGAATGATGGCAGCGGGTTCAAACCTTTTGAACAGGTGAAGGACGAATGGCTGAAATATGAAATGCAGGCGTATTACAAACGAAACCTGGAAGCTTACAATACGGAGTTTCGTAACCAGATGAATGAGTTCCGTGACGGTAATCTCTTTTTTGAGATCATGCAGCAGGAAGTGTGGACCAAAGCGCAAACGGATACCCTTGCATTACGCAGTCTCTATGAAAAGAATAAAAAGAACTATACCTGGAAGGAAAGTGCCGATGTGGTGATCTTTTTCTGTTCCGACGCGGCAATGGCACAGACACTCTATGAAAAAGTGAAAGCCGCGCCTGGTGACTGGCGGAAGCTGACCGGACAGTATGACGAAAAAGTGCTGGCCGATTCTTCCCGTTATGAATGGAGCCAGATCCCCAACCTGAATAAGACGGTTCCCAAAGCCGGGATGCTGACTACCCCGTTGCTGAATGAATCGGATAATACCGCCTCCTTCGCTTATATTTTCAATGCCTATCCACAAACCCTGCAGCGCAGTTTTAACGAAGCCCGCGGACTGGTGATCAACGATTACCAGCTCATCCTGGAAAAGCAATGGGAGGAAGCGCTCTTTAAAAAATACCCGGTGAAGGTGGAAGAGAAAGTGCTGGAACAGCTGATGAAGTAGACGGGAGTCGGGAGACGGGAGTCGGGAGATGGGAGACGGGAGTCGGGAGTCGGGAGACAGGAGTCGGGAGATCGTTGAGCGGAAGTTTGCGTTCCTTATGGGGAAGTTAGCAGTGAGCAGATAGAAGCTAGTAGCCCCGCGTCCCGAAAGGTTTCCCTTTTTCAAGCCAGGGTTAGCCTGAAAGAATGCCCTACTCACCACTCACCATTCACCACTGACCACTGTCCTCTCACAGCTTCTTCACCACATCTGCCACCAGCAGAGGGCGCCCCAATGTGTAGTAATGCAGCACGGGTACACCGGCTTTTTTCAGTTCGCGGGATTGCATGAGCAGCCATTCGGCGCCCACTTTCTCCACTTCCTCGTCGTTTTTGCAACGCAGTACTTCATTCGATAACTCCGAAGGGAGGTCAATATGAAAGGTCTTGGGCAAAACGGTGAGTTGTTTTTTGCTGTAGATGGGTTTCAGTCCGGGGATAATCGGGACCGTAATGCCCATATCCCGGCAGGCTTTTACAAAACTGTGAAAACGGGCATTGTCAAAAAACATCTGGGTGATGATATAATCGGCGCCGAGATCCACTTTCTTTTTCAGGTACTGCAGGTCGGTTTCCATATTCGGGGCCTCGAAATGTTTTTCCGGATAACCCGCCACACCCACACAGAAATCGGTTTTGTGTGTGCCTTTGAGTTCATCTTCCAGGTAAATACCGGCATTCAGGTTCACCACCTGTTGCAGCAGGTCACTGGCGTATTTATGTCCCCCGGGTTCGGGTTCAAAACCGGCTTCGTTTTTGGCCGCGTCTCCGCGCAGCACCAGTACATTGTCAATACCCAGGTAACGCAGGTTGATCAGGGCGTCTTCTGTTTCATTGATATTAAAGCCCCCGCAGATCAGGTGGGGTACGGTATCCACATTGTATTTATTCATGATGGCGGCGCAGATGCTCTCCGTGCCCGGTCTTTTGCGGACAATCACTTTTTCAAAACTGCCATCCGTTCTTTTTTTGAACACGTGTTCACTGCGGTGATAGGTCACGTTGATAAAGGAGGGCTTGAATTCCATCAGGGGGTCCAGGTGTTTGTACAAGGCTTCAATGCCTTTCCCTTTGAGGGGAGGCAATACTTCAAAGGAAATCAGGGTGTCTTTGGCCTGGCGGATATGGTCGGTTACTTTCATATTGGTGAAAAATGACTGCAAACATAATGAAGCTTGTAAACAAATGCAATCTTAATAGGCCGGAACGGGGGAGAGAGGGCAAAACTCCATTTTTTGCAAAGATTTTAGACTGAATTTGCCCTTTCCGCTGTTTTCTCCCGCGGCTTCCGGTTATTTTTGCGCCACAAACATCTTCCGTGGCATACAGCATCCGCACAGAACAACTGGTAAAGAAATACGGTAAACGAACCGTGGTAAACCATGTTTCCTTTGATGTGAAACAGGGAGAAATCGTGGGACTGCTGGGGCCCAACGGCGCGGGCAAAACCACCTCCTTTTACCAGGTGGTAGGGTTGGTAAAGCCCGATGAGGGCAGGGTATTCCTGAACGACCAGGATATCACATCCCTGCCTATGTATAAAAGGGCCCAGATGGGAATCGGGTACCTGCCCCAGGAGGCGTCTGTATTCCGTAAACTCAGCGTGGAAGACAATATCGCGGCCGTTCTGGAAATGACAAAACTCAGCCGCCAGGAACAAAAGCAGAAACTGGAGTCTTTGCTGAACGAGTTCCGCCTGCAGCATGTCCGCAAAAGCAACGGGGATGTACTCAGCGGGGGCGAAAGAAGAAGAACCGAAATTGCCAGAGCCCTGGCCGTGGATCCCAAATTTATCCTGCTCGATGAGCCTTTTGCCGGTATTGACCCCATCGCGGTGGAAGATATACAGGCCATTGTGGCCAAACTCAAGTATAAGGATATCGGTATCCTGATCACCGATCATAATGTGACCGAAACACTTTCTATCTGCGACCGGGCTTATCTCCTGATCGAAGGGAAAATCTTCCGGCATGGCAGCGCTGAAGAACTGGCCGTGGACGAGCAGGTCCGTAAACTTTACCTGGGCCGGAATTTTGAACTCAAACGGAAGGACTGGCTGCATGAGGAGGCGATGAAGGCGAGTGCGGAGACAGGAGAGGGGAGTATGGAGTCTTGAGTCGGGAGACAGGAGTCGGGAGTTGGGAGACGGGAGATGGGAGACGCGAGATGGGAGACGGGAGTCGGGAGATCGTTGACCGGAAGTTTGCGTTCCTTATGGGAAAGTTTGTAGTTAGCAGATAGAAGTTAGTAGCCCCGCGCCCCGAAAGAAATCATTTTTTCAAGCCAGGGTTAGCCTGAAGAATGCCCCACTCACCACTCCGCCTCCGCCTCAACCTCAACCTCATTCTCTCCTTATCTTCCCTCATTTTTCTTTTCTTTGCCCTTCATTCCTTTTCATTATGGATTATCGTGCGTTACCGAAAGTTGAATTACACCTGCATCTGGACTGCAGCCTGAGTTATAAAGTGGTGAAACAAATCAATCCCGCTGTAACAAAGGAAGAGTATGACCAGGCATTTGTGGCGCCGCCAAAATGTACTGACCTGGCGGATTACCTGACCCGGGCAGTAAAGGGTTTTGAACTGATGCAGACCCGGGAACAACTGCGGTTGGTAACCCTGGATCTTTTTGAGCAGTTAAAGAATGATCATGTCATTTACGCGGAAATCCGTTTCGCCCCGCTCCTGCATATAGCCAAAGGACTGAAGCCGGAGGAAGTGGTGCAGGCGGTGAATGAGGCAGTGGAAGAAGGGGTTAATACAACCGGAATTGAAGCCGGGCTGATTGTGTGCACGCTCCGTCATTTCAATGAAGAACAAAGTATGACAACCGTGCAGCTGGCGGAACAATTTAAGGGCACCCGTGTACTCGGATTTGATATCGCGGGGGATGAAGCCGGATTCCCGGTTACCGCGCATATCAAAGCCTACCAGTTTGCCCGGGCCCATGGCATTCCCTGTACGGCGCATGCGGGGGAAGCCAGAGGACCCGAAAGCGTTTGGGAGACCCTGGAACATTTCGGACCTTCCCGTATCGGGCACGGTGTACGCAGTGCGGAAGATGTAAAACTGCTGGACTATCTCAAAGAGAAAGATATTCACCTGGAGGTTTGTCCCACCAGTAATGTACAGACCAATATTTACCCGAGCATCCGGGAACATGCGGCCGACCGGATATTCCGCCATGGCGTATCGATGAGTATCAATACCGATACCCGTACCGTAACACCTGTTACCCTTTCATCTGAATACGCGGCACTGGAAGCTGTTTTCGGCTGGGATAAGGCCCGTTTTCTGCAGTGCAACCTGGAAGGGATCCGTCATGCATTCGTCAGCCCGGACAAAAAGGAAATAATCAGGGCCCGGTTGCTGGAAGCATACAAAAATTAAGGATGTCCCCGACAGGATTTTAATCAGGTTTACGGGGGGGCGGAAGATAACAGGAATCATAAAGGGTCTTCCCGATCAGGGTTAATTTTGCCCTATGCAATGCAAGCGAAAAGCTGCCTCTCCGGCAGCGGTGATGGGGTTTATTTTCTGCAGTTTGATTTTTCTGCCTTTGCCGGGTTTATCACAGGCAAAGAATATCAACAACCAAACCCAGTCCTGGTTCTCCGTAAACAGTACCATCCGTGTAGCCCCGCACTGGGCCCTGGTGGCCGACTGGCATATGCGGCGGAATCATTTTATGGCGGAAAACAGTTTTTATTTTGCCCGTGCCGGAATACAATACCAGTTGGATAAAAACCTGTCCCTGACATTCGGATACGGGCATTTGTGGCTCTATCCAGCTACTGACGGATGGGAAACCGTGGCGCACGAAAACAGGATTTATCAGCAGCTTCAGTACCACTCGGCCTGGCGAAAGATAACTATGCTGCACCGGTTCCGGAATGAACAACGCTGGCAGCAGAAAATAACCGATGACCGGTTTACCGGCGATTACCGTTTTTCCAACCGCTTCCGGTATCTGCTGAGCCTGAATATACAGGTATCCGGGAACAAAAAACTTCCTTCTCTCAGCCTGGCCGATGAGCTCTTACTGCAGGCGGGCAGGGAAATCATCAGTAATCCTTTTGACCAGAACCGGTTTTTCCTGGGCATCCGCCAGTCGCTTAGCCCCGCCCTCTCCTTTGATATGGGTTATATGCGCGTTTTTCAGCAAAAAAGAACCGGAAATGCCTATGACCTTAACCACACTTTCCGGCTTTTCTTTTATTATAATCCTTCCCTGCTGAAGAAAAAGGATAAATAATCAGTTGAAAGGCATGAGCCGGCTGCTTCTGTTTCAGGTAAATAATTTATTTTGCTCCTGTTATGAAATTGCTGAGCCCCGCCATATCCTCGCTTGCCCGGATGCGCCTTTGGCGGATTGAGGCCTGGAAGAACAACCCCCTCGATGCCCAGCGGGAAGTGCTGCAGGACCTGGTGACCTCGGCGCAGTATACCGAATTTGGCCGGCGTTACGGATTTAACCGGCTCTTCAATGTAAAAGCGTTTAAAGAAGCAGTACCCATTCACGAATACGACGATATCAAACCCTGGATTGAGCGGATCATGCAGGGGGAACAGAACCTGCTCTGGAATACACCCATTTACTGGTTTGCCAAAAGCAGCGGGACCACCAGTGATAAAAGCAAGTTTATCCCTGTCAGTGAAGAGAGTCTGCAGGAAGGCCATTACAAGGCGTCCAAGGATGTATTATCCATGTACTATCAGTATTACCCGGAGTCCAACCTGCTCACTGGCAAGGGGCTGGTAATCGGCGGCAGCCACAATATCAATCCTATGAACAATGAGGCCCAGTACGGCGACCTCAGTGCAGTGCTGTTGCAAAATTCACCCTTCTGGGGTCACTGGCTGCGAACCCCCGATCTCAGTATCGCTTTGATGGACGAATGGGAGAATAAAATTGAAAAGCTGGCGGAAAGCACGATAAAGGAAAATGTCACGTCTATTTCCGGAGTGCCTACCTGGACCCTGGTGCTTTTCAGACGGATTCTTGAACTCACCGGCAAACAAAATATGAGTGAAGTGTGGCCTTCCCTGGAACTGTATATGCACGGCGGAGTTTCGTTTACTCCTTATCGTGAGCAGTTTCGCCGGATTATCGGCCGCGAGATCCATTATCTGGAGATGTACAATGCCAGCGAAGGATTTTTCGCGGCACAGGATATACCCGGCCAGGAAGGGATGCTGCTGTTTACCGATCACGGGATTTTTATGGAATTTATGCCCGTGAGTGAATACGGCAGTGAGCAGCCCCAGACGGTCAGTCTTGCGGATGTGGAACCGGGACGAAATTATGCCCTGGTGATCAGCACCAATGGCGGGCTCTGGCGTTACCTGGTGGGTGATACGGTGCAGTTTACCTCGGTAAGACCTTACCGGGTAAAAGTATCCGGCCGGTTAAAACATTTTATCAATGCGTTTGGCGAGGAAGTGATCGTGGATAATTCCGATAAAGCCATTGCTTCCGCCTGCCGGGAAACCGGGGCGGTGGTGAATGATTATACCGCGGCGCCCGTTTATTTTTCCGATTCCGGTAACGGAGCGCATGAATGGCTGGTTGAATTTGAAAAAGAACCGGATGACCTGGATCGTTTTATACGGGAACTGGACCGGACGCTTCAGTCCATCAACAGCGATTATGAGGCCAAAAGGCATAAGAGTATTGCCCTGCGGCTGCCGCTGGTGCATCGGCTGGACAAGGGAGTTTTTGCTGAATGGCTGCATAACCGGGGCAAACTCGGTGGTCAGCACAAGGTACCCCGGCTGAGTAATGAACGCACTTACCTGGAAGAGATTCTTTCTCTGCAAAAGGCACGCGAACAGCAGCGGTAAGAATCCGCAGGGGTTTGCTATAATTTGCTTTCTTTTGTAGCTACTAATACTACGACTATGAAATTACTTGACGGAAAAGTGGCGATTGTTACCGGTGCCGCCCGCGGGATCGGTGAAGGCATCGCCCTGAAATTTGCAGAACACGGTGCCCATGTGGCGTTTACCTATGTAAGCGACAGCAGCGCGGAGAAAGCCGCTGCCCTGGAAGCCCGCCTGACAGGGATGGGGGTAAAAGCAAAAGCCTATAAAAGCAATGCCGGTGATTTCGCACAGTGTGAATCTTTCGTGAATGATGTACTGAAGGAATTCGGCACCGTGGATATCCTGGTGAACAATGCCGGTATATCCAAAGACAACCTGCTCATGCGGATGAGTCCCGAGCAGTGGAATGATGTGATCCAGGTGAACCTCAACAGTGTTTTTTATATGACCAAACAGGTCATCCGCCCGATGATGAAAGCCCGTACCGGCGCAATCATCAATATGAGTTCCATTATCGGCGAGATCGGGAATGCCGGCCAGAGCAGTTACGCCGCTTCCAAAGCCGGTATCATCGGCTTTACCAAATCGGTGGCCAAAGAGCTGGGCAGCCGGAATATACGTTGCAATGCCATCGCGCCCGGTTTTGTGGAAACCGATATGACCAGCTATCTGAAGGATGGCGAAGGCGCCGAAAAATACAAAGCCGGCATTCCGCTGGGTAAGTTTGCCAGCGCGGATGATATTGCCAATGTCACCCTCTTCCTGGCCTCCGATATGGCTTCTTATATTACGGGGCAGACGATCAGTGTGTGTGGGGGACTGAATATTTAGTCGGGAGACAGGATTCGGGAGTTAGGAGTAAATACAGTCAAAAGAATGAATGCCTGTTGGGCTCAACCCCTCAACCCTCCAAATTATTCCTGCAATACAATTCCTTTCCGCTTAATATAATCGTGCCATAAAATCATCGCCGCTATTGTCCGGTAGGGGCGCCAGGGTTCGGCAATGGCGAGCATTTCTTCTTTGGAGATATGCGCGGGTAATTGTTTTACATGCTTCAGGCTGTTGACCAGCGCGATATCTCCCAGCGGAAACAGATCCGTACGCTGCAGGGCGTGCATAAGAAATACATCAATCGTCCAGTGACCGATCCCTTTTACCGGGAGTAAGCGTGCGCGCACTTCTTCGTCGGGCAGTGAGCGGAAATGTTTCAATACCAGCTGTCCTGACTGTATCGTTTTGGCCAGTTCCCGGGCATAACCCATTTTCTGCCGCGTGAAATAACAGGCCCGCATCTCTTCATCGGTCAGGGCAAGGATTTTGGCGGGGGTGACATACCCGGTTTTTTCCCTGAGTCTCCGGAAAGCGGCATAGGCTGCAGCCAGGGAAACCTGTTGTTCAAGAATGGTCAGTACCAGTGTCTGAAAACTGGCAGGCCGGGTCCACATGGGCGGATAACCATGGGTACGGATAATGGTCCGGAGCGTTTTATCCTTCCGGGCCAGTTTGTCGCAAAAGAGGTGAAAATTGGTGGAGTCGTAACGCAGCACTACTTCTTCTTAAAGGATTCTATCGCTTTCCGGGTAAAATCGCTCAGTACAAGCCGGCCGCTGATCGCTGCCCGTTCATGCAGCAGTTTATCCCAGTGCTCGGTGCCTTTCCAGAAAACCTTTTTCAGTTCTGCCATGGCTTCGGGACTGGAATGCATCAGCTGGAAGACCAGCCGGCTGATGGCTTCATCCATATCTTCGGTACTGTTGTATAATTCCGCGTACAAGCCTCTTTTGCGGGCCCATTCGGCACTGCGCCAGCGGGTGGCATCTATCGCCAGTTGCGAATAGGCCGACATGCCGATTTTCCGCTCCACGGCAGGTCCCACAACAAAGGGACCGATCCCAACGGCCAGTTCACTCAGTTTTATTTCTGCCGCTTCCGTGGCAATCGCGTAATCTACGGCCGCTGCCAGTCCTACGCCACCGCCCACACAACGCCCGTGGATACGCCCGATAATCAGTTTGGGGCATATGCGCATGGCATTGATCACTTGCGCAAATCCGTTGAAAAATTTCAGGCCCTCTTCTTTATTCCCAATGGCTGCCAGCTCATCAAAAGAAGCGCCGGCGCAAAAAGCTTTATCCCCAAAACTGCGCAGCAGGATCAACCGGGTTTCTTCGTCATTACCGGCGGCATGAATGGCTTTAGCCAGTTCATCCAGTATTTTACCGGGCAGTGAATTGCTCTGGGGGTGGTGGAATTCAATCGTGGTCAGTCCCTGGTGGAATTCCGATTTTACATACGCGTCCATAAAAGAAGATTGTACCATAAAGTTAATCCGAACCGTTCCTGTATCCGCAGATTTTTTTCAGCGGCTTTCCTGTAATTTAACCGCGAAAAAAACTGAAAACCCTGACCGGGGTCAGGAGTATTGGTATCAGAATTATGTAGATTCATTATCTGTTTATGGCTCATCAACCCCCAGTTCCGGTTGCCATTTACCGGCTTTTACCGCTGTTGCTGTTCAGCGCCTGCACAACGGCAGAATTTATCCAGCATACACCCACCCTGGCCAATACCGGTATGCACCGGGACAAAGGAGATTTTGCCGGCCGGATTTTCTACAGCACCGGCAGCGCCAGTATAAACAGCAGTTCAAACAGCAGCGGGCCTTCACCCTATGACGCGCTGAACGGCCTCCAGGCCCAGGGGTCGGTTGCGGCGGGCCGTCAAATTGCCCTGCAGGTTTCGCATATGTATTCCCGTGAGAAAGGGGGCTCCACGGAAAACGGCAACCACCGCATTGTATATAATTACAGACGAAATATAACTGAAGCCGGACTTGCCTGGTTTTATCCCTTCGGTCCTAAAAAAGATTTTTTTATGGAAATAGCCGGGGGAACGGGTTTGGGCCGGTATACCTCCTCCGAAGTGGCCAGTCTGCAACTGCCGGGAGGCCGTTTCTATAACCATAATGTATTCAAACTCTATTTTCAGCCCACCGTATACTTCAGGTCCCGGCATTTTAATGCGGGGGCGGGGATGAAATTCGCCCGCCAGTCATTTGGTGCTATTTCAACCAATTATAGTTCCGATGAAAAAGCTGCCCGGGAAATTCTGGATGTCAGCCGGCTGAATACCGGCACAACAGAGGTCTTTTTCCGGCTGGAATGGTTTCCGAAAGGTTTAGAATGGCTGGGTATCAGCGCCCATGCCCAGCAGGGTGGGGAAACCAGCCAGAAAATGGGCGGGAATATCAATGACAGTAATTTCGGGCTGGGTTTATGTTTCCGGCTTACTAAATGACCGCTGAACAACAGTTCGCAGAGGACAGTTAGCAGTTAGTAGTCCGTTCCTTTCTGAATGACTTTCTTTACGCCAAACCCCTCAACCCCTCAACCCCTCAACCCTTCCTCGCTACCATGGTCAGTATCGTTGCCACCCCGGTGATTTCGCCGGTACCATCGAGGAATTCCACCAGCCATTTTACAATGCCCTTGTCAATATCATCACCCCGTTTAAAATCTTCGGGCTTTTCGACGACGCGTTTGTCCACCGGCAGTTTTTCCTTGCAGGTAAAACGGATCTGCAGTTCAGCGCCGGGATAAACCGGTTTGGTGAAACGCAGTTCGTCAATGCCATAATTCAGCAAAACCGGGTTCTTTGTATAACTGTCCACAAACAATCCCGCAGCCAGGCTCATGATCAGGTACCCGTGGGCCACCTGTTGTTCAAACATGGTACCGCTGAAATCGGTGGTTTTGATATGTGCGTAAAAATGATCTCCGGTCAGGGCTGCGAACCGGTCAATATCATCGGCGGTGATGATTCGTTTTTCGGTCAGCAGCTGTTCCCCTATCTGCAATTCTTCAAAATATTTTTTAAACGGATGCACGCCGGTATTAATCCCCTTTGCATGGGGCTGGTAAACTCCGGTCACGGCTGTCAAAAGGGTGGGAGAGCCCTGGATGGCTGTGCGCTGCATATAGTGTTTTACCCCGCGTAATCCCCCCATTTCCTCGCCGCCTCCGGCACGGCCGGGTCCGCCATGCACCAGCAGGGGCAGGGGAGAACCATGACCGGTACTTTCTTTGGCACATTCCTGGTTCAGGATAAGTATACGGCCATGATGGGAAGCCGCACCGGCCACATAAGCCCTGGCTTCTTTCGGATCGGCCGTAACGATGGTACTCACCAGGCTGCCCTTTCCTTTTTTGCTCAGACAGATGGCATCTTCCAGGTCCCGGTAGGGCATCAGGGTACTTACGGGTCCGAAAGCTTCAATGGTATGCGGCTCTTCCGAAGTATGCGGATTTTCATTACGCAGCAGGAGTGGTGACATAAAGGCCCCTTTTTCTGCGTCTGCCCCGGTAACCGTAACGGTATCGGGGGATCCGTAGACCAGTTCACAGGATACCAGGAGCTTTTCCAGTTGTTCCTTTACTTCCCGGCGCTGGGTAAGCCCGGCCAGGCTGCCCATCCGTACTTCGGGATGCAGGGGATCCCCGATGACCGTTTGTGCCAGGGCCTTTGTCAGCGATTGCTGAACGGCATCGAGTTGTTGTTCCGGTACAAAAATCCGGCGCACACCTGTACAGCGCTGACCGGCTTTCAGGGTCATTTCTCTTCTGATTTCTTTGATGAAAATGTCCCACTCCGGATCACCGGGATTTACCTGTTCACCCAGTACGATACAGTTCAGGCTGTCGGCTTCCATAGTAAAGGGTACATTGTTCTCCAGTATCGCCGGGGTCTTTTTCAGTTTCAACCCGGTTGCCGCACTGCCCGTAAAGGTGATTACGTCCTGTGATTCCGCATGGTCAAGGATATCCCCGGCTGAGCCGCAAATCAGTTGCAGGGCGCCTTCCGGTAAAATGCCGGAGTTGATGATTTCTTTTACCACCGCTTCCGTGAGATAGGAAGTGACGGTGGCCGGCTTGACGATTGCAGGCATACCCGCCAGCAGGTTTACCGCGATTTTTTCCAGCATACCCCAAACGGGGAAGTTGAATGCGTTAATATGAATCGCCACCCCTTCTTTGGGTACCAGTATATGCGTGCCCATAAAACTGTTTTCCCGGCTGAGGTTATGCGATTCGCCGTCCACACACAACACATCATCGGGCAGTTTCCGGCGCAGGGAGGCATTGGCAAAAAGATTCCCGATCCCGCCTTCTATATCCACCCAGCTGTCGGCCCGGGTGGCGCCGGTCTGGTAACTGAGGGCATAAAATTTATCCAGGTGTTTGCGCAGGTGCAGGGCCAGGGCTTTCAGCCTATTGCCCCGCTGGTGAAAAGTCATTTTCCGGAGGGCCGGATTACCGGTGCGCCGGGCATAATCCAGGATGGCCTTGAAATCAAGTCCGCCGGTTCCGGCTATCGCAACCGGTTCACCCGTAACGGCATTAAAAAGCAATTGCCCTTCCCCTTCGCCGGGTATCCAGCGGCCGGTAACATAATTTTGCAGTCTGTTCATAGCAAGCGTTGAGAGACGAATTTATAGGAATTTGTAAAAATCTGCGGCGCCTGATTTAAATCAGGATAGCAACCTCGCTGCCGGTGTAACTTTGCACACCTAAAACTTGTAATATGAAACGAATCGTACTGTTTGCCATTACTGCCTTTGCCTTATTTGTTGCCCGTCCCGCCGCTGCCCAGGAAAAAGCCAAATGGGCTGAAAAAGACGCCTTCCATGAAATTATGAGTAAAACCTTCCACCCTGCAGAAGAAGGGAAACTGGAACCGATTAAAGCGCGCAGCGCTGAAATGCTGCAGAAAGCCATTGCCTGGAAACAATCCACAGCTCCCGAAGGATTTGATAAGAAAAAAGTGAAAAAAGACCTGGGTACACTGGTGAAAGGAGCCAAAAAGCTGGATAAAATGGTGCAGGCAAAAGCCACTGACGAGGACATTAAAAAACAACTGACCGTACTGCATGATGTATTTCATGCCATCACTGAAAAATGCACTGACGAACACGAAAACCATTAATTATGATACGTATATTTTTCATCTCCCTGCTCACAGCATCCGTACTGCTGGCCTGTAACAACCACAAAGATGATCACAGCGGTCACGAAGGAATGGCCGGTAAAGACGGCCCCAAAACTGCCCTGGACAGTCTCTTTGATGCCGTCATGGAAGAACACAATGTGGTAATGCCCAAAATGGGTAAAGTAAAGGGTGCCCGTGCGCAGGCCCAGGCCATGCTGGATTCGCTGGCCAAACTGCCGGCCAAAGCGCAGACAGCTTCCGCAGGACTGAAAACTCAGCTGGAAAGCCTGATCAATGATCTCAGCAATGCGGATATTGAAATGGACAACTGGATGACAAAATTCAATATGGATTCAGCGCTGGACAATGCGGAGCTGCGTATGAAATACCTGCTGGATGAAAAGGTGAAAGTGGGTAAAGTAAAAGACGCGATTCTCAACAGCCTGGCCAAAGCCGATTCGCTCCTGAAAAAATAAATCAGGGCAGGGGTGGTTCCACCCCGAACTGGCGGAGATGGTGCAGGCTGTGTTTGTAGAGCAGCTGCAGATTTTCCTCAAAGTTCAGTTCCCCGAAAAAAGGATTGCGTGTGCGGAGAGCCGGATCCTTTTCAAAAGCTTCAAAAAAAGCAATTAATTCCTGTTGCAGGGCGCCGATGGCGCCCTGTACGGTTTTATACCGGGGAGGAGCGGGCTCTTTTGCCATCAGCGGATTAACTGTATTTTCTCTGAAGGGTTTTTCGCTGAGTAAAAACTGCTGCATTTTCTGCAGTTGTTCCGGACTGACCAGTATCTTTTCCATTGGCAACCGGCCACTGGCCACGGGGAAAGCATCGTCAGCAAGATGTTCTATCATCTGTTGTACCGACATTTTTCCCCAGCGGGGCGGGGTGGAGGGATCCAGTTTTTGCAGGTATCCGATCAGTTTGGTGCGCAGAAAATTTTCCTTTCCAATGGTCATTAACCGTCTTTAAGCCGGCCAATATACAAAACATTTTATCATCTGCTGATCCCGGAAGACCGCGCCCCTTTTTGTAAATTGCAGCGATGGCCAGCAAACTCCGCGTATTCACCAAACGCTTCTTCATTTTCGCCAATATAGTGGTGGGCATGCTTTTTTTACTGGCCTGCCTGGTGCCGCAACTCGATCCCAAACACTGGTGGTTTATTTCCTTCCTGGGCCTGGGCTTCCCCTTTCTGCTGCTGCTGGTCATTCTTTTTATGCTGGGGTGGCTGATGATCCTGCACCCGAGGCCCGCCCTTATTTCACTGCTGGCTCTGGCACTGGGTTACAAAAGTATTTCCCATTTTATGGCTTTCCATCAGCCAAAGACGTTCCGGTATGTAAAAGAACCCGGTCAGTTCCGGGTGCTTTCCTGGAATGTGGCGCGGTTTATTGAATTAAAACGCAATCATAATAAAGGCAGCGAAACCCGGCTGAAAATGCTGGACCTGCTCCGGCAGCAAAATGCCGATGTACTCTGCCTGCAGGAATTTCATACCTCCACCAACCCCGAGTTTTATGATAATATCCAGGCTGTGCAAGACCTGGGTTATCCTTATTACTATTTTTCCTTTGATGCGGATGGTGACCGGCATTATTACAGTTCCATCATCTTCTCCCGTTTCCCGATTGTAGACAGCGGAAAGGTACGCTACCCGCGTCCCAGTCTGCCTGATGTACTGCTCTGGGCAGATATCCGGATAAACAGCGACACCATCCGTTTTTTCAATACCCACCTGCAGTCCCTCCAGTTTGACCGGCATGATTATGAACGGATCGAAAAAATCAAAAGTGTGGAAGACAGTCTGCTGGCCAATTCAAGGGGAATACTCTCCAAATTGCGGAAAGCCATCACCTATCGCAGTTACCAGGCCGATATCGTACACAAAGTGATGGGCGACAGTCCTTACCCTTTCCTGCTCTGCGCCGATCTGAACGATGTGCCCAATTCCTATACCTATGCCACGGTGCGGGAAGGTCTTCAGGATGCTTTCCTGAAAAAAGGGAACGGCATCGGCCGTACGTTCACCTCTCTGTCACCTACCCTGCGGATTGACTATATTTTTGCCGATCCGCGGCTGGAAATACACCAATTCCGGCGTGTCACCCGCCGCTATTCCGATCACTTTATGCTGCTGGCCGATATCGGAAAGGGAAAATGAGGGGAAAAACCTACCTTTACGTCCTGTTAACACATGCTGAATTCTTATTTTCATAGCTGCTGCTGTTGTCCTGAACAGGACAAATAATCACCTGCTTCCGTCTGCCGGAAACCAATCAAACTATTTTATTCATCTTTGCCGGAATTCCTGCCCCGCAGGTCCGTATTACAATACAAGATCATGAGCGAACTGAAAGTTTATAATTCCCTGAGCCGCCAGAAAGAAGTCTTTACCTCCCTGACCCCCGGACATGTGGGCATGTATGTCTGCGGACCAACCGTCAGCGGAGAAAGCCATCTCGGCCACGCGCGCCCTTACATCACTTTTGATGTGATTTTCCGTTACCTGCAATACCTCGGGTATAAAGTTCGGTATGTCCGCAATATCACCGATGCGGGCCATTTTGAGGAAGAAGGCCGGGAAGCGGTGGATAAGATCGCGACCAAGGCAGTGCTCGAAAAACTGGAGCCGATGGAACTGGTGCAGAAATATACCAATCTTTTTCACTGGGCCATGGCGCAGTTCAATACCCTGCCGCCTTCCATTGAGCCAACAGCAACGGGGCATATTGTGGAACAGATTGAAATGATCAAAAAAATCCTGGAAGCCGGCTATGCCTATGAATCAAATGGCTCTGTGTATTTTGATGTAAAAAAATACGCCGCCGGTCACGATTACGGCAAACTCAGCGGCCGGGTGATAGAAGACCTGCTTGAAACGACGCGTGAACTGGAAGGGCAGCAGGAAAAAAGGGATACCGCCGATTTTGCGCTCTGGAAAAATGCGGCACCGGAACATATCATGCGCTGGCAAAGTCCCTGGGGAGTAGGCTACCCCGGCTGGCATATTGAGTGCTCGGCCATGGCCACCAAGTACCTGGGTGCGCAGTTCGATATTCACGGAGGGGGGATGGACCTGCTTTTCCCGCATCATGAAAGTGAGATCGCGCAGAGCACCATTTGCAACCATTCCGCGCCGGTACGCTACTGGATTCACAACAATATGATCACGATAAACGGCCGCAAGATGGGCAAGAGTTATAACAACGTGATCAAACTGACCGAGCTTTTCAGCGGGGATCATCCGATCCTGGAGAAAGCTTATCACCCCATGACCGTGCGCTTTTTCATTTTGCAGACACATTACCGCAGTACGCTTGATTTCAGCAATGAGGCGCTTCAGGCTTCTGAAAAAGGGTTACGCAGGTTATGGGATGCCTATGAAAATTTGCAGAAACTCAGTCGGGAGGGAGCTCCGGAAGCCGGGGATGCGGAACTGGACAAAAAAATAAATGACCTGCTGGATGAGTTCAGTACGTTTATGAACGATGATTTCAGCACCGCCAAAGTGCTGGCCAATATGTTTGAAATGGTGCCCGTGATCAATTCTATGAAGGACAAACTGATCCCGGTAACGGCCCTTTCAGCCGCTTCCATAGAAAAGCTGAAAGCCGGTTTTCATACCTGGCTGGAAGATATCTTCGGACTGCGTTCCGTTTCGGAGGCGGATAACAGCAAACTCCAGGGGGTGATGCAGCTCCTGGTTGACATCCGCAAGGAAGCGAAAAGCCGCAAGGATTTTGTCACCTCCGATAAGATCCGCAACCAATTGGCCCTGCTGGGTATTACCCTGAAGGATGAGAAGGGAGGGGAGATGAGCTGGAGCCTGGCGGGCGGGGAGTAGTGAGTGGTGAGTGGTCAGTAGTGAGTGGGGGCTTAAACAAATTCACTCCGGGAAAATAACGGTTCACTCCGGAAATGGGATGTTTCGCTCCCGATCGCTGACCCGTTTTGACCAGATGATGTTGATATAGTTAAACAAAATCGTTTAAACTATGCAACATCAAAACCTGTTACGCCGGACGGCAATAGCTGCGGCCATGAGCCTGCCCCTCGTATTTGTATCCTGTGACAAGGACGACAACAACAACGATCCCAAAAACATTACAGAGACCGTGGTGGATGGCGCCAATTTCACCCTGCTGGAAGCGGCCGTGGTAAAAGCCGGTTACGCGACCCTGCTGGCCAATACGCCCAATCTGACCGTATTTGCCCCGACCGATGACGCTTTCCGCCAGCTGGACCTGGATGGCAATGGTACCCCCGACCTCGATACCGAAGCCAAGATCAATGCGCTGAGCGGTGCCTCCCTGGACCTGCTGAAATCCGTACTGAACTATCATGTGCTGGCTTCCCGCGTACCGGGTTCCGCTATCACCGCAGCCGGTGTACAGGCCAATACCTATGCTACTACCGGCTCCGGCCCCGCCCTCTTCGCGAAACTGGTAAACGGTAAAGTATTTATTAATGGAGTAGAAGTGGTTAGTCCCGATGTGGCAGCCAGCAATGGGATCATCCATGTAGTGAATAAAGTATTGCTGCCGCCCGCTACCACAATCACCGGTGCTGTAGCCGGCAACCCCGCATTCTCCCGCCTGCTTTATGCCATTAACCGGGTGAAAACCGGTGGTGGACTGGATATTGCAGCAGCGCTGAATGGTGCCGGACCCTTCACCGTTTTTGCCCCGACCAACGACGCTTTTGCCGCCAGCGGCTTTGCCACCGATGCCTCCCTGGATGGCGTACCGGTAGCTACCCTCCAGAGTATTATTTTGCACCATGCCGTGGGTGCCCGGGTATTCTCTTCCGACCTCACAGCCGGTAATGTAAATACCCTGCTCACCCCCAGCGATAACAGTAAGACAGTAACGATTAACCTTACCGGCCCGGCCGTATATGGTTCCGGCAATGGCGCCACTGCCAGCAACTGGCCTAAAGTGGTGGCTGCCAACCTCATGATGAATAACGGGGTGGTACATGTAATTGACCGTGTAATTCTTCCCTGATCTTTAAAAGGCCTGTGAAAAACCTATTTCCGCATCAGCTGTTATGTACCGGTAACAGCTGATGCTTTTTTTAAGCCTCCTTATGTTCAGCCACAGATACCGATACCTGTTTATTCTGCTCCTGGCCCTGTATACCTTTCTCAATACAGTGCTCTGCGAGGTCTATTATTATTTCCGGATAGAAATAGAATGGTATTATGCCCTGCTGACCATCCTTACCGTAACCTTTCTGACCTGGGAAGGGAACCGGCTGATCAAACCCTGGTTCAGGGAAAAACTGCTGGGCCGGAAAGGGAAGTTTCATTTCCTGGGGTTTTTCTTCCTGGCCGGTAATATCGTGGCGCTTCTGGCCTCGGTAATGGCTGTTTTTATTTTCGGCAACCTCATTCATGACAATACCTGGGAAGAGAACCTGAACCCGCTTAAGCTGAATATTATTTACGGAAGCCTGATCAATCTGTTCCTGCACCTGCTTAATGCCATCCTGTTTTTTTTCCGCGAGTACAAACGGCAATGGCAGGAAACGGAAGAACTAAGGCAGCGCAGCGCGCAGGCGAATATTCAGCTGATCAAAAGCCAGATTAATCCGCATTTTCTTTTCAATAACCTGAATGTGCTTTCGGGTATGCTGATCCGTGATAACCCTGAGGCCAACCGGTTTATTGAGGAGTTTTCCAAAGTGTACCGCTATATTCTCAGCAACCAGGATAAAGAACTGGTGGAGCTGCGTTCGGAACTGGAGTTTATCCAGCCCTATATTTTTCTGATGCAGAAACGATTTGACAAAGGACTCCGGGTGACCCTGGATATACCTCCAGCTTATGAAAGCTGGTATGTGGTGCCCGCAGCCCTGCAGATGCTCATAGAGAATGCCATCAAGCACAATGTGGTCAGTAAAAGCAGGCCCCTGGATATTCAGATACATGCCAATGGCAATCAAACGCTTGTGGTGAAGAATACCCTCCAGCCCCGGCTGGCTGCCGAACCTTCCACACGGATTGGTCTGGAAAATATCCGGAAGCGATATGAACTAATCAGCGGCCGGACTGTTAGCATAAAGCAGACAGGCGATTCATTTGAAGTTGCCATTCCCCTGCTGCAGCTAAATCATAACCATGAAACTGATCATAGTTGAGGATGAAAAACTGGCCGCAGAACGACTCCGGACGCTGCTGACACAATATGATCCCGCTATAGAAGTACTGGCCTGTCTGGAAAGTGTGGAAGATACGGTACAGTATCTGCGCTGTCATCCGCATCCCGACCTGCTGCTGCTGGATATTCATCTTTCCGACGGACACAGTTTTGAAATATTCAAACAGGTAAGCTACCAGGGCCCCGTGATCTTTACCACTGCTTATGATAATTATGCGCTGGAAGCTTTCCGTCACCTGAGTATTGATTATATACTTAAACCTGTTACACTGGATGCCCTGGCTTCTGCGCTCCGGAAAATGAAGTCATTCAGCTTTTCCGCAACAGGACTGACCCCGGTGACAGTAAACCGGTATAAAAAAAGGTTTTTGGGAAAAGTCGGGCAAAGGCTGTTTTTTATCAATACAGAAGATATTTCCTACTTCCAGGCGGACAACAAAATCGTCTATCTCACTGACCGGAACGGCACCCGTTATATTATTGATTATACCCTCGAAAAACTGGAAGAAATGCTGGACCCGGGATTATTTTTCCGGCTCAACCGTAAATTCATTGTCAGTATCCAGGCCATTCAGCAGGTAAAGCCCTATTTCAATAACCGGCTGAAACTCTCTGTTGCGGGGGCCGGTCAGCAGGAGGATATGGTGATCAGCCGTGACCGGGTGGCTGAATTCAGGGAGTGGGCGAATGCCTGAGCCGGCCTGCAGAAAAAGGATTATTTTTAAAAATGATCCGCCGTTTCCTTTTACTTTTTTTACATCTTGTTTTCTGTTATTCGCTGTCCGCCCAAAACGGACGGGAGTGGCAAAAAGAACTGGATCGGATACTTTCCCGGTATACGGATTCCGCCCTCATTCCCGGCGCTGTACTTCAGGTAAAGAAAGGGCCGGATATTCTATACCGTAAGGCTGTCGGTTATGCCACCCGGTTTGATTCTGCCGGAAAAAGGTTGAAAAAACCGGAGAAAATGACGGAGGGGCATTTGTTCGATATTGCCTCCCTCTCTAAAGTGATTGCCACCACTACGGCTATCATGTGGCTGGCGGATAAGGGGATGCTGCAACCCGACGATCCGGTATACAAATTCATTCCCGCTTTTTATACAGGAGAGAAGAAAAAGATCACGATCCGTCATCTGCTTACACATACTTCAGGAATGTATGAGTGGTACCCGCTGTATTACCGGTCGGACCGGCGGGAAACCACCTACGGACTGATTGCTTCCCTGCCCCTCAAATACCCGGTGGGAAAAGAAAGGCATTACAGCGATCTTGGTTTTATTGTCCTGGGACAGATTATTGAAACCCTCTCTGGTCAGTCACTGGCCAATTTTACCGCTGAACATATTTTCCGGCCCCTGGGTATGGAACAAACCCTGTACAGACCAAAGGGAAAGTACCGGGGACCCATAGCGCCCACTTCATTCGGTAATCCATATGAATACCGGATGGTACACGACAGCAGTCTCGGATTTGTATTCAGTGAGATCCGGCCGGATCAGTGGAATGGCTGGCGTAAACATTTATTACGCGGTGAAGTGAATGATGGCAACTGCTGGTATGCCTGTGGCGGGGTAAACGGGGCGGCCGGTTTGTTCTCCACGGTGGATGATCTGCAGCAATTGCTGGATATGCTCTTGCGCCCGGATACCAGCCCGAGTGAAATTCCTGAACTGATCAGCCCGAAAACCAGGTCGCTTTTTTTGCAGCAAGACAGTTTTCAAAATGGCCTGGGCTGGATGATGGATCCGGCAAACTCATTTATGAAAAATGCACCTGGGGGAAGTTTCGGGCATACGGGTTTTACCGGTACCAGTATCCTGGTAGTGCCTTCCCGGCAGTTATCCGTGATATTGCTGGTCAACCGGCAGCAAAGAGGATTATTGCCTTCACGGGACTATTATAATCTCAATCCCCTGCGCAGGCAGCTTGCTGAAACTGTATTGAAAGCTGTAAATTGAAACATGGAGTATATCGCACATCTTGCTAAAGACAAAAAACTGAAGCCCCTGCTGGAAACCGCTGCCCCGATGCGGCTCCGAAAAAGAAAGAATATCTGTATATATCTCTGCGCATCAATCATGAGTCAGCAGCTCAGTACCAAAGTGGCGGATGTGATTTACCGGCGTTTTATTGAACTGTTTGACGGGAAAGAGCCCTCGCCGCAACAGATCCTGGATATGCCCTTTGATAAACTCCGGGGCATCGGACTCAGTAATGCCAAAGTGAGTTATGTAAAAAATGTGGCGCAGTTTGAACTGGAAAAAGGGATGGAAGCCCGGCGGCTGGCGAAGATGGATAACGAAGAAGTGATTGCCTACCTGACACAGATCAAAGGGGTGGGCCGCTGGACGGTGGAAATGCTGCTGATGTTTGCCCTTGGCCGGGAAGATGTGTTTGCGGTGGATGACCTGGGTATTCAGAACGCGATGATCCGGTTATATAAACTGGATAATACGGATAAGAAAACATTCAGGGAAAAGATTCTCCGGCTGTCTGTTAAATGGGCGCCTTACCGGACTTATGCCTGTTTGCATTTGTGGAACTGGAAGGATACAATGAATGCGAAGTGAATGTTGACAACGTCAACTTCATCGTAGAAACCCAAATAATCGGAAAAAAAATACTGCAATGAAATTTTTCGGGCTACTCACCGTTTTTTCGTTTTTTATTACCTGCTCATCCTTCAATCCGGCAAAGGAAAAATGGACCGATCTGTTTGACGGGGAAAGCCTGGAGGGGTGGAAGGTTGGGAAAAATGCCGGCAGCTTTACGGTGGAAAACGGGGCGATTAAAGTAAACGGGAATGTAGGCCATTTATATTATGACGGACAAATGGCCGCGCACCGCTTCCGGAATTTTGCATTCAGCGCGCGGGTGATGACCAAAGCGGGAGCGAACTCCGGTATTTATTTTCATACCCTGTATCAGGAAGAAGGCTGGCCTAAGAAGGGATATGAAGTGCAGGTCAATAATTCGCATACAGACTGGCGCAGGACGGGTAGTCTCTGGGCCATACAGGATGTCAGGGAAAGCTACGTGCCGGATGAGGAGTGGTTTACACTTGGTATAACCGTAATAGGAAAAAAGGTTACCGTAACGGTCAACAATAAAAAAGTAGTGGAGTATACCGAACCGGACAATCCTGAAAGACCGGAAGGCATGAAGGAGCGGCTGCTGGATGCAGGCACCTTCGCCCTGCAGGCCCATGATCCGAAGAGTACGGTTTACTATAAAGATATCCGGGTAAAAATTTTACCGGACTGAAAATTTCTTTATCGCATATAAGTAAAATTTATTCAGGGGAAGAGTAAAATTTTAAAAATTGAGTGATTGGCATTTAACGGTCTTCTCAACCCCTCAACCTCTCAACATCTCAGCCCCTCAACCGTTTAAAGTCTCTCCCAGATCCACTCATGCGCCACTTTTTTAGGCTCCAGTACATCAGCGTTTTCCCGGTAAAGGGATAAGAGCGCTTGTGAAGCGGGATCGGCAGCGGTCTTTTCCCCGTCGCTTTGAGACAGTATCATTTTTCCCAGCCGGGCATGGGAAACGGCATACGGTTTTCCGTTTTTATAGTCAATCAGCAGGGTCAGGCTGTCACGGCTAATCCGCAATACACCGTTTTCCCGTTCACCGCTGAGTGTATATATCTTTCCGTTGCGGTTACACTGTACCAGTTCCCCTTTTTCACTGTACTGATAGGTATAGCGGATAGTATCCCGGCGGAGGGAATCCACCTGGGTAAAACTTTCGGGCAGATCCTGTACGTTGTATTCCGAAATATAAAGGCTGTCGTTAATCCGTAATGTATGGCAGCGCCCTTTACCGTCGTAAGTGGCCCAGGCTTCTTTATTGTTTTTCTTCCGGTAAGAGGCATTCCCCACATCCGGTGGGTAAAGAGATTCTTCATAACTCGTATCGGTTTGTGCCAGCCGCCGGTAAAGATAGTCGGAGCCGTCTGCCCTGGTCCGGCTTTCGTATTCATAGTATTCAGCGAATACAGCCGCGCCGGTGCTGTCGTATTTTCGGATACGGGTGGCATAGTGCAGCAGGTTCACTTTCCCTTCCGGGGTATAGAAAAAGGGATAGTGGTAGGTGGTGAAGGCCCCGTTGCGTTCCTTCACTTTCAGGGTGCGGTTGGTAACCGGATCATAACTGATTTCCATACTGCCGGAATCCGTATACCCGATCCGGATCAGATTATGTGCTTTGTCATAACGGTAGTTATATTCATTGGCTTCAGTGTCTTTGGAATACACAAGGTTATTATCGGTGTCATAGCGGTACTGACTTTCCTTCCATCCGCTGCTGTCGCTGTACCGGAGACGAAGTATGCGGCCGAGACTGTCTGTATAAACGGAACACTGGTATTGATTGCCGGCAAGGATAAGAGAAAGCCGCTGTTGCTGGTAACGAAGGCGAAACCAGTATTTCTCCTCGCGGATTTCCGTCATTAATCCGCCGGCATTAAAGTGATACCGGTCTGCCCAGTTATCCAGTACAAAATGCTGACCGTTCCAGCGGATGGCCTGGTTTACATTTCTTTTCCAATTCCGGGGGAGCATACCGGGAAACCAGCGAGCTGCTTTTTTTTCCCTGATCAAACGGATATAGGCATTGAGACGGGTATAGTCATCAGTGGCCAGTTCCGCCCGCCGCCGGGCTATAGCCGAAGGATTGTTATCCAGTTTCTCACGGGTGATATCATCTGCAATAATTTTTTCAATCATCCGGTACATACCGTTCCGGTCTTTTACCGCCGGTTCAAAAATATCAAGACTGCCGCCGCCCCACCAGCTGATTGCCAGTTGTCCGTCTGGAAAAGCAAAAAGCTGTGTTTCCAGGATAGAACTCCAGCCAAAGCCGAAATAACCGGTACTGCTGGTAAAGGAATTATAGGTTCGGGTAATATCGGCTCCTGTTCCCGGGAATGCAATATCGGTATAGGACATGTAAAAATTGCCCGTACGGATATTCACCCCGCTGAAACCGGCCGCCGGCCAGTAAAAAAATACTATCAGCAATAATTTTTTCATCGGAGTACGGTCCAGATTTTTTTGAATTGTGTACGATAGGCTGCTGCAGCCCCCGGGCCGGCTTCTTTTTTATGCAGACGGGCTTCTTCCCTGTTGCCGGTTAGCCAGCAGGCCAGGGCCTGCAGGGCCGGTTCGGGAACCAGTACTTCTTCCAGGTAGCGGCCGGCATATTCCTGCTGCTGCTCAGGATTACCCGCTTCCACAGCCAGCAGAAAGAGCCAGCGCAGCAGTCCGCTGTTGCTGTAATCCAGTTTGTTTTCGGTTATTCCTGCACGTTGTAGTGCGTCTTTCATCCCTGTGCCCGACCGGTAGGCTGCTTCTGCCAGCATTTCCGCCAGCAGGTCACTGTCCGGAAACTGTAACAGTAAAGGTTTCAGCCAGCTGGTTTTTATCCCCGGGCTTATCTTACTGCCGGCAGCGGCTACGGCATGGAGGTAGGGTAAAGGGAAATCCGGATTATACTGCTGGCAGATCCCGGCCCATTGCAGGCTTTCACTGATCCGGCCCTCTTGAAGAAGAAGCAGGGACAGGGATTCGGCGGCAGGCAGGTAAAGGCTGTCTGTCTGCAGGCACCGGCGGTAGGCGGCTATCGCTTTTTCTGTATTAAGGGTCCGGAAATAAAAATTACCCAGCAGAAAATGCACCCGGGGGGAACGGGGATGCAGGGGTAACAGATTCAGCAGTACCTGTTCCGCCTTTTTGGTATCTTTTTTATCCTGCAGGAAAAAATCCGACAGGCTTTCGGCGCTGCCGATATCCCAGGGATTCAGGGAAAGCGCTTTTTCAAGCGCGGCAATCGCATTATCCGGCTGACCGGCGTACTTGTAATACCAGGCCATATTTGACCAGGCTTCGGCCTTACCACCAGACATTTCTATGCCTTTCCGGAACCAGGTATAGGCACTGTCGTACCGGCTTTCATCCACCAAATGAAAGCCGATACCGGCATAGTAACTTTCGTTATAGGGATTGAGACGGAGGGCTTCGAAATAGAGACTGTCAATAGCAGCACGGCTCCGCTGACTGGCCTGTTTCATCCGGTAAAATTCAGCGAGGGCATAATAGTTCTCCGCTTCATGGGGATTGGCGGTGAGGGCTTTCTTCAGCAGGCTTTCCGCTTTGTCGCCGTCTGTTTCTTCACTCAGCTCACTCCATTTGCGGAGGGAAAAGGAAAAACGGGGATCCAGGGAATCAGCCAGCGCGAAGAGGGAGTCGGCCACGGCAAATAGTTTTCGCTCTTTGGCGATCACCGCGAGATTGGAATAACTCCGGGCAAGATCATGATCATAGGTGATTTTTCCCGGGATTTGTTTCATCTCCAGCGACCGCCGGAAAAAATACTCCGCTTCCTCCAGCCGGTCCATATCCAGCAGACTTACCCCGATATTATTATAACTCCAGGCATAACTGCTGTCAAGTTTTAATACTGCACGGTGATAGTCCAGTGCTTTTTCATACTGATAAATGTCATTATAAAGATTGCCCAGTACATTTTTCGGATGACTCCAGGTGGGTATCAGCGCCTCCGCTTTTTTGGCGTAATAAATAGCCGAGTCGTATTGGTGCTGGTATTCCAGGAGATAACTCAGGGTCAGGTAGAGATAGGCTGCCCGGTTTTCCGTCTGTATGGCTTCGCGTAAAATTTGCCCGGCTTCCCCGAATTTTTCATACTCTTCAAAGCGCAGGCTGGAAAAGGCCCGGTGAAAAGCCGACATGACGGAAATATTCTTCCGGCGGGGATCTTCATCCGGTAAAAGACCCAGGGCAATGGAGGCTTCCTCACCTGCTTTCCGGTATATGGCCGGAGGAGGCAAGAGACTTTTGCCGGTCAGGTATTCATTCAGCACCAACTGGCTGCGTGTTTCCAGTACTTCCGCAAGATGGTTACGTAAACCCATTCGCAGTTCCGCAGCGATGCTGCCCTGCAGACGCTCCAGTTTGTGTATGATGGTCAGACAGCTTGAGTCCTCCCCGTATAGCTTCTCCTGCTGAAGGAAATGATTATAGCGGTCAATATATGACTGGAAAGCACTCCGGTCCAGGGTATCGGTTTCTCCGCTGCCGCGGCCGGCAAGAAAGCCATCATAGTTTTTATTCCGGAAACGGGTCAGGGCCAGGTTACGGGTTTCGGGGCTTACGGCCACCGACCATTCCACTCCGGCCGGGGTTTGCATGACCGGATTTTGTTTGCCGCGGGTGGCGGCCGATACACGGCTTTTCACCCATTGTTCCAGTTCGGTTGCCGTAACCGTATTATCTGCCGGTTCATCGGCCAGTCCCATCAGTCCCTGTACCAGGTACCAGGTAAACAGGCCATGCCCCACCGAATCGGCTTCAAAGGAAAACTCATTGGCATTACAACCCAGCAGGCGGGTTACTTTGCCGAAACTGTTGCTGATGGATTCCTGTGCTTTCAGAAATCCGTCCTGGTGCAGGCTGAAGCCGGAATGACAGGCATCCATCACCAGGGTTACTTTCACTTTTTTATTGACGGCAAGACGATTGGTGTACTGTTCCAGGTCACTCAGTTTAACCGTACCCGCCGCGCCAAAATAATTACGGGAGTCGGAGGCATCCCAGGCCAGGAAAAAGCCCTCGTCAAAATCAGCGACTTGCTGCACATCTCCGTGCCCGGCAAAATAGAGCAGCAGTTCGTCGCCCGGGCCCAGCCATTTCATCAGGTCTATAATGGAGTTGTAGATTTTTCCGGAGCGGGCGGCCGAATCCGGCAATATAAACACATTTTCTCTGGGAAAACCGCGGGTCTCGGTCAGGTAGCTGAAAAAAAGACGGGCATCACGGCCGGCGTATTTCAGTTTCAATTTGGGACTGCTGTACTCTGCTACGCCCACCAGCAAGGCCGCTTTTCGTTTACCTGAATCGCCCTTTAAGGGAGATTGCAGGGAGCCTGAATAAGGGGTAACAATCAATCCCCTTTCCTGGGCCTTCAGGGCACAGGGCAGTAACCAGAGCAGGGTGAGGAGAATACACTTGGGCATAGGGAATAGGATTATAAATATAAGGATAATAGGCAATAGGCAGCGGGCAATAGGCAATAGGCATCCGCGATGATGTGCAGATGAAATAACCTAAGAAAGGATCAGAAACTTCGTATTGCGGCTGCTAGCTCTTTTCCCAAAGCCATGCTTCCCCGATCTCCTCATCTTCTACCGTACCATGCCGGTTGAATCCGTTTTTTTGCAGGAGATGTACGGAAGCATTTTCTTCCGGGGCCGTTTTGGCCGTAAGTACAACGGTGGGATCTGCTTCATGCGCAATACGGATCAGTTCACCGCAGGCAAAGCCGGCAATTCCCTGTCCCTCGTATTCGGGGAATGTCCAGAGTGCGATTTCTGTCCGGCCGTTTTCAGGAGCCTTGGTAAAACCACAGGAGCCAACAACGGTATTATCCCGGATAATAAAATATCCTGTCCAGGGCGGCTGATAGCCTGCTTTGGGATAGTATTCATCATAGATGCTGATCAGGGCCTGGCAGTTTTCAGTCTGGTAAAGGGGGTTGCTGGTATCAGGTTCCAGCGGAATAGGAGAGAGTTGCATGCGGGAGGATTTGGAAGTATAAAGGTAGTTGATTTTTAGATTGGAGAGTAGTGAGTGGTGAGTGGGGCCTTCTTTCAGGCTGAATGGAGGGTTTAAATTTTTGGAATCACCCGGGGCACAGACTACTAACTTCTGTCTTTTATCTTCCAACTCCCGTCTCCCTCAGATTCCTTCTTTCTGCAGGATTTCCTCCACCTGCTTTTTCCAGACGCGGTAGGCTTTGCTGGTGAGATGAATGCCGTCGCTCAGTACACAGTCGGCTTTCAGTTGATTGTTTTCCGCGATTTCCGGATTCAGGTCCACCAGGTGCAGGTTTTTTTCCCTTGCCAGATTCCTGATTCCTTCATTGAGCGATTGGATGACGGGATTATAATTTTGGGCTTTGGGATGATGTCCGGCGATAAAGGCAACGGTATTTACGGCCACTTTAATGCCATAGAACCGGAGACTGTCGGCCAGCAGGGAAATATTATGCAGGGTGCTGTCGGCCGGAATACCATGAAAGATGTCGTTGATTCCTCCTTCGATAAAACAGATCTTCGGCTTAACTGTAACGATGGACTGCAGCCGGTGCAGGAAACCGGCCGTAATATCAGATCCGATTCCGCGGTTGGCCACATCCTGTCTGCCCAGCAATTCTGACCAGTGAATCCGGTATGTAAGCGAATTGCCCAGCATCACAATATTCTTCTGGCTATTGTACAGGGAGTAAAAATCTGTTTGCTCCCGGTAATATTCATTTTCCTGGTAACTATATGCCTGGGTACTGTCTTTGCTCACAGCGCGGCGCAGACTTTCGTACATTTTCCGCGGGTAGCCTTCAATTAAAATAATAAAGACAAGTAAGGAAATTGTCAGCAGTTGAATACCTGACCGGCGCAGATAACGCGGGAATGATTTTCTTTCGAATTGCATGGGATGGTTTGCTTTTGAAACACCAGGCCTGAATGAACAGGCTCAGGATAATCATTGCGTAAATCTATTAAAAGAAAACAGCCTGCTAACAGGAGAAATTATTTTTTTGATTGATTTGGGTAAAAAAAATTTCATTTTATAGCAGATATGCCATAATTGAGGAGGGGGGCGGAGATTGGTGAGTAGTGAGTAGTGATTAGTGAGTGGTGAGTGGGGCCTTCTTTCTGGCTGAATGGAGGGTTTAAGCTTCTGGAATCAACCAGGGCACAGACTACTAACTTCTGTCTGCTTTCTGCTAACTTTTCTCCGTTTCCCAAAACCGGTCTTCAATATTCTCGAAAAATTTTTCTTCCTGATGCATTTCTTCCAGTTGTTGCCACTGACCGGGACTGGCAGCCTGCTGGATATCGTTGAATAGTTCACGTTCTTCAAAGCGAACATGCTGTTCCAGCTCAAACGCGATCTGACGGAGTATATGACCGGTATCTCCGGTTTGTGTAAACAACGCATTCAGCCGCTGGTGTTCTTTCAGGGCTTTTGCCACCCCCGGATGATTTGGACCTAATATGGGAAACAGATATTTCTCTTCTGTGTGGAAATGCGGCAGCAGGTAAGTGGTATAGAACCAGTCTGCGTATTTCTTGATCCTTTCTGCATCAATGCCTTTAGCGAAACCCTGCCTTAGTTTCCAGCAGAGTAATAAAGCCTGGTGATGCTCCCGGCTCAGGGGTTGCAGGGAGGGATGGCGTTTTTGGGGGAAAGGCATGAGAGGTGATTTGAGGCAAAGATAGGGAGGGGGGAGATTAGCAGATGGGCAGATTTGCAGATGGGCAGATGTGCAGATGGGTATGACTGCCGACTCCCGTCTCCCGACTTCGTCCTCACTTGCTGCTCATTCTCCTGCAGCAATACTTTCCCATTGTTTCAGCCATTTGTCTTCAATTACCGCGCCCAGACCGGGGCTGTCGGGTACTTCGATCACTCCATTCGCCAGGTATCGGAGGCCTCCGGTTACGGGGTCTTCGCGGAGCATGAGGGCCGTGTCAAAATCAAAGTGCACAATAGCGGGACTGCAGAGCGCATAATGGGCAAAAGCGGTCATGGCCAGTCTTGACTCAATCATGGCGCCCACCTGCAGATGCAAACCGGCGGCTTCGGCCATACGGGCCATCTTCAGGGCTTTATAGATACCGCCTGATTTACCGAGTTTGATATTGAAATAATCACAGGCACCCAGGGCAATCAGCCTCTCGGCATCATGATCATCTCCGCAGCATTCATCGGCCATAATCGGAATGGGACTTTCCTTTTTCACCCGCGGTAACTGCATAAAATTCCAGCGCCCGATCGGTTCTTCACAATGCTGGATATCAAACTGTGCCAGGGCCTGCAGGGTTTCAATGGCTTCTTCCACCTCCCAGCCCTGGTTGGCATCAATCCGTAAGGGAATATCGGGTCCCACAGCGGCCCGGATGGCCCGCATCCTTTCCACATCCTTTTTGCCGTCTTTCCCCAGCTTGACTTTAATGGCCGGGTATCCCTGAGAAAGTATGCGCAGGGCCTGGCCGGCCATTGCTTCCGGCTCTCCGATACTGACTGTATAATCAGTGACAATGGTCTTATTCTTTTCCCCGCCGATAAATTTGTACAGGGGCAGTCCGGCCTGCTGTGCCGCAATATCATACAGGGCCATATCAAAGGCGCTCTTAATACTGTTATTGGCATATATGATACGGTCCATCAGTTCTACAGCTCCTTCAATATCCAGGGCATTTTTCCCGATAAGCGCCCCGGCAAAGAGTTTGCCCACCAGCATACAGGTATCCTGGCTTTCGCCGTTAATGGGCATATAGGGACTGCATTCACCGTACCCGGTAATACCTGCAGCGGTGTGAATACGGACCAGTACGTTTTCAGCAAAATCATCCCGCCCAAGGCTGGTGATAAAAGGTTCAATCAGGGGGATCGTCAGTTTGTACAATTCAATCCGGCGGATGGTAAGGGAAGCAGACATATAGGTGCAGTTAGAAAAGAATACGCAGCCCGAAGCAGAGTAAACCGCCGAAGGGTGCGTTTTTATTTTTATAAAGGTAGGGACTGGGATAATCACTTGAAGGAATAAAGACCCGGGCTTCGGTGAAGATATAAAAATCGGGTCCGGCCGGTATTTCCCCGCCCAGGGACAGATCAAAGCTCAGCCGCTTGAACTTTCCCTCTCCGGCCAGCACAGGTAATTGATAAAGGCTGCTGTCGGTCAAACGGTCATGGCTATTCGTAATCCGCCCCAGCAGCAGACCAAACCCGGCCGTACTATAAAGATTCCCTCCTTCTTCCCGATCGGGCCGGCCCAGCAGGTAACGCTTCCAGGCTACAGAAAGCCTTCGCATTTTCAGGCTGGCTTTATTGGTATAATTTATTTGTTGCGGTTGCGTGCTGCCGGTTTTGGCAAGGGCCGTTACTGCATTACTGAATTTTCCGGCGCTTCCGTGGCTGAAGGAAACCCGGATCCCGTCTCTTTGCACCAGGTGAAAGTCCAGATGCAGGGTATGCTGAATGGAATTAAAATGCTGCCCATCCGCGAAATTCCGGTAAAGGCCCATATCACTTCCAAATGAAAAAAGCGGAGACTGGGCCTGTGCCCGTAGCGAGGCGGTGAGTAAAAGAAGGAATAAGAAAAATGGCCGGGGCATGGGGCAAGTTAGGTAAAAATGGAACAGAAAGTGGTGAGTAGTGAGTGGGTAGTAGGGATGCAATTTCAGGCATATGAAAAAGCCCGGCGATGACCGGGCTTTTTTTGTGGAAGTGTATGGTTAGGGTTGAGGCGATGTCACAAAGAAGAAGAATTTCTCTCGCATGCCCCATTTACCACTTGCCACTCCCCACTATTCTACTTATCACTTCATAATCTTCAGCTCCTTAATAATATTCTCCCCGCCGCCCAGTTTGTCAATACACCAGAGTACATAGCGGATATCCACACAGATGGTGCGGTTGAGATCTTTGTCAAAAGCGAGTTTGTGGCTGAGAGCCTCATAGTTACCGTCGAAGGCAAGACCGATCAGTTCGCCGCGGCCATTGATAACCGGGGAGCCTGAGTTGCCACCGGTGATATCATTGGTGGTAATAAACCCGATCACCAGGTCCTTGCGGGCGGGATCCATATACTGTCCGAAATCTTTTTTCTTCAGCAGCTCAATCTGTCTGGCAGGCAGGTCAAATTCATAATCGCCTGCTTTGTATTTTTCCAGCAAGCCTTTGGAGGTGGTTACATAATCATAAAACACCGCGTCGCGGGGACGGTAAGATTTCACGGCCCCGTAGCTGACCCGCATGGTAAAAGTGGCATCAGGATACATCATCTTTGCTTTGACAGGATCCATTTCCATCACGCCTTTCAGATAGAGTCGGCCAAACTCCGCGTTTTTGGACATGAACTGCTGGGAAAGGGGTCCGTATTTGGAGTTATAATTGGTCAGGAACGCACTGGCGTGCGCAAAAGCCGGATCGGCCTGCAGAACGGTGGCGTCCGGGTTAGCCGTAAAGGCATTCCATTTGGCATCATCAAAAATCATGGACTTGCCAAATACATCTGCCGCATATTTTTTATACGTGGCGTCATCATTCAGCGGACCATAACTGTTCTTCAGGGTGTTGAAGAAACCAACGGGATGCTGTTCCTTGTCCACATCCTCGTAGAACATGCGGGTAACGGCAGCCAGTATATTTTGATCAGATACTTTGTTTTCTTCTTTCAGGAAACCTTCCCGGGATGCTTTCGCGGCTTCCACCGCTTTGCTGATATCGGCTTTGGAGGAACCGGGTTTTACCAGGGCGGCTTCCAGCTGCAGCAGGGAAGAGGCATAGGCAATCAGCGGAGAGCCGAATACTCCTTCATTGATATACACACGATGTTTGGCATAAGGCTTCCAGGCGTCATAAGCCCGGTTCCAGTCGGCAAACAGGTTTTCGTATTCGGGTTTACCCTTGGCCCATGCATTGAATTTCGCTTCGGCTTTTTCTTTCTGGCCAAATACATCATACTTCAGCAGTTGTTTGGTTTCGCCGTCAAAGAATTTCCAGTAATTGGCAATACCGGCATAAGAGGAGGCCAGCTGCAGTTTAACAGCCGGGTCTTTTTTCATTTCCTCAAACATGTACCGGAGGCGGATATCGCGCAGTTTTACCAGGGTGGGGTTGTTGATATCGGTGGCCAGTTTGATGCCGTAAGAACTTTCATACCGGTTGGTGCCGCCGGGATAACCCCAGATCATGGAGAAATCTCCGTCTTTCAGCGGACGCAGGGAAACAGGCAGGTACCATTTGGGTTTCATCGGTACATTGCTCTCTGCGAATTTGGCGGGTTTGCCATCGGCAGAGGTGTATACACGGAACACAGAGAAATCACCGGTATGGCGGGGCCATTCCCAGTTGTCGGTATCGCCGCCGAATTTACCCACACTTTCGGGAGGAGTACCTACGAGACGTACATCCGTATAGCGCTGGTATACAAAGGCCAGGAACTGGTTGCCTTTGAAGAGCGGGCTCACCCGGGTTTCGATATTCGCAGCAGCATCACTGAGGCGTTTGTTGATGGCAGCCAGTACAGCGCCCTGTTTCTGCACACGCTCCGCCCCGGATAAACCCTTCAGTGAATCCATCACTTCTTTAGTGACATCGTCAATCCGCAGCAGGAACTGAACGGAAAGACTGGTGGGAATTTCTTCTGATTTGTTACGGGCATAAAAGCCATCCCGCAGGTAGTTCTTTTCCATACTGGAAGCGGAAGCAATCGCATTGTATCCGCAGTGGTGATTGGTAAAGATCAGTCCCTGGGAGCTTACAATCTCCCCGGTACAGCCCCCGCCGAAGATGATGATGGCATCCTTGAGGGAGGGTTTGTTGATATTATAGAGCTGTTCTTTGGTCAGTTTAAGCCCTTTTTTCACCATATCATTATAAACCTGCTGTCCCAGCAACAGGGGCAGCCACATCCCCTCATCGGCCATGGATTTCAGCACGAGGGAGACAGACAGTACAATCGTCAGGAAAATCTTCTTCATACATGTGATTTTAGGCCGCAAACCTACTGAAAAACCAGTACCGGATACCTGAGTTTGGTCGGGATGGCTTATTTTAGTGACCAATTCCTGCTTATGCGAACGCTGCCATTAATCCCGGCCCTTCTGGCCCTTCTTTTTCTTTCTCCTTCCTGCGGAAAAAAGTCGAATACACCCAATCCCCCTCCCGGCAATGCGCCCGGCTGTGCCACAGCGGTCAGTCCGGCTTCAGGTGGATTTGTCACCAGCACCAGTGTAAACTTGAGCTGGAACGCGGCGGCTAATGCCAGCAGTTATGATCTTTATCTCGGTGCCGGCGCTGTGGCGGCTTCCCTGGTAGCCAGTAATATCAGCGGCACCAGTCATACCATTACCATACCGGGTACCGCTAATGCCAGCTATTCCTGGTATGTGGTGCCCAAAAACAGTTCAGGTACGGCCAGCGGCTGCAGCGGCGGGGCCAGCCAGTTTATCTATATCGTCATTAATCCGCCAGCGCCTTTCGGCTATTATGTGGTGGGTTACCTGCCTTCTTACCGGAGCCTGACGGATATACCGGATGTAAAATTCCGGATGACCAATGTGGTGATCTATGCCTTTTATGGAGTCAATGGCAGCGGGGGACTGAGTGCACCTGCTTCCGGCACCAGCCTGGCTTCCGTTATTACAAAAGCCCGGGCCAATAATGCCAAAATTTTTGTGGGGATTAATGATGGCAGCGGAGACGGCAAAACGAATTTCAAAAGCATGGCATCCACTGCCGCAGGCCGGAACAATTTTGTGAAGCAGGTTATGAACCTGGTGCGGACCAATAATCTTGACGGTGTGGATATGGACTGGGAATTCCCGACTACCTCAGATGGCACTGATGCTACTTTCACTGCCCTGATGAAAGAACTGGCTGATTCCCTGCACCGGGACGCGAAATATTATTTATCCTGTGCGGTTACGGCCGGGAAATATGCCGGCGGTATCCGCGATGCCATCCGCAATGAACTGTTTGGCTATGTTGACTTCTTTAATATCATGGCCTATGATGATTTCAGCACCTCTACGCCTTATCGCCATCACAGTGATTATGCCCTGGCGCAAACCTGCCTGAACTACTGGCTGACCACCAGGGGTATGCCGGCAAATAAGGCGGTACTCGGATTGCCTGCCTACGGACGTCCCTCCGGTATCACCCAGAGCGGTACAGTGCTGACGTATAAAACAATCCTGTCACAGGGGGGCAGCTCACAACTGGATTCAGCCACAGTGACCGCCGGGGGCTTTACCAATTACACCATTTATTACAACGGACAGTATACAATCAAGCGGAAGGCTAAACTGGCCAAAGATATCGCTGCAGGTGTGATGCTCTGGGAAAAGGGACAGGATGCGTCCGATGACCATTCTTTATTAAAAGCGGCCTGTGATACGGTAGGAAGGGCGTATTGAGACGGGAGACCGAGTAAATAGACAGAAGTTAGTAGATAGTAGTGGGTGCTTAGAATACGGGTGATTGCCTGTATGATTTTTTCATCCGGTCAACCTATCAGCATTTCAACCTTTCAGCCTTGCCCCAGCCTCCATTCAATTTCCCCAAACGCAAACTCTTCCTCAAAACCATGCAGCACCTGCAAACGGCCGTCGGGACTTACGCCTTTTATCAGTCCGTCAAATAGCCGGTTGCCTTTTTTGAATCTGACGGTTTCCCCTTTTTTATAAAGTACCTGCAGATAATCCCGGTAAAGGGGGGCAAAACCCTCCCTGAGTAGTTGGGTATAACGTAATCCGAAGCTGTGACAAATCCGGCGAGCCAGTTCTGCAGGAACATAGGATTGACCCGTTATCTGCCGGAGGGAAACGGGGTTGGGTAATTCCGGAGGGAATTGAACCTGGTTAATATTGATACCGGTTCCGATAATGGCCCATTCCCAGTTGCCGGAAGCGGAAATACTGTTTTCAATCAGGATGCCACCTGCCTTTCTGTCCTGCCAATACAGGTCGTTTGGCCATTTAATCCGGGTAGCTTCTCCGGCCAGTCCGGAGAAAAAATCATAGGCAGCCAGGGCGGCGCAGGCACTCAGTGGAAAGGGGGCTGAAATCCGCAGCGACCCTGGTTTTACCAGCAGACTGAGCGCAATATTGGCCTCTTTTTCGGAACCCCATTGACGGCCTCTTTGTCCTTTTCCTGCAACCTGTTCATGGGCAAAAACGGCCAGTCCCTCAACGGCTTCTCCCTGAAACTCCGGCAGTTTTTCCCCCTGGATCAGCCGGCGGGCATAGTTGTTGGTACTGTCCACCGTTAACAGTTCTATAAACGGCTCTCCAAAGGGGCCGATGCCGGGTAGTTGTGACAATTAATTGCTATTTTTGGCAAAATAAGGACAAAAGCGGGTCAGGTGTGGATTTCCTGAAAAGAAGAGCCCCGGCCCGGATGTCCGGCGGAACTGCAAAAAGCAGGTAACCCTTAACAAAAACATCACCTATTTGGAACAACTGGCATTATTGACCAACCGGCAAAAAAAAGATGGCCCGGCAGTAAAACGGGCAGGTGCGAAAAGGTTGACGAGGAATTCAAAAATCATCAAAACCATCATTGCAGCAATCCAGGAAAAAAAGGGACAGCATATTGTTTCCCTTGATTTACGGAAGATTCATGAGGCAGTGGCTGATTTTTTTATTGTCTGCGAAGCAGATAATCAGCCGCAGGTGCGTGCGATTGCCGAGCAGGTGGAGCATAAACTGAGAGAAATCTGCGGGGAAAAACCCTATCATCACGAAGGGTACCAAAACCTGCAATGGGTGCTGATTGACTATGTAAACGTAGTGGTGCATGTCATGCTTCCGGAAGTACGGAAATTTTACCGTCTGGAAGATATGTGGAGTGATGCCTCGGCTCTGGAACATGAGGAATAATGTTAAAATCACGCTATTTCCGCAACATTTTCCCGTCTTAATTGATTAAACAGCAGGAAACCTGCAATTTGTAATATGTCACAGGAAACGAACAAAGGAAACGAAAGAAGACCCCAGCGATATGACGGCGGAAGACCTTCCGGCCCGGAGGATCCGAACCAGGCTCCCCGGAAAGGTCCCCGGTTCAGCATTTACTGGATATACGCGATCATTTTTGCCGTTCTTATCGGTCTGCAGTTATACGGCCCTCTTTCACCCAACTCTGCTGAAATAGACCAGCAGACTTTTGAAGCCATTCTGAAAAAGGGGGATATTCAGGAGTATAAAGTGATCAGTAACCGTAACCTGGTCAGGGTAACGTTAAAGGCCGACAGCCTGAAAAAATATGAAACCCAGCTCAAGAACAAGGGAGTAAGCGGGAAAATTCCCAAAGAAGGGCCCCATATGTACCTGAAGATCGTATCAGGCGATTCTTTCCAGGATGATATGCGGAAATTCTATTCTGAAAATCCCGGCCTGGAAAAAGTGGGTAAAGCGGGAGCAGAAAGAGACTGGTTCGGCGGACTGCTGCAGTTTATCCTTCCGGTGTTGTTATTTATCGGTATCTGGATCCTGCTCATGCGTAAGATGGGCGGCGGTGCCGGTGGAGGCGGAGGTCCCGGTGGTATCTTCAGTATCGGTAAATCCAAGGCCACACTCTTTGATAAAGGCACCCGGGTAAATATCACGTTTGCCGATGTAGCCGGACTGGATGAGGCCAAAGTGGAAGTGATGGAGATTGTGGACTTCCTGAAAAATCCGAAAAAATATACCAACCTGGGTGGTAAGATACCAAAAGGCGCCCTGCTCGTCGGGCCTCCCGGTACAGGAAAGACCCTGCTGGCAAAAGCCGTGGCCGGGGAGGCGCAGGTACCTTTTTTCAGTCTCAGCGGTTCTGATTTTGTGGAAATGTTTGTGGGCGTGGGCGCCAGCCGGGTGCGTGACCTCTTTAAACAGGCCCGCGAGAAAGCCCCCTGTATCATTTTCATTGATGAGATTGACGCGATTGGACGGGCCCGGGGTAAAAATGTGATGATGAGCAATGATGAAAGGGAAAGCACCCTCAACCAGATGCTCGTGGAAATGGATGGTTTCGGCACCGATGTGGGCATTATCGTGCTGGCGGCCACCAACAGACCGGATGTGCTGGACTCCGCCCTGCTGCGACCGGGCCGTTTCGACCGTCAGATCACCATTGATAAACCTGATCTGAAAGGCCGGGAAGACATTTTCAAAGTACACCTTAAACCAATCAAGATTTCCAAAACACTCGATATTCATAAACTGGCTGAGCAGACTCCTGGCTTTGCCGGGGCAGATATAGCCAATGTATGTAATGAAGCCGCCCTGATCGCCGCCCGGAAGAACAAAGAAGCCGTGGATATGCAGGACTTCCAGGATGCGGTGGACCGGGTGATCGGCGGACTGGAAAAAAAGAACAAGATTATTTCTCCCGAAGAGAAAAAAATTATCGCCTACCACGAGGCCGGACATGCGATCTGCGGCTGGTTTCTGGAGCACGCGTATCCGCTGCTGAAGGTTACCATCGTACCCCGTGGTACAGCGGCGCTGGGTTATGCGCAGTATACCCCAAAAGAACAGTATCTCTATAATACCGACCAGCTCAGCGATCAGATCTGCATGACACTCGGTGGCCGGGCCAGTGAGGAAATTTTCTTTGGCAAGATTTCCACCGGGGCACAAAACGACCTGCAGCAGATCACCCGGATCGCGTATGCCATGGTTACGGTATATGGGATGAACAACAAAGTGGGGAATGTGAGTTTTTATGACCCGCAGCAGGAAGCGACCTTCACCAAACCCTATTCAGATGAAACAGCCAGACTGATTGATGAGGAAGTGCGCAAACTGATAGATGAGGCCTACGAAAAAACAAAAGACCTGCTGACCCTGCGAAAAGCGGAAGTGGAAAAACTGGCCACCGCCCTGCTGGACCGGGAAGTATTGTTCCAGAGTGATGTGGAGGCCCTCATCGGCAAAAGGCCGTATGAAGATAAAAAACACCTGGTGGGTGATGAAGTCAGCACCAGTACGGAAACAGCTGTAAGCCCGGCTGCCGTGACGGCCCGGCCGGAAGAAGATAAATCCGGTGAAAGCAGCAGCAGTCCTGAACCGGTACCCGCCGTATAAAATACGCTCATGAATATATCTCCTTCCAAAGAGAATATGCTGAAACGGATCCGCAAGGCGTTGAGTCATTCAACGCCTTTGCCCTTTCCGCAGGCAGAAGGCGCCGGGGCTGTATATCATCCTTTAAAACAGGAAGCGGAAGTGGAGTTTGCGGAAAAGTTTACCCAGCTTCAGGGCAAGTTTGTGTATTGTATCAACCGGCAGGAACTGGCTTTTCAGCTTGGCAGCCTGGTACGTAAACAGGACTGGAAAAAAGTGTATTGCCTGGAAGAGAACCTTATTGCAGATGTATTGCCCCAGCTGGAAGATCGCCTGGTGAAAGAAGGGCTCGCCGATTGTGATGTGTCGGTTACCGGCTGTGAATACCTGGTTGCCAGAACAGGTTCTGTGGTGATGAGCAGCGCCAATGCCAGTGGCCGCAGCACCAGTGTTTATGCTCCCATTCATATCTGCATTGCTTTTACCAGCCAGGTAGTATATGATCTTAAAGACGCCCTGCAGGGGCTGAAAGAAAAATACGGGAACAACCCGCCCTCCCTAATCACTTTCGCCTCGGGTCCCAGCCGAACCGCTGATATTGAAAAAACCCTCGTGGTGGGGGTACATGGCCCCAAAGAAGTCTATTTATTTCTCGTTGAAGCATAATACGTCTCCCTTTTGTACTTTTAGGATATGACAAACAGGACGGTATATAACCTCTTTGTGTACGGATCCCTGCGAAGTGGTTTCCAGAGCCCGGCCTATGAATACGTGAGCCGTTATTTCTCACTTGTAGGCAATGCCCGGGTGAAGGGAAAGCTGTACGATATGGGCGAATTTCCCGCCGGTGTGCCGGCAGATGCCGATGCCTGGATCAGCGGGGAACTTTACCAGATCAGCAACCCGCAGGAGTTTTCCTGGGCCATGGGCCAGCTGGACGATTATGAAGGCGTGTTTGCAGAACCCGGTGAAACCAGTCACTATTACCGGGCACTCACCACGGTGGTATGCAATGATATGGAACTGGAGGCCTGGATTTACTGGTACCGCGGGGATGTAAACGGAAGACCGGTGATTTCCTCCGGGGATATGCTGGAATACCTGCGTTCAAAAAATCCGTAATGCCGGCGAAAAAAATCTATTTTCTTTCTGACTTTCACCTCGGTGCTCCCGACCATGCCCGCAGCCTGGAAAGGGAAAGACTGATCGTGCGCTTCCTCGATGAAATAAAGGACGACACTGCCGAACTGTTCCTGGCAGGCGATATGTTTGATTTCTGGTACGAATACCGGACTGTTGTGCCCAAAGGATTTGTACGCCTGCTCGGCAAACTCGGCGAATTCGCAGATGCCGGCATACCCATGCATTTTTTTGTGGGCAACCACGATATGTGGATGAAGACCTATTTCCGGGAAGAATTCAATATGCCGGTTTACTTTGAACCGAAAGAATTTGAACGTAATGGTAAAAAACTGCTGGTCGGCCATGGCGACGGACTGGGACCAGGCGACCATGGCTACAAACGGTTGAAGAAAGTTTTCCGCAATCCTTTTTCACAGTTTTTATTCGGTATCCTGCCCCCGATGCTGGGTATGGGTCTGGCCGGTTATATGAGCCGCCGCAGCCGGGCCCAGACCGGATCAACGGAAGAGGTGTTTCTGGGGGAAGAGAAAGAATGGCTCCTGATCTATTGTAAGGAAATACTGCTTCAAAAAAATATAGATTTTTTTGTCTTCGGACACCGCCATTTGCCCATTGATTATCGTCTCTCTGCTGAAAGCCGGTATATCAACCTGGGTGACTGGATCCGTTATTTCACCTATGCGGTTTTTGACGGAGAAAAAATGGAGCTGAAATCCTATACCGGCCAGGAAAATAAAATTATCCGGAAAGCATGAGGAACCGATTTGTTTTGGGACTGCTGTTATGTTTATCCGCCGTGGGTGTTTTCGCCCAGGCCGATACCGGTTTTCATTTGCTGCGCCGGCTGGAAGGGGATATCAGCGCCTTTACAGTGGATAACCTGGATAATGTCTATATCCTGAACAGCCGCAACCAGGTAAAAAAATATACCGCTTCGGGCGATTCAGCCGCCATCTTTAACGATATCCGTAAGTACGGAAGGGCTTCCCTGCTGGACGTATCCAATCCCCTGAAAGTTTTACTCTATTATCCTGATTATGCCACCGTGGTTATGCTCGACCGTTTCCTTAACCCGGTGAATACAGTGGATCTCCGGAAAAGCAATATTTACCAGGCAAAAGCCATCGCGCAGTCGTACGATAATAAGATATGGGTGTATGATGAAGTGGAAAACAAACTGAAAAAGATCGGGGAAGATGGCGCCCTGTTGCAGGAAACCGCCGATTTCCGCCTGTTGCTGGATAAAAGCCTCAACCCGGTGAAGATTGCCGATGTGAACCAGTATGTATATCTCTGCGATACCCTGGCGGGAATCTGGGTCTTTGATTATTTCGGGTACCTGAAAAACAGCATCCAGATCCGTCAGTGGCAAAACCTGAAAATAACCGACCGGTTTATCTATGGCTCAAAAGCGGATACTCTTTACCGTTATGAGCTGAAAAGTTTCCTTTATGATGAGTGGAAACTCCCGGAGGAACTGCGCGGGGCGCTATCTTTTAATTTCACCGGCAGCCGGCTCTATGCCCTGCTGCCCGGCGGGGCCGGAAAACAGGCTGCCCTGCTTATTTATACGCTTGACCGCCCTTAAACAGGGTTTTGGTAAATTTGCCCTTACAACTCTTCTGGCATGAATGATATTCTGAACCGTGTCTGGTGGGATAACCCGGTACGCAGTTACCTGATCGTAGCTGCTGTGATTGGTTTTGTATGGATCTTCCGGCCACTCATTTCCCGTTATTTCGCCGGCCTGCTTTACGGAGTGGTGCGCCGGATCTGGAAAAATGTGGACAAGCCCGCCTTCACCAGTCTCGTGGTGAAACCCCTGGGTTTGTTCCTGCTGCTGCTGGTATCCATCGCGGCCCTTTATAAGCTGAATTTCCCGGATCAGCTCAACGAAACCATTTATGATTTTACAATAAAGGAGATCATACACAGCGCCGGCACCATCATTCTCATTGTAACCTTATTCGGTCTGTTGCTGCGTATCATTGATTTTATCGCGCTGATACTTGAACGGAAAGCCAATCTCACCCCCGACCAGACCGATAACCAGCTGATTGTTTTTTTCAAGGATTTCTTCAAAGTAATCCTGGTGATCATCGGTATCATGCTGGTACTGCGGTATGCCTTCAAACAGGATGTGGGCGGGTTGCTCACGGGACTGAGTATCGTGGGTGCTGCCATTGCACTGGCCCTGCGCGAAAGCCTGGAGAACCTGATCGCGTCCTTTATCATTTTCTTCGACAAACCCTTTGTAATGGGTGACCTGGTGAAAGTGAACGCGGTAACCGGTACGGTTGAGAAAATAGGGTTGCGCAGCACCCGTATTCGTACCGATCAGAAGACTTTTGTAACCGTACCTAACAAACAAATGGTGGACAGTATACTGGATAATCTTTCCCTG
The DNA here is from genome assembly GCA_014879565.1 of Chitinophagaceae bacterium. Lineage (GTDB taxonomy): Bacteria > Bacteroidota > Bacteroidia > Chitinophagales > Chitinophagaceae > JJ008. The sequence goes on from JACSRW010000029.1 coordinate 56,813, forward strand.
CGTACCCAGCGACGGGCCGACCTGCGGCTGGAATTGGGACCGCAAACCTCTTCGGCTGCACTCGAACAATTTCTCGGAAAGCTGCAGGAAATTTTAAAAAGACCGGAAATCGCGGAGTTCAATTTAGCCCTTACCGATATAACGTCCACCGCCATGGTGGTGAGTTCGGATTATTATACGCATCCCATTGCCTGGACTGAATTTCTGAAAGTAAAACAGGAGGTGAACCTCACCGTTCTGCGTACCCTGGAAGAAATGAAGATTGAACTGGCCGGGGCCAGCACTGATGTACGGATGATACCCTGATCAGTTGGCGGCTTTTTTCAGGATCTCCGCCAGGTCCATATCGTACAGGCCATATTTGCCATATTCCACTACGCGGCCCAGTTCCCTGCCGTTTTTCATGACGATAATTGTAGGTACATTCTGCACCTGCAGGGCTTCTGCCAGGTTGCCCCATGTTTTTTTGGCCCGGTCCACCCCGATCAGGCTGATTTGTTTATCCGGGAAACCCGCCGCGTCCGTCAATGCATAAAATTTCGGAATCACAAAATGAGAATCCTCGCACCAGGTACCCATAAAGACAAGCAGGTGCAGGGAGTCTTTATGTAACTGCAGGCCGGATACCGCATCGGGACGGGGTGTATAACCCTTCAGGTTCTCCGCATACCATTTGAATGTAGTATCTGCCAGTAAAACCTGCCTGTTGATGATCCCTTTCAGGCTTTTTTCCGCCGGTCTTTCCACCAGTACTTCATAGGGTTGCTGGGCAAAAAGGGCGGCTGATACCGGTAAAACCAGGAACAGGCATATCCATTTTTTCATATACAGGTTTATTTTATAAGCCGTTTATTCCGGCGCCGTAAAATTAAGACAGGTCAGTGAGGAGATGAGGCAGGAATCGTTAAAGTTGCAGGACTTTTACAAACTTGCTTTGAGTTCCAGCAGGAAGCTTTTCATTTTTTGCAGAGAACGGATGGCGGCGAACTTTTCTTCGGCCTTTTTATTCTTCTTCAGGTAATCCTTGGCCCCCTCAATAGTGAATTTGCGGCGACGCAGCAGGTCATAGATCAGCACCAGGTTTTTGATATCCACCGGGCGGAAAAAACGATCGCCTTTACGGTTCTTACGGGGTTGGAGAATGTCAAACTCTGTTTCCCAGTAACGGATCAGGGACTGGTTTTCCCGGAACATTCCGGCTACTTCCCCAATGGAGTAATATTGTTTTTTGAAAAGGATCTCGTCCTCCGGCACCTGGATCAGGTCGGCGCTGAGGGCGATGTCTTTGAGTGAACGGCGGCCTCTTTTCCCTTTTACAGCAGCCGGGCGGGGACTGCTTTTGACATAGGGCGCCGGTCTTTCCTCCGCCATGGCCATGGCGCGGGGCATCTCCGGTTCTGGAAGTTCCGGTTCAGGCAATTCCTCTTGTGGTAGTTCCGGCAAAGGGGTCACCGCAACGGGAAGGGATTCCGTTTTATCCGCCGGTTCTTCAAAAGAACCAAAGTCAAACGCGATCTGTTGCAGTATCTTTTTTGCCATACCTGATTTGTAAAAATAGCAAAGAAAGGGCCAGTGGAAGGGGCTCAGGAAGGGCTGTGGAAAACTGGCGATTCAAGCAGACCGGCTCAGTCAAAACTCTGGTTGCTGGCGGCCGCTTTTTTGAGAATGAGGTCAAACTGCTCGGGGGTCAGATCGTTGTAGAAAAAGTAGATCGGGTCCATATCCACCCCGTTTTTATGCACTTCATAATGGCAGTGGGGGCCGGTGGATTTACCCGTACTGCCCACCCAGCCGATCACTTCCCCGCGTTTTACGGCCTGTCCGTTACGGGCTTTTACCCGCACCATATGGCCGTAGAGCGTTTCATAACCATAACCATGGTTAATGATTACGTGATTGCCATATCCATTGCCTGTATTACCGGCTGTGGTTACCGTACCATCTGCCGTGGCATAAATAGGGGTGCCCGTAGGTGCGGTAAAGTCAAGCCCGGCATGGAATTTCGGGGTTTTGTACACCGGGTCAATCCGGTACCCGAAACCAGAAGCGATCCGGTTCAGGTCCTTGTTGCTGACCGGCTGAATGGCCGGGGTACGGGCCAGCAGGTTGGCCTTGTTTTTCACCAGGCCATCCACCTCATCATATGATTTTTTCTGCGCGGTGATCCGGCTTATCAGGTTATTCAGGGTATTGTTGATAGAAGCCACCAGCTGGTGATCGCGGAGCTTTTCCACTTTGGCAATCTCCAGTTTGTTCTCCAGCTCTTTGGCCCGGGCGCTGTCGGGGATGGGATTGGCCTCAAAAATGGCCCGGTACACATCATTATCCCGCTTTTCCAGTTCTTTCATCTGGCTCTGTACAGACTGCAATTCTTCCAGCAGATCGTAATAATTGTCTTTCAGATTTTTATTTTCCAGCTGCAGCAGCCGTTCTTTGGGAGAACCGATAAACTGGAAGGCGGCATAGGAAATCAGGCCGGCGGTTACCAGAGCAGCGGCTACAAATCCGAATACCCGCAGCAGTTTTACCCGGAGGGGCGTTTCCAGTTTTTCGTACCGGAGGGTATTGGTGTTATAGTAGTACTTGATTTTTTTCATTGGGCAAGCCTTGCAAACCGTTTTGCCACCCGAATAAGTTACCTTTGCCAGCCCCGCGGGTGCCCGTCCGGACAACCGGTGAAGCCCCGCGAAGGCCGACAAATATAGCCCGTTAAAAGGCAAAAATCAACCCAACCCGGTTAATGTATGATGACCAGCGCAGATATCCGCAAGGCTTTCCTCGAGTTTTTCCGTTCAAAGGGACACGAAATTGTCCCCTCCGCCCCCATAGTGGTTAAAAATGACCCCACCCTGATGTTTACCAACGCGGGCATGAACCAGTTTAAGGATTATTTCCTGGGCAATAAATCTGCTCCCTGGAAAAGAGTGGCCGATACCCAGAAATGCCTGCGGGTGAGCGGAAAACACAATGACCTGGAAGAAGTGGGTGTGGATACCTACCACCATACCATGTTTGAAATGCTGGGGAACTGGAGTTTCGGGGATTATTTTAAAGATGAAGCAATAGACTGGAGCTGGGAACTGCTGACGGAAGTATATAAAATTGACAAGAGCCGTCTTTATGCCACGGTATTTGAAGGAGATGAAAAAGAAAAACTGCCGGCTTCCAAAGTGGCGCTGGAAAAATGGAAGAAGATTTTACCCGATCCCTTTCACCAGATAGTATTCGGCAATAAAAAGGATAATTTCTGGGAAATGGGAGATACGGGCCCCTGTGGTCCCTGCAGTGAGATCCATGTGGATCTTCGTTCGGATGAAGAAAGGGCCAGGGTACCCGGACATATGCTGGTCAACAAAGACCATCCCCAGGTAATCGAGATCTGGAACAATGTATTTATCCAGTACAACCGGAAAAAAGACGGCAGCCTGGAACCGTTGCCCGCCTGCCATGTGGATACCGGTATGGGACTGGAAAGGCTGGTACGTGTGCTGCAGGGCAAGACGTCCAATTATGACACAGATATTTTCTCCGGGACCATCGGGGTAACGGAAAAGATTACCGGCAAAAAATATGATGCCGGCGACAGCAAACAGGCGGTGGCCTTCCGCGTGATTGCCGACCATATCCGGGCCATCAGTTTTACCATTGCCGACGGACAACTGCCTTCGAATACCGGGGCCGGTTATGTGATCCGGCGGATTCTGCGCCGGGCTGTGCGGTATTATTTCTCCTATCTCGATTATAAACAGCCGTTGCTCACCCAACTGGTGCCCGTGCTGGCGGCGCAGTTCGCGGATGTATTTCCTGAATTGCAGCAGCAGGTGGATTTTGTGAGCAAAGTGGTCAGAGAAGAAGAAGACGCTTTTCTGCGCACTTTAGATAAGGGGATAAACCGGTTTTTCAATTATATTAATACAATAAAAAGATATCCAACTTCATCAGAAGTTTGGGTAGGAAATGAAACTAGCGGAATACCTATTATCCATACTGGTGATGGACAACAACCTTCTTTTGATTTGGAAAACTTTAAAAAAGTATCTGGCACTAATATTATAAATGGAGAGTTTGCATTTGAATTATATGATACATATGGATTTCCTATTGATTTGACAATATTAATGGCAAAGGAAGTTGATTGGACGGTTGATTTGGAAGGTTTTAATAAAGCATTGCAGCAGCAGAAAGACCGGAGCCGCGCGGCTACCACTGTGGATGCCGGTGACTGGGTGGAATGCAAGATTGGCAGCAACCGCTTTGTGGGCTATGATTCCCTGGAAACAAAGACATCACTGCTGAAATACCGGAAAGTGAAAGCCAAAGGAAAGGAAGGCTATCAGCTGGTGCTGGAAGAAACGCCCTTTTATGCCGAAAGCGGCGGACAGGTAGGAGACAAGGGCTGGCTGACTATTAATGGTACGGATGTGGCGGTAACGGATACTAAAAAAGACAATGACCTGATTATTCACTTCACGGAAGTACTGCCGGATGATGTATCCGGTGAAGTCACGGCAAAAGTGGATGCCGCCCGCAGAAAAGAAACCACCCTGCATCACTCGGCTACCCATCTCCTGCATGCGGCGCTGCGCAAAGTGCTGGGTACCCATGTGGCCCAGAAAGGTTCACTGGTGAATGAAGAAAGACTTCGTTTCGACTTCTCCCATTTTGCCAAAGTGACGGATGAGGAAATGGCCCGGATTGAAGCCATCGTGAATGAAAAGATCCGGGAGAATATTCCCGTGGTCATAAAATCCATGCCGAAGGAGGAAGCTATGCAGCTCGGGGCCATGGCCCTGTTCGGGGAGAAATACGGGGATACAGTACGGGTGGTGATCATAGATCCGGCCTATTCTGTGGAATTATGCGGGGGTACCCATGTGGGGTATACCGGTGAACTGGGTCTGTTTAAAATCCTCAGTGAATCGGCCGTGGCCGCCGGCGTACGGCGGGTGGAAGCGGTTTGCGGGTTACAGGCCGAAGCATATATCAACAGCCAGTTACAGCTGATCAGCCAGTTGCGTGAAACCCTGAAAAACCCGAAAGACCTGCAAAAAGCCATCGAAAATCTGCAGGCGGAAAACAGTGATTTGCGGAAACATGCTGAAGCGCTGGAAGCCCGGCAGCTGGTGGGTATCCGGAATGAACTGCTGCAGAAAGATGAAATAATCAACAGCATCAATTTTATCGGCGATATCGTGGAAGTGGGCAGTGCGGATGCCCTGAAAAAACTCTGCCTGGATCTGAAAAATCATCTCCGGGATCACCTGGTAGTGCTCGGCGCCAATATCGGGGGCAAACCCTATGTGGCGGTTGGATTATCTGAAACGGTGGTAGCCGCCAAAGGACTGGATGCCGGCAAGATCATCAAAGAAAAAGTGGCCCCCCTGATCAAAGGCGGCGGCGGCGGACAGAAGACCCTGGCAACAGCCGGCGGACAGGAGGCCGGCGGACTGAACGCGGTGATTGAGGCGGTCAAAAGCCTGCTCTGAATTCAGCGGAAATAGCGTATATCATTATCCTCGCGGTACTTGCGCTGCTGCTTTTCCTGCAGGCGGTTCTCCCGGTATATACGGAGACACCAGATGATTGCTACCAGGCAAAGCAGCATAATTGTCACGGGCAGTATATAGACCATACGGATAAGGTTTGACCTGCAAATTTTCCTGCTTTTTCGTTAACCCCCAATACTACTTTCGGGTTAGTAAAACTACTTTTTGTCATGCCGGTAATAATTAAAACCAACCGTCTGTTGCTACGGACTTTTGAACCCGGGGAAGGAGCCCTTATTTACCGGCTTAATGAAGATCCGGAAGTGACCCGCTATACCGGTGACCCGGTACGGGATATCGTACACGGGGAGGAGGTTTTGCAGCAGGTGATTCTGCCCCAGTATATCCGCTATGGGTATGGAAGATGGGCCGTTGAGCTTACGGAAACGAATGAATTTATCGGCTGGTGCGGTCTCAAATACCGTCCGGAACGAAAGGAAACCGACCTGGGATACCGCTTTTTTCAGACAGCCTGGGGCAGGGGGTATGCAACAGAAGCAGCACAGGCATCGGTCCGTTTTGGACTGGAAGTGGCAGGTTTGCAGCGGATTGTGGGCAGGGCCATGCCCGGTAACCGGGCTTCCGTCCGGGTTTTGGAGAAGTGCGGCATGTGTTATATCGGGGAGGAAATCGTGGATGAGCATCCGGCGCTTACTTATGAAATCTGTGCGAAGTAAACCCTTTTAACATTTCCGAAACATTTCGTATTTCCGGAAATTGCTTTATATTTGATCTACGAAACTCAACGTACTTAAATCATAAAACAAATTTTATGCGTATCAATGCTCTGAAGACATGGCTCCTGCTCGGACTGATGGCACCGCTTGGCCTGCTGGCCCAGAAGGAGGTAACGGAAAAACCGAAGGAAAAAAAGGATGTGCAGCAGATTATCATTACCCGTAAAGGCGGTAAGACAGACAAGATTGTCGTGGAGATCAATAATGATAAAGTGACCATCAACGGCAAACCCCTTGAAGAGTTCAAAGAAGAGGACATTAAGGTAAAACTGAACAATCTGAAAGATGTGGAGGCCCTGACTTTCAGCAGTCCCGGCAGAGGTGCCTGGACTTTTTCGGGTTCGGATAATAACCGCGCCATGCTGGGTGTCGGAACCGAAAAAGATGAAAAGGGCGCCCGGATAATGAGTGTAACAGATGAAACCGCCGCTGAAAAAATCGGGTTGAAGGAAGGGGATATCATTACGAAAATGGGAGATACTAAGATCGAAACACCGGATGATCTTACGGCCTTCATCGGAAAGCACAAACCCGGTGATAAAGTAAGTGTGACCTGGCTTCGGGATGGGAAGGAGCAAAAAGCAACGGCCGAACTGGGAAAATGGAGATGGAACGGGATGAATTTGTCCGGTACCGGACCTATGGAATTCCGTATGGATGATTTTAACCGGGATTTCAAAGTTATGATCCCGAAAATGCAGGAACTCCAAAAATTACGTGAGTTCAGCGGACCGGGGCAGTCCTGGAGCTGGTCGGGCAATAGCCCCAAACTGGGTTTGTCTGTGCAGGATACCGATGAAGGCAAGGGTGTAAAAGTGATTGAGGTGGAGGAGGAAAGCAATGCGGCCAAAGCGGGTATAAAAACAGGGGATATTATCACCGATGTGGAAGGCAAGGCCGTTAACAGTACCGATGATATTGTGAAACTGATGAAAGAAAGCAAGGATAAACCTTCTGTTATGGTTAAACTCCAGCGTGCCGGTAAGACACAGCATATAGAGGTGAGGATGCCGAGGAAGATTAAGACAGCAGAATTATGAGTAGTATGTAGACATGAGTCGGTAGACGGGAGCCGGTAACCTGGAGTTAGCAGATATTAGCTACTGGCAAACTGAATAAAAAGTAAACGCGAAGATTGCATATATAAAAAATCTTCGCGTTTTTTCATGCTCCGTACTCCCGTCTCCCCGCTCCATACTCCTGTCTCCGTCAAATCCGCTATTTTTGCCCTTCCTCATGTCTGTAAATGAATCGTACGAAATAGTGGTGGGACTGGAAGTGCATGCCCAGTTACTTACGGAAAGCAAGTTATTCTGTGGTGATTCCATTGCCTTCGGGGCCGAGCCGAATACACATGTCAGTCCGGTAACCCTGGCCCATCCGGGCACCCTGCCCAAAATGAACCGGAAAGCCGTGGAATACGCGGTGAAAATGGGATTGGCCTGTCACTGTGAGATTGAAAGAAAGAACTATTTCGCGCGGAAGAATTATTTCTATCCCGACCTGCCCAAGGGCTACCAGATTTCCCAGCATACCACGCCCATTTGTAAGGGAGGTTATATCACCATAAAGACGGCGGAAGGAACAAAGGATATCCGCCTCAACCGGATTCACCTGGAAGAAGATGCCGGGAAGAGTCTGCATGATATGGATCATGCTTTTACCGCGCTGGATTACAACAGGGCCGGTACCTCGCTGATAGAAATCGTCACCGAACCCGATATCCGCAGCAGCGCGGAAGCTTTTGCCTATCTCACGGAAATCCGCAAGCTTGTTCGTTATCTCGAAATCTGTGATGGCAATATGGAAGAGGGCAGTCTGCGCTGTGATGCCAATATCTCTGTCCGCAAAAAAGGGGAGAACCGCCTGGGTACACGGGTAGAAGTGAAAAACCTCAATTCCATCCGGAATGTAAAAAAGGCCATTGATGAAGTGGCGGAGAAACTGATCAGCACCCTTGAAAATGGAGAAACCATCCGCCAGCAAACCCTGAGTTTTGATGCCAATACGGGCACCACATTCCCCATTCGTGAAAAAGAAGACGCGGATGATTACCGATATTTCCCCGATCCGGATCTGCCTCCTTTTGATCTGGGCGAAGAGTTTATTTCCCGGATAAAGGCATCTCTTCCGGCCTTACAGGAGCAACGTATCCGGTATTACTGCCAGGATCTGCGGCTTTCTGAATACGATGCAACCGTACTTACCGAAGAGAGAGAATTATCCGATTATTTTGAGCAGGTGATCGGACTGACAACAGACAGCAAGGCTGTTGCCAACTGGTTACTGGGTCCTGTAAAAAACTGGATGAATGAAAATAACCGGGAGATAAGCGGTTTCCCCCTGTCGCCCGCCAAACTGGCCGCCCTGGTATCGCTGGTGGGTAGTGGCAAAATCAGCTTTTCCATGGCTTCATCCCGTCTCTTTCCGGCACTTCTGCAGGAGCCGGATGCCGATCCGGCGGATCTGGCAGAAAAAAATAACTGGCTCCAGCAATCAGATGCCGGTGAAATTGCAGCGGTAGTTGATGCCGTACTTGAAAAACTGGCAGATAAAGTGACGGAATATAAAAAGGGGAAAAAGGGATTACTCTCCCTGTTTGTGGGCGAAGTGATGAAACAAACAAAAGGCAAGGCCGACCCCAAACTGACCAACCAGCTGCTCAGCGAAAAATTAAACACAAAATAATGATACGACTCATCCCGGTGCTGTTCCTGCTCTCCCTGCTGACAGCCTGCAAAAACGACAAGGGGGCCAAACGCTTTGTTGTGAAGGGCAAGATCACCAATAATACCGCCCGTATGATCTACCTGGAGGAAGTGCCCATGGCCACTATGCAGGCCAGCGCGGTGGATTCGGCCGAGATCGGGAAAGACGGCAGTTATTCTCTGAAGGCGGTGGCCGGGGAGGCCCGGGTATATAATCTCCGTCTGGATCAGAACATGTATCCGATAGCGGCGGTGATCAATGATGTATCGTCTCTTACACTCAATGCCGTATTCAGCAAGGAAAACAATCAGTTTGTAGAATCATATGAAGTTAAAGGGTCAGAAAACAGTCAGCAGCTCAAGGATTTTATGACCGGATTCAATACACGCCTGCAGGGCATTTTTGAATTGGGCCGGCAGGCCGATTCGCTGCGGAAGTTACAGGCAGCGGACAGTCTTTACGCGCCGCTGAATACAAAAGGACTGGCTATAGCAACAGAACTGAAAACCTTTGCAGAGAAAGCGATAAAAGAAAGTAAGAACCCGGCGCTGACCATGCTGATCCTCGGTTATTACCAGAGCTCGGCTAATAATCAGGGTCTTGGTCTGTTACCTGTCAGCAACGAAGAGGTTACCAAACTGGTGAACGAACTGGCTGCCTCCCATCCTTCACATAAAGGACTGGCAGGTATCAAAGCCATGCTGGACAAGCAAAATAATCCGCATGCCCGGCTGGTAGGTCAAACCGCCCCGGAGATTGCACTGCCCGATCCAAATGGAAAAGAAATCAAACTCAGTTCCTTCAGGGGTAAATATGTATTGGTAGATTTCTGGGCAAGCTGGTGTGTGCCCTGTCGCCAGGAAAACCCGAATGTGGTGAACGCTTACCAGAAGTTTAAAAATAAAAACTTCACCATTCTGGGAGTATCGCTTGACCGTCCCGGTCAGAAAGAAGCCTGGTTAAAGGCGATCAAAGACGATCAGCTTACCTGGTCGCATATCAGTGACCTGCAGTTCTGGAACAGCGCGGTGGTACCGCTTTACGGAATCGAGGGGATACCCTATAATGTACTCATAGATCCCGAGGGAAAGATCATTGCTGAATCCCTACGCGGAGCGGCACTGGAGGCCAAACTCAGTGAACTGCTTCCCTGAAAAGGAAGTAAGGAATGAAGGAAAAGGGTGTCTCTTTATGGAGATGCCCTTTTTTGATTTCGAGCGAAGCGAGAAATCTTATCCCTTTTTACTATTCCTTCTCTGTCTTGTCTTTTCGAACGAAGTGAGGAACCTTGCCTTTATCCCTTGCTTTTAAAGGAGGTACGGAAACGAAGAGAGTAACCTTATTTCTTCATTGAAACTGGAATAAAACAGTGCGGAAACTTCCTCCCTGGCATTTCCCACACTGCTGCAGTAAGCAGTTTATATAGCGGGCTAATTTCCCTCACGATGTGCGATAAAAGTTTTTTACGGGAGTTGAATTTCCCTCGCGTTGCTCCGGATGATAATTTCTCTGGGGGGGAGGGAAGGGTAAGTTTTCTCGCTTCGCTCGAAATCTCAGTAATGCCCCGTTTTTTTCACATCATTTATTGTTGAAAAACACATGGGTGGGTTTGATTAGCTATTCAATTTTGGGTATATAAAACCAGGCCTATGTGTACTTCAGAAAGAGCTTACTTTGTTTATATTGTAACCAACCCAGGTAGATCCGCTTTGTATATTGGTGTGACAAATAATTTACAGGCACGTTTGAATGAACATTGGGGGAACAGGGGCAGGAGGGGTACATTTGCCGGAAGATATTTTTGTTATAACCTCATCTATTACGAGTCCTTTAGATATATTAATGTTGCTATAGCGAGAGAAAAAGAGCTAAAAAAATGGAATCGTGAAAAGAAAGAAATACTGATAAAAAAACAAAATCCTCACTGGCTTTTTTTAAATGCAAGAGTTTGTGGACGATGGCCACCCGAATACTTAAAGAAACGCTTTTAGACAAGGATTTCGAGCGAAGCGAGAAATCTTATCCCTTTATTTTAATTTTTTCCCTGTCATTCCGAACGCAGTGAGGAACCTTACTATTTGCCCTGCTCGCAGAAGCCGGTGTGAGATCAAGAGGGTGCCTATATTTTTTTCTTGCCGGAGCTGAAAGTGCGGGAACATAGTGAGGAACCTTACTATTTGCCCTGCTCGCAGAAGCCGGTGTGAGATCGAGAGGATGCCTAATTTTTTTTCTTGCCGGAGCTGAAAGTGCGGGAACATAGTGAGGAACCTTGCCTTTATCCCTGCTGCGCTCGAAATCGGACATAATAAAAGAGGCTGCCAAAGGCAGCCTCTTTTATTTATCATCAACCGGGTTAGTTTAATAACCGGGATTCTGATCGTAGTTCGGATTTTGCTGAATTTCCTCGATCGGGATGGGCCAGATAAACCGGAAATTGGCATAGGGAATCGCCTGTACTGAACGGGTGAAAGTGGCACCGGCACAGTTGAACATAGCGGCTGTAGCGCCACCGGAACCAACTTTGGAAGGAATACCACCACCGGCGATCGGTGCGAAATCAGGATCCAGGGCCAGACGATGCAGGTCACCCCAGCGCTTTCCTTCAGCCAGCAGTTCAATCCTTCTTTCTTTCAGGATAGCGGCAATCAGGGCATTCTTATTGGCAAAGCTCGCCAGCGTAAACTGCTGAGCCGGATCAGTTACCGCCCGGTTGCGTACCGCATTCAGCAGGGCCAGTCCGCGGGCCGACACACTGGTACCGGCTGCCTGGCGGGCTTCTGCTTCAGCCAGGATCAGCAATACTTCGGCATAACGGATCTGGATAGCCGCATCGGAGGAGTTCAGGTAATCACGGTATTTAACCGTATAAATAGCGTTAACCGGACTGCCGGATGTGCGGTATAAAGTAGAGCGACGCAGGTCGGTGCAAAGCCACTCCGGATCACTCCAGAGTACCGGGCTTACACGTACCAGGCCACGGGCGCCAAGCGCCGGATCTCCCAGCATCTGGGGAAGGGCACCATTAACCTGGGGGTTATCAGTAGCGTCGTTTTTAATGGAGAAAAGATTCTCATTGCTGGTTGCACTTCCGTAGGCTCCGTCAACAGTGGCATTCAGGGTCCATCCGCCAATCGGGCTTACAAAGGGAGCACTGGCAGGAACAATCTTATTCCCTTCCGTGATCACACCGGCCCAGTCACGCATATGCATCTTCACCCGCATTTTGAGGGCGATGGCAGCGGCTTTGGTGGGGCGGAATGTTTTGATCGCAGTTCCCGCATTGTTTACGATAGAAGAAGCGGGCAGATTGGTTTCCGCAAAATCCAGATCGGCCAGGATCTTTGTATATGTTGTGGCCACGGTGAATGCCGAACGTTTTACATTCTTGGCAGAATCAGCCGTCGGCTGATCTTTCACCGCGAAGTCACGATAGATAATGCCGGGATTGGCGCCATTGTTATCTGCATAAGGACGGGCAAAATTAATCACCAGTTCATGATGACCCATAGCCCGCAGGAAACGGCATTCCGCTTCGTATTCAAGCGCTTTGGCGGTGCTGATCACCCCTTTGCCGGCAGCGCCCTTTACCCCGTCAATCGTCAGGTTGGCTTTGTTCACCATGGAGTAAATGGTCTGGAACATAAAGCCGTTATTGGGAGAGGCATTGTTATAGGTGGCCTCATAGGTGATCTGGTAGAAGGCTGCCTGGTTCAGCATGTCCTCTCCGCGCATATCCCCCTGTTCGATATTGGCAGCTCCAAAAGGATAACCGCGCACGGCACCACCGAGATAGAAGCCGGACTGGGCGGCATCATACACCCCATAAACAGATAACTGGCAGGCATCGGGTGTGGCAAAGGCCGACTCATCCGACGGGTTGGTAAAGGACTGGAGTTCCAGTACCTTTTTCTGGCAGGAGCCCAGTAACAAACCCCCGGCCAGTAAGATTGCTGTGATATTTCTGATTTGCATAGTTTCTTTTTTTCAGGTTATCAATTAGAAGCCGATATTAACGCCGAAGGATACTGTCCTTGCCGGGGGAATAGTATTATAGTCCAGTCCCCTTACGTCAATATTATCCGGGTCAATACCGGTATAGTCAGTGATCACGAACAGGTTCTGACCCTGTACAAAGAAGCGGAAGGATTTAACCGCGGATTTGAACAGACGCTCGAGCAGTTCGGGATTCACTGAATAGTTGATAGCCAGGTTGTCGAAACGGACAAAATCACCTTTCTCCACAAAACGGGTTGAAGCCTGTTGGTTCAGGTTGGTGAAGTTGTCACGGTTGTACCAGAGACGGGGTACATTGGTGACATCACCGGGCTTCTGCCAGCGTTGCATGATCTCGCGTCCATTGTTCATAAAGCCCTGGTTCAGCAAAGATTCCTGGCGGGTGATATTCATGATCTTGTTGCCGCCGGAATAACGGAACAACATGTCAACGGTAAATTGCTTGTAACGGGCATTCACCGTAACACCACCGTAATAGGTCGGCAGGCTGTTACCCAGGATCTTCCGGTCGGTACCGGCCAGGCTTCCTGCAGAACCAATCACAGAACTGTTCAGGTCAGCAATACCGAAATAGCTGCTATTATTGATATTACCCATCAGCAGGGTACCGTCGGCTTTAACATACACCGGGTTACCATTGCTGGAGTTCACCCCGGCAAACTCATACCCATACAAGGCATTGAAGGGCTGACCCACACGCAGTACGTTATAGTTACCGGTTCCGTTAGACTGTATAATGTCATTTCCTCCGGGCAGAGACAGGATTTTGTTTTTCTGGCTGGTGTAGTTGAAACTCAGATCCAGGTCAAAGTCTTTGGATTTAACCGGGCTGACATTGAGGGTAAACTCAAAACCCTTGTTCTCCATAGAACCGATATTCTGGAAGATCTGGTTGTTCGGAATACCCAGGGAAGGAGGATAGGGCACCCCCATTACCAGGTTATTGTTCTTATTCTTGAAGTAGTCAAATACCATTGTAATCCGGTCTTTCAGGAAGGAGATATCCACCCCGAAATCAAATTTTTCATTGGTTTCCCATTTCAGGTTGGCATTACCCGACTGTGAAGCGGCAATACCGCTGATCGCACCATAGGGGGCCACCCCATACAGATTCAAATAAGGGAAATTGCCCCCGGGTATTTCTGTATTACCAACCTTCGCCCAGGAAGTCCGGAACTTCAGGTCAGTAATCACTTTTTCTATACCACCGGTCCAGAATTTTTCCTGGGATACCCGCCATCCAAATGCAAGACTTGGAAAGTTACCAAAGCGGTTCGCTTTTGCAAATTTTGAGAGACCGTCGCGGCGGAAACTGGTTGAAAATAAATAGCGTCCAGCATAGTCATAGTTAAACCGACTAAAATAAGAGAAGTAGCCAGAACCTTCCGAATATCCACCACCTGAGAGCTGGGTTACATAACTACCACTGATAACGTTCTGTTGCTGGAAAAAAGCATCAGCTACATTGGTACCCGATGCGGAGAAGTTGTTGCTTTCTGCGCTTCTGGCTTCAATACCCAAAGTTCCACTAAAGTTATGATTACTAATGGATTTATTGAAATTTATATAATCTTGTGCCGTCCAAGCCATTAAATTAGCAGCCTGATTACTCACCCGGCCTGATACGCTGCGGCCATCCCCGTGTTTGGCATCCTGGCGGAAAAATTCATCCAGCGTAATGAAGTCAATCCCGATTTTGGTGGTATGGGTAAGCCACTTGGTGGGCTTGATATCAATTGTGAAATTGTCAATCACCCGGTGCTTTTTGGAACGGAATTTATTCTTGGCCAGGACATAGGCAATATTCACATAGTTGTTCTCGATCAGGCGGGTATTGGCATCAGAACCAAGAGCCGCACCATCCGTTGTAATATTGTAAAAATCAAATTGCGGAAGAGCAGGATTCATTACCCGCACATTGGGCAGTGCTCTTAAGGCGGCTGCTACGCTACCGGAAAGCGCATTACCTCCGTTGTTCTGATCTTTATCAAAAGACCGGGCAAGTGTGATGTTGTTCGTAATCTTCAGCCACTTGTTCACTTTGTGCTCAATATTGGCGCGGATATTATAGTTCTCTGTAGTGTTGGTTTTAACCAACCCTTCCTGGTAGCGGTAGTTGAAGGACATATAGTAAGTAGTCCGGTCATTCCCGCCGTCAAATGAAAGGTTATGTGTAGTCGCAGAGCCGGTAGGACGGAATACCTGGTCCTGCCAGTCTGTATTCGTATTCTCACTGTTCATAAACGCACGGCCGCCTGTGGCACTGGCATTATTCAGCTTTTCATTCGCAATGGTTACAAACTCCTGTGCATTCAGCAGATCAAAACGGCTGAGGGGTTTGGAGAAACCAAAAGTGGCGCTGTAGTTGAAATTCTGACGACCGGAACGACCTTTCTTGGTGGTGATTTGAATTATCCCACCACTTCCTTGAGATCCGTAGATGGCTGTAGCAGCACCATCTTTTAATATGTCAATGGATTCAATATCGGCCGGGTTGATATTGGCCAGCAGGTTATCATTGGTAAAACCGGCAAAACCACCGGAAGAAATGGGTACTCCGTCGAGCACAATCAGCGGTGCGCTGCTTCCGTTGATAGAGTTCGTACCGCGGATACGGATCCGGGGGGGCTGATTCACCAGACCACTGGGGTTGGTTACCTGCAGACCGGCCGTCCGGCCTCCGAGTTGTTTGTCAATACTGGGAGATACCAGCGGAGCAACGGTTGAAGGATCAATTTTACCAAAGGCCGTAACCATATCCTTTTTCCTTTGCGTTCCATATCCAATAACCACAACTTCCTGCATGATCTTTTCATCCCCTTTCAGCGTTACGTTGATCACAGTCTGTGTACCGATATTGATTTCCTGTGTGATCATATCCACAGAAGATACAACCAATATTCTGCCATTAGCGGGAACCGTCAGGGAGAAAGAACCATCCGCACCGGAACTGGTGCCAACGGATGTTCCTTTTACTAACACTGATACATTGGCAAGGGGATTGCCTTTTTCATCAGTGACCTTACCGGTAATGGTTCGTTGCGCCATTGCCTGCGTGGCAAATAACACAACTCCCAAAAGGAGTAGATACAGTTTTCTCATTTGCATTTTGTTTTAGTATGTAATTGAAATCCAGGCACCCTAACCCTCAGGGTACAAGGGGGCCTGAAATTATAAAAACCTTGTGCGAAAATCTCAAAAAAGCACGGATTTTTTGCAAACGTTCCCGCCCCATTTTTCCGGTCCGGATTTCAGACCGGTCCTGTCCGACAACTCTTTGACAATTAATAAAAACTAATTGCTGCTCTCCGGGGCGGGATTTTGCCGCAGTTGCCCCGTAAAAGTAAGGAAATAGGCTATTTTTTTACCCGGATAAAAGAAATAAGAATGGCCGGCAAAAGCACCAGGTTGGTGAAGGTTGCCGTGATCAGGGTCAGGGAGGTCAGCCAGCCAAGCGCCTTCGTACCGCCAAAATTGCTGAAATAGAAAATGACAAAGCCCGCAATCAGCACCATGGAAGTGTAAATAATACTGATACCGGTGCTGTGAATTGTTTCTATTACAGTGGTTTTCAGGTCGTAGTTAAAAATAGGCAGCTCCTGTTTGTAATTCACGAGGAAACGGATCGTAACATCAATCGCAATCCCCAACGCCACGCTGAAAACCAGTACGGTAGAAGGTTTAAGAGGTACCCCTGCCCAGCCCATCACGCCGGCTGTGATCATCAGGGGAATAATATTCGGAATCAGGGAGCAGAGCAGGATCCGGGCCGACCGGAAAAGATAAAGCATACAGGCAGCAATCAGTAAAAAAGCCCAGAAGATACTGTCTTTTAAACCACTGATAATGAATCTGCTGCCCTCCAGAAAAGTCACACTGGTGCCGGTTAGCTGAATGCCATGTGTCCGCCGGCCCCAGGTACTGTCACCCTTGTTGGCCTCCCGGGTTGCTGCATCTGCCTTCAGGGCTTCCAGGCTGTCTGCATTGAAAATCTGTTCGGCTTTAAGCTGTATACTGTCCAGTAAACCCGGCAAACGGGCACTGCCGATATCGGCCATATTTACACTGATCCGGGCCTGTTGTTTGGTACTGTCCATAAAACTGCTTACCAGTTTGGCAAGAGAGGATTTATTGCCGCTGCTGTCTCCCTTAAAACTGAGGTACTGTGCCAGTGCCGGCAGATCATAACCGGATGGCATACTGTAACTGGAAGGATCCCCTTCAAAAAAAGCCTGTTTGGCAAATTTGAGCCCTTCCGCGATACTGAGCGGGCGTGCGATATCCGGAATCCGGGAGAGGTAACGGGAAAAACTGTCAATTTTTTCCAGGTTGGCGAGACTGCGGGTCACGCCCTGTTTTTTCCGGGTGTCCACTACGATTTCCAGTGGCATCACCCCTTTGAAATGCTGTTCAAAAAATTTCAGATCCGTATAAATCTTGTCGGATTTCGGGAGATCGTCCACAATAAACCCTTCACTTTTCAGCCGCATGATTCCCAGTACGGAAGCAACCACTAAAACAGTTGTAATGGTATAAATCAGTTTGCGGTGATTCAGCGACCAGCGTTCCAGTCGGTCAAGCCAGCGGTTGAGCCTCGGATTAACCAGGTAGCGGGTATGCCGGGTCTTAGGTGCCGGCAGGTAACTCAGCACCGCCGGAATAAGGATCAGGGAAATGAAAAACAGGGCCATGATATTGATACCGGCTACCAGCCCGAATTCTTTCAGGATCTGGCTCTTGGTCAGGGCAAATACCGCAAACCCGATGGCCGCAGCCACGTTGCAGAACAGGGTTACGATCCCCATCTTGTCCACCATGGCCACCAGTGATTCCTTTTTCCGGCCGCTGTCGTTCCAGGCTACATGGAATTTATTCAGGAAATAAATACAGTTGGGTACCCCGATCACCACCACCAGCGGCGGAATCAGCGCCGTGAGCAGACTGATCCGGTAACCCAGCATTTCTATGGTGCCCATACTCCAGACCACCCCGATACCCACTACCGCCAAAGAAAGTAAGGTAGCCGAAACAGAACGGAAAAACCAGAGTAAGATCAGGGCGGATAAAACCACGGAAGCGATCAGGAAAAAACGCATTTCTTCCTGCAGCATAACGGCAACCTGTGTGCGGATAAAGGGAAGCCCGCTTTTGTACACTTCCTGTTGCTGTTCTTTACTGAAGGCATCTGTCAGTTTGTTGATGTCCCGAATAACCTTTTCCCTTTCCTTGGTGGCCATCAGGTCCTTGTTCATCCGGAGTCCCATCAGCCAGGCATTGGTTTCCGGGTTATACAGGAGGCCTTCGTAAAAAGGAAGACTCAGGAATACTGCCGCACTGCTGTCTATTTCAGCTTGTGAAAGCCGCTGATCCGGAAAAACCGGCACCGCCTTTAATTTTTCCGTTTCCGGATTTTTGAGCAGGCTAACCGCGGCAGGAACAGACAGGATATCTTCCACACCTCTTACTTTTTTCAGGGAGCGTTGCAGGTCATAATACGCGTTGAAAAATTTTTCCCGGAAAAACCCGTCTGTCTGCACCCCCAGTACCAGCAGGTTGCCATCATCCCCGAATTTTTTCCGGAATTCCTGGTAGGCTTTGTATTTGGGATTGTCAATGGGAATGGCCCGGGTAAAATCATAACTCAGTTGTACCCGGCTGGCATGATAGCCCATAAATGCAGTGAGCGCGAGCAGTAAAACTAGAAGGGCCACCCGATAACGGAGAATGAACTGACCAAGCCGGTACCACATAGACATACAGGAATTAGAGGCTGCAAAGAAAGGCAAAAAACAGGAGAAGGGGCATGACCGTTTGTGATACTTTTGAGGTATGAGAGCCCTGCTTCTGTCATTTGTACTGCTCTGCCGGCTGCCGGTCCTGTTTGCACAGGCTCCCCCGGGCCAGTGGCGGGAGTTGCTTCCCTATAACAGTACCATTGACCTGGCTTTTGCCGGTGAACAGGTTTTTGCCGCCACGCCCTGGAGTCTCTATGCGGTTGATCCGGCTTCCGGGGAGATGGAGCGTTACAGCCGGATAACCGGGCTGAGTGAAACAGGTATACAGCTGATTTGTGCCGATACAGAAGGCAAGCGGTTGCTGCTGGCTTATTCCAACAGTAACCTGGATATCCTGCAGGGAAACCAGGTGAAGAATATCCCGGATATCAAAAGGGATAATATGCCCGGAGATAAAACCATTTACCAGGCAACTCCTTCCGGAAATTTGTTTTATCTCTCCACCGGGCTGGGTGTCATCGTGGTGGATGCGCAAAGGGGCGAAATAAAGGAACAATGGCTGGCGGGCACCGGCGCTGTAAAAGCTTTTGCCACCGGCAGCGGTTTTTATTATGCGGCCACTCCGGATGGACTAAAAAGAATTCCGGCCAACGATCCGCGACCGGCCGATCCTTCCCGCTGGGAACTCATCAGCGGACAAAACGGCTTACCGGCCGGGGGCACAGATAATATCTTTCTGCTCGGGAATAAAATGATTGCACAACAGGGGAACACCCTGTACGGATGGGACGGAAATAACTGGACGGTTTTTTATACGGGTGGCTGGCCGCTGATACAGGCCTCTGTCAGTGAAAACAAATTGCTGCTCTGCGAAAGACAAACAACAGGTCCGGCCCGGATTGTTATCCTGCAGGCCTCTGGTGCCACAGAAAGGCTGATCTCACAAACAGCCGCAGTTTCCTTTCCACGGAAAGCAATGCTTATAAACAATACCCCCTGGGTGGCCGATCAGTTTGCCGCCCTCTCGCAAATACAATCCGATAACAGTCATATCAACTATCAGCCTTCCTCTCCGCAGGGAATTGCCGGTGGTGACCTGCTGGTTTATGATAAAACATTGTATGCCGCTTCCGGCGCGGTAAATGATGCCTGGAACTATCAGTATAACGGAGAGGGTCTCTTTATCCTGCAGGAGGGTAACTGGAACAATGTAAACCGCTACCGCTTTCCGCTGCTCGACAGCCTACTTGACTTTTTATCACTCGCCATTGATAAAAGAGACGGTTCATTATGGGCCGGTTCCTACGGCGGGGGGCTGCTGCAGGTAAAACCGGAAAACCGGTTCCGTATTTACAAACAGGGGTATATTGGCAATACAAGCGGAGATCCGGGCAGTTACCGGGTGGCCGGACTGGCATTTGATCAGTTGAATCATCTTTGGGTTTCCAATTTCGGTTCCTCCCAACCGTTAAAAGTCAGACTGGCCGACAGCAGCTGGGCCGCCCTGGCTCCTCCTTTTGCCTTATTTGAAAATGCCCTGGGTCAGCTGGTAGTGGATGATAACAACTTTAAATGGATGCAGGCTCCGCTGGGCAACGGACTGCTTTGTTTTGATGATGCGCAAACGCCGTCGCAAACCGGTGATGACCGCTGGAGAAGATACGGGGCCGGTACCGGGAACGGCAACCTGCCTTCCTCCGATGTCCTTTGCCTGGCCAAAGACCGGTCGGGTTTTATCTGGGTGGGCACCACGGATGGTATCGGAGTTATTCAATGTACTGAACTGGCTTTTTCAGCGGGAGGCTGCGAAGCGTACCGGCCGGTGGTGGCCAATGGGAACTTTGCCGGTTATTTATTCAAAGGACAAAGAGTGACACATATAGCGGTGGATGGGGCCGACCGGAAATGGGTGGCTACATCCGGCGGGGTATTCCTGATCAGCGCGGAAGGAGATAAGGTGCTGGATCATTTTACCGAAACCAACAGTCCCCTGCTGAGTAATGATGTCAGAAAAATCGCGGTGGATGGATATACCGGCGAAGTATTTATTGCAACTGCGAAAGGTATCTGTGCCTACCGGGGTTTTGCCACCGAAGGATCAGAGAATAAAGAAGAAGTACTGGTATTCCCCAACCCGGTGCCCCCGGGTTATACCGGCCCGATTGCCATACGCGGTCTGCGGCAGGATGCCCAGGTAAAAATCACCGAAACAGACGGAAGACTGGTTTACCAGACCCGGGCGCTGGGTGGACAGGCTACCTGGGATGGCAATAATTACCGTGGTCAGCGTATAAGCAGCGGGGTTTATCTCGTACTGGTACGTGATGAAAGCGGCAGAGAAAATGTGGCCGCGAAAATATTTTTTATCAGCCGCTGATGGGAGACAAACTGCATAAGACAAAGGGCATCGTGCTCAGAACGGTGAAATACGGGGAAACCAGCCTGGTGGTAACTGTGTTTACGGAACTTTTTGGGGTGCAGTCGTACCTGGTCAGCGGGGTACGCAGTACCTCCGCAAGAGGTGGAACAAAGGCGGTGTATTTTCAGCCGGCGGCTATCCTTGACCTGGTCGTGTATCACAATGAACTGAAACAACTCAACCGGATCAAAGAATACGGCTGGTCGCATATTTACCGGCATGTTTTCTCAGAAGTGCCCGCCAACGCGGTGGCCCTGTATATGATGGAACTTCTCAGCAAATGCCTGCGTCAACCGGAAACGAATACCGACCTTTTTCATTTTACCGAGGACTGCCTGCTGCATCTTGATAAAAGCAAAGGAACTGTACTGGCCAATCTTTCCCTGTTTTTTTCCCTGCATCTTCCTTATCATTTTGGATTCCGGATGACAGATAATTACACGAAAGACCGCTGTTACCTGGATTTGCAGGAGGGTAGTTTTTCCGAAATACAGCCGGGGCATCCGTATTTCCTGGAAGAGAAGCAGGCCCTGGTGGCTTCCCGGTTACTGAAAGTAATGCAACCCGAAGAACTCGCCGATCTGGCACTGAATCATGATTTCCGCCGGTTATTATTACAGCAAATGGAAATCTATTATGCCCTGCACGTACCTGATTTTGGCACTTTGCGTACCCTTCCGGTCTTACGGGAAGTGCTCCGCTGAGGTTTACAATAAGCGTTCAGAACGGCTGTAATCATCCGCGATCAGACAGATACCCGGTTTTTTACCCTTTTCAAATGTACCGAGTTCATTTTCCCAGCGAAGGGCGGATGCCCCGGAGAAAGTGGCCCATTGTAAAATCGTCTCCTCCGGAATATCCGGAAAATGTTTCCGGATAGCGGCCATCTCACTGGTTATACTCAGCTGCCAGTTGCTGCTGTAACTGTCGGTGCCCAGGATGATCCGGCAACCATGTTTTTTCAGTTCGCGTACCGGGGGCACTTTATTTTCAATATAGAGGTTGGCATTGATACAAAGACAATAGACCAGGCTGATCCCGTTGGCGGCCGCATACCTGTTGGCCCAGACGATATCTTCCTCCGGCATACTGGTATTATGTACCAGAAAGATGGTTTGTGCTTTGTTGAAGAAGGGTAATACGGAACGGATACTGCTCATCCCGGTTACCGGAAACGGAGATGCGGGTATGCCGAAAATGCGGAAGAAACGGAGATAATCACCCTGCCCGGTTCTATACAGTTCGTCTTCTGCCGGGTTTTCCTGGTTATGAAGGGAAATGATCTGTCCCGTTGTGGCTTCATTGATAAGCCGGAATACCTTTGGGGAAATACTGTAGGGGGCATGCGGTACAAGACTGGTGCGATGCGGTAGGGCAGAACCTTCCAGCGCTTTTTCAAGGCTGACAGCCACCTGCTGGTAATGCCGGAAATTTTCATCCGCTTTATCATCGGTAAAGCCCAGTACTTCCACAAAATTCTGCCAGTAAATCCGGCTTTTGCTCTTCACCGCGGCGGTGTCGGCCGTATTGCCGATATCGCCCACTGCCACAATTCCGCCGGCTTCCATTTCTGCTTCCGCTTTCAGGATTTCCGCATCAATCACTTCCCTCGGGAAATCTCTTTTTGTAACTACGGAACAGAGAAATTCAATCAGGCCGGTATGCGGCGGAATCACATTTTTCAGGTGACTCAGTTCAAGGTGACAATGCCCGTTGATCAGTCCGGGAGCAAGGAGGCCTTCAAAATTTTCCACTTCAGTTCCCGCTTCCGCGGCGGGAATAATTGCTTCAATCCGGCCCGTTGTGTCGGTAACCAGTACATGCTCATTCCAAAAACGGTTGCCATCGAAAAGCCGGCCGGCCCTGAACTTTCTGTATGCCATGGCGTAAAATTCAGGAATCAGGATTCTAATTCCTAAAAAACATATTCTTTTTACCTTTGCAGCCCTTTCACCAAGCAGGGACGGCACACCTTTATGTTAGACAGACTTGAAGCCATAAAAGCGCGTTTTGACCAGTTGGGTATTGCACTCACCAATCCGGAGATTGTGGGGAACAATAAACAATTTGCCGAAACCAGCAAAGAGTACCGCAGCCTGGAGAAGATTGTGACGGCCTACACTGAATACAGAAAAATCCTGGAGGATATGGATTTTTACCGGGAGGCTCTTGAAGGCGGAGATGAGGAAATGCGGGAACTGGCCAAGGCGGAAGCGCCCCTGCTGGAAGAAAAAAAAGAAAAAGCGGAAGCTTATATCCGGCAACTGCTGATTCCGAAAGATCCGCAGGATGAAAAGAATGCCATCCTTGAAATCCGCGCCGGTACCGGTGGCGACGAGGCCAGTTTATTTGCCGGGGATCTGCTCCGGATGTATATGCGCTACTGCGAGCGGCGTGGCTGGAAAACAGCGGTACTCAGCGAAAATGAAGGTACCGTAGGCGGCTACAAGGAAGTGCAGCTCGAAGTAAGCGGGGAAGATGTGTATGGCACCCTGAAATTTGAAAGCGGGGTACACCGCGTTCAGCGGGTGCCCGATACCGAAGCATCCGGACGGGTACATACTTCTGCGGCCACCGTGGCGGTAATGCCGGAAGCGGAAGAAGTGGACTTTGAACTCAATCCAGCAGATGTAAAGATGGAGACCGCCCGCAGCGGGGGCGCCGGAGGACAGAATGTAAACAAAGTGGAAACAAAGGTGATGCTGACGCATATTCCCACTGGTACCGTTGTGGTATGCCAGACAGAACGATCCCAGTTAGGCAACCGGGAGAAGGCCATGCAAATGCTGCGTACTAAATTGTATGAAGAGCAGGTGCGTAAACAGGAAGACGAAATTGCCCGGCACCGCAAGAGCCTGGTAAGCACCGGTGACCGCAGTGCTAAAATCCGCACCTATAATTTTCCCCAGGGCCGCGTAACAGATCATCGCATTGGTCTTACACTGTATAACCTGGATGCCGTACTGAACGGAGAAATACAGGAACTGATCGAAGCGCTGCAGTTTGCGGAAAACGCGGAAAAACTCACCCGGCAGCAGTAAAGCCTTCGACGATCATGATAAATTAATTTTTTGCCTTGCTTTGCCCGGTGCAACTTTACAGGGTCTCTACATATTTTAACCTTTAATCCCTGTAACATGTTAGATCAAATCCTTGACATTGTAAAGAATTTCAGCAAAGACACGGTGGTAGAAAATCCGGAAGTGCCAAATGAGTATAACCAGGATGTTATGGCCGATGCCACCAAAACAATTACCAGTGGTTTTCAAAATGTAATGGCCGGAGGCGGACTGCAGAATATCCTGGATCTTTTCCGGGGGCAGGGCGGAAATACTGGCGCAGGCGGTATGCTTCAGAATCCAATGGTTTCCATGATGGTCGGTCATTTTATCAGCAAACTGGTCGGCAAATACAATATGAGTCCTTCTTCCGCCAGTTCTGTGGCTAATAATCTTATTCCCAATGTGCTGAACAATATGATTACAGAAACCAACAATCCGCAGAATCCTGGTTTTACCCTGGACGGATTGCTGGGTACACTTACCGGTGGTCAGTCAGGAGAAGGCTCCCCGCTGCAGGATATACTCTCCCGTTTCACCGGCGGAGAGACCCGGGAAAACAACGGGCAGGGAGGTGCTGACTTACAGGACCTTATCGGCAACTTCACTAAAAAAGCACAGGATAGTTTCCAGTCTTCAGGAGGCGGCGGACTGATGGATATGATAAAAGGATTTCTCTCCCGCTAAGCGAAAGTTGTTTTTTGGCATGAAATTTTAATGAGAAAAGATGGAGGCGGATCGGTTGTTGTTCTGTGTCACCTGATTGTCAGATGTTTTTTTAAGTCAGGAAAGGCAGAACTAACAAGTGTTAAATGCTGTTATGTAATGAAGGCGTTTTCAGCATCGTATAAACAGCAGCAGCCAGAAAGCGCTTTTACGGGAGATGAATCGGAAATTCTGCTGCAGGTTCTTTTAATCTTTCGTTAACAGCAATATTCATACTATAGTCAGTAATTTTGCGTTATAGAATTGCAGATCTTATTTAAAAGCAGTCAATTTTCTCATAAGCAGTTAGTTTTGGTTGCGACCCCTGTTTCCACAGGGGTCTATTTTTTTATATAGACCCTTCTGCTGAAAAAATAACCCAGGATAGCTCCGGCCAGGTCTGCCAGAATATCTCCACCGTCAAAGGAACGGTTCGTCACCCAATACTTTTGTACAAATTCCATCCCTGTTCCGTAAATGGCTGATAGAATGGCGAGTAGCAGGAAAACTGCCGGCAATCTGGATGCTGCTGTATGGCTGCGTTTAAAACCCCAGGACCAAATAACCACAAAGGCGGCAAAGAGACCAATATGCACCCATTTGTCAAACCAGATCTTATCCAGCCAGTCTTCTTCCGGAAAGGCAGAACCGGGCAGGGTAAGCAATACCGCTACCAGCAGGGTCCAGAAAATCCCCGGAAGAAATGAGGTCCATTCCTTTTTCACGTACTTGATTGCTGTAATTGTTGGATAACCGGATCAGCCGACCATTGATTCATAGGCTGCTGCATCCAGCAGGGAATCAATCGCTGCGGGATCACTGACAGTCATTTTCACCATCCAGCCTTCCCCGTACGGGTCGGAGTTGACCAGTTCAGGTGCACCGGAAAGGGCGGGGTTAAGTTCTGTTATCGTACCGGCAACGGGCAGAAAGAGGTCGGATACGGTTTTTACCGCTTCCACCGTTCCAAAAACAGCGCCGGCTTCCAGTGTTTTGCCTATCGTATCCACTTCCACGTATACGATGTCACCCAGCTCACGTTGGGCATATTCAGTAATGCCGATAACAGCTGTATCGCCTTCCAGCCTGATCCATTCATGGTCTTTTGTGTAGCGGAGATGTGCAGGGTAACTCATATTCAGTGGTTTTGCCTGCAAACCTAAGGGAAATCAATGATATGTAGCAGTAGTGGCGGCACCCGCATCTACTTTTTTACCGGAAAAAATCAACCGTTCAGCCGCTGATTTATGCCATTGGTCGGAAAGACTTTTCCGGGGGGATAAGACATTGATATCTTTGCTCCCGCATTAAACAAAAACCATTAATAATGAGAAAGTTAATTTTGATTTTCTGGGCATTTTCCGCCTTATCCCTTTCCGCTAAGGCCCAGCAAATCACCGGTGTGGTAAAAGATGAGCAGGGTAAAGGGCTGGACCGCACCACCGTATCCCTTCTGCGCGCGAAAGATTCCAGTGTTGCCCGCCTTAACGTAACCGATAAGGAAGGACGTTTTTCCATTCAGGCTACGGGCGGAAAATACCTCATCAGTGCCTCCCATATCGGCTATACTTCCTGGATCTCGGCTCCCTTTGAACTGACGGCCGACAAGGAAATGCCGGTCATTCAGCTGCAGAAAAGCAGTAACCAGTTACAGGGTGTTACTATTACTGCGCAAAAGCCCATTATTGAAGTCAGAGCGGATAAAACAATCCTGAATGTGGAAGGCACGATCAATGCTGTTGGCAATGACGCGCTGGAACTTTTGCGCCGCAGTCCCAGTGTGATGGTGGATAAAGACGATAATATCAGCCTGGCCGGTAAAAACGGGGTACAGGTATATATTGATGGTAAACCAACCCCGCTGGCAGGAGCCGATCTGGCCAATTATCTCAAGAGCATGCAATCGGCGCAGATTGAATCCATTGAAATTATCACAAATCCTTCTGCCAAATACGAGGCAGCCGGCAATGCAGGTATCATCAATATCCGGCTGAAGAAGAATAAAACTTTTGGCACTAATGGCTCGGTGAACGGCAACTATACACAGGGAACCTACGCCAAACTGAACGGGGGACTGAATCTCAATCACCGCAATAAAAAGGTCAATGTCTTCGGGAACTACAACTATAATAACGGGAAGTTTTTGATGCAGATGAACTCCGACCGCCGCCAGTTCGATACCTTATTTACCCAGCGGAACCGGATGCTTTTTAAGAACAATACACACAGTTATAAAGCCGGACTTGATTATTTTGCCAGCAAAAACAGCACAATCGGCGTGGTGGTGAACGGTAATATTGCGAACAATGATTTTAATACTTCCGGGCCGATGCAGTTTGTATATATCCCCACCGGGCAGACAGACCGGGTGCTCCGGGCTTCCAATCACAATGATATGGAGCGGGATAACCTGAACGCCAATCTCAATTACCGGTATGCTGTTGCCGGTGGCAGCGAACTTAACCTGGATGCCGATTATGGATTTTTCCGGATCCGCTCCAACCAGCTGCAGCCAAATTATTATTACCTGGCAGACGGGGTAACAGAAACCAGCCGGGCGATTTATAATATGATTGCCCCCACCGATATTGACCTGTATTCTTTTAAGGCCGACTATGAAACCAATTACAAAGGCGGCCGGCTGGGTATAGGCGGAAAAATTGGTTTTGTCAATACGGATAACGATTTTCAGCGTTATGATGTATTCAATTCCGGAAAAGTGCTGGATACCCTGAAAAGCAACCGCTTTAAGTACAAGGAAAATATTAACGCGGTTTATGTGAACTATAACCGGGCGTTTAAAAAAGGATTTATGATACAGGCCGGACTGCGGATGGAGAATACAGACGCAAATGGTAACTCCACCGGGTTCAAACAAAACGGTACACAGATGGTGCCCTATGATTCCACCTTTAACCGGAATTATACCAATCTCTTTCCCAGTGCCGCCATTACTTTTAATAAAAATCCGATGAAGCAGTGGACATTCTCCTACAGCCGCCGGATTGACCGGCCTGCTTACCAGGACCTGAACCCCTTTGAATTCAAACTGAACGAGTATTCATTTATGAAAGGGAATACCCGGCTGCAGCCGCAGTATACCAACAGTTTTGATATTACCCATGTCTACAAATACCGGTTGACCACCAAACTGACCTACAGCCATGTGAAAGATATTTTTGCGCAGATCCCCGATACCATCGACAAGACCAAGAGTTTCCTCACCAAAAGAAACCTCGCTACGCAGGATGTAGTGGCTTTGAATATCAGTTATCCCTTCCAGTACAAATGGTATAGCTTCTTTGCCTCGCTGAACTCCAATTTCTCTCATTATGTAGCGGATTTTGGCGGAGGTGACCGGAAAGTGAACCAGGAAGTGTTCTCCATGACGTATTTTATGCAAAATACCTTCAACCTGGGCAAGGGCTGGACCGGTGAACTGAGCCTGCTGTATATATCTCCTTCTGTGTGGCAGGGACTGATCCGTTCAGACGCGATGGGTAATGTGGATGCGGGTTTACAGAAACAGGTCTTCAAGGGCAAAGGTACCATTAAGGTGGCCGTTAGCGATATTTTCAAAACAATGAAATGGGGAGGGAATACTGATTTTGCCGGAGCGTACAGCCGTTTCAGCGGAAGAGGCGAGATGCCGCAGTTCAAACTCAATTTCAATTACCGTTTCGGCAACAGCCAGGTAAAAGCAGCCCGTCAGCGCAAATCCGGAATTGACGACGAGAAAAAACGTGCCGAAGGCGGCGGACAACAGGGAGGAATGGGGCAGTAGATAGTCTGTGGAGTCGATAGTTAGTAGTTAGCAGCCTGCTAACTACTAACTGCTGACTAATAGCTCTTTCGGCGGATAAGTGTCGCCTTTACAATAACCACATTCTCCATGGGCCGGTCGCGGTCAACACTCTTGCTGGTGGGTACCGCGGAGATCCTGTCAATTACATCCAGGCCTTTGACCACTTCCCCGAAAACGGTGTAGTTCTGGTCAAGATGAGGTACCCCTCCCAATGTTTTATATACTTCCCGCTGTGAAGCGGGAATTTTTCTTTTCAGCCGGAAGGTTTCCACGGAGTCCAGCCCGGCATCAGTAAATACTTTTCCCTGGGTAAGATAAAACTGACAACCGCTGCTGGCTTTTTCCGGATTATTGTCACGGGCTGCCGCTATCACACCTTTTTTATGAAAGAGACCGGGCCTGAATTCAGCCGGAACCCGGTAACCGGGTCCGCCGCTGCCCAGGGGCTGACCGGGGATGGCTTTTTTACTGTCGGGATCACCAGCCTGGATCATAAAGTTTTGAATGACCCGGTGGAAAAGAACACTGTCGTAAAATTTTTGCTTTACCAGTTTCAGGAAATTATCGCGGTGTAGGGGTGTGCTGTCGGACAGACGGATAACTATATTTCCCATACTGGTTTGCAGCAGTACATCTTTTTTCCTGTCTTTTTTCCGGATAAGGGTATCCCGCTGGCTGAATGCAGTTATAACCAGGGAAGAAAATACTAAAAAGGCGAAGATTTTTTTCATAACTGAGATCCTTGGTTAAAATCCGTTTTGTTCAAAATAGAGCAGCACATGGTCTTTCAGGAAGTTTTCCTGTTCCGCGGCATTCATGACGGGCATGGGCTTGAGTTGCCGGTAATGGGGCCAGCCGTCTTCGTCTACTGTTTCCATTTCATAATAACCGCTGGAGGAGAGCAGGGTGCAGACCGCCACATGCATCAGGTCCTGTTTTTGTTCCTTGGTAAAATCGGTTCGGATATCGCCCAGTTCCTGTACCCCGATCAGGAACAGGATGGATTCCAGATCCGGTTTTTTCCCGAATCGCTCCACCAGTTTTGCTTCCAGGTTCCACCAGCGTTGTTGCAGGTCATCTTTCATATCCATCCGGCAAAGATAATGCGGCAGCGGCGGCCGGCTGTGCTAAAATCAGCCGGCTGGTCAGGGTACGATACAGCCGCAGCGGTTATCTTTGCGCAAAACAGCGAACGATGTTACAACTACAGGTTTTAAGGCAGGATCCGGAAAAAGTGAAACAGAAACTGGTTCATAAACATTTCGGCAGTCCGGAACTGGTGGATACCATCCTTGCCCTGGATGATGAGAGAAAAAGGCTGCAACTGGAGTTTGATAACAACCAGGCAAAGGTAAACAGTACTTCCAAAGAAATCGGTATGCTGATGGGTAAGGGGCAGAAAGAAGAGGCCGAAGCCAAAAAACAGGAAGTGGCGGCCCTGAAAACCACCCTCCAGCCTATTGCAGATAAACTGGCAGAAACAGAAAAGCAGCTGCAGGATGAGCTGGTGAAACTTCCCAATTTGCCTTCAGACCTGGTACCTGCCGGTAAACTGCCTGCCGACAATCTGACGGTGAAAGAAGGCGGGACAAAACCCGCATTGTATGCAGGGGCTGTACCTCACTGGGACCTTATCAAAAAATACGATATCATCGATTTCGAAACCGGGGCAAAAATCACCGGTTCCGGTTTCCCGCTCTATAAGGGAAAAGGGGCCAAACTGCAGCGGGCCCTGATCCAGTACTTTCTGGATTATAATACCGCTGCCGGTTATACCGAATACCTGCCCCCGCTGATGGTAAATGAAATGTCGGCCTACAGTACCGGACAGCTTCCGGATAAGGAAGGTCAGATGTATTATATGCCTGCGGATAATTATTATATGATTCCGACAGCAGAAGTGCCGGTGACCAATATTTTCCGCGATACGATCCTGAAGGATTCGGACCTGCCGCTGCAGATGACGGCCTACACACCCTGCTTCCGCCGCGAAGCCGGCAGTTTTGGTGCAGATGTGCGCGGACTGAACCGCCTTCACCAGTTTGACAAAGTGGAGATCGTACAGATTGTACACCCCGATAAAAGTTACGAAGTATTGGATCAGATGGTAGCCCATGTGGAGAAACTCGTTCAGTCACTGGAACTGCCCTACCGGATTTTACGGTTATGCGGCGGCGATATGAGTTTTGCTTCGGCCCTTACCTATGACTTTGAAGTGTACAGCGCTGCCCAGCAAAAATGGCTTGAGGTCAGTTCTGTCAGCAATTTTGAAACCTTCCAGGCCAACCGGATGAAAGTGCGGTTTAAAGATGAAAAAGGCAAACCCCAGCTGGCGCATACCCTGAACGGAAGTTCAATGGCCCTGCCCCGGATTGTAGCCGCCTTACTGGAAAACAACCAGCAGGAAGACGGCATTGTAATGCCGGAAGTGCTGAGGCCCTATCTTGGGTTTGATAAGATCAGCTGAACAGTAAATTATAAAAGAAGAGCGGCCGGTTATCCGGCCGCTCTTCTTTATTACAGATGGGTTCTGTTATGGCTGGGCAAAACTGTTGCGGGGGCCGCCGCTTGCGAAAGTGGCAAGCATCCGTGATTTCTGGCCGGCGCTGAACATATACATACAGGCGTCATCAGTATAATCCATGTAGTTCATGGTCATTTCAACCGGGGTGCCGGTGCAGGTGCTTTTATGACCGGCAGCAGGGCAACCATAGTTGGCTGTATTGTGCAGGGGGGTATCACCTACCTGGTCGTTGCCGCAGGTGGCATCTCCCCAGATATGACGGAGGTTCAGCCAGTGACCCACTTCATGGGTGGCGGTACGGCCTTTGTTGAAAGGCGCTGCGGCTGTTCCGGTACGGCCGGTAGCGTTATTGTCCAGCACAACCCCATCTGTAGCGGAACTGCCACCGGGAAACTGGGCATAACCCAGGATACCGCCTCCCATATTACAAACCCAGATATTGAGTTTGGTGGTGGGGCTGGTGGGCGCAATTCCTGAAGCACTTTTTTTCATGGCATCGTTGGTGCTCCAGCTGGTTTTGTTTGTTTTTTTCCGGTTTACGGCATCCAGCACAAATCGGATACCCACATCACCGGATTTCACAGTGTTGTACGTAGAGGTGAGATTATAATCGGCATTAGTGGCGGAATAATCCTCATTCAGCACATCAATCTGAGATTGCAGTTGTGCAAGAGAAACATTCTCCGCCGTGGTGCGGTAAAGCACATTGAATACAACGGGGATCTCAATCATTCCGTTCACAAGGCGGAACTGGCCGGGATTAGCCGCCACCCGCTGGGTGAATTCTTCAATTTCTGCCATGCGCTGGCGAAGAGCAGGATCCGCTTTCATTTGTTCTTCCAGGACTTCAGCAGAGGCGCAATGCCGCTGAGTGGCCAGCACTTGTTCATCGGCCATCATTTCTTCATCAGGGGTTCCGGATTTCTGGCAACCTGTGATAAGCAGGAGACCGCTTGCAAGCAATACAAGACTTTTCTTCATACTGGTTGGTTTGGTTTGGTGAAAAAATATGTCGCTTCAATATATTCGTTTTTTTCAGCATCTTACAAATGCCGGCTTCAGAATTATTACAACGATGTTTCAAATTCTGGAATAATCGTATAACTCCGCTTATTGTTCAGTAAAAAGATGATGCGGATTAAGAAAGTATCTGGGATTTTTTCTCCTGCCATTTCCGGATTTTCCGGTTCATTACATAAAACCAGAGGGGAGGAGCAAGGGAAAGCAGCATCATGCCGGGATAACCTGTAGGCATCTGGGGAGCGTCATCATGATGACGGAGTACCTGATATTTCCGGCTGGCCAGATAATGATGATCGGAATGCCGGCTGAGTTCAAAAAGCATGAGCCGGCCGAAAACATGGTCACTGTTCCAGCTGTGTTCCGGCAGGGCTCTTTCGTATTTGCCGGGAGCCGTTGCTTTTCGTTGTAAACCGTAATGTTCAATATAGTTCACCGTTTCCAGCAGCAGTATGCCAATTATTGCAGCGGCCAGGAAGTACAGGGTAACCAGGGGACCGGTAAAAAAATAAACTCCCGCGACAAAAGCCAGCTGAATGAGATGAAACTGCAGCATTTCATTGCGGAGATTCAGTGCAGGCCGGCCTTTTTTTTGTTGCTCATCATTGGCGATATGCCAGGCGCTCAGATAACTGAAAATGATTGTGCGGAAGTAAAAAAGATAGATCATTTCCCCAAACCTGGCGCTGCTGGGATCTTCCGGGGTGGCTACCCGTTTATGATGTCCTTTATTATGCTCGGTGAAAAAATGCATATACAGCGAGGTCAGCAGGAGGGACTTGGCTAGGAACTGTTCAAACCGGTTGACCCGGTGACCCAGTTCATGTCCTACATTGATGCCGAATACCCCGCAGAGTAATCCCATCACCCAGATCCGTCCGGCGATATCCCAGGCCGACAGACTTTCTTCCTGCATGGAATACAGAAAGCGGATCAGCAGGCTGTATTGTAAAAGGACAACCAGATACAGAATGATATCATACGTCCGGTCTTTTCTGGCCAGTTCTTCTTCCGCGGCGCTCATATTGGAAGGGTCGGGGTTGATAAAAAGTTCCGAAACCGGAATAATCACCCATGCCCAGAACAGGGGCAGCCAGACCTGCCAACCGGTAACCCCAAAGGCAAACCAGGCCCCGATGTAAAGGATAAATGGGGAGAGATATTTAAAGGCGCGGGTGCTCATATCAGCATTTTTAACAATCCAAATCTAGAAATAAGTCCGGAATTTGTGGAGAGAGGAAAGTGGGGAGTGGAAAGGGAAAGGGAAAGAGGAAAGTGGAAAGTGGAAAGTGGGGAGTGGGGAGTGGGGATTCGTATAGGGGAGATATATGATGTGTTCCGCTGTGTCCTCGTTTACCAGGAGATTAAAACTAAAATTCTTTTAACTTACTTAAACTACTAACTTTCTTTACAGTCAGAAATAAAATTCCAGGCTCATGCCCGATAAAAATACCCTGCAAAACCAGCACCTCATGTGGAGGGCCGGTTTTGGTCCTGCCGTTGAGCAGTTAGGTGATCTCTCCCGGTATACTCCCCAGCAGATATTTAAAGCCCTTGTAAAAGCTTCCTCCAAAAAGCCGGACTATATTGATGTGGCCGACGACTACCTCAAAGGTTTGTTGATGGGTATCGAAGAAGCCGGGCGCCAGCAGAAAAAGGAACTGGATCCCGATGAGCGTAAAAAAGTGCAGCAGAAAAACCGGGAAGGAGTACGCAACCTGAATAGGTACTGGATGTTTGAAATGGTGAACAGCGCCGCCCAGTTAAGGGAGAAAATGGCTTTTTTCTGGCATGGCCATTTTGCCTGCCGGAACCTGAATGTGTTTTACCAGCAGGGCTTGCTGGATATTCTTCGCCGGAATGCCCTGGGCAGTTTCCGTACCATGCTGAAAGAAGTATCCCGCTCCGCCGCCATGCTGAATTTTCTCAACAACCAGCAAAACCGGAAAGATCACCCCAATGAGAATTTTGCCCGGGAAGTGATGGAACTTTTTACCCTGGGCCGCGGGCATTATACGGAAACCGATATCAAGGAAGCCGCCCGGGCCTTTACCGGCTGGGGCGCTAACCTGAAAGGCGAATTCCAGTTCCGGCGCTTTCAGCATGATTATGGAAACAAGACCGTGCTGGGACGCAGCGGTAATTTTGACGGGGAAGAAGTGCTGGATATTCTACTGGAAGAAAAACAAACCGCCCGTTTCATTACAGAAAAGATCTGGCGCTTTTTTGTGAGTGAGAAACCGGATCAGGAAAAAATCAGCTGGCTGGCTTCCCGCTTTTATACGAATGATTATGATATCGGCAAACTGATGGAGGATATTTTCACGGGTGACTGGTTCTACCAGGATAAAATTATTGGCTCCCTGATCAAATCCCCGGTGGAACTGCTGGTGGGTGTTCAGCGGATGCTGCCGATGAAACTGGAAAATGAAGAGGCCCTGACGCTGCTCCAGAGAGCGCTTGGTCAAATCCTGTTTTATCCGCCCAATGTAGCCGGCTGGCCAGGCGGGAAGAACTGGATTGACAGTTCTTCCCTGATGTTACGTATGCGGTTACCCCGGCTGATCAATGATACTGATGAAATGAATATCCGCGCCAAGGACGATGACGATACCATGATGGGTATGAAGCCGGCGGATAAAAAAGCGATGGAAGCGGGTATGAAAAGACAACAGATCAATGCACAGGTGGACTGGTCCCTGTACCTGAAACATTTTGAAAGCATTCCGCGTGAAGAACTGCTCATAACCATAAGCGGTCACCTCCTGCAGGTAAAAAGCCGGGTACCCGCGGAGCTGATTACCCGTTTTTCCGACCAGACAGGACGCGAAAATTTTATTAAAACAGCCAGTATCCAGGTGATGAGCACACCGGAATACCAGTTGTGCTGATAACTCATCACTCATTACTCATCACTCATCATCATCACTCATTATGCATATCCGCAGAAAAGAATTCCTCCAGCTTGGTTCACTCGCCACCGCTTCCCTGATGGTGCCGAAGTTCCTGAAGGCTTTTGAAAGCCCCTCTTTTGTATTGCCGGGTAACAAGGTGCTGGTAATCCTCCAGCTGAGCGGGGGAAACGATGGCCTGAATACGGTTATACCTTACCGTAATGATATATATTACAAATCGAGGCCCCGTCTGGGCATCGTGAGAGATAAAGCGCTTGCACTGACCGATGAAGCCGGTCTGCACCCGGCTCTGACCGCTTTCCGGGAGTTTTACCAGCAGGGAGAACTGGCTATCCTGAACAATGTGGGGTATCCCAATCCCGACCGCTCGCATTTCCGGAGTATGGATATCTGGCATACCGCCAGCCGCAGCGAAGAATACCTGACCCATGGCTGGCTGGGCCGTTACCTGGATGCCCAGTGCAAAGGCTGTGATAAACCGACCCAGGCCATTGAACTGGATGACGTACTGAGCCTGGCCCTGAAGGGAGAACAGGTAAAGGGCATTGCGGTGAAAGATCCGCGCCGGCTCTATGGCACCGCGAATGAAAAATTTTTCCGGGAACTGATGACGGCGCAAAAAGACGAACCCGGGGAACAGCCGGTGGATTATCTCTATAAGACGGTGGCGGAAACCCTGTCCAGCGCCGATTATATCTTCCGGCAAAGCCGGCTGCATCCGAGCAATGCCGAATACCCGAAAACCGAACTGGCCAACAGCCTGAAGACAATTGCTTCCCTGATTTTCTCTGATATTAATACCAAAGTATATTATGTTTCCCTGGGAAGTTTTGATACCCATATCAATCAGGAAGGTCAGCAGCAAAGACTGTTTACAGAAATGAATGAAGCAGTCAATGCCTTTGTAAAAGACCTGAAACAACAGCACCGTTTTGAAGATGTGTTACTGATGACTTTTTCCGAATTCGGCCGGCGGGTGGAACAAAACGCCAGTGGCGGCACAGATCATGGCACAGCCAACAATATGTTCCTGGTAAGCGGCGCCTTAAAACAGAAGGGAATGCTCAACGCCCTGCCCGATCTGGCCGACCTCAATGAAGGCGACCTGAAATACAAAGTGGATTTCAAACAGGTCTATGCCACTGTACTCCGAAAATGGCTCGGGGCAGATGACCAGGCAATACTGGGAAGGAAGTTTGAGGGGTTGGGGTTTGTGTAGGGGGGAGGAGTAATGAATAATGAGTAATGAGTAATGAATAATGAGTAGCAGTTGAATAGCTTAAAAAAGACTTTTCAGCTTTACTCATTATTCATTACTTACCTCTCACTTCTTCCCCGTCGCCACCTTATACAAAATAAAACACATCGCCGCGAAGAAACCAACGCCCAGCCACATATATCCGTTTCCTCCGAGCGAATGGGTGATGGACTCTTCCTGGTTTACACGTTTCATGGCCGCTTCAAAGAATACAGTCAGAATGGCGGCTATCACACCAAAAAGGGCGCCTCCGGCCACCAGACCCGTGGCAAAGAGGTTTCCTTTGCGCAGGTCTTCTTCTTCTTCCGGCTGCTGGTTCTTTTTGGCTTTTTTATCGGCAATACCTCTGATAAATCCGCCAATAAAAATTGGCAGGGTGGTGGAGAGCGGCAGGTAGGTGCCTACGGCAAAACTCAGGGCTTTCACGCCACAGAGTTCCAGTACTATTGCAATAAATACCCCGACTAGTACAAACTGCCAGTCGAGATTAAAGGACTGAATACCCTTGATCAGGGTGGCCATCAGGGTGGCCTGCGGGGCGGAATAGGTTTCACCAATCGCATGCTGAATGCCCTGCGCAGCGAGTGCGCTGGAAGGCGTGTCAAGAATCTTTACCGTCCAGCCGATGACAATGGAAGAAACAATCGCGCCAATAAAGAGGGCAATCTGCTGGTATTTAGGTGTGGCCCCGACTAGGTACCCTGTTTTGAGGTCCTGTGACGTGGCCCCCGCGTTGGCTGCTGCGATACAGATCATCCCGCCGACCACCAGGGCCATGGGTTCATAAAACTTGCCGCTCCAGCCTACCCCGATAAACACCAGGCAGGTAGCCATAATGGTGGCAATGGTCATGCCGCTGATAGGGTTATTGGAAGAACCGATCAGTCCTACGATACGGGATGAAACGGTGACAAAGAATGCCCCGAAAATGATCACCAGCAATCCCAGCAGCAAACGGCTGCCAATATTATCACCGGGAATAAAGGGTAAGGCTGCCATGATCAGTACCAGGGCCAGGCTGCCCAATCCGACAACTTTTATGTTGAGATCCTTTTCAGTTCTGGCTATGGCAACACCGGCTGATTTGTCTTTTACGGCACCAATACTTTCCTTAAAGGAGGATATGATGGTGGGAATGGTTTTGATCAGGGTGATAAAACCGCCCGCTGCTACGGCGCCGGCACCGATCTGACGGATATACGCCCGGTAAAGGGCTTCCGCGGAATCAGCAAAACTATGTGTGGCGGCATCCCATCCGTATTTGGCAGGATTGAGACCCAGTTTGGTCAGTTGCGCGAATGTGGCATCGCCCGGTACCAGGGTGGCGAGCAGGGGAATCATCACAAAAGAACTCAGTACCCCGCCGGCTACCAGAATACCCGAAATCTTCGGACCGATTATATAACCAACCCCCAGATATTCGGGAGTGATTTCGCCATTGATACGGGCGGCAGGCAGGTATTTATTTTTCAGATGAGTGGCATAAACAGGTACTTCCGCAATAATATGAAAGACTTTCTGCAGGGTGGCATACAGTACCGCCACTCCCATACCCATAAAGGCCGTTTTGGCCAGGTTACCGCCTTTTTCACCGGCTTTCAGTACGGAGGCGCAGGCCGTTCCTTCAGGGTAAGGCAGGGTTTCGTGTTCTTTTACGATCAGGGAGCGGCGCAGGGGGATCATCATCAGTGTACCCAGCATACCACCCATGATCGCCAGGATCATAATGGTGAGATAATTGAAATAACTGCCGCTGTCGGGATTACTCAGGAAAAGAAATCCGGGCAACGTGAAGACCACCCCGGCCGCGATACTTTCCCCGGCACTGCCCGTGGTCTGGATAATATTGTTTTCAAGTATGGTGGTCTTCAGAAATAATTTCCCGAGCGCGATGGACAATACGGCAATGGGAATGGAAGCCGATACCGTCAAACCCGCCTTGAGAGCGAGATACACCGTGGCTGCGCCGAATATGATTCCGAAGATAGAGCCGGTGATCACAGATTTAAGGGTGAACTCGGCCATTTGCGCTTCCGGCGGTATAAAGGGCCGGAAGGTTTTAGGGGATTCTGCCATAAGCGGGATTTTGGAAACGGAAGATAGGGAAAAGACGCTATCATTCAGTTACAAGTAAGCAGCCAGAAGTCAGGAGTCGCTCGTTGGGGTACGACTACTAACTTCCAACTACTAACTGCTGTCTGCATAGTCGGTGTTTCACATTAAAAACGTGTACTAATTGACGCCTTTTTCCTTCATCACCCGGTTCAGCCATTTCAGCAACACAAAGAGGAAGAGTGCGGCGGCGCCCAGTAAAATGAAATTAAGCCAGAAGTAATTAGTCTTATTATCGTATTCATCCCATTTACTGGCCAGGATGCCGCTCAGTTTATTTCCGATGGAAGTGGAAAGAAACCAGCCGCCCATCATCAGCGAGGTAATACGAACGGGACTGAGTTTGGAAACCAGGGAGAGTCCCATGGGGCTGAGAAACAGTTCCCCGATAGTGATAACTCCATAACTGCCCACCAGCCACCAGACGCTTACTTTTTCTGTGCCGTTATGACCGGCTTTTACCGCGGCCACCATAACCAGTACGGAAAGTGCGGAGATCAGTAATCCGAAAGCGATCTTGGTTGGGGTGGAAGGTTCTTTTCCCTTGCGCCGCAGCCAGGTAAAGAAAGCCACCACCAGCGGGGTGAGTGCAATCACCCAGAAGGGGTTAATGGACTGGCTCAGGCTGGGCAGCCAGGCCTGCACGGTTTCACCTTCTTTGGGAAGTTTATCCGGTGCTACATTTTTGAAATAAGAAGGATAGCCCAGTTCTTTAACCTCTTTACCGTTTTCCCGCACTTTCCGGAACTGATGGTCAAGTTTGGTTACCGAATCCAGTTTATAGGTGGTATTGGCCGGTTTGTCGGTTTGTTTTAGGGCGGTCAGTACCTTTCCTGACACCCCGCTTACTTCCCGGTCGGTATAGCGGCTGGCCCAGGTATTGAGGGCGGAACCGTTTTGTTTGAAGATGGCCCAGAACAGGATCACTACCGCGAAGATGGCAAGCATGGCGCCCATGGCAGGACGTTCGTCGCGGCTGCTCCGGAGCAGCAATACCGTATAAAACACACATACAGGAATACAGGCGAAGATGAAGGCATCGGTGGAGTTAGAATCAAAAATATACCCATCCGTGCCTTTGATAAACCAGCCAATGGCGCCAAACAGGATGGAAGGCAGGAGCACCAGGGCAAAAATCTGCCAGAGGGGCATGTCACCGGGTTTAAGCGGTTTGCGCACATCATAGGCTTTGTAATGGCGGGTGCCGGCAATAAAAGTGATTACCCCGATAAACATACCCACCCCTGCGGCGGCAAAGGCGGCGCCCCAGCCGATCATGGTATACAGGGCGGCACCGAAAAAATTACAGATAAAGGCACCCACATTGATGCCCATGTAAAAAATATTATACCCCTCATCTTTCTGGTGCATGTGTTCAGGCGTGGAATACACATTGCCCAGCAGGGTGGAAATATTGGGTTTGAAGAATCCGTTGCCAATGATCACGAGGCTCATTGACACATAGAGCATCGTGATATTATGTATGCCCATGAGACAGTAGCCTGCACCCATCAGTAATCCGCCCAGGATAATAGAACGGCGATAACCCAGATAACGGTCGGCAATCAGACCGCCGAGAAAGGGGGTGAAAAATACCAGTGCGATAAAAGTTCCGTACAGACTGGCGGAATCTTTTTCATCCATATTAAATCCTTCAGTCGCGTCTTTCAGATACAGAGTAAAAATGCCGATCATCAGGTAATAACCGAATCGTTCCCACATTTCAGAAAAGAAGAGAAAGGGCAGGGCTTTGGGGTGTTTCTTCCACATAAGGCAAGCTTTAAGACGGAAAGATAAGGAAGGAAATGAAAGGTATAACAGAAAAGGGAACTGATTGTCGGCACTCCGGGAGGCCCGGCCTGACAATCAGCTCCCTTTAGTTATGGGAATAAATAAGCGAAAAATTTAATCTGCGCCGGTTTTTTCCCGTACGATCTGGTTCAGTGATTTGATCCGGGAATAAATCAGGATGCCTCCGATAAAGGCGGCGGCTACCAGGATCAGAAAGAATATTTTTTTGTCTGTGAAATCATCCCAGAAGCTGGTCATCACGCCGGCTACTTTGCCCCCGATGGAGGTGGAGAGGAACCAGCCTCCCATCAGCAGGGCGGTAAGCCGGGCCGGGGCCAGTTTGGAAACCAGGGAGAGTCCCATGGGACTGAGGAAAATTTCACTGATCGTAAACACAAAATAAGTCAGCCATAACCAGAGCGGGGAGGCCTTATGCGTATATATTGACGGAACAGACAGGATGGCAAATACCATTACCAGCGCGGACAGGCCTGAAATAAACAGGGCCATCCCGAATTTGGACATGGTGGTGGGTTCCTTCCCTTTACTTCGCAGAAAACTGAAGAAGGGTACAAACAGCAGGGTCAGCAGGACGATAAAGAGCGGGTTGATAGACTGGAACAATTCGGTATTGGTAAGTTTGATGTCTTTTCCCTGGGGCCATTTTTCTCTGGGCACATTGACCAGGTAAGGATCGGGGCCTAATTCTTGAACTACTTTTCCACTGTCATCCTTTACTTCCCGCATATAGGGATCGAGTTTGTTGACGAGTCGGGGTGTGTCTGTTACTTTTTGCAGGGGGAATATAGCGCCGGTGATTTTTGCGGTGGTTGGAGAGGCTTCCCGGTCGGTATGTTTCTCAGCCCAAAGGGTAAGTCCGGTGGCATTCTGGTTGTAAATAGTCCAGAAGGCAATGGCTATTGCGAAAATAAAGAGCAGGGCGCCGATTCCTTTTTTATCCTGTCCTTTTGCCCGGATCCAAAGGGAAATATAAAAGGCAATTACAGGCAGACAGGCAAAAATGAAGGCATCGTTGGCATTGGTACCCATCAGCGGAGAGCCAAAAATCATTTCGGGAACAATCCAGCCGATGACAGCGGCAATGATGGCCGGCAGAAATACAGTAGTAAATATCTGTGAAAGGGGCATGTCTTCCGCCTGTACGGGTTTTTTTACATCCGCCTGTTTGATATCCTTATTGTTCATGGATATGGCGAGAATGATAAGGCCGATAATCAGTCCAACACCCGCTGCGGCAAATGCATAACCCCATCCATAGGCGTTCCGCAGCCAGGCGGCCACGAAGTTGCAGACAAAGGCACCGATATTGATCCCCATATAAAAGATATTATAGGCATTATCCTTCAGGGGTTTTAAATCTTCGCGGTTATAAATATTACCCAGCAGGGTGGAGATATTGGGTTTGAAGAACCCGTTCCCGACAATGATCAGTGCCAGGGAAATAAACATAGCCGTATCGCCCGGCACCGCCAGCCCGATATACCCGGCTGCCATCAGGGAGCCGCCAAG
Organism: Chitinophagaceae bacterium; assembly: GCA_014879565.1. Classification (GTDB taxonomy): domain Bacteria; phylum Bacteroidota; class Bacteroidia; order Chitinophagales; family Chitinophagaceae; genus JJ008. Next base: position 98,692 of record JACSRW010000029.1, read on the forward strand.
GAATATGGATTTGATATAACCCAGGTACCGGTCGGCAATCAATCCACCGATAAAAGGGGTCAGGTAAACCAGGGCGATAAAACTGCCGACGATATCCGCCCCGATTTTTCCGGAAAAGCCTTTTCCGCCGGTTGTGGTATCGGTCATATAAATAAGCAGGATGCCCACCATCAGGTAATAGGCAAATCGTTCCCACATTTCTGTGAAGAAAAGGACAAAGAGGGCCTTGGGGTGACGGCCTGCTTTTACAGCTTGATTCATAACATGATTTTTAATTTTGAGATCGGTTCCTTAACCTTTAACGCCTAAAATACAGAAATTTAACCACCTGCAAATTTTTTCGGTTTATCTTTAAGCGCAGTACCCGATATTCGCACACACCTGAAACCAACCCATCGAATGCGTATTTTACTTTTGGGCTCCGGGGGGCGCGAGAATGCCCTCGCCTGGAAACTGAGCGCGAGCCCCCGCTGTGAAAAACTCTTTATTGCCCCTGGTAATGCCGGTACGGCCCGGTTCGGAACCAACCTGGATATTTCCCTGTCTGATTTTGATAAAATCCGAAAAGCCTGTCTGGCGGAAAAGATAGATATGGTAATTGTAGGTCCGGAAGAACCGCTGGTAAAGGGCATCACTGATTATCTGCTCAGCAGTAAAGGGCTGGAAAACCTCCATGTGATCGGTCCGGGCCGGGAGGGCGCACAACTGGAAGGCAGCAAGGCTTTTGCCAAATCTTTTATGATACGTCATGGCATACCCACTGCCGCCTACCGGGAATTTACCATTGATAATTATGCGGAAGGAGTGGAATACCTGCAGCAGCACGATCTTCCGATTGTACTGAAAGCCGACGGACTGGCTGCCGGTAAAGGCGTTGTAATCTGTGAAAATCACCTGGAGGCCATCGCTGAATTTGAGCTCATGATCCAGCGGGCCAAATTCGGGGAAGCCGGCAAAAAAGTGGTGGTGGAACAGTTTCTAAAAGGGATAGAGATATCTGTTTTTGTACTGACGGACGGGAAAAACTATGTGATCCTGCCGGAAGCAAAAGATTACAAAAGAGTGGGAGAAGCGGATACCGGACCCAATACCGGGGGTATGGGGGCGGTCAGTCCCGTTCCCTTTGCCGATACAACCCTGCTGCAAAAAATTGAAGAAAAAGTAATCCGGCCAACCGTGGAAGGATTACGGAAAGACGGACTGGAATACCGGGGCTTCATTTTCTTCGGGTTTATGATCTCTGACGGAGAGCCCTACATGATTGAATATAACTGCCGCATGGGAGACCCGGAAACCGAAGTGGTGATGCCCCGGCTGAAAAATGACCTGGTGGAACTCCTGGAATCAGCTGCCAGCCAGCAACTGGATAAAGTGAAAATAGAAACCGATCCCCGTACCGCCTGTACGGTGGTCGCTGTCAGCGGCGGTTATCCCGGTGAGTATAAAAAGGGCTATGAAATCACCGGGCTGGATGAGATCAATCCGGCAGACAGTATTGTCTTCCATATGGGCACCACCCTGAAAGAGGGTAAAGTGGTGACCAGCGGGGGCCGCGTGCTCTGTGTCACTTCCTGGGGACTATCCGTTTTTGACGCAGTGGAGATATCAAAGGAGGAAATGCAGAAAATTTCTTTCCGTGATATGTACTATCGTCAGGACATAGGTTTTGAGTTTTCCTGAGGCCTTGCTTCTGAAACCAACGATACTTGCTTATGGATATGCACTACCACGATTACCTGCAGCTGGACCGGATTCTGAATGCCCAGCAGCCGGAAAGTGAACTCAGAGGCCGCCCGGCCCATGATGAAATGCTCTTTATCGTAATTCACCAGGCCTATGAACTCTGGTTCAAACAGCTCCATTACGAAGTGGATTCGGTGGCGGGCATTCTCAGGCGGCCTTCCCTGAATGATAATTCCCCGGAATTACAGACCATCGTACACCGGCTTGACCGCTGTATCACCATACTCCGGGTGCTTGTACAACAGGTGGATATAATGGAAACCATGACCCCTATGGATTTTCTCGATTTCCGGGATATGCTGCGCCCTGCTTCGGGTTTCCAAAGCTGGCAGTTCAAGGAACTGGAAGCCAAACTCGGATTGAAATATGAAAAGCGGCACGGACAGGAATATTATACATCACAACTGAGAGAAGAACATATCGGAATTATCAAAAAAGCCGAGGCAGCATCCTCCGTACTGGAACTGGTGAATGCCTGGCTGGAGCGGATGCCTTTTCTGAAAGAGGAAGCCAATGCCGGCTTCTGGAACCGTTACGCTGAAGCTTATAACGCCAGCCTGGCGGAAGCAGAAAAAAATAACCGGGCCGCTTTTGAACAGGTATTCACCGGTGAACCGGAACTGACCGGCCGCTCTCTTTCCCCTGAAGCCTGCCGCTCCGCTTTATTCATTATGCTCTACCGGGGTTATCCCCTGCTGCAATTACCATTCCGGCTGCTTAATAACCTGCTGGAAATTGATGTGCAGCTAAGCTCCTGGCGTTACCGGCACATGAATATGGTACAGCGCATGATTGGCACGCGGATCGGCACCGGCGGCAGTACCGGAAAAGATTATCTCAAAGCGGCTGCCGATAAACATTATATTTTCCGGGAAATCGCGCAACTCAACAGCTTCCTGATCGAAAGAAACAAACTGCCATCCTTACCGGCGGAAGTGGAGAGAAGACTGGGGTTTGGATGAGAAATGAGTGATGAATAATGAGTAATGAATAATGAGTAATGAGTAAGGCGTGTTATGGGTAGAGACATTACATAAGGAAGCCCTCCGGTATCCGGAGGGCTTCCTTATGTAAGAGCTGTTTATTGATCACTCATTATTCATTACTCCTTACTTGAAAGTATACCTTATTCCCAATCCTCCCCAATTTCCTACAAAACCACGGTTGTCGCCGAATTCAAAGGAGGGTTGCCAGTCAATGGAGATATTGATCGGGGCGCCGCTGAATTTATAATCCAGTCCGAGTACCCCATCCAGTCCGATATAACTGCCATCGCCATACCGGCTGTTGTAAACACCCACGTGTGCGCCGGGGCCGATATACCATTGCAGGCCGCCGGCATTATTGATGGCGCCGTGAATTTCATACAGGCCCGTGATACGGAATCCCTGTTTCCAGAAATAGCCGATCCCTTCCAGTGCATTGTTTCCCCCTCCAAGAAAATGTTTGAGGGAGATGCCGCCGCCATCCCAGACTTTTACACCCAGGGCTGTCTGGTAAGAAGATTGCGCGTGAAGGCGGGAACTGAACAAGGTCAGGCTGAAAATAAGGGCAATTACCAGGAAAATTTTTCTCATATCTGTTTATTTTAAAGTGGAAAATGGATGCAGTCCTCCCTTTGCCATTACTGTGCCAAAATTCAGGATACTGGATTTCGGGAAACAGTTTTTCTGCTATAACCCGCCAGGAAAAGATAAACAGCCACGAAAGCTGCCACCATTGCAGAAAGCAGAAAGGTAAACCGGCTGCCGAAACCGGTCCATACCGCCCCGGCAATGATACTCGCAAAAAGCGCGGCGATACTTTCCCCCGAGCTGTAAAACCCGATGGCTGTGGCTGTATTGCTGCCTCCGGCCAAACGGGTAATCCAGGCCTTTATCACCCCTTCTGTAAAGGCGGCATAGAGTCCGTAAAGAAAAAACAGGAAAAGAATCATCACCGGGCCCGGCTGAAAAGCAAAACCGCCATACACCAGTGTAAAAAGCAGCAAACCGGATAGGACCACCCGTTTATACCCCAGTTTATCTGCCAGGATGCCGGCCGGAAAAGAGCTGGCCGCGTAAACCAGGTTGTAAAAAACATAGGCGCCAATTGTGAGGGTGTCTGCCCCTAAAGTCTTTCCCCATAAGGTCCATGTCTGCTCCCCGATACTTTCCCGGGTTATCAGCAACAGGAAAATATCCGAACTGTTGAACAGGGCAAAAACCAGGAAGGCGGGTACGATCCGCCTGTATTCTGGCCCGGCAATTTTCCAGTACCGCAGGAAAGAGAAAAAACTGCCCTTACCCAGGGTGGAAACGGGTTTGCGTTGCTCTTTCAGCAGGAAAATAAGGGCTACAGAAAGAATGCCGGGCAAAAAAGCCAGGTAAAAGAGCAGGGTATACTGACCGGGGTAAAAAAGCAGGAAAACCAGGGCAGCCAGCGGACCAATAGCGGCCCCGACTGTATCCATACCCCGGTGAAATCCAAAAACACGCCCCCTGTTTTCGGGGCTGCATTCCCCCGCCAGCAGGGCATCCCGGGCGGCCGTACGCAATCCCTTACCCAGCCGGTCGAGACTGCGGGTGAAAAATACCCACACAGGCTGGCTGAAGAATGCCAGCATCGGTTTGGACAGGGCACCCAGGAAATAACCCAGTTTTACAAAGGGCAGCCGTAAACCGGTTTCATCGCTCCTTTTGCCAAAATAACCCTTGCTGATACCGGCTGTAAAATTCACCACTCCCTCAAGAATACCAATCAGCAATACACTGAATCCTATTTCGCGGAGATAGACAGGGATGACGGGATACAGCATTTCACTGGCAATATCCGCCAGCAGGCTTACCAGCGAAAGAATCCAGACAGTACGGGTAAGAAAACGCATGGAATGAAGATAGTGTAAAAATCGCGGGTCGCCTGTTGCGCAGGACCTTGCCTGCAGTAAAAAAAACCGCGCCCGGCACGGGTTTTGCTTTGTAAATTCAAATTATTTCCTTCAACTTTGCCCACAACCTGTCTGTCCGCTTTTTCTTTTCCCGGCGGATTCACTGCAGGCGGGTAAATCCGAATAACGTACATGGGACTTTTTAACTGGTTTACGCAAGAAATAGCAATGGACCTGGGTACTGCCAATACCCTTATCATACACAACGACGAAGTGGTGGTGAATGAACCCAGCATCGTCGCCCTTAACCGGAATAATCCGAAAGAAGTGCTCGCGGTGGGGAAGAAGGCCCTCATGATGCACGAGAAAACTCACGAGAGCATCCGTACCGTGCGCCCGCTTAAAGACGGTGTTATTGCCGACTTCAACGCGGCCGAGCTGATGATCCGAGAGCTGATCAAACTGGTTTATCCCAAAAAGCCGCTGTTTCCCCCGAGCTGGCGGATGATGATCTGCATTCCCTCATCCATTACCGAAGTGGAGAAAAGGGCTGTACGCGACAGTGCCGAGCAGGCAGGCGCCAAAGAGGTTTACCTGATTCACGAACCCATGGCCGCGGCACTGGGTATCGGGATTGATGTGGAGGAGCCCGTGGGAAATATGATTATTGATATCGGCGGTGGCACTACCGGTATTACCGTGATCGCCCTGGCGGGTATTGTGTGCGATCAGTCCATTCGTATTGCCGGGGATGAATTCACGGCTGATATTATGGAAGCCCTGCGCCGGTATCACAGTTTGCTGATCGGGGAACGTACCGCCGAACAGATCAAGATACAGGTAGGCGCCGCGATGAAAGAAATAGATAATCCGCCGGATGATTTCGCGGTGAACGGACGAGATCTGGTAACCGGAATTCCCAAACAGATCATGGTGAGTTACCAGGAAATCGCCGAAGCGCTGGATAAAAGCATTTTCAAGATTGAGGAAGCTATTCTCAAGGCACTGGAACAAACCCCGCCCGAACTGGCTGCCGATATTTACCGCCGCGGATTATATATTACGGGTGGTGGTGCGTTGCTCCGCGGACTGGACAAGCGCCTCAGCCAGAAAATTAAACTGCCGGTGCATGTGGCCGATGATCCCCTGAAAAGTGTGGTGAGAGGTACCGGGATCGCCCTTAAAAATTATGACAGGTATCCGTTTATCATGCGGTAAACCGATGCTGCTTAATCTGCTGTATATACAACCTGGTCCGCCTGCCATTTCCCAAAGAGGGAGGGGTGCCTATGCGTAATATTTTTCTTTTTATTGGCCGGTATAAAACCTTTCTCAGTTTCCTGATCCTGCAGGGAGTGGCCCTCTGGTTCCTGTTCAGCTTTAACCGTTTTCACCGCGCCCGTTTCCTGGGTGTGGCCAATGAGGTCACGGGACGGATCAATACCCAGTATAATAAGGTGGAAGATTATTTTGAACTCCGGGAAGAAAACCGGCGGGTTCACCGGATCAATGATTCCCTGCTCAATCTCCTGCCACAGAATTTTATGCAGCCCGATACCAGCCTGCGGGAAGTACGGGATTCCCTGCCTTTTGACAGTCTCGGGCATTACCGTCGCTATTATTTCCGGCCGGCAACAATTGTATACAACACGGTGAACAGCCAGAAAAACTACCTGCAGATTAACCGGGGTGCCAGCCATGGGATAAAAGATAATATGGCTGTTCTCGGTTCTGATGGAAGCGCGGTGGGAGTCGTTGTGGGCGTGAGCCCGAATTTCAGCCAGGTAATGAGCCTGCTGCATGTGGACCAGAAAGTCAGCGCCTCCCTTAAAAAAAGCGGGGATATGGGTACGATGGAATGGGACGGGAAGGATCCGCGTCTGCTGAACCTGAAGAGTATTCCCAGGAGCACCGAAGTAAAACAGGGCGATACGGTGCTGACCAGTCCTACTTCCTTTAATTTCCCCCCGGGTTATATGATCGGTACCGTTGCTGAAGTACTGACCGATAAAAGCACCAACTTTTACGTGCTGAAAATAAAACCGTCGGCCCGGTTTTTCAGCCTGCAGCAGGTATTTGTGGTGGAGAACCTGCAGTATGCTGAACAGACAACCCTGAACCAGAATACCCGTAAACGAATTGAAGATCCTAAAAAGAATCCCCGGTGAGTGACTTTGTGCGCAATATGATCCGGTTTATACTCTTTCTCGGAATACAGGTGTATATCCTCAACAAGATCCCGCACCTGCACCGGTATATCACCCCCTACCTGTACTTCCTGTTTATTCTTTGGCTGCCATTCAGTGTTTCCCGGCAATGGCTGCTGCTGATCGGTTTTGGCACCGGGCTCACACTTGACTATTTTACAATGACCCCCGGACTGCATGCAGCCGCCAGCCTGCTGGTAGCCTGGGTACGCCCTTACCTGATCACCATTCTTACGCCCAAGGACAGCACGGAGTTCAACTACCGGGAGCCTTCTCCCAAAGCCATGCAGTGGACGCCTTATTTTGTTTATGTTTTGGTGCTCACGCTGCTGCATCATACGTACCTGGTTTTTCTGGAGTGGATGAGCTTTGGCAGTTTTCTTTCCTTCCTGATCAAGGTGCTGGCCAGTACAGGGATCAGCCTGCTCCTGATCCTGACCGTTGAACTGCTCTTTCCGCGCAAACTCAAGTTCCGGACGAATACAGCCTGAACGTAATCCTCCGTCCCTTCACTGAAAATTTTCTTAATTCCGGATTTTCTTTTCAAATAGATTTGGAAACCGGGCTGCTGAATTCGTACTTTGTGTTCCGATAATTATTCCCGCTCACCTCAGCTATATAGTTTTCATTATTTCATGTCTGTGTTCAATCAATCCAGGAGCCGCATTATACGCATCATCTTCCTGCTCGCCTTTGTAGTGATTATTGTCCAGTTGTTTTATCTGCAGATTGTGGACCGGAAATACCGGCAGCTGGCCATTGACAATGCCGTTTTTCCCAAAGTGGTTTACCCGGAGCGGGGGATTATCTATGACCGGAAAGGAAAGGCCATCCTCAACAATACCATCATTTATGATTTGATGGTTACACCGGCAGAAGTGAAGGGGATTGATACTTTTGGCTTTTGCCGCCTGCTCGGAATCGATACTGCGGAATTCAACCGCCGTATCCTGGACGCCCGGTTGCGTAACACCTCGGTAAGGCCTTCTGTTTTCAAGGGATTACTGACGAAAGAACTCCAGGCCCGGTTTGAAGAAAACAGCTGGAAATACCCGGGATTCAACCTGGTAGAACGTCCGCTGCGCACCTATCCCTACAATGCTGCTGCACATATCCTCGGTTATATTCGTGAAGCAGACCCACGGGATATCGAAAATTCAGGCAACTTCTACCGGCAGGGAGATTATATCGGGAAGACCGGGCTGGAAGCCTATTATGAAAAAGTGCTGATGGGACAAAGAGGGGTACAGTACATGATCAAGGATAATAAAAACCGGCTGGTAGGCCAATACGAAAACGGGCTCTATGATACAGCGGCCTATGCCGGAAGGGGACTGCGGACCTATATTGATATTGAACTACAGCAAATGGCGGAAAAGCTGATGGCCAATAAAGTCGGCGGCCTGGTAGCCATTGATCCCAAAACGGGCGGTATCCTGGCCATGGTTTCCGGACCGAATTACAATCCCAATGATCTCACCGGGCCGGAAGGAAGTAAGAACTACAGCCGGATGGTACTGGATGTAACCGGGCCGATGCTCAACCGCGCTATCGGCGGCCGCTACGAACCCGGCTCCACCTTTAAACCCCTGGGTGCCCTGGTTGCCCTCAATGAAGGCGTAATTACTCCGGATTATGGTTTTCCCTGCGGCGGACGTTATACTTTATGCGGTCATGGCAAACCCGCCTGTACACATGCCGGTGGCGGGCATGCGGCCAACGTACGGTTGTCTATTGCCAATTCCTGCAATGCCTATTACGCGCATGTATACCGGCTGACAGTGGATAATCCCAAATACGGGAATGTGAAAAACGGGTACCTGCACTGGAAAGAATACATGAATATATTCGGATTGGGGGTAAGACTGGGACTGGATATCCCGAACGAAAACCCGGGGCTGATTGCCGATACATCCGTATACAATAAGGAGAACGCCAACCGCTGGACCTCCTGCACCAACCTGACACTGGGGATCGGACAGGATAAAATGCTCACCACACCCCTGCAAATGGCCAACGCGATGTGCATTATTGCCAATAAAGGGTACTACTATACACCTCACTTTGTTGAAAAAATTGACAATGAAACCGAAGAGGATACCGCGTTGCTGAACCGGTTCCGGGTAAAACATGATGTGCTGACGCATATTCCGGATACCGCCTATAACGCGGTTATTGAAGGCATGCACGATGTGGTGAAATTCGGAACCGCCCGGATTGCCCAGATAGAAGGGATTGATGTTTGTGCCAAAACAGGTACGGCCGAAAACTATACCATACTTGACGGCCGCAAAATCAAACTGCCGAACAACTCCATGTTTGTCTGTTTTGCGCCCAAGGAAAATCCGAAGATTGCCCTGGCAGTGTTTGTGCAGAATGCCGGTTACGGAGCCACCTGGGCAGGTCCCATTTCCCGTATCCTGATGGAAAAATACCTCAACGATACCCTGACCAAACGCAGTGAGGCCGACCTGGAAAGAATCTCCGGCACCAACCTGATGCCGGCCTATTTCAAAAGGCTCCAGTATAAAGAAGATTCCATACGGGCCTTCAAATGGTTCCAGACCACCAAAGACAGCAGTTATATCCGGAAATATATCACCTTTAACCCGACAGGTAATCAACCGGCCGGCCCCCTGCCTGTAAAAGGAATACGGCATTTTTCCCTGCTGGCCGTACTTCCCGAACAGAAGACTTTACTTAAAACCGGAATAAACCTGCCGGCATGAGACAACAAAACCCTGCCATATCAAAAGGCATTGACTGGAGCCTGGTCTGGATTTACCTGATACTCGTTGCTATCGGACTGACCGCCATCTTTGCGGCTACCTATAAAGAAGGAGATCCGGTGATCCAGAGTTTTATCGGATTTAAGACCGATTACAGCAAACAGTTTTTCTTTTTCCTCCTGGCTTTTTCCATCGGTTTTTTTATCCTGCTGACCGATAGTAAATTTTTTGCTGCCACGGCCAACCTGATGTACGCGGCCGGCATCCTGATGCTCCTGCTGGTATTCCCGTTTCATTCACCCATCAAAGGGACTGAGTCTATTATTAAAATAGGCGCGTTCAATTTCCAGCCGGCTGAACTCTGTAAAATCTTTGTAGCCCTTGCCTTGTCCAAGTATCTCTCCCGGCCGGAAACGGATTTTACCAAAACCCGTTCACAACTGATTGCCGCCGGAATTGCACTTTTACCGGCAGGACTTACCATTCTGCAAAGCGAAACCGGGCTGGCCCTGGTGTACCTGGCTTTCTTCCTGGTTATGTACCGGGAAGGGTTGCCTTCTGCCATACTGATTATCGGTTTCTCCGCGGCCGCCCTGATTGTAGCTACCCTGCTGGTGGAAAAAATCACCCTGGCCCTGATCCTCTCCGGACTGGCCCTGCTGGTGATCTATTTTACAAGGCGCTACTGGAAAAGAAAAACCGCTTTTCTGGCCAATATCATTTTAGTATGGCTCTTATGTGTGGGTGTACAGTTCTTTGTTGTACCGCAGGTATTCAGCAAAGTGCTGAAGCTGTACCAGGTGGAGCGGATTTATGCCACAGTAGGCAAAGATGTGCCAACAGAGTATGTTAAAGCACACGAAAGAGAACAGACTAAAAACTCGGAAAAGAAAAAGGATATTGATTATAATGTCCGCCAATCCAAAATTGCGATCGGCAGCGGAGGCTTCCTGGGGAAGGGCCTGTTGAATGCCACCCAAACCCGCTATGATTTTGTACCGGAGCAACGAACCGACTTTATTTTCTGTACAGTCGGCGAAGGTTTCGGCTTTACCGGCAGTATTATCCTGCTGGGACTATATATGCTGCTTTTGTTCCGGATCATCACCATCGCGGAAAGACAAAGAAGTATTTTCAGCCGTACCTATGCTTATGGGGTGGCTTCGGTATTATTCTTTCATATGTTTATCAATATCGCCATGACGATCGGACTGGCACCGGTAATTGGCATTCCCCTGCCCTTTATCAGTTATGGCGGCACCTCCCTGCTTACGTTTACCATCATGCTGTTTATCCTGGTGAGACTGGATGCAGACCGGCAAATGGTCCTGAGGTAGGAGGGAAATTTCCAGGAACCAAACCCTCATTCTATAAGAGTCGTTCGCCTGATAATTGGCTCTTGGTTCTTGGTTCTTTGGTTCTTGGATCTTCGGTTCTTGGATCTTCGGCTCTTGTCTCTTTCTTTCCCGGTTCTTCGTTTCTTTGCACCATGAGAATCATCCCCCTTTCTGAGGGCCGTTTTACGATTGACAAAACCAAACTCTTCGTTCCCTTTGATGAGAAGGAACATCAGCTCCATGAACGGTCGCGGGGCAGTCTGCTGGTGGAAATACAGCCCTTTGTAGTCATTACATCCCGGGATATCCTCCTGCTGGATACAGGGCTCGGATTTAAAAAAGACGGAATGCTGCAAATTCACCACAACCTGGTGGAGAACGGGATCAGTCCGGGGGAAGTGACCAAGGTATTGCTTTCCCATTTGCATAAAGATCATGCAGGGGCGGTGGGTATGGACCTGGATACGCCTGATCCCCGGATGGCTTTCCCCCGGGCGCTTTATTATGTGCAGCGGAAAGAATATGAATATGCCATGGAAAAAGGATTATCCTCCTTTGTACCGGCAGAACTGGAATGTCTGCAGGACAGTCAGCAGGTGGAATGGCTGGACGGGAACGGTATCATTGACGGGTATATACATTATGAACTGACGGGCGGTCATTCTCCCTTTCACCAGGTATTCCGTATTGAGGAAGAGGGGGAGATTATTTTTTACGGAGGGGATGAAGCCCCCCAGTTGCAGCAAATGAAACACCGCTTTGTGGCCAAGTATGATGCCGACGGCAAAAAAGCAATGGAGCTAAGACAACAATGGTGGGAGCAGGGACAGGCAGCACACTGGCAAATCCTGTTTTACCATGATGTGCGTCATCCTTTTGTTAAGTTATAAGTAACAGGTTGTAAGTTTCCCGGCATGGATTACAGGATCAATCAACCAGGATTTGTATCCGGCGGCCGGGGCCCTGCCGGTTCTGCATTCTGCGTTCAATAATTTCCCGCTTCACAATCTCCTGGAATTCTTTTTCGTACTGGAATACCTTATTGGCTCTTTGTTCATCAATTACCTGCCTGAACTCATTGCGGTAACGCACCCTTACCTCTGCCATTTTCAGTTGCTGCATAGGCCGGTCGGTCCGGTTTTCCTGGTGCGCTTTCCGGAGTTCGGAAATATAGCGCATAAAAATCGGGCTGAATTTCTCCGCTTCACCTTTTGTCAGGTTCAGCCGCTTCTGGATATACTGCTGCATCTTTTCCTGCAGCTTGCCCAGGCGTGCTTCTTCATCTTCCTGTGCCTGCAGCAGGAAAGAGGAGGAGAATAATAAGGTCAGTATCAGTAAACACCTTTTCATTACAGTAAAATTAATTCATCAGGAATGCCTCATCGGTGTTGGATTCGGTTTCTGCTGTTTCTTCCAGGAATTTTTTCAATTCTGATTCCGGGATATCTTTCAGCAGGGTTTTTATTTCATTGTCGCTGCCGGTTGTGGCGGTTTCTTCGCCAGTAAGCCCGGCATCGTCAAACTGCTTCATGAATTCGTTCAGGTCCTTATCGCTTGTCTTCTTAATCTCTTTATTGATTTTTTCTTCAAACCGGGCCATGGATTGCGGCTGGTTGTTCCGGTTGCTGTACAGGAAAGCGGTAACAGCGATCAGGCCGGTAACCACGGCGGCGGCGGCATAGCGCATCCATCTGCGGCTGCCCATATGCAGCACCGGAGCGGCTGTTTTAACCTGTACCGGTACGGCTCCCGGCAATTGTTCAAAATAGCCCTGCGGAACGGAGTAGGGCATATCTTTTTTCAGGCCGCTGAGCAGGGGCGACAGGGATTCCAGTTCCTCGCGGGCACTGCGGTCTGTTCCGGACACTGCTGTTAACAGGGAAACTTCCAGTTCTTCAAAATAACCGGCAGGAACCTGTCCGGGCATTTCTCTGGTTAAACCGGACAAGAGCGGAGAAAGATGGGTAATCTCTTCGGCGGCTGTTCCGGCTTCCATCGCCAGGATACGGCGCAATACCTGGTCGGCCAGTCCGTCAAAGTATCCCTCGGGCACCACACCCGGATAAACCGGGTTATAGTTGGCCAGCGGGCTTTCGAGCTCCCTTAATTCCTGCAATATGTTGGCTCTCTGTGTCATTTTTTCATTAATTCAGACGATTTCCGGAGACCAAGGTTTAATGGTTCAGCATGTAATCCTCAATTTTTTTCACCGCGTGATGATAACTGGCTTTCAGGGCTCCCTCACTGGTATCCAGTACCCGGCTCATTTCTTCATAGGGCATTTCATCGTAATAGCGCAGGCTAAACACAATTTTCTGTTTTTCAGGAAGTTGCTGAATGGCTAATTGTAATTTCCATTCCAGCCGGTTGGCGTCAAAATGTTTGTCAGCCTTTATCTTATTACTCAGGCCAGTTTCCACATCATTCAGGCTGACTACGGCCTTTTTCTTCTGTTGTTCCAGATAGGTCAGGCATTCATTAGTGGCGATGCGGTAGAGCCAGGTATAGAGCTGACTGTCTTCCCGGAAATTTTCCAGTCCGTTCCAGACCCGGATCAGCACATTCTGCAGCACATCGTTTGCATCTTCATGCTCCACCACCATCCGGCGGATATGCCAGTAGAGTTTTTCCTGGTACTTCCGGATCAGGCTGGTATAGGCCCTTTCCCTGCTGGCAGGCTGGCGGAATTGCACCAATAATTCGCTGTCGGATAGTTGGTTTACAGACATAGCATTGTCGGGCTTTGGGTGGCTTAGAATATTGGAATACTGAAATGTTTAATGCATTGAGTCATAAAAATAAAAAAGCAGGTTCAATAAAGAAAGAACCTGCCAAATTCGGGTTAAAAAAGGATGTTTCAGCTTTTCCGGCTGATTGCTTTTTCTGCTGCCGCCACGATATCGGGCACATCAAGACCGTATTTCTTCAGTAACTGCGCCGGGGTGCCGCTTTCGCCGAAGGTGTCCCTGGTGCCGATATATTCGATGGGAACCGGGAAGTTTTTGGCAGCCACCTGGGCAATGGCATCCCCGAGTCCGCCGATGATATTATGTTCTTCGGCAGTAACGGCACAGCGGGTCTTGCGGAGCGAGTTCAGAACGGCCTCTTCGTCAAGGGGTTTGACCGTATGGATATTCACCACTTCCACGCTGATCCCTTTTTCTTCCAGCTGGATACCGGCCTGGATGGCATTCCATACCAGGTGGCCGCAGGCGAAAATGGTTACATCCGTTCCTTCGGAGAAAAACTGGGCTTTCCCGATTTCAAAGGGCTTGTCGCTGGTAAAGATGGGCCAGGAGGGGCGGCCGAAACGCAGGTAAACAGGTCCCTGAAAATCGGCAATGGCCATTGTTGCCGCTTTGGTTTGCGCATAGTCGCAGGGAACGATCACCGTCATACCCGGCAGCATTTTCATCAGTCCGATATCTTCCAGTATCTGGTGGGTGGCACCGTCTTCCCCCAGAGTTAGTCCGGCATGGGAAGCGCAGATTTTTACATTCTTATCACTATAGGCGACTGACTGGCGGATCTGGTCATATACCCGGCCGGTGGAGAAGTTGGCGAAAGTAGTGGTGTAGGGAATTTTTCCCCCGATTGTGAGGCCCGCTGCCACCCCGATCATATTGGCTTCGGCAATACCGCACTGGATAAAGCGGTCCGGAAACTCCTTGACAAACTGGTTCAGTTTCATAGACCCGAGCAGGTCTGCCGTAAGGGCTACTATATGGGGATTTTTGCGGGCCGCTTCCACAATACCATCGCCAAATCCGCTGCGGGTGTCTTTGTTACCTGTGGACTGTATATCCTTTAATGCCATAAGGGGAAATTTGTGCCGCAAAAGTAAGGGGGATGCGGCAGAGGACAAAGGATAAAAAACAGCCGGATTAATTCAGTTCTCCGTCCTGGCTGCCAAATACGGTTTCATCTGCTTTCAGGCGTTGTTCCCATTTCCAGGCGGTCGCCATAATTTCTTCCAGGCTGTAACGGGGATTCCAGCCCAGCGCTGTACGGGCCAGGTCATTATTGGCATAAATCGCCACAATATCGCCCGGCCGGCGGGGACCGATTTCGTAATTCAACCGGGTGCCGCTTACTTTTTCAAAGGCGTGGATGGCTTCCAGCACCGTGATCCCGTTTCCGGTACCCAGGTTGTAGACCTTACAGGCTTCCGGCTGCCTGTCCTGCTCCAGGTTGCGCAGGGCCAGGGTATGGGCATGCGCCAGGTCGCAGACATGAATAAAGTCCCGGATATTGGAACCGTCGCGCGTCGGGTAATCATTGCCAAATACCATCATCTTCGGGATCCGGCCAATCGCCGTTTGGGTGATGACCGGCACCAGGTTTTGCGGTTTGCCCAGGGGCATTTCACCAATAATGGCAGAAGGATGCGCCCCGGCGGGATTAAAATAACGGAGCAGGATATTTTTATTTCCTGCTGTTTTAGAAAATTCGTTGATGATCTGCTCACTCATCTGTTTGGTATACCCGTAAGGGGAGGCGGCGGGCTTGGGAACTGTTTTTTCTGTAACAGGAATTTCATCCGGTTCGCCATATACTGTGCAGGAGGAGGAAAAAACAAAATGCGGGATCCTGAACTCCTGCACACATTTCAGCAGGTTGATCAGGGAGAGCAGGTTGTTTTCAAAATAGAGCAGGGGCTGTTCCACCGACTCACCTACCGCTTTATACGCGGCAAAATGGATAATACCACTGATGTCATCATTCTCCTGGAAGATGGCAAACGTGTCATCATAATTGCAGAGATCCACTTTGTAATTCTTCACTTTCTTCCCGGTAATCTGCGCGATCCCCTCCATCACATTGGGATTGGAACGCGAGTTATTATCTGCCGAGATGACTTCATAGCCGTTTTCAACCAGGTCCACAATGGTGTGTGACCCGATAAAACCACAGCCGCCGGTAACAAGTATTTTTCCCATAAAAAAAATCCCGACAAAAGTCAGGATTTTATCGGGAAACACATTGATTTCTTTTTAGAAAAGCCGTACAATGTAAAACACCCCGGCCGCCAGCAGGGCACTGATGGGAATGGTGAGAATCCAGGCCCAGATCAGGTTAATCGTCACCCCCCAGCGTACAGCGGATAAACGTTTGGTAGCGCCTACCCCCATGATGGAACCCGTGATGGTGTGGGTGGTACTCACGGGAATTTTCAGGGCCTCTGTAATAAACAGGGTAAGGGCCCCGGCTGTCTCAGCGGCCACTCCTTCAAAAGGGGTCACTTTGGTGATCTTGGTACCCATGGTTTTTACAATTTTCCAGCCTCCGCTCATGGTACCCAGACCGATGGCGGCATAACAGGAAATCGGAACCCAGTTCGGCATATCATGAAAATCAGAAATGGTACCCCCGGCAATCAGGGCGGCTGTGATAATACCCATTACCTTCTGGGCGTCATTACCCCCGTGGCCGATACTGAAAGCGGCGGAAGAGATGAGTTGCAGGCGCTTGAACCAGTGATTGGCTTTATAGGCATTCAGGTTACTCAGGTAAAGGGAGAATATAGCCATGGTCAGCAGGATAAAGGCCAGCAGGATCCATTTGAAGTTCTTGGAATAGAATATTACCTGCCAAACATAATTCTCATAGTGGGTCTTTTTGGCCAGCACATCCTTGCTGAACTCCAGGTTGAATGTCAGGAAGCCAATTACGAAAATGATGACCCCGAGGGAAAAAATCTTGGAACTCCAGCCTTTCTTGAAAGAACTCAGAAACCAGAGTGACATTAAAAAGGCCATGATCATACCTACCAGCGGAGCGAGGAAGATAAAACTGGCAGTTTTAATGATAACAGGAGAATTCACCGCGCTGAAACCACCGGCTGCAATGGCAGCGCCGGCAAAACCACCGATCAGGGTGTGGGAGGAAGAAGAGGGAATTCCCAGCCACCAGGTCAGCAGGTTCCAGGCAATAGCGGCAATCAGCCCCGAGAAAATCACTTTCATCATTTCTCCCTGCAGGATATGATCAGGTTTTACGGTTTTGGCTACGGTATCTGCCACTCCATGGTCCTTGAAAATAAAAAAGGCGGCGGAGTTGAATACAGCGGCCCATAGCACTGCCTGGAAAGGAGTAAGTACTTTGGTGGAGACAACCGTGGCAATAGAGTTGGCCGCGTCGTGAAACCCGTTGATATAATCGAAGATCAGCGCGAGCGCGATGATCGTTATCAGGAATGTAGTCATAAATCAGTAGCCGGTTCGTTAAGCGTATTTGATGATAATGGACTCAATCACATTGCTGGCATCCTCACATTTGTCGGTCACGATTTCCATTACCTGGTAGATCTCTCTCTTTTTGATCACCTCTTTGGCATCCGGTTCGGTGGCAAAAAGACGTTCAATACTCATATCAAATACATCATCGGCCTGGTTTTCGAGGCTGTTGATTTTTACCAGGGCTTCGGTAATACTCCGCATATTTTTCATATCACGCAGTTCGGTTACCGCAATTTTTACCTGCTGACAGCCCTGTTCAATCAGCTCCGCGAATTTTTTAATGCCCGTATCGTTCGGGTTGACACGGTAGAAGTTGATTTTTTTGGCGGAGGCATATATATAATCGGCGATATCATCCAGCGATGTGGCCAGGTAGTGAATATCTTCCCGGTCAAAAGGAGTGATAAAGTTCCGGCCGAGCTCGGTAAACAAGTTATGCGTCAGTTCATCGTTGGCATGTTCCAGGTCTTCAATCTGGGTTATAATTGCTGCTCTTTTGTCAAAGTCGGGTTCAGCCACCACCTCTTTGATTTTTGTTCCCATCTTGGAAACATTGTCTGCTACTTTTTCGAAGAGCTCATAAAACACTTTGTTTTTTGGCATGAAGATCTTCAGAAAGGAATTCAATCCGGCCATAATATTGAGTTTTGTTTAACCCGGACTAACCCGGGTCTGAATTGGCTGCGAAATTACCGGGCCGGGCCTTGGGGAAGTCAGACAAAAGGAGAATTAATAATTAGATAATATAAAAATAAATTTGCGGTAACTATTTAGTAACAATTTGCGGCACTTTAAACGGAAGACATGGGTAAACAGTTCGTAATAAAGGGCTTAATGACAGCAAGTCTATTGTTTGTCATAGGTATACAATCTAAGGGACAGCGTTATCTCTCAGATATTGACTCTTCGTTTTTTATTCACGATACTGTAAGACCTGTGATCAAAAGGTTTGAAAATCTGCGTATTACCGGTTATATCCAGCCCCAGTACCAGGCGGCTTCCTCCGAGGGAGCGCCATCTTACAGTGGTGGAAATTTCTCTGCCTATTCCAACAGCCGCTTTATGCTGCGCCGGGCGCGGGTAAAAACAGACTATATCCTGCCCTCCGAAAAACAGTATCCCGTTGCCTTGTTTTCCTTTCAGATTGATGCAACCGAAAGGGGGGTGGTGGTAAGGGATATGTTCCTGAAATTATTTGAAACAAGACGCAACCTGTTTTCCATGACAGCGGGTTTATTCGCCCGGCCGTTTGGGTATGAAGTAAACCTGTCATCCGCTTTCCGGGAAACCCCCGAACGGGGAAGGATGTCACAGATCCTGATGCCCACGGAAAGGGATCTCGGCGTCATGATCTCCCACGAACCACAGGATAAAAAGCATAGCACTTCCCGGTTTAAATTTGATATTGGCCTTTTTAACGGACAGGGCCTAACCGGCAGCACCGACTTTGACAGCCGTAAAGACCTGATATCACGGGTATTTGTTAAACCGGATACCCGGAAAAAAGTGGAGATCACAGGCGGACTGTCATTATTACGCGGTGGATGGCGAAACGGGACCAAATATATCTATGAGACCGGCAAATTATCCGGCGGCCAGAATGGATTTGTCGTGGATTCATCGGAAACCAACCTGGGAAAAACAGCGCCACGCCGGTATTACGGGGCCGATATTCAGGTAAAATGGAAACATGGCTGGGGTGAAACGGAATGGCGTGCAGAATACTGGGCCGGTACACAGCCGGGAACTGCCGCCACTACCTTTAATCCCGGTTCACTTCCTTCCGAAAATGGCGTGCCCTTACCTACTTATATCCGGAAATTTGACGGGGTATTTCTGCTATTTCTTCAAAACATAGTTAATCGTAATAACCAGTTCATGCTGAAATACGACTGGTATGATCCCAATACAAAAGTGAAAGCCGCACAAATCGGGGCCGGTGGCAGCAATCTCACCAAAGCCGATATCAAATTTTCTACCGTTGGCATCGGCTTCTCCCGCCAGCTCAACAGCCAGACCCGGCTGATCCTGTATTATGATATTGTCACCAACGAAAAAACCGTATTGACTGGTTATCAGCAGGATCTTTCTGATAATATCCTGACTTGCAGACTGCATTTTCGGTTTTAGATAAACCGCTTAACATTTCGGTAATATTCCGTTCATCAACGGTTAACATGCCCGTAACACAGGGGTAACCCTGCAGAGACACCTTTGCGCCAAATTATACGTGTTATGTATACGAGGCTGCGCATGTTTCTGATCTTACTCTTTGCCGGACTTTCCGCGGTGGCACAACAACCCACCCGCCTGACCGGTAAAGTCACCAATACCAAAAACGAACCCCTGGCCGGTGTAACTATTAAAATTACCGGGGCTGCCGGCGGAACCACTACCGATCTGGAAGGCCGCTTTACACTGGTGCTGGCTCCCGGAAAAAAATATACACTTGAATTCACCACCGTTGGCTATGAGGCCAAAACAGTGGATGAAGTGGAGGTAATGGCCGGTCAGGTGAATGAACTGAATATTACCCTCGAGGTAAAAGAAAAAACCGGCGATAATGTGGTTATCACCGCAAAAGCGTCCACTGCCCGCCGGGAGACCGTTAATTCGGTGATAGCTTTTCAGCGGAACACCAATACCGTCGCCTCCGTTATTTCCGCAGAGAGTATCCGCCGGTCACCCGACAGAAATACCGGGGAAGTATTGAAGCGTACCCCCGGTGCCAGTATCCAGGAAGGTAAATTTATTATCATCCGCGGGCTGGCCGACCGCTACAACCAGGCCATGCTGAACGGTATCCTGCTGACCAGTACCGAACCCGACCGGAAAACTTTTTCCTTTGACCTGATCCCTGCGGCTGTTATTGATAATATAGTAATCAATAAAGCCTTTGTTCCGGAATATCCCGGTGAGTGGGCCGGCGGACTGATCCAGGTAAATACAAAAGATATTCCCTCCCGTAATTTCTTCAATATTCAGATCGGCAGCGGATTCAACACGCAGACGATCGGGAAAAAGTTTTACCAGGATCATTCTTCCAAAACCGACTGGCTGGGTTTTGACAACGGTACGCGTGCCCTGCCCCCCGGTTATACCCGCAAAGCGGCCTTTGATACGCTGTCCGGTGCCGACAAAACAGCCATCGGCAAGGCCATGCGCAATGCCTGGACACCCATTGAAACGGCTGTGCCGGTGAATGTGAGCTTCCAGATGAATGGCGGCTTCAGCGGCAAACTTTTCGAAAAGAATATCGGGGGTACCCTGGGTATCAGTTACAGCAAAAATAACCGGTACCTCAAACTGCTGAACCAATCCAATGCCCTTTCAGCGAATGTGTTTACCGCTAATTATACGTATGATGATGACCGTTATGTGGAGGAAGTAACCCTGGGGGCAATCGGCAGCTTTACCATGCAGCTCAACTCGTTGAATAAGGTTTCCCTTAAGTCAATCATTAACCTGAATTCTCCCAGCAGTGTGACCCGCCGGAATGGTATTGACTTTACCCGTTCAGAGGATATCACGGGTTCTGAACTGACCTTTAAACAAAACACTTTCTTTACGGTACAGGCAAGTGGTGATCATGGGCTGGCCAAACCACTGAAACTGAAATGGTATGGCGCCTTCAACATCCTGGATGGCTATGTGCCGGATCAGCGCCGGATTGCCTATACCCGCCAGACCGGCACACAGAATCCTTTTCGTCTGCTGATTTCCAACAGCCTTTCCCAGAGCAGCGGCAGCCGCATCTATCAGAGTCTCTCCGATTATATCTATACAGCCGGAGGGGATATGACCTATAGTTTCAACTGGCTGGGGCAGAAACAATCCCTGAAAGGTGGTTATATGCTGCAGATTAAAGACCGTTTATTTGACGCCCAGCTTTTTGCCAACTATTTGCCAACCGATAATCCCGTACTCACCTTGCTGCCGGCTGACCAGGTTTTTGCCCCGGAAAATTTCGGCGACGGCACCGGTAATAAATTCGGCTTTGACGCGATCAAGGGCCGTACCTTCCGTTACCTCGCCAATACCATTCTGAACGGTGGTTTCCTGCAGATGGATAACCAGTTTACCCGTAACCTGCGTGTGGTATGGGGTCTTCGTGTTGAACATTTTGATCAGCTGGTGGGCAGTGTGAAGAAATGGGATCCCCGTCATTCCTATACCAAAGTGACGGATTATCTCCCGGGTATGAATGCCACCCTAAAACTGGATCAGAAAACCAACCTGCGTCTGTCTGCCTCACAAACTGTGATCCGGCCCGAACTCAGGGAACTTTCCTTCCTGAATCTTTATGACTTTGAACTGAACGCTTCAGTGCAGGGAAATCCCCGGCTGAAACGAACCAAGATCACCAACCTGGACCTGCGCTACGAGTGGTATCCGAAAGCCGGTGAAGTATTTACAGCCGGTCTGTTCTATAAAAAATTTGATAATCCTATTGAGCAGCTCTTCAATGAAGGGATCGGCGGGGCCAGTACCTTCAGTTATCAGAATGCCAAAGAAGCCACAGCCTGGGGAGCAGAGGTGGAATTCCGTAAGAAGCTTGATTTTCTCCCGGCCCTGAAAAACTTTACCCTGCAGGCCAACGCCTCATATATCAACAGTGAAGTAACTGATACCGTATTTAACATTAACCGCACCCTGCAGGGACAGTCACCCTATGTGCTTAACCTGGGTCTGCTTTATGATGTGGAGAAATCCGGTCTGAGTGCCACGCTGCTCTTTAACCAGGTGGGTCCCCGTATTTACCTGGTGGGTGATCTTACCTCGGGCGCCGGTTCACCGGATATTTATGAAGCTCCCCGGCCTCTGCTGGATTTTCAGATCAGCAAAAAAATCCTGCAGCGCAAGGGTGAACTCCGGATCAATGTCGCGGATATCCTGAACAGCACCCAGTATTTCTATCAGAATGCAGGGGGTAAAAAGTCCCTGCAAAAAGGGGAGGATGCTTACCGCTTTACCCGCACGTTCGGCACCACCTTCAGTTTCACTTTTAATTACTCATTATAAAACTGTAAAAAACGAAAACAAATAAAATGAAAAAGTACCTTTTCTTATTGACAGCAGTAGCAGCCCTTGCCACTACCGGTTGCCGCAAGATTGAGACAGACGGAGAGATCCAGGTAGTGGTGGTGAATGGCGGTGGTTCCGGTACTACAACCGGTGAAACCATCACCCTGCAGGGTCGTATCAGTGCCGATACTATCCTCCGTAAGAAAAATACCTATATCCTGAAGGGGCTGGTGTATATGGTGGGTAATAAAACCATGACCATTGAAGCCGGTACGGTGATCAAAGGTTCCTACAGTGGTTCAGATGTGGCCGCCCTGATTATTACCCGCGGTTCTAAACTGGTAGCGCAGGGTACACCCGGTGAGCCGATTGTTTTCACCTCTGCTTCTCCCAATCCCCAATCCGGTGACTGGGGCGGTATTGTTATGCTGGGTAAAGCCCCCATCAACTCCAGTTTTAACGGTATTCCCGGTCTGCTGCAGATTGAAGGCGGGGTGGATAATGCGAACGGAGATGGCCTGGCCGGTTCCGGAGATGCCGCTGTTCCCACACCCGTTCCCAATGATAACTCCGGGGTGATTTCTTACGTACGTATTGAATATGCCGGTTATGCCTTCCAGCCCGACAAAGAGCTGAACAGTCTTACCATGGGGGGTGTAGGAAGCGGTACCACCATTGATCACGTACAGGTGGCCTATGCCAAGGATGATGCCTTTGAATGGTTTGGCGGTACCGTAAATGCCAAATACCTGATCGCCTACAAAACACAGGATGATGATTTTGACACTGATAACGGCTATAGCGGTAAGGTTCAGTTTGGCCTGGTGCTGCGTGATTCCCTGATTGCGGATATCTCCAACTCCGAGGCTTTTGAAAGTGATAATAACGCCAGTGGTACAACCGCTACACCCAAAACCTCCGCGATTTTCAGCAATATCACGGCTATTGGTCCCCGTGCCACATTGAGCAATGTGGGCAGCAGCCTGTTCCGGGGGGGTGCACATATCCGTCGTAATACCGGTATTTCCATTTTCAATACCATCTTCCTGGGCTGGCCCCGTGGAGTGGAAGTGGATGCCACAACCGGTACCTCTACTGCCCTCAATATTGAAGACAGTACGCTGCGTCTGCGGAATATCACCATAGCCGGTTGCGCCACTCCCACCCGTTTCAGCGGCACGGCCGGTGCAACGATCACCAATGACGCGGCTTTCAGCAGCTGGTTCACCAACACTTTCTACAACAACGATATTCTGACGAATACTTCAGATGCCAAACTGATTCAGCCCTTCAATTATACGGCTCCGGATCCTACTCCTTTTGGTGGTTCCGGCGGAAATCAGAAGATCCTGAATGGTGGCAGTTTCACAGATGCCAAATTTACCGGCGATACCTTCTTTGATAAAACAGCCACTTTCCGCGGCGGTATTGCTCCGGCAGGCGAACTCTCCACCTGGTGGAAAGGCTGGACCAAGTTTAATTTCAACTAAGCTTTTTCTCATCAAGAACCATCAACCGTGCCCGGGCCGTATCGCAGATACGGCCCATTTTTTTATATTTGGATTACCTATGTCCCGCATTTTTTTAGCTGCACCAGTTATTTTTTGCCTGCTGATCTCCTGTAAACCTTCCGGTACAGAGGGTTTATTGGCAGGTGCCGACAGCCTCGTCATCACTTTTAATGTTCCGGGCTCAGATTCGGTGCTGACCACGGTAAGCACCACAGAGAAAAAAGCTATCCGCAAACTGGCCGGATTTATGGATGGAAAGGAGCGGGGTAAACCCGGCTGCGGCTTTGGCGGCAATATGATTTTTTATGTGCAGAACAGGCAGCTGCTGCCGGTAGTTTTTCATTACGATAAAGACTGCCGTTTTTTTATGTATGAAAAGGAGCAGAAACTGATGTATACGGAGATGTCAGACGAAGCGGTTGACTTTCTGAAAAGCCTGGCTGAAGGAAAGAACTGGTACTAGGAGAAATTTCAAGAACCAAATAACAAGAACCAACCCTTCTGCCCATGAGGATTGAAAGTATGACAATTGGTTCTTCGGTTCTTGGCTTTTGGTTCTTTTTTAAGAAGTTCCAAGAACCAAATAACAAGAACCAGCCCTCCTGCCCATGAGGATTGAAAGTATGACAATTGGTTCTTCGGTTCTTGGCTCTTGGTTCTTTTGTAAGAAGTTCCAAGAACCAAATAACAAGAACCAACCCTCCTGCCCAAAAGAATAAAAAACATGATAATTGGATCTTCGGATCTTGGTTCCTGGATCTTTGTTCTTCAGATCTTCCACTAATTTTGCCCCATGAGTTTTCTCCAGGTCATCACCTATGCCGGTATTTTCATTTTTGCCATCAGCGGCGCCATGAAGGCGCGCTCCTTTAAAATGGATGTTTTCGGCGGACTGGTAATTGCCTTTATAACGGCTTACGGGGGCGGCACCCTGCGTGATCTGCTGATCGGGGTGCGGCCGGTAAACTGGATCAATGATAATCTGGCCCTGGGACTGGTGTTCGGGGGCACTGCGCTTACCTTTTTGCTCAAGGAAAATGTGCGGCGTTTCCGGCGTACGATATTTTATACGGACGCATTCGGGCTGGGATTATTTACCGTATGGGGGATAGAAGTAGCCCTGGCCAACGGACTGAATGAAGTCTACGCGCTGGCCATGGGGGTCATCACCGCCACATTCGGGGGACTCATTGCTGATATTCTCTGCAACTCGGTGCCACACCTGCTCCGCAAGGGGGAACTCTACGCCACAGCCTGCGCCATTGGCGGTACAGGTTACCTGCTTCTGCAACAATTTCCCCTGCAATACCAGACCAACCTGAGTATCTGTGTGCTTATTGTGGCAGGAGTGAGAATCTATGCCATGCGGAAACGACTGACCCTTCCAGAAATCTGATACGGGATTTTTTCTACTCGTCTTCTCCGGCCGTTACGGTAACTTCTTTATGGGGGGGATACATGCCATCCGGTCCGGGTTGCCTGACATCCAGAATTTTCAGTCTTTTCATCCCGGCGGGCATTCTCCATTCCACTTCATCTCCGATGCGAAAGCCGATTATGGCAGCTCCCATTGGGGTCAGTACTGAAATTTTCTTTGAGCGGGCATCCGCATAGTTCGGCAGACAAATTACAAATTCCAGTTCTTTCCGGGTTTCCATGTCCATAACCGTTACGGCGGAATTCAGCCGGATGGTATTAGCCGGGAAAGCGCTGTCTTTTACAATAATCGCCCGTTGAACTTCATAAGCAAGTGTATTCTCATCCGTTTTATCTCCGGGTTTAAGGTTCAGCAGATAACTGAGTTTCTTAAAATCCTCCTGGCATAAAACCACTGGGTTTTTTGTCTGTTCCATAATTCAGTATTTGATAATGAAAAAAAGCAATGCACCTGCCGGCTCAGGACAGATGTCGGGAAATTGGCAAGATGATCAGATGGCAGAAAGAATGCCGCATGCTGGACAGATGTTTCTTGTGAAAAGTAAAATTACACAATAAGTCGGATACGGTTTGTTAAATCCTTTAGTCCTTTTTGGCTTCCAGCGTAAACCCAAATGTGGTGCCGACCCCTTCTGTACTGCGTACATGGATGGTCTGATTATGGGCTTCAATAATATGTTTACAGATGGCCAGCCCCAATCCGCTGCCGGTAACATCCTGACTCCGCCCGGTTTCGGTCCGGTAAAACCGCTCAAAAACCCGGGTCAGGCTTTTTTCCGGAATACCCATGCCATCATCACTGATTTCCACGAGGATATGACGTCCGTCAGTTTTATAAATACTGGCAGTAATGCTGCCTTTATTCTTTCCGTACTTCACTGAATTTTCAACAAGATTGATCAGCACCTGACGGATTTTCTCTTTATCGGCAAATACCGTAAGTGGCGACTCACAGCCTTTTTTAATCTGGCAGCTGATTTGTTTTTTATCCGCCTGTCCGGAAAGGCTTTCATATACATCCCGGATCAGGTCCTGGATAATAAAATTCTGTTTGTATAGAATCAGTTCTCCTCTTTCCAGCCGGGAGATCTCATCCAGATCATTCAGCAGGTTACCCAGTCTTTCCACATTCTTTGCTGTTTTTTCCAGGAATTTACGGTTCACCTCAGGGTTAGCAAGTGCACCGGACAACAGGGTATCCACATAACCCTGGATGGCAAAAACCGGGGTTTTGAATTCGTGGGAGAGATTCTGCAAAAACTCCTTACGGAACTGTTCATTACTCCTCAGCAGCTCAAGTTCCTCCTCATTCCTGCTGGCCCAGGCTTCCACATCCGCCCGTACATCATCAATACTTTTCTGAGGCAAAACATATTTGTAATAGGTTTCCTCTCTTTTGGTGGCCTTGGTTTTATAAATAAACTTGTAAATGAGTTTGATCTTACGGTAAATGAACCGTTCCAACATGAAATAAATCAGGAAATACCCGCCAACAAAAAGAATTACCAGAGATCCAAGGGCCCACCAGATACTTCTTTCCACCGCTAAAACCAGGATACTCTCCGGGATGGCCAGTATCAAGGCCGTAAAGGCAGCGATTTGTTTCGGGGAAATATTTTTGACAGAGAACATGCGGCAAAATTACGTAGTTAGAAGTACGAAGTAAGGCCATAACCCCTCCTTACCCTCACAGTTCGAACTTATAACCGACGCCTTTCACTGTTGTAATGCAGTCTATACCCAGTTTCTGGCGGATTTTGCGGATATGTACATCAATAGTGCGGTCGCCCACGATCACATCATTTCCCCAGACCTGGTTGAGGATTTCATTGCGGAGAAAAACACGGCCGGGTTTCTGGGCCAGCAGGTGCAGGAGTTCAAATTCCTTCTTGGCAAGGATGATTTCCTCTTCCCCCACTTTAACCAGGAAACGTTCCGGATCAATAGTGAGGTTTCCGAGGGTCAGTACCCGGACTTCTGTTTTATTAAGCCGGCGGAAAAGGGCGTTTACACGACTGATAAAGACTTTCGGGCTTACCGGTTTGCTTACATAATCATCCGCCCCGGTTTCCAGCCCCCGTATCTGGGTGCCCTCATCATTGACAGCCGTAAGAAAAATGATCAGGGTTTCTTTAAAGGCAGGCTGGGTACGTAAAATTTCACAGACTTCCACCCCCGTTTTTTTAGGCATCATCACATCCAGTACCACCAGGTCAGGCTGGTGCCTGCGGGCTTTCTCCAGGGCCTCATCCCCATCTTTGGCCGTCACCACATCGTACCCCTCGTTGGTGAGATTGTATTTCAGGATTTCAAGAATATCCGGTTCGTCGTCCGCTATCAATACTTTCCGGTTCCTGGATTCCATGTTCTAAAAAGTTTGCGCAAACCTAAAGGTAAATCGGTTTGCCCGGAAATGAACGTTACCTGTTTACAGAGACTTAATGATAAGTTAATAAAACTACTTTAGCCTGTAATGGCAACCGATAGTCTGCCGTTGTGGTCCCGGGCCGGTAAAAGGCAGCTTTTTTAACAAGTTGGATGCCACAGAATAGCTTTACACTCAGTCATTCAGCTGTAAAGAGACTATAATCTTTGGCCCATGCTTAGTACCTTTGCCCTTTGACGATGAGAAACCTCACCCGATTCCTTATACTACTCCTTTGTTTCCCTGCTATGCAGCAGGCAGCCGGGCAAAGCCTGTTACCGGCTGATACACTGCGGATACCGGATTCGTATAAGCCCGAATTCCGCCGCCAGCTTAATCATGATGGGATTGATAAGGAACAAAAAACCATTCTGAGTATGGACGGGGCAGCGGATTCACTTTTCAGTCCCAGTGAAAAACCCGAGCTCAACCTGATTCTGACCCGCTCCCTGCTGCAAAAAACCGACTGGATGCAATACCGGATAGAAACCGACAGCCTGCTGGATCACCGGCTGAAGGTTTTTTACTTATCAGGTCTCGGTAACCTGCTCCGTCACTTTCGGGAAAACTGGAGACAAACCGGTGACCGGGCGGTGAATCCCCTCCAGCTTAGCCGGATCATTGATGCGTACGAATCCTGCATGCAGGCCGAAAGAAAAGGGGAGTCCATTGCCCCGATCATTTACGAGCTTCCCTACGATGCGGGCACCAATGTCATCAACGCGGATATATTTGATAAAAACCCGGGCTACCGGCCGGCTAAAAACAGGCTGGTTCTCAAACTTTGCCAGCTTCATCCCGGGCAGGAACTTCCCATTTTACAGGCGAATCCGGATGTCCCCTTTGCCGACAGTATGATCCGGGCCATTGCGCGGAAATATCCGCGCCAGTTGTATGATTATGCCGCCGCTTCCAATAAACTCGGTACCCTGATCCGCTCTATCCGGGATGATGTGTTTATTCGGACTGTGGCCACCATGGCCCAGAGCCGCAGCGGGCAACAGTATTTTCCTTTCCTGGATAATATCGTAAACGGGCGTATGACCCTGCGGGAAATTGATGAAGCAAAGGATGACTCTCTCCTGTATTACCGGCTGCTGGTGCGTACCCAGATGGATTATGCGGCCAGGGCCATTGATAAGGATACAGCCTATGAGTTTAAAGCGCTGACCCGCCGGCTCGAAACCAAGGCAGCCGATTTTATTAATATGATCAACGGTTTGCACAATGAACGCAATCCGGACATCCGGTTCAAAAGTATCCTGCCGATGAGTGCCCCGGAACTGTATTACCTCGCCGTCACCTCAGACGGGGCCATTTATACCTCCAGTTTTGTGAAGGGGGTGTACCCGCAGATGATGACCAAAGCCGGCAATCGCGGTGATTCACTGCTGATGCTGATGAACTTTGACAAGTACAGGAAGTTTATCAAAATGGCCGCCGGTTTCAATACGCTGGATCATTTTCTGGCCAGTTTTGCCCGAACACCCGAACCCGACGATGAAGACCCTGCCAATGCCCTGATGCGCGCATTTGTCAACCGGCTGGAACAGTCAGCCGGACTGGAAGACGGGGTGGATGTTGCCGATTCCTATGCCAGTATTTCAGAAACCCTGCAACCCGTGGCCCGGCAGATGCTCCAGAATATTCAGGCCAATTATGAGCGGAACCTGCTCGCCGGGAATAAAAAAGGGATTGCCATTTATAATATTCTCGGTAAACTTTTCCTCAGTGCCGATTCCACCCGGCAGATAGATCTTACGCGGGAACTGGGAATCCCCCCGGTATATGAAGTGCCATTTACCGCCCTGGAAGGAGACAGCGGACGGGTGACGGTACAGCTTTTCATATATGGTGACCGCGACGGGATCGGGGTCTTTCCCGGGCTGGTGAATATGTTCAATAATCCCAACTGGAAAATTGACCAGAGCAACAAACAATGGGTGGCCATCTCCTCCGCCAAAGGCAAGCCGGTAACCCTCTATATGAACCGCCCGCTGCCCGAAGAAACAAATGAAGACGCCAGGGCCCAGGAGGCGCTCAACGAATACCTGGCTGAAAACCGCATAGTCCCTACGGTTACGATTAACCGCGGACATAGCTATAATGCCCCCTATACCATTGAACAGATGTCGCAGGCCTCCAAAATTGTCTTTATGGGTTCCTGCGGCGGTTACCGGATGATCCACGATATCCTGGCCAAAGCCCCGGATGCGCATATTATCGGCACCAAACAGATTGCCGATGCGCCGGTCAACAATCCTTTTCTCCGTTTGCTCATGGAAAAACTGCGTACCGGCAGCGATATCCGGTGGATTCCCTTCTGGGAAGAACTGGGAAGAATAGTGACCGATAAGATTTTTGAAGACTATGTTCCCCCGCATAAAAACCTCGGTGCGCTTTTTATTAAAGCGTATACCCGGTCCATGGGACCTGAGGGCGGACAACCCTGAGTCATATTATCCGCCGTATCCGGCTATTTTTGTGAACTTAAGTACACCGTGTGAGCGCTTCCGGAAAAACATTTTTTGATTTTGCCCTGCTTCGCCGGGTTTTTGCCTATGCAAAACCCTACCGGAAATATTTCTGGCTGTCAGTAATACTGTCGGTCCTGCTGGCCCTGCTCACACCGGTCAGACCCAAACTGATTGAGTATACCGTTAATGAATATATCGCCGGCCAGCTCCCCGAAATGCTGGTCCGGATTACCCTGATCCAGATCGGACTGATCTTTTTTGAGTCAATCATGCGTTTTTCATTTTCCTATATCACGGCCCTGCTGGGCCAGTCGGTGGTAAAGGATATGCGGATCGCTACGTATAAAAAGATCATGCACCTGAACCTGTCGCAGTTTGACAAGACCCCTATCGGTACCCTGACCACCCGAACCATCAACGATATTGAATCCATCAACGATATTTTTTCCGACGGACTGGTGCCGATTATTGCCGACCTGTTGTCGATCCTCTGTGTGCTGGGGGTAATGTTCTGGACCGACTGGCAACTGACCCTGGTGGCGCTGATACCCTTTCCGATCATGCTGATCGGTACCTGGTATTTTAAGGAAAGCATCAACCGGTCTTTTCACAAAGTACGCAATGCCGTCGCGGCCCTGAATGCTTTTGTGCAGGAGCATCTTACGGGTATGTTTGTGGTACAGGCTTTCGCCGCCGAAGAGCGGGAAATGGAGAAGTTTAAAAAAATTAACCGCAGCCACCGGGATGCCAATATCAAGGCCATTTTTGCCTATTCGGTTTTTTTCCCGCTGGTGGAAATTGTACTGGCACTGGCCATCGGCCTGATTGTGTGGTGGACTTCCAAAGAGGCCCTGCATCTGCAGGTAAGCCAGCAGGGTACTGTTATTTCCTTTATACTTTTTCTCAACCTGCTTTTCCGCCCCCTGCGGATGATCGCGGATAAATTCAATGTACTGCAGATGGGAATCATTGCCGGTGAGCGGGTATTTAAGGTGCTGGATAATCCCGACAGTACCCCGGCCGATAAACCGGATGCTTTTTCCCCCGAAAAAGTGGCCGGGAAGATTGAATTCAGGAATGTGGTTTTTGAATACCTCCCTGCTGTACCGGTGCTGAAAGATGTGTCTTTTACCGTACAGCCGGGCGAAACCCTGGCCATTGTGGGGCATACGGGCAGCGGAAAGTCAACCATTATCAGCCTGCTCAACCGGCTTTATCATATACAGGAAGGAGAGATTCGGGTGGATGACCGCGATATACGGGATTACCGGCTGGATGCCCTGCGGAAGAATATCGGGGTGGTGCTGCAGGATGTTTTCCTGTTCTCCGGCTCGGTGATAGATAATATTACCCTCCGCAACCCGGATATTCCAAAGGGAAAAGTGGTGGAGGCCGCCCGGCTGATTGAGATGCATGATTTTATTGAACGGCTTCCGGGAGGCTATGATTATAATGTGATGGAAAGAGGAGCCACTTTGTCACTGGGACAAAGACAGCTCTTATCCTTTATCCGGGCCATGTTATACAACCCGTCCATCCTGATCCTGGATGAAGCCACTTCTTCTGTGGATACGGAAAGTGAGCAGCTGATCCAGCATGCCATTGATACCCTCATCCGGGGCCGGACTTCCATCGTAATCGCGCATCGCCTTTCAACGATCCGCAAAGCCGATAAAATACTGGTGCTGGACAAGGGTGAAGTGAAGGAGACGGGCACCCACGAGGAACTGATCCGCCTGAACGGCTATTACGCCAAACTGCATGCCATGCAGTTTGCCGGTACAGAAAAATAACAGAGGTTGCCCGCGAAGGAAATTCGCAGTTAAGGAGCTGTTTGTAACCTGGATCTGCAAGATGTATGCAAGCTGGATCACTGTGTGGTTTTTTCAGTAAATTGCATCAGTGAAAAAGTATAGTCAGTTAAACATCGAGGAAAAAGATCAGCTGGAGACCGCTTTTCTCCGGGATCCGGACTCTTTTTACCGGAAAGCTGAAGAAGAACGGCTTCGCGAAGCGCTGACAAGATCAGATAAAGAACGGTTTCTGGTTATGACCCGGCTTATGAAAATGAATGCCCTTTTTAGTCACGCAAAGATTACTTCCGGAAAACTTTCCTAATTCATCACTCCAGACTAAATGGATGTTTTCGACAACGATCTGCTATTCTTCTGGTCCTGCCTTAACAAGCATGGGGTCAGATATATTATGGTGGGGGGAGTGGCAACGAATTTTAACGGCTTCCAAAGGACAACTGATGATATTGACATTTGGCTGGACGACACCCCGGAGAACCGGACTTTTTTCAGGGAAGCATACCGGGAGTACGCCGGGATAGATCTGAGCACTATTCTGACTATGCAGTTTATTCCTGGTTGGGTTGATTTTCGGCTAAACAATGGTTTCAGGCTGGATATTCTGGTGAACATGAAAGGGCTGGAGGGGTTCAGTTTTGGAGAATGCCTGGAAAAAGCAAACCGGGCTCAAATTGATGATGTAACGGTACCCTTTCTCCATATAAACCATCTCATTGCTAATAAAAGAGCGGTGAACAGGCCTAAGGATCAATTAGATGTGCAATATCTTGAGCAAATTAAACAACTCGGGAATCGCCCTCCGGAAGAAGCCGTATAAAGCCTTTTTAATTCAAGGTTTTTCACCCCCACCCCCTTATCTTTGCGCCAAATTTCGCAAGAGGTATGTGCACCTATCGTTTCAAATCCTTTACTGTAGCGGTTTTCAGCGTTTTTTTCCTGCTTTTTGCTATGCCCGGGCTTGCCCAGGAACACGGGCATGAAGGGCAGCCCGCTGAACACAAGGAGGCCGCGCATGGGGAAAAGGAAAAACTGAATATCGGGGAAGTGATTTTTGAGCACGTACTGGACGGGCATGAGTACCATTTTTTTGGTGTTTCAGTACCCCTGCCGGTGATGGTCTGGTCAAAAGAAAAAGGATTTAAGGTTTTTATGTCCTCCGCCTTCCACCATGGCACACAGCCGCATGAGGGGTATATGATTCTGACCAATCACAGTATCGCGGAAATGGGGCTGGATCCCAAGCAGTTCAAAAATGAAGAAATTTATGCGGTGGGTGCTGACGGGAAACCGGATACAGCTATTAAAGTATATGATTTCTCTCTTACCCGGAACGTGGTGCAGATGTTCCTGGCCCTGACCCTATTTGTAGTATTGATGCTTAGTATTGCCAAACGGTACAAGAGCGGAGTGGGGGTTACCTCCGCTCCCAAAGGCTCCCAGAGTCTGCTGGAGCCGGTAATCACTTTTGTACGGGATGAAGTGGCCAAACCCAACCTGGGGCATAAATATGAGAAATACCTGCCATACCTGCTGACCGTATTTTTCTTTATTCTTATCAATAACATTTTCGGACTGATACCGGGTTCGGCCAACGTAACCGGTAATATTGCCTTCACCGCGGTACTCGGTTTAATTTCCTTTGTGGTGATTCTCTTCAGTTCCAACGGCCATTACTGGCAGCATATTTTTAATCCGCCCGGCGTGCCCCTGGGAGTTAAGTTCATCCTGGTACCGGTGGAGTTCCTGAGTGTGTTTATCAAGCCCTTTGCCCTCATTATCCGTCTTTTTGCCAATATGGTGGCCGGGCATATTATTATTATCTGTCTGATTTCTCTCATATTCATCTTCGGTCAGCTGAATCCGGCTGCGGGCTGGGGCGCTTCTCCGCTCTCCATCGGATTCACCGTATTTATTTATCTGATTGAAGTGCTGGTGGCCTTCCTGCAGGCCTTCATCTTTACGATGCTGACGGCGGTATTTGTAGGGCAGGCATTTGAGGGCGAGCATCATGAAGAAGCGCATGCCCGCCATTAATTTGTATTTTTTAACCAATCAATAAAAGGAAACATGGATTTATTTCTTTTAGCAGAAACAGCAAACGCCGGAGGTGCCATCGGTGCCGGTTTAGCAGCTATCGGTGCCGGTATAGGTATCGGTCAGATCGGTAAAGGTGCCGTTGAGGCGATTGCCCGTCAGCCGGAAGCATCCAATGACATCCGCGGTAACATGATCCTGACTGCGGCCCTGGTAGAAGGTGCCGCGCTGTTCGCGATCATCGTGGGCTTCCTCGCCATGGTACTTTAATACCATCTGCGAAAAAACATTACTGCATCCGAAGCACAGGGCGGAGGGTGCAGTAAACTTTAAAAAACAAAACCGGAATTAATACAGATATGGAATTATTACTTCCCAAATTAGGTCTCTTAGCCTGGACCCTGCTCGCTTTCCTCATCGTGTTCTTCCTGCTGAAGAAAATGGCATGGCCGGCTATTATCAAGGGACTGAAAGAGCGTGAAAACAGCATCACCGATTCTCTGGCTACTGCCCAGCGGGTGAAAGAAGAAATGGCTCAGCTGAAAAGCGAGAACGAAACCCTGCTGGCCAAGGCCCGTGAAGAGAGAGCCCAGCTGCTGAAAGAGGCCCGGGAAACCAAGGACAAAATCATCAGCGAAGCCAAGGAACAGGCCAAAACCGAAGCCGGAAAAATCGTAGCTGAGGCCCAGGCGGCAATCAATGCCCAGAAAATGGCGGCCCTTACCGAGGTGAAAAACCAGGTAGGTAAACTGGTGATTGAGGTAAGTGAAAAAGTACTCCGCAAGGAACTGGGTAATAAAGACGCCCAGGAAGCCCATATCAAGGGCCTTGTGGATGAAGTGAAACTTAATTAGTCAATTTTAGTGATGCCCGGGTAAGCGGAGGTTTCCTGCACTTACTCATTACTCATCACTCATTAATCGTTATATGCAAAATCCCCGTTTAGCATCAAGATACGCTAAATCACTGCTTGACCTGGCCATTGAAAAAGGGCAGCTGGAGACTGTATTTGCCGATATGCAATGGCTGCAGGCGGTTTGCCGCAGTAATCGTGATTTTGTGAACCTGCTGCGCAGTCCGATCATAAAGAATGACGTAAAACGCCGGATTATGGAAGCCGTGACAACGGGCCATATCGGGGAACTGACCGCTGCGTTCAACCGGCTGCTGGTGGTTAAAAACCGGGAGCGATTCCTGCCGGAAATTATCCCGGCATTTATTGCTGCTTATAAAGAGCATAAAGGTATTAAGACGATTCACCTGACCACGGCCATTCCCGCATCCGAAGCGGTGAAAAACGCCATCCTTGAGCAGGTGAAAAAAACCACCGGGTACAACCAGGTGGAAATGGAAGAAAAAGTGAACCCGGACCTGATCGGGGGCTTTGTACTGCAGATCGGGGATCAGCTGGTGGATGCCAGTGTGGCGTATGATCTCCGGGCGATCGCCAAACAATTTGAGAACAACGATTTTATTTATAAGATCCGTTAATAATTAAAAGTATAAACACAGTTATATGCCTGAAATTAAACCAGATGAAATAAGTGCCATCCTGCGCCAGCAGTTGAGCAACTTTAACGCCAGCGCCGACCTGGAAGAAGTAGGTACCGTATTGCAAATAGGTGACGGTATTGCCCGTGTGTACGGCCTGGGTAATGTGCGTTATGGTGAACTGGTAGAGTTTGAAAACGGGGTACGGGCCATCGCACTGAACCTGGAAGAAGACAATGTGGGGGTGGTATTGATGGGTGAAACCGGTGGTATCCAGGAAGGAGCCAAAGTAAAACGGACCGGCCAGATCGCTTCTATCAAAGTAGGAGAAGGTATGGTGGGCCGTGTGGTAAACACCCTTGGTGAGCCGATCGACGGAAAAGGTCCGATCACCGGTGAGCGTTATGAAATGCCTCTGGAAAGAAAGGCGCCCGGTGTTATCTTCCGCGAACCCGTAAAAGAACCTCTGCAAACAGGTATCAAGGCAATTGATGCGATGATTCCCATCGGCCGTGGCCAGCGGGAACTGGTGATCGGTGACCGCCAGACCGGTAAAACCGCGATCTGTATTGACACGATCATCAACCAGAAAGAGTTTTATAAAGCCGGTAAGCCGGTATATTGTATCTATGTGGCCATCGGGCAGAAAGCTTCCACCATCGCCGGTGTGATGAAGACCCTGCAGGATAACGGCGCCATGGATTATACCATTATCGTAGCGGCTTCCGCTTCTGATCCGGCTCCGCTGCAGTTCTATGCACCTTTCGCCGGTGCCGCTATCGGAGAATTCTTCCGCGATACGGGCCGTCCGGCCCTGATCATCTATGATGATTTGTCCAAACAGGCCGTAGCTTACCGCGAGGTATCCCTGCTGCTCCGCCGCCCCCCGGGTCGTGAAGCCTATCCCGGTGACGTATTCTACCTGCACAGCCGCCTGCTCGAAAGGGCCGCGAAAGTGATCAGCGATGATAATGTGGCCCGGAATATGAATGATGTGCCTGAAAGCATTAAACATATGGTAAAAGGGGGTGGCTCTCTGACAGCCCTTCCGATTATCGAAACCCAGGCCGGTGACGTATCCGCCTATATCCCGACCAACGTAATCTCTATTACCGACGGTCAGATCTTCCTGGAGACGAATCTCTTCCTCTCCGGTATCCGTCCGGCGATCAATGTTGGTATCTCTGTTAGCCGGGTAGGGGGGAATGCGCAGATCAAATCCATGAAGAAAGTGGCCGGTACCCTGAAACTTGACCAGGCCCTTTACCGTGAACTGGAAGCCTTCTCCAAATTCGGGGGCGATCTGGATGCCGCTACCAAGAATGTAATTGATAAAGGTGCCCGTAACGTGGAAGTGCTGAAACAACCGCAGTACACGCCCTTTGCCGTAGAAAAGCAGGTGGCTATCATCTATCTCGGTACCAATGGTCTGCTGAAAGATGTACCCGTTAAACGGGTGAAGGAGTTTGAAGAACATTTCCTGATGGAAATGGAGAACAAACTGCCCGACGTGATGGCCGAGTTCAAAAAGGGTAATCTGCCAGAAGAAGGAATCAAGAAAATGGTTGAACTGGCCAATGGTTTGATTCCCCAGTACAAGTAATAACGTAGTTAGTAATAGTAAAAAGCCGCAATGAAAATTGCGGCTTTTTCGTTTTTAAGACGGAAAAGCCCATCAGGGAAAGTAAAATGAAGAAAATTTACGAATAATTTTTTAAAAACAAGGAAATGTAAAATACCTAATAATCAATGCAATAGAAGAAGGTATCGGAAAAACACTACAGAAAATACGGTATTTTTTACGAAAAAATGCGTGCAAAACTTGCAAGTAAAAAAACTCAGTATTATGTTTGTGTTGTCATCGGAGAAATCCGAGGAAAACAACGAAATCCGACCCCCTGAAACGAACTAATCTCACACGGGCATTTACGCCTGGTTCTTTCCTGCAAGGGTTTTATTGTTTCCCCAGATACTCCGGTTAACCTTAACCCGAAACCCTGAAGCATGAAAACAGTTTTACACAACACCCGGAATTTCCTCACCCCCGTATTCGCGGCTGTACTTGGTCTTTTCAGTGTTAACAGTTCTGCCCAAACCACCGAGATGGTTTTTGAAAACCCCTCCCTGGTAAGCGGATCTAATAACGCGGATGGCGCCGTGTACAAATTTGCCTCGGTAAGCCCTGGTAAAGATGCCCTGGTGACCATTAACGGCCGTTCTTCATCTATGGTCAGTATCGCCAACCTGGATATACATGGCCAGGGTTTTAATAAAGCTTTTCAGCCGCAGATCCGGTATAATAACGGAAATGTAAGCACGGCTACCAGCTGGTGGATTGAATTCCAGGTTCAGTTTGTGAATGCTAATACCCAAACACCGGCGTCTATCAGCGAGTTTCATGTAACAGGTCTTGATATTGACGGTAACGGTTCCCGGCTGCAGGAATGGGATGCTTTTTATGGCGGTCACAGCTATACCGTGGAGAATAATTCTGCCCTGACACCCGCTAATCTTACCGGAACGCTTAACCTTCCTGCACTGGGTGGCAAACGTTTCCTGGGTTGTCTTCCTGATCATGGTGGTATTGATACCTCAGCTACAGAAATTATGACCACTATACAGTACGTTAATACCAGTTCTATGATCTTCCGGCTGGGCGCCACAACAACAGGTTCTACAAATAATGCTAACCGGATGTATTCCGTATGGTTCAAGAATTTCGCTTATGCGGCACCGATCAGCACCCTGCCTGTAAAACTGACTGCTTTCACGGCTTCCCTGAATAAAAGCACGGTGAACCTGAAATGGGAAACAGCTTCCGAAATCAATGTCAGTCATTTCGAGATTGAGCGCAGTACAGACGGCGTGAACTTCACCGAAGCAGGATTGGTTTTCGCCTTTGGCAACAGCACCGATAAGATGAACTACAGCTTTTCCGATAATGTATCCGCTCTCCGCCAGTCTGTGGTTTATTACCGCCTGCGTTCCGTGGATAATGACGGTAAAAATGAACTGTCTGAAACCCGGATCATCCGCCTGGCTGCAGAAGAAAATACCCTCAGCCTGCTGACCTACCCGAACCCGGTTCAAAATGAACTGCGGGTTACCCTGCCGGCCTCCTGGCAAAACAAGCCGGTTCAGATTGAGCTCTACCAGACCAATGGCCAGTCAGCCGTCCGTAAGAGCAGCCAGTCAGCCAGTCAGACTGAAACCCTCAATCTCTCTCAGCTTTCCCCGGGTATCTATTTTGTACGGGCCAGCAGCAATGGCCAGATTGCCCAGCAAAAGATTGTAAAGCACTAATAAACATATTTTTACATAGGGGTTCCATACCGTCTCGCCTTAGCGGGACGGTTTTTTTATTGAAAAATAATTTGGTTTATAATATAAACTACTTTACGTTTGCCTTCAAATAAGCGATATGAACACGCTGAAACCATTAACCATCCTGTTTTTTCTGGCCTTATCCCCTTGTGCGCTCACCGCACAAACCACGGTAAAGGGACTGATAAAAGATAACCGGAATAATTCGATTGCCGGCGCCAGCATTGCCATCAAAGACAGTTATGATGGCGGAACCTCTGACTCTGCCGGCCGTTATTCATTTAAAACTTATGAAAAGGGACAGCAATTACTGGTTGTTTCCATTATCGGGTATAAAACGGTGGAAATGCAGGTGAAACTGGAGGGAACTGTGGTAACTCTTGATGTCACCCTGCGCCAGGAAATCACGGAACTCTCTGCTGTGGTTTTATCGGCCGGTACCTTTGAAGCCAGCGACCGGAAGAGAGCGGTGGCAGTACTGGACCCGATTGATATCGTAACCACCGCAAGCGGAAACGGGGATATTACAGGAGCTTTAAAGACTTTACCCGGCGCCCAGCAGGTAGGGGAAACTGAAGGTCTTTTTGTACGGGGTGGTACTGCCGCTGAAACCAAAACCTTTATAGACGGCTCCCTGGTGAATAATTTCTTTTTTACCAGTGTGCCCAATATCGCCCAGTTCGGCCGCTTTTCCCCCTTTATTTTTAAAGGAACCGTTTTTACCACCGGGGGTTACTCCGCTTTATACGGCCAGGCGCTTTCCTCTGCCCTGATACTGGAATCCATTGACCTGCCCGAAAGATCTTCGGCCAACCTGGGTCTCAGTGTGCTGGGCGGCAGCCTGGGTTACCAGCACCTGGCGAAAAACAACCGGTCCTCCGGTGGCGCGAGTTACAGTTATACCAACCTGGCCCCGGCCTTTGCCGTTATCAAACAAAAACAGGACTACTCCGTGGCCCCCAATTATCATAATGCCGATGCCAACTTCCGGATCAAGACCTCCAAAACCGGGATGCTGAAATATTACGGGTATTTCAGCAGCAATAAACTGGCCTTCACCGTGGGCAGTATTGACTCCCTGGGTTATCTTGATAAATTCGCGCTGCGTAATACCAATCATTTTCACAACCTTTCCTGGAAAGAAAACCTGCCGAAAAAATGGAAACTGATGCTCGGGTTTTCCTATACCAATAACCAGGACAATATTGAAAGCGGTATGCAGGACGCGGGGAAAAGAGATGTGCAGTTAACCGGACTGGAAGCCAAAAATTTTGGCTTTGACCTCGGCGGAAATTATGTCAACGGAAAAGGGGTACTGGAGAAAAAATGGAAAGGCCTCAACGCCCTTCGTTTTGGCGGGGAATATAATTATAATAAAGACCGTTCAGTTTATACCGCATATAACGGGCAGGATTACCCGGGATCTTTTATGGAAACGGTCAGTTCATTATTTGCCGAAACCGATCTCTATGCCACCAATGACCTGGCCCTGAAAGGCGGATTGCGGGCTGAACATTCCCGGTACCTGGGCAAGTATAACCTGGCCCCGCGTTTTTCCCTGGCATATAAACTGGCCAAAGGCAGCCAGGCTTCTATTGCGTACGGAATCTTTTACCAGAATCCCGAAAGGCGTTACCTGCCTGCTTCCGGTGATCTTTCCTTCATGAGAGCCACGCATTATATCCTGCAATACCAGAAAGTGCTGAACAACCAGTCATTGCGGGCAGAAGCCTTCTATAAAAAATATGACAACCTGGTTAAAACAGGTATGACCGGGTTTACAGAAGCCGCCGTCAGCAGTGCCGGATTCGGAGATGCCAAAGGAGTGGAGTTTTTCTGGCGTGACCGCCGCAGTATCCGGAATTTTGATTACTGGGTTTCTTACTCCTTCCTCGATACCAAAAGAGATTTCCTGAATTTTCCTTACGCGATTACTCCCAATTTCGCCGCAAAACATACCGCTTCCGTGGTGGCTAAAAAGTTTGTACAGAAACTGAAGACCAATTTCAATTTCTCCTACAATTACAGCAGTGGCCGTCCTTATTATAATATCCGCTATGACGGGTCCGGTTATACATTCACCGACCGCGGACAGATACCGGATTACCACAACGTGAGTTTTGCCCTCAACTACCTGCCAAAAATCGGTAAACAGAACGCGAAATCCTTTGCGGTGTATGTACTGCAGGTGAGTAATATTTTTAATATCCGCCAGATCTATGGCTATCAGTATTCGCTCAGCGGCCACCGGAAAGAAACCATCGTACCCACATCCCGTATGTTTGTTTATCTCGGGGCTTTTATCAGTTTCGGGGTGGACCGTACCGAAGAAGTAATTAATAATTCATTATAAACCTGTAAAGTAACCTGTATATGAAAAAGATAATCCTGCTGGCGCTGGCCGCCCTCCTTTTGCAACCCGTTTTCTCCCAGAGTGAGAAATACACAGGGGCCATGAAAAAATACCTGGCAGAAACAGACAGTGCCATGGCAAAAGCTGATATGGCCCGCCTGACGGATATTTCAGCAGCTTTTGAACGCATTGGGGATGCGGAAAAAAACCAGTGGCTGCCTTATTATTATGCTGCGTATACCCAGATCATGTTTGCTTTTATTAAAAATGTACCGGCAGAAAATGATGCCATTGCAGATAAAACAGATCAGCTGATTGCCAAAGCCGATGCCCTGGAGAAAAACAACAGTGAACTCAGTCTGCTGAAAGCGATGAACCTCTCCCTCCGTATGCTGGTGAATCCCATGCAGCGCTGGATGCAATACGGACAGCAGGTGCAGCAGCACAGCCAGGATGCTATGACACAGGATCCTTCCAACCCCCGGCCTTACTGGTTCAGCGGGGTGTCGCTGAAGAATACACCGGAACAGTTTGGAGGTGGTTGTGCCAATGCAAAACCCCTGCTGGATAAAGCACTGGAACTCTATGCGGCCTTTAAGCCGGCCAGTGAGCTTCATCCTTCCTGGGGCAGACAGGTTTGTGAGAAAGAAGCCGAAGGGTGTAAATAATTGTTTTTATCATTGCAATGCGTCAAACTGTAAAATATCGTGTATGCCTGCACAGGAAAAACAACTGACCGAAAAGGAAAGCCTGGAACTGATTACCCAAATGATCAGCCGGGCCAAGGATTCCAATCATAGTACCGGTCTCACGTCCATAATGTGGGGTTGTGTGATTACGGTCTGTTCGCTGGTCAGACTGGCCGAGATCCATTTTCAACGCTGGTTACCGTTTGATATCTACCTGCTCACCGTTCTGGCAATTGCTCCTACTATTTATTTTACTATAAAAGAAAAAAGAGAAAGCCGGGTAAAAGGATATAAGGACAGTTTTATTGATTATACCTGGCTTTCCTTTGGTATTTCCATCTTTCTGCTTTCCTTTATTGTGAACCATGTTTTCGCCGGACTCCGTCCATTGGCAGAAGAATATAAAATTCTCTCCGGGCATGCACCGGCATTCAGTTTCTATGACTATATGTCTTCGTTTTTCCTGATGCTTTACGGACTGCCCACTTTTATTACCGGGGCGAGTATGAAATTCCGGCCCATGTTTTGGGGCGGACTGGTCTGCTGGGTCAGCTGTATCGTCAGCCTTTATACACCGGTAAAAACCGACCTGGTCCTGACTGCCATATCGGCCATTTTCGCCTGGCTGATCCCGGGTATTATTCTGGAAAAAGATTATCGTAAAGCTAAAGCAGCGATGCAAACTGCCCATGTTTAAGGATCTGGACCCCATATTACATTCGCAGTTGCGGCTGGCCGTGATGTCACTCCTGATCAGTGTGAAAGAGGCCGACTTTACTTTTATCCGCGAAAAGACAAATGCCACCGCGGGTAACCTGAGTGTGCAGATTCAGAAACTGAAAGACGCGGGGTACATTGATGTGACCAAACAGTTCAGGGATAATTATCCGCAAACCAGTTGCCGGATAACACCGGCCGGCATCGCAGCTTTTGAGGAATATGTCACGAACCTGCAGGCCTACCTGGGGAAGGGGGATGGGCATTAATCAGATTGATTTTTTTGTCAGCCCTGACGGGTAACCGGGCTTCGCCCTTTTGCTATAGGAAGTCAACCCCTCCGGGGTTGCGGGGGCATGCAGCGGTTTGCTACGCCCCGGGATACTCCCGGGGGTAGCAAAGTCAACCCTTACAGGGTTGGCAGACCTGATTCGGCATTACGTTTATTACGGGATGAATCTGTTGTTCTTAATGTTAACTCTTTCCTGGTCAAAGGGACGTTTATATGTTTGCTAAGCGCGGAATGCTCCGGATGCTGGCAAAGTCAACCCTTACAGGGTTGGCAGACCTGATTCGCATTACGTTTTTTGGGGATGAATCCGTTATTTTCAACGTCAATCCTTCACAGCAAGAAATCACTGCCCCTAAATAAAACGAGAAGGCCCTTTAGAAAAAGGGCCTCGTCTCTTTTGGATACTCTAAGTGTATGAAAATCGTGACTTGTTATTTTTTCGGGTACCGGAGTACAGGTACAGGCTGCAAAAGAGGTTCCTTCC
This sequence comes from Chitinophagaceae bacterium, assembly GCA_014879565.1. GTDB lineage: Bacteria > Bacteroidota > Bacteroidia > Chitinophagales > Chitinophagaceae > JJ008. The sequence continues at coordinate 141,886 of JACSRW010000029.1, forward strand.
GCTCTGCCAGGGGCAGCTTTATGATCTCCTCCGCTAAACGGCGAAGTTTCGCTGCCTGTTTTTTCAGTTCTTGATTGATTTTTTCTTTCATGGGGTTGGGTTAAAGGTTATTCAGTTATGATGGTTTGCGACTGCAAAACGGTACCGTCTTTGGCCAGCAACCGGATCCGGTACTGCGCTTTTTTTCCTTTGCCGCTGTCCAGGAACCAGTAATGACCGGTAGCCGCCAGGTCTGTTCCGAAAACGAGAGCCGCCAGTTTAAATGACCGGCCATCCCGGCTCTTTTCTACTTCAAAACGATCAACCTGTTCATTCCCGCTGACTGACCATTGCAGCCGGGACCTTTCTTTGCTAAGGGTGGCGGTAAAGGCAAGAAAGGAAGGCTGGTTCTGAACCGGGGAGCTTGTAAAAAGGGCGCGGACAGCTACCGTGTCCTGCGCGGGCAGGGACAGGTGCAGTACGAGGGCGAATACGGTTAAAATCTTTACAGTCATTTCTCAGGCTTTTTGAAACTCGTTCAATGGGCCCACAGAAATATTGGATGTCCCGGAAAAATTCACGTAAGCAGGAAAGCGTTTGTACCGGAAAAACAAAAGATTGGCGTGGTACGGACGACTATCGTAGATTTACGCGAGAAAATGTGGTTTTCCGAATCGGAAACAAACCTAATCCAAGCCCGTAAATTATGCAAGTAAAAACCTGAAAATATTTTCTTAATTACTTAATTACTTCATAAACAGCAGCGAACCTTTAATACATTTGTCCGTTACCTTTCTGAAATGACTCCTGTCGTCCGTGTTTCCGGTCTCAGTAAATCTTTTGGCGATCTCCGGGCCGTCAGCAACCTGTCTTTTTCCGTTGGCCAGGGCCAGGTCTATGGTTTCCTGGGTCAGAACGGGGCGGGCAAATCCACCACAATCCGGATGCTGATGACCCTGATCGAACCCTCAGAAGGCGAGATTGAAATTTTTGGAATGAACCTCCGGAAGCACCGCAAAGAAATCCTGCGGCAGACCGGGGCCGTGATTGAAAGACCGGATTTGTACAAATACCTTACGGCAAAAGAGAATCTCCGTCTCTTTGCCCGGTTGAGCGGGGTAAAACCTTCCGAAAAAATGATAATGGATCAGCTGGACCTTGTGGGTCTCACGGCCCGGGCCAACAGCCGGGTAAAGACCTACTCACAGGGAATGAAACAAAGGCTGGGACTTGCCTGCGCCCTGGTGCATGATCCCGGGCTGATTATACTGGATGAACCCAGTAACGGACTCGATCCCCAGGGAATAGCAGACATGCGCCGCCTGATCATTCACCTGAGCCGCGACCGGGGTAAAACCCTGCTCGTGTCTTCACACCTGCTCAGTGAAATGGAAATGATGGCCGACCAGCTCCTCATTATTCATAAAGGGAAAAAAGTAGTAGAGGGCAGTATGGATGAACTCCTGCATCCCGAAGCTACCCTCACCGAACTGGTGACAACCGATAATAAACATACCGCCGACCTCCTGGAACAATCCGAATGGGCTGTTTTTCTTAAAGAATCTTTAAACGGAATGCTGCGCCTTTCCATGCATAAAGATAAAATTCCGGCCCTGAACCGCTGGCTGGTGGAAATGGGTGCGGAAGTGAAAAGCCTGCGGCCTCTCGATTCACTGGAGGATTATTTTCTGTCAATAACCAAGGAATAATGTTTGCCGAGCTGCTCAAAATAGAATTGTTCAAGATCTTCAAAAGACCCCGCACCTTTATCGCCTTCGGGGCCATCGCACTGATCGTGTTACTGGTGCAGTTTGCCCTGAAAGTGAACGGCAAGGATTTTGTGCAGTTTTATACCGACAGCCAGGCAGATACTTTTGAGATACCGTATGAAAAGATTCAGAACGGCTATTTTGTTTGCGTAGCCGTACTCCATATGATCCTGATTCATGTGCCCCTGCTCGTGGCCCTGATTGCGGGGGATATGATCTCCGGGGAAGCCGGCCTTGGCACCCTGCGGCTGATTGCCGGTAAACCAGTCAGCCGCAGCCAGCTCATCCTGGCCAAGTTCAGCGCCAGTACCGTGTATGTGGTCCTGCTCCTGGTCTGGATGGCTTTTTTCGCGCTCTTTGGCAGTATGCTGGTATTCGGTACCGATGACCTGGTGGTGTTCCGTGAAAATGATATGCATATCATGCAATCGGGCGATGTGCTCTGGCGCTTTTTCGCGGCCTTTGTATTTGCCGCCCTGGCACTTACCACCATTGCGGCGATGGCGCTGATGTTTTCGGTGTTTTCCGAAAACTCTCTCGGCCCGATTGTGGCCACTGTATGTGTGGTGATCGTATTCACCATCCTGCAGCAGTTGCGGGTGCCGGTATTTGAGGAGACCATCAACCCCTGGTCATTTACCACCCATATGCTGGGCTGGAAGGGTTTCTTTTATGTGACCAGGGACGCGGAAGGCGCCACCATTACCGGATCAGTGGAAAATCCGGAAGCCCTGTTACGCAGCGGGCTGATCCTGCTGGGATATATCGTACTGTTTGTAGGGATCAGTATCCGCGTATTCAATAAAAAAGATATTCTGAGTTAAGTGGTAGTTATGAAAAAAACTGTTTTTCTTCTGATGACCATGGCCGGTCTGTTTGCTTCCGTAGCTGCACAGGGTCCCAAAGACCTTTTGCAGAAGGTGAAAGCCAAATATGATAAGGTGAATGATTATACCGCCACCGGCAAACTGAAAACCAATGTGATCTTTATTAAAGCCCCCGTGGCAACGGTGAGTGTTTATTATAAGAAGCCGGATAAACTGAAAATACGGAATGAAAAAGGGGTCTCCTTTATTCCCAAAGGATCAGCCAATGTGAATATGAATAATGTACTGGGGCTGTCTGACTATGAAGCGGTGGAGTCGGGTATGGAGAAAGTGGGCATTACAAATTGCAAAGTGATTCGGATATTTCCTTTAAGTGATGCGGAGACAATCACGCGCGCTACCCTGTATATTGATGAAGCCCGTCTGCTGGTGTTGAAATCGGTGATCAGTACCCGTGAAAACGGCACCTATGAACTGCTGATGGACTATAAAAAATTTGCCGAATGGGGATTGCCGGATAAAGTGCAGCTGAGTTTTAATACCCGGGATTATAAATTACCCAAGGGAGTTACCATTGATTATGATAACGGCGCCGGCCGCAACAAACCGGCCACAGATAAAAATCAGAAAGGGAAAGTGGAAATCACCTACAGCTCCTATATTATTAATAAAGGAGTACCCGACTCTGTATTTAACTGATTTTATTCCTCAAGAATTTCATCCTTGGCATTGGCCAGCAGGGAGGAAGTCATTTTCCGCAAGGGGTTTTTCCGGTTTTCCGCAAAGCCCTTTCTCCGGTTGATGATATCAATACATTCAAAGATAGCTGTGATAAAGGAAGACGTGTCGGCTTTGTCCTTGCCGGCAATGTCAAAAGCCACCCCGTGATCCGGTGAAGTGCGCACCACCGGCAGCCCGGCGGTGAAGTTCACGCCTTCTCCTGTAGCCAGTGTCTTGAAAGGGATCAGTCCCTGGTCATGGTACATGGCCAGTACGGCATCAAAACGTTCAAAACTGCGGCGGGCGAAGAACGCATCGGCGCTATAGGGGCCCACCACCAGCATATTATTGTTTTTCGCTTCTTTGATCGCGGGTTTGATGATGGTTTCTTCTTCATTGCCGATCAGTCCCTCGTCACCGGCATGCGGGTTGAGGCCGAGTACGGCGATACGGGGCTTGTCAATCCCGAAATCTTTCTGGAGGCTCTGATGAATGAGCACCAGTTTACTCAGAATCTTCTCTTTACTGATATGTTTGGCTACCTCCGCCACCGGTACATGTTCGGTTACCAGCGCTACCCGGAAATCACCCGCGCAAAGCATCATCACCACATCCCGCGCTTCAAACATCTGTTTCAGGTAGGGGGTGTGGCCGGTGAAACTGAATTCGGGTGACTGGATATTTTTTTTATGTATGGGAGCCGTTACCAGTCCGTCAATATGTTTTTGTTTGAGCGCCGCGACGGCAGTCTGCAGCGAAAGCACGGCATATTTTCCCCCAGTTTCCGTCAACTGGCCGGGAGTGACCTGTACTTCCTCTTCCCAGCAATTGAAAAGATTTACCTGTTTGGGATTTATCCGGTTGAATTCGCGGGTGCTGCTGTAATTGATATTGGCTTCTGGAATGGATTTGCGGTAGAAATTGATCACTTTATTGGATGCAAAAATTACCGGGGTGCAGTGTTCCAGAATCCGGTTATCGGAAAAAGTCTTGATGATCAGTTCAATACCGATACCGTTCAGGTCGCCGCAGGATATGCCGATTATGGGTTTAGGCTGGTTCATAGTTTCATGCTTGTGTGTAAAAGTACGGTTTTTTAAAAGTATTTGGCCCGTTGCTTCAGGCATACCACCGTTGTAAATAAGGGTTTGTATGTATGGCTATGTAGTTGGCTTCCTAAGGATTTTATAGTATTTCCGCCGATTGTTTCCGCCCTTAATAATTCCGAATTTTAACCCTGTAACCGTTATAACTGATCCTATGTACCCTTTGATAAAAACCGTTCTTATCCCTTTATTGCTTATTTTTTTAAACAGTACAGTTCTTTTAGCCCAAACCTCCGGATATAGCGGTACTGGTGATAATATAGATGTCACCTATTATCGTTGCCAGTGGAGGATCAATCCTGATTCTGCATCAAAAGGTATTAAAGGATCGGTTACTGTTTATTTTGTAACGACAGTAGCAGGTGTCAGCCAGGTAAGTCTGGATCTCAACAAAACTTCCTTTAACAATGCTTCCTTGTCCGTGTATTATCACGGCTCACCCGTATCATTCAGTTTTCCCGCAACGGGAAATGTGCATATACTGCGCATCAGTCTGCCCGCCACCCTCGCAGCCGGGGTTGTTGACTCCCTCACTGTAAATTATAATGGCGCCCCGCCGGCAGTAGCAGGCCAGGCTGAAGGTTATCAGAAAAAATCATCTGCCGGATACAATTATATATACAGTTTGTCTGAATCCTATGAAGACAAGGACTGGTGGCCCTGCAAGGCCGATATGCAGGATAAGCCGGACTCCATGGATATTTATATTGACGTGCCCTCCGCCTTTACGGCGGTAAGCCTGGGCAGACTCGTGGATTCTTCCATTAACGGAGCGAACCAGGTATTTCACTGGAAGACCAATAACCCCGTTGCCACTTACCTGGTAGCAGTGGGCGTGGCCAAATACAGGGTCTATGACCGGGGCACCGTTTCCATAAACGGTACCAATGTACCTGTCTGGTATTTTCTGTTTCCCGGAAAAACTGCCGGAACCTATACCAGCATATTAACCGCGCTGGATCACAGCATGGCAGAACTCTCCGCATTCAGTAATGTATTCGGTGACTATCCCTTCAAAGACGAGAAACATGGTTTTTATGAATTCGGCTGGGGCGGAGGTATGGAGCACCAGTCAATCAGTGCAATGGGGTCCGGCGCCCTGACCAGTTGGGGAACCATCGCCCATGAACTGGCCCACCAGTGGTTTGGCGATAAGGTAACCTTCAGTACCTGGAATCATCTCTGGCTCGCAGAAGGTTTTGCCCGTTATGCGGAAGCCCTGGCAGCGGAACTGGTGCCGGCCCTGGGACAGAATCCGGCTACCGTAAGGAACGGATTTAAAACCACGGCCAATAATACTACGTACCGCAACTATGCCTGTTATATCCCCAATGCGTATATCAGCAGTTCGGATGTTTTGTGGAGCAGCGCCTATGGGTCCACGGTATATGAAAGAGGCGCGATGGTAGTATCCATGCTGCGCACCCTGCTGGGGGATACCCGCTTTTACCAGGCCTGCCGCGATTTTCTGAATGATCCGGCACTGGCTTATCGTTCTGCCACGACAGAAGATCTGCGTACACATATGCAGAATGCTGCGGATGGATATGACCTTACCGCATTCTTTGATTCCTGGGTATATGGTAATGGCTATCCGTCATATAATGCTGGAATAGGCTGGGCCCGCTCCGGTACAAACCGGATAACGATACAAGTAACAGCCCAGTCAAAATCTGCCGGTTCAACCGTTTCCTACTATTATACGCCTATTGCTCTCCGGGTTCAGGGATCACTGGCCGGACAGGATACCGTGATAGTAGTATATGATCAGAACGGACAATTATCAAGGGCCGGAAATGGAATCGGCGCGGGGGTAAGTGGCAATATCATTTCATTTAACCTCTCTTTTAACCCGGTAACCGTCAGTTTTGACCCCTTTGCACAAACCCTCGCGACTGGTACAACCAGTATGAACAGTCTGCTGGATATCCGGCTGGGTGAACCGGCACTGCGGCAGGGCAACGGATATAACCAGGTGGAAATAAGCTATTCCAACAATGAAAACACACCCCCCCGTCTTACACTGCAGAAAAGCTGTGACGGGATTCATTATGCAGTATCTATTCCCATGCAACCAGGCAATTTAACGGAAAGCGGGATGGTATTCAGGGGAACCGATTACCAGCCCTGTCAGCCTTATACCTGGTACCGGATAATGGCAGAAGCAGGAACTGAAATAAAATATTCGCGGGTACTGAAAGTCGTGGCAGGAGAGGAAACCCGGCTGAAACTTTCCCCCAACCCGGCGGACAAGTCGGTGCTGATACAATGGGAGAATACAGATCCCGGCAAAGAAGTGCAGTTGCTGCTGCTCACCCCCGACGGAAGAGTGCTGGCCCGGTACCCGGGTCTGGTAAACAATGTCCGGCTGCCCACCACTCATTTGCCGGGTGGTTTTTATACCGTGTTGGCTGAACAGGAGGGCCGTATTCTGTTCAGGAAAAAATTAATGATCAGTCACGGCGAAGGAAACTGACGAATGTGAATGTCACTATAAACCATAGAAATCTGTTTATTCTTCCGGCTGTTTTGTGGCTGGCAGGAATCATCATTTCGGTTCGTATTACCGCTCAGCCGGCTACGGTAACCTATCCCTTTGCGGTGGGTACCACGGTTGCCTGCGGGGGCAGTACCGCACAAATGCATTTTTACACGTACAACAGTGGTACCAATACGATCAGCAGTATCACCACCGCCGGGGCAGGGCCGGTAAACCGGTATGCACCTCAACTGCGTATTGGTCTGCCAACCAACGGAACCCAACGGTTTACATACAGCCTGGCCAGTGTATCCTTTAACCCGCGTGACAAAAACATTTATTATTTCTGGACAGCCTATCCGCCCAACTCACTTGCCTATGGGGGGGTACCCCGGACCTTTGTCTGGCGCTGGCCTGCCGGCACCCAACCCACCAGTACGGCCAATAAACTGGATACCCTTCGTTCATTCGCCTTTGACATTCTGGGGGTGGCTTTTGATGCCAGCGGGAACGGGTATATGCTTGAATTTCCGCCTTCATTTCCCTATACACCCATGTTGCGATCCATTGACTTTACTACCGGTACCATCGGCGGACAGGATACGCTCGTACTGACCGGCGGAGCGGTTATCTATGCCAGCGGCAGCGGGGATGTGGCGATGTCGCCATCCGGTCAGATGTTTTTTGTAGTGGATAATAAATTATTCACCCCTAACTATGCTGCTTACACCGGTACGGGCCAGCACCTGACCTGTACTTATATAGATACCGTGCAGGTGCCTTCCAATAATTTTGTCGGGCTTACCTATGCGGAAGGTGAAAACATCGCCGCATTTACAGGAGGTGTATGTCCTTTCCGGGAGGTGGATCCGATGACAGGTGATACTTCCGTGATCATAAAATCGGGAACCGTTTACTCAGCGTCCGACCTGGCTTCCATCATATCGGGAGTGGGGGCGGCCAAAAGACTGGTCTCCGCCAATCCTACAGGCACTCCCGAGCAATATGATGTGGTCTATGAAATCATGCTGCGTAATTACGGGAATACAGATGTAACCAGCATACAACTGACAGATAACCTGGCCGCTATTAACGGGGCCGGGAATGTATCCAATGTCAGTACCAGTTTTGTTTCCAATCCGGCCGGGCTGGTTCTGAATCCGTCTTATAACGGGGTGAGTGATCTGAATCTTTTTACGGCCGGTGGCACATTACCCAATTACCCGGTTAGCAGCAATACGGTTACCCTGCGTATCAATTGCCGGTTGTCGGGCATCCAGAACGGGGTAGTGTATTATAACAGCGCCGTGGCCACTGCGGTGGGGTATAACAGCCAGAACCTGCGCGATTCTTCCACGAACGGGAATGAACCCGATCTGAATGATAATGACAAACCGGATGATGCCGGGGAAGGACAACCTACCCCTTTGCTGGTCTCCATTACCGGACATACGCCGCCCTGCACTTCATTGACCAATGTGTTTTATACGCAGGACTTCGGATCTGGTACCGGGCTGACAACAACTGTTCCAGCCCCCGTCGCCGGTTCGGGTGCCGTTATGCTCAGCGGATCTGTTTTGTATTCGGGTATGACAAGTCAGCCCCTATCTCTTGAAACGTATACCATAACGAATAACGCCCAGCAGGCCAATACTTCCCAGTTTCTCAGTATGACCGATCATACCGGCAATGCCAATGGTCGTATGCTGATCGTGAATGCCGATGCGGCCAATACGGTTTTTTACCGGGGTGCCTTTGAAGCGGGACTCTGTTCCAACCAGCAATATTCCGTTTCCTTTTATGCCGCCTTTGTCGGGAATACCGCTTACCAGACCGTTTGTGATGGCTTTGGCGGTTTCCGTTATCCGAAAGTGAAAGTAAGGGTGATTGACCAGGTTTCCGGACTGGTGATTTCTGAGTTATCAACCGGTGATATCATCAGCAGCAACTGGGAAAGACTGGGTATCAAATTTGTCAGCCCGGCCTCCTATACCGGTATCATCTTTGAATTGCTTAATGATGCCCCGGGTGGCTGTGGCAATGATATTGCCCTTGATGATATACAGTTTGGCTCCTGTGATCCCCTGCCGGTGGTGGGGCTGGATCATATCAATGCCGGTTGTCTGGGTACCAGTGCCTCCTTTACAGCCATCCTCAGTGATCCGGGGGCTATCACCGGTACACCCGATTACCAGTGGCAGATCAGTACAGACGGGGTGAACTGGACCGATATCAGCGGAGCACCCAATTCGGATACCTATACCATTCCTTCGGTGATGGCCGGCGATGTAAACAAATATTACCGGGCGCTGGTAGCCGGAGCCGGTAATCTCGGAAATCCGTATTGCCGTTATCCCTCCCCTTCTTATTTCCTGGTAGCCGGCTGTGATATTGACGACGATGATGACGGGATACCCGATACGGTTGAAAGCGGGGGGGTGGATCCGCTGGATGATGACGATGCGGATCATATCGCCAATTACCTGGATACAGACTATCCCGGATTTATTGACAGTAACGGTGATGGCGTGAATGACAACTTTGATTATGATCTGGACGGCATCATCAATGAACTGGACCTTGACAGTGATAATGACGGTATACCCGATGTAGTGGAAGGGGGTGGCGTGGATACGGACGGGGATGGCCGGATTGATAATTACAATGATGTGGACTATGACGGATTCTCCCAGAATGTGGACGCGAATACTTCCGGGAAAGATCTTTCCGGTAACGGACTGGGATTGCCGGATACCGATGGCGACGGGGTGCCGGATATGTTTGACCGGGACAGTGATAATGATGGTATTCCCGACGTAGTGGAAGCCGGCGGTACCGATAGTAATAATGACGGACGTATAGATGGGTATACCGATACAGACAATGATGGGTTCAGTGATAATGTTGATGCAGATGTGGGCAATAACGGGATAGCGGAAAACAGTGCTGCCGCCTTGCTCCGTTCCGGCCCCGATCCGGATAATAACGGGCGGGCTAATTCCTGGCCCTATAAAAATATGGACCAGGATGGCAAACCCAATCCCTATGATCCGGACAGCGACGGCGACGGGATCACGGATGTAAGAGAAAACGGCTTTACCGATACAGACTGGGATGCCCAGGTAGACGGAGCTGTTGGAACGGACGGAAGAAACCTGGTCCTTGCAGCATTGCCCTCCCTCAGCCTCCGTAATACAGAAGGGGATGCCAAGCCTGACCTCTATGATATAGATAGTGATAACGATGGTATTCCCGATAATATTGAAGGACTGACCACCAACGGGTACCTGCTGCCTGCCGGTTCTGATTCCGATAATGATGGCCTGGACGATTCCTATGATAATTACAATGGCTTTGGCGGGGATGGCATTCACCCGGTGGATACCGACAGCGATACCGTACCCGACTATCTTGATGCGGATACGGATAATGACGGACTGTCTGATATTATTGAAGGGAATGACCTGAATCTGAACGGGCAGCAGGATGACCTGATCAGCCTTACGGGTACGGATAGCGATGCTGATGGGCTGGATGACCGTTTTGATAATAATAACAGTAATGCCAAGGGCACTTCCGCCTATATGGGTAACGGGGGTAGTACAACAGGTGATCCGCTTCCGGGTTCGGTAACAACCGTACAGCATACCGCTATTGCTTTTGGCTGTTCTTCAGAAAGAGACTGGCGTTGTATACCCTATGTGCTGAATTGCCGGTTTATAGACTTTAGCACTGTTTTGGCAGAAGAAGCAGCTCATTTGAAATGGACAGTAAAATGCGGCCAGGAGCCGGATTCTTTCCGGATTGAACGCAGTACAGACGGAATCCGTTTCAGTACACTGGCCAGCCGGGTATATCAGCCATTGATGAATACTTATCTTTTTACCGACAGCAGTCTGCCGCCAGGAGCGGGGATACTTTATTATCGTATCCGTTCTGTTCAGCGGAACCAGTCTGATGTACTTTCTGCCATAACTGTGCTGCGTCCCTCCGGAGCAGCCCAGACTTCCCTGCTGATTTATCCCAACCCGGCCCGTCAGGAGATCAGGGTACGGATTCCCGCCGGGCTTACCGGCTATATTCAATACTGCATCATGGATGTACATGGTAAAAGGGTGTATCAGAAGGCAACCACGGTTAATCCGGGAATGAGTTACCTCGAAATCCGTGAACTCAACCAGCTGGTGCCCGGATTGTATATGTTAGTCATAAAAGGCGCCGGTCTTTCATACCCCGGGCGTTTCATTCTTCACCGCTAAGCCCTTTTCTGAGGGTTAACTCTCCGGTTGCCTTAGTAATATTTTCTTAGATTTTCTGCCCTGTTTAAGGGTTTTCCCTCTTTTTTTAACCCCGTGAAACGTATGTTTTCTATCTGAGTACCGGATTACTACCTGATCCGGTCATGAAAACATACGTTTCTGTTTTGTTTTTAGGTAATTACCCTGAATTTAGCATAGGGAAAACAGCAGTTTGTGTAAGGGTTAGTTTTATATGCCGCTAAGTATAAACTGTTTTTTCCCTGAGAATAATCCAATAGCTATCGAAAACCTGTATCCAAAATCTGTACAATGAAAAAGTGGTGCTCTTTGTTGATTGTCATTGCCATCTCGGTATTTGTCAGTAACACGGAAATTTCTGCCCAATGTCCCGGCGGATATACCCAGGCCCAGGTAAACTGGGATAACCTGGATTATTACTGGAACTCCGGTTCGGGTGTTGCACCTTACCACACCTATATTTCTAACGCAAGAGAGCAGACACAACGGTTTGGTCTGGGCACAACAGCCGTTACCATTTACAATAGTCATATTGATCTGGTTCGGCCCGGTTCCGGTTATAGTGCCGAAAGTGCGGGCCATACCGGTGAAGCGGCCGGCTATACAGGGCAGGATGTGCAATATAATCCCAGTGCAAACGGACAATATATCACCCTTACATTTGACGATCCGGTTTCTGATCCGAACTTTACACTCTATGATATTGACCGCAGTGCGGTTTTTACCATTACAGCTACCAACAATCTGAATGTGGCTACAACGGTAAATGTTGCCACATACGCCGGAACCATTCTTACCATTGGGGGTACGGCACTGGCCCGGACCATTACAGCCAATTCAACTACGCTGGGAAATACGGTAAATACAGGGGCTGCAACAATAACAGTTCCCGGGCTTGTAAACTCAATCACGATAACCGTAACCACCCTGGGTTCTGACGGGCTTTTTTATCTGTCAGATATCAATGCCTGTGTAAGCGGTAGTTTTCCCACGAACTGGCACCAGGGAGCCAATAACCGGCCTTTCTGGGGTCCTACAGTATCGCAACCTGATTATTTCCTGGTAACGCCGGATAACGATTCCTGTTATTATGTAGATCCGGCCACCGGAGCCGCCTATACATTGTTTTATGACCCGGCCAGAGATTATATCAATTCCTTCGCCTATGATCCGTACAACCGGTATCTCTATTACATATCTGAAAACTATTCTGTTGATGCGAATAATAAAAGTATAAAGAGGTATAATGTAAATACGGGAACATCTTCTACCCTCGTGGCGGATATCAGTGCCGCCCCGCTGAATATTCCAACCTTTAACCAGGGGATTGAATCTGCCGGCTGTTCTTTCTATAACGGAGATTTGTATCTGGGTATAGAAGGCGGTACACAAGGTTCCGGGTCAAGTCTCCGCACCCGCGAATCCATTATCTGGCGTATTGAACTGGATGGCAGTCAGAATCCGGTCAGGGCCACACAGGTGTTTGCCGTTGATGCCGCCACTAATGGGAGTGGCTCTGCCTCCACACATGACTGGGGTGATTTTATTATCAAAAACGGAATGATCTATGATTTTAATACCGCCCGTACCAGTTGCGGAACGGGGTGTTATAATTATACTAACAGTAAGTATCATCATTATAATATGATGACCGGAAATGTGGATGCACTTTATACCAGTCCGTCCAGCAGCCAGTACAGTGGTCAGTCGGGTATGACCTGGTCGGGTGGTTTGTACTATTTCCGGCCCGGTACCGGTTCCACCAGTGTGATCGGACTGTATAATGAAGACGGAACCAACGGCCCCGCCCAGACTATTACCGTGATGGATGGCGGTGGCTGGCCAGGTGGTTCAGGCGATGCATCAGATCCTTTCCGTCCGGATTGCGATTTCGGAGATGCACCGGCCAGTTATGATCCATATGCAGACCCCGCTACACAGAGTCCGGCCGTGCATGAAAGATCAGAAAATATCCGTCTGGGCAGTACCTGGGACAGGGAATACTGGAAACGGGGAACGGGCTCAACAGAAGATACCGATGATGGCATCGGCACGGTTGCCATTTTAGCCCCTGGCGGTGGCGGATATGTAGTACAGACTTCCGTGTATAATAACAGCGGTGCCAATGCCACCCTGATTGCCTGGCTGGATTATAACGGGAATGGTAGTTTTGATGCCAGCGAAGCCATTACACCCATCACGGTAACCAGCTCCGCCAGCGCCCAGAATGTCTGGCTTTACTGGCCGAGTACCACCAATACCTTTATTGCCGGGCAACATACCTATATGCGGGTACGGATTACTTCCGCTTCCTATGGAATGACCACAGCTCATGCCACCGGTTATTTCCCTAATGGAGAGGTAGAGGACTACCAGGTACTGGTAGACAATTTCCCGCTGACAGCCAAAATCCTTCAGTTTACTGCTAAGACAGTGAATAAATCTGTTCAGCTGAACTGGCAGGCAACTGAAGAAAACGGTGCCTACGGATATGTTGTGGAGAAAAGCCGGGATAATGCAAGCTGGTTTGCGGTGGATACCGTTTTTGTGAAAGGAACAACCGGCACAAATTCCTATGAGAATAAGGATGATCATCCCTTCACCGGCAATTCCTATTACCGGCTCCGTATCATTGAGTCGGCGGGGATGCAGCGTTTCAGTGAAATCAGGAAAGTGGGCATAACGGCAGCTATGGCCGATATTATGATCGCGCCGAATCCGGTGAAAGACCGCTTCACAATGAGTTATGATGCGCTGAGCAGCGGTACGATGAAACTGAAATTAATGTCCCTCCAGGGAAATACCGTTTTCACCGGCCAGTATAGCCTGAATGCAGGCGCAAACCAGTTGCAGGTCCTCTTGCCCGAATCGGTGAGCAGCGGAACCTATGTGGCGCGTTTTGAAATGGGGGGCGCCCTTATTCAGAAAAAAATTATCATAACCCGTTAATCCTTACCATACGAAAATTTAAAAAACGAAAATGTCATTCCTGTGCAGTGACCGAAAAGCAGGCCTCTGCATGAATATATAACCTCTACCTAAATCCAAGATGATGAAAAAACCAAGTTCAGGCTTTGTTTGGAAGCCGGCATTACTGCTGATTGCCGGATTACTGACCGTAGCGCTTCACCTCAGCAGAAAAATTGAAAAAGAATTCTCCCCGGAAGGAATCAGTAAAATCAAAAAGAAAACTGACCGCCTGTCCGGAGCGGGTAAACAAATGAGTCAGTGGTTCTGGGGTCGGGCCTATCCCGAGCCCTATAATCTCAACGATAAGTATATGGCTGCCTGGGAACACGCAGTCAAAATGAAAGAATACGGGGCGGCCACCCGCCGCGGTAACGGCACTTCCCGGCTCACCCTCGGTGCCTGGAACTCCATCGGTCCCCGTACACTTGGCGGACGGATGCTGAGTCTGGCAATTAATCCCGTGAAACGTACCACCTTATTTGCCGGTTCTGCCAGCGGCGGTATCTGGAAATCCTATGTGGGCGGTGTGGGACTCAATGCCTGGCAGCCTGTAACCACTAATCTGCCGGTACTGGGAGTGCCGACAATGGCTTACCATCCTTCAGACACCAATATCATTTATGCAGGCACCGGAGAAGTTTACCGGGTAGATTCCACCAGCGGAACCCCCAATCCGGGAAATACTGGCTATAATGTATGGAAAACAAGGGGTACCTATGGCATCGGTTTACTGCGCAGTACAGATGCCGGTAATACCTGGAGCCAGGTCTATGTAAAAAGTACTTCCGAATTATTCGGTATACAGAAGATAAAAATTCACCCGACTAACAGCAACTGGGTGATGATTGCCGCCACAGATGGTTTATACCGTTATGATAATTCCACCGGTATTACCACTAAATTATACAGCATTACCTATGTTTCGGATGTATATGTCAACCCGGCCAATATCAACCAGGTCGTGATTGCCGTGGGCAACCTGGGTAATACCCTCAAAGGCATTTACCGCAGTACCAACGGAGGCACATCATTCACAAAAGTCACCACTGGTTTGCCCGCTTCCTTCCAGGGCTTTATCAGTTTTGATGTGCATACCTCCTCCAATACCCTCTACGCCAGTATTGGTGTAAACAGTTCTGCTACCACAGAATTGTACCGGTCAACCGACCAGGGGGCCACCTGGGCAGGTATCAGCAATACCGGGCATTGCCAGTGGCAATACTGGTTCTCCCACGCCGCAGCAGTGGATCCCAATAACGTAAACCGGGTTTTTCTGCTGGGGGCTGCCACTAAAAAGCGCATGACCATCTCCGGTACAGCCGGCACAGCGGCCACGATAGCTGCAGGTTCCGCGACCATGAATACCTACCTTGCCCCCGGGGCGCAGGAAGGAAGTTCTACCTATGTGCATGATGATATCCACGATCTGGAATTTGTTCCCGGAAGAAGTGATTCGCTCTATATACTTTCCGATGGCGGAATCTTTCTTACCCTGAATGCTAATGCGGCCACAGGGGGCGCCATTTCATTTCAGTCCTGTAACAGCGGACTGGTAACCTCCCAGTTTTTTGGTCCGGTAGGACAATCCACCACGGATGCTAACTTTTTCCTTGGTGGTCTGCAGGATAATAATACCGCTGTGTATGATGGCGCTACCAGTCGCTGGAAAAGGGCCATCGGCGGAGACGGCGGACCCGCACAGGTAAAACCGGATGATCATAATATTGTACTGGCCAGCCGCGATGCCCGGGCGGTTTACCGTTCTACCAATAAAGGCTCCACCATAACAACACAGGTTGCCAATTACTGGGGATCGGTGGCCGATTCAAGAACCGGTTTTATGGCGCCCCTGGCCTGGAGCCCGGCCAATACCAATGTGGTTTATCTGGGCAGTGATAACCTTCATAAGAGTACAGATGCCGGGGCCAGTTTCTCCAATAATGCATATGGAACAGCGGCGAATTATATTGATGCCTACCGGAAACCGGCCATCACACTCGCCACAGCGCCCAATAATGCTAATATCGTTTATGCTTCCACCTCTCCCTTTGCGCAATATGACAATGATGTGGATAATATCTATTATACACCATCTGCCAATCTGCTGAAAACAACCACGGGTAATACCCCCTTTACCAGTGTATATGGCGGGGGGCTGCCTACACCCAACCGGTTTATCCTGGATATCGCCATCCACCCGACCAACAGCAATATTGTATGGGTGACCCTGGGCGGATTCGGTACCGGACATGTGTACCGCAGTACCGACGGGGGTACCACCTGGGAAGACAGAAGTGGTTCAGGTATTACCGGACTGCCGGATGTGCCCACCAACGCGATCCTGATTGATCCTTCCAACACCAACACGATTTATGTGGGAAATGATCTGGGTGTATACATCAGTACAAACGCGGGTGCCACCTGGTATGACTTCAGTGACGGCATGTGGGATGCCACACAGATCATGGACCTGGTACTGGTACCCGGTAACCTGATCCGCGCAGCGACCCATGGAAAGGGGGTGTTTGAAACAGTGATGTACAGCGGGGTACTGCCGGTAGTATTGAATGAATTTTCCGGCATGAACAGAACCAGCTTCAACGAACTCAAATGGAAGGTGAGCGGGGAATACAGTCTTGCCCGTTATGAAGTGGAAAGAAGCAGCAATGGCCAGGATTTTACCCGTATCGGTACGGTGAGTCCTTCCGGCAGCCAGGATGTAAAGACCTATTCGTTTAATGATCCGGATGGAGCCCGCAGTTCCTTTACCTTCTCTTACCGGCTGAAGATGGTAAATACAGATGGCAGTTATGAATATTCCAATGTGGTACTGATCCGGAAAAATACCAAAGAGTCGGTTACCGTCACCGGAAATCCGTTCCGGGAACAGATCAGGGTGCAGTTTGTACTGAATGAAAAGAAAGCCGTTTCCCTGAGTTTGTTTGACATGCAGGGGCGCCTTTTGCAAAGGCGTCAGATTTCACTTCCGGCCGGGACAAATACTTATGAGATTCCTAACCTTGAATCTTTGCAGTCAGGTACTTATATGCTGCAGGTTGGAGAAGGGACCAATAAACAAAGTTTTAAAGTGCTGAAAACTGATAATAAGCACAAAATCGGTAGCTGGTTATTTTGCAGGTTCAACCTGCAGGCCCCCCGGAAACGGGGGGCTTTTTCGTATAAACCCCCGTGTTTTTTCCTGTTTTCGGCTAAATTCCGCAGCCGGAATATTCAGCAATATTTCTCAGGTTTCGGGCTATGGGTATGGCTATCTTTATAGTGTAAAAATTTAATCACATGAGAAAGCTTTTATTTGCCCCCGTATTAATGTTATTTGTGTTGTTAACAGCTTTTGATAAGCCCGTTGCCGATGCAGCGGCAGGATTTGATTTTTTCCGTACACACCGCCAGGGGAAAGCGGGTATTACCGCAACCTGGGGTTATGCAGGTGAAGCGGCTGTGGTAACCGGTTATGTGGTTGAAAAAACCTATGAAGATCCGGCTGATCCCTATGCCTACTGGGAACCTGTTTCTACGGTTCCTGCAACCGGTGCCCGCTCATATAAAGTAACAGATACCGGCGTTTATCCCGGGTATATCAGCTATCGTATTACAGCAGTGTCCGGTGTGGATCCGGTAACTGTTTCAGGTGTATCTACCGTGCATATTGTCAGCCATTGACATAAGCGGCCTGCCTGAAAGGCTTTCTGTATCGTACCCTTGTACCCATATCCTGATTTGTGAAAACGTTGATCCGATCCTTTTTATTAATACTGATAACCTGCTCCTGCGTGCAGGCACAGATTACCACACCCATTATCAAAGCCAACTTCGGCGTAGATGCGGATTTACGTTCCAATTTCTTTAATAACCTTGTTCAATCCGGAAACGATGACTGGTTCTGGCTGCCCGGTACACCCGGTCCCGGTCAGTTTGTAATAGACACCAGTGGAACAGCTGCCCTGCTGGCAGGTTATACTGCTAATCCGGACAACCGGAAACTGCCCTTTTACAAGAGCATGCGTTTCCCTGCCTATTCCGTGGTTAATAACCGCCTTCTGGTGGATGCCTATTTTGTACGGGATTATCACGGAGATGACTCTACCATTTTTGCCTCCGGTTCCAATAAGAACGGGATGAGCCCGGCCGACTGGACCTGTCCTGTCTCCCAGTCCATCCCGGATAAGAATGAAATACTGGATATGATGATCCATGTCCGGAAAGCGGGTCCTAATATCACCGACTCCATGTGGCTTTTTGGTGGTATTTCCATCGAGAATACAACCGGAAACCGCTATTTCGATTTTGAAATGTACCAGACGGATATTTATTATGACCGCGCCAGCCGCCGTTTTTATAATTACGGTCCGGATGCAGGCCATACCCGCTGGCAGTTTGATGCCTCGGGTAATATGGTGGCACCCGGCGATATCATCCTTACTGCTGAGTACAGCAGTTCCGCGCTGACCAATGTGGAAGCAAGGATCTGGATTGACAAAGCGGACCTTGCCACTGTAATACCTGCCGGCTTCAACTGGACAGGCAGTTTTGACGGGGCCAGCAGCAGTTCGCAGTATGGCTATGCCGGCATCCAACCCAAAACAGCCGGCGCCTTTTATACAGGATTGCAAAGTGTCAATAATGCATGGGCCGGTCCCTTCTCCCTGGTACTGGGAAATAATTCAGTGGTGACAACCTATACTGCCCGTCAGTTCATGGAATTTTCTGTCAACCTGACCAAACTTGGACTTGACCAGTCACAGATTTTCGGAGGAGATGATTGCCTGATGCCTTTCCGAAGGGTGATTGTAAAAACCAGAGCCTCCACTTCCTTTACGGCCGAACTGAAAGATTTTGTAGCCCCCTTTGACTTCTTTATCGCTCCCAGGGCCGAAGTGGAAACCGCTACTCCCATGATCTGTGATACCGGCAGTCTGAGTAATCTCTATGTGATGAACCCGATCCCTACATCGGTGTATGAGTGGAGTACACCCGACGGGCATTTTGTCGGGATTAATACCGGCCCCTCCGTGTTTGTTGATACACCCGGCACCTATATCGTTACCCAATACCTGCAGTCAGGATGTGCGCCTTATGCGACAGATACCATAGTGGTAGGACGCCTCCCGGATTGTAATGTACTGGCCAATAATCTCTTTGATTTTCGTGGCACGAGAACCGCGGATAAAGTGCAACTGTACTGGAAAGTCATGGAAAACCGGCTGATCCGTTCCTTTATTATTGAAAGAAGTACAGATGGCCGGGATTTTAGCCCGGTGGCTTACCTGCAGGCAAAACCAGCTACTGGCGGAATTACCGCCTATTCTATGGATGAGGCAATTGAAGGCGAAATGCCAGACCTCTTTTACCGGATCCGTTACCTGATGTCCGGTGAACAGGAAAAGCTCAGCCCCGTGGTTCATCTTACTCAGCATCTCCCTGATGCCGGGAAACTTCTTCGGGTCACGCCTAATCCGACCTATGGTTCTCTTCACCTGCAGGTAACGGCAGCGGCGGCCGAGAAAGCTGTTTTACGTATATTTGATCCGGCCGGCCGGATTATTTACCAGGCAAACATACTGTTGCAAAAAGGCGCGAATACCGTATCCCTCAGCATGCCGCCAGGAGCCCGTACAGGAATGTATCAGCTGGTACTGACCATGCAAAACAAAACATCGGCGGAAAAAATTCTCTACCTGAAATAATACCTCATTACAAGCGCTTCATTCTTCTGCAGAAGGCCCTTTCCCGGATTTCCGGTTACTTTGCAGCATGTACACCCTGAAAAAATCGCTGGGGCAACATTTTCTGCGTGATGAGAATATCTGCCGCAAAATCGTGGAGGCCCTCCGGGAGCAGCCTTTTCAGCAATTGCTGGAAGTAGGCCCGGGAGGAGGGGCTTTGACCAAATACCTGCTGGAATTGCCCGGTACCGATTTTAAAGCAGTGGAACTGGACCTGGAAAAAGTGGATTTTCTTGAACAGCAGTATCCGCAGATAAAAGGCCGGCTGCTGCACCAGAGTTTCCTGGATATGGATCCGCCTTTCAGCGGGCCCTTTACCATTGTCGGGAATTTTCCTTACAACATTTCCACCCAGATTCTGTTTAAAATACTGGACTGGCGCGATCAGGTGGAAGCCATGACCGGGATGTTTCAGAAAGAAGTGGCTCAACGCGTGGCGGCATCGGCCGGTAATAAAACCTATGGTGTGCTGAGTGTACTGGTTCAGGCTTTCTTTGATGTGGAATACCTCTTTGATGTCAGTGAGTTATGCTTTAATCCCCCGCCAAAAGTCAAAAGCGGGGTGATCCGTCTGCTGCCGGGAAAAAACAAACCGGCGATACCCGATGAAAAAAAATTCTTCCTTTTGGTTAAAACAGCGTTTAACCAGCGCCGGAAAACCCTGCGAAATGCAGTAAAATCTCTCTTTGATGCAGCAATATTGGAGGAAGAACTGTTTAATAAAAGGGCCGAACAACTGACGGTTGAACAATTCGCTGCCCTGGTTTGTAAAATGAAATGAAAAAAGTAATTATAACCGGTAAGGCACATCCTTACCTGGAAGAAGAACTGAAGCGAAGGGGGTATACGGTAAATTATTCACCGGAGATCAGCTATGAGGAACTGGTAACGGAAATCGGAGAGCTGAGCGGACTGGTGGTCACCACAAGAATTCCGGTAAACAGGCAACTGCTTGAAAAAGCCAGCCGATTAGAATGGATCGGGAGACTGGGCAGCGGGCTGGAACTGATAGATCTTTCTTATGCAGCAACAAAGAACATCCGTTGTGTCAGCAGTCCGGAGGGAAATTGTAACGCAGTAGCGGAACATGCCCTGGGTATGCTGCTCAGCCTGCTGAACCATTACTGTTCCGCCCGGGAAGAAATACGGAAAGGATTCTGGAAAAGAGTGGAAAATACCGGTACAGAACTATCTGGTAAAACAGTGGGAATCATCGGGTATGGCCATACCGGCAGCAGTTTTGCCCGGTTGTTGGAACCCTTTGGTGTGACTGTGCTGGCCTATGATAAATACAAATATGGCTTTGGAAAAGGATATATAAAAGAGGCAGGACCTGAACAAATTGCCCGCTATTCGGATGTGGTCAGTTTTCATGTACCCCTCACGGATGAAACCCGGGAAATGGCAGATGAAAACTTTTTCAATTCCCTGCAAAAAAGACCCGTTTTGCTGAACACATCCAGGGGTAAAGTGGTGAAGACCAGCGCCCTGATCCGGGCCCTGCGGGAAAACAGGATTGCCGGCGCCGCCCTCGATGTACTGCCCAATGAGAACCTGGATAGTTTTTCTGCGGAGGAAAAAGAAGAACTTAACTGGTTGCTGGACAGACCAGATGTGCTGATTACCCCCCATATTGCGGGCTACAGTCACGAAGCAACCTTTAAAATGGCATCCGTATTGCTGGAAAAACTGAAACTGAACGGAAACTGATTTTTCTGTTTTTAATCCGCCCTTCAATATAAATTGCATCAGCTATTCATGAAAAAGGGTTTACTTATTTGTTTCAGCACTGTGCTTTTGCTTTTCCTGGTTTCCTGCCGGAAAAACCTGGAGAACCGGATGACAGGCACCTGGAAACTGACTTCTTCCTACAAGAAGATCAGTACCGGCGTGTCTGAAACCCTGACGGGTTATGAGGCAGGTTATTTCCGGCTGGAAAATGACGGAAGGGCTTATTATATTGAAGGGGCCGATTCCATGACCGGAACCTGGAAAACGGATAAGCAGTATAAAGGCTATTATAATAACAATACCGGCTTCTGGGAAACCCGCCATATGCGCTTCCTGCAACTCAACTTATACAATGACAGCCGCTTCCGTCCTATTGAATGGCGCTTTGATGATTTTTTTCTCCGGCAGGACGGAAACAGCTTCCGGGGAGAACAATACGCGCTGGGTTACGACCGCTATTATGAGTTCAGAAGATATTGATTGTTAAAATTTTAGCAAGCAGTTTTCCGGTTTAAAAACTTTTTATACCTTTGTGCTTCATATGCAACGCTTCAGTCTAATACACTGGGGCGTTGTTATTTTTTTGTTTTTTATCAAAGGAGAAACTATGAGTTCAGTACAGTATGTGACCAGGGAAACCCTGGAACAGATGAAGGCCGAACTGCAGCGGATGAAAGCGGTTGACCGTCCCGCTGCCAGCAGAGCGATTGCCGAAGCCAGAGAAAAAGGCGACCTGAAAGAAAATGCCGAGTACGATGCCGCCAAAGAGGCCCAGGGTATCCTGGAGGCCAAAATTGCCGCCATGGAAGGGGCCCTGGCCAATGTGCGGGTGCTGGATGAGTCCAATATTGATACCAGTAAAGTATCAATCCTGACCAAGGTGACCCTGACAAACCTGAATACAAAAAAACAGGTCACTTATAAAATTGTGAGTGAAAAAGAAGCCGATCTGAAAGCCGGCAAAATCTCCGTGACATCCCCTATCGGAAAGGGAATACTGGGCAAAACCGTTGGTGAAACTGCTGAGGTGCAGGCGCCGGCCGGCATGCTGAAATTCCGGATTGAAGATATTACGGCCTGATCTTTTCTAAAAGGTAAAAAATTGGAAAGTCTTCGCCTTCGCGAAGACTTTTTTCATAAAAGAAAGTAGCTTTAACTGCGCCCGTCTCCGCGGAGGTAAGATGGGTGTGACAACTTTTCAACGCATCAATTTTTTAACCTGTCAACTTTCATCATATGACTATATTTTCAAAAATAATCGCCGGAGAAATTCCTGCTTACAAAATAGCGGAGAACGATCAATTCTTTGCTTTTCTCGACATCTTCCCCCTGCGTGAGGGGCATGTACTGGTAGTGCCTAAAACGGAAGTGGATAATCTTTTTGACCTGCCCGCCGCTTACCTGCAGGAGATGCTCGTCTTTGCGCAACCCATCGCCAAGGCCATTGAAAAATCTTTTGACTGTAACCGCTGCGGGATCAGTGTGATCGGACTGGAAGTGCCGCATGCGCATATGCACCTTATACCGATTAACTCGGCCAATGACCTGAACTTCAATCAGCCTAAACCACAGGGTACGGCAGCGCAGCTGAAGAGCGTGCAGGAGAGGATATTGGCGAATTTGTGATGTAATTGGTAAGTTGTAAGTGGGGGAGATTACTTGCGGACGATTCGTCCGGGATTTTTTTTGAGAAAGTCTTCCCAGCCTTTTAAACCCTTGCCTGCGGCACCCGTTACGGAAGATATCTGGTAATGATGACAAAGGGCCACAGCGAGTGCATCGGTGGCATCGAGGTATTTCGGGCTGTCTTTAAAAGAAAGAAGGGTCTGGAGCATTTTCATCACCTGCTCTTTATCCGCATTGCCGTTACCGGTTACGGACTGTTTAACTTTTTTGGGAGAGTATTCCGTGACTTCCAGTCCGTGCCGCATTGCCGCCGCGATGGCCACACCCTGTGCCCTTCCGAGTTTCAGCATACTCTGTACATTTTTTCCAAAGAAGGGGGCTTCAATCGCAAAATCGGTGGGTTTATACTGCGTGATCAGTCCGCTGACCGTATTAAAGATCAGTTGCAGCCGCTTATAACCATCTTTGATTTTTCCGGGCTTGAGCACTCCCAGGTCCAGCAGGGATACATCCCGGCCGGTCACTTTCACCAGTCCGTAACCCATTACGAGTGTACCGGGGTCTATTCCCAGGATTATTTTGGAAGTCTTTTCCAGCGGGCAGTGTATTTTTACAAGATTAATGAAGCTGTACCGAAATAGCAAAGGTAAGTGGCGGATCTTCATCAATTATGTGCTGGGGCCCGCCCTGTTTGCCTGGCTTTCCTGGTCTATTTACCGGGAAGTACAACGGCAGCCCGATCTGGCAGCTGCCTGGTTACAGGTAAAAAGTGCTTTGGGAAGCAGCCGGATTGTATGGTTGCTGGCCGTTTTTTTTCTGGCCGGTATGAACTGGGCCCTGGAAGCCATCAAGTGGCAATTGGCGGTGAAAGAAGTGCAGCCTGTATCTTTTTCAAGGGCTTTCCGGGCGGTATTGTCCGGTGTGTCTTTTTCTGTCAGTACTCCCAACCGGGTAGGCGAATACCTGGGCCGGGTATTATATATGGATGAAGGAAACCGGCTCCGCACTATTGCGGTTACGATGGTGAGCAGCCTGAGCCAGTTACTGATTACTTTATTCATGGGACTTATCGGGCTGCTCTTTCTGAAGCAGGATATTGTCAGCAGCCAGCTGATCTCCGCTTTCTGGCTGCTGGGGCTTATCTGGGCGGTTACGGCCGTATTCCTTTTATTGCTGCTTTTTTATTTCAGGCTGGGCTGGCTGATAAGGATCACAGAAAAAATTTCCTTCTTTAACCGTTACCGTTACCTGGTGGAAGCGGTGGGAAAAACCGAAACCCCGGTCTTGGTCCGCATGCTTTTGCTTTCGGCAGGCCGTTACGCCGTGTTTCTGCTGCAATACTTCCTGCTCTACCAGTTTTTTGAAGTGAGAATAGATGCCTTAACGGTTTGCTGGACGGTCAGTGTGGGATTTCTCCTGATGGCGGCGATTCCGACAGTGGCGATTGCCGAACTGGGTATAAAGGGCAAAGTAGCCCTGCTGGTGACAGGTATTTATAGCGCCAATAAGGCAGGGATAATTTTTGCCACGGCAGGTATCTGGTTTATTAACCTGGTCATACCGGCGGTTGCCGGCAGCCTGCTGATACTGGGCTTACGCCGGTTCTTTAAAACCCCAGATCCTGTTTAGAGCTCCGACAGCTTAAAGAAACGGTCCGGCCGGATTCCTTTTTCCGTTTGTTTCAGGGTACAGCATTCATAGACCGGGTCATGTTCAAAGAAGAGAATATACTCACCGGTCAGCGCTTCCTGCAGAAAAGCCTTCTTCTCGTGCATGGTGGTCAGCGGGAACATATCATACCCCATTACATAAGGGATCGGAATATGCGCCTGGGAGGGCAGGAGATCTGCCATATAGACAATAGTTTTCCCTTTATACCGGATCTGCGGCAGCATCATTTTATCGGTATGCCCGTTTACAAAACGGATATCAATATTTTCTGTAAAGGCGGTGCTGGCCAGTTTTTGTGTATTGCCTTCGCTTATCGCCACCATTTCCAGCCGGCCGCTTTCCTGCATGGGCAGGATATTCTCTTTCAGGAAAGATGCTTTTTCACGGTCATTGGGATAAACGGCCCATTTCCAGTGCTCCTCATTGCTCCAGAAACGTGCGTGGCGGAAGGCCGGTACCAGTTTATCTCCTTCCCGTTTTATGGCACCGCCGCAGTGGTCAAAATGCAGATGAGTAAGGAATACATCGGTGATGTCATCGGGGGTAAATCCATGGGCTTTTAACGATTTTTCCAGGGTGTCATCCCCGTGCAGGTGATAATGGCTGAAAAACTTCGCGTCCTGTTTGTCTCCGTTACCTGTATCCACCAGGATCAGGCGGTTCCCGTCTTCTATCAGCAGGCAGCGCAGGGCCCAGGAGCAGAGATTGTTTTCATCAGCCGGATTGAGTTTATTCCAGATTGTTTTGGGTACCACGCCAAACATGGCCCCGCCATCGAGTTTAAAATAACCGGTATTGATCGTATAGAGGTTCATTGTTTATTTGTTTGTTTGGCCGGTTTGAAGAGGGCCGCGTAAAAAAGCAAAAGTAGGCCAAGAACAAAAAATGTCATCAGGGCCAGTACCGAATTTCTTTGGGATCCGGTGAGTTCATTGATAAATCCAAAACTGAATATGCCTATAACGGCCGCCACTTTTTCCGTTACGTCATAAAAACTGAAAAACGAAGCGGTATCCCTGGTTACGGGCATCAGTTTGGCGTAAGTGGAACGGCTTAGTGACTGGATACCCCCCATCACAAAGCCGACAGAGGCGGCCAGTCCGTAAAACTCATATATCCCTCCTACCGGCAATGTATAGCCGATGTAACAGAGTATAATCCAGAAAATCACAATACCGATGAGGGTACGGATATTTCCGAATTTTGACGAAAGCCAGGAGATAGTAAAGGCGCCGGGAATCGCAATCAACTGGATCAGAATAATCGCGATGATCAGGTTGTCTGTCGGTATTTCCAGTTCACTTTTACCGTATAAAGCTGCTACCAGCATCACAGTCTGCACTCCCATATTGTAAAAGAAATAGGCGCCCAGAAATCTTTTAAGGGGGGGGAGGTGTTTCAGCTGGTTCCAGACTTTCTGCAACTCATGGTATCCCTTTGACAGGATATGGTGTTTCAGGTCGCCGGATCCGGCCGGTACCGGTCTTGGCAGCCGGCGAAGCGAATACTGGCCGAATCCCCACCACCAGATTCCCACCAGTAAAAAGGAGGTCCGGAACTGGATCGTGGAATCTTTATCGCCGCCGAGTATTTCCGGGAAAAATACGAATACAAAACAGATAATCTGCAGGAGCACACTGCCGATATATCCGTAGGTGAATCCTTTTGCGCTGATCCGGTCCCGGTCTTCCGGTGCGGCAATTTCCGGCAGGAAGGAATTGTAGAAAACAAGACTGCCCCAGAACCCCACACAGGCTACAATCATGGACAGTACCCCAATGACCAAAGTGTGCTTTTCAAAAAAGAACATACTCATACAGGCCAGGCTGCCCATCGTCATAAAAAAGAACATGAAGTTCTTTTTGTTCCCTTTATAATCTGCAATAGACGAAAGGAGCGGGGAGATCAGGGCAACAATCAGCATGGCAAAGGCCAGCGCGTAATTATACAGGGAGGTGTTTTCAAAATGTCTTCCCAGGAATGTTACACTGGTTTTGGAAATCTCTTTGTTATCAACGGCAATAGCCTCAAAATATGCAGGGAAAATGGTGGACGTAATAACAAGATTATACGCTGAATTCGCCCAGTCGTACATCGCCCAGGCGTTTACTACTTTTCTCGGAGCCGTCTGCATCAAGCATTGGTTTGGGTAAATATAGGAAATTGACGGGCAAAGGAAAAAAGAAGGCCATCCCTTAAAAAGGATGGCCCGGGAAAGGTAGTAATGGCTGAATAATCAGTTTTGTCCGGCTCTGGTCTGGCTGCGCAATACGCTGAAAGTGTCATCGGTTACCTGGAAAATCACCGGGGCGCCCTTGCATACGCTGCCTGATATTTTTCCGCTGATTTCTTCCATCACTTCCGGAGTGAAGCGGTCAGCTTTTGCCGGATCAATTACCATGTTTACCAGTAAGGTGCCCTGTTCATTTTTTGTCAGCTGAAAACTGATTGTCTTTTCAGGACTCATATACGTCTCCAGGAAAAGGGCCAGCGCATCCGCCATTTCCTTGTTTTGGGTCAGATCAAACACTTCCACATTGCCCGAGACTGTTTTTTCTCCCCAGGCGGGGGCCAGTTCTTTCCGGAAACGGTATGCCCGCAGTTCTTTAAAGCGGTTATCTGTCAGGGTGAGGTTGACTGGCTGACCTGCAAATACACTGTCGGATACCAGGGTACAAATGGCATAAAAAGGGGCATCTCCCACAGCATCGGCCTTTACCAGGTCGGCTACCATTTTAAGGAGGATAGTATCACCGTTTTGCTGCAACTGAAAACTCTTGGTGCCTTCATCGGCGGGGTTGGAGGCAGCCAGGGTGGCATCAAAGAGACGGGCTGTTTTTTCAGCCTGTTCCGCGGTGATGCCCTCTTTATAGTACACATCAATATTGGAGGAACTTACTTTTTTCCCATAATTGGTGCAGGCACTGAGCAGAGAGAGCAGCGTGCAGGTCAGAAGAATACGGGTCATGGACTTTTTTTTGCAGAGGTACGCTTTCTTCCTGCAATCCCCATACCCTGAAAAGGGGATTTTTCAGCTTTTTAAATAACCGGTAGCCAGGAGAATGAGGAGCAGGATACCACCTGCGATGCGGTAATAGCCAAAAACCCGGAATCCGTGCCGTTGCAGAAAGCCGATAAAGAATTTAATGGCCAGCATGGCCACCACAAAGGCGACCAGGTTGCCGGCGATAAAAATTTTCAGATCAGCCGTTGTCAGCATTTTATAGCCCTTAAGCATTTTATAGCCCGTAGCGGCTGCCATGGTGGGCACGGCCAGGAAAAAGGAAAATTCAGCCGCCAGTTTACGGGTCAGCTTTTGCTGCATGCCTCCGATGATACTGGCTGCGCTGCGGCTGACTCCGGGAATCATGGCCACACATTGCCAGAGGCCGATCCGGAAAGCGGTGGCAAAACTGATCTGCTCTTCCTTTACCACTGGATGCTCCTTAAACACATCATCAATAAACAGAAGGACAATTCCCCCGAGTATCATGGTAATGGCGACCGTTAATGAACTTTCCAGCAGGCTGTCAATCTTATCCGAAAAGATAAAACCCAGTCCCAGGGCAGGCAGCACCGCCACCAGTAATTTGAGGTAAAACAACCAGCCCTTTTTCCCCTGTGTGAACGGGGTGATAAATTTTTTCCAGTACAGCACTACCACAGCCAGGATGGCGCCAAGTTGAATACCGACGGTAAATAGTTTGGTGAATTCATTATCCGGAACACCCAGCAGCTTCTCCGTGATAATCATATGCCCGGTGGAAGAAATGGGCAGGAATTCGGTCAGCCCCTCCACAATGGCAATAATAATGGATTCCAGTAAGGTCATGCGGGAAATTTAGCGGTAATCCGGGAAATAAAAAAAGGCTGCTCAAACGGTACAGCCCCTTCCTTCTCCGCTTGTTTATCAGGCAGCTTTGGGTTTCTTAAAGATGGCATAGATCTCTATCACCAGTCCCGCCAGAATCAGCAGGGGGGCTACGGTAATCCGGGTAGTGCTGTAAACGGCCTCCTTGTCAAACACGGCCGGGTCGGTATTGCTTTTGCCACCCGACATCAGAAACATGCCCAGCCCGATGACCAGGATCCCGATCAGCATCCAGATATAATTTTCCTTTGTGAACATTACGGGTTTTTGTGACTCGCTCATGTGGGTTGAATTAGGGGTGCAATATAGGGAAAATGGAGAATAGGAAATGGAGAATGGAAAATAGGGGAAAGGGCGGATTCCCCACTATCTAATTTCCACTTTCCATCTCAGTATAAGTCATCGAGTTTCATCTTCAGGTACTTAATCACACTCCGGTGGGTACTGAAAACGGTAATGGCGATACCCAGGAAAATCAGGCCGACAAAAAGTACAACCAGGCTGGAATTGTCGTGTATGGCTTTCATTTCGGGAATAAATTTTTCCAGGACCAGCAGGAACAGAATAACAGCGCCGGTGGCTATCACCCCGCTGATCGCCCCGTTGATCACCGCCCGGATATTCATGGGTTTGGCGATAAACCAGCGGGTGGCTCCCACCATTTGCATGGTTTTTATCAGGAATCGGTTGCTGAACATGGCCAGTTTAATGGTATTGTCAATCAGTACGATCACTACCAGGGCCAGTACAATGGCCACGATCAGGATACCCAGGCTGATATTCCGCAGGTTGGTGCTCATCTTGCTGATCAGGGCTTCCGGGTACTCCACATCACTTACATAGGTCTGGTTCTTCAGATCCGTTTTGATGGCATTCAGGGAATCAGTATTGAGATAATTATGCTTTACTTTAAAATCAATGCTGTTGGGCAGGGGATTTTCGCTGAGTACTTCCGACCAGTCCTTGTTCCCGTCGGCCAGGTATTTCTTTTTGGCTATTTCCTTGGTTACATAAGTGTACTCCCGGATATAGGGTTTGGCGCTGATATACTGCATCAGGGCGGCGCTGTCTTTCGGATTCAGATCTCCCCGCAGGTAAGCACTTACGGTTACGTTTTCCCGGAAATGGTCGGAAAGTTTATTGGTGTTGATAACAATCAAACCGATAATTCCCAGGAAGAACAAGACCAGGGTAACCCCCAGGATGGACATAAAATAGGATGGCTTTCCTCTCTTGATAGATGCTTTTCCTGCCTGCGACATGCGACTCTGTTTAAAGATGAATGGATCGGGACAAAAATAGCAGAATAAACCCATTCCCGGTGCGGTTTTCCGGGCCCTTTCGGGTCATAATCAGTATTTTTGCTGCCCATTTAAACGGCAGGGTTCCGGTCATATTGCCGGCTGACTGAAAGATATTGTTAAAGAATACTGGTCCGGCAGCGGCCCCTTCCCAAAATAATCAAGCAAGAAAAGCGTATGGAATACCAGTTCAGGCAGATTGAATCAAAATGGCAGGAAGAATGGAAGAAATCAGGTGCCTACAAAGTGTCTGATGACTTGAGCAAACCCAAATGTTTTGTACTGGATATGTTTCCCTATCCCAGTGGCGCCGGTCTGCATGTGGGGCATCCCCTGGGTTATATCGCATCGGATATTTACAGCCGGTACAAAAGACTGAAAGGATTCAATGTCCTGCACCCGATGGGCTTCGACAGCTTTGGCCTCCCGGCAGAGCAATATGCCCTGGATACCGGTCAGCATCCTGCCGTAACTACCAAAAAGAATATTGAGACTTTTAAATCGCAGCTGAATAATATTGGCTTTTGTTACGACTGGGAACGGGAAGTGCAGACCAGTGATCCTGCGTATTACAAATGGACCCAGTGGATCTTTCTGCAGTTATTCGGCTCCTTTTTTAACCGGCAGACCGGCAAAGCTGAGCCGGTGGAAAACCTGGTTGCGGCTTTTGAACAAGAGGGAAATGCCGGCCATCCCTGCCCGGGGGATAACCGTATTCTTTTTACGGCAGCCGAATGGGAAACATTTGATGAAAAACAAAAAGCGGATATCCTGATGGAATACCGCCTGGCCTATTGCGGATACGGGGAAGTGAACTGGTGTGAAGCCCTGGGTACCGTGCTGGCCAATGATGAAGTGGTTAACGGAGTGAGTGAGCGGGGCGGACACCCGGTGGTGAAAAAGAAATTACGCCAATGGTACCTGCGGATTACAGAATATGCAGACCGCCTGCTGGAAGGACTGGACCGGATTGAGTTCAGCGATGCCATGAAGGAAATGCAGACCAACTGGATCGGAAAATCTTCGGGAGCTGAGATAGATTTTGAAGTGAAAAAGCCCGTCCGGAATACAGGCGCTGATGAAGTGGAAAGAGCCACCACCCTCCGCGTATATACGACCCGGCCCGATACTATTTTTGGCGTGGATTTTATGGTTGTTGCCCCGGAACTGGATATCGTGGAAGAACTGAAATCAGATGAACAGGCAGCCGCGGTGGATGAATACCTGGCCTATGTAAAAAGCCGCAGTGAAAGGGAACGTATGGCAGAAAAGAAAATCAGCGGAGTGTTTACCGGCTCTTATGCCATCAATCCTTTTGATGGCCGGGAGATTCCCATCTGGATTTCGGAATATGTACTGGCCGGTTATGGCACGGGAGCCATTATGGCCGTACCCTGCGGAGACGAACGCGATCACAAGTTTGCCCGGCATTTTAATATTCCAATCACCAATATTATCGGATCCCATTATAACGGAGAAGAAGCCAATCCCACCAAAGACGCGATTCTTGAAAATTCAGGGTTTCTCAACGGACTGCTGATGAAGGAGGCTATTGAAGTGGCGATCGGTGCCATTGAGGAAAAAAGAATCGGGGTGCGGAAAAAGAATTACAAAATGCGGGATGCCGCTTTCAGCCGCCAGCGTTACTGGGGCGAACCCTTCCCGATAGTCTGGAAAAACGGGATCGCGTACCCGTTTGCGGAAAATGAATTACCCCTGGAGCTTCCGCATGTGGACAGCTATAAACCCGGGCCCGACGGGGAAGGGCCGCTGGCGAATATCAAAGACTGGACCGGCCGGCAACTGGAGACCAATACCATGCCCGGTTATGCCGGTTCCAGCTGGTATTTCCTGCGCTATATGGATCCGAAAAACGACCAGGAATTCTGCAGCCGTAAATTATCCGATTACTGGAACCAGGTGGATCTCTATATCGGTGGTACTGAACATGCCGTAGGGCACCTGCTCTACAGCCGGATGTGGACCAAGGTACTCTTTGATCTCGGCCATATCGGTTACGATGAACCCTATAAGAAACTGGTGAACCAGGGAATGATACAGGGTGTAAGCGCTTTTGCGAATTTTATTGGGTTCAACTTTGGAGTAAATATGTTGGGGGATATTACTGAAGATCAAAAACAACTTGTCAAGGAGTTAAAGGAAAAATATGTTGCGTTAAAAAACGTCTTTTTATCAGATGATTTGATGGATGTGATAAGAAAATCTTATTTGGAACCTAAAACAGATGAAGAAAAAGAGCATATGACTCTTCAAAATAAGTTATACTCATTATTACTGAAACCAGTTTACGAAGATATTGAAGTAATGGGTTTGAAGGATATAGTAAGGGTTGCTCCATTAAATAATTATTATAGAGTTCATATTCCTATTGAGTATGTAAATCACAAGGATGAGTTAGATGAAGAAAGACTTAAATCTGAGGTTTCTCGAT
The DNA here is from genome assembly GCA_014879565.1 of Chitinophagaceae bacterium. Classification (GTDB taxonomy): domain Bacteria; phylum Bacteroidota; class Bacteroidia; order Chitinophagales; family Chitinophagaceae; genus JJ008. The sequence goes on from JACSRW010000029.1 coordinate 174,409, forward strand.
TTGAGGGTTCCATTTTTATAGCAAAGAATGAAAAGTTTATTTGCTCAAGAGAGGTGGAAAAAATGTCCAAGTCCAAGTATAATGTTGAGAATCCAGATGTGATTATCGAAAAATACGGCGCCGACACTTTCCGCATGTATGAAATGTTCCTGGGCCCCGTAGAACTCAGCAAGCCCTGGGATACTAAGGGGATTGAAGGGGTGCACCGGTTCCTGAAAAAATTCTGGCGGCTTTTTGCCGATGAAACAAAGGGCTGGCTGGTTACTGATGCCGAACCAACGGCAGAAGAACTGAAAGTCCTGCACCGTACCATTAAAAAAATTGAAGACGATACAGAACGGTTCAGTTTTAATACGGCGGTCAGCGGATTTATGATTGCCACCAATGAACTGAGCGATCTGAAATGTCATAAAAGGGCCATCCTGGAACCGCTGCTGATCCTGCTTACCCCTTATGCCCCGCATATCTGCGCTGAACTCTGGCAACAGCTTGGCCATTCAGACAGTATACTGGATGCGCCCTACCCGGTATTTGATGCCCGGCATGTGGCCGAGAGCAGTAAGGAATACCCGGTTTCGGTCAATGGTAAACTGCGTACCACGATGACGATATCCCTGGATGCTGCCCAGGCCGAGGTGGAAGCCCTGGTACTGGCCAATGAAGTGGTGCAGAAATGGCTGGAGGGCAAAACGCCGAAAAAAATCATTTTTGTCAGGGGTAAAATGGTGAATGTGGTGGTCTGAACCCGGTGATTTGATCAGCGGTCAGGCTATCAGGTTTTTTGGGCGTAACTTAATTGCCCAAAATCAAGCCGCATGAAATATCTGCTTTTTATGACCGCCCTGCTGGTTGCAAGCATCACCGGGGCACAATCCCCTGTTTATTTTCTTTCTCATCCCACCCTTACTCCCGACGGGGAGATCGTTGTTTTCAGTTTTGAGGGAGATCTGTGGAAAGCTTCGGTGAAAGACGGGAAAGCCACCCGGCTGACCGCTATGCCGGGCTATGAAACGTCCCCCCGGGTTTCACCCGACGGGAAATGGATCGCCTTTACCGGCCGGCAAAACGGCAATGCGGATATCTACCTGATGCCCCTGGAAGGCGGGGAAATAAAACAACTCACCTGGCACAGCGGAAATGATGAACTGAGCAGCTGGTCCTGGGATGCAAAATCCGTTTATCTCAACAGTAACCGGATGGGACAGGTAGCCGGGTATAAACTCAGCATAACCGGGGGGACACCCCGCCGGGTATTCGGAAATTATTTTTTCCAGTATGATCATAACCTCGCCGAACACCCGAAAACCGGGGAGATTTTTTTCAATGATACCTGGGAAAGCAGCAACCAGGTACAGCGCAAACGGTACAAAGGGGCTTTTAATCCGGATATCCAGTCGTATGATTTCAGCAGCAAACAGCATAAAAAATATACAGACTGGGAAGGAAAGGATTTTGCCGCTACGCTCGACCGGACCGGCAACCTCTATTTCATATCCGACGAAGTAAACGGGGAGTATAATCTCTTTACCGTGGAGAACGGAAAGAAAAAGGCCCTGACCCGGTTTAACAGTTCTATCCGCAACCCGCAGGTAAGTGCAGACGGGAGAAGGGTGGTTTACGAAAGGGACTACCGGCTCTGGATCTATGAGGTGAAAACAGGAAAAGATAACCAGCTTCCGGTAACCCTTTACCGCAATCCGGTGCTGGAAAAAGAAAAGGATTTTGACGTGCGGGGGAATATAGAAAGGTTTGATGTGTCACCCGACGGGAAAAAACTGGCCTTTATTTCAAGAGGGGAGCTTTTTGTCAGCGATATCGAGGGCAAGTTTGTGCGCAAACTGGAAAGAGGTTCTGCTGAAAGGGCGGGGGAAGTAAAGTGGATGGCGGATAACCGCAGCCTGCTTTTCAGCCAGACGGCTGAGGGTTATTATAACTGGTTTACCATCCGGGCAGACAGCACCGGTTCCCTGCGCCAGTTGACCCGGGAAAAGAGAAATAACCGGTCACTGATACTCAATAAAAAAAGAACAAAAGCGGTGTACCTGAGCGGACGCGATGAACTGCGTTTGCTGGACCTGAAAACCCTGCAGAGCGAGCGGATCGTTAAAGATGAGTTCTGGGCTTTCCAGAACAGCGATCCTTCTTTCTCTCCTGATGATCAGTATGTGCTTTTTACCGCCAAGCGGAATTTTGAGGAAGACATTTTCATTTATTCCCTGCAGGAGAAAAAGACCATCAACCTTACGCAAACGGGTGTTACCGAGAATAATCCGTACTGGTCGCCCGACGGGAAATACATTTACTTCAGTTCGCAACGGCTGAAGCCGGCTTATCCCTTTGGTATGCCCAATGCCCGGGTATACCGGGTAGCCCTGGAAAAACTGGATGAGCCCTACCGGTCCGACAAACTGAATGATCTTTTCCGGGAGGAAAAAAAGGACAGTGCAGGTAAAAAATCCAACGGAGATTCTGCCAGGTCCATGCGTATTGACACAGACCGGATCCTGGAACGCTTTGAGCAGATCAGTCCTTCAATAGGTTTACAGTTTCTCTCTTTTGTTTATCAGAAAGGAGAGAAAACAACCGTATTATATGGCAGTAACCACGGAGAAGGGAGACCGGCTCTCTGGAAAACGGTGATGGAACCTTTTGAGCAGCCAAAAACAGAAAAGATAGCGGGCACAGACAATACTTTTGGCTTTGATATCGCAGAAGTGAATGATAAATTATTTGTGCTTTGCAATGGCGCCATCTGCAAACTGAACCTGGATGGAAATAAAGCAGAACCGCTGGTCATCAGCCATACTTTCCGCCGCAATCTCTCGGCCGAGTTCAGCCAGTTATTTGAAGAGGCCTGGGCCCAGATGGAGGAAGGTTACTATGATGAAAATTTTCACGGGCTTGACTGGAAAAAAACCAGGGCCTACTACAGCCGGTTTGTGCCTTTCCTGAATAACCGGGCAGATCTCCGGACTTTGCTGAATGATATGCTGGGAGAACTCAACTCCTCACACCAGGGATTCAGTACGTCCGGACCGGATGAATCCGTTCCGCTTCAGCAGGTGACTATGGAAACGGGTATCGTATTTGAGGAGGAGTCGCCCTATAAAGTCAGGTATGTGTTACCGCGTTCGGCAGCCGACCGGAAGCCGGTGGATATTCAGCCCGGTGATCAGCTGGTGGCGGTAAACGGCATACAGACCGATCTGTCCACGGACCGGAACTTTTATTTTACCAAACCGTCGCGGGATGCGGAACTGGTCCTTGAATTTAACCGGAACGGAAAAAGGATCAGTACCCGGGTACACCCGCAGTTAAACCTTTATCAAAACCTCTACGATGAGTGGATTGACGCCAATCAGCGTCGGGTGGAGGAAAAGGGCAGGGGGCAGATTGCTTATGGCTATATGAAGAATATGGGAACCGGTGAACTGGAGCAGTTTATCATAGATATGACCAGAGAACTTCAGGGTAAAAAAGGACTGATCTTTGATCTCCGGTACAATACCGGCGGAAATGTGCATGACGAAGTGTTGCGTTTTCTTTCCCAAAAATCCTACCTGCGCTGGAAATACCGGGAAGGGGCGCTGACTACCCAGTCGAATTTCACGCCTTCAGATATTCCGATTATTCTCCTGATCAATGAGCAGTCACTCAGTGATGCGGAGATGACTTCTGAAGGTTTCAAGGCGCTTAAGCTCGGTACGGTCATTGGTAATGAAACCTATCGCTGGATCATTTTTACCAGCGGGGTGGGGCTGGTGGACGGCTCTTTTGTCCGGATGCCGGCCTGGGGCTGTTATTCACTCGACGGAAAAGACCTGGAGCTGACCGGTGTGCAGCCGGATATTAAGGTGATCAACAGTTTTACGGATAAACTCAGCGGCAGAGATCCGCAACTGGACAGGGCGGTGGAGGAATTGCTGAAAAAAATCCGTTAGGAGTAAAGAGGGGGTGGCGATAATTGGCTGATATATAATATATATACTGCCAAAGGACTCCTATTTTGTTTTGGTCGGAATTTGTTTTATTTCCTATATTAGTCCCGTATTTTGACCAAAACCGGCTTATCAGAAAGTCTTTCAACTTCTTTTCAGCGGCTGGGCCTGATGCACCATACGTTAAATTCCCAATAGCCTACAAAACCACCCGTTCCACAGAACCACATTTAAACCAAACATCTGCGTATGAAAAAAATTGGACTTCGGAATTTTTTGAAGGGCCTTTCTTATGTTGCCACGCGAACTGAAAAAGCGGGAGTGTCCCGGATGCTGCTGCTGCTTCTTTTAATGAGTTTGTTTCAGTTTTCGTTTGCGCAAACCGGTTATGAACGCCCCCGGGTGGTGACCGGTGAATTAATCAGGGTCATTCCTTCCCTGCGTGATTTTACGCCGGGTACAGATTCCACGATGATAACCCGTACTGCCGAAGGGCTTATTGCCAAAAAATCATGGGTGAATCCCACGGTTGATTTCGGAACCAGCGCCAAGGGAGATCCTGTGGTGCAGGTAAACAATAAAAAGCTTTCCAATACGGCCCGTACTTCCCCTGAAGCCGGCACAGAAGTGATGCTGAACTTTGACGGGATGGGCTACACCAGTGTGGCCCCTGCCGACCCCACCATGACTGCCGGTCCTGGCCACATTATTCAAATGATTAACGGCGGTTCCGGTGCCTATTTCAAAGTTTGGGACCGCAGCGGTGTACAGGTAGTTGCCCAAACCTATATGGATGCGCTGGCCGGTGCCGGCTATAGCGGTGCCGGAGACCCGGTAGCCCTCTATGACCAGTTTGCTGACCGGTATATGCTGACGGAATTTGGTTTTTCCGGTGGTGTTACTTCTTTTATCAATACCCTGATCGTTGCCGTATCGCAAACCAATGACCCGGCCGGTGCCTGGTATATCTACCGTTTCCAGGACAACAGCTTCTTTGTAGATTACCCCCACTGGAGCATCTGGCCTGGCGCGGTGTATGCCACTTCCAATGATTTTAATACATCGGGAACCGCTTACCTGGGTTCATCTCTTTATGCGATCAATAAAGCCAAAATGCTGACTGGTGACCCCACGGCTGAACTGATCCGCACCCGGCTGACCAGTTCGGATAATAAATTTATCTCCATGGCCCCGGTAAATATTACCGGGCCTACCGCTCCGGCGGCTGGTTCTCCCGGTATGTTCATGTATTTTAATGATGACAACTATACGGCTTCAGGTACAGATGTGGACAGCCTTGGCTTCATCACCATGCAGCCGAACTTTACCACACCGGCCAGTACCGTGATAACTTTCACCCAGCAGGTAGCGGTGGCTCCCTTCAAGTCAAGGGTTTGCGCCAGCCGTAACTGTATTCCTTCCGGCGGCGCCGGTTATGATGCCCTGAGTGACAGGATCATGAACCGGATTCAGTACCGCAATTTTGGCGCTTATGAGGCGATCGTACTGAATCATACAGTAGATGCCAATTATCCCGGAACAGCCAAAGCAGGTCTGCGCTGGTATGAACTGCGCAGAAGCGGCGGTAACTGGAGTGTATTCCAGCAATCTACTTTTGCTCCCGACGGCGATCACCGCTGGATGGGGTCTGTAAATATTAACAGCAAGGGACAAATTGCCCTGGCCTATAACCATAGCGGCGCCGGTAAATATGCTTCTATTTATTTCTCCGGCCGTAATGCCGCCGATCCTCCCGGCACCATGCCTATAGCAGATATTCTGCTGCACCAGGGTACGGCCTACGGTACGTTCAGTAACCGCTGGGGTGATTATAATGACCTCGTGAATGATGTAGTGAACGACTCTATCTTCTGGTTTACGGCTATGTACGGAAGTGGTTCCAGTTCCTGGTCAACCCGGATTTCCAATTTCAAACTTGGACTTTGCGCGCCCAGTGTAAACATGGCACTCACCCAGGGTGGTACGGTTTCGGTTCCGGAAGGCGGATCCATCACCTATACCAATACAGTGAATGCCGTCTGTGATCCGATTACCGGTTATACCCTTACCGATACACTGCCCACTACCGTAACCTGGGTTAGTGGTGGTTCTTATAACCCGGCCAACCGGGTAGTGACCTTTAACCCGGTGGATGTACCGGCCGATGCCAGTCAGACTTACAGTTATACAGTAAATGTGAATGCGGGTACCTATTTCCCGCCTTCCCAGCATATCAATGATGCGGCAAACGCCATCGCTCCTAACTGGACTGCGGCTACAACCGGAGCCGGTGCCTGGTCTGTTTCCACCGCTGCTTTCAGAAGTGCACCTTCCTCCTTCTTCTCCAACAACGTAGGTACCACTTCCGATCAGACACTCTTTACAACGGGTAGTTTCGCACTCAGTAATAATGCCTCCGCCATGCATTATCTCAGCTTCTGGCACCGGATTAATTCCGAAACCAACTGGGATGGCGGTGTTGTGGAAATCAGCACCAACGGGGGTACTTCCTGGACAGATCTGGGTCCGTACATGAGCGGCTTTACCTACAACGGTACACTTAACAGTTCCCTGAATCCCCTGACAGGCCGCCCGGCCTTTACCGGCAACTCCGGCACCAGCTTCCTGGAAACACGTATTAACCTTTCCAGTTTTGCCGGACAGACCGTTAAAATCCGTTTCCGTTTCGGTTCTGATGGTTCTGTCAGCGCCACCGGCTGGTATGTGGATGATATCATGATGGAGAGCGCCCCGGTTATCCCGATGCGGACCAGTCTTTTCAATGCATCCAACGTACGGATTGCGATCTCTGATACAATAACCCGTATCACACAGCCTGTATGTGTCACTCCCCCTGTGGTGAATGCCCCGACGGTAACCCAGCCGACCTGTGCCGGTCAGCTGACTGGTTCCATTGTGGTGGATGCCACCGGTGTGGATGTACTGGAATACAGCCTGGATGGTACCACCTGGCAAACTTCAAACACCTTTAATAACCTCGCTGCCGGCAGTTACAATATCCAGGTACGTCTGCAGTCGAATACATACTGTCTGACTGCTTACAGCGGAAACCCGGTGGTGATTAACCCGCTTGCCGGCACACCCACCGTTTCTGCACCGACAGTTACACAGCCTTTCTGCCCCGTTCTTACCGGAACCATTGTGGTCAATGCCAGCGGCACCGGTACCCTGGAATACAGCGTAAACAACGGTAGTACCTGGCAGACCTCCAACACCTTCGCAGGTCTGGCACCGGGTAACTATAATATCGTTGTCAGGGAACAGAGCACACCCGGCTGTTCAACAGTGTACAGCGGTAACCCCGTAACCATTAATACAGTTATCCCCCCGCAGGTGGTTAACCAGCCTGCCAGCCAGGTTATCTGTCAGAATGGTAATACCACATTCACAATAACTGACAATGCCCCGATTCCGGCTCCGACCTACCAGTGGCAGGTGAGCACCAACGGAGGCGCTACCTGGACCAACCTGGCCAATGTGGCTCCCTTCTCCGGTGTTACCACTACCACGCTGACTGTAACCGGAGCGGGTCTTGTTTATAATGGTAATCTTTTCCGTTGCGCAGTAACCAATATCTGCGGCACCACCAACTCCAACTCTGCTTCTCTTACCGTGAACCCGCTTCCGGTGGTGAATGCAGGTCCGAGCGGCCTCTGTGCACCGGTAACCGTTATTGCCAGTGGTAGCGCCAATACCTGGAGCTGGTCACCGGCCACCGGTCTGAATACCACTACAGGTACTACCGTTATTGCAACACCGGTTGTTTCTACTGTATATACTGTAACAGGTACTATCACCGCAACGGGTTGTACCAATACTGCTTCTGTAACCGTACTCGGAACCCCGGTAACCCCGGTAATCACTCCGGCTGCACCGGTTATCTGCGCAGGTACCATTCAGCCGCTGACCGTAGCACCGACTACATTTTCTGCGGTTTATACCGGATCTGCTATCAGTGTGCCGTCAAGCGGCAACGCAACACCATATCCGGCCCCGATCACCGTGACCGGTCTGCCGACCTCCGGCGTACGGGTGAAATCCATCACCTTAAACGGAGTATCGCATACATTCCCCGGCGACCTGGATATCCTGGTGCAGTCACCCACCGGTACGAACGTGATCGTGATGTCTGATGCCGGCGGTGGCACCGATATCGTGAATGTTAACCTGACATTTGATGATGCGGCAGCAGCCCTGGTACCTGGTACCATTGTTTCCGGTACATACCGCCCGACCAATGCAGGCGGTCCGGATAATTTCCCGGCACCTGGTCCTGGTTCTATTACCCAGGTGAACCCGCCTCTCTCCGGTTTTGGCGGCAACTTCAACGGCGACTGGAAACTGTTTGTCGTGGATGATGCAGGTGGAGACCTTGGTTCTATAACCAGCTGGAGCATTGTATTTGAAGTGCCCACCGCTGTATGGTCACCGGCCACCGGACTCTTCACCGATGCCAACGCTACGAATGCCTATGTAGCCGGCACACCTGCTTCCACAGTTTATTTCAGACAGTCTCCGACTACGACTACCCAGTATACCTATACAGTGAATAATGTATTGGGTACCTGCAGCTCGGGACCTGCCAGTGTAACCGTAACCGTTAACCCGCTGCCTGTTGTATCAGTAAGCCCGAACGCCCAGTGCGGACCGGTTACCCTGAATGCCACAGCCACCCCCACAACGGGTGTGAACTTCAGCTGGTCACCGGCTGCCGGCCTCAGCAGCACCACTGGCGCTTCTGTAACGGCTAACCCGGATCTGAATACAACCTATACGGTAACTGGTACCATTGCAGCTACCGGTTGTACCGCCACGGCTACCGCACTGGTTAACGCCACACCGGCTGCACCGGTGGTGAGCCCGTCCAGTGTGAATATCTGTCTCGGCAGTACGACTACCCTGACCGTAACACCGGTAACGAAAACAAGTCCTGCCGGCGGCGCTATTGCCATCCCGGCCGGGGCACCTGTAGTTACTGCCTCCGGTGTAGCAGGGCCTTATCCTGCTGCTATCACGGTAGGTGGTTTGCCCGCCAGTGGTGTGCGTGTTAAATCTGTTCAGCTCAACGGACTGAACCATACATGGCCCAGTGACCTGGATATCCTGTTACAGGCTCCCAATGGTTCTCATGTGATCCTGATGTCTGACAGAGGCGGTTCTACAGACATTATCAATGCCAGCCTGGTATTTGATGATGCCGCACTTATTGATCTGCCGAACACAGCCATTACGTCCGGTACCTATCGGCCGACCAATGTGGCAGCACCCGATAACTTCACGGCTCCGGGTCCCGGTGCAGTGAACCAGATCAACCCGCGTCTGGCCAATTTCAGTGGCAACTTCAATGGTGACTGGAAACTGTATATCGTTGACCAGTTCTCCGGTGATGTGGGCAGTATCAGCAGCTGGAGTATCACTTTCGAGGTAACCGGCGCTGTATGGACACCGGTAACCGGCCTCTTTACGGATCCTGTTGCTACCGTGCCTTATGTAGCCGGAACCATGGCCGGAACCGTTTATGCCAAACCGACCACCACTACCACTTATTCTGTATCTACATCCACGGCTACCTGTAACTCGCCTGTTACCAACGTGACAGTAACGGTGTTCCAGCCTGCCGCGATCACCACACAGCCTGCGAATGTTACGCTCTGTGCCGGTGCCAATGCAGTCTTCAGTGTAGTGGCCACAGGCTCCAACCTGGCTTATCAGTGGCAGCTGAGTACCGATAACGGTACCACCTGGACCAATATCAGTGGCGCCAATGCCGCCAGCTATACCGTAGCCAATACCACTACGTCACTGAGCGGCAGAAGATACCGTGTACTGATCACCAATACATGTAATACGGTTACTTCCAATGCAGCCACCCTGACTGTAAATGCCCTCACACCAGTAACAGCCACCGATCTGTTTAACCAGCGGATCTGTATCAGTGATACGCTCGTACCGCTGACCGGTTCACCGGTAGGTGGAAGCTGGAGTGGTATAGGTGTATCCGGCTTCAATTTCATACCGGGTGCAACTGCGGTTGGAACCTATGTACTGACCTACTCGTATACCAACGCTGCAGGCTGTACATCTACCGATACCACTACCGTAAAAGTGGTTGACTGTCCGGAAAGGATCCGTCAGCTGCGTGAAAACGGTGTGATCGTGTACCCGAACCCGAACAGCGGCCAGTTCTACTTCCGTATGAACAGCGTGCTGTACGATTACCTCGCCATGAAAGTGTACACAACCGGCGGACAGCTGGTGCATACACAGCAGTGGAAAGGGCTGGTTTACGGACGCGTGGTACCGATCAACCTGACCCATCTCCCGGCCGGCACATACATGGTTCGCTTCATGTATGATGGCGGGGCAAGGACTTCCGAGAAGACCTTCCGTGTGGTGGTTGGCGGTCAATAAGCCTGATCAATAATTCAGATACCAAGGCGCCCTTCGGGGCGCCTTTTTTATTTTGCCATTATCTTTAGGGTATGACCCGGAATCTGGCGGACATACTTTTAAATAACCAGGAAATCTTTCAGCCGGTCGTGCCCTTTGATAAAAGGAAAGACCGGCTTTATGCCCTGGATCTGACAGCAGATAATATAGAACTATCGGACGTAATGCTGGGGGACTGCCGTTTATTCAGCCTCTGTCTGGAGGAAAAATTAAAACAGACCGGCGCCCGCTATGCGATCGGGGGATATAATGAACACCGGACCGTGTATGCCCTGCATAAGGTTTTTGATGCGGCCAATGCCGGCGAACAGCCAAGGCGATTACACCTGGGAACGGATATCTGGGGAAAACCAGGTACGGCAGTTATGGCGCCGCTTGACGGGATTGTACACAGTTTTGCCAATAATGACCGCAAAGGAGATTATGGAGCGACTATCATTCTTTCTCATCAACTGGACGGAGTCCCTTTCTATACACTTTACGGACACCTGGGGCTTTCCTCTATCCGCAATCTTGAGGAGGGCCGCCGGATCATGGCCGGGGAAATTTTCGCGGCTTTCGGGATACCCGCTGAAAACGGACAATGGTCACCCCACCTGCATTTTCAACTGATTGTAAATCTGGGTGACTGGTATGGAGACTACCCTGGTGTTTGCGCTTTTCCGGACAGGGAAAAATGGCTGTCCAATTCTCCCGATCCTGACCTGATTTTGCGCATGAACTCATTCATTATTCACTGAATACAGTTATCCGTTTAATTCACCGGCAGTGATCCCCTGATTAATAGTAGCTTTACAGATATTTCAACAGCAACAGATGGCGAATCCACATCTCAATTCGGAGAAGAACAGTATGACGGCAGCTGACGCGGCTTTTGAGAATTCGATCCGTCCGGCACATATTCATGAATTTGCCGGGCAGGATCAGCTTATTGAAAACCTCCGGATATTTATCAAAGCGGCCAAAATCAGGGGAGAGGCCCTGGATCATGTGCTTTTTCATGGCCCGCCCGGATTGGGAAAAACCACCCTGTCGCGAATTGTTGCCAATGAACTGGGAGTGAATATTAAGGAAACCTCCGGACCGGTTATTGAAAAACCAGGCGACCTGGCCGGGTTACTGACCAGCCTGGAAGCCAATGATGTGCTTTTTATTGATGAGATTCACCGGCTCAGTACGGTTGTGGAAGAGTACCTCTATGCGGCAATGGAAGATTACCGGATTGATATTATGATTGACAGCGGCCCCAACGCAAGAAGTATACAGATCAACCTGAATCCCTTTACCCTGATTGGCGCTACCACCCGCAGCGGGCTGCTGACCGCCCCTCTTTTATCCCGTTTTGCCATCAAATCCCGGCTGGAATATTATAAAAGCGGGGTGCTGAATAAAATCATTGAACGGTCCGCCGGTATATTACAGGTGAAGATATCCGGAACAGCGGTGGAAGAAATTGGCCGGAGAAGCCGGGGTACTCCCCGAATTGCCAACGGCCTGCTGCGCCGGGTACGGGATTTTGCCCAGGTGCTGAATGACGGAAAAATTGACCTGGGGATCACTCAGCATGCACTGAAGGCCCTCAATGTGGATGAACACGGGCTGGATGATATGGACAATCGTATTCTTGGCACAATTATCGATAAATTCAAGGGAGGCCCCGTCGGCATTACCACCATCGCCACTGCTGTGGGCGAGGAAGCGGGCACGCTGGAAGAAGTATATGAACCTTTCCTGATCCAGGAGGGCTTCCTGCAAAGAACCCCCAGGGGCAGGGAAGTAACGGCTAAAGCATATGAACACCTGGGAAGGAAACCCGGCAACACGGCCGGCCAGTCACAGCTCTGGTAAAAAACCATTGCACGGGTAACTTTTGTCAGTAACCTAAATCCAAGGATATGAAAATGCTGTTCAAAGTTTTCCTTTTATTATCCCTGCTGGCCCTTTCCTGCCAAAAAAATGACAATAGCCAACCGCTGGTTTATTACAAGGCGGAAGTGGTAAGTACCGATGATATTAATTGCCACAGGCCCCGTATTCAGATTGACGGTTCAGATGTGGCTGCGGTAAGCCAGGTTACAGGTCTGGCCACGGATATGTACATCGCAAGCCAGCTGCCCGCCTCCCTGAATACAACCGGACAGAAAATCAGTATAACGATTGCCCGTTTCGAAGAAGGAGAAGATTTTGTCTGCGGCACCATCGGGGTTTCTTACGCGCACCTGAAAGTGCTGACAGCCATAAGCAGGGAATAAAAAAAGGATCACAGGTTTCCCCGCAATCCCTCTATAAACAAAACATATATTTTTACTGTACTACAAGACGGAATCCGTTGCCATGAATATTCACGATCTCAATCCGGCTGTCGTCTTTCAGGTATTTACGGAGTTTGGCAATATAGACATCCATACTGCGTCCGTTGAAGTAGGTATCGCTTCCCCAGATTTTTTTCAGGGCCTGCTCACGGGGCAGCAGATCATTTAAATGCTCTGCCAGCATTTTCAGCAACTCATTTTCCTTGGGCGAAAGAGTTTGGGTCAGTCCGTTATGACTGAGCTGACGGAGCTTGGGATTAAAATGATAACCGGCCAGGTCGTACTCCTTGTTTTCATTTTCCTTATTCTGCTCTTCATTCCGCTTCAGGATAGCTTTGATCTTCAGCAGAAGCACTTCACTGTCAAAAGGCTTGGTGATATAATCGTCAGCGCCCAGTTTGTAGCCCTGGATCACATCTTCCTTCATGGTTTTGGCGCTCAGGAAAAACAGGGGAATATCGGGGTCCACATCACGGATTTCTTCGGCCAGCGTAAATCCGTCCATATTCGGCATCATCACGTCCAGCAGGCAGAGATCAAATTTTTCCCGCTGAAAGGCAGCCAGACCGAGCCGGCCATCTCTTTCCAGGGTTACATCGTAATCATTCAGTTCCAGGTAATTCTTCAGCACGGTACCCAGGTTGGGGTCATCTTCGCACAATAAAATTTTAGGTTTCTTCGCTTCCATGAGCTGTGGTTTTTTTAATGGTGACAAATAAAGTTAAAGCATTTCAGGGGTTCAAGCATCGGAGCCGAATTTTTTGTTAAAACCCTGCCTCGTCCTGCGTAACTTCAGCGAAGCGGGGGGCTTTTTCCTGTACTTCGTACTTCATACCTCGTACTTACTTCTTTAATACTTTTGCTGTATTCATAATAAAAACTGTGCCATGCATATCACACCCGATAACCGGCTGAAAAAATTAATTGTAATCGGCGACCGCCTGCTGATCAAGCCTTCCCGTCCGGAAGAAAGAACTGCCAGCGGACTCTACCTCCCGCCCGGGGTTCAGGAAAGAGAAAAAGTGCAGCAGGGTTATGTGATCAAAACCGGTCCGGGTTATGCCATCCCCATGCCGGTGGAAGATGAACCCTGGAAATCGGAGGAGGAAAAAGTGAAATATGTGCCCCTCCAGGCAAAAGAAGGAGACCTGGCCATTTTCCTGCTCAGCGCCGCAACGGAAGTGATGTACGAAAACGAGAAATATTTTATCGTGCCGCAAAGTGCGATCCTTATGCTGGAAAGAGAAGAAGAGTTGTAAAAGGGAGACGGGAGACAGGAGACGGGAGACAGGAGACGGGAGACAGGAGACGGGAGACAGGAGACAGGAGACGGGAGACAGGAGTCGGGAGATGGGAGTGAGGAGACGGGAGCAGTATTTTCTCAACAGGCAATGGCTGACAATATGTAACTTCCAATTTTTAAAATCTGATTTATGTCTGATACGGCGAAATTCCTGGAAACGGTTAAAGCTGGTTATACCTTCAAGGGAGAATCCTTTAAAATAGGCAGCGCGATGCTTGACGGACAAGTGGTGTCCGGGGCCGATGTGTTGATCCCGTTCCGGACCCTGAACCGGCATGGATTGATCGCGGGGGCAACCGGCACAGGTAAAACAAAAACCCTGCAGGTGCTGGCCGAGGGACTCAGCGCCGCCAGTATCCCGGTAGTCATGATGGATATCAAGGGAGATCTCAGCGGTATTGCCGCGGCGGGTACAGCCAATGAAAAGATCCATGAACGCTGCCAGAAGCTGGGACTGACCTTTACCCCGGAAGCCTGCCCGGTTGATTTACTCACCCTCAGCAACCAGAAAGGAGTGCGTTTACGCGCTACCGTTAGTGAATTTGGCCCCGTACTGCTCTCTAAAATTCTCGGGCTGAATGATACCCAGGGCGGTTTTGTGGCCATGATTTTTAAATACTGCGATGATCATAAACTGCCGCTGCTGGATCTCAAAGACTTTATAAAAGTATTGCAGTATGTAAGCGATGAAGGGAAGGCGGAACTGGAAAAAACCTATGGTAAGATTTCCACTACCTCCACCGGCACCATTCTGCGGAAGGTGATTGAACTGCAGCAGCAGGGCGCAGATCTTTTTTTCGGGGAAAAAAGCTTTGAAGTGGATGACCTGATGCGGATCAGCAGTGATGGCCGTGGGATGGTGTCCATTGTACGCGTGACAGACCTGCAGGACCGCCCCAAACTCTTCTCCACCTTCATGCTGCAATTGCTGGCCGAGCTCTATGCCACCTGTCCGGAAGAAGGGGATATGGACAAACCCAAACTGGTGATGTTTATTGATGAAGCCCACCTCATCTTCCAGGAAGCCAGTGAAGCCCTGCTCCAGCAGATAGAAACGATTATCAAACTGATCCGTTCCAAAGGCATTGGTATTTATTTCTGCACCCAGAACCCGATGGATGTGCCGGCTTCCGTACTCGCACAACTCGGACTGAAAGTGCAGCATGCCTTACGCGCCTTTACAGCGGCTGACCGGAAAGTAATCAAACAGACAGCCGAAAACTACCCGGAAACGGATTTCTATAAAACGGAGGACCTGATCACGCAACTGGGTACCGGGGAGGCGCTGGTCACCATCCTGAATGAAAAAGGGATACCCACGCCGCTGGTGCATTGTATGCTGCGTCCGCCGCAAAGCCGGATGGATATCCTGTCGGAAATGGAAATTGATGCCCTGGTCAGCCATTCCCGGATTGCGGCCAAATACAACCAGGCAATAGACAGTCACAGTGCTTTTGAAATACTGACCCAAAAACTGGAAGACGCCTCCCGCCGGGAGGAGGAGGAAAAAGAGGAAGAAGCGAAGGAAAAAACAGAAAAGAAAACAACCAGAAAGGAAAAAGGATTCTTTGACGATCCGGTGGTGAAAAGTATGACAAGAACCGCAGGCAATACGATTGTCCGCAGTCTGCTGGGTGTACTGGGACTGGGGGGCCGCAGCCGGCGCAAGCGTTTATTTTAGCCGTACGATTCCTTCCGCATCCACCCCGATCTTATTTTCAGCCTGGAGAAAACCGATAACGGTCCAGGCTTTTTCTTTATTAAACCGGCTCAGGCGGGTCATCATCTCTTTCTGATGAAGAGGCTGTTCTTTCAGCAACGAAAGAATCCGGGCTGAGATAGCGGCTACTTCTTCCGGGCTTATCTTTTTTTCTTTCCGGGCTATACAATTATCACAGATGCCGCAGTCCTGTAAAGACGCATCTCCGAAATAAACCGCAATCTGCCGGCTCCGGCATCCGGTTTTATCCTGTACATAGGAAAGCATGGCCCGGGTTCGTTCTCCGAACTGTTTTTTCCTTTCTACATAGGCAGCCATATTGATCCGGATATCCTCCGCTTTACTTCTTTCCCGCAAATAACATAACTGGGGTTTGTCTTTCCGGGGGCGGTATTCAAGGATCCCGGCCCGGTCTAATGCCTGCAATTCCTGCAGGGTAAGGGCAAGTTCTTTCCGCAACAGGCCGGCAATCTGTTTTTCGGATATGGCCGTATACTGATCAAAGATTCCTTCATAGGCCCTTAAAAGGGTTTTGATACAGGGCGCTAAAGCCGGGTTTTCTTTTTCAAAGAGATAAAGATTCTGTTTATCGGTTGTAAAACGGATGGTTGGCGGAAGGAATACCTGTTCATTAAAAGCTATCCAGTCTTCCTGCTCCAGTGTTTTCAGGGCATTGACTGAGGTGACTGGTGAGAGGCGGAATCTTTTGGTGAAATCGGTAAGGTCAAAATCATAGTATTCTCCTTTACCGGCCCCGGTGGGTACCTGCAGGTAATTCGCCACGGCCTGGTAGACGTGGCGGATATCTTCCACAGCGGGAAAACGGATAGCGGCGGCTGCTTCCAGTTCCCGGAGATCCGCCTCATCATAGAGCAGCACGGCATAAGCTTTTTTTCCATCCCTCCCGGCCCGGCCGGCTTCCTGGTAATAATTTTCCAGGCAGTCCGGCACATCGGCATGTATCACCACCCGCACATCCGGTTTATCAATACCCATACCGAATGCGTTTGTACAGGTGATGACCCGGATGGAATTTTTTATCCAGGCTTCCTGTTTGCGGGATCGTTCCTCCGGCTCCAGTCCCGCATGGTAAAAGTCAGCGGAGATACCCTGTAATTGCAGGAGTTCAGCCATTTCCCGGCTGCGCTTCCGGCTTCGGCAATACACGATGCCGGTGCCCGGTACTTTCTGCAGTATATCCAGCACCTTGTTATAACGCGCCTCCGACCGGATACAACTGTAGGAAAGATTGGGACGCTCAAATGACTGGCGGAAAATTACCGGCTCCGTGAAGGCCAGCTTTTCCGTGATGTCCTGCTGTACCGCCGGGGTGGCGGAAGCGGTAAGCGCCAGCACGGGTACGCCCGGGAGTTCCTCCCGGATCGTGGCAATACGGAGATAGGGGGGGCGGAAATCATAGCCCCATTGTGAGATACAATGGGCCTCATCCACTGCCAGCAGGCGGATATCCAGCCCGGGCAGGTACTCCCGGAACAAGGCAGTTTCCAGCCGTTCCGGTGACACATAGAGGAAGCGGCAGTTGCTTTCCATCACCGTACGGAATGTGCGTTCTACTTCACGGCGTGGCATACCCGAAAATATGGCATAGGCCGTGATACCCCGCCGGTTCAGGTTTTCCACCTGGTCTTTCATAAGCGCAATCAGGGGAGAGATGACCAGACAGAGCCCGTCCATCAGCATCGCCGGTACCTGGTAACAGATGGATTTGCCCCCACCGGTGGGCAGCAGGGCCAGCACATCCTTCCCGTCCAGTACAGCCTGAATAATTTCTTCCTGTAAGGGGCGGAACCGGTCATAACCCCAGTATTCCTGTAATATGTCGAGTGGAGATGGCCGCATGATTAACGGGGGTAAATTACGGTTTTCCCTTTGTGTAAAAGAGAATCAGTTCCACCCGCCGGTTGCGGGCCCTGTCAGCAGCGGTCTGGTTACCGGTAACCGGGCGCGAACGGCCAAAAGCCCGGAGCCGGATCAGCGGCATAGAGGAGAATGACTGCTGCGCAAACCAGTTCCGGACACTTCCGGTTCTTTCCTGGCTTAGCTGCATGTTTAGTTTGTCTGAACCGATTGAATCAGTATGCCCTTCAATATAGAGGCTGTCAAGACGGGCCCATCTTTCCGGCGTAAAATAGTCATGCAGGATTTTCTCAGCTTCGGGTTTCAGACCGGCTTTATTGAAGTCAAAAAGTAAATCGCGGAGAAGCAATGTATCCACTTCAACAGCCTGCGGCAGTGGTTGTTTTTTCACCGTTGTACTCCCGGTATCCGGCCATTCACCCGTCAGCACGAGCTCCCCTTTTCCAAACAATGAATAATCCATCTCCCGGTGCCGGTAATTATAGGCATATATCCGGTCCCTGTTGAAAACCCATGCCGGGCAAACGGTCTCTTCCGGGTCATCGGGGACAAGTTCAAAACCGTCGGGTTGCAGGGAAACAGTCTGAACGCCGGTAAGTGGTGTTTTACCGGACAGACTGTCGCGGTGAATAAAACTTCCGAATGTCAGGTATTGTTCATGGCCGGTGGCAGTGAAGTGGTAAGTAAACCGGATAAAGGGGCTGCCTGCAATAGGTTCAAGCTGCAATATACTATCGGGTTTCATGGCCGCTGAAAAGGGCCTGCGGGGCACATAAAATTTTTCACCCAGGCATATTCCGGGTTTGAAATTCAGTTTTGTATTGAGTTTGGCAGTCAGCACCCCCCGGAATGTATAGCCTTTTCCTGTCTGTAGTCTGCAGGGTAAAATGGTGCCGATTACCGGGGTAAAACCGGTATACCCGTTCCAGGTAAAAAAAATGGCCAGGCTGTTGGGCCCCGTCAGCCGGTTGGTTTCTTCCTGCCGCAGCAGCTGCACCTTTACATCGCGCAGATAAAACCAGCCTTCCACCCCGCATTCAGCCTGGTATTCGCTGCAAATATTAATATCATCAAAACCTCCGTTAAGCAATAAACCCGGCTGCGCCCGAAGGCATATATTACCAGCAAGAAGATAATAAACCAATAACAGGATAGCCGGTGTTTTATACATCTTCCTTACACCACTTTTTTGAAAAAGAGGCGGATGGAATTTACCGCCAGTACCACATCGCTCATGCCCATTACCAGGGCGCCGAATGTAGGGGTAAGAAATCCGAATGCCGCTACCGGGATGGCCACGATATTATAGGCAAAAGCCCAGAAAAGGTTTTGTTTGATGGTGAGATATGTATGTTTTCCCAGACCCAGCGCAGCGGGCAGGTTCTTCAGCCCGTGATTCATCAGCACCACCTGGGCGCTCTGTACGGCAATCTGCGAAGCTTCATTCATTGAGATGCCGATTGTGGCCTTGGCCAGTGCCGGTGCATCGTTGATCCCGTCGCCCACCATGGCTGTAGGTGTCTTTTCACTGAGCTCTGCAATCTTAAGCAGTTTCTGTTCCGGGGTCTGTTCGGCAATTACCGTGTCTATACCGAGTTTAAAAGCCAGCTGTTTACACTTTTCCATCCGGTCGCCGCTGAGCAGGATGGTGCGGATATTCTTTTTGTGCAGGTAATCAATCACCGCTTTGGCTTCGGGGCGCACTTCGTCCTTTACATCAATCCAGCCCAGCAGTACCCCATTCCGCAGGATATAAACATTATGGTTTTCTTCTTTGATAAGTCCTTCCGCTGTGCGGTAGGAACCGGCGGTAAACTGATTTCCCTCCTGGTCGGTAGCCTGCATCCCCCGTCCTTTTACTTCCTCAATTTTTACCCAGGGGAGCGGGTTTTTTATTTTCCAGTTTTCGCTGATGCAGCGGGCAATAGGGTGGTTGGAATATTTTTCCAGGGAAAAAACAATCCGTTTAAACTCTTCTGTAGTAACCGAGGGATCCGTTATCTGCCACTCACCCAGGGTAAACAGGCCTGTTGTGAGGGTGCCTGTTTTGTCAAATACCACCTGTTTGATATCCTTGAAGGTTTCCAGGCTGGTAGCGTTCCGAAATAAAATGCCCGTGCGGGCAGCACGGCCCAGCCCCACCGCTATCGCTGCCGGGGTGGCCAGTCCCATAGCACAGGGACAGGCAATCACCATCACCGCGATACTGCGCATAAGCGCCTCTGTGAATTCATTCAGTACAATCCAGCTGACCACAAACGTTACCAGCGCAATGCCCAAAACAACAGGGATAAAGACGGCGCTGATTTTGTCAGCCAGCAATTGTACCGGTGGTTTTTCACTCTGGGCCTGTTTGACCATATTCAGAATGCCGGATAATACGGTGTCGTCACCGGTTGCTGTTACCTGGGCTTTTACCGTCCCGTCAGTGAGCACACTGCCGCCAATCAGTTTGTCCTTCGCCTTTTTATGTA
Organism: Chitinophagaceae bacterium; assembly: GCA_014879565.1. GTDB lineage: Bacteria > Bacteroidota > Bacteroidia > Chitinophagales > Chitinophagaceae > JJ008. The sequence goes on from JACSRW010000029.1 coordinate 194,505, forward strand.
CCGGCAGGCTTTCTCCGGTTATTATGGCTTCGCTGACATGGGCATCCCCCCAGAGAATCTTACAGTCTATCGGCACCTGTTCCCCGTTGCGCACCAGCACCAGGTCGCCCACCCGCAGCTGGGTGTTTTCCACCGGAAAAATTTGTTCTTTGTGCTCGTCATCAAAGGCTATCATGTTGGCCAACACCTTTTGTGATTTAGCCAGTTTGTTCAGTTCCCGCTGGGTAGAACCAATGGAGGTTTCTTCCATGTAATTTCCCAGAAATACCAGCGTGATAATGGTGGCGGCGGTTTCATAGAACATATACTGTTCCGCCTGCCCGGTAAGGGAGCCATACAGGCTGTATACAAAGGCGGCGGTAGCGCCAATCGCAATCAGTACGTTCATATTCGGCATCCGGTTGCGGATACTGTGGTAGGCGCTCTTTCCGAAATAACTCATACCCACCAGGTATACCGGTATGGTGAGCGCCATTTGCACCCAGTGATTCATCAGCCAGTGGACATGCAGGGCCGGAATCATATGCAGCATCAGGATGGCGGTAAAAGGAAAACAAAACCAGAATCGCTGCAGGTGGGTGGACAAAAAGGGTTTTTTACCGGAACTTTCCTGGCTGTGTTGTCCGGTAACTTTATAACCCAGTCCTTTTATCCCGTTGGCAAGCTGTTCCTCTTCCAGGGTGAGATGACGGTCAAAACTCACATCCCCCGTGGCAAAATTCACCTTTACATTAACGGCCCCTTTTTTCTCGAGGTACTTATGAATATTCAGGGCGCAGGTGTTGCAGTCCATGCCCTCTACTTTCCATTGAACCTTTTCCATACTACAAAGTTACCGAATGCGAAAAACCACCCGGTTGTAAATGTTTACAACATCGTTGCTATTTCTGCACCTATTTTTGCAGTATGGAATGGGAATTTTCACTGGAAACAATCCACGATACAGCCCGGGCCTTCTGGGAAGCGGCCGGACAGTCCCGGGTATTTGCCTTTCACGGAGATATGGGAGCCGGAAAAACAACCTTTATTCACGCCCTCTGTGCGGTAAAAGGAATAAAGGGAAGTGTAGGCAGTCCCACTTTTTCGCTGATCAATGAATACAGCCTGGAAGAAAACGGGAAAACACTACCATTTTACCATATGGATCTGTACCGGTTAAAAGACGAGGAAGAAGCCGCCAGGGCAGGGGTGGAAGATGCCCTGTACAGCGGGGCTTATTGCCTGGTGGAATGGCCGGAGAAAGCACCGGGCATCTTCCCCGATGATACCCGGCATGTGTATATCAGATTGATTGACACGAAAAACAGGCGACTCAGGTTAACGGAGAATTAAGTAGTTTTGAACATAACGTTGCTGAAACCGGATATCGTACATGAGCCAGCAAAAACCCAAAATAAGCACTTCATTCAGTTATGAAACACTGGAAGAAACACTGGACATCCGTCCCAGGAATGAAGGCATGATGATCGGCATTCCCAAAGAAATTGCCTTCCAGGAAAACAGGGTAGCGCTCACTCCCGATGCGGTGGGGGTGCTGGTCAGTAACGGGCACCAGGTGGTGATTGAACACAATGCCGGGGAAGCGGCTCATTTCAGGGACAAAGATTATACCGAGGCCGGGGCCAGGATCGTGTATGAAAGAGCGGAAGTGTATAAGGCGCCCATCCTGGTAAAAAGCGCCCCGGTGATTGAAGAAGATTTGCCCCTTCTGCAATTAAACCAGGTCATCATTTCTCCTATCCACCTCTCCATTCTGAAGGCCCTCATCCTGGAAAAGATGATGGAGAAAAGAATAACGGCTATTTCTTTTGAGAACCTCAAAGACGACAGCGATTCCTACCCCATCGTTCGCAGTATGAGTGAAATTGCGGGAAGCGCCGTTATGCTGATTGCCGGCCAGTACCTTGGTTCTGCCAATCATGGGAAAGGGGTACTGCTCGGGGGTATTTCCGGTATCGCACCTACCAAAGTGGTGATTATCGGGGCAGGCATTGTCGGTGAATTTGCTGCCAGGGCTGCTCTGGCACTGGGAGCATCCGTAAAAGTGTTTGACAACAGTGTGTACAGGCTAAAACGTCTGCAGAATAATATCGGTCAGCGGATGTGGACTTCCGTACTGGAACCCCGGCTGCTGGCCAAACAACTCAAGACCTGTGAAGTGGCTGTGGGTGCCCTTGGTTCCCAGACCGGCCGTACGCCGCTGGTGGTTACGGAAGAAATGGTCAGCAATATGCGACCCGGCTCCGTTATTATTGATGTGAGTATTGACCGCGGGGGCTGTTTTGAAACATCTGAAATTACGTCTCATGAACATCCCATTTTTATGAAATACGGGGTGATTCATTATTGTGTGCCCAATATTCCCTCCGGTTTTGCCCGCACGGCTTCCCAGGCAATCAGTAATGTACTGATGCCTTTATTGCTGGAAGCGGGCGAAGAAGGCGGATTTGAAAACCTGGTCTGGCACAAACTGCATCTCCGCAATGGTATTTATCTCTTCAAAGGGTCACTGACCAATTTTTATCTCAGCCAGCGCTTTGATCTCAAGTACACGGATTTGAATCTGCTGATTGCGAGTCAGCGATAGAAAGAGGGGTTGAGAAGTTGAGATGTTGAGGGGTTCAGGGGTTGAGGTTTCAGAAGCGCATTAACAATTGCATATAGAAATTCCTTCCCGGTCTGGGTATATTACCCCAGTCTGTATGTTCGTGGTATTTTTTATCCAGTATATTTTCTATACCTGCCTGCAGGTCTGTTTTTTTCTGCCAGAGGGAAAAACTGTACCCGCTGCGGACATGCAAGAGGGTATAGGCGGCAGTGGCGTCTTCTCCGTAGGCCAGGCTGTATCGCTGCTGGCGGGATGCCTGTTCCGTTTCGGCCTGCAGAAAAACACGGCCCGGCTGATACCGCAATGCACTCAGGTTTTTCAGCGGGGCAATCATGGGCAGGGCTTCTCCTTTATTCGTTTTGCCATAGGTATAACGCAGCGTACTGATCAGCGAAACCTCATCCACCGGCTTCCATACCAGGCTGGCTTCTATTCCGGTGAGGATGGCATAAGGCAGTGCCTCCCAGGTTTTCACCCCATTGGCTCCTATCGTCATGCTGCTGTAGGACGTATTGATTCTTCCCATTATATACCGGCGGATATACTGATAGAAACCACCCAGCTTAAACTCCGCTTTTTTCCCCTGTACAGTCATATTTAATTCCCCGAGCAACGATTGTTCCGGCCGCAGGTCCGGGTTGCCGATGTAATCATAGCCGTCCTGCGCATTAAAGAGATAAAATCCATAGTATTCACTGGCAGTGGGCATTCTTTCCGCCCATCCGATACTGGCATTGGTTTTTAAGACAGGGCTGATCCGGCGGGTGGCGCCGAATGAAATATTTTTCAGGAAACCGCTGCGGGCGGCATCGGGAAAACCAAGTATGCTGATATGGTCTTTTGCCTCCTGACTGCGAAGGGTATAATTAACCAGGTCAATCCGGGCAGTGGCACGGAGACTCCAGTTACTGTCGGCCTGCCATTGCCAGCTGGCCCCGGCCCCGGCCTGGTCTTTCCGGTTATCCGGCCAGGTAAGCATGTACATGGGCAGTTGCCCGGTTTGATACATGGTCATACTGGCTTTCAGGTAAGTGAGGGATAAGTCGGCCGTAAAACGGATTTGCTGACGGCTGTTTAACCGGATTTCTCCGTCACTGTACAATCCGGCGGTCTGGCTTTTGCCCGGCATATCCATATGCATGGGTACATTCGGGCGATGGGTATCATCCATGTAATGACGGACCTGGTTGGCATAGGCCTTGACCCGCCAGCGGGTAATTTTCTTAAGGGGATTTTCTTTTTCGAGCGAAACAGATGCGATACCGGCTGCGGCATAACCCACATCCATGGGTAAGGCGGGATAACTGATATTCCAGCCATTGTCGCCTATAAAATCCAGCTTTATACGGGTTTGCGGATTGTACTGGTATATGGCGGAGAGAGAGTAATTGATTTTTTCATATTGGGAGAACGCTACTTTATCACCGCCGCCGCTCCGGTAAGCCGCTGCTTTCCGGCCGGTGATACTGCCCAGCAGGGACCAGCGCGGTCCCGCATAATTGAGTTGCAGTGATTCATAAAAGGCCTGGGCGGCCGACTGGTAACCGCTGCTGAAAAGACCGCTGATTTTTGACACAGCGTGACAGGAGGGACTGGCAACTGCCAGGTTTATACTGCCCCCGATGGCCGAGCCATGCAGGAATCCATGGTTGCCCGTTTGCACTTCCATCCGGTCCAAATTGACGGGTTCAATATAAATGGTGGGCGGATCCATTTTATCGGTACAGGCGCCATGAATACGCATACCGTCAATCAGCACATTGATCTGACCACTGCTGAGTGAACGGATAGAAGGCTCCATACCATAACTGCCCCGGCGCAGAAGATTTAATTCGGGAATACGGGACATAATATCTTCCAGGCTGGCAGCCTGACCTGTTCTGACAAAACGGACCAGCTGCTGCCGGCTGCTGCCGTTTTTAACAGGAACGGTCACTTCTTTTAATTCAATATAACGGCTGCTGTCGGAAAAACCGGTTTGCGTCCGGCCGGTGAGGGAATGCAGGATAAACAGGAACGGGATAATTTTTTTCATGTATGATTTTTTATAGAGAGGCAGGCGGGAGAACCCGCCCGCCGTTTTTTTCTTAACTGCTAGAATTCCACATCAAAGTACTGAGTGGTATCTGCGACTGAACCGCCCGACATAAAGTCAAGGTTCAGGCGCCAGAGACCCGTCATGGTGAAGTTTACTTTTCCCTTGTAATGTCCTTTGCCGGTATGCACCGGGTCCACATTATTGGGAGAACCATGTCCCATGGTAGGCATTTCCGGTGTCAGGCTTACGGTCAGACTGCTGTCGGCCGGCCAGCTCATCATGGATGCTTTCTTGTAAATGGCGATTTCAAAATCATTGATGCCCACTTTGGAATTGGCTGCCGAAGGGGTGATCAGCGAGATGAAGTACTTCGCGCCATTATGGGAGGCGGTAAAGGATTTCTGCCTGGATTTAACCGGTTCACTGATGGTCAGCGGCAGGGTGAGGCTGCCTTCTTTATTGTTCAGGTGGTTGTGCACATTCAGCTTCAGGGTCCAGCTGCCACCCATTGATGACATGATAAAAGTGACACTGCAGGGGAAGAGATGTTTCTCTGCATTTTCAGATACCGGGTTTTCATAGGGGGCGGAATGGGTCATGCTGCCCATATCCATCATCGGAGTCAGACTGATATGCGCTTCATCAATGCGGTTACCGCTTACAGAATCATAGAGGGCTACATAGAATCTGGTATAACCGGAGGTAAGGGTGGTTTCTTTGGTATAGAGTTCCACCTTGGCAGCAGCACCGGCGGCATATCCTTCAGCCACTTTAGTCAGTCCGGCTGTCGGATTGTTTTCCGCCGTGTCTTTACCACAGGCGCTCAGGAATACAAGTACACAGAGTAAGGCAAAAGAAATCAGGATCAATACAGGCTTTTTCATGTATTTAGGGTTTAAGCACAATAAATAATAGGTAACCGTCCGGCGTACATCAGGAATGACGCCCGGTTTTAGTTCAGGAGCACAAAACGAAAGGGATCATCAGGCAGCCAGGGGCGGGTGGAAAATCTGGCGGGCATGCAGGTAATCGTAACTGACGGTATAAATAAAAGGAATACGGTTGCTGATTTCGGGCGGTACCAGCTGATGGATAATTTCACCGGGAGTATAGGGATTACCGTCCAGCATTTGTTTCACCTGCAGGGGGGCATCCTCATCCTGGTGCTGCTCCGCTTCCTGCAGTTTCATATTCAGGAAACATTTTCCGTCACATTTCAGTTCCGGGCGGTTCTGATTGATACAGTGTTCTTTAGCAATGGCGTTGCGATTGGCATAAAACCAGAGGGTAAAAGCCGAAGCATAGAAGGTTTGTGCGGTAAAAACAAGGAGTAATATGACGGCTACAGCCTTTTTCACGGTGCAAATATAGGGGCTGCTTTTTTATTGCCGGCTTGATACAAGTCAGGATCGGACATGATAAAAGACATGAATGTCTTTTTATAAATCTTCATTTATAATCGCTGATATTGATCCGTTCGTTACAGAAACGGTATTCGGTTTCATCATTACTGCTGACCACAATCAGCCGCCCGTTTCCATAATCACGTATCAGGGAATGGTAAAGGGCGATGCCGGTACTGTCCAGGTTAGTGCAGGGTTCATCCAGTAATACGATGGCCGTATCAGAAAGAATACATTGGGCCAGTTTCACCCGTTGTTTCATCCCGGATGAGTAATAGCGGATCTGTTTGTTCACCGCTTTTTCCAGTCCCACCAACGCGATGATATCGTTTATCTGCAGACCCGGCAGAAAGGATTTGAAACCCCGGTGAAATTCCAGGAATTCCGACAGGGTCATTTCCTCAATCAGCTCCAGGTAAGGGGCGCAGAGGGAAACATCGCGGTAAACCTGTTCGGGATCAGTCTTAATCCCATTCTTAATCCACTCAATTTTTCCTTCACTGATCAGTTGGGAGCCGCTGAGAGATTGGAGCAGGGTGCTCTTTCCCGAGCCGTTCGGACCCGTGATGGCATAGGCATTGCCCTTTTCAAATGTATAGGAGAAATGACGGTAGATCCAGTCCCGGTTATACCGCTTTCCGGCATCAGATAGGGAGATCGTCATCGTTGCTGCCTTTGGTGAAGCGTTTGATGATGCCGCGGCCGCTTTCCCGGATAAAAGTGACGATTTCATCTCTTTCATCGGTGGCAGGCATTTCTTCTTCCAGGAATTCAACGGCCTGGCTGGTATTCATGCCCTTATTGTATAATACCCGGTAGATATCCAGGATATGATTGATCCTTTCCACACTGAATCCCCGGCGTTTCAGTCCGATAGAGTTTACACCCGCATAACTGAGGGGGGTACGTCCGGCTTTAATATAGGGAGGCACATCCTTGCCTACCAGTGATCCGCCGCTGATAAAGGAGTGAGAACCGATTTTGACAAACTGGTGAACGGCACACATACCGCCGATAATCGCCCAGTCGCCAATCGTTACGTGACCGGCCACCTGGGTATTGTTGCTCGTGATACAGTTATCCCCCACCAGGCAATCATGGGCAAAGTGACAATAGGCCATGATCAGGCAGTTTTTGCCGATTACCGTTTTTTCCCGGTCCTTGGTACCCCGGTTAATGGTAACGAACTCCCGGATAGTGGTCCCGTCGCCAATATAGACATTGGAATATTCTCCCTGGAATTTCAAATCCTGCGGTATAGCGGAAATAACCGCCCCGGGGAATATGCGGCAGTTTTTTCCGATCCGGGCGCCTTCCATTATGGTTACATTGGAGCCGATCCAGGTTCCTTCCCCGATCTCCACGTCCTGGTGAATCACCGTAAAGGGGTCAATTTTTACATTGGTGGCCAGTTTCGCGTTGGGATGAATATAGGTGTGGGGATGAATCATTTTAATAATATAACCGCCCGGGCGGACGGGCAAAGTTAGCAGTTCGGGGCAAAAACGGAACTTTTTTTGGCTATAGTTTGTTAAAAATCAGTACCTGATCAGGATCAGCCGGTGTTTCACCATCAAATTCAGGGATTCAACGTAATTTTGCCCTTTATGCATACCCCTCCGGATATACTGAACCTGGCTTCCCGCCAAAACCTGATGCAGCAGGATCTTGTGCTGCTCCAGGACAAGGTACAGCAGATACCCGGCTCCGTGCATTATACCATTCAGCGTTACCGTCGTGATGCGCTCTGGAGTATGGAAGATACCGGTATGCTGGTATATCATTATACTAAAACCGAACCCCGGGAAAACTACCTGGAACTCCGCTTTTGTGTGAGCGGCAATGTGTATTGCCGGAAAAAGGATACCGAATGTGATCTCTGTCAGTTCAATGCCTCCAAATCCTGTATGGAAAGGGTGGAGAGTATTGATGTGGTGAGCTTCCGGTTTTCCCCCCTTCAGCTTAGCCAGTTTATCAAACCCCGGAAAGGAACCGCGGTCCTGACTGACCAGATTCTTTCCTTCACCCATTCTTCTTCATTTACCAAAATCCTGCCCCTGTGTGGCAAAACCCGGCTGGTTCTTGAAGGACTGCTTAATCATACTTTCAGCGATACCCTCGAAAATATATTCATCAATGCCCAGACCCAGATGCTCCTGCTCTACAGTCTTGACTGTATGCTCGGAGAAAAGGAAATTGATGTGATCAGCTGTAAGTTTCTGGCCAATGAGGCCGACCGGGAAAAAATTGTCCGTGCCCGCGAAATCCTGATCCAGCATATCGGTGAACCAATCACCATCAAGGAACTCAGCCGGAAAGTGGCCATTAATGAATGTTACCTGAAAAAAGGATTTAAGGAAATGTTCGGTACCACGGTCTTTGACTTTTATCAGAGCCAGCGGATGGAACATGCCAAATACCTGCTTTACGAAAAAGGACTCAGTGTAACGGAAGTATCCATGTTGCTGGGTTATTCCTCCATCTCCCATTTCTCCACGGCATTTAAAAAACATACGGGACTCAAACCCTGTGAACTGCTGTTCCGTTGATCAGTATCAATCTTTCGGACTTTTATCAGTACTTAATACGCAGTTAAATAAGCACTATTACATAAAATAGCTGCAATAAGAAAGCAGAACAGGCGTTCCGGTATGTATGGCATTATATTTGAATATTTGTTTGTCATACATGCGTAAAAAACTGGCCATACTGCTGATCTGTCTGCATCTCTTCGGGAATACCGAAGCAGGCCAGTTATTCAAAATGCCGGTTTTACTTCAGCATTACAAGCAACATTGTGAGAACAACAAGGGCCTGGGTTTTATACAGTTTATCATCATGCATTATGCCGGAGATGACGGCACCCATGCGGATGACGAGCAGGATCAGCAATTGCCCTGTCATAATCTGCAGCAGCATACTATGCATTTGATATTTGCACCCATGCTGAATACCGTATCTGAATCAGTTGCTCCTGCTCCGGCCTCTGCGCGTTCATCGGTCTTTTTTACCACGGGTAACCCTCAGAGCCGGGCTGGCCGGTTATGGCAGCCTCCCCGGGTATGAATCGTTTCTCTTCGCCTTCATTTATTTTTTTCTGGTTACACCTGCACCAGCAGTGCTGACTAACAGGTTACATACAGCTGTGGTGCAGGCTTATACATCATCATACACTAAAAACCAACTTTCATGAATCGGAAAATCCTTCAGGGGTTCAGTCTGCTGCTGGCCGGACTGTTGCTCCTCAATGCCTGCCGGCACGAAATTTTATACCCGGGTGGCGGTGGCACAGGCGGCACCGGGGGCGGTACAGGCGGCGGTACGGGCAGTACCAATACCTGTAGTCCCGACTCCGTTTATTTTGTCAATGATATTATGCCGCTTATCGCGTCCAATTGCGCCATGAGTGGCTGCCATGATGCCATTACCCATGAAGACGGCGTTGACCTTACCAGTTATACGAAAATCATGAAGTATGTTTCACCCGGTAATGCATCCGGCAGTAAACTCTATAAGGAGATCATCCGTACCGACGGGGACCGTATGCCTCCTCCTCCGATGCCACCTTTTACGACAGCTCAGAAAACCCTGATCCAGAAATGGATCAACCAGGGGGCAAAAAACAACAGCTGCGCCGGTCGCTGTGATACCACGGTCTTTACCTACAGCGGTGCTGTAAAACCCCTCATGGATAATAAATGCGTGGGCTGCCATAACCCTGCCAATCCCGGGGGCAACATTGATCTGTCAACATATAATGGGGTAAAACTTGTGGCGCTGAACGGGAAACTCTATGGTTCAGTGGCTCACCAGCCTGGTTATTCACCCATGCCGCAGGGCGCTGCAAAAATGCCCGATTGTGAAATCATTCAGATTCAGAAATGGATAACAGCCGGAACCCTGAATAATTAAACGGAAACAAAATCAACACATGAAAATTAAATCATTACAGTTCCTGCTGTTCCTGCTGCTGGCAGCCGGTATCAGTTCCTGTTATTATGATAAGGAAGATCTCTTGTATGGCGGAAACAGCGGCCCCTGTACCGACACTACGGGTGTAGTTTCCTATGCACAGAAAGTGGTACCCCTGCTGCAACAGTATTGTTACAGTTGTCATACCGGAAGTTTTCCTTCCGGTAACCAGTTGATGGGGACCTATGCAGCCGACAAAGCCATGGCGCTGAACGGAAAATTATACGGAACCATCGCGCATGCAGCCGGATATTCCCCTATGCCCAAAGGAATGGCAAAGATGACCGGCTGCCAGATTGCCGTCATTAAAAAATGGATAGACAGCGGCACCCTGAATAATTAATAAAACACAAAGCCACAAACATGAAACGAAAAAAAATTATCCTCTGGTCACTCGGTATCCTGCTGCTGGCCGGTAGTGCAGGCGGGTATTATGCCTGGAAAGAGTATAACCGTCAGCACCGGGATACGGCGGATCTGAAGGCGGATTACTCAGCCAGCGCTCTTTCCCTGCTGGAAGAATTCGGAAAAAATGAACAGGCTTCCCATACCCGTTACCTCGGGAAAGTACTGAAGGTGCAGGGACAGGTAAAAGAACTTTTAAAAGATGAAAAAGGTTTTTTCTCCGTTGTGCTGGGCGACAGTACCGCCATGTCGTCGGTACGCTGCAGTATGGACAGCCTGCATAACCAGGAAGCGGCTTCCCTGCTGAAAGGGGATAAGGTTACCGTGCAGGGTATCTGCACCGGTTATAATGCCGATGAATTGCTGGGCTCCGACCTGGTACTGACCCGTTCCGTGATTTTTAAGGACTAACATTCACCCATAAAACAATACCTCTCATGAACAAGAAAATCTTTTTTAGCATGGCCCTTGCCCTGCTGATGACAACTGTTTCTGTCTCCGCGCAGAAATATTTTACCAAAAGCGGAAAGATTGTTTTTGATGCCACCACTTCCGGCTCGCCTGAAAAGATTGAAGGCGTGAACCGAACCGCGACCGCGGTGCTGGATACCAAAACAGGCGCCCTGCAATTTGCCGTTATGATGAAAGGTTTTGCCTTTGAAAGAGCCCTGATGGAAGAACATTTCAATGAAAACTATGTGGAAAGCGCCAAATTTCCCAAAGCGGATTTTAAAGGGACAATCAGTAATAACGGATCCGTGGATTATGCCAAAGACGGCAATTATCCCGTAACGGTAAAAGGAAAACTGACTATCCACGGCGTAACGAAAGAGGTGGAAACACAGGGTAAACTGCAGGTACAGGGCGGTAAGATCAATGCCAGCGCTTCATTCCCGGTACTGCTGGCTGATTATAATGTATCCATCCCCGGACTGGTGGCGGATAAAGTTGCCAAAACGGCGAAGATTGAAGTAGCCGTGGCTCTTGAACCCCTGAAGACGAACTGATAAAATAAGTAACACCATGCGTAAAAAACCAATAGTTATACTTCTTTTTTTCCAATTCCTCGCCGCCCTTACACCCGTTGCAGCACAGGATGAAGACCTGTTGAAACTGGTGGAGGAGGATAAACCCAAAAAGGAACGGGTGAAATATGCCTTCAAATCCCCGCGGGTGATAAACGGACATTCCATGGAATTTCTGAACCCGGGCACCCTCGACTTCCGTATTCTGCACCGCTTCGGTCAGCTGGACCAGGGCTACAAGAATTTTTTCGGTCTTGACCAGGCCAGTATGCGAATGGGATTTGATTACGGGATCCTGCATAATTTAATGGCCGGTCTGGGGCGCAGCACATATAAAAAAGAACTGGATGCATTTTTAAAGTATGCGCCTGTTCGTCAGTCCACAGGACCCGGCAGCTCTCCGGTTACCTTTGCCCTTGTATCGGGAATTACCATGGACGGACTGGACTGGGCGGATCCCAACCGGCAGAATTTCTTTACTTCCCGGCTAGGTTTTTATTTCCAGGCAATCATCGGCAGAAAGTTCAATGAATCCTTTACCCTGCAACTGGCTCCCACCATGGTTCATCGTAACCTCGTTCCGCTGGAATCAGATCCCAACAATGTATATGCGCTCGGGGTCGCCGGCCGGCTAAAGCTCTCCCAGCGGGTTGCTTTTACCTGGGATTATTCACATGTATTCATTGGCATGCCCGACAGCGGGTATTATCATCCGCTGTCTGTGGGCTTTGATATTGAAACGGGCGGACACGTTTTCCAGTTGCATTTCAGCAATGCAACCGGGATGAATGAACGGGCTTTTATCACTGAAACAACCGGTAAATGGGGAAAGGGAGAAGTCCGTTTCGGATTTAATCTGTCAAGGGTATTCCAGGTTAGAAAAAACAAAAAACATAAAGCCTGATCCGGTAATCAGCAAAGGGTAAGGCACTGATACGGTACTCCGGTAAGGACGGGCATAAAAACCTCCTTCCGGAGTTTTTTCCGGCCTGTGTGAAATCAATAAATGAACAGGGTACGGCCTGCTTCCCTAATTTTGTTAAAACACGTTTTTATGCAACCCGATCTGTTCAGCAGACTGGCCCGCTCCCGCTCCTCGGTTTTCCCCGATCAGTTTGAAGCGGGAAAACAAGTGGAAGATGCTATCATCCGCGAAATCCTGGAAAATGCCAATGCCGCGCCGAATCATGGCCGGGAACAGCCCTGGCACTTTACTGTTTTCAGCGGGGAGGGAAGACAAAGGCTGGCCCGTATCCAGGCAGACCTGTACAAAGAAAAGGCGGGTGCAAACTTTAAGGAAGCCACCTGGTTAAAACTGCAGCAAAATCCGCTCAAAGCCTCCCAGGTGATTGCTATTGGCATGAAACGGAGCGCCAATAAAAATATTCCGGAAATTGAAGATATTGAAGCCGTGGCCTGTGCCGTGCAGAATATATATCTTTCCGTTGCCGCCTATGGCCTGGGCGGATACTGGGGCACCGGAGGCATTACGTATTATGAAGAAGCCAAAGCCCTTTTCGGCCTGGGACCGGATGACAGGCTGCTGGGGTTTTTTTATATCGGCGTGATGGCGGTACCACCGGTAAGGAACAAACGAATTCCTGTGGAAGAAAAAACGACCTGGATTAATCAATAGTATGAAACAAACACCGGAAACACCTGTCTACCGCATTTATTATCCCGTTAAAGTAGCTAAAAGCCGGATAGCCGGTAAAGGCGCTTATGCCCTGCAACGCATACCCGCGCGCAGAAAAATAGGCGATCTGGGGGGCGTAATCATCACGATGAAAGAAGCTAAACGCCTGATCAGAAACCTGAAAGTGATCAATATGGTCGAGTTGGATGATGACCTTGCCTTAAACGCGTCTGCCAATCCCAACGATATGCGCTTTATCAATCATTCCTGTGAACCCAATACGTTTATGCGCGTGATGAAGAAGAGGGTGGAGTTTTATGCCTTGCGAACCATCCGGAAAGGAGAGGAGCTGAGCTGTGATTACGGGGAAACCCATCATGAAGGTACCCTGCCCTGTAAATGCGGGGCAAAAAACTGCCGCGGATTTATCTGAAATAAAATGACCGGGATCAACGGCTTGTCCGGCAGGAATTACTTTATTTACTTTCCATTATGAAAAAAATAATCATCCCCCTGGTCCTGCTTGTGCCGGTGCTGCTCTTCCTTTCTTTTACCGGCCAAAACCTCCGCCAGCTTTATTCCCGGCCGCCGGCTGAATGGCCGGCTCCCTGGACCGACCCGGGTGTGAAATGGAAAGAACTCGGTCTTCTGCCTGACTTGCCGGTGGATACCAGTGACGAAATAGTGAAACAAAAAGCCGGACTCGGAAAAATTCTCTTCTTTGATACACGGCTCAGCAGTTCGGGCAAAATTTCCTGCGCCACCTGTCATGATCCGGCCCTGCACTGGACGGACGCCCGACCGAAATCTATCGGGCATGAAGGGGCCGTGGGCAACCGGAATGCCCCCACCGTACAGAATACCTGGTTGTATACTAAGTTATTCTGGGACGGCCGGGCCCGAGATTTGCAGGACCAGGCCTTCGCCCCGATTGTCAGCGGCATAGAAATGAACAGTGAAATGCATGAAGTGGTTATGAAACTGCGGCGTAATAATAACTACCGCGCCCTTTTTAAAAAAGCCTATGGTTCCGATTTTATCAATCCCCATATCATGACGGATGCTATCGCCGTATTTGAAAAAACCATACGCAGCGCCGACAGCCGTTTTGACCGCTTTGTAAAAGGAGAGTATAAGGCCCTTTCAAACAGCGAGATCAGGGGATTGCACCTGTTCCGCACCAAAGCCCGCTGTTTCAACTGCCATAATGGTCCGCTATTTTCTGATAACCGGTTTCACCTCAACGGGATCAGCAGCGCCGGGCCGGAAAAGAATAAAGACAAGGGCTATTATACAGTTACGCATAACGACAGCGACCTCTACAAGTTCCGCACCCCCTCTCTGCGGGATGTGCTGTATACCGGTCCCTGGATGCACAACGGAGCCGAAAACAGCCTGGTTACCCTGATTGAACTTTACCATAAGGAAAGTCCGGCCCCGGATGGCAGTCGCCGTCACCTGGGTCTGACCGGGAAAGAAAAAAAAGACCTGCTGGCCTTCCTGACAGCCATTTCTGCCCCGCCCCGGCCTTTCCAAAAACCGGCTATTCCCGAATAAGCAACTATTTTGCCTGAACACCTATCTTTGAATTTCAGCTGAAACCAATCAAAAAACATATACAATGAAAAAAACACTGTTTGCCCTGCTCTTTTTGTCCGCTGCCCTGCTCAGCAATGCCCAGCCTCCCGAAGGGGAAGCCAAACCCGGAGAATGGTACGGGGAAAAAGTAAATCCGGAGGGCGCTGTCAGTCTGAAGGATGTGGTGAAGAAAGTTCATGGCGGCGCTGAATTTCCTGACGTAAAAGTGAAAGCCAAAGTGGTGGAAGTATGTGAAAAGAAAGGCTGCTGGATAACCCTGGAACTGGAAAACGGGGAAACGGCGATGGTGAAAATGAAAGACTATGGCTTTTTCCTGCCCCTGGCCGCAAAAGGAAAAACCGTGGTGATAGATGGCGAGGTAAAACTGAAAACCACCTCGGTGGCTGAACTGAAACACTATGCGGAAGATGCCAAAAAATCAAAAGAAGAAATTGACGCGATCACCGAACCCAAAAAAGAAATCCGCGTGATGGCCAAAGGGATTACGGTGGTGGAATAATTTTTTATCTGTAATTATTTACAAGGGGTCCTGCTTACCGGCAGGGCCCTTTTGCTTTTCGTATATCGTAAACCGTTTTCCCGATGCGGCATGTCTGCAGAAAACGGGACTGATAGTTTTGCTCCCGGAAAAAAACAAACGATCTATGAGAAGATTTTTATTTATACTGAACTGCCTGCTATTCCCGCTCTTTCTGACTGCCCAGTTACCCTATGGCAGTATAAAAGGAAAAATCACGACAGCCGATCTTAAAGACGCCGAAGGCGTTTCTGTATTATTGAAAAATACCGTTAAAGCTGTCGTTTCTGACAATACAGGTCATTTTGAACTGACGCATATAACACCGGGTACATACCAGCTGCAGATCAGCCTTGTAGGGCATAAGGATATGGAGCAGGAAGTAACGGTAAAACCCGGAGAAGTGACGGTGCTGAACCTGCAACTGCAACTCTATGCCAGTGAACTGGGAGAAGTGGTGGTGCTGGCCAACCGGAACAGTTTTAAAACCAACCGGGTCTCCGGTTCCCTGCGCCTGCAGCGGCCCCTGCTGGAAATACCACAGAATATCCAGGTGGTAACCGCCCGCCTGATCTTTAACCAGCAAATTTTTGATATGCTGGAAGGCGCCACCCGCAATGTCAGCGGCGCCACCCGGGTGGAACACTGGGACAACTACGCCCGCATCACCATGCGCGGCAGTAATGTGGCAGCTTTTCGTAATGGCATGAATGTATCCACCACCTGGGGACCACTCACTGAAGATATGAGTATGGTGGAGCGGATTGAATTTGTAAAAGGACCCGCCGGTTTTATGCTGGCCAATGGCGACCCCAGCGGCTTCTATAATGTGGTAACCAAAAAACCCAGCGGGCGCAGCAAAGGGGAAATCAGTCTCTCCACCGGCAGCTTTGATTTTTACCGGGCCACTGCCGACTTTGACGGCCAACTCTCCGCAGACGGAAAACTGCTGTACCGGATCAACCTGATGGGAATGCTGAAAGGTTCGTATCGCCCCTATGATTTTAATAACCGGTACAGTTTTGTTCCGGTGCTGAAATACCAGCTGGATGAAAAAACATCCCTGACTGCCGAATTCACTCAGCAATATTCTGAAGTCAATGTGATTGGCTCCAATTACAGTTTTTCCAAACGCGGTTATATTGATCTTCCGCGTCAATTCACCACCGCAGAGCCCGGTCTGCCTTCTACCAAAATGAATGACCGCAGCCTTTTGCTGATCCTGGACCATAAATTAAGCCGTGACTGGAAATTTACCACCCGGGCATCTTACCTGCATTACAACCAGGAAGGGGCTTCCCTCTGGCCCTGGGGTTTCAGCAGTACAAATGACAGCCTGTTGCAAAGAGGTATGTCCAGCTGGGATATCCTGGGTATGACCAAAGTAGGGCAGTTTTTTATCAGCGGCCGGGCAGTTACCGGGAAAGTGGAGCATTCAATCCTGGGCGGACTGGATATGAGCAATAAAGATTATTACCATGACTGGAACCAGGGCGGGGCTCTCGGCACAGCAGATTTCAATATCTACACGCCGGTTTACGGAACCAGTATTATTCCGGTATTTGACCGGAGCAAAAGCCTGCGGGAAAGAGGGGTGCGTTATTACAACGGGTATAAAGCGATTTATATTCAGGACGAACTGTCTCTTTTTGATAACCGCCTCCGGCTTACCCTGGCCGGCAGGTATACGCAACTCAGCACCGGAGATATCTATAACGGTGATTTCAAAAGCCGGAAGTTCACTCCCCGGGTGGGGCTGAGTTATTCGGTTGACCGCAATACAGCCCTGTACTTCCTGAACGATCAGTCCTTCCTGGAGAATTATGGTACAGACTGGCAGGGGAAAGCCTTTGACCCCATCACGGGTAACAATACGGAACTGGGTATTAAACGCGACTGGCTGAATGGCAAATGGAATTCCGCCCTCTCTTTCTACCAGATTACACGCAATAATGTACTAACTGCCGATCCGGATCATCCCAATCCGGCAGGAGGATTCTTTAACCGCCAGTCCGGACAGCAACGTACCCGGGGTGTGGAACTGGATATACGCGGTCAGGTCCTGCGCGGGCTGGATGTGCTGGTCAATTATGCTTTTACCGAAGCCAAAGTCACCAAAGACAGTAAACCGGAAAATGTGGGGGTACAGGTACCCGGCTCCAGCCGGCATGTACACAATACCTGGGTCAATTATAAAGTGGAAAACGGGTCACTGGCCGGTTTCGGGGTATCACTCGGTTACCAGTACCAGGCCAAACGCTCTCCCTGGTATGTGTTCGACGGTTCCGCCAACAGCCTGCCTGACTATTTCCGGCTCGACGGAGGACTCTCCTGGCACAAAGATAAAATCGGGTTCAGCCTGCTCGTCAACAATATCCTGGATAAATACCTCTATTCCGGAGCGCCGTATGCCTGGGGAGGGTTTTACTACTGGCAGGCAGAGCCCGGTACGAATTACAGATTCAGTGTGAACTACCGGTTTTGAATAACCGAAAAATGAAGGAACATTTTCTATGTTAAAAGGGTTACGTTTTGCACACCGCTGGCTCGGACTTTTGTCCGGGCTGGTGGTTTTTATCCTGGGCATAACAGGTTGTATCCTGGCATTTGAAACAGAGATCCGGGGCTTTACGGAACCATTCCGTAACGTACAGGCGGAGGCTAAACCTTATTTGCCTCCTTCGGTACTGAAGGAACTGGCCGGTAAACAACTGGCCTCCGGGCTGGCGCTGGGCATTGAATACCCGGGCGAAGGCAAGGCGGCCGTAGGTATTTATTATGATGACAGCCGGTATGAACTGGTATTTCTGAATCCTTACAGCGGGGAAGTGCTGAAACATAAAAATATGAACCGGGATTTTTTCCGGATCATTCTCGACGGGCATTATTATCTCTGGTTGCCCCATGCTATCGGCCAGCCTCTTGCCGCTTCAGCCACCCTTATCTTTCTGTTGCTGCTGATCAGTGGTATGGTGCTCTGGTGGCCCCGGAATAAAGGAGCGGTTAAACAAAGGTTCCGGATAAAATGGAATACAGGCTGGCGTCGTAAAAATTATGATCTCCACGCCGTCCTGGGCTTTTATATGAGCTGGGTGGCCATATTTATTGTTATCACCGGCCTTGTATTCGGATTTGAATGGGCGGCGCGTACAGTGTACTGGATCAGCAGTGGCGGAAAGACCATGGTGGAACATCAGCATCCGCTTTCCGATACCACAAAAGCCGTTCCCGGCTATAATATGGCGGATCGTTTATGGGAGCAGTACCGCAGGCAAACAGGGAAGAAGGAAAGCCTGGCCGTTTACTTTGCACATTTGCCCTCCGATCCGCATGAGATCATTATCAATCACAGCCCGGGCACATATTATAATTCCGATTTTTTCCATTTTGATCAGTATACCGGTCAGCCGCTGAAAGCAGCGGGGAGCTGGGATGGCCGCTTTGCAGAGGCTAATACCGCCGATAAAATCGCCCGGATGAATTATGATATCCATACGGGTGCCATTTGGGGCTTAGGAGGAAAGTTGCTGGCCTTTTTTGCCAGCCTCCTGGCTGCCAGTATGCCGGTTACAGGTTTTCTGCTCTGGCGGGGCCGGCAGCGTAAAGAAAGGAGAACCCCGGTGCAGGGGGTACCGGTTCCGGCCTAGAAGTTTCCTTTTTGCGTAAACCGATTTTCCCGATCCGTAAATCCCAATACGGCCGGGAGGGGCAATTTTGCCCCTGAAATTGTGACTGCTATGTTTGTAAAAAATTCTCTTACTGCTCTTCTGCTGATCTCTGCCCTATCCGGTTATGCACAAAAAGACACTGCCGGTTTGTTTATTGATGATAGTCTCCGTCCCCATACAAAGTACCTGGATGATATAACAATTGTCGGCCGCTACAGCCGGAGTGATATCCAGCAAATGCCCGAAGTGGTGGGTACTTCTATCTATGCAGGCAAAAAGAATGCACTGATCGTACTGGATAATGTAAACGGAAATGTGGTTACCAATACCATGCGCCAGGTGGTGGCCAAAGTACCGGGCATACAGATCTGGGAAAGTGATGGCAGCGGAATCCAGATCGGTATTGCAGCCCGGGGACTGAGTCCCAACCGCAGCTGGGAATTTAATGTACGCCAGAACGGTTATGATATTGCCGCTGATCCTTATGGTTATCCCGAAGCTTATTATAATCCCCAGTTACAGGCCGTTCAGCGACTGGAAATTGTCCGGGGGCAGGGCTCCCTGCAATACGGGCCGCAGTTCGGGGGACTGGTGAACTATATTCTTCGTAATGGTAGTGAAATCAATAAACCTTTTGAATTTGAAACCCAGCAAACCGTGGGTAGTAACGGGCTGTATAACAGTTATAATGCGCTGGGCGGTGAGACCAAAAATTTTCATTATTACGCCTTCTTTGATCACCGCAATGCGGAAGGGTACCGCCAGAACAGCAGGTATTATACCAATTCCGGTTTTGGTACGTTTACCTGGCGCTTTACCCCGCGTTTTTCCCTCAGTGCGGAACTGATGCGCAACCATATCCGCAGTCAGCAGCCCGGAGGGCTTACCGATGCGCAAATGATCACCGGTATCCGGCAAAGTTTGCGGAGCCGCAACTGGTTTGATATTACCTGGACCACCGCTGCCCTGATAGGTAATTACCAGTTTTCTTCCCGGTCAAAGCTCAATGTAAAACTCTTCGGCATACAGGGCGACCGGAACAGTGTGGGCTTTATGCCTTCCGGCGGTATAACGGTAAAAGACAGTATTAACCGGACTACCGGGCAATACAATACCCGGAACCTGAATGCGGATAAATACCGGAATTACGGCCTGGAATTGCGTTACCTGGGAGATTATTCACTGGGTAACAGCAGCAGCACTTTCTCCGCCGGTGCCCGGGTATATACCGGCTCCACTTACCGCTATGCGGCAGATGGCAAGGGCAGCACCGGTACAGATTATGATATGACCCTTAGCGACGGAATCTGGACGAGAGATATTGATTTCAATACGGTCAACCTGGCCTTTCATGCGGAAAATATTTTCCGGATAGGGGAGAAATGGCTCCTGATACCCGGATTCCGCTATGAATATATCACCGGTTCAGCCTCCGGAAGAAACGGCTTCAGCGGCGGCAATGAAATTTTGCTGCAAAACCAGGAACGCAGCCGGGGCTTTCTGCTGGGGGGTATCGGAACGGAATACCATATCACCAAAGGAACCGAGTTGTATGCGAATATTACACAGGCTTACCGGCCCGTGCAGTTCGCAGACCTCACCGCGCCACCCACCACAGATGTAATTGATGAAGACCTGAAAGATGCACGGGGTTACAATGCTGATCTTGGCTACCGCGGCAAAATCGGATCCTGGCTGTATTTTGATATCAGCGCCTATTACCTCCGGTACAATAACCGTATCGGGGTGATTGTACAGCAACGTACCGATGGCAGTTTTTATAATTACCGCACCAATGTGGGTGGCAGTAACAGCCGGGGACTGGAAAGTCTCGTTGAGTTCAGTCCGGTGAAAGTTTTTCAGCCGGATGCAAAATGGGGTGATATTAGTGTATTTGTTTCGTGGGGATATACCGATGCCCGTTATGGTAACTTTAAAGTGATTACCAAGAACAGTTCCAACCAGCTGGTGGAAACAAACCTAAAAAATAAAAAAGTGGAAAACGCGCCGGAACAACTGGTCCGGGCCGGAATTACCTATCGCTATAAAGGGCTCTCTCTGACCGCCCAGCTCAGTCATACCAGTGATGCATTCGCGGATGCCAATAATACCGTTGCGCCCTCTTCCAATGCGCAAAACGGGCTGATCCCTTCTTATACCGTTACGGACCTGACCGCTACGTACCAGTTCAGTAAAAAACTGCAGTTGAAGTCGGGGATTAATAACCTTGGAAATGCCCGCTACTTTACCCGCCGTGCCGGTGGTTATCCCGGTCCCGGTGTCCTGCCTGCCGACGGAAGGACATTTTTCCTGAGTGTGGGGGCGAAATTCTGATTATTGAAAAACTACCATAGTTAAACCCGGCCTTCGGAGCCCTCCGACTGGCCGGGTTTTTCATTTTTAGGTATTCCGTTGTCTTGCTGAACCTGCCAAAGCATGATGAACGGGTTTGAATGAATTTCGCTGTCATGCTGAGCGTGCCGAAGCATGATGAACGGATTCTCCCTAATTGCTGTTTAAACATTCACTGATTTTTCTCAAGTGTCCGCCTGATTGCAAAACAGACCTTGTCATCTTTTTGTCAAACCTCCCCTTAAACAAAGAAGCTGACAATCAGATGATAATTCAGAAAAACTGCAGGACAAACTTTGCATCCGAAATAAAAATTATGAGAACTTTTCACCTTTTTATCATCAGTTGTTTCCTCTACACCGGCCTTCAGGCCCAGCCCGGCGGTAAGTCGGTCGCCGAAGACACCACCCGGGCCAAAGACCTGGAAGAAGTGGTGGTAACCGGCCAGTTTAAACCCCAGTCACTTAAGAATTCGGTGTACCAGATCCGGGTTATCAACCGTGACCGGATAGAAAAACAGGGCGCCGTTCGCCTGCAGGATGTGCTGCGTAATGAGCTTAATATCCGTTTTTCACAGGACCTGGCCACCGGCGGTTCCGCTATTACCATGCTGGGACTGAGCGGTCAGAATGTAAAAATTCTGGTGGACGGACTGCCGGTAACCGGTCGCCAGGGGGTCAATAATGAATTTGATATCAGTCAGCTGGATATAAACAGTATTGAACGGATTGAGCTGGTAGAAGGACCTATGTCTGTTATTTATGGCGCGGATGCCCTGGCAGGCGTTATTAATATCATCACCAAAAAAGCAGATGCGGCCAAACTGGCCGTCAATGCCCGGCTGCATGAAGAATCAGTTGGAAAAGAATACGGCTGGAACCAGGGTATTCATAACCAGCAGGCCGGACTCACCTGGCGCAAACAAAACTGGGAGGCCGGCGCTTCCTTTGCCCATAATTATTTTGGCGGATGGAAAGACACGGCTGTGGGCCGGGAACTGGTCTGGCATAAAAAAGACCAGCGGCTTGCGAACGGCTTTTTGGGTTATACGCGCGGCAAACTCAGCCTGCGTTACCGGCTTGATGGAATGGATGAAGTAATCACCAACCCGGCCAATTTTCTTCCCTATCCCGATCCAATTTCCGGCGACACCCTGGCCTATAACCAGGAATACCTGTCCCGCCGGCTCATGCACCAGTTACAGGGATCTTATTTCCTGAACAACCAGTGGTCTTTCCAGTTGCAGTCAGCCTATACCGATTACCGCCGGGAAGTCTTTTCCACGACCCTGAACAAAAACACCGGCGAAACCCGGTTGGATATGGGGGAAGGCAGAAACTCTGTGGTGAATTTTTCCGGTTTCACCCTCCGGGCTACAGGCGCCTGGAAAATGAACCGGCTCCTCAGTTTTCAGCCGGGGGTGGATATAAACCTTGACCGGGGAGAAGGCGAAAGACTAAGGGCCGGGAATAATAACGTAAATGACTATGCGCTTTTCCTGAGTTCAGAAATCACCCCTTCCGAAAAGATCAATATCCGTCCCGGGCTGCGTTTTATCAGCAACTCCGTATACGAAGCACCTCCGGTGGTGCCTTCCCTGAATACCCGGATCCGTCTCAGTGAAATCCTGGATCTGCGGCTTTCCTATGCCCGTGGCTTCCGCTCTCCCTCTCTCCGGGAACTCTATTTCAGTTTCTTTGATGCCAACCATCAGGTAGTGGGAAATCCTGACCTGAAAGCGGAAACCTCTCACAGTTTTACCGGCTCCCTGGCGCTGAAGAAAAAAACAAAAGAGGGGATGCAGCTGACCGCGCAACTGGGTGGTTTTTTCAACGATGTGCGCAACCAGATTGACTATGTGTTTACCCAAAGTTCAGATACCGCCAAACTCTACAATATACTGAAGAGCAAAACTGCCGGACTGAACCTGACCACCGGTCTGGCAGGCCGCCACTGGAACCTGGCTGCCGGAACCTCAGTAACCGGTTTTTACAACGACCAGTTTGAAGCAGATAAAACACTGAATGAACTGCTCTGGTCAGCGGAAGCCAACCTGACGGCCACCTGGAGTTTTACAAAACTGGGAATGGACCTGAACCTGTTTTATAAGTTTACAGGTAAGCGTCCCCGTTATATCGCCAGCGGACAGGAAGTGGTTCTTTCCCGTCAGGAAGGATATCATATGGCCGATCTCACCGTTAACAAAAAACTGACCTCCTTCCTCCGGCTGAATGCGGGGGTGCGTAACCTCTTCGGGGTAGATCGTATCCGGGCCAGTTTTGTGGCCGGTGGTATCCATACCGGGGGCGGACTGAGTGTGGCCACCGGCCGTTCCGCTTTCGCTTCCCTGTTGTTTAACTGGAATAAAAAATAATTCACTATAAAGTATTCAATGATGAAACAAAAACTCGTTTTACCCTTTCTGCTTATAGCCGGGCTTTTACTGGCCGCCGGTTGCCGCAAACGCAGCGCCGATCTGCCCGACAATTATGTTGTCTTTGAAACAGCCGAACAGGGCCTCACCGCTGCGGAAAATTCAATGACCGTGCGGCTGAAACTCTCCCGGCAGGCCGATACGGCTTTCCCCGTAATGGTTAAATTAACGGAGCAGGATCTGGCTTACGGGGTGGATTATACCACCACACCGGCAGCCGTTTCCGGAACCCTGACGATTACCATTCCCGCAGGAGCCAATGATGCTTCTTTTACAGTGAATAAAGTGAACGGGGTATTATTTGACGGGGATGAAAAAATTGTATTTGACCTGGATCAGACTCTTCAGAAAGTGACTGTTGGGGTAACCCGCCGGTTTACCCTGAGTTTTGCCGAACTGATTGCACAGACGCCGGCGCTTACCATCAACGGGGGCGGGGTGCTCTATGCCAATAAAGTGTTCCTGGACCTGAGTGCCAACCGGCAAACAGCGGTGAACCGGAATAACTGGGATCTTGGTTTTTATACCGGAGCGGATCATTTCCGGGTTATCCTGAATTCCTCTTCCGCAATGATGGCAAAACAGCTTGCCAAAAACGACCTGACGCAGGTAACCGCGGCAGACACAGCCGGTTTCAGTACACAAGTGGCATTTAATCAGTTTGCCCCCAGTCCGGCTTCCCTTCCCTATATTGATTACCCCACCGGTGACCTGACCCGCACGGCCATTGATGCCATCAGTGCAACTCCGGATGAAAATAAAGTTTACATAGTTAACCGCGGACTGGCTCCCGGTAGTCCGGCCCCGGCCCGTGGCTGGAAAAAAATACGGGTACTCCGCAGTGCTTCCGGTGGGTATACCCTTCAGTATGCCGATATCGCTTCCGCCAGTTTCTCCACACTGGAAATCCCAAAAGATGAGAACTACTTTTTTAAGTATATCTCTTTTGATAATGGAGCCGTTAGTGTGGAGCCTGCCAAAAAGAAATGGGATCTGGCCTGGACTTATTTCTCCAACGTATCCAATTTCGGTACCGGAGAAGTGCCCTATCTCTTCCAGGATATTATCCTGCTGAACCGCAATGTGCAGGTGGCCAAAGTAATGGTGACCGCCAAAGCCTGGGCAGATTTTTCGGCAGCCGATATTACGGCACAGACATTTCTCTCCACCCAGAATGCGATTGCGGCTGACTGGCGCTCGGGCGGAGGACCCGGGGTGTCTCCGGCAGTGCGCTCAGACCGTTATTATATTGTAAAAGACGGCGATGCGAATTATTATAAACTCCGGTTTACGGCACTTACCCAGAATGGTGAAAGAGGCTATCCGGCCTTTGAAGCGGTTTGGCTGAAGAAGGATTAGTTTTAATGGTTATATGGTAAGAACAGGGCTGCCTCCTCCGGGGCGGCCTTTTCTTTTCAGGGCAGGCATGTCTATACCCTTCCTTTCCAGCCCTTTAATTTCGTATCTTTGCACCCATTTTAGAATGGCTATGAGCGCAAAATATACCGAGTTCAGTGGGCTTAACCTGCCGGCATTTGAAAAAGAAATGCTGGCTAACTGGACTGAAAACCATGCTTTTGAGAAAAGTGTTAAACTCCGGGAAGGAGCCACCCCCTTTGTGTTTTATGAGGGACCACCCAGTGCCAACGGCATGCCGGGAATTCACCACGTCATCTCCCGGACCCTCAAAGACATGGTTTGCCGCTATAAAACCATGCAGGGTTTCCAGGTAAAACGGAAAGGCGGCTGGGATACACACGGGCTGCCTGTTGAGCTGGGTGTGGAGAAAGAACTGGGAATTACCAAGGAAGATATCGGGGTAAAGATTTCAGTGGAGGAGTACAATAAAAAATGCCGCGAAGTCGTACTGCGGTTTAAAGATAAATGGGATGATATTACCCGTAAGATGGGTTATTGGGTGGACCTGAATGATCCCTATATCACGTTCAAAAATGAATACATCGAAACCCTCTGGTGGCTGCTTAAAGAGCTGTATAAAAAGGGATTTCTCTATCAGAGTGTCAGCATTCAGCCCTATTCCCCGGCCGCCGGCACCGGGCTCAGTTCCCATGAACTGAACCAGCCCGGTACATACAAGGATGTTAAGGATACCAGTTGCGTGGCTATGTTCCGCGCGGTACAGGATAACCGTTCTCAGTTTCTGCATGATGCGGTACACGGAGCCGAAGTGTTTTTCCTGGCCTGGACCACCACCCCCTGGACCCTGCCCAGTAACCTGGGACTGACCGTGGGAGCAGATATTGAGTATGTACTGGTAAAAACGGTCAATCCCTACACCCATCTCCCGGTGAATGTAGTGCTGGCCAAAGCGCTTTTGCACAAATATTTTAAGGAGGAAGGCAAAGGGGTGGACATTGAAAGCTATAATGAGAAATCCAAAATACTTCCCTGGACGGAACTGATTTCATTTAAGGGATCGGAGATTGAAGGTTGCCGCTATGAACAACTGATGCCCTATGATGCCAACAGTCCGGCACATGCGGGCGGGGATCCTTTCCGGGTATTGGTAGACAGCTTTGTCACCACCGAAGATGGTACCGGTATCGTGCATACTGCGCCGGCCTTCGGAGCCGATGACTATAAAGTCGGCAGGAAATATGGCATTGGCATATTGACCATGGTGGACCGTGAGGGCAAATTTGTGGAAGGGATGGGTGAGTTCAGCGGCCGGTATGTAAAGAATTACAAAGACGAGCAAGACTATGTGGATGTGAATGTGGATATAGCGGTGAAGCTGAAAAAAGAAAACCGCGCTTTTAAGGTGGAGAAATATGAACACAGTTACCCGCATTGCTGGCGGACGGACAAACCTGTGTTGTATTATCCGCTGGATGCCTGGTTTATAAAAACAACCGCCATCAAAGACCGGATGGTGGAACTGAATAAGACCATCAACTGGAAACCCAAATCTACGGGCGAAGGCCGCTTTGGCAACTGGCTGGAAAACCTGGTGGACTGGAACCTGAGCCGTTCCCGTTACTGGGGTACGCCACTTCCCGTATGGAGAACAGAAGACAACAGTGAAGAGATTTGTGTGGGCAGTATGGCCGAACTGAAGGAACGCGCGCTGCAGGCAGATAAAGTACTCGGTACCAATAATGCGCTCCTGGTAGGAGAGGCGATTGACCTGCATAAGCCCTATGTGGATGAGATCGTTTTGGTCAGTGATTCCGGCCAGCCCATGAAACGGGTGCCGGACCTGATTGATGTCTGGTTCGACAGCGGGGCTATGCCTTATGCGCAATGGGGGCTGGATCCTGAAAAAGTTAAAAACGGCGACCCCATGCCGTTTGGTAAGGGATGGGAGGGTGCTTACCCGGCCGATTTTATTGCAGAAGGAGTAGACCAGACCCGGGGCTGGTTTTATACCCTGCATGCGATTGCCTCCCTGGTATTTGACTCGGTGGCGTATAAGACTGTGGTGAGTAACGGGCTCGTGCTGGACAAAAACGGCAATAAGATGAGCAAACGCCTGGGTAATGTGGTGGATCCCTTTGATACCATTGAAAAATTCGGAGCCGATGCCACCCGCTGGTATCTCATCACAAATGCCTCCCCCTGGGATAATCTCAAATTTGATATTGAAGGAATCCGGGAAGTGCAGCGCAAATTCTTTGGTACGCTTTATAACACCTATCAGTTTTTTGCCCTTTACGCCAATGTGGACGGATTCGCTTTTAAGGAAGCATATATCCCCCTGGCAGAAAGACCCGAGATAGACCGCTGGATCCTTTCTTCCCTGAATACGGTGGTGAAAAAAGCCACGGCCTATATGGATGAGTACGAACCCACGCAGGCTGGCCGGGTGATTGAAGACTTTGTAGATGAACAGCTCAGTAACTGGTATGTGCGGCTTTGCCGGCGCCGGTTCTGGAAAGGAGAGTATGAGCAGGATAAAATCAGTGCCTACCAGACGCTTTATGAATGTCTGGAAACCCTGACCCGCCTGATTGCTCCTGTTTCTCCTTTTTTCAGCGATACCCTTTTCCGCAACCTGAATGCCGTTACCGGCCGTTTCGGGGCGGAGTCGGTTCATCATACCGATTATCCGGTGGCCAATACCGATGCGATAGATGCGGCCCTGGAAGAAAGAATGCAACTGGCCCAGGATGCCTCTTCCCTGGTACTGTCACTCCGGAAAAAAGTCAATATCAAGGTGCGTCAGCCCCTGCAGAAAGTCCTGATCCCGGCCCTGAATCCGGGTATGAAAACACAGCTGGAGAAAGTGGAAGACCTGGTAAAGGCGGAAGTGAATGTCAAGGCGATTGAGTACCTGGATCCCGATAATACGTTTATCCGGAAAAAGGTCAAGCCCAATTTTGTGGCCCTGGGTAAAAAGCTGGGTCCGAAAATGAAAGCGGTATCCACAGCTTTGGCACAATTCAGCCAGGAGGACATCAGCCGGCTGGAAAAAGAAGGCGAATATAATTTGTCAATTGAGGGCGAACCTGTAATATTACAAATCGCTGAAGTTGAAATCAGCAGTGAGGATATTCCCGGCTGGACGGTGGCCGCCAAAGGCAGCCTGACAGTCGCGCTGGATGTGACGGTAACCCCGGAACTGGAAGCGGAAGGAAATGCCAGGGAGTTTGTGAACCGGATTCAAAAAATACGTAAAGACAGCGGTTTTGATCTGACCGACCGGGTTCGGGTACAGGTAACAGCACCCGATGGCATCAAAGAATCGCTGGCAAGCTTTAAAGCCTATATTTGCGCCGAAATTCTGGCTGACGAACTGGAATTTCCGGCTCAAATTTCCGGAGGAACGGAAATAGATATAAACGATGTTTTGCTAAATGTGATTGTTTCAAAAAAAGGGTAATTTATGGCTACAAAAAAGCAATCCCGTCCGACTGGCGGGAAACAGGCTCCTAAAAAAGCCGCCAAACCCGCCCCTAAAGCGGCTGCTAAAAAACCAGCCGCCAAGAAAACAGTGAAAAAAGCTACCCCCAAACCCGCCCCGAAGGCTGCCGCAAAGAAACCGGCTGCCAAACCGGCTCCGAAAGCTGCTGTAAAAAAGCCAGTGAAACCGGCTGCCAAACCCGCCGCTAAGCCGGCTCCGAAAGCAGCTCCTGTTAAACCGGCTGTCAAAGCAGTATCCAAACCGGCCGCGAAACCTGTTGCTGTCAAACCGGCTCCTGAAAAACAAAGCCCCAAACCGGTTCCGGCTCCCAAAGCGGAAGCACCGGTTGCCAAAAAACCGGGAACAGTGGATCCCAAATCACTGGTGTCCATTAAACAGAAAGTGCAGCCCGTTGTTAAGAAAGAGCCGCCAAAACCGGCCAAGGTTGTTATTCCCAAAACCACTACCAAAAGCTCGGTAAAATATGAACCCGAGTTCACCAAATCCGTATTAGATATCAACGCTATGCAAACACAGCACACCGGACCCACCATGCGTTATTCAGACGCAGACCTTGCAGAATTCCGTGAAATCATCCAGCGGAAACTGGACGCCGCCAAAAAAGAACTGGCCTATCTCCAGGGGTTAATTACCCGTAAAGATGAGGGCGGTGATATGGACGAAGCCCGCTATATGACCATGGAAGACGGCAGTGTGAGTATGGAAAGAGAACAGCTGAGCCAGATGGCCAGCCGCCAGATTACTTTTATTGATCATCTCGAAAAGGCCCTGATGCGCATTGAAAACAAAACCTATGGCATCTGCCGGGTAACCGGTAAGCTGATTGACAAGGCCCGCCTCCGCGCGGTTCCCCACGCCACACTCAGCATTGAAGCCAAACAGATGATGAACAAATAAGGCGAAGAGAAACTAACGATACACGGGCTGCTCAAACGGGCAGCCTTTTTTTTGGCTCCAAGAACCAAGATCAAAGAACCAAGATCCAAAGATCCGAAGGACCAATTGTAAGGCTTTCGGTTTCATGGGCAGGAGGGGTTGGTTCTTGTTATTTGGTTCTTGGAATTTCTTGTAAAAGATCCAAGATCCGAAGAGCCAATTGTCAGGCTTTCGGTTTCATGGGCTGGAGGAGTTGGTTCTTGTTATTTGGTTCCTGGAACTTCTTGTAAAAGAACCAAGATCCAAGAACCGAAGAACCAATTGTCAGGCTTTCGGTTTCATGGGCTGGAGGAGTTG
>JACSRW010000021.1 GCA_014879565.1 Chitinophagaceae bacterium
CTTCATCAAAGGAAAAAAAAGCAGAAAATATATCGAAAACCTGATTCGCAGCGCCGGCTAGAGCGTCCCAGCATCAAGTCCGGGAAGGTCACGAGTTTGACTCTCGTATTCTCCACCTTTACCCACCGTAGTCTGACTGCCGTCAGGCAAGTTTCAGCGCAGGCGGGATTTTTGTTCCTTCTGTGATTTACTTTTTCTGAAACACTGCTTTGAATGTTCCATTGGGTTGTACAGAGATGAATTCCTTTGGCTGGTTACCGTTCATCTGAAAAGTAATGGTGTATCCCTGTTTCCCCTTTACTGTAAAAACGTTTTCCGAAAGCAGGAGTAGTTCATCATCGGGCTGGCCCGGTACTTTAGCCCAAAGTTTGCCCGATCGTATTTCCAATACAACCGGAATATTGTACAATTCCAGGTTATATACGCCGCTATATCTGCTGAGGTCGGCAGATGTGATTTTTTCCCCTCCCCTTCCTGTCAAAGCAGCTATTCTGCTTTCGATAAGAGGACCGGCACCCAGCTGTTTGGCTTTTTGGTAACTGGCAAGCGCATTAGCTGTGTCTTTTACCACGACATAATAATCAGCGAAGGCACTGTAAACCTGATGACTTTCCGGGAACCAGGTGCTATTCAGCATAAACAGTTCTTTCGCTTTCCGGAAATGCTTTTTCTGCAACGCCTCATAAGCCAGATAATTGACAAGAGATTCCGGCGCGGTATTTTTATAACCCATCCTGTTACTCACTATAGTATAATGTGTTTTCATTTTATTAGCCAGCACCGCAGAGGTGTCAGCAAAATCCCTTTCGGAAATATCCGGTTCATAATAATCAAAAACAAACCGTAAACCATCATACATACTTAACAGGGGAACCGTATTGTGTTTTTCTTTTTCATAATACTTATGGGAATAATACAAATCGTTTTTATTCACCCGCAGAAAACTATCCAGTTTGAAGATGGAACGTATATGCTGTGTTTCGGCTGAACGGTCCCCTCTGAGCTGCGAAAGATTCATCCCCGCAGGAAGGGTATTGGCGGTTCCGATAAATAATCTTCTCCCTTCCAGGTTTTGAGACGGCATTTGGCGGATAGCCCGTTTCAGAAATTTTTCGCTCAGATACCACATACTCGGGTCTATGGCAATACAGGCATTAAATAAGCGGGGCGATTGGGCAAGTATATCTATCACCGTTAGTCCCCCCAGGGAATGACCCACCAGCAAACGGTATGGAGCAGGTCTGTATTTTTCATTTATATAAGGTATTAACTCAGCAGACAGAAAGCGGGCAAAAGGGTTCGGCTGATTATTATCACCCGAAGGAACCAGGTCACGCAGACGGTCTGTATTTTCAATACCCACCACCATCATTTCAGGTAAAACCCCATTCCCGTTGGCCTGGCTGAGCTGCTGAATAATACCAACAACAGAGAAGAAATGTGCTTCCCCGTCCAGCACATACAAAACAGGATATTGTTTACCGGGATTAGCTGCCCGGGACGTATAAGCAGGGGTGTAAATCCAGAAGGTCCTTTTTTCCTTTAAAACTTCCGAATAAATGGTTTCCTTTCTCCCGATAGAAATCTGTGTGCCATCCTGTCCGCCGGCATAATAAATAATCAATAAAAAAAGGGCGGTAAAAAAGCTTCTTTTCATATATAAAACTGTTAGGATCCTCTTTCACCTATTCCATAAAAATTGCCGGTTACACACACAACTCAGACGACATAGCGTATTATTAATACCGGCTTATGAGGATAATCAGAATCAAAAATAATAAATATTTATTGTTTATCAATAATTTTATTTTGAAAAAAGGCTAATTTTAAAAATGTTTTAAAACCAGCTGCCTGCAGCCTGCGGAATTTGGCCGAAAATGGCGGCAATAAAAAGCTTTGTAATTATGGGAGGGGCGTTTAAATAACCGGAGGACAGGAGTCCCGTATAATGATTTCCGTTCCGAGTACCCTGGTCTGATAATCGGTCACTGGTCTCTTGCTTTCTATCAGTTCCAGTAAAAGATCCGTGGCGAGTTCACCCATTTCAAAAGCAGGCTGTTTGATCACCGACATGGCGGGATTCAGCAGGCCTGTCAGTTCACTGTTGGAAAAACCAACCATCGCTACATCACCCGGTACAGACAAACCCCTGTTGCGGAGGGCCTGCAGACAGCCGGTTGTCAGTTTATCCGCCGCCGCAAAAATCGCATCCGGTGCAGGACTTGCTGCGAATAGAGATGCCACGGCTTCTTCCAGTTCACTGGCGAGCATGCCTCCGTGTTCACAGGTGCGAACCATTTCTTCTTTGTAATCCAGCCCTGCATCCTTCAGGGCTGCCTTATACCCGGCCAGCCTTTCTTTTCCTATAGAGAGCGTAATAGTATTACAGATGGCAGCAATTCTTTTGTAGCCCATTTGTGCCAGGTGCTGTGTGGCATCGTAAGCCCCTTTAAAATTATCTGTAATGACTTTGTGTGTTTCAATGGCGTCCACAATCCGGTCAAAAAAAACAATTGGCATACCCCGGTCATGGAGTTCCTGCAGATAGGAAAAATCTTTTGTTTCTGAAGAAACGGATATGATCAGTCCATCTACCGAACGGGAAGTCAGGTACTGCAGATTCTGTAATTCCCTCCCGGCAGAATCGCGGCTCTGAGAAATGATTACATTATACCCGTGAAGCTGAGCAATGGATTCGATCCCGTTGATGACCTGAGAAAAATAGCTGTTCGCAATTTCACACACCATTACCCCGATGGTGCGGCTTCTTCTTTCTTTCAGACTGAGGGCAATGGGATTGGGGTGATAGTTGATCTTTTCTGCGTATTCCAGTACCAGTTTTTTTGTCTCCGGACTGATTTCATAACTGTCACGCAAAGCCCTTGATACAGTTGAGGTTGAAAGACCCAAGGCTTTGGCAATATCTTTTATCGTAACAGCTTCGAATTTCATTCTGTTATACCCGGTTTTTGCAGTCGCTGCGAAGCAGCCCCGGTTTCCGCTTCAAACAGACCCGTAAATTACCGGTTTTGCTGCATATAACAAGCAAGTTGCCGGAAAACGATCAGGCCGGTATTTTATATTGAAAGTCAAAGCATTGACTATACTTTTTTTCTGATCTATCGGACCCCTGGAAAAGGTAAAAAAACTGTTTATTTGGGGGATGAAAATCAAACCGGCAGTGCCATCGTTGCCGGGAACGTTTGCGTAAAAAATCTCCTCTTAATCAGTAAGTTATACCTTATTTTCTGTGTAGCATTGTTGTACCGGACCGGAGTGCTGATCCGGAAACTGCTTGTCGTAACTGAAAAGAACTTCATGATCCCGATTGCCAATTTATCTTTTTTACCTGCGCCGGAATTCTCCGGAAATCTTTTCAAGCCATGGCATTCAGTTTCCCTGTTTCGCACTTCAGCCTGCTTTCAATGAACTTGCTGCTCAGAGAAAGCCTGGCAGGTAACCGGTATTAACCATTAGTGTTTACTCAAAAACTGCAGTATGATCAGATTATTTAAAAAGGCAGCCCTGACAGGTCTTTTGCTTATGGCCCTGGCACCGCTGTACTCACTGCTTGCCCAGAACAGACAGATTACGGGCACGGTCACTTCTTCCGAAAACAAACAACCTCTTTCCGGTGTCACCGTCTCCGTGAAGGGCACCCGGGTGGCCACAACCACCGACGGACAGGGAAATTACCGGATCAGCGTTGACAACAACGCGGCTGTCCTTGTTTTTACCAGTGCCGCTTTTCTGCCGGTTGAATCTCCGATCAACGGACGAAGCAGTATCAGTGTGGAAATGACCCCTGAAGTCCGGGCAATGGAAGATGTGGTAGTGGTAGGCTACAGTACCGTGAAAAGAAAAGACCTGACCGGTTCCGTATCTTCCATCAATTCCAAACAACTGAAAGACTTCCCGCTTTCTTCCGCTGCGGAAGCCCTCCAGGGAAAACTGGCCGGGGTACAACTGACAGCCACCGAGGGAGCTCCCGGAGCTGAAATAATTGTACGCGTCAGGGGTGGCGGGTCAATTACACAGGACAATTCCCCCCTGTATATCGTTGACGGTGTTCAGGTGGAAAATGCCCTGTCGGTGATTTCTCCCCAGGATATCGCTTCTGTTGACGTACTGAAAGACGCTTCTACTACGGCAATTTACGGAGCCCGCGCGGCAAACGGAGTAGTCATCATCACTACCAAATCCGGCCGTGCCGGCAAAACCCAGATCAGTTATAACGGTTCATTCGGCTATCGTCAGCTGCCAAAATTTATGGAAGTGATGAAGCCTTATGATTTTGTTATGTGGCAGTATGAAAGAACCCGTGGCAGCGCCACCGACAGTTCCAGTTTTGCGCAGACCTATGGCACAACCTGGGATACACTGGAAAATTACAAGAATGTAAATTTCGTTAACTGGCAGGATCTTGTATTTGGCCGGAAAGCAGCTTTCAATACCCATAATGTTTCTGTAAGCGGTGGTAACCAGGCCACTACCTTCAACCTGAGTCTTACGGCCAATAAGGAAGACGGGATCCAGATTGAATCCGGCTTTGACCGAAAAATGGTCAACTTCAAAATTGACCACAAAGCCACAGATAAACTCCGGATCGGTTTTACCACCCGTTATCTTGATCAGCAGATCCAGGGTATTGGTACCACGAATAGTGGAACACGTACTACCAATCGCCTGCGCCATACAATCAACTATCGTCCCTTCGAACTGTCCCGCGATGGATTTGGACTGGATGATTTTGATGAAGCCTATTACCTTTCCTCAGCCGGCGCTACCAACCCGGTGATTCTGACAGAAGCCGAATACCGCAGGCAATATACCCGCGCGGTTTATTTTACCGGTTACCTGAATTATACCATCCTGAAAAACCTGACCTTCCGTTCCACAGCCGGTTTTGATAATTCAAATGTGCGGAGTGATCTTTTCTACAGTAAGATCACTGGTACAGCCCGCAACTTTGCCTCCCTCCCGGTTGCTTCTATCGGTCAACAAAACAACCACACGCTCAGCAATTCCAATACACTGCAGTATCAGTTGAATAACTTCAGGGATAAACATGATTTTACGGTGCTTGTGGGACAGGAAATTGTGGATGTCCGCTCAAAACAAAACACTTTTGAAACCCGTTATTTTCCTGCTGACATAACCCCGGAAAAAGCCCTGGCCAATATGGGACTGGGTTCTGCGCCAACCGGCTCAGCCCAGCCGCTGCCCACTTCTTTTGAAGAGCCCCCGGCCCGGATTGCTTCTTTCTTCGGAAGAGCCAGCTATGCTTTTATGGATAAATACCTGGCCACGTTTAACGTACGGGCCGACCGTTCTTCCAAATTCAGTTCAGATAACGGGACACTGGTATTTCCCTCCGGGTCCCTGGCATGGCGTTTTTCCCGTGAAAAATTTATGGAAAAACTTACCTGGCTGAATGACGGGAAAATCCGTTTTGGGTATGGCTCTGTGGGTAATAACCGGATCGGCAACCTGCTGTACCGCCAGTTGTATGGAGTAACCGGCCAATATGCCTTTAATCACTCCATCCTTCCTGGTTTTGCTCCTTCCGCGCTGGCCAATCCGGATCTGCGCTGGGAAAAGAACACTACCCGCAACTATGGTATCGACCTTTCCCTGTTAAAAAACAGGCTCCAGATAACTGTTGATGTTTATAAGAACACCGCAGAAGATTTACTCCTGGCGGTGGCCATCCCTCCCACAACCGGCTATACCAGCCAGCTGCAGAATATCGGGGCCACTTCCAACCGGGGTGTGGAAATTCAACTGAATGCGACTCCGGTACAAAAGAAAATGTTCAGCTGGACCTCTAATTTCAATATTGCCTTTAATAAGAACCGCGTGGAAAGCCTGGGTGGTCTGCAGTTCCAGACCCGTAATTCAGGCTGGCAGGGTTCAGACGGTGTAGATGATTATATTGTACAGGTGGGCCAGCCCGTGGGCCTGATGTACGGATTTGACAGATGGTTTTTATAAAATTGAAGACTTTGATTATAACCCGGCTACACAGACCTATACTATCAAACCCGGTATTGCTGTAAACGGTGTATATGGCGCTCCTCAACCGGGATCCCTTAAATGGAAAGACGTTAACGGAGATGGCGTGATAACAGCAGACGGAGACCGTACCGTTATCGGCAATGCCAATCCTGACTTTATCGGTGGCTGGAATAACCAGTTTACCTTCGGCAATTTTGACCTGTCGGTATTTGTCAACTTTGTGGTGGGCAATGATATTTACAATGCCAACAAGCTCGAATGGACCGATGGCGCTTTTCCGAATCTCAATACCCTTGAGATCATGAAAGACCGTTTCACCTATATAAGCCCCTCAGGTATCCGTGTAACCGATCCTACTGAACTGGCCAAGCTGAATGCCAATGCCAAAATCTGGACCCCGGTACGGGTACAGCGCTGGTGGCTGCATTCCTGGGCTGTTGAAGACGGATCCTATATGCGTATCAATAACCTGACCCTGGGCTATACCCTGCCTAAAAAAGTAATGGACAAAATCAGAATTTCCAATCTTCGTGTTTACGGAACCGTGAATAACCTGGCCACCATTACCAATTACAGTGGCTATGATCCGGATGTAACTTCCCGCCGTTCGGATCCGCTGACACCGGGTGTTGATTTTGCTGCTTACCCGCGCGCCAAGACCTGGTTACTGGGTGTAAACGTTACTTTCTAAAAACAAAAAAATATTGGGTATGAAACATACAACAATCAAAAAATTAGCCGGCGCCGGGGTGCTTCTTTTTACCCTCGCCCTCACCGGTTGTAAAAAATACACGGAAGTGGAACCTGTATCTCAGTACAGTGTACCCCAGGCGTTCTCGGATGTAGCCAATGCCACCAATGCGATCATCGGGGTTTATGACGAACTGCAGGGCGACAACGGCTATGGCATCCGTATCAGCATGTATTATCCGTATGATTCTGATGAAGGAATTGTGAGCGGAAATATTGACAACGGACGCCGTGGTATCGGCCGGTACCAGTTGCTGCTCACCAATGCAGAACTGGCCAACCCATTTCGCCAGCTCTACCGCGGAATTGAAAAAGCCAATCTCTGTATTGAACAGATCCCTCTTATGCCCCAGTACGCATCGGGTACGGCCACTGAACAGGCAGCGCTGAAAAGGCTGCATGGGGAAGCCCTCACCCTTCGGGCTCAGTTTTTCTTTCAGCTGATACTCAACTGGGGAGATGTTCCTGCCCCGATGGTACCCGCTTATAAACAGCCCAACCTGTTTATACCAAAAATGAACCGGGATTCTATCTATGATCTCCTTATTGAAGATCTGAAAACCGCCAAGGAACTGGTTCCCTGGCGTACCGAAGCCGGTCCGCGGAACGAACGTATCACGAAGGGAGCTGTAATGGCCCTGCGGGCAAAGATGGCCCTTCACCGCGGTGGCTATTCACTGCGCAGTAATGGCCAGATGGAACGCCGGTCTGATTATCTGAATTTTTACAATATTGCCAAACAGGAATGCGAAGAATTGATGGCCCGTCGGGATCAGCATACCCTGAACCCGAATTACGAAAATGTATGGCGGAGCGTCACTTCTTTTGTGTATGACCCGCAGGGTGAAATCCTGTTTGAAGTGGGTGCCGGTGGTGGCAACAGCAACAGCGACAGCCGGATGGGCAACTATGATGGCCCGAACCTGAATAACGCTTCCCGTTACGGAGCTGGTGGCGGTGGTATCCAGATGCTGCCGAATTATTTCTATGCCTTTGACTCGGTGGATACCCGCCGGGATGTAACGCTGACGCACTACCAGGTAACCAATGCCACCAATATCAAGAGTCAGCGCCGCCTGGGTGAACTGAATACAGGGAAATACCGCCGTGACTGGCGTGTTCCCCTGTTGCCCGGCACGGTTTTAAATGTGGGCTATAACTGGGCGATGATCCGTTTCTCAGATGTATTACTGATGTATGCAGAAGCTGTGAATGAGATCAGCAACGGACCTTCGTCCCAGGCTATTTCAGCTTTTGAAGAAGTACGGAAACGTGGTTACAGGGGGAATACCGGGCTGATCGGAACCACCCCCACCGATAAAGCCGGATTTTTCAACGCGATTGTTAATGAACGCTGGCTTGAATTCGGTCATGAAGGCATTCGTAAGTATGACCTGATCCGATGGAATCTGCTGGCCAGCAAACTGGCTGAAACCCGTACAAAGATCCAGCAGATCCGTGATCGTGTAGCACCTTTCAATTTCGTTCCTGAGTATATATATTATAAGAATGTAGGTGAGGAAATTGTTTACTATACTGCCGCAGACAGTACAGGGAATGGTAAACCTTTCTGGAGACCAACCCAGGTGCCCCCAAGTGGCACCACCGGCAGTTCCGGTGTGCCTGCCAATAAATGGGTACGGATTGACTGGGCCAGACATCTTACCGCCAATGTAATTGACGGTCGTCCTTTGTGGCAAGGGCTGGCTTATTACTTTGTACCGGGCAAAAGTGAACTGTTTCCTTTTGACCAATCAACCATTGCCTCTTACCAGGGGCTCCTGCAGCAGAATCCGGGTTACTAAACCGGCTGCATAACCAGCAAACCATAAGGCTGCAGCCCTTTACCAAAAGGATGCAGCCTTATTTTACGTCTGAACATCTGTAATACAATGAACAACAAACACTGGTCCTTTTTATCTGCATTCCTGCTGACATCACTTGTTTCCTGTGCACAGGGCATCAGTCCCCAAACCGGAAACGAAAAACCTGTTGCCTTTCCGGGTGCGGAAGGTTTTGGAAAATTTACCACCGGTGGCCGCGGGGGTAAAGTATACATCGTATCCAATCTGAATGATAATGGACCGGGCAGCTTGCGGGAAGCAGCAGAAGCAAAAGGCAAACGTATTATTGTATTTGCCGTATCCGGCACCATACACCTGGAAAACAGGCTGGTTATTAACGGGGATGTTACGATCGCAGGACAAACAGCTCCGGGCGATGGCATCTGCCTCGCTGATCAGCCAGTACAACTGGGCGGTAACAATACTATAATCCGCTATATGCGGTTTAGGCTGGGCGACCGCTACCAAAGCCAGAAAGGAATGGTAGACGGAAGCGGCGGAGATGATGCTTTTGGCGGGATGCGCCGGAATAATATCATTATTGACCACTGCAGTATGAGCTGGAGCACCGATGAGGTATTTTCTCTCTATGGAGGCGACAGCACCACCCTGCAATGGAACATTATTGCAGAACCGCTCAATTATTCGTATCATTTTGAAACAGGGGATAAAGACTGGGAACATCACGGTTATGGGGGTATCTGGGGCGGCAAACACCTGAGTGCCCACCATAATCTTTTTGCCCATTGCCTGAGCCGGAATCCGCGTTTCAACGGTACGCGCCTCGGGGCTGATACGGATTTTATTGATTTCCGGAACAATGTTATTTACAACTGGGGGCATAATAATATCTATGGAGGTGAAGGAGGACGGTATAACCTTGTCAATAACTTATTTAAATACGGTCCTTCCACCAATAAAAATGTACGGTTCCGCATTGTTAACCCCGGTAAAAACGAAACCATGGGATTTGGCAAATACTATATAAAAGGAAACCTGGTTGACGGCTCACCCGAAAACACAGCCGATAATGCGAAAGGCGTGGACATGGGCAACGGAGGCACAGACGAAGATAAAATGAAAGCCCTTGTACATGAGCCTTTCCCGGTGATAGACCTTCCTGACTCGGATGCCAAATCCGCCTACTTTGCCATCCTGATGCAGGGCGGATGCAGCCTGCCCGCCCGGGATACTCTGGACCAGCGAATACTTCTGGATGTACGCGAAAGAAAAGGCCGTATCATTGATGTGCAGGGAGGGTATCCGCATGGTACTCCCTATGAAAGAAGCATGAATGCCTGGCCTGCACTGCGCAGCCTGCCGGCTCCGGCTGACAGCGATAAAGATGGCATACCTGATGACTGGGAGCGGGAAAGAGGACTGAATCCGCAGGACCCGTCTGATGCCCCCCGTATCAGCCTGCATTCTTTTTACAGCAATATTGAAGTGTATATCAACAGTCTGGTAAAATGAAAAAACTTTTCCTCTTAATGCTTCCGGCATTGCTTGGTTCCTTTATGCTTCCGGAGAAGAAAATTAAAATTTTTCTGGCCGGCGATTCCACCATGAGTATAAAGGAAACCCGTTATTATCCAGAAACCGGATGGGGCATGCCATTTGTGTATTTCTGGGACAGCAGTATAGCAGTTATCAACAAAGCCAAAAACGGACGCAGTACCTCCTCATTCAGAAACGAAGGTCTCTGGAAACAAATACTGGATGAAGGCAGTGAGGGAGATTATGTTTTTATCCAATTTGGCCATAACGACGAAGTGCCCACCAAAAAAACATACACCACCGAATCCGAATTCAGGAACAATCTAACGCGCTTTGTGCAGGAAGCCCGAGAAAAAAAGCTGACACCGCTTTTGCTCACCCCGGTGGCGCGGAGAAAATTTGATTCTACCGGAAAAGTGGAAGGCACACACGAAGTGTACGCACAGATTGTCCGCGATGTGGCCAGGGAATTGCAGGTTTATCTCATTGACCTTGACAGGAAAAGTCAGGAGCTGTACCAGGAAATGGGTGCAAAAAATTCCCGTTTACTTTTTGTACAACTGAAACCGGGCGAACATCCCAATTACCCCAATGGAAAAGAGGACAATACCCATTTCAGTGAACTGGGTGCCAGGCTGATTGCGCAACTGGTTTTACAGGAACTGAAAGCCCTGAATACGGGGCTCAGTAACCGGATTTATACCCCGAAAAAATGAAACGGAAAGGAATTATATTGACCGGCTTACTCCTTTGCACGATGGCTGCTTTTTCCCAGTCAAGAGCCGGAATTACCGGTATAAGGGACAGTTCCTACTCGCTGCAAAAAGAACTGGAAAAGCACCGGAAAAATCATCCCGGAATTCAACTGGTTAAAGAAGGGCAGCATAAGGAGGTTACGATTCTGAAGAATATTTTATTCTGTAAAACACCGGAACGGGAACTAAAACTGGATATCTATCTTCCGCCAAAGCAATCCGGCCGGAAGAAAACCGCCATCCTGTTTATACATGGAGGCGGATGGCGTTCGGGGGATAAAAACATGCATGCCGCCCTGCTGGAAAAACTGGCAGCTGACGGATATGTCTGTTTCAGCCCCGAATACCGGCTTTCCACTGAAGCCCTTTATCCGGCTGCTATACATGATATAAAATCTGCTATCCGCTGGATCAGGACCCACACAAAAAAATATGGCATTCATCCTGACCGCATCATTGCTGCTGGACATTCCGCCGGCGGCGAACTGGCGGCCTTTATGGGCAGTACCAACGGAAATTTGCTTTTTGAAGGAAACGGATGTTATCCCGGTGTCTCCAGCAGGGTAAATGCCGTTATTGATCTGGATGGAACCCTGGCGTTTATACACCCTGAATCCGGAGAAGGGAACGACAGTCTGAAAACTTCAGCCGCCACTTATTGGTTTGGCTATTCAAAAAAAGAAAGACCGGATATCTGGAAAGAAGCCGCACCGCTGACCCATGCAGGTAACCATTGCCCCCCTACCCTTTTTATCAACAGCAGCGTGAACCGGATGCATGCCGGCCGCACGGATTATATCCGGATACTGGACTCCTGCGAAATTTATTCATCGGTTAAAACATTTGATAACTCACCGCACAGTTTCTGTTTTTTTGAACCCTGGTTTACC
The DNA here is from genome assembly GCA_014879565.1 of Chitinophagaceae bacterium. Taxonomy (GTDB): domain Bacteria; phylum Bacteroidota; class Bacteroidia; order Chitinophagales; family Chitinophagaceae; genus JJ008. Next base: position 11,755 of record JACSRW010000021.1, read on the forward strand.
CCGACTATAACCGAAATGAAAAATTTCATAAACCGGGTATTTGTACACCGCCGGAAAAAATAGTATATGAAAAAAATATTTCTGCTTTCTGTGCTGATGATCCTGCTTATCTCTGCGTTCCCGCAAACCGGCAATCCGCAACAATACAAATACGTCTTTACGGTAGCCAAAGACGGTTCCGGAGATTATTATACGATCCAGGATGCCATTGATGCCATGCGCGTTTACCCCCTGGCCCCGATCACTCTATTTATTAAAAATGGCACTTACAGGGAAAAAATTGAATTGCCGGCGACCAATACGGACGTGTCGTTTATCGGAGAAAATGCAGACAGCACCCTTATTGTGTTTGATGATTTTTCCGGGAAGGGGCGGCATAACACTTTCACGTCCTGGACTGCCAGAATATCCGGCAACCGGTTTTTCGCGGCCAATATCAGTTTTGTTAACAGCGCCGGTCCGGTAGGCCAGGCACTGGCACTCTATGTAGATGCCGACCAGGCTGTATTCCGCAACTGTAAATTTCTTGGCCACCAGGATACCATCTTTTCCGGAGGGGAAGATGCCCGTCAGTTATTTGACAACTGTTTTATTGAAGGCACGACCGACTTCATTTTCGGGCCGGGTACCGTGGTTTTTTCCCGATGTACTATCCGCGCCAGGTCAAATTCCCATATTACGGCAGCAAGCACTCCCAAAGGAAAAAAATTCGGGCTGGTATTTCTGGATTGCCGTGTAATTGCCGATAGCCAGGTTACCAATCTGTCCCTGGGTCGCCCCTGGAGAGCATTTGCCAAAACCGCTTTTCTTCGCTGCGCTTTGCCCGCCGCTGTCCGGCCCACAGGCTGGGATAACTGGGGGAATCCGGATAACGAAAAAACAGTATTGTATGCGGAATACAAAAACACCGGACCGGGCGCCGGTATAAGTAAACGGGCCCACTGGAGCCGACAGCTGACCGGTAAAGAAGCGGCTACCTATACTTTAAAAAACATTTTTGGCAGCGGAAACTGGTATACAGATGTACAGAAACCGGTATTTAATCCGCAGGCATTCGGGGTTAAAAAAGCTGAGGTCGTTCCCCTCTATACCGGGAAGGTTCCCAATAATAAAGAAACAGCTGAACAGGAACTCGCTATTACAAAGGATAATGTTACCCGCATTTCAAAAGTAAGTATACCGACACTGACCATTTACCGGCCGGATAAACCCAACGGACAGGCGGTAGTAATATGCCCGGGAGGCGGTTATTCCATCCTGGCTTTTGACAAGGAAGGAACCCGGGTGGCGGAAGAGCTGATCAAATGGGGTGTTACAGCCATTGTACTGAAATCAAGGTTGCCGGATGACAAACTCCAGTTCGATCGCAGCCTGGCTCCCCTTCAGGATGCCCAGGAAGCTATTCGTTATGTACGTCGCCATTCAACTATTTGGAAAATAAATCCGAACCGGATCGGCATAATGGGATTCTCTGCCGGAGGACACCTGGCCTCCACCGCAGCTACTCATTTTAATTTCAGGTCCGATCCTTCCGGTACTGACACCCTATCCTGCAGGCCTGATTTTGCTATTCTGATTTATCCGGTAATCAGTTTTGACAGCAGCATTACTCATAAAGGTTCCCGGAATAATCTTGTGGGCGCTGATGCATCTGAAGACCGCATCCGGTTTTTCAGTAATGAGCTGCAGGTGTCTCCGCAAACAGCTCCCGTCTTCCTGGTACATGCAGGTGATGACGGAGCTGTACCGGCAGAAAACAGTATTCGTTTTTACCAGGCATGTATCAAAAATAAAGTCCCGGCAGCATTGCATCTCTACCCGAAAGGAGGACATGGATTCGGAATGTATAATAAAACCACACAGGACAACTGGATGGAAAGACTGCGCAACTGGCTGCAGGGACTGTGATAAAAAATGGCGTATGAAAAAAATTATTCTCCTGCTGTTCGCAGCAGGTTACCTGGAGAGTCATGCCCAGGTTTGGAAAGCTGACAACGGGGACGGAACCTACAGCAACCCGGTTATCCATGCTGACTACAGTGATCCCGATGCGATCCGGGTGGGTAATGATTTTTATATGATCGCCAGTAGTTTTACCCATGTACCCGGTCTGCCCATCCTTCATTCAAAAGATCTGGTGAACTGGGAACTGGCCGGTCATGTTCTTACAGTGCAGCCACCAGCGGAACATTACAACAGGGTACAGCATGGTGCTGGTGTGTGGGCGCCCAGTATCCGGTATCATAACAATACTTTCTATATCTATTATCCGGACCCTGATTTCGGGATTTATCTGGTTACAGCTAAAAACATAAACGGCCCCTGGACAGCCCCCCGGCTGGTGGAAGCAGGAAAAGGCCTGATTGATCCCTGCCCGCTCTGGGATGACAATGGAAAAGTTTACCTGGCCCATGCTTATGCCGGCAGCCGGGCTGGTTTCAAATCCATCCTGGTCATAAAGGAAATGAACCGCGAAGGCACAAAAACCATTTCGCCTCCCGTATTGGTTTTTGACGGGCATGAAGCCGATCCAACCGTCGAAGGGCCCAAATTGTATAAACGGAACGGATACTATTATCTGTTCGCTCCGGCCGGGGGAGTAAGTACGGGCTGGCAACTGGTATTACGTTCCAGGCATATTTATGGGCCCTATGAAAAAAAAGTGGTCATGACCCAGGGCTCCACCGCTGTAAATGGCCCTCACCAGGGAGCCTGGGTAAGCACATCATCCGGTGAAGACTGGTTTCTGCATTTCCAGGACAAAGAAGCCTATGGACGGATTGTACACCTGCAACCCATGAAATGGATAAATAACTGGCCGGTTATCGGGGAAGACCCGGATGGAGACGGCACGGGACAGCCCGTATTACGGTATAAAAAACCCGGAACCGGAATCAGCGGCTCATTGCTGTCTATTCCGGACAGTGATGAATTCAACGAAGCCCGGCTCGGAAAACAATGGCAATGGCAGGCCAACCCGCAGGAAGGATGGGCCTTCCCCACTCCCTATGGTTACCTGCAACTGTTTTCTGTGCTGGCTGCCGATACATTGAAAAATGCCTGGAGTTATCCATTTATTCTTGCGCAGAAATTTCCGGCTGAAGCATTTACCGCCACTGCCCGTTTCAGCTTCCGGCCCCGCTGGGAAGGAGAAAAATTCGGCCTGCTGGTACACGGCGCCGACTATAGCTATATCGCTGTGGAAAAAACCCCCGAAGGGAACCGGCTCAAACAGGCTGTTTGCAGGGGGGCTGACCAGGAAAAAACCGAAACAGTGCAGGATGGAGAAATTATCACAAACGCAGAAATTTATTTCCGGTTGGAGGTTATGTCCGGAGCTGTATGCCGCTTTTCCTGGAGTACGGACGGAATACGTTTTCAGGATATGGGCGCCTCCTTTACCGCCAAACCGGGAAGATGGGTAGGCGCTAAAACTGGTTTTTTCTTTACCCGGAAAAACCGGACCAATGATGCCGGCCAGGTAAGGCTGGATTGGTTCAGAGTCACCAAATAAAAAAATAAAAATCGCCATATGGAAAGAAGATCATTTGTGAAATATACGGCTGCTGCGGGTGCCTCCCTGATGCTGCATCCTTTCAGCGCTTTTGCAACAGGTAACGGGACCAAGATCCGGCTGGCACTGGCAGGCACCGGTGTCCGGGGAATTGGTTTCTGGGGCAATGCCCTGCTGAAAGCGTTTAAAGACCAATGTGAGTTTACCGGTCTCATGGACATCAATCCCGGCCGCCTTGCCTATGCAAAGCAATTTATGAATGTTACCTGCCCCACATTTACCAATGTGGATGAAATGCTGCGGAGCGTGAAAGCTGATTATATCATTGTTACCACTACCGACAGTGCCCATGATGAAATAATCATCAAATCACTAAAAGCCGGTTTTGATGTTATTACGGAGAAACCCATGACCACTGATGAAATCAAGTGCCGGAATATTCTGCAGGCGGAAAAGGAATCCGGAAAAAAAGTTACGGTAGCCTTTAATTACCGGCACAGTGTTCATGCCATGCAGCTAAAGGAATTACTGGCTGCAGAAAGAGTCGGTAAAATTACTTCGGTGGATTTCAACTGGTACCTGAATGTGCATCATGGGGCCGATTATTTCCGCCGCTGGCATGGCCGGATGGATAAAGGCGGTTCTCTTTGGGTACATAAAGCCACCCACCATTTTGACCTCCTTAACTGGTGGCTGAACAGTGAACCCCTCGAGGTGATGGCCTATGGCAGCCTGGAACATTATGGGCGTAACAATTCATTCCGGGGCACCCGTTGCCGGGGATGTGAACACCGGGAAAAATGCAAATTTTTCTGGGACATGACGGGCAACAAACATCTCATGAACCTGTATGCGGAAAATGAGCAATACGACGGATATAACCGGGATGGCTGCGTATGGGCTAATGATATTGACATATTTGATAAAATGAGCGCGCAGATCCTCTATGCGAATGGTGTTCAGGTCAACTACTCCCTCACTACCTATTCACCCTATGAAGGCTGGCAGATCGCCTTTAATGGTATGAAAGGCCGGATGGAAACCTGGGAAGATATTCCTTACCTGCAGAAAACACCGGAGGACCAGGCAAAGCGGCATGCAATTGAAATGAGCAATGCCGATGATGCCATACCGGGTGAGTACAGGGAAATCATCGCCTGGGACAATTTTGCCAAAAACTATGAAGTATATACCACCCCCAAAATAAGGGGCGGTCACGGTGGGGGAGATATCCGTATGCAACGCCGTATGTTTATTGACAAAAACGATAATCCGCACCATATCATGGCCGGTACCCGGGACGGGGCCATGTCTATCCTGATTGGGATTGCGGCCCGGAAAAGTATCCGGGAAAAACGTCCTGTTAAAATCACCGAACTGACAGATCTCGTGCCGCTGGCAAAACGCTGGTAAACTGAAATTTCATGAAAAGAATAATTGTTCTCGTAAGCTGCTGCCTGTGTCTGCTGACCCAGGTTTCCGCACAAACTTCAAAAGGTATAAAACTGAGGCTGGCCAATGAAGAACTGCGGCAGGCTATGATTGACGGTAACCGGGCCATGCTGGAAAAGCTGACCCACCGGGATCTGAGTTACGGACACAGCAGCGGGTATATTGAAGGCAAAGCCGAATTTGTGGAAAAAATCGTGAGTGGCAAGTCTGATTTTGTCAGTATTGATCTGACAGAAGAAAGTTATGCCATCAGCGGCAAAACAGCCATCGTCCGCCATATCCTGAAAGCAAAAACCAATGATGGGGGGAAACCCGGTGAGGTCAGTCTCCGGATCCTGCTGGTTTGGAAAAAACAGGGCGGAAAGTGGACATTACTCGCACGCCAGGCTGTTAAAATCAATCCCTGAGCCCATTCCGGATTCTTATTTTAAGAGCCGGAAACCGGTACCGTTCCCGGTAACGATTGCGTAAATAATCACATGCTAATCAACGATTAACAAAGAACTTTGGGTTAGACTTGTATCGTAAAATTTACTCAAAACGGTGAAAATGTTGCCAATGAAAAAAAGCCTGCTTTCCTTCATCTTACTGATAACTGTTACAGCCTATTCTCAAAACTGGAAACTGCCGGTTGTCAGCAGTCCGAAGTTTAAAAAAGACACAGTGAATATTGCCCGGGCCGGTGCCGTACCGGACGGTTTTACCCTCAATACAACCGTCATCAACAAAGCGATCAGTGAGCTGAGTAAAAAAGGTGGCGGGGTGGTGCTGGTTCCCAAAGGACTCTGGCTTACCGGACCGGTTGTATTACAATCCAATATCAACCTGCACCTGGCCAATGGAGCCACGTTGCTTTTTACAGCAGATAAATCCCAATATCCGCTGGTGGAAGCCAACTGGGAAGGTTTGCCCCAATGGCGGAACCAGTCACCGGTTTCTGCCAGCAATGCCCGCAATATTGCCATCACCGGCAAGGGAATCATTGATGGAAACGGAGATATATGGAGAGCCGTAAAAAAAGACAAACTCACCGAAAGCCAATGGAAAAAACTGCTGGCCTCCGGGGGAGTGCTGAGTGAGGACAAAAAAACATGGTACCCGTCTGCCGGATTTATGAAGGGTTCCAAGATGCCCGCCAATCCGGGTTTGATACGCCCCGATAAAGACCGGGCATTTTATGACAGCATCAAGGATTTTTTGCGCCCGAACCTGGTTTTATTTACCCGTTGTAAAAACATTTTGCTGGAAGGTATCATCTTTCAGAACTCACCTGCCTGGTGCCTGCACCCGCTGATGTGTGAAGATCTCACTGTCAGAAACATTTTTGTAAAAAATCCCTGGTATGCGCAGAACGGTGATGGCATTGATGTGGAGAGCTGTAAAAATGTGCTGATTGAAAATTCGGTATTTGATGTGGGAGATGATGCCCTCTGCATGAAAAGCGGCCGGGATGCGGAAGGTAGAAAAAGAGGAATGCCCACAGAAAACGTGATCATCCGCGGATGCACTGTGTATGCGGCACATGGCGGTTTTGTCATTGGCAGTGAAATGAGCGGCGGTGCCCGGAACATTTATGTAAGCAACTGTACATTTATCGGAACGGATATCGGGCTTCGGTTTAAAACCACCAGGGGCCGTGGCGGGGTTGTGGAAAATATCTTCATTAAGGATATATACATGAAGAATATTCCTGCTGAAGCAATCCTCTTTGACATGTACTATATGGCTAAAGACCCGGTGGCCCTGGCCGGCGAAAAAAGGGAATTACCCAAAGTAGAAAAGAAACCGGTGGATGAAACCACTCCTTCCTTCCGGAATTTTCATATCAGCCATGTTTATTGCAACGGGGCAGAAAAAGGAATCTTTGTCAGGGGATTGCCGGAAATGCATGTAGAAAATATTGTACTGGAGAATATGGTACTGCAGGCGGATAAAGGCATTGATGTGCAGGAAGCCACCAATATTGTTTTCCGGAAAATCCACCTCGAGACAAATGACACCAACCCGGTGGCGGACGTTACCCAGAGCGACAACCTCGTGTTTGAAAAAATCACAGCCCGCGAAGGAGCCGAACTTTTTTTCCGTTTCAACGGCGACCGGGTAAAAAATATCCTGCTGAAAAAGACGGATACAAGTAAGACAAAGAAAGCCATCAGTTTTGAACTGGGGGCCGAAGAGAAACAACTGACGATTCAACAATAAAATCATCCGGAACATCACCAAACGTGGCTATATGAAAAAAATCCTTCTCGCCTTACTGGTACTGGCTTCCGTGCACACAACCGCGCAATCCCCCGGAGAACGCTTGTCGGAAACCGTACTGAAAATCTGGAAAGATTCCCTGCCCATCGGCAGCCAGCGTACCTGGAGTTATGATATGGGTGTGGTATTAAAGGGATTTGAAGGCCGCTGGATGAATACCGGAAATGTGCGCTGGTTTAATGCCATACAAGCCAAAATAGACTGGTTTGTTCAGCCCGATGGCAGTATAAAAAACTATGAACTGGAAGAGTACAATATTGACCATGTCAATAACGGCAAACTGGTATTACTGTTATACAGGGTAACCGGTAAAGAAAAATACAAAAAAGCCGCCGATCATCTCCGGGACCAGTTACGCACCCACCCCCGCACCAAAGAGGGTGGCTTCTGGCATAAAAAAGTTTACCCCTGGCAGATGTGGCTCGACGGGCTGTATATGGGCGCACCCTTTTATGCCGAATACGCCATGCTTTTTCATGAAGACAGCGCCTTTACAGATATTGCCAACCAGTTTATCTGGATGGAAAAACATGCCCGTGATCCGAAATCCGGCCTGCTTTACCATGCGTGGGACGAGAGCAAAGAACAACTGTGGGCCAATAAAAAAACCGGTACGTCCCCTCATTTCTGGTCAAGAGCCATGGGCTGGTATGCCAACGGTATCGTGGATGCCCTGGATTTTTTCCCGGCTAACCACCCTAAAAGGAAGGACCTCATTGGCATTCTTGGCCGGCTGGTTAATGCCGTAGAAAAAACGCAGGACAAAACCACCGGTCTCTGGTATGATATTCAACTGTACAACGGACCGGGAAAAGAGAAAAACTATTTTGAAGCATCTGCCAGTTCCCAGTTTGTATACGCGATTGCAAAAGGTGTGCGCAAAGGATACCTGCCCGCAGCTAAAATCGGCATTGCCAAAAAAGGCTATGAAGGCCTGGTTCGCCAGTTCATAAAAGAAGAAAACGGGCAGACAAATCTCCACGGAACGGTAAAAGTTAGTGGCCTGGGCGGCAAACCTTACAGGGATGGCAGTTTTGAATATTATATGAGCGAACCTGTGATTGTGAACGACCCTAAAGGGGTGGGCGCATTTCTGCTGGCCAGCAATGAAATGGAAATGCTGGAAACACTGGCTAACGGACAGGGCAAAAAAGTCTTACTTGACCGCTGGTTCAACAGTGAAAAAAGAAAAGATGCTACCGGCCGGGACCAATACTGGCATTATACCTGGGAAGAAAGAAGTCACCCCGGATTTTATACGCTGGGAAAAATCATAGAAAAGAACGGAGCGCGTATTGCCTCGCTGGATGCAGCCCCCACGGCGTTGAATCTGAAAGGAGCATCCGTTTACATCATTGTAGACCCTGATCACAGGAAAGATAATCCTGCCCCCCGTTTCGTTCAGTCCAGAGATATCAAAGCGATCAGTGACTGGGTAAAGAGCGGCGGAACTCTTTTTCTGATGGCCAATGACAGCAGTAACTGCGAGCTGGAACAGTTTAATAAACTGGCCGGTGTTTTTGGCCTGCGGTATGAATACAAGAACCTGAATATGGTAAAAAATGACAACTATGAACAGGGAGAAGTATTTCCTGAAGGCTCCGACGTATTTAAGAATAACTACCGGCTGTTTCTGAAGGAACTGAGTCCGCTTTCTGTTAAAGCCCCTGCCAGGGCCGATGTGAAAAAAGGCGAGGACATAATAATTGCCACCGCTGTATACGGGAAAGGAAGGGTCATTGCCGTAGGAGATCCCTGGCTGTATAATGAATATGTAGATGGCCGGAAATTACCGGCCCTGTATGAAAATTTCCGGGCAGCGGAAGACCTGGTAAAATGGCTGTTGGGGAAATAATAAAATGAAGGCCCTGTACCACGATATCATCCTGATCATGGCATGCCTGCTTATACTACCCGTCTGCAGTTCCGGACAGGATAAACTGGTGGTGGATATAAACGGGAATGGCCATTACCGCTCAGTTCAGGAAGCCCTGAACAGTCTGCCGGATTCTGCTCCCCTGCCACGGACCATCTTCATCCGTAAGGGGATTTATAAAGAGAAAATATTTATTAAAAAAGCCAACCTTATCCTGGAAGGAGAAGACAGGGCTGGCACCCTGCTCATTTTTTCCATTGCCCGTGACGAATGGCGTTGTGACCATCCGGATGACTGGGGCGTTGCCACCCTGAATATCATTGCCAGTGATATCACTCTGAAAAATCTGACCATCACTAACAATTTTGGATTTGATTTCAGTCCGCGTACGATAGTCTGTACCGGTGATACAGCCAATAAACAAAAAATTTTACGCAAAGACGGTCACCAGATGGCCCTTCGCACCATGCCCCCTGCCACCCGTCTCAAAGCGGTGAACTGTCATTTCAGGGCTTATGGCGGGGATACCGTCAGCCCCTGGGAAGTATTCAACGGCTTATGGTATTTCAAAGATTGTATCATGGAAGGGGGAGTGGATTTTTATTGCCCCAGGGGTTGGGCCTGGGCGGAAAACTGTGAATTTATCAGCCATACGGGAACGGCTGCCATCTGGCATGATGGTTCAGCCCATAAGGATTCAAAAACCGTACTTGTTAACTGCCGTTTTAAAGGGTATGACGGATTTCCATTGGGCCGTTACCATCGGGATGCCCAGTTTTATCTGGTCAATTGCCGCTTTGCCGCCAATATGCGGGATACCCCAATTTACCGGGTACCGACGGGCAATATCTTTCAATGGGGAGAACGGGTATATTACTTTAACTGCCACCGGGAGGGCGGATCGGATTACAAGTGGTACGCCGATAACCTGCCGGATGGTTTAACCGCCAATGACATTACACCCCAATGGGTTTTCGGTGACCGCTGGAAACCCTGGATAAACTGAATAAAAAAACCAAGATGATAAAAGCATTGAATGCAACCACTGCTGAAAAACCTGAATGGCCTGTAAAGATTCTCCAGTTCGGGGAAGGTAATTTTTTGCGGGCATTTGTGGACTGGATGATCCATAAAGCCAATGAAGCCGGTATCATGAAACATGGCGTTGCCATTGTACAGCCCATTGCAGGTGGTGACTATGTGCGCGGACTATTTCAAAAACAGGACAACCTGTATCATGTATACCTGGAAGGAATTAAGGACAAACAACCGGTAAAAGAAGTTACGCTGGTAAATTGTATTACGACAGTCAATAATCCCTATTCTGATTATAGCAGTTATGCGTCACTCTTCCTGAGCGAATCGCTGGAAATGATTATATCTAATACCACGGAAGCCGGAATCCGTTATGAAGAGGGAGATGATTTGCATGCAGAACCTCCTGCCTCCTTTCCGGCAAAGATGACAGCCCTTTTGTATAAACGTTTTCAAAAGTTTAATGGAGATCCGGCCAGAGGGCTGTCGGTCATTTGCTGCGAACTGATTGAGGATAACGGATCCACCTTGCGGCAATATGTGCTGCAGCATGCCGCAGCCAACAAACTGGGAGCGGATTTTGAAAACTGGGTACAAACAAGCTGCCATTTTTATGACACCCTGGTGGACAGGATTGTTCCCGGATTCCCGAAAGAAACCATTGATGAAATTAAAACCGAAATCGGCTTTGATGATAACCTGGTTGTTAAAGGAGAATACTTCCATGTATGGGCCATTGGCGGAGACAGCAGCATAAAAGAGTTATTGCCCCTTGACAAAGCAGGACTGAATGTACTTTTCATGGATGACATCCGGGAATTCAGGGCAAAAAAGGTACGGATCCTGAATGGCTCCCATACAGGAATGGTGCCGGTGGCTTTACAACTTGGGTGTGAAACCGTAATGGATGCATTTAACACCCCTGAAGTGGAACAGTTCATCAACCGGATGGTGGCGGAAGAAACACTCCCTGTTATAAAAGAAGAACCGGAAGAACTGAAAAAATTTGCCGGAAAAATCCTGGAACGTTTTTATAACCCGTTCCTGAAACATTATCTCAAGGATATTTCCCTCAATTCCCTGTCCAAATGGGAAACCCGGAACTTTCCCACCGTAAAAGACAATTTTACGCAACTGAATAAAAATGCAAGACTCAATTCCTTCTCTTTTGCAGCGCTGCTCGTATTGTACAGCGGGAAATCAGCCGTGAACTTTACACCGAATGACACACCGGAGTTTGTGGAATTTATCCGTTCCGGTTTTGATGCAGGCAATATAAAAGGATGGGTGGAAAGCATAGTGAAAAACAGAAAAATCTGGAAAGAAGATTTTTCATTATCCCCGTATTTTATTGATGAGGTAGCTGCCGGCGCCACGGCTATCCTGCAGAAAGGGATGAAAAACGCCCTTTCTGAATTATTAATTTCTGAAAAACAACAATAACCAGCATATGTCCCAGATCGTTCTGAAAGTTCACCCGAAAGACAATGTAATTGTTGCACTGAAAGACCTCAGGAAAGGTCAGACTGTGCAGTATGAAGGCATCAATTATGAAATGCAGGAGGATATCCCCGCAAAACACAAGTTTTTCATGCAGGATATGCAGAAGGGCGGAGAAATTATCATGTACGGTGTGCTGGTTGGAAAGGCCCAGGCGGATATTACCTGCGGCAGCCGGATGTCAACCGAAAATACCAAACACGCGGCGGAGCCCTACACGTACCGGAAAACGGAATACCGCTGGCAGGCACCGGATGTATCAAAGTTTAAAGGCAGAACCTTTAATGGCTACCACCGGAAAGACGGACGGGTAGGTACGGCCAATTACTGGTTATTTATTCCAACCGTTTTTTGTGAGAACCGTAACCTTGATGTGATCCGGGAAGCTATGCACAATGAACTGGGTTATGCGGTAACGGATAAATACAAAACTTATACCCACTTGCTGCTGGAAGCCTACCAGAAAGGAGAAGAACTTTCTTCTGTGAGCCTTGCTCCGGCCGGCGCCGGCAGCCACACAGTCAGCCGGCCATTCAAAAATATTGATGGAATTAAATTCCTGAACCACCAGGGTGGCTGCGGAGGGATCCGGCAGGACGCCGCTGTACTGAGCAAATTGCTGGCCGCTTATGCAGACCATCCGAATGTGGCCGGAGTAACCGTACTGAGCCTGGGTTGCCAGAATCTGCAGACACAGGATTTTCTCAACGATTTAAAAGCCCTGAATCCGGATTTTGACAAACCGATGTTCATTTTTGAGCAGCAACAATCGCAGAGTGAAGAACAACTGATTGCCGATGCCATCCGAAAAACATTTGAAGGACTGGTGGAAGCCAATAAAATTGAAAGAAAACCGGCTCCCCTGGATAAAATGTGCCTGGGGGTGAAGTGTGGCGGCAGTGACGGATTCAGCGGCATCTCCGCCAATCCGGCAGTGGGCTATGCCTCTGATTTACTGGTAGCACTGGGAGGCAAAGTATTACTGGCTGAATTTCCGGAATTGTGCGGGGCAGAACAGAACCTCATTGACAGAACCCCTGATGAAGAAGCCGCCAGAAAATTCATTAAATTGATGACGGCCTACAGTGATTCAGCCGAAAAGGCCGGTAGTGGTTTTCATATGAACCCATCCCCGGGTAATATCAAAGACGGGCTGATTACGGATGCCATCAAAAGTAATGGTGCTGCGCTGAAAGGCGGCACTTCTCCGGTAGTGGATGTGCTGGATTATACGGAGCCGGCAAAAAAACCGGGACTCAGCCTGGTCTGTACACCCGGCAATGATGTGGAAGCCACAACGGGTAAGGCGGCCAGTGGTGCCACGTTGATTCTGTTTACCACCGGACTGGGTACCCCTACGGGAAACCCGGTTTGTCCGACGATCAAGGTTTCTACCAACAGTAACCTGACCAAACGGATGAATGATATTATAGATATTGACTGCGGACCGGTTATTGACGGGGAAAAAACCATCCCCCAGATGGGAGAGGATATCCTGGAATATTGTATTAAAGCAGCCAGCGGGGAAGTGATTCCGAAAGCCGTCTTACTGAACCAGGATGATTTTATACCCTGGAAAAGAGGGGTCTCTTTATAAAAAACAGGCAGGATTATGCATGAAATGTTTTCACTTAAAGGCAAGGTAATCGTTGTCACCGGCGCCACCGGCGTGCTGGGTCATGCTTTTATAAAAGCATTGTCGGCTGCCGGAGCAACAGTAGGTGTACTGGGGCGTAATGAAAAAGTAGCGGATGAAAGAGTGGCAGAGCTAAAAGCAGCCGGAGGAGAAGCCATCAAGCTGATCGCGGATGTACAGCATGAAGCCCAGTTGCATGCCTGCCGGAAAACAATACTTGAACAGTATGGCCGTATAGACGGACTGGTTAACGGGGCTGGCGGCAATGTGCCGGAAGGTATCCTGCAACCGGGTGCTGATATATTTTCCATTTCCGTTGAAGGCATGAAAAAAGCCCTGGATATGAATGTATGGGGCAGTGTGCTGCCCACACTTGTATTTGGTAAGGCTATTGCGGATAGCGGCGGTGGGAGTATTGTCAATATTTCATCAGTCAGCGTTGACCGTACGCTTACCAGGGTAATGGGCTACAGTATGGGCAAAGCCGCCATTGAAATGTTCAACAAGTGGTTTGCAGTAGAACTCGCCAACCGGTATGGCGACCGGATACGGATGAATGCCATCATACCCGGGTTCTTCCTGACGGAACAAAACAGGCTGCTGCTTACCGATGGACACGGCAATCTGTCTGAACGGGGACAGGCGATCCATAGCCACACGCCGTTTAAAAAATTCGGCGACCCCGGGGATCTTGGCGGAGCCCTTGTATACCTGATGAGTGATGCGTCGGCTTTTGTCACCGGTACCACCCTGAAAGTGGATGGCGGCTTTACGGCCAGCAGTGGTGTATAAACCAGCTTAGTGCAGCAATGCACCCCAAATAAAATATAACAGAATGAAACCCTTCCTCGATGAACATTTCCTGCTGCATAATAAAACAGCGCAGGAACTCTACCATGGCTATGCCAAGGATATGCCGGTGATAGATTATCATAATCATCTTCCGCCGAACGAAATGGCTGAGGACAAACAATTTGAAAATATCACCCGGGTATGGCTGAACGGTGATCATTACAAATGGAGAGCCATGCGTACCAACGGAGTGGAAGAAGCTTATATCACCGGCGATAAATCTGACTGGGAGAAATTCCGGGCCTGGGCCGCAACGGTTCCCTATACCCTGCGCAACCCGCTTTATCACTGGACCCACCTGGAACTGCAGCGTTATTTCGGCATCACTGATATCCTGAACGCAGATTCGGCCCGGGCAATATACGACAGAACTTCTGCCCTGCTTCAGCAAAAGGAATTCAGCGTACGGGGATTACTGGAGCAGATGAATGTAAAGCTACTTTGCACCACAGATGATCCGGTGGACAATCTGGCCTACCATCGCCAGATCCGGGAGGATGGCTGGAAAATAAAAGTCTTACCTGCTTTCCGGCCTGACAAAGCCATGAATGTGGATCATGTAAACGGCTTTAACAATTATCTCACCCAGCTTGAAAAAGCTGCGGATATCTCAATCAGCACCTACAATGACTATCTGGCGGCTCTGAAAAAGCGGCATGATTTCTTTGCTGAAAATTATTGCGGGGTCAGTGACCACGGACTGGAAGAGGTATATGCGGAAGAATATACACAAACAGAAATCGCCGGCATTTTTGCCAAAATACGTTCCGGTGGCGAGCTCAGTCTTACAGAAAACAGAAAGTTCAAGTCGGCCATGCTGGTAACTTTTGCCGAATGGGACTGGGAAAAAGGATTTGTACAGCAATATCATCTGGGGGCCTTAAGGAACAATAACAGCCGGATGTTGTCACAACTGGGCCCTGATACCGGATGGGACAGTATTGGCGACTTTTCACAGGCGAGGGCGCTGGCAAAATTCCTGGACCGGCTGGACCGGAACAATACCCTGGCCAAAACAATTATTTATAACCTGAACCCCGCCGATAACGAATTATTCGCCACCATGATCGGTAATTTCAATGATGGTTCGGCAGCCGGAAAAATTCAATGGGGTTCAGCCTGGTGGTTCCTGGATCAGAAAGATGGCATGACCAAACAACTGAATGCCCTCAGTAATATGGGTCTGGTCAGCAAGATGGTGGGCATGCTGACTGACAGCCGCAGTTTTCTGTCTTTTCCGCGTCATGAATATTTCAGACGACTGTTGTGCAATCTTTTCGGGGAAGAAGTGGAAAACGGAGAACTCCCGGGCGATATCCCCTGGATCGGGAAGATCATACAGGATATATGTTATAACAACGCGAAAAATTATTTTAACTGGCAAAGTCTTGACAAAACTGAGCCCGCTTTAGCAGAAACTTCAAATTAACTGACAGTATGCAAACTTTAGATTTATTTAGCCTCTCAGGTAAGACAGCACTTGTAACCGGATGTGATACCGGTCTTGGCCAGGGAATGGCTATTGCCCTGGCAGAAGCAGGAGCGGATATTGTGGGTGCTTCCATTGTAGACGACTATAGTGTCACTAAAAATGCGGTGGAAGCCACCGGGCGCCGTTTCACTTACCATAAAGTGGATATTGGCAACCGGGAAGAGTTATATGCCTTTATCAATAAGGTAAAAAGCGAAAACCGGATTGACATCCTTGTCAACAATGCCGGTATAATCATGCGCAAGCCCGCCGCTGAGCACCCGGATGAGTACTGGGACAAAGTGATTGCCATCAACCTGGATGCCCAGTTTATTATAGGGCGGGAGTTTGGCAAGCATATGATTGAAAACGGCGGAGGAAAGATCATATTTACCTGTTCCCTGCTCAGTTTCCAGGGAGGCATTAATGTACCGGGTTATACCGCCAGTAAATCGGCAGTGGCCGGACTGGTCCGTGCTTTTGGCAATGAATGGGGCAGCAAAGGAGTTTGTGTAAATGGAATCGCCCCGGGTTATATTGCCACCAACAATACACAGGCACTCCGGGAAGACCCTGAAAGAAGCAAATCCATTCTTGACCGCATTCCGGTTGGACGCTGGGGTGTTCCGGCTGATTTTAAAGGCCCGGTCGTATTTCTGGCTTCGGCCGCATCGGATTATGTAAACGGTGCCATACTATTTGTTGATGGAGGCTGGATGGCCCGATAAATTAAAAAAGAATGAAAAAAAAGTCAACCAATACGGTTCCACAGTTGAAGGATTATTGCAGGAATACCTTCACAGACGGTAATATGGAAATACGCTTTGCTATTGGACCGGAGGAAACCAAACAGCTGGATACGGCAAAACTGGCTGAGAATTACCTGGTGAAAGAACTTATGACCCCGGATAAAATAAAGCTTGTGTACAGTCATTATGACCGGGTCATCATCGGAGGTGTAAAGCCAGTTAGCCGTGCTGTAGCCCTTCCCAATCATCCGGAGTTAAGAGCGGAATATTTTCTTGAAAGAAGAGAGCTTGGCATCATCAATGTGGGAGGAAGCGGCACCGTGACAGCGGATGGGAAAAAATACAGACTGGATACTTTATCCTGCCTGTACCTCGGCAAAGGCACCCAATCCGTCAGTTTTGCTTCTGTCAGCAAAAAAACACCGGCTTTGTTTTACCTGCTTTCGGCTCCGGCGCATGCCGTATATCCGGCTACCCTTTTCACCAAGGAACAGGCATCACCTGTTGAACTTGGCGCACCGGAAACAGCCAATAAAAGAACGGTTTACAAATACATTCACCTGGAAGGCATCAAAAGCTGCCAGCTGGTAATGGGACTTACCGTACTGGCATCCGGCAGTGTCTGGAATTCCATTCCTCCGCATACGCATACGCGCCGGATGGAAGTCTATTTTTATTTCAACCTGCCGGAAGAACACCGCATTATGCACTTTATGGGCAATCCCCGGGAAACCCGTCACCTGGTTATGGCCAACAACGAAGCCGTCATCTCACCCCCCTGGAGTACGCATTATGGATGCGGTACAACCAATTATGGTTTTATCTGGGGTATGGCCGGAGAAAACCTGGTTTACACGGATATGGATCCGGCACCCGTGCCCTCTTTATTATAATGACAATGAAAAAGGTATGCTGTTTTGGTGAACTCCTGCTTCGGCTGCCCCCCGCAAATGGCGGGGAATGGCTGCGCCATAATCAGCTGCCTGTATTTGTCGGCGGGGCGGAGCTGAATGTGGCTACGGCGCTGGCTGCCTGGGATGTACCGGTAAAATACTGTACAGCCTTACCGGATAATATTATATCCCGGGATATCCGGGATTACCTGGAACAGAAAAATATTGACACGGGTTCGGTGATTCTTTCCGGAGAAAGGATCGGCCTTTATTATCTGAAAGAAGGAGCCGATATGAAAAGCGGGGAGAATGTATTTGACCGCAAGTACTCTTCCTTTTCCACCCTCAGTACCGGGATCGCAGACTGGGACAGGATTCTGGAAGACGCGGACTGGTTTCATTTCAGTGCCATTGCGCCGGCGGTCAGTGTTTCAGCAGCAGCACTTGTAAAAGAAGCGCTGGAAGCAGCCAGCAAAAAAAATATTCCGGTATCCCTTGACCTGAATTACCGGTCCCTGTTATGGAAATACGGCAAACAACCCCTGGAAGTTATGCCTGATCTGGCCGGCTATTGTGATGTCATAATGGGGAATATTTGGGCAGCGAATACCCTGCTTGGAATACCCCTCAATGAGGAGCTTATTGACAGGAAGCATTTTTCAGCACATGCAACAGAAACGGCTCAGGAAATATTCAGCCGTTTTCCGAAATGCAGGTGGAATGCCAATACCTTTCGTTTTGACAGAGAAACAGAGGATATTCATTACTTCGCCACACTTGATAACCGGGAACAACAGGCCATTTCGCCCCATTTTCATACCACAACAATTGTTGATAAAGTGGGCAGCGGTGATTGTTTTATGGCCGGACTCATATACGGGCTCCGCGCTGGTCATCCGATGGATACCGTAATCAGTTATGCCGCGGCAGCCGCTTTTGCAAAATTGCAGGAAAAGGGGGATTCAACCCGGCACAGTACGGGTGAAGTAATGACCTTTCTTGAAAAATACAGCACAGGTAAAACCAACAATTTTAAATAATAAAACACGACACTATGAGCAAAAAAGTAGTAACCCTCGGAGAAATCATGCTCCGCTTATCCACGCCCGATTACAAGCGCTTTGTGCAGGCTGATACTTTTGATGTGACCTATGGCGGTGGGGAGGCCAATGTGGCTGCTGCCCTTTGCAATTACGGTCTGAACGGAACCTTTGTGACCAAAGTACCGAATAATCCTATCGGTCAAAGCGCCATCAACCACCTTCGCCGGTACGGGGTGGATACCCGGTTTATTGCCAGGGGCGGTGACCGCCTGGGAATTTATTTCCTGGAAACAGGCGCTTCCATGCGGGCCTCGCAGGTAGTGTATGACAGGGCCGGTGCCTCCATTGCCGATGTGAATCTCGATGAATTTGACTGGGATAAAATATTTGAAGGCGCCGATTGGTTCCATACCACCGGTATCACTCCAGCCCTCAGCGATAAAGCCGCAGCCCTGGCCGAAGCTGCTTTGAAAGCCGCTAAAGCGAAGGGCATCACCACGAGTATAGACCTGAACTACCGAAAAAAATTGTGGAGTAAGGAAAAAGCCCGTGAAGTAATGACGAAACTCTGTCATTATGTGGATGTGTGTATCGGTAACGAAGAAGACGCCGATACCACATTAGGTTTCAAAGCCGGAGAAACCGATGTAACCAAAGGAGAACTTCACCTGGATGGGTATAAAGACGTTTTCCAGCAAATGAAAGCGAAATTCGGTTTCAAATTCATCGCCTCTTCGCTTCGGGAAAGCCACAGCGCCAGCGATAATGGCTGGAGCGCCCTGGTGTACGATGGTTCGGAATTCTATCATACCAAAAAATACCAGGTGCGTATTATTGACCGGGTGGGCAGTGGCGACAGTTTTGCCAGTGGGCTGATCTACGGTCTGGTAACCGGTATGACCATGCCGGAAGCAGCCGAGTTTGGCGTGGCCGCCTCCGCGTTGAAACACACGATTCCGGGCGACCTGAACCATGCCACCCTGGGTGAAGTGAAGGATTTGATGAAGGGAGATGGCAGTGGAAGAGTACAGAGATAGTTAGTAGCCAGCAGATGGTAGTTAGTAGTCCATCCTAAGAAAGCCATGTTATTACTAGCATATCAGCTTTTTTAGCATGATACGCTGATCTGAGGTTACGTTTCCAGACTTTCAATTCTTTTCAGAAGATGATTTTTGACTTTTGACTTAAATACGTTTTTATGATTATTGATACATTAGCAAACGCCCCGAAATACTTCTCCGTTCACCCCCTTTTTGAACAAGCCTTCGACTTCATCAGCAGTACTGACCTGGCGAATGCGCCTGATGCAAAGCAGGAGATCGGTGAAGGACTGAAAGCTATCTTCAGCAATGCGCAGGGAAAGACTGCGGAAGCCAGTCTCGCAAAATTTGAATGCCATAATAAAAATATTGACATCCAGGTTTGTATCAGTGGAAAAGAGACCATTGGCTGGACTCCCAGGGAGAAATGTGTAAGCCCGAACGGTGATTACAATGATGAAAAAGATGTACAGTTATACCACGATCCTGCTGACACTTTTTTCCAGCTGACTGATGGGCAGTTTGCCATTTTCTTCCCCGAGGATGTGCACGCACCTATGATCAGCGAGGGAGTGGTGAAGAAGCTGGTGATTAAAGTAAAGTTGACAAGTTAGCAGGTTAACAGGTTGATAAGACGGGTCTCTCAGCAGGTTCCCGGTCAACTTGTAAACCTGTACCTCTTTTAACTGACAGGATTTTAATACAATTAAACCGTTATAACAAACCATGACTCATACGAAAAAAATAACCGACGCCATCATCGCCCAGGGTATTCTCCCTCTCTACTTTAATCCCAGCGAGGAAGTGAGCCTGAATACGTTGAAGGCCATCTACAAAGCAGGAATCAAAGCGGTAGAGTATACTAACCGCGGAGAAGCTGCCCTTAGTAATTTTAAAAAAATGGCGGAACTGCGTAATGCTGAAATGCCCGGATTATTATTGGGAGTAGGTACTATCAAGAATATGCAGCATGCCACTGATTATATCGCGGCTGGTGCTGATTTCCTGGTAAGTCCGGGTTTCGTACCGGACGTAGCAGCCTATTGCGTGGCCAATGATATTTTCTATGCGCCGGGGTGCATGACTCCTTCAGAAATCATTGCTGCGGAGAATGCAGGCATCGGATTTATCAAATTGTTTCCCGGAAATATCCTGGGTACTGAGTTTTTAACCACGATAAAAGATATCTTTCCCAAACTGCTGTTTATGCCTACCGGCGGAGTGGATACCACCAAAGAGAGTATTGAAAGCTGGTACAAAGCCGGTGTATGTGCGGTGGGGATGGGCAGCAAGCTGATCAGTAAAAAGCTGATGGAAGCAAAGGATTATGCAGCCATTGAATCGGAAACCAAAAAGGTGCTGGAAGTAATTGCCAGTGTAAAAAAATAAACAACCGGATTAATTCCCGAAAACCATAAATATGAATAATGCCATAGGAAAATACAGGTGGACTATTTGCGCCTTATTGTTTTTTGCCACAACCGTTAACTACCTTGACCGGCAGGTACTGAGTTTATTACAGACGGACCTGGCTGAACGATTTGGCTGGACAAACAGTAATTATGCGGATATCACAGCTGTATTCCAGTTCGGGTATGCCATCAGTATGTTATTTGCCGGCCGGATCATTGACAAAATGGGAACCAGGAGCGGATATACCTGGGCCATCGTCATATGGAGCATCGGGGCCATCATCCATGCACTGGCTATACCGATCGGGGAAGGAGTAACTGCCGTACTGGGAATCTTTGGAGTTTCTGCCCTCAGCGTTTCGGTAGTCGGTTTTATGGTCAGCCGGCTGGTTCTTGCTTTCGGGGAAGCCGGTAACTTTCCGGCTGCCATCAAGGCAACCGCTGAATACTTTCCCAAAAAAGAAAGATCATTTGCCACGGGTATTTTTAACTCCGGGGCCAATGTGGGAGCGATCCTTGCCCCGCTTACAGTTCCCTGGATAGGTAAACACTGGGGCTGGGAAGCCGCTTTTATACTGGTGGGCGCTACCGGGTTTCTCTGGCTGATCTTCTGGTTGTTTTTTTATGAAAAACCGGAAAAGCAGAAACGTTTATCTGCGACGGAGCTTGAATACATCAATTCCGACAAAGAAGAACCCGCTCCGGTGCAGGCCGCAGAAAAAGTTTCCTGGGTTAAATTACTCGGCTACAAACAAACCTGGTCATTTGCATTTGGAAAATTCATGACTGATGGCGTATGGTGGTTTTTCCTTTTCTGGCTGCCAGCTTATCTGAAAGCTCAGTATGGTATGAGCAAAACGGATGTGGCTTTCCCGATCGCCATTTTGTATACGATGACGATGGTAGGCAGTATCGGTGGCGGCTGGTTTCCGGTGTATTTTTTCAAAAAAGGGTATTCCCCGTATGACGGTCGTATGAAAGCCATGCTGATGATTGCCCTGATCCCCCTGGTGGTGCTGCTGGCACAGCCGCTTGGGGGGTATAGCTACTGGGTACCCGTCATTCTGATCGGTATCGGGGCATCTGCACACCAGGCCTGGAGCGCGAATATTTTTACCACGGTCAGTGATATGTTTCCTAAAAAGGCCATCGCCTCCGTAGTAGGTATCGGTGGTATGGCAGGTGGTTTTGGCGGGGTGGTGATCTCCAAACTGGGGGGCTGGTTATTTGATTCCTACAAAGCGGCCGGCATTGCAGAATCCTGGGTAAAAGCAAAAGCGCAGGGATTGGGTGGTTATCTGGATCAGATTCTTTCGCTGAAACTCAGCACGAAATACGGTGATCCCGTTGATCTTAACGCCATTGATCTCGGCGGGGTGTCAAAAGAAGTGGCTGATCAGCTAAAAAATATTGATCCCTCTGCTTTTGAGCAACTGGCAGCCCTCCAAAAACCACTGGTACACGCACAGATGTCCAGTTCCTATACCATCATGTTTGCCATTTGCGCAGTTGCCTATCTCATTGCCTGGATGGTCATGAAGAGTCTGGTGCCAAAATACAAAGTGATTAATGACCTCTGATAGTATAGCTAAAAAAATCTGGCATACCTGCCAGATTTTTTTAGCATATGCCTATCTGTAAGTGAAATAAAAAAAGCTTCCTTCCGGAAGCTTTAACTTTTTATGAAAAACAGGCAGCCCATGTTTTTTCCCTTCATTATGACCTGCTAACTATTAACTCCTGTCTCCCGACTCCCGTCTCCCAACTCCCGACTCCTATCTCCCCTACTCTCCCCAGATATTATCCTTTCCGTCCAGCCAAAGTTTCACAAGGTCAGTTGTCACCGATTTCGGTCTTTCCAGCGGGAAGCCGAGGGCGCGGTCCCAGCAAAGGGAAGCCAGTACGCCCAGGGCGCGGCTAACGGCAAATAATACAGTATAGAATTCATATTCCACCATCCCGTAATGCACCAGCAGTGCCCCGCTATGCGCATCCACATTGGGCCAGGGATTTTTGATTTTACCCAGCGTTTGCAGGATCGGGGGAACTGTTTCATAGATATTCCAGATGGTTTGCACCAGTTTGTCATCCGGCATATGTTTTTTGCCGAATTCCATCTGGGCCGTAAAGCGGGGATCCGTTTTGCGCAATACGGCATGACCATAACCCGGTACCACTTTCCCTTCGCTCAGGGTCTTCTTCACATAATCGGCGATCTGCTCTTTGGAAGGCAGGTCGGTATTCAGTTCCTCCTGCATATCAAAGACCCATTTGATCACTTCCTGGTTGGCCAGTCCGTGCAGGGGGCCAGCCAGGCCATTCATACCGGCCGCATAGGCCAGGTAAGGATCGCTCAGCGCGGACCCCACCAGGTGGGTGGTATGGGCCGATACGTTGCCCCCCTCATGGTCGGCATGGATGGTCATATAAAGCCGCATCAGTTCGCGGAAACTTTCGTCCTCATAACCCAGCATATGGGCCAGGTTACCGGCCCAGTCAAGCAGGCCGTTCGGCTGGATATGGTCTCCGTTCTTGTATTTACGACGGTAGATATAGGCGGCAATACGGGGCAGACGGGCGAGTAAGACGATGCTGTCATCGAATACCGGCAGCCAGTAATCCTTTTTATTGATGCCTTCGGCGTATTTTTTCTGGAAATAACTTTCCGTTTGCAGGGCCATGACGCCCACAACAAACATCGTCATAGGATGCGCAGTGATCGGCAAGGCATCAATGGCTTCAAAAACGTGAGTGGGAACGTGGCTTCGCCGCTGAAGAATATTCGTTACATGGCCTGCTTCTTCGTCTGTGGGCAGCTCCCCGATCAGCATCAGGTAAAAAAGGCCTTCCGGCAAGGGTTCATTGCCCCCCGGTGCCTTGGGCAATTTCGCCTGCAGGTCGGGAATGGAATAACCCCGGAAGCGGATTCCTTCCTGAGCATCCAGCAGGGAAGTCTCGGTAACCAGGCCGGTCATTCCGCGCATCCCCTGATAAATCTGGGACAGGGTTACTTCTCCGATTTTTTTATTCCCATGTTCTTTAAGGATTTCTTTAATCTCGGCGCCAACGCTGTCGGCTTTGGCCCTGAAACGGTCTTTAATGATTCCCATACGTCCTTGGTTTTCGGGGGAGTGATAGATAAATTTCGAGGGCTAAAAGTACTGAATGCCCATCTGGATAACAAAAACAAAGGTCGAAAGTTTAACCGTTTCTGCAGGGTGACTTATCGCACTTTCAACCCTTTCCCGACTCTTGTCTCCGGAGCCCTTTCTTATTTCGGTGTTTTCCGGTAGAGCCAGAACGCCACAAACGTGAATACTATATTGGGCAGCCAGGCGGCCAGGAATGGAGGAAAACTGCCCTTGGTGGCAAATACGGTGGAGAACCGGTCAGATATTATAAAAATGGCTGCTATGATGATCCCCAGAGCCAGGTGCATTCCGCTTCCGCCCCTGGTTTTCCGGCTGGCAATGACCGCACCGATCATGGTCAGGAGCAATACCGTGGCAGATACTGCTGTCCGGCGATACCATTCTACCTGCAACACGTTCAATCCTTCTGTTCCCCTGAGTTTCTCCCGCCGGATATAGCTGGCCAGTTCCCGGGAAGTGAGTTTATCTTTCAGGTAATCATCCTTCCGTAATTCTTCCGGCCGGAGATTGAGCCGCAACAGCAGCGTATCATGATTTACCATTCTCTCCCCGGCGCTGTCAATAAACCGTTCGGCAGCCCGGATCAGTTTCCATTTTTTGGTGAGGGTATCCCAGCCAATTGATTCTGACCGGAGGTTATACACCACTTTATTCTCCTTTATCCTTTCCAGAAAAAAGCCCCGGGCATATTTGGTGCTGGTATCAAAGTCACGGATGCCCACAAACGTATTGGTATCAATCCGGAGATAAAAACAACGGGTACAGGTGCCATAGGTTCGGTTTTTGGAGGGATCCTTGATATCTATATACCGGGATTGAAAATCTGCCTTGATGGCATTGGCTTTTGGAATCCAGAAACTATTGCCCAGCCAAAGCACAAATGCCAGGAATATTCCCCCGACAAAATAGGGACGTAAAAACCGGTTATAGCTGGTACCGCTGGCCTGGATGGCTATAACTTCTGACCGGGTAGCCATCCGGCTTGTAAAAAAAATAACTGCTATAAAAACAAAGAGGGGAAAAAGAAGACTCCATATCCAGGGCACAAAACCCAGGTAGTATTTATGGATGATTTCCCGGGTGGAAAAACCTGCCGTAACAAAATCATCCGCTTTTTCGCTGCTGTCAACCGCTACGGCTATGACCGTAAACAGGAGCATGCAGAACACAAAAGTGACCAGGAATTTTTTCAGTATGTACCAGTCGAGTCGGCGCATGAACGTGCGAAATTACGGGATAATACTGTTGCGGCTTTGTGAAAGAAATTAGCGTTTTTGTTTCAGCCTTGGTATCATTTGCTCTTTCCAGGCTTTATAGTCGCCCTCTTGTATATGTTTCCGGGCTTCCCCTACCAGCCAGAGATAAAACGCGAGATTGTGTACACTGGCAATGGTCAGCCCCAGGATTTCCTTCGCTTTCATCAGGTGCCGGAGATAGGCTTTACTGTAATAGGCGCTGCTGGCGCAGCCGATTCCCTCATCTATCGGTGAATAGTCAAACTCCCACTTTTTATTGTCAATATTGATCACCCCTTCGGAGGTAAAGAGCATGGCGTTCCGGCCGTTTCGGGTAGGCATCACACAGTCAAACATATCCACTCCCATCCCGATGCATTCCAGGATATTCCAGGGTGTGCCGACTCCCATCAGGTAACGGGGGCGGTCGGCCGGCAGATGATCACAGCACCAGTCGCAGATCTCATACATTACCGGTTCGGGTTCGCCCACACTGAGGCCGCCGATGGCATGACCGGTTGCGCCCTTACTGCTGATATATTCACAGGACTCCTTACGCAGGTCGCGGAAAGTCCCCCCCTGCACAATCGGAAAAAGGTTTTGCGTATACCCATATCTGGGCTCCGTAGCGGTAAACTGTTCCCAGCAGCGGTCCAGCCAGCGATGGGTGAGCTGCATGGATTGCCGGGCGTATTTATATTCACTGCCTCCCGGCGGACATTCATCAAAAGCCATGATAATATCTCCCCCGATTGACCGCTGGATATCCATTACTTTCTCCGGAGAAAACAGATGACGGGACCCGTCAATATGAGATTGAAAAGTGACTCCTTCTTCCTTGATTTTCCGGGTACCGGCCAGTGAAAAGACCTGGTAACCACCACTATCAGTAAGGATGGGATGATTCCAGCCGTTAAACCGGTGCAATCCGCCGGCTTTTTCCAGGACCTCCAGCCCGGGACGCAGGTACAGGTGATAGGTATTGCCCAGAATTATCTGCGCTTTTACCTCATTTTCCAGCTGGCCTTGTGTAACCGCTTTCACGCTTCCTACTGTTCCTACCGGCATAAAAATGGGGGTCAGAATCTCCCCGTGATCGGTAGTTATCTTACCCGCCCGGGCCTTGCTGCCCGTATCCCGGTGTTGCAGTTCAAATGAAAGTGCTGGCATAGGGCGCAAGATACTCCGAATCTGTTTTCCACAACCTGTGAAATACCCTTACCGGCGGGAAATCAGCCGCTTCTTACCTTCGCCGCTATGCCACCAATTAACTGGGAAGAAATCCTTTTCTTTTTTTTTGTACTGCTGACCATTGTCCAGCTTTTCTATTATGGCTGGTATTACAGCCGGGTGGCTTTTTACAAACAGAAACCACGGAGCCGGAATCTTCAGCATCCCGTGTCTGTGATTATTTGCGCCCGGGATGAGGATGAAAACCTGGCCCGGAATCTGCCGGGTGTACTGGTACAGCAATACCCCAGCAGCTGGGAAACGGTGGTAATTAATGATAATTCACTGGACGACTCAAAGTACATTCTGCAGGAACTCAAGAAAACATTTAAGTCGCTCAATGTGGTAGAACTTACACAGGAAGCCAAACTGATTTCCGGGAAAAAATACCCTCTGTCCATCGGTATCCGGGAGGCCCGCCATGAAGTATTACTGCTTACAGATGCGGATTGTGTACCCTCCAGCGAATACTGGATTGAAAAGATGCAGGCTGCTTATGCAGAAGGAACTGAAATTGTGCTGGGATATGGCGCTTATCACCGGAAAAAGGGATTACTCAACAAGCTGATCCGGTTTGAAACCTTTCATACCGCCCTTCAATACCTGTCCTATGCGCTGGCTGGTATTCCCTATATGGGTGTGGGCCGTAATCTTTCCTATAAAAAAGGGCTCTTTCTGCGTAACAAGGGTTTCTCGTCAATCAATCATATCCCCAGCGGAGATGACGACCTGTTTATCAATAAAGTCGCCACCCGGGAGAATACTGCTGTGGTTTTAGATCCGGACGCCATCACCCGGTCGGTACCCAAGACCACCTGGGGCGGGTGGCTGAGGCAGAAATCCAGGCATTATACCACCGCCAAATATTATAAACCTGTCCATAAATTTCTCCTGGGATTATACTTCATTACCCAGTTTCTCTATTATCCGGCTTTTGTCACTTCGCTCATTTTTTTCGACTGGCGCTGGGTACTGCCTGTTTTTGGGCTGCGTTTCCTGTTACAGGCTGTCGTGCTGTATAAGTCCATGAAAAAACTCGGAGAAGGAGATCTGTGGCCCTGGTTTCTTGTACTCGACCTCTGGATGTTCTTTTATTATCTCATCTTTGCACCGGCTTTATGGCGCAAACCGCGTCACAGCTGGAACTGAACTCATGACAGATAAAGGCATCACATTACTCAGTCGTTATTTTACGGACTTTACGGATACACAGACCGCCCAGTGGGAGGCAATGGAGCATCTGTACCGGGAATGGAATGAAAAAATCAATGTTATTTCCAGAAAGGATATTGACAGCCTTTATGAAAAGCATGTTTTACATTCATTGAGTATTGCAGCATCTTTCTCCTTTGAACCGGGAACTGAAATTATTGACCTCGGTACAGGCGGCGGTTTTCCGGGTATTCCCCTGGCTGTCTTCTTTCCGGAAGTGAAATTTTTACTGGTTGACAGTATCGCAAAAAAACTTAAAGTGGTGGAAGCCGTCGCCGAAGGAATCGGATTGAAAAATGTAACTACCCTGCACAGCCGTGCAGAGGAAATCAAGAACAGGCAATTTGACTTTGTCGTATCCCGGGCGGTGGCTCCCCTGAAAGATCTCTGGAGCTGGAGTAAACCTTTACTGAAAAAAAAGCCGGTTTCCGTTGCCGCCGCCTATTCACCGGGGCTGATTTGCCTGAAAGGCGGGGATCTGGCAAAAGAAATACAGGAAAGCGGCACCCGGCCGCGTATGATGGAAATACATGAAATGTTTCCGGAAGATTTTTTCCGGGAGAAATACCTTCTTTATGTTACCCGGTGAAAAAATACCATTAAGTGGTATTGACTCTTCTCCGTTTATTACAGAACTTTAACCCATGCGACAGATCACTGTTTTTATTGTGGACGATAACCGGGAACTGCGGAATGCCCTGGAAGAGATTGTTTCCATGTCGGAAGGCTACCGCTGTACCGGAACGGCCAGTTCTGCAGAAGAAGCAGTGGACCGGATCCCTATTTGCCGGCCGGATGTGGTGCTGATGGATATTAATCTCGGAACGGAAGAAAGCGGGATAGATGTGGTGCGTATGCTGAAACCCAGGGTGCCGGACACCAATTTTATGATCTGTACGGTCTATGAAGAGGATGAAAAAATCTTTGAAGCGCTGAGCGCCGGCGCCAGCGGCTATATTCTTAAAAAGACGCCCCCCGGCCGGATGCTGGAAGCGATCCGGGAATTGTATGAAGGGGGCGCCCCCATGAGCAGTCAGATTGCCCGGAAAGTGGTTGCGGCCTTCCAACAACAGCAAAACCAGGCGCCAGCCGGTGATGCGGAAAAACTCAATGTATTAACAGCCCGGGAAATGGAAATCCTGGAACTGCTGTCAAAGGGCTTAATGTATAAGGAAATTGCCTCCCAGACTTTTCTCAGCCCGGAAACAGTACGCAAACATGTATACCATATATATGAAAAGTTACACGTAACCAACCGGGTAGCCGCTGTCAATAAGTTCTACGGGCGTTGACTTTTTGCAGGTTTTTGCGGGTTATTTTCAGAAAGGGCAAAAAAAATACCACGAAAGTGGTATTTGATGGCTTATGGGCTAATCCTATTTTTGACTAAGTAAAAAACACTAAAAAGCCCTTAACCTTAAAACTTATCCTATTCCCTATAAAGGGCCCTGGTGCAAACCATTAACCCGCCCCTGCATTCCGGCAGGGGCGCCTTTTTTTGTAAAATCACCTACCACTTCAATTCTAACTTATTGTTTTTCCGGTCAATATCTGCCATACGCTGGGAGGCATCAATTTCAGCCACCTGAATATCGGTCAGCCTGCGGGAGGTTTCTATCGTATAGGTCGGATGTGTCCATTTCCAGGGAGTATAGCTGATCCGGGGTATGGTACTGTCTTCCACGGGTTTTGAGCCATACATCAGGTTCATCGGTATATAATGCAGTTCTTTGCTGCCGTCCCGGAAACTGAGTTGCAGGTCAACAGGCATCGGCATCAAGCCGATTCGCTGCAGCCTGATTTTCGTTTTTCCGCCTTCTTCCCAGAGACTGTCAATGGCATAATCAATTGTCTTGGTGGTATGAATCCAGTATTCCTTATACCAGTCTAGTTTCATGCCACTGGTTTTCTCCGCCACCCGGATAAAGTCAGTCGCATTGGGATGCTTGAATTTCCATTGTTGATAATAATTCAGGAGTATCTGGTCTCTGACCCCGGCACCGGTTATATAACCCAGTTGTTCCACAAATACACCGCCCTTTGAATAAACAGCCGCTCCGTATGCCGCATTGGTATTAAAATGATCTGCATGGGTGCTGAGGGGCTCTTCCCGTCCGCTTTTGGCCAGTGACTGGTAGCCGCGATAGGTGCCTTCCATTGCGAATCCGGGATTATTTTCCAGGAATGCCATTACTTTATCTTCCGCATAGGTAGTAAACCCTTCATCCATCCAGCCATAAAGAGATTCATTGGTACCGAGAATGCCGTAATACCAGTTATGCAGCCATTCATGCAACCAGGCCCCGGGGCCGATGAGCAGGGTTGACATCGGGTATTCCATGCCTCCATCACCCCCATGTATAAACGAAAATTGCTTGTACGGGTAAGGGCCAAAATTCTTTTCAATAAAAGGCAGGGCCCTTTCAGCATCATCCAGTACTTTTTCCCATTCCGCTGCGGATGCATTGGTGGGTTTGTATAATAAATGCAGGGTGAGACTGTCCCTGACCTTTCGTGTTTTGTGAATATAGTCCGGATCAGCCGCCCACATAAAGTCGTGTACATTGGGAGCGAGAAAACGCCAGGTTAGTTTATCCCCGGCCGGGCGGGTAACTTTTGTACCGGGCTGCTCGTACCCGTAACCGATCTGGGCTGCATTCTGTAAATACCCGGTACCGCCAAGTATATAATTTTTATCAATACGGATACTGACATCAAAATCGCCCCAGACTCCATAAAACTCCCTGCCTACATAAGGGGTAGGGTGCCAGCCTTCGTAATCATATTCACAAATCTTGGGATACCACTGGCTCATAGAATAACGTACACGGGATGAAGGATTATCCCGTCCGCTTCGCCGGATCTGGAGGGGTACCTGTGCTTCAAATTCCATTTCAAATACCACTTTTGTTCTCGGCAGGATGGGTCTGGAAAGTCTGACTTCCAGGATGGTTTCATCCATCGTGAATTCCTGTGGTTTCCCGTTCATCCTGAGCGCAAGTATTTTCTGGTAGCCAGTTTCTTCCGGTTTCAGTTTCTGTATCCGGTCACGCACACGCATATCCCAGTCTGCCCCCCGGCCAACTGTTATGGTTCCCTGCCGGCGGCTGCGGGTATCCATCATACTACCGGGCTGAAAGGCATTAAAATAAAGATGATAAAATACCCGGTCCAGTGTATCCGGAGAATTGTTCCAGTATTCCAGTTTTTGCTTACCGGTAAACCGGTTTGTCTGAACATTCATATCCACCTGCATGGTGTACTTCACTTTTTGCTGCCAACGGTCCGGCTGGGAGTTAGCGCCGAAAGAACATATCAACAACAAAGCCAGGGAAAACAATCTCTTGTGCATTGGAATAAATTTCTGTTTAGACGATAAATATCGGGAAAAGCTGTTTGCGGAATTACAAAAATTGATGGCCGGGCTTATTCCGTGCCCTGTACAACAAGGACAATTTCCCCTTTTACGGATCCGTTCCGGAAATAATCCGCCAGTTCCTGCAAACTGCCTCTTTTATTTTCTTCAAAGAGTTTGGTCAGTTCGCGGCTTACGGCAGCAGGCCGGTCTGGTCCGAAAAACTGAACCAGGTCATCAAGGGTTTTAACCAGCCGCAGGGGTGATTCATAAAAAATCATGGTTCGCTCTTCGGTCGCCAGCTTCCGGAGCAAGGTCTGTCGTCCTTTTTTTTGCGGCAAAAATCCTTCAAAACAAAACCGGTTACAGGGAATCCCGCTGTTTACGAGTGCCGGAACAAAAGCGGTGGCTCCGGGCAGCGATTCCACCCTTACCCCCGCCCGGATACATTCTCTGACCAGCAGGAAGGCAGGATCCGAGATTCCCGGTGTACCCGCATCCGTTATAAGGGCCATTTTTTTGCCTGCCTGCAACTGGTCTACCAGGTGTTGCAGCACTTTATGTTCATTATGCTGGTGATAGGGGGTAAGGGGTTTCGTTATCCCATAATGATTCAGCAGATGTGAACTGGTACGGGTGTCCTCCGCCAGAATAAGATCCGCTTCTTTAAGCACATCAAGCGACCGAAGGGTAATATCCCTGAGATTACCGATGGGTGTGGGAACGAGGTAGAGCAAGGTTGATAGGTTGAAATGCTGGAAAGTTGAAAAGTTGAACAAGTTAACTTGCAATTGTTGTTTGGAGTTCCTTGTTACCCTTTCAACCTGTAAACTAGTCAACTGTTATCTCAAAATACTCCATCACCGGATTGCTCAGCAACTTTTTACTGGCTTCTTCGGCAATGGATCTGGCCTGTTCAGGAGTGCCAGCCTTTACCTGCAGGGAAATATGTTTGCCCACGCGTACATCCTCCACTCCTTCCAGCCCCAGATTAGCCAATCCGCCCATCACGGCTTTTCCCTGGGGATCCAGCAGTTCTTTAAGCGGCATCACTTTGATCTGTACAGTATAGGTCATGTAACTTTATTTTTGAAAAGCAAAGATAAGAGAACATAGGCCAAAATAACGACCGGTACTGCCATCCATTTCAGCAGTAAAAAACCGACCAGGGCCAGTACCAGCAACAGGTACCGGGGAAAATTATCCTGTAACCTGAAATTCTTAAATTTCATGGCCATCAGGGGCAGGGTGGAAACCATCAACCAGGAAAGCAACAAGGTAAGCCCATATATCAGCCATTTACTGGTCAGCAGATCTGCTACTACCTGCGACTGGTTGTAAAAATAAATCAGCGGCAGGGAGGCAACCAGTATTCCGGCGGCCGGTACCGGCATGCCTTTGAAGTAAAAGGTTTGCTCTTTATCGAGATTAAATCTTGCCAGCCGGTAAGCTGCTGCACAGGGTAATAGAAACACAGGCAACAGCCAGAGCATGGATACCTCTACACCATCGGGTTCATTGGCATAACTTAACCGCAAAAACTGATAAAGGATCAGAGCGGGGGCCACGCCAAAACTCACCAGGTCTGCCAGTGAATCAAGCTGTTTCCCCATTTCTGAAGAGGCACCGAAAAGTCTTGCCACAAAACCGTCCAGAAAATCCACAATGGCAGCCAGCCCGATAAAAAGGGAGGCCATCCACACTTTTTCCGGGATATCCAGCAGTTCAGTGCCTTCCGCATTCACCAGGATAATAATTCCGTTTTGCAGAATAAATACGATTGCAATACAACCAAAGAGAAGGTTGAGCAGGGTAAAAAGGTTGGGAATATGCTTCATGTGGGTTGAGGGGTTGAGAAGTTGAGGAGTTGAGAGGTTTGCCTGCCCGCTGTAGCCTTAGCAGCATAGGGAGGGATTGAGGGATCAAATAAAATGAATAAAAAGCAGATGTAAGTTTCCATTCCCCACTTTCCACTTTCCACTTCCCACTTTCTATTTTCCACTCCCCGTTCTCCTCCCGGCACTCACTTTTTCATCAGTGCTTCAATCTCATCTGTTGTTATCGGAATATTTTTCATCAGGTCAATGCTTCCGCTTTTGGTGATCCAGAAATTATTTTCTATCCGCACTCCCATCTGCTCTTCTTCAATATAAATACCCGGCTCAATAGTAAAGACCATACCGGCTTTTACCGGTTCGGTACGGGTACCCAGATCATGTACATCTATACCCAGGTGGTGTGAAATTCCATGATACAGATACTTCCGATAGGCACGGTTGGCCGGATCCTCGTTTTTTACCTCCTGTTTGCTGAGCAGCCCGATTTTTACAAACTGCTTAGTGGCTTCCTCACCTACTTTATCTGTATAGGCAACAATGCTGATCCCTGGCTTCAGAATGGATTTTGCATAGTTGTGAAGATGCAGACAGGCGTTGTATACTTCTTTTTGCCTTTTTGTAAATTTTCCGTTAACCGGAACCGTTCTGGTCAGATCCGCACAATAACCGCCGTACTCCGCCCCAAAATCCATCAGTACCAGTTCCCCGTCCTTACATTCCTGATCATTGCTGACATAATGAAGCGTACGGGCCCTGTCGCCACTGGCAATAATACTTCCATAGGCCGGTCCGGTTGCCCGCTGACTAAGGAAAGAATGGAATATTTCCGCCTCAATTTCATATTCCATCACCCCAGGCCGGATAAACTTCAGGAGCCGGCGAAATGTCCGATCCGTAATGTCTATAGCCTGCTGCATTACTTCCACTTCGTGAGCTGTTTTCACCGCCCTTAACTCCTTCATGATTTTCGCCGCCCGGAGAAAATTATGAAGGGGATAGCGGGCTTTCATTTCATCTATAAACCGGTATTCCCGGGAACGGAGTTGCACGGACCGCCGGTCGTTTTCATTACTGTCAAGATAGATATTGTCTGCCAGGTGTACCCAGGGCTGCAGCAACCCCTCAAGACTGTCGAGCCAGACAATCGTTTTTATGCCGCTGATTTCCTGGGCTTCTTTAACGCGCAGCCTTTTACCATCCCATTTTTCCTTTAGCTCATTGGGCCTTACCAGCACCAGTACTTCCCTGTACAACGGATCCGGGTTGTCAGGAAAAAGGATGACCATACTGTCTTCCTGTGTTATTCCGCTCAGCCAGAACAGGTCGCTGTTTTGTTTAAAACTGTAAATCGCATCCCCGTTGCTGGGCACTTCATCATTGCTGACAAACAGGGCGATGGAACCGGGTTGCATCTGCCGGACAAACCGTTTCCGGTTCTGAACAAAAATTTGCGGGTTTAACGGGAGGTATTTCATTTTCTTTGATTAATGGCCCGGGGCCGGTGTTAAAGATAAGCTGCTGGTGCTGAACCGGGCCGGTCTTCCTGCCGGAAGGGCATAACCCTGGTTTCGCCTTCTTGCTCAACTTTTCAGTAATGATGGCGAAATTTATGAGAATTTCCCGGATTTCTGACTGATAAATATATAACTGACAATCTTTTAGACTAAAAAAAGCCAGACAAAAACTAACACTCGTATGCAAAATACGGTTTTTGCTGTTACCTTTGTCGCTTCACCAACGATGCTTGCTTTTATGTCAGTACCTGTAATGAATTTCAAGGCCCCGCAATTGCTGCGTATCGGGCTTCAGCACACCGACTCTATCCGTTACCAGCTCAGTCCGGATGAACTGATACGCGACACAATCCGGCTTGGGGAAGGAGAACTCAACGATACCGGTGCCCTGGTTATTCGCACCGGTGAGTTTACCGGCCGGTCGCCGAAAGATAAATATACCGTACGGGATGAAATAACTACTGAAACAGTTCACTGGAATGAGTTCAATATTCCAATGGATGAAAAATATTTTGACAGCATCTTTGACAGGGTCACCCGCTATCTTAACCAGTTACCTGAAATATGGGTAAGAGATTGTTATGCCTGCGCTGACCCCCGTTATCGTTTATCCGTTCGTGTGGTCAACGAAAAACCCTGGACCAATCTTTTTGTTTACAACATGTTTCTCCGTCCGGCTGAAGAAGAGCTGCCGGACTTTTCTCCCGAT
The DNA here is from genome assembly GCA_014879565.1 of Chitinophagaceae bacterium. Taxonomy (GTDB): domain Bacteria; phylum Bacteroidota; class Bacteroidia; order Chitinophagales; family Chitinophagaceae; genus JJ008. Next base: position 46,735 of record JACSRW010000021.1, read on the forward strand.
TGGCATGTACTCTCCGCTCCCGGGCTTCGGTTGAATCCGGACGAGTGCGGAACCCGGCAGCATAACGCCGCTGTTGTATCCTTTAAACATAAAATGATCCTGATTGCCGGCACGGGCTATACCGGAGAAACCAAAAAAGGGATTTTCACCATTCTGAATTATATACTGGCACAGGAAAAAGGAGTATTGCCTATGCATTGCAGTGCCAATATGGGACCAGCCGGTGATACCGCCATATTTTTTGGGCTGAGCGGGACCGGTAAAACCACCCTCAGCGCTGATCCGGAACGGATGCTGATCGGAGATGATGAACATGGCTGGACGACCGACAGCATTTTTAACTTTGAAGGAGGCTGTTATGCAAAGACAATTAATCTGACCGAAGAAAAAGAACCGGAGATTTTCCGGGCGATACGACCGGGCGCCCTGGTGGAAAACATCCTTTTTTATCCGGACAGTAACCGGATCAATTTTGATGATGCGACGATTACGGAAAACACCCGTGTATCTTATCCGCTGCATTTTATCAGCAATGCCAAAGAACCTTCTGTGGCGGGTTTGCCGAAAAATATTTTCTTCCTTACCTGTGATGCTTTTGGAGTGTTACCACCGGTTTCCCGGCTGAGTACCGGGCAGGCTATGTACCAGTTTATTTCCGGTTATACTGCAAAAGTTGCCGGAACTGAAGCCGGTGTTACAGAACCCAAACCGACTTTCAGTGCCTGTTTTGGCGCCCCCTTCCTTCCGCTTCATCCGGGTAAATATGCCGGAATGCTGGGCCAAAAAATGCAGGAAAATCAGGTGAACGTATGGATGATCAATACAGGCTGGACCGGCGGACCCTATGGTACCGGCCGGCGAATGAAACTGTCTTATACCCGGGCCATGATCACTGCCGCCCTGGAAGGCAAACTGGATAACGCAGAATTTGTATACGACCCGGTGTTCGGGCTGGCTATTCCGCTCTCCTGCCCCGGGGTACCGGATGAATTGCTGCAACCCCGTAATACCTGGGCTGATCCGGCTGCCTATGATGAAAAAGCCAGGTACCTTGCCGGACTGTTTATCCGAAATTTTGAAAAATATAAAGAGGGAGTCAGTGCGGAGACCCTGGCTGCCGCACCAAAAATCTGAAACCGGGTTATGACCCGGTAAAAAGCAGAAGCCTGTCTGCATTTCAGACAGGCTTCTGCTTTCCGTTATATAAGTTGTTCTTTTCCCCTTTCGGCACCCGGGGCTGTCGCCGGGAAAATGATACAGCAGTAAATCAGAACAATCCGTACAGTTCAGCATCCACTTTCCGGATAATGTCTCCGAAATCCTCCTCTTTCTCCGCAAACTTGTTCTTATCCACATCAATAACCAGTAGTTTCCCTTCTTTATATTCCCCGATCCATTTATTGTAATACTCATTCAGTTTTTTCAGGTAATCCAGCCGGATATTCTCTTCGTACTCCCTTCCCCGCTTCTGGATCTGACCCACCAGGGTAGGCACAGAAGCACTGAGATAAATCAGCAGATCGGGTGGCTGTACCAGTGTTTTAAGTGTCTGAAAAAAATGATAATAGTTGTCAAAGTCCCGTTTGCTCATCAGCCCCATTTCATGGAGGTTGGGGGCAAAAATATTAGCGTCCTCATAAATCGTACGGTCCTGGATAACGGTTTCAGTACCCTGCTGTATTTCCACCAGCTGGCGCAAACGGCTGTTCAGAAAATAAATCTGCAGGTTAAAGCTCCAGCGGGGCATGTCCTCATAAAAATCCATCAGGTACGGATTATGATCCACATCCTCAAAATTGGGAATCCACTTATAATGCTTGCTCAGCATTTCCGTAAGGGTGGTTTTACCGGCACCTATATTGCCGGCCACAGCAATGTGTTTTGGTTTTTTTGCTTTTGCCATAACTGGATAATTCCGAATAACGTATTAACAGCTCCCTTTGGGAGGGCTTCAAAGTAAGCCCTTTTTCGGATATTGGGACCCGCTCCTGTCTGTTTTTTAAAAATATTTCAGCCCCATGGATTCCCGGACGATCTCCATGGTAGCACGGGCGCTTTTACGGGCTTTCTCCGCTCCTTTTTCCATGACTTCCCGCAGGTAGGTTTCGTTGTTCCGGATGGCTTCGGCTTTTTCGCGGATGGGACGGATAAAGCTGACCATATCTTCGGCCAGCTGCTTTTTCAGGTCACCATAACGGATGGTACAATTATCATAATCGGCTGAAAACTTACTGATCACCTCCTCCCCGCAAACCAGCTTCATCAGCAGAAATATATTTTCAATATAATCCGGTTTGGGACTGTTGGGAGCAGCCGGTCCGCTGTCGGTTTTGGCCTTCATTACTTTTTTCCGGATCAGGTCATCGTCATCCGAAAGGTACAGGGTAGCCAGCTGGTTTTCACTTTTACTCATTTTCCCGGCTCCGTCAAGGCTGGGCACTTTTACCAGTTCCTCCCCGAAATTGAAGGCTACGGGTTCAGGGAATACATCCCCGTACCGGTGATTAAAGCGGTTGACATAATTCCGGGCCATTTCCAGGTGTTGCTCCTGGTCTTTACCTACTGGTACAAACCGGGCCCGGTGAAGAATGATATCGGCTGCCTGCAGGACCGGATAGGTCAGCAGACCCGCATTGATATTCTGCGGCTGCAGACGAATCTTATCCTTGAAGGTGGTGGTTTTTTCCAGCTCCCCCACATAGGCCAGCATATTGAGATAGAGATATAACTCAGCGGTCTCAAAAATATGGCTCTGGCAATAAAGCGCCACTTTATCCGGGTCCAGACCACAGGCTATATTTTCCGCCAGCACCCTTTGCACATTTGCCTTCAGTTCTTTGGTATCCGGGTGGGTGGTCAGCGAATGTAAATCGGCCACCATAAAATAACATTCGTATTCATCCTGCATCCGCACATAATTCTTTACGGCCCCGAAAAAATTGCCCAGGTGCAGAAACCCGGTGGGGCGGATGCCACTCATTACTATCTGCCGGCTGGCGGACAGGTTGTCATTCATTGCTGCCATAGGGCGGCAAATATAAAGAATTGATAGCTTGGCAGAATAAAGAACTCGCTCATTACAGGAATCTGAATTGCCCGCTGATTTCAGGGTTTCCGCTGAAAAAACTTTCATATTCGAGCCGGCCCTCTGTTATAACCGGCTCAGTCATCATCCGGAATTCCTTGCCCGGCAAATGCAGGTAACTGATCGCCCCGCACCGGAATTCCGGCCCCAGCAGTAAACCCGGGCTGATAAACCAGGGATACCGGCTGTCAAACTGAAGATCCGCTTTGCGTTTTTTGGGTAATAACAGTCCGCTGAACAGGCTGTCTGTACGGCATGGCCGGTTCAGACTGTATACTTCTACTTTTTCATATTTTGCTTCATCCGGGAAAAAAGCGATCATCCGGCGCAGGTCAATGATCACCCGTTCCTTTGCGGTATTGACATTCACTTCCGCGCCACCCTTCATATGACTGCCAATAAGGGTACCGGTAATTTCCAGGAAAAAAGAATCTGCCTGCACTTCATAACGGGCAAATGCCGTCACCGGCATACTGCCCATACTGGTTTTTTCACCCGTACTGTCCTTTTCTTCCCGGATTGGAACGGAAGCTGCAGATACAGCATCAAACTGAACCCTGTAAATCTGGCTGTTGCCGGATAATACGAATAAGAACAAACAGGCTAAAGCGGAAATAATCTTTCTCATGTCAGGTATTTAGGGGTTAAGAAATATACAAAAACCCGGGGAACGGATATCCGCTCCCGGGTCAACATAAAACAACTGCAAACAACAGAAGAAAAGGGACTATGCTTACTGGATATCGGCATTGGTACAAATTCCTTTTTTCATTTCCTGCACCAGCGCATTGCTGACACCGGTATCATTGAGCAGTGCGGACAAGTTTTTATCTGCAGGGAACCATTTCACGGTGTTAACTGAACAGAGTTCCGGTCTGTCCGTAAACATGCCCGCATATCCCGGCGCCACATTTCTTGCCGCATAACTGACTGTCAGTGTGGTGTTCGGGCAGGATCCCGGCCCGCTTAAAATAATCTGCCCTGTAAACCCGGTTATATTAAAACCAAGCAGGGTATAACTTAGCGTTCCCCGAAACCGGACGGTACATCCTTCGTTTGTATGCAGGGTCAGGTCAATAAATTTTTCCCGGGCCAGCCGGTCCGGACCCTGCGGCTTTGCTGCGGGCATGGCCGACGGCTCAGGTAAGGCAAAACTCATGAGAATGCTGGCCAGCAGGGCCACGAACAAAAATCTTTTCATATTATAAGGTTTGGTTTGCCTACTCTGTTCAATACCCGGTTTTCGGCTTCCCCGTGTTTGCCGGCCTTATGGTCAGCCGGTTAACAGGATGAAAGTAAAACCACGACCGGGGGTGGCAAGGGGAAAATCACCGCCATTTTCTGTTTTTTTTCCCGCTATACCTCTCCCTTTCCTGTAGCAACCGGATTTAACCTTCCGTCACAGATTCCCGTCCTGAACCGGGGCTTTGACTATCTTTGCCGGATGGAAGTCAATGACGAAATGATTGACAAACTCAGCCATCTTTCCAGGCTGGAATTTTCAGACACCGAAAAACAATCGATCCGCCAGGACCTGGAGCGGATGATCGGCTTCGTGGAGAAACTGAATGAACTGAACCTGGAGAATGTGGAGCCGCTCCTGCATATGAGCGGAGAGGTAAATGTGTTCCGGGAAGACAAGGTCCATGGTTCAGTAAGCCGGGCAGAAGCGCTGCAGAATGCACCTCTTCACGATACGCAGTTTTTCCAGGTCCCTAAAGTGATAAAGAAATAATATGACACAGGGTATTATTCATCTTGAACAGATTGAAAAAAGTTATTTCATGGGAAAACAGGCCCTCCCGGTGCTAAAAGGAATTTCCCTGGATATTTTCAAAAATGAATACGTGGCGCTCATGGGCCCTTCCGGTTCCGGTAAGAGTACCCTGATGAATATTCTCGGGTGCCTGGATACCCCCACTGCTGGCCGTTATGTACTGAACGGAAATGATGTCAGCAAAATGGAGGACAATGCACTGGCAGAAGTAAGGAATAAAGAAATCGGCTTCGTTTTCCAGCAATTCAATCTTCTGCCCCGCCTGAGCGCCGCTGAGAATGTTGCGTTGCCCCTTGTATATGCCGGTTTCAGTAAAAAACAGCGCACCGACAAGGCCATGCAGGTGCTGGAAATGGTAGGACTTACAGACAGAAGTCATCACAAACCCAATGAACTGTCGGGAGGTCAATGCCAGCGGGTGGCCATTGCCCGGGCTCTGGTAAACGACCCTTCCATTATCCTCGCGGATGAGCCAACGGGAAACCTGGATACAAAAACATCCTATGAGATCATGGAGATCTTTAACCAGATTCACAGCAATGGCAATACGATTGTGCTGGTTACACACGAAGAAGATATCGCCAATCACGCCCACCGGATCGTCCGTTTACGGGATGGTGTGGTGGAAACCGACCGGAAAAATGAACATGCCGGTGAATACCAGCATCATTAATGTTGAAAAAAAGGTTTCTCCCCAAACCATTTGCCGGTGAACTTTGTTAGTCCCGAGAATACCCCAACATGGCATTAAAGATTTATACGAAAACCGGCGACGACGGCACCACTTCCCTGATCGGAGGAACCAAAGTTCCCAAATCACATTTACGGATAGAAGCCTATGGCACGATAGATGAACTGAATGCCCATATCGGTCTTTGCCGGGATCAGTCGGCAGATGAGCCCACGCGAAATAATTTACTTGAGATACAGGACCGGCTTTTTACCATCGGTTCCTCCCTGGCCTGCGACCCGGTTAAAGAGCCGAAAATGAGGCTTCCCGACCTGACCGAAGCGGATGTACAATTGCTGGAAAAGGAAATGGACCGGATGAGTGAACAGCTTCCCGAAATGAAAAATTTTATACTCCCGGGTGGCCATCCGGTCGTAGCCCAGCTGCATATTGCCCGTTGTGTGGCACGGCGCGCAGAGCGCTGTTGTGTAAGGCTTGAACTGGAAAGCCTGGAAGTAGAGCCGATCATACTCCGCTACCTGAACCGGCTGAGCGATTACCTGTTTGTTCTGAGCCGGTTTACCGGCATGCAGTTGTCAGTGTCTGAAATTCCCTGGAAGCCCCGTATCTGATCAGGATACCAGCCGGCCATCCTGCATTCGCAGGATACGGTCGCTTTGTAAAGCGAGCTCATCATTGTGTGTAACGATCAGGAAAGTCTGCCTGAACTCATCCCGCAAACGGAAAAAAAGCTGGTGCAGTTCCCTTGCATTGGCGGTATCAAGATTGCCTGTAGGTTCATCCGCAAATATGATATCGGGTTTATTGATAAGCGCCCGGGCCACCGCCACCCGCTGCTGCTCTCCGCCGGAAAGCTGATTGGGTTTATTACCGGTACGGGCGGAGAGACCCAGCATTTCCAGCAATTGCGCGGCTTCTTTTCTGACTTCGTTTTTTTTCCTTCCGGCCAGCCAGCCCGGTATACAGACATTCTCAAGGGCGCTGAATTCGGGTAACAAATGGTGAAACTGAAATACAAATCCGATATGGCGGTTCCTGAATTCTGCAAGTTTTTTTCCCTTCAGGCTGTTTAAAAGGGTATCATTCATCCAAACTTCCCCCCGGTCAGCATTGTCCAGCGTACCCAGGATATGCAGCAATGTACTTTTACCCGAACCTGAGGGGCCCGCAATGGACACCACTTCTCCCCTGTTCACGGTCAGGCTGACTCCTTTCAGCACTTCCACGGAACCATAACGTTTGTAAATATCCTTTCCGCTGATCATTTTTCAAATATCGCACTATTGAACCGGTGAAATCAGCCTCCGGCCGGTATTATTTTTAAGAATTCTTTGAAATGCCGTGTACAACTAAGGATTTGGAAAATTCGCCAATACAACTACTTTTGCGAAAAATTAAGGAGAAGGCCCCACCCGGAACCGGGTACCCGGGCCTGCTCCGGAATCAAAAACCCTGATAAGATGTTTTGGACTTTAGAACTGGCCTCGTACCTTGAAGATGCGCCCTGGCCGGCAACCAAAGATGAGCTGATTGATTATTCCATCCGTTCCGGTGCCCCTATTGAAGTAGTGGAAAATCTCCAGGAACTGGAAGATGAGGGGGATGTGTATGAAACTATTGAGGATATCTGGCCGGATTATCCCACCCAGGATGATTTTCTCTTCAACGAAGACGAGTATTAAACAAGAAAATGTATAAAAAGGCCCCCTCACAGTGAGGGGGCTTTTTTTGGCTCAATCCAGCCTGTATTTACCCAGGTCAGCGGGATTACTGATCGTTATAAACTCCTTTTTACCCCGGTTTTCACCCCGGGCAATTTTCAGGAATATATCCAGTGATTTCCAGTAGATATGGTCCCGGTCGGTATCCAGCACCAGCAGATGAGCCATAATGATATTTCCGGCCATTTCAACCAGCCGCCGGGCATGAAAGTCCATATATTCATTATTATTCACTTCGGTCACCATTTTCACGGCCTCTTCGTACTCATCCGTCATTTCTTTGATATAGTTCCGGTAGCCCAGCAGTTCGGGCCTGACCTCTCTTTGTTCATAGGCCCTCATCTGTGACAGGTAAGTACCCGTGGTTACTCCCCGGATGGCAGCTACCACCTGTAACTGGGTGGTTCCTTCATAAATACTGGTAATCCGTGCATCCCGGTAAATTCTTTCCACCGGATAATCTTTCATAAATCCGGAACCGCCATGAATCTGGAGGGCATCATAGGCCACCTGATTACAGATCTCAGAAGAAAGACCCTTTGACAGCGGGGTATATACATCTGCCAGTTTCTGGTACATTTTGCTTTCAGCTCTTTCTTCGGGTGTCAGACTGCGTTCTTTCGCAATATGTTCATAGGCTTTGTATACATCCACAAAACGGGCCGTTTCATACAGCAGGCTGCGAATGGCATCCACTTTCGCCTTCATTCTTGAAATCATTTCATATACGGCGGGAAACCGGTTGATAGAACTGCCAAACTGCACCCTTTCCCTGGCATAATTCACCGCTTCCCTCCAGGCTGCATCCGCCACTCCTACTGACTGGGCGGCAATGCCCAGCCGGGCCCCGTTCATCAGGGCCATTACATATTTTATCAACCCGAATTTTCGCTGACCCACCAGTTCAGCCGGAGCATTCCGGAATACAAGTTCGCAGGTTGGCGACCCGATAATACCCAGTTTATGTTCAATCCGGCGTACAGTAACGGCATTACTGTTCCGGTCATAAATGAACATGGAAAGTCCCCTGCCATCCGCAGTACCCTCTTCCGACCGGGCCAGGACCAGGGAAATATTTCCATCCCCGTTTGTAATAAATCGTTTCACCCCGTTGAGCAACCATTTTCCGTCTACCAGGGTGGCTTTCAGCTGCACCGCCTGGAGATCACTTCCGGCATCAGGTTCCGTGAGGTCCATGGCAGCTGTTTCCCCTGCGGCTATTCTCGGCAGGTAACGTTGCTGCTGGTCTTCATCCGCAAATTCATGAATGGTTTCCGCACAGTCCTGCAGGCCCCAGATATTGACAAATCCCGCATCAGCCCGGGAAACCATGTCAGCGGCTATGATATAGGGCACGATGGGAAAATTCAGTCCGTTGAATTTACGGGGAAGGGTAATTCCCATCAGACCTGCTTTTACAATCGCGTCGAGGTTTTTCTTTGTGCCTTCTGCGTATTCCACATGGCCGTCCACCAAACGGGGCCCTTCCGCATCCACACTTTCCGCATGGGGAGCAATGGTATTAGCGCAGATATCGCCGACTATCTCCAGTACTTTATCGTAACTGTCCATGGCGTCTTCAAAATCAACGGGGGCGTAATCATATAACTCCCTTTCCGTAAAATTTCTTTCTTTCAGCGCTACGATTTTCTGCATGAGGGGATGCGAGAGATGAAATTTCAGCTCAGCGGTGTCCAGATAAAAATTACCCATATCAGAAGTTTAAAAAATGAGTCAGCGGTTTTCTTTACTTTACATTTTTCCGGTAATACCGGATCATCCTGGGGATGATGTTTTCCAGGTTCCCCTGAATCACATAGTCCGCCAGTTTATTAATTGGCGCAGCGGGATCATTGTTGATAGAGATAACCATGGCCGCATCCTGCATCCCCGCTATATGCTGGATTTGGCCTGAAATACCGCAGGCGATATACAATTTGGGCCTGACGGTTATACCGGTCTGTCCGATCTGTCGTTCCTTATCCGCATACCCCGCATCAACGGCCGCCCGGGAAGCGCCCACTTCAGCTCCGATGGCATGGGCCAGTTCAAAAAGCAGGTTAAAGTTTTCCCTTGACCCCACCCCATATCCTCCGGCAATTACAATGGAGGAATTCTTGAGATTGATTTTTGAAGACTCAATCTGACGTTCAAGAATTCTGACGACCAGGTCTTCTTCCCGCAGGTATTTTCCGGCATCTACCCGTATCAGTTCAGCCTGGTGTGTTTCTGATACAATTTCTTTTTTCATCACCCCTTCCCTGACCGTAGCCATCTGTGGCCGGTTATCGGGGTTAACGATGGTGGCGACGATATTCCCCCCGAAGGCGGGCCGGATCTGATAAAGCAGGTTGTCATACCTTTTCCCCGCTTTTTTATCCTCGTATTCACCGATTTCCAGGTTGGTGCAATCTGCTGTGAGGCCACTGCCCAGAGAAGAAGAAATGCGGGGACCGAGGTCCCTGCCTATTGATGTGGCCCCCATCAGTACTATCTGGGGCTGTGTTTCCCGGAAAAGTCCGGTAGCTACAGCCGTATGCGGCAGTGTGGTATAGGGATAAAGTCTTTTGTCATCGGCGATATAGAGCATATCAACCCCATACCTGCTGATTTCTTTTTCCAGGCCGTCCAGCCCTGATCCCAGCACAAGGGCTTCCAGTTTACATCCCAGCTGATTGGCGAGAGAACGTCCCTTGGTTAGCAACTCAAAACTCACATCCTGGATGCTGCCTTCTTCAAATTCGCAGTATACGCAAACATTGTTCATAAAGCGTTAATTTATCCGGTTAGAAGGTTATCCGATAGTATGCTGACTGATCAGTTCCTGAATCAGCCATTCAATATCATCATCGGCTGCGCTGAGCACTTTGGATTCCTTGGCCTGGAAAACGATATTCTCCACCTGGCGGACTTTTGTGGGAGACCCTCCCAGCCCCAGTTGCAGCAGATCACTGTTTACATCTTTGGCACACCACTCTGTCAGCACGGGCTCCGTGCTGTGCGTTTGTGCAGCCAGGTAATCATCGGCGCTGTGGTGTCTTTCCGAAAGGGTGGTGGCTCTTTTAAACTGCATCAGCCGACGGGCATTACGGGGTCTGCATTCCGGAGCAGTGCTGTGGGCGGTTACCAGTACAGGTAAAACAGATTCCACCAGTTCAAATCCCCGTTCCAGCCTTCTTTTAACACGTACAGTCCGGTTATCAACTGACAGAATATCCTCTGCATAGGTTATTTGCGGAATACCCAGTTTTTCTGCCACCTGAGGTCCCACCTGTGCCGTATCGCCATCAATTGCCTGGCGGCCGGCGAGGATAATATCGGGTAATCCGATTTTCCGGATTGCGCAGGATAAAGCATAGGACGTGGCCAGGGTATCCGAGCCGGCAAAAGCTTTGTCTGTCAGTAAAAAACCCGCATCCGCACCCCGGTATAGTCCTTCACGTAAGATTTCTGCGGCCCTGACCGGTCCCATCGTGAGTAAAACGATGGTTGTACCCGGGTAACGGTCCTTTATCAGCAGGGCCAGCTCAAGGGCATTGAGATCTTCCGGGTTAAAAATGGCCGGCAGCGCGGCGCGGTTGACAGTTCCGTCGGCCTTCATGGCATCTTTACCAACATTCCGGGTGTCCGGAACCTGTTTGGCCAATACGATGATCTTGTACATGTGCCTTTGGTTGTTGAGGAGGCACAAACCTTGCAAAACCAGCCGGGAGAAAAACTGACAAAAATCAGGCGGGTGAATGTTTTAGCCCCGGCGGAGCCGGAGCGGCAGGATTCCGGCAAATGAAAATACCATAAATAAGAAAGAGGCCTCCGGGGGTAAGCCATTACGGAGTGCCTCTTTCTTTGAACACTAACTTATACCATTTAAACTGCTGATTTCTCAGGCCATTTTATCCACCACACCCTGTGTCACACCGGTAAAACTGAATCCGCCGTCGTGAAATAAATTTTGCATGGTTACATAGCGGGTCAGGTCGCTGAAAAGTGTTACACAATAGTTGGCACAATCCTCCGCGGGAGCATTTCCGAGAGGGCTCATATTCTCGGCAAATGAAATAAATCCGTCAAATCCTTTAACCCCGCTGCCCGCAGTGGTGCGGGTGGGTGACTGAGAAACGGTATTAATACGCACCTTGTTTCTTACCCCGTAGTGGTAGCCGAAATTGCGGGAAATACTTTCCAGCAGGGCCTTGGCATCCGCCATTTCATTATAATCAGGGAATACCCGCTGGGCGGCAATATAGGTAAGGGCCACCACACTGCCCCAGTCGGCAATGGCATCCATATTCCAGGCGGTATGCAGCAGCTTATGCAGGCTGATGGCGGAGATATCAAGGGTTTTATGATTATGGGTGTAACTGATTTCCGTGTAGTGATGTCCTTTGCGCATATTGATACTCATTCCCACGGAGTGCAGGATAAAATCAATCTTACCGCCGAAATGTTTCATAGAGTCCTGCAGCAGATGTTTCAGGTCGTCCAGATGTGTAACATCGGCCCCGATCACCGGTGCATTGCCGCATAATTCAGAAAGCCTGTTAATCTCTCCCATGCGGAGGGCCACAGGCGCATTCGTCAATACCAGCTGTGCGCCCTGCTCATAACATTTCAGGGCTGTTTTCCAGGCAATGGATTTTTCATCCAGCGCCCCGAAAATGATTCCTTTTTTACCTTTCAGTAATTTTGTTGACATGCTTGTTGGTTTTGAGCGGTAAAAATACGGACTTCGCCCGATTAGCGGTCAATATTCAATAAGTAATGGTATATTAGTCCCCTGACAAAAACTTTAATTCATTCTACCGATGCGTACACTGATTACCGGAACCGGCTGTTATATTCCGACAGTTGTAAAAACCAACCAGGATTTTGCGATACAGACCTTTTACAACGAAGATGGCAGCCGGATTGAGTCGAAGTCTGAAGAAGTAATCCGGAAATTCCAGGAAATCACCGGCATTGAAGAAAGGCGCTATGCCTCCGAAGAACTGAACTCTTCTGATATGGCCACACTCGCGGCCCGGCTGGCTATTGCCGACAGCGGGGTGGATCCCGAGGAACTGGATCAGATTATTGTGGCCCAGAATTTCGGAAATGTTATCAAACACACTATTCAGACCGATGTACTGCCGGCGCTGGCTTCCCGGGTAAAGCATGATCTGGGTATCCGGAATCCTTCCTGTGTGGCCTATGATATCCTTTTTGGCTGCCCGGGCTGGGTACAGGGTGTGATTCAGGCCGACACCTATTTTAAAGCGGGCATTGCCCGTAAAGCCCTCGTCATCGGGACCGAAACCCTGAGCCGCGTAATAGATGCCTATGACCGTGACAGCATGATTTTTTCAGACGGCGCGGGGGCCACGGTTCTGGAAGCCCTGCCTGCTAATCAGACCGACAGCGGAATTCTTTCCTGGAGTGTGCAAAGCCACTGTATGGATGAAGCGTATTACCTGTACCTGGGAAAAAGTTTTTTCCCGGGCAGTGATCCCCGTATCCGGTATATAAAAATGAAAGGCCGAAAGGTTTATGAATATGCCATGCAGTATGTGCCGGCTGCCATGAAAGACTGCCTTGACAAAGCCGGCATACCGGTTACCGCGGTGAAAAAAGTGTTTATTCACCAGGCCAATGAAAAGATGGATGAAGGTATTATCCGCCGCTTATTCAAACTCTGCGGGCAAAAAGATATTCCGGAACATATTATGCCCATGAACATTCACAAACTCGGCAACAGCTCCGTGGCCACCATTCCCACCCTGTTTGACATGGTTAAAAAGGGAGTTTGGGATATACATGATCTGCAACAGGGGGATATCGTTTTATTTGCCTCTGTCGGAGCCGGCATGAATATTAACGCGATCTGTTACCGGATGTAAGGGACCTCCCGCACTTGCCCTCTTTCCTTTATCTTCGCAGCTGAAAAAAGAGCCTGCGCTTATGACGATTTCCTATAAATGGCTGAGTGAATATCTGCCCGTGACCGTGGACCCTGAACGCCTGAGCCGCATCCTGACCTCTATCGGGCTGGAAGTGGAAAGTATGACCCCCTATGAAGAAGTGAAAGGGGGGCTAAAAGGACTGGTCATCGGGGAAGTGCTGCATACAGAAAAACATCCCAATGCTGATAAACTCACACTGACCCGTGTTTCCCTGGGAAGCGGTGAACCCCTGCAGATTGTTTGCGGCGCCCCCAATGTAGCTGCCGGACAGAAAGTGGTTGTTGCCCCGGTGGGTGCCACGATTTACCCGGTCACAGGGGATCCGCTTACTATGAAAGTGGCCAAAATCAGAAGTGTGGAAAGCCAGGGTATGATCTGTGCGGAAGATGAGATCGGGCTGGGCACTTCGCATGACGGGATTCTTGTTTTACCGGCAGACGCCGTTCCCGGCACCTCCGCAGCGGATTATTTCCGGCCTTACTCGGATATTGTTTATGAAATCGGACTCACCCCCAACCGGATGGATGCCATGAGCCATTGGGGGGTGGCCCGGGATGTATGCGCCTACCTGAGCCACCATGATAAAAAAGATATCCGGCCCAAACTGCCTGTTATCAACGGACTGAAGCCGGAAAGTCTTTCCTTTCCGATTGAAGTAAAAATTGAAAATGAAAATGCCTGTCCCCGTTATTCCGGTGTGAGTATTGACAATGTCCGGATCGGGGAATCCCCCCTCTGGCTCCGGCAGCGGCTGAAAGCCATCGGGGTACGTCCGATCAACAATATTGTGGACATCACGAATTTTATCCAGCATGAAACCGGCCAGCCATTGCATGCTTTTGATGCTGATCTGATCACCGGAAGGAAAGTGGTGGTCAAAAATCTGCCGGAAGGAACCCGCTTTGTTACCCTGGATGAAAAAGAAAGATCCCTCCACGCCGAAGACCTGATGATCTGTGACGAAAAAGAAGGAATGTGTATTGCCGGTGTATTTGGGGGCTTACACAGCGGGGTGACAGAAAAAACCAAGACCGTTTTCCTGGAAAGTGCTTTTTTTGAAGGGATAGGTATCCGCAAAACTTCCTTCCGGCATAACCTGCGCACGGATGCCGCCAGCCGGTTTGAAAAAGGAACAGATATTTCTGCAACAGTACAGGTTCTCAAAAGAGCTGCCACCCTGATAAAGGATATCTGCGGCGGGGAAATCTCCTCAGAAATTGTGGATGTATATCCGAAAAAGAAAGAGAAGACAGAAGTTGTTATCAAATGGCACTATATTAAAAAACTGAGCGGGAAAAATTATCATCCGGATTCCGTAAAAGATATTCTGCGAAGCCTGGGTTTTGAGATCATCAAGGAAGGGATTGATGAATTGCGGCTGGCAGTACCCTTTCATAAACCGGATATCAGCCTCCCTGCCGATATCGTGGAGGAGATTGTACGTATTGACGGATTGGACAATATTGAAATCCCCGATTCGATCACGATTACACCGGCTGTTGATGAAAACTTTACCCTGGAGACCATCCGCGAGAAAACAGCCGGCCTGCTTGCCGGACTTGGGTTTCATGAGATGATGACGAATTCAATTACCAATGCCGCTTATTTTTCTGATGCGGAAAAGGCCACTATGGTCACCATGAAGAACAGCCTGAGCGCAGAACTGAATATCCTGCGCAGTTCCCTCCTGGAAACTGCCCTGGAGGTTGCTGCCCATAATCTGAATCACAAGAACAATCACCTGCGGCTATTTGAATTCGGTAAGGCTTATAGCAACAGCGGACCCGGCAAATACCAGGAAACCGAACAGCTCTGCCTGCTGCTGAGCGGGAACAGCCGGGATGACAGCTGGAAACAAAAAGCCACTGCAACTGATTTTTACGAACTGAAAGGGGCTGTGGAAACCGTTTTGCGTTCAATCGGTATCCGCGCAGAAAAACAGGAAGAGGAAACGGCGGAAAAACTGGAGACAAGGCTGGTCTGGAAAATCAATAACCAGGCAGTAGCTGAAGCCGGGATCGTGAAAAAAAATCGGCTGGAAAAATTCGGTATCAAACAACCTGTTTTTTTTGCCGGCCTTAACTGGGAATTACTGAGCAGGCTTTCCGCCACACAACGGGTTCAGATTCGTGAAATTCCGCGTTACCCGGCTGTACAGCGTGACCTGGCACTTGTAGTTGATAAAAAGTTGTCATGGGCGTCTATTGAATCGGCTGTGCAAAACATACGGCTCAATAATCTCCGGGAGATTAAACTCTTTGATATATTCGAGAGTGAAAAATTAGGAACCGGTAAAAAATCTGTCGCCGTTAATTTCACTTTCCAGGATCCGGAAAAAACACTGACAGACAAAGAGATTGATAACTGGATGCATAAAATCATGCAAACCCTGGAAAAAGAGACAGGGGCTGAGATCAGGAAATGACCCGCAACGAAGAACAACTCAACAGAATACAGGAAAAACTTCAGCAGTTACTGAAGCAGTACAGTTATGTACGAAAAGAAAATGACAGGCTGAAAGAAGAACTGAGCGAGACAAAAGAAAAGCTTTCCCGGAACGAAAAAATGACAGAAGAACTGAGCCAGCAGGTGGCTGTGCTGAAAATGAATGCAGGAGGGCTGGCCGAGCAGGACAAAAAAGAACTGGAAAAAAAGATCAATCATTACCTCCGGGAAATTGACCGCTGTATCGCCCTGCTGGGGGAATGATCAGATCCGCTTTACCAGGTTCATTTTCATTTCATCTCCCCCGTGTGAAAGTTCAAGGGTATACCGGCCATAGGGCAGATCATTCAGCCCCGCCCAGGTTAGTTCCTGAACATCTGAAGGGATTTTCCGTTCGATGGTACGGCAAACACAGCCGTTATCATCTTTCAATACACCGCGAAGGGGGTGATAGCCCTTGAGTGCGGTAAATTTCAATTGTACTGCATCAATAAAAATTGATGACCTGAGTTTGGCAAACATGAGGGAAAGTTTTGGTTCGTTATCATTTCCCACAGTAAATCTTAACCTCTTAGTTTTCAGGCGGGTATCAGTGGCATTGAAGCGGGACCGAATCTAATAAAAGAAATTTGAAATTGCAAGACCATGGAGCATTTAATTCCCATCTCCGCCCTGATCGGCGACCGGACCTACCGGATAAAAATTGAACCGAAAGACGAGGAAATGGTCCGCCGGACGCTTAAAACCGTCAATGAAAAGATCCTGGAATTCAAAACCCAGTTTGCCGGCAAAGACATGCAGGACTATATTGCGATGGTGATGATCTGGTTCGCGACTGAAATTGAATCCGGTCAGGCCGAACTCTTGCGTCTGGAATCCTTTTCCGGTCAGCTCAATCAGATTGAACAGTTGATAGACGGTCAGCTGGGATAATACCGGCCAGTCAGCTGTGTTAAACGAACAGACCGGGTTAAATTGATTTTCCCTGGGTTTGGCGTTTATCAGAACTTATTATCCTATACCCCAATTCAATCCCCTATTAACCTACTAACTCCTGACTCCCGACTCCAGTCTCGCGTCTCCAGTCTCCCGTCTACTTAATCAACTCTCCCAGTTTCTTCCCCAGTTCCTCACCCCGGATATTTTTCGCGATAATTTTCCCTTCCGGATTCAGCAGCAGGTTCTGCGGGATCGCCCGGATACCGTATTGTTTGGCCACCTCATTATCCCAGAATTTCAGATCACTCACATGGGTCCAGTCCAGTTTGTCGTCGTGTATTGCTTTCATCCATTTTTCCTTCTGACCGGGTCTGTCCAGTGATACGCCCAGTACGGTGAAATTGCGGTCCTTATACTGTTGAAAGTTTTTCACCACATTGGGGTTTTCCGCGCGGCAGGGACCACACCAGCTTGCCCAGAAATCAATGAGTACATATTTCCCCCGCAGCGAAGAAAGTGATACCGGACGGTCCAGGGTGTCATTCTGGGTGAAATCAGGAGCCGTTTTACCAATCCCGGTTTTTTTAGCCGCTTCCAGGTTTTCCCGGAAAGCCGTAGCGGAAGGATAATTCCGGTTGGCTTCGGAGAGCTGCAGAAAAAGGGGTTCCACCAGGTCTGCGTTGATATCCCATCCCGCATATTGTTTAAGCGCATATAGAGCCAGGGGAGAGCCGGGATTGTTGCGGACAAATTCTCCGTAGACCTTGTCATTTTTTTCCTTTTCAATAGCTTCCAGTTCAGCCTCCACCCGGTTTTGTCCGGCCTGATCTTTCGCTTTGGAAAATTCACGGTACTGATCAATCAATGGCTTCATCCGGTCATCATAGGCTTTTCCGGATTCGGTCAGTTGTGAATATACCTGATGTGCGTCTGACCCCTTCACTTTACTGTGGCTGAAAGAATCCAGGGTTGTGACCCGGATATTCCCCGGCTCAAGAAAAAGGGTGAACCGGTCCCTTGCCTGCATGGCCGGACGGCTTCCGTTTTCGGCTGGTTTGTATTTCACCCGCATAAATGCCTGAGAGGGCTCAGCGATCCGGCCGGAAAAATTATACTTTCCTGCTTTTACCTGCACACTGTCAGTTTTCCACTCTCCGTCAGTTGAATACTGAAGGAATACCCATTCCGGAGCAGGTTTCAGTCCGGTCAGTTTACCCTTTATCCGGAAACTTTTCCCGGTTTCCTGGGCGGCAGACATAAATGGAAGACAAAGTAAAAGCAGGAGAAATTTGCGCATAGCATGATTTTAGGATGGAAAATTAAGGTTTTCGGAAATCCCGGAGCAACCGTTCATGAAATTGTTTTCTGTTACAAATAACGGATTTTCTGCATTTAGCAGGGTTTTGTATCTTCGCTGATTCCCTGCCCATTTGCCATGGCAATCGGGAAAGTGTATAAAAAGTATTGTGCCACAACTAAACAAAAAAATGAATGGATCCGAATATATTATCCGCCGTTATTGGCGCAGTTGCCCTTGTACTGGGCATACTGCTGGGTAAATTCATCTTCGCCAGAAATACCCGAAAGCAAATTGAAGAGGCTGAAATCCAGGCTCAAACCATCCTGAAAGAAGCAGAACTCCGGGCTGAGACCATCCGGAAGGAAAAAGAGCTGGAGGCTAAAGAGAAAGCGGTGCAGCTGAAAGCCGCACACGACAAGGAAGTTTTTGAAAAGAATAAGAAAATCAATGATGCCGAGAACCGTATCCGGCAGAAAGAGCAGTCCATCAACCAGAAAGAAGGAAATCTTGACCGCCAGATAAAGGAAAATGAGGCAATCAAGGAAAACCTGAACCGGCAGATTGAACTGATTAATATCAAGAGAACTGAACTGGAAAAGCACCAGGAAGAACATATCCGCCGGCTGGAAAAAATTGCCGGTTTGTCGGCCGATGAGGCCCGGACACAATTGGTGGAGAGCCTGAAACACGAGGCACAGACACAGGCCCTTGTATTACAGCAGGAAATCGTTGAAGACGCCAAACAAAAAGCCAATAAAGAGGCCCGGAAAATTATTATTCAGACCATTCAGCGTACGGCAGCAGAACAGGCCATTGAAAACTCTATTACAGTATTCAACCTGGAAAGTGATGAAATCAAAGGACAGATTATCGGACGCGAAGGCCGGAATATCCGGGCGATAGAAGCAGCCACCGGTGTGGATCTGATCGTGGATGATACCCCCGAAGCCATCCTGCTTTCCAGCTTTGATCCCCTGCGCAGGGAAATTGCCCGCCTTAGTCTCCAGCGCCTGGTAGCTGATGGCCGGATACATCCTGCCCGTATTGAAGAAGTGGTGGAAAAAACCCGCAAGCAGATTGAAGAGCAGGTAATGGAAATCGGTGAAAGAACGGTTATTGAACTGGGTATACATGGGCTGCATAAAGAACTGGTACGAATGGTGGGACGGATGCGTTTCCGCTCTTCCTATGGCCAGAACCTGCTGATGCACAGCCGTGAGACCGCAAATCTCTGCGCCACCATGGCCGCCGAACTGGGTCTCAATCCCAAACTGGCCAAAAGAGCCGGTCTGCTCCATGATATCGGAAAGGTACCTGATGAGGAAAGCGAACTCAGCCATGCCCTGCTGGGCGCCAAACTGGCGGAGAAATATGGTGAAAACCCCGCTGTTGTCAACGCCATTGCCGCTCACCACGACGAGGCCGAAATGCAATATGTGATCGCCCCGATCGTACAGGCCTGTGATGCCATCAGTGGTGCCCGGCCCGGAGCGAGAAGAGAAATCATGCAGCAATACCTGCAGCGGATCAAAGACCTGGAAAACCTGGCCATGGCGTATAACGGGGTGGAAAAAGCCTATGCCATCCAGGCCGGCCGTGAGTTACGGGTTATTGTGGAAGCCGATAAGGTGAGCGACCAGGATTCAGACCGGCTTTCCTTCGAAATCGCACAGAAAATACAGACGGAAATGACCTTTCCGGGCCAGATAAAAGTGACTGTAATCCGGGAAAAAAGGGCAGTGAACGTAGCGAGATAAATACATGAAAGTTAATCTGTTAACTTGTTTTCAGGTTAACAGGTTAACCTTCTGAAAACTCAACTTATCAACTCCCCCCCAAAGTAATTTGGTTTTTCCCCTGTACAACATTACCTTTGCCCTCCCTAAAAATCAGGAATATGAACGCGATCGCATACGTACACGAGCAGCTCCACGGTAAAAAGGAATTCCCCGCTTTCAAGCCGGGTGACAATATCACCGTGAATTACAAGATCATAGAAGGAAACAAAGAAAGGATCCAGTCTTTTAAAGGGGATGTGATCAAAAAGCAGGGCACCGGCCATACTGCCAGTTTCACTGTACGTAAGATTTCTGACGGAGTGGGTGTGGAAAGGGTTTTCCCCTTCTACTCTCCCAATATTGAATCCATTGAACTCAATAAGACCGGACATGTACGCCGCGCCAAGTTGTTCTATCAGCGTGGCCGCAGTGGTAAAAGCGCCCGTATCCGTGAAAAACGGATGGCTGTTGCCGAGTCCGCCAAATAATACGAACTGTATACCGGAAAAAGCCCTGAAAAATTCAGGGCTTTTTTATTGAATACCGGGATTTTCAGATAATTCCGGTTCTTTTTTCTCTTAGTTATTATCTTTGAAATCTAATTAAAGCGAATTATGACTCAACCTGTATTACTGGGTATGCTGGGCACCAATGAAATTATCATCATCCTGGTTATCGTTCTGCTTCTTTTCGGCGGAAGAAAAATTCCCGAACTGATGCGTGGACTGGGCAAAGGGGTGCGTGAATTCAACGATGCCAAAAGCAACGTGAAGAGAGAAATCGAGGAAAGCGCAAACGAAGTAAAAAGCTCTGTAAAAGAGTAAGCTTACTTCCTTTTATCTACTCATCCTCAAAACAAGCAAGCGCTTTTGTTTTCTTTTACTTCCATCGGGCAATACCACCAGTCATTGCTGGAAGGGACGCAGACCTGTGTCCGGGCTGTTGACTATTATCTGCAAAAAATTGAAGCCAGCCGCCGGCTGAATGCCTTTACAGTGGTTTACGCCAAAGAAGCCCTTGAGCAGGCGCAAAGGCTGGATCAGCGTCGCCGGGAAGGCCAGCCCATGGGGCGTTTACATGGGGTTATCATTGGCATCAAAGACGTAATCGCGTACAAAGATCATCCGCTTACCGCAGCATCCGGTATTCTTTCCGGATTCCATTCCCTTTACAATGCCACTGCGGTGGAAAGGCTGCTCGCGGAAGAAGCCATTATTATCGGCAGCCTGAACTGCGACGAATTCGCGATGGGTTCCACCAATGAAAACTCCGTTTATGGTAAAGTTCTGAACGCGAAGGATGAAACCCGTGTGCCGGGTGGCTCCTCCGGAGGATCGGCAGTAGCGGTACAGGCCGGCCTCTGTATGGCATCCCTGGGCAGTGATACCGGTGGCTCTGTCAGGCAACCGGCCGATTTTTGCGGGATTATTGGTCTGAAGCCGACCTATGGCCGTATTTCCAGGCACGGCCTGATTGCGTACGCTTCTTCATTTGACCAGATTGGAATCTTTGCCTCAACTATTCCCGATACCGCCCTGCTGCTGGAGATTATGTCGGGTACGGATGAATATGACAGTACCGTGTCCGGTAATCCCGTTCCTGCTTATACTGCGGAGCTGAACAAGCCGGCGGAAAAATACAGGATAGCCTGGTTTCCCGAAGCGCTGGATCACCCCAGTATTGATCCGGAAATATCAGGTGCGATCCGGTCCAAACTGAATGAGCTGGCAGCCGAAGGTCACCAGGTACAGGCAGAATCCTTTCAGCTGCTCGACTATATCGTGCCCGCCTACTACGTTTTGACCACGGCAGAAGCTTCCTCCAATCTCTCCCGGTATGACGGAATTCGTTTTGGTCACCGCACAGATAGTTCCTGCACAGACCTGACGATTTTATATAAAAAAAGCCGGTCTGAAGGGTTTGGGCGGGAAGTAAAACGCAGAATAATGCTCGGCACTTTTGTCCTCAGCGCGGGTTATTATGATGCCTATTTTACCCGGGCCCAAAAAGTACGGCGCTTACTTTTTGAACAGATTAACGAACTCTATAAATCCTATGATTTTGTTATAATGCCTGTTTCCCCCGTTACCGCATTTAAGTCGGGCGAAAAACTGGATGACCCAATCGCGATGTATCTCGCTGATATCTATACCGTAATGGCAAACCTCGTGGGATGCCCCGCCATTGCACTGCCCTTATTTACCCATTCAGGCGGGATGCCCTTTGGCTTACAGGTAATGGCTGCCCGCTTTGATGAATTATCTTTGCTGAAGTTTGCTCAGCAGCTATGTAAATCCTGAGCCAGCTTTTATCTGATTACCTTGCGTACACCTTTTTTTATCATATACTGCCTGTTCCTGTCCGGTTACCTCTTGTCCGCGCCGGTTAACGCTCAGTCTGTTACTGATAGTCTCCGTAAGTCTGACAGCATTGCGGCACAGCGTCAGAAGAATCAGGAGAAGCTCAAGGGATTTGAAAATCTCTTTGAGAAGACCCGGATCGGCGGGGTTACCGGTACCCGGCTGAATCCGATGGCCGTCAGTTTTGTGGAAAGTTATATGGCAAGGTTTGGTAAAGGTCTGCGCGATATGCGAAAATGGGCAAGACCCTATTTTGACCTGATTGACAAGATACTGGCCGATCACGGATTACCCACCGAACTTAAATACCTCGCGGTAATTGAATCGGGTCTCCGGTATAATGCCATTTCCTGGGCAGGAGCAGTAGGCCCCTGGGCATTTATGCCGGCTGCTGCCAGACAATACGGACTGGTTGTTAAACCCGGCTATGATGAGCGGCTGGATTACTATAAAAGCACCCATGCTGCGGCCAGGATGCTCACCGACCTCTATAGTAAATACCAGGACTGGCTACTGGTAATTGCGGCCTATAACTGCGGTCCCGGCAACGTGGACAAAGCCATCCGGCGAAGCGGCAGCCGGGATTTCTGGCGTCTGCAGTATTTTCTTCCTACCGAATCCATGAACCACGTGAAAAAATTCATTTCCACCCATTACGTTTTTGAGGGTGAAGGGGGACTGACCACCGTAACCCGGGAAGAAACCAAAGAACTGATGCTGGATAAAATCAGTACCCTGAGTGAAGAAGACCTGAAAAACAGTGTCAGCACCCGGATCACCGGCCGGTTCCATTCCTCCGTTATCTTAAAACATGTGGAAATCAGTGCCGCGGAATTCAGAAAATTCAACCCTGGCTTTGACGATTCTATTGCTGTGGATGGCCGGTATGAACTGCGTTTACCCGCACGCCAAATGAACCAGTTTATAGCACGCCGGTACCAGATACTGGATGAAAGTTTACAGTATCTCCTGCAGCCGGCCGGTACCAGACAGGACCATTAACCGGCTCCAAGAACCTGCCGGATAGCAGCTGCTTTCAGCCGGCACTCCTCCCATTCTGCTTCTGCCTGGCTGTAATGTGTAATGCCGGATCCGGTCTGAAAAGAGAGATAGCGGGTACCGGCATTATAAAGTATGCTCCGGATTACCACATTAAAATCGAAATCATCTGAAGGACTGATATAACCCACAGCGCCGGAGAAGACGCCCCTTTTTGTTTTTTCATACTTTTCTATCAGCTCCATTACCTTCTTCTTGGGAGCGCCTGTCATGGAACCCATCGGGAATACGGCCCGGACAATTTCACTTATTCCGGTACCGGGTCTTAACTGCCCGCTGATAGTGGAAATAAGCTGGAAAACCTGCGGAAAAGCATAAACCCCGAACAGTTCATCCACCTTCACCGTTCCCTCCAGACATATACGGGACAAATCATTGCGTACAAGATCCACGACCATCACATTTTCAGAACGCTCCTTGGCATTTTGCTGCAATTCCGCGGCGATATGCCTGTCCAGTTCCGCGTTTCCCGGCGCCCGGCGTGCCGTGCCTTTTATCGGTTGCGACAACAACCGGTCACCCTCTTTCCGTAAAAAACGTTCCGGACTGGCACAGAGCAGCCATTTATCATTCATCCGGTATAAAGCAGAAAAGGGATTGGGAGAAAGACGGTTCAGTTCCTTAAAAACAGTGTATGGATCTATCCGGGCATCTTCTGCAAAAAATTCCTGGCAGAAGTTGATCTCATAACAATCTCCCCGGCTGATATGCCGCTGCAGGGCATGGATAACATCCAGATATTCCCTTCTGCTGAATCGGGATTGAACCGTAATGGCGGGTTGTTCCACGGCCACAGGTTGTATAACCATGCTGCTAATCGCCGCAAAAACAGCTCCCGGCTCGGGTGCCTCTATCTTGCATAACCCATCCTGTATATGAACAATGATCTCGGGTTCAAAAAAGAAAAGATCCGGAAAGCCGATAAGATCGGGATGCCCGGAACTGAGATTTTCCATTTCATTTTTCAGGTCATAACCCAGGTGTCCAAATAGCCACCCGCCCGTTTTTTTCCTGAATTCCCGGAGCGTTTCCAGGGCCTGGCCAGCCGGGGCTGATACCGATTGCCGGGCACCTGCAGCCAGTAAACACTCCGCTGCATGCATACCTGTCCGGTAACCATTGTTGTCCAGAAAGCAGAAAGTGCTGAAGGGTAATGCCCAGCTCAGCACTTTCTCTTTAAACTGTTCCAGATTGGTTACGGGAAACACTCCCGTTTTCCTGTTTTGGAGGCTCAATGCCTGACCGTTTTTAAACTATTAATAGTCGTCGTCATCATCATCAAAATCTTTGTCGTCAAAGAGGTCTTTGAACTCATCGTCTTCAAACTTGAAGTCATCTTCTTCCTCTCCTTTTTTGGTACCTCCCGTTGATTTCTTTCCTTTTGATTTGGGAATATCAAATTCATCAAAATCAGGATCCCACTCCTCTTCTTCTTCCGGCTTATCCCAGTCATCGGTTTCGTCTTCATCCAAATCATCCTCCTCATCGTCGTCTTCATCACCGCCTTTCTTTGTAGCCGGCTTTCCGGTTTTCTTTACCGGCGTGGTTTCTTCATCCTCATCAAAATCCTCCTCTTCCTCTTCTTCCTTTTTCTTGGGTTTGGACGCAGGCTTTTTGGCCGCTTCTGTTTCACGGGCGGCAACAGTCTTTCCTGCCGTCTTTTTTTCCTTTGCTGGTTTTATAGCCATCGTTTTCAGGATTAATATTGTAAAATTTCAGCGAAGTTTTTAATTAGCCAAATTTTTAAAAAAATATTTTACCGGGTTCCCGGAAACTAGTTTACAGTGATCAACTGCTCTCTTCCCGGTCCGTTTGAAATATACCGGATTTCCACACCCAGGTATTCGTTTATGAACTTTACATATTCTTTCATTGTTTCAGGTAAATCTGTAAACGATTTCACCTGGCTGGTCGGTTGATTCCACCCGGCGAAGCGGCGAAATACGGGAACAGGTTTGCTGCGGTCCATCTGGAAAGGAACTTCCCTGGTCAGCCGGCCGTCTACTTCATAATCGGTACAGATTTCCAGTTCGGGGAAGGCATCCAGTACATCTGCTTTGGTCATGACAATTTTTGTCACCCCGTTGATCATACAGGCGAAATGCAGCGCGACCAGATCCATCCAGCCGCAGCGACGGGGTCTTCCGGTCGTGGCGCCGAATTCATTGCCGGTTTTCCGGAGTTCCTCCCCTTTTTCGTTCTCCAGCTCTGTCGGAAACGGACCACTTCCCACACGGGTGCAATAGGCCTTTGTCACGCCAATTACATCCCGTATAAACTGGGGCGCCACACCCAGACCGTTACACACTCCCGCAGAAATTGTATTGGAGGATGTTACATAAGGGAACGTGCCGAAATCAATATCCAGCATACTGCCCTGGGCACCTTCTGCCAGAATGCGCTTACCGGCTTTCAGTTGCTCATTGATGAAATATTCCCCGTTTACAATATTCAGTTCCTTGAGAAATTCCACGGCTTCAAAAAACTCTTCTTCCCAGGCCGAAATATCTTCATGAAAATTATAGCTGTCCAGCAAACGCTGGTGCTTGAGCCGCAGTTTAATATACTGGGTGGTAAAGTTTTTATCAAGCAGATCACCAACCCTAAGACCGTTTCGGCCGGTCTTATCCATGTAGGTCGGGCCGATCCCTTTCAGGGTGGAGCCGATTTTCTGATTGCCTTTGGATAATTCCGCGGCTTTGTCAAGCGCCCGGTGTGTGGGCAGAATCAGGTGCGTACGCCGGGAAATAAAGAGATTATTCCGGAGATTAATGCCAAAGGAAGCCACGGTATCACATTCCTTTTTCAGGGTGACCGGATCAAGTACCACACCGTTCCCGATCAGGTTAATTATTCCGGGATGAAATACCCCGGAAGGGATCTGGTGCAATACCACTTTTTTGTCGTTTACATACAAGGTATGCCCGGCATTGGGTCCGCCCTGAAAACGGGCTACCATATCGTAGTCCTTTGCAAAAAAGTCCACAATCTTCCCTTTACCTTCATCCCCCCACTGGAGGCCCAGAATAATATCAACCATAGTTTTTTTCTGTAAATGTTCCCCGGTCAGCAGGGAGCCGGGGAATAGCCCGGGCGCCGCAAAAATACGGCTTCAAAAAAAAGCCACCGAATTAAAATCCGGCAGCTTTTAGCTTATTTATGCCCACTAAGGGGTGAGTTATTAACCCGTTTGGCTGATCAGCGGATCAGCATGACTGTTCCCTTTTTAGTAATCAGCCTGTTATCCTTTGTCATCCCTTCTATCATCCATACATAAACCCCGCTGCCCTGCTCTACTCCGCCAAAACGGCCATCCCAGCCATCGTTTAGTTTGCTGGTGGAAAATACCAGCTGACCCCAGCGGTTGAATACGCGGAAATACGTATAACTTTTCATCCCCACCGGGAAGGGGGTAAACCGGTCATTTTTGCCATCGCCATTCGGTGAGAAACCGGTTGGTACATATATATCCGGCCCTTTATATACTCTGACAGTGATGTACCCCTCTCCTTTACAACCAGCAATGGTGGAGGCAATTACCTGGTATTGCACATCCTGTCCTATAGCCCCGACGGATACCACCGGATTGGGAATATCCAGTCCGCTTACAGCCGCAGGTTCCGGGTTGCTCAGACCGATTGTGGGGTTCCAGGTATAATGGATCACATCCGTATCGGAAGGTACCACCAGCAACTGGAACTGGTCTCCCGGATAACCGATTGTGTCATACGGATATGTTTTCACTTTAATCGGCGGGGTTACATCAATACGCATACTGTCTGTCACCAGAGAGGCACATCCATTCTGGTCTGCAATCACAGATAAAGTGTATACAATATCCTTTGCCGGTGTGGATAAAGCGTTTCCTGTATTAGGGTTGTCCAGATAACTGGAGGGTGACCATCGGTATTGCACACCACCGGAAGGCTGTAACCGGTAGTTCTGGCCGTAACAAATAAAACCGTCCTCCCCGGCATCCGGAACAGGTGCGGCATTTACCTGTACGATAACCGTATCATCATGACTGCATCGGCCGAGGGTGGCTGTCACCACATATTGAGTGGTTTGTACCGGATTGGCTACCGGGTTATAAATATCTGTGGCGCTTAGACCTGTGGAAGGCGACCAGGCGTATTGTGTAGCGTTGGAAACAAGCGTCAGCTGAACAGATTTACTTTCACAGATTGTGGGGTCTGCCTGGGGTGTCCAGGTCATGTTGTCTGTCAAACCCACAACCGCCGGAAAACTTGTAGTACAACCGAGGTTGTCTTTAACCGTTACAGTATAGGTACCCGGGGCCACATTAAACCCGGGAGACGACTGGAAACTGCTGCCATCAATGGAGTAGGTGTAGCTTGTATTTCCACCCGCGGCACTGACCAGAATCCCGCCATCCAGACCTCCGTCGCAGGTGGCATTGGTATTAACCGATGAGGCCTGCAAGGCAGCCGGCTCGGAAACAGTGACAGGATAGGTATTAAGACAGTTATTAAAGTCGCGGACCCTGATGGTGTAGTTGCCTGCCGGCAGACTGAAGCTGTTCCCGGATTGCCATACAATCCCGTCAACCGAATACTGGTAGGGGGCCACACCGCCTGCCCCGTTAATGGTAACGGTCCCATTGCTCTGGCCGTTACATACCACGGGAACCATCCCGGTACTGGCCGTGAGCACCGCAGGCTCATTGACGGTAACCGGCACGGTGCCTGTACAACCGTCTCTTTCCCGGAAATGAACAGTATATGTCCCGGCGGCCAGCCCATTAAACACATTACTGCTCTGCCAGGTGACGCCATCCAGCGAATATTCATAAGGGGCATTGCCTGCAGCCGGTTGTGCTACTGTAATAGAACCAGTGGCAGTGCCATTGCATAGCACATCTGTGTTGGCGGCCGTGGTGCTTATCGGAGGACCAGCATTTATCGTGAACGGGAGATCGGGGGTAAAGCATCCGTTTGCATCCGTAACGCGTATAGTGTGGGCTCCGGAAGCCAGGTTGGAAAAAGTATACGCGCCTGGTGCGGTTACAGGGGTCCCGCCGTCAAGTACATATGTGAATGGACCGTTCGTGGAATTGGGTGTTACAACCACTGATCCATTGGCTGCCCCGTTGCAGGAAGTCTGCGACGGAAGCAGATCCGCTGTCATCTGATTGAGGTTTACGGTGATGGTATCTGTTGATACCAGTTGCGAGGCACTGCCATCACAGACAGAATAGGTTGTTTTGACCACAAACTGTGTGGAGCCGGAACTGACACAAACATTCGGAAAATTCAGGTCAAGTAAGCCGGCAACGGAAGTTGAAGAATCCGCAACAGAAACAAGTGTGCCTCCAAGTGTAAACATTTCAGACTTTACAAACCTGGATCCGCCCCCTGAAGGGATGAATTTATACCCACTATTGTTTTCTGTCCATACCGCATTATTCTTGCCGGCGCCTGCAATGGCCTGGTCCTGGTTCCAGTTCTGTATGCCCAGAATGCCACGCCCTGCGTTGGTTGAAGAAGAACAGGCCTTTCTTTCAAAAAATATCTCAATAATGCCTGTGGATTCATGAATAACGATCTGAAAAGTGTTTGCCGGTACCGGGCAGGCGCCGGAGGTTACTCCGAAAACCCCGATATGATAAAAACTCACCACAAATTTTCTGCAGGGGGCTGTGCCGATAACTTCCCATTGAATTTTCCGGTCTGCGGCACTGGCGCCAATACGGGGATCCAGATCAGAATACGCGGCCATGATGGAAGCCCGCGGGTAATAGGTGGAAAATGAAGAACATTGTGTGCCCCCGGCATAAGGAATGGGTTGGGTTATCGGCCAGGCATTTGAACAACTGGCATTGGAGGCATCAAAAGTGATCAGGCCGTTT
Source organism: Chitinophagaceae bacterium (assembly GCA_014879565.1). Lineage (GTDB taxonomy): Bacteria > Bacteroidota > Bacteroidia > Chitinophagales > Chitinophagaceae > JJ008. The sequence goes on from JACSRW010000021.1 coordinate 75,698, forward strand.
GACCCCACCACGGCAGAATTATAGTTGGCCCCGTAAAAACAAAAACTGAAGGGAAGGTTTACCAGATAACTGTATTCGTCATCCGCGTATAAAGCCGCATCCTGGGCACCGGTGGCGGTAACATAGGGATAGGGCGCATAAGGTGTATTAACCAGCGTATAATCTGAACTCGATTTAATATGCGGAATCTGCAGGCTTACCGGCGCACAGAGCTGGGTACAGCTCCGGTTGATCACGGTACCGTTGATATTGGTAGGGATACAATTTTGTCCGGAAAGGTCAGGTACAAACAACAAAAAAAAGGCCGCCAGGGCAAAAACTTTGTTCAGTTTCAGTCGCATAAATCTCTTGCAGTTGGTATGGGAATCCGATAATCCTTAACAAGCCTTCAAGATACAAAAAATATCCCTGCCGATCAGGCAGGCAGGTAACCTGAATGAAAAAATCAGCAAAGACACCTAATGATTTGAGCGGAATCAATGATTTTCAGTGCATCAGGAAGGTATATCTTCCATGTCATAACGCTCCACGGACTCTATACCGGGGAGCCGCAACAGGCTTTGCACCAAAACATCCAGTTCTTCCTTGTCATGCACATAAAGCCGGATATTTCCCCGGAAGAGACCTTCATTGGCTTCAATCGTCAGCGCAGCAATATTTATCCGCAATTCCCCGGAGATCAGATTGGTTATTTTATTCACAACCCCCACATCATCCATCCCGACAATTTTGATACCTGTCAGGAAAGAAATTTCCTTGTTCTTTGCCCACTTTGTTTTTACGACCCTGTGTCCGTAATTGGCCAGCAGTTTCGCTGCATTCGGACAATTGGTCCGGTGAATGGTGAGTCCTTTTCCGGTAGTGACAAAGCCAAACACATCATCTCCCGGAATTGGTTTGCAGCAGTTGGCGAGATTATAAACAATTTTATCACTGCTTTCCCCGAATATCACCAGCTCTGCATCTTTTTTGCCGGTAACATGATGCGGCAGTATTTCATGTTTTTCGTGATGAATTTTTACCGGACGGGGTGCTTCAATACGATCGCCGGTAACCTTAAAGTCCTTGAGATCCCTGAGATCAATATTCTTGATCGCTACCTGGTAAAACAAGTCCAGGTTGGAGCCCAGTTTATACCATTGAACCAGCTCATCCAGGTTATGCTGATTTACGGTCGCACCCATTCCCTCCAGTTTCCGCTGCACGGCATATTTGCCTTCATCGGCCACTTTTCTTTTTTCCTCTTTCAGGGCATCCCGGATACGTCCTTTCGCTTTGGAAGTGACGACAAATCCGAGCCAGTCTTCCGATGCTTTCTGTTTATTACTGGTGATAATTTCGACCTGATCCCCGCTATGCAGTTTATGGCTGATCGGAACCAGCTTATGGTTCACTTTGGCGCCAATGGTTTTTACCCCGATGGCACTGTGAATAGCAAAGGCAAAATCCAGTGCGGTGGAACCAACCGGCAGCATCTTCACATCCCCTTTCGGGGTATAACAATAGATTTCCTCCGCCAGGAAACTGGTTTTAAAATCCTGCAGGAAGTCGATCGTATCCGCATCCTGGTTACCGATTACTTCCCGGATCTGCTGAAACCACTTGTCAAACCGGCTTTCATCCGTTGCTCCTTCTTTGTATTTCCAGTGGGCTGCCAGTCCCTTTTCCGCAATTTCATTCATCCGTTTGGTCCGTATCTGCACTTCCACCCATTTACCCTGCGACCCCATGACCGTGGTATGCAGGGCTTCATAGCCGTTCGCTTTCGGATTGCTGAGCCAGTCGCGTAACCGTTCAGGGGAAGGCTGGTATTCATCCGTAATCATAGAATAAACCTTCCAGCAATCTTCTTTTTCTTTTTCCGGCGAACTGTCCAGAATAACCCGGATGGCAAATAAATCATATACCTCTTCAAACTCCACTCCTTTCTTTTTCATTTTATTCCAGATGGAGTGGATACTTTTCGGCCGGCCATATACTTCCGCCTTTAGCTGGGCTTTTTCAATTTTATCCCTGATGGGCTTGATAAACTCGTTAATATACTTTGTCCGTTCTTTTTTGGTTTCCGCCAGTTTACGAGCAATTTCCCGGTAGGTTTCCGGTTCCATGTATTTCATGGAAAGATCCTCCATCTCCGTCTTGATACTGTACAAACCCATCCGGTGGGCCAGCGGGGCGTATATGTAAACGGTTTCAGAAGAAATCTTGAGTTGCTTTTCCCTTTTCATACTGTCCAGCGTCCGCATATTATGCAGCCGGTCGGCCAGTTTGATCAGTATCACCCGCGGGTCATCTGTCAGCGTCAGCAGAATTTTTTTGAAATTCTCCGCCTGCTGGGAGGCATTGACATCAATAACGTTGGAGATTTTTGTCAGCCCGTCCACAATCCGGGTTATTTCTTCCCCGAATTCCCGCTTTACATCATCCAGGGTAATATCGGTATCCTCGACTGTATCATGCAGGAGGGAACAGATGGTGGACCGGACCCCCAGGCCAATTTCAGCCGCGCAGATTTTCGCAACGGCTATGGGATGAAGAATATAGGGTTCCCCGCTTTTACGCCGCATGGTTTTGTGCGCTTCAGCAGCCATCTCAAAGGCGGTCCGGATAAGTTTCCGGTCACCCGGTTTCAGGCGGGTTCTGATATCTTTCAAAAGGGAACGGTACTCCCTGAGGATCAATTTCTTCTCTTCCTCTTCATTCAGGTTGTACTTGGGTAACTGCGCGACGGTTTCCATGGTCTACGAATGTACTGAAAAAGGCCGATTTACTCAACTGGTGAATGAGCAAACCCCCGATGGTTAACAAATGCTGACCACCGGGGGTTTGTTTTTAGGAAGTGCCCGATTTTTTATTTCAGAAAATCATAGCGAAGCATCAGTTCATGCGCATTAGCTCCCTTATCGTATACACTCAGCGGATTGCTGTATATATCAAAGCTGTAACCTACTAAAAATTTCTTCTGAATTTTCACACCGGCTGAGAGCATCCAGCTTTGCCGGGCGCGCAGGGAGAGCCCCCACCAGAACAATTCATTATGCTCAACTCTGGCGCCACCCTGAAATTCCATTGGTGAATTGGGCAGGTAAATGAAAAGAAAATGCGGGATAATCCGGGTAGCCGCATCAGCCTGCCAGGTATAATTGCCGTGCAGATAGTAATGACGGTAAAGCCTGGCCTCCTCTGTCCGGCTCAGGGTTCCGCTGTATACATCCAGTTTTGACTGTACCAGCTGACTGACAGCCGCACCCAACTGCCATTTCCGGGAACTGTATCCGATACCCAGCCCTGCATCTCCCCTGAACCTGTTTTCGGATGTACCCATAACCGGATCATTACCCAGAGATGCCTGGATTTTGCTTTTATCTATGCCAAATTGCTGAAATCTGGCTTCCAGCCCCAGGGAAAACCGGCCGCCGTTTTCCAGTGGTATATGATAGGCATAGGAAGTCTGGATACCTGTTCTCCGGGTCGGGCCGGTTACGTCATTGTAGAGGTATCCGCCCAGGCCGATTTTAGCGCCGGGCAGATAAGCTGAACCAAAAAGCAGGGTAGTGCGGGGCGATCCCTCAATTCCATCCCACATACTTCTGTATGAGGCTCCGATTACTGCGTGACCTGAACTTCCGGCCATCGCCGGATTATGCAGGCTTCCGTGCAGATCATACAGGGAAGCCGTCATCAGCTGCTGTGCAGTCAGCGGCAGGCTGGCTGACAGAAGAACAATTAAAAAAACTATAGAACGATTCATACTGATTCAATTTGCGGGTTAACGAAGAATTGTCACATTACCTTTCAGGTATTCTGTTCTGCCGTTGAGCAGTGTATAAGCAATCACATAGTAATACGTACCATCCGGAAGGGGTTTCCCTTCATAAGTACCTTCCCAGGTGTTTTTATAATCATTTGACTCAAACACTTTGGCGCCATAGCGGTTGAAGACCTGGGCAGTGGCTTTGGAAAGACAATTTCCGTTTGTGATCAGCCAGCGGTCGTTGACCCCATCCCCGTTTGGTGTAAAGGCATTCATGGGTTTGATACAATAGGGTACAACGGTGATTGTCATATTATCTGTGGCAATGCATCCCTGGGGAGTTGTTACCTGCAGGGAATAGGTAGTGGTGGCCTGCGGAGTAGCTTTGGGATTAAGCACTGTAGCTGCACTTAACCCGCTCGCAGGCGTCCAGCTATAGGTGCCGGCAGACCCGGTGGCCTGCATGGCATGCGCATCACCGGCTATGATGATGGCATCGGGACCTGCATCCGCTACAGCACCCGGCACAACGGTAACAGTAAGTGTTGCCTGTTTGGTACAAGCCCCCAGGGTACCGGTTACGGTATAGGTAGTGGTGGCCTGCGGACTCAGTACCGGGTTGGCGATGGCCGGATTACTGACCCCTGTTGCCGGCAGCCAGGACCAGCTTGTGGCATTGCCCGTTACTGAAGGGGTAAAGGAGGCTCCGAAACAAATTGTGCCGCCGCTTCCAGAATTGAACGTGAGATTATCAGTGCGGATAACGGTAACAGCCTGAACGGGAGAGGCACAGTCAGACCCGGTTTTGCGTACCCGGAGCTGGTAAGTGCCCGGAGCCAGATTCGAAAAACTGCCGGATGAATGATAAGTAACCCCGTTATCAATACTGAATTCGTTTGTGGCGGCTCCGCCCCCGGTGGCCGTCATGCTGATGGAACCGCCGGTAGTACAGGTGGCATCTGTTTTGGTATAGGAGAGTGCCGGGGCCTGGTCTTTTTTCACAAATACCGTATCGGTAAACACTACATCAGCTGACGGGTTGTTACACTGACCGTAAATGACCTCAATCACATAGTCCGTGCTGTCAGCAGCAGGGCAAAGATTGGGAAAGTTCAGGTTCAGTACCCCGGCAGCAGTGGTACTGGTATCGGCGTTGGCAACCGGGGTGCCGTTTACCAGCAGACGGGCCGATTTAAGCCGGGAACTGCCTCCGCCGGGTATAAAGCGCCAGCAGGAATCTATCCCGTTGGTACCCCATTGCGTGGCATTTTTTCCCGGAGCGGCAATAGCATCTGTACGGCCCTGGTTCTGCATTCCGAGTATGGTCATCCCGTTATTCCAGCCGGTGCAAAAAGGTTTGTCTTTTATATAGACTTCCACAATGCCTGTACTCTCATAAAGCACCATCATATGGGTGGCCAGGCTGCCGGCGCAACTGCTGCTGAAATAGGGCACTTCAAAATAACTCGCGATAAACCGTCTTTTAGGGGCTACCCCTTCCACCCGGTATTCAATACGTTTATTAGCAGAGGGCTCATCAATATCAATATCATGGTAGGGGCCAAAAATCATGGCAGGCGCGTAACTGCTGTTCGGAATGGCGCCTGTAGTGGAACTGATGGAATAACCACTGCCCGTGCCTGCCCGGCTGCTGTCGAATGTAATCGCGGAGTTGGTACCAATGACTAGCGTCGGGTAAGTAATTCCGTAATAGCAAAACGGAAAACTGATGGGAACCTTGGATGTCCACCGGTCGTCATAATAAGACCCGCTGATCAGGCTGCGGATATCCACTCCGCCGGCTGTGACATAGTCAAATGGAACATAGGGAGGATTGGTGATTACATAACTGTCGGATTGCTTCAGGTGAGGCACCTGCGCGCTGATACTTGTACAAGATGTACCGCAGGGCAACTGAATCTGCCGGTTGGCAATGGTAAATGTTGTGGCGGGGTTTTGTCCATGTACAAAATGAACAAGGCTGTACCCCAGAAGGAGTAGATACAATTTTCTCATCTGCAATTAGTTTGGTGTGTAAAAACAATGTGCGTCCGTCGCACAGGTTGTTCCAGGACTCAGATATTAAAAGGATCCCTGGTTCCGATAAAAACGGGACAGCTATCCGGAAAGGTGCCCAAGCTACAATTAATTTCCGGCTGTCTGAAATCGGAAATCCCTGTTTTTTTGACTTGATCCGGATTAATTATCCCTGAGCCCGCATATCCCAAAATGCCCTACCTTTGCTGCCCGTTTGAAAGGAGGTTGAGAGGTTGAGAGGTTGAGAGGTTGAGAGGTTGAGAGGTTGAGAGGTTGAGAGGTTGAGAGGTTGGTTCTTGGTTCTTTGGCTCTTTGGTTCTTTTTTCCGGATGTGGTGAAATTGGTAGACACGTCAGACTTAGGATCTGATGCCGCAAGGTGTGGGGGTTCGAGTCCCTCCATCCGGACTTCAAACTGAAAAGTAAACCGGTTGGCTCGTTGACAGGCTGACGGGTTCTTTTCAGCCAGTAAATACAAACTATGTCAACATCGCACAACAATGGCAACAATAAGTAAAGAAAACATCGGTCTGCTGCATGAGAAGCTTACCGTTAAGCTGGAAAAAACAGATTACCTGCCCGCTTTTGAAAAGTCACTGAAAGAATACAGTAAAAAAGCCAATATCCCCGGCTTCCGGAAAGGGATGGTTCCTGCCGGACTGATTAAAAAAATGTACGGCCCTTCCCTGTTTACCGATGAAGTGCTGAAGTCGGTGGACCGTGAACTGATCGGTTACCTGCAACAGGAGAATCTGGAGATTTTTGCCCAGCCTCTCCCGCTGGAATCCGATTTACAGCAGCTGGATGTAAATAATCCGGCCGACTACGTATTTCACTTTGAAATCGGCAACAAGCCGGCTTTTGCGCTGGCAGATCTTGGCAAAGCCGCGACTACCCGTTATGTAGTAACGGTTACCGATGAAATGGTGGAAAGCGAAGTTACCCGTTTACAAAACCGGTATGGTAATATGAAGGATATGGAAACCGTGGATTCTGATGACCATGTGCTGAACCTGCATTTTACTGAAACAGATGCTGCCGGCAATCCGGTGGAAGGAGGTATCAGCAAAGACAATTCCATTCTTGTACGCTATTTTGCCGAAGGGTTCAGGAAAAACTGGACCGGCAAAAAAACTGGGGATGCGGAAGTAACCACCCTTCTGAACGCTTTTGAAGAAAAGGAAAGAGAATGGATCTCCGGTGACCTGGGGCTGGATAAAAATGACCCCTCCGCTGCGGAAAAGTATTTTAAAATTGAAATAACCAAAATCGGTCTGCTGGAAAAAAGGGAACTGAATGAAGAGTTTTTCAACCAGCTTTATCCCGGGCAGGAAGTGAGTACGGAAGAAGCTTTCCGGCAAAAGATACGGGAGGAAATACAGGCCTACTGGAACAGCCAGGCCCTGAACCAGATCCACGACCAGGTATTTCATATCCTGGTTGACCAGACTGAAATCAGCTTCCCCGAAGCTTTTCTCAAAAAATGGATCAAAACGCAGGGTGAGCAGCCGAAAACAGACGAAGAAGTGGAAGCCGAATTCCCCAAATTCCTGAACCAGCTGAAATGGACCCTGATATCTGATAAAATTGTACAGGACAATGCCATACAGGTGAGCCCGGAAGAAGTTAAAGCATTTGCCAAACAGCAACTTTTCAGTTATATGGGCGGATCTGGTCTAAGCGACGACCAGCCCTGGGTGAATGACTATGTGGAAAAGATGATGAAAGACCGGAAATATGTGGAAGATGCTTATAACCGTCTCCAGACCCAGAAAATTTTTGAATGGGGTGCCGGCCAGGTAAATCCGAAAGATCAGCCTATCAGCGCGGATGAATTTACAAAGATGGTGGAAGAACACCAGCACCATCACCATTGAGCATTCCGCCCTGCCTGAACAGCCCGGACGGAAGGAAGTAAACGAACCAAATAACAGATGAAGTCGTCTTAAGGGCGACTTCCTTTTTTACATGAACTGACACCGGGGGTGGTCAACTGACAGGTATCCCTGCCTTTCCGTCATTGATTTTGCGGTTCGGGCATTTGGACGGATATTTGAGGGTGATGAAAAACCGGAGCAGGTCCCAGTAAACCAATCCGGGTTTCACCCGTTAACATTTCAACGAATCATACCATGACATTTAATTCTGAGTTTGAAAAATATGCAGTAAAACACCAGGGGCTGTCGAGCAATACGCTGCACAGCTATGCCTCACACCTGGTAACGGCTATGACACCGAATATTATCGAGGAACGTTCCCTGAATGTGGCGGTAATGGACGTATACAGCCGCCTGATGATGGACCGGATTATTTTCCTCGGTTACCCGATCAATGATGAAATCGCCAATATTGTCACCGCCCAGTTACTATTCCTCGATTCCACCGACCGCTCCCGCGACATCAATATGTATATCAACAGCCCGGGGGGAAGTGTCTATTCCGGACTCGGAGTATATGACACTATGCAATATGTGAGTCCGGATATCGCCACTATATGTATCGGCGTAGCGGCTTCCATGGCCTGTGTGCTGCTGGGAGCCGGCACCCATGGCAAAAGAGCGGCATTAAAACATTCCCGGATCATGATGCACCAGCCAAGCGGGGCCATTGGCGGCCAGGCCAGTGATATTGAAATTACAGTCAATGAGATCCGAAAACTCAAAAAGGAGCTCTACGAGGTCGTACAGGTGCATACCGGCAAACCGATTGACCAGATTGAACGTGATTTTGACCGTGATAACTGGATGACAGCGGCTGAAGCGAAAGAGTACGGACTGGTGGACGAAGTGCTGCTGACCAATCCCAGAAAACAGAAAAAAGATTAACCTTACCACTAATATTAAACTATGAACCCGAAACATAGCTACTATACCAGCACCCTTCCCGGCCCTTTACGGATGGAAGACGAAGAAGAAAAAGAAGAACAACCTAAGAGTGACCTGGGATTATTTGGCAAAAAACTGGAACGTTATTTTTTTGAGAAGCGGGCCGTATACCTCTGGGGTGTTGTGGATGACAAAAGTGCAAAAGACGTAGTCAGCAAATTATTACTGCTGGATGCTGACAAACCCGGCGAGGAGATCAGATTTTATATTAACAGTCCCGGAGGGGTGGTCACCAGCGGTATGGTTATCTACGACACCATGCAAATGATCAAGAGCCCGGTAAGTACCATTTGTATGGGACTGGCCGCCTCTATGGGCAGTATCCTGCTCAGCGGGGGGGAAAAAGGGAAGCGTTTTATTTTCCCCCACGGGGAGGTAATGATTCACCAGCCTTCCCTTGGAGGTTATATCCAGGGAGTAAGTGCCGACCTTGAAATCCAGGCGGAGCAAACCCGCCGGGTGAAAGAAATCGGTGCCGGCATTCTGGCGAAGAATTGCGGAAAAACGGTAGAACAAATCATGAAAGACTTTGACAGGGATTATTGGATGGATGCCCGTCAGGCCATAGAGTATGGGATTGCTGACCACTTAGTCACATCTTTATAATAAATTGATTATCAGGTAATATACTCTGCAGAGGAAATAAAACCGCCCTTTTCAGGGCGGTTTTTTAACTTTGTATGTTACAAATTGGCCTAAAAACCGTTTAGGATTAAGTTAAGGTTAAGAAACTATGGCGAAAAACCCCCTGCATTGCTCCTTTTGTGGCCGGAGCCGCGATGAAGTGAAGATCCTGATAGCAGGCCAGGAAGGGCATATCTGTGAAAACTGCGTGGAGCATGCCCGTGAGATCATTGAGCAGGAACTGACAATAAAAGACGAAAAAGCCAATGCTTCATTTAAGCTGTCGGTAAAAAAACCGATGGAAATCAAGAAGTTCCTGGATGAATATGCCATCGGACAGGAGGAGGCCAAAAAAGTGCTGGCGGTGGCCGTTTACAATCATTACAAACGGTTACAGCATAAGACAGCCGATCTGAATGCCGGCAATGAGATTGAAATAGAAAAAAGTAATATTATCATGGTGGGCGAAACTGGAACAGGGAAAACCCTGCTTGCCAAAAGTATCGCCCGGATGCTCAATGTTCCCTTTGCTATTGTGGACGCCACTGTGTTTACAGAAGCTGGTTATGTAGGAGAGGATGTGGAAAGCATTCTTACCCGCCTGCTGCAGGTTTGTAATTATGATGTGGCAGCCGCTGAAAGAGGGATTGTGTATATTGACGAAATTGATAAAATTGCCCGCAAAGGAGACAACCCTTCCATTACCCGTGATGTAAGTGGTGAGGGTGTGCAGCAGGGTATGCTGAAACTGCTGGAAGGTACTGATGTACTGGTGCCCCCCCAGGGCGGACGCAAACACCCTGAGCAAAAGCTCATAAAAATCAATACCCAGAATATACTTTTTATTTGTGGCGGCGCCTTTGACGGTATTGATAAAATTATTGCCCGCCGGGTACAGACCAATACCATCGGCTTTAATGTGGATAAGGAACAGCAGGATAGCATGAAAAAGAATCTCCTGCGTTATGTAAATGCCACTGACCTGAAACAGTTCGGCCTGATCCCTGAATTACTGGGCCGTTTACCGGTGGTAACCCACCTGGATCCCCTGGATGCAGCCACACTCCGGGCCATTCTTACCGAACCTAAAAACGCCCTGGTAAAACAATACACCAAATTGTTTGAACTGGAAGGCATCCGGCTTGTCATTGAAGAAGATGTTCTGGACTTTATGGTGGAGAAAGCCATGGAGTACAAACTTGGCGCCCGTGGCTTACGCAGTATCTGCGAAAATATTCTAATTGATGCCATGTACGAACTGCCCTCATCCCAGGAGACCCAGTTTGTGCTTGACCTTGAATACACCAAACGTAAGTTTGACAAGAGCAAGCTGAGTATGCTGAAAGTAGCCTGAGGAGAAGGGAAGCAGGATCCGGGTATAAATAACTGATTAAAAGGTTTGGCGCTGCCAAACCTTTCATATTTTGCGGATAATAAAACAGCTACTATGCAGGAACTGATTGAAAAACTGAAAGCAGAAGCCGGACTCACGGATGAGCAGGCAAAAAAAGCCATTGCGGCTATTAAAAGTTTTGTGGTGGAAAAATTTCCGATGCTGGAAGGCGCCGTTAATAATGTATTTGGCGGGGAATAATCCGGCAACCGTCTTCTTCTTTAACGGATAACAGCGCAACGTTTACCCCGGGGGTTATTCGCTGCCTGGTAAGGGGTCATGGCACGGGAACAGGACTGGATAAGAAAACTGACAATAAGGATACCTGCTAATATTCTTCCTTTCATGACTCCGGATTGTGGCGTGAAGGTACAATCCGAACCCGGGTGATACAATAGCAAAAACCGCCAGCCCCGTACGTAATTGATCTGTCGTATTAAAGGAAAATTGCTTTGTATAAATCCTACCTGTATCGCAACAGGTACTGACGGACCAGCCGGCCCCATTCTTTTACCACCGCATGCCCCCATCTGCCCTTTGAACGGGCGGAGGGCTCCAGAACCGAACAGGTTTCCTTTTTGTCAGATACCGACCAGGCAACCCAGCTCAGTTTCCGCTGGTCCATCCATCGCACATACGCATCCCACTCTTCCCGGTCAAGCGGACCGTCACCGGTAGCTTCCATACCGGCACATTCTGAAATAAAAACAGGGAGTCCTTTCAGAATGGCTTCATCTGTCCGGTCACGCAGCCATTTTTTGTGTGTACCGGCATAAAAATGCATGGTATACATCAGGTTCGTATAGCCGCTCACAGGATCAGCAGCCGCCAGGTGGATATCCTGATCCCACCGGGGTGAGCCCACCAGAATAATATTATCCGGATCACGCTCCCGTATAGCCGCAATTACGTGTTGCGAGTAACGTTTCACTTCCTGCCAGGTTTCGTAATCGGGTTCATTGAATATTTCCCAGATTACATGCGGGTACTTCCCGTAATCAGCTGCCATCCGTGAAAAAAAATCAACCGCTTCCTTTTCATGAATATTATGATCATGCCAGTCAACGATTACATAAACATCCATCCGGATACAGGCCTCCACTACTTTCCGGATCAGTCTTTCAGATTCAGCCGGCTGCTGAAGATATCCGCGTTCATTCAGTTCAATACCCATGGAAGCCCTGACAACTGTACTCCCCCATTTCCGCACGAGTTCTTTCACCGCGCCCTTATTATAAAAGCGTGGCCAGAGATTATGCCATCCAAAACTCATACCGTGCAGAACCACCGGCTCACCGGAAACATCCACCAGCTGAACACCCTTAACGGATAACTGCCCGTGCTGTTTTACGGGTTGTGCCGGCAGGGCTGCTGCTGCCATTAACAAAGCCAGGACAACAGAAAAATGTTTCATAGTTTCTTTTTTTTATAAAGGAGAAAGCCGGATCGCGAAACCTCCCCCCGGAGCCAGTTGCACCTGCAAGGATTGGGAAGAATTGATTTCCCTGGTTTCTTTCCGGTAATCCGTTGCATCCCTGTCCGCATTCGCTCCGTCCCGGAAAATCTCCGCTTTATATCGGCCCGCCGGCAGGAAGGAAAAATCAAGGGTGACCACTCGCTCATTCCAGTTCGTCAGCCCCCCAATATACCAGTCAGTCCCCTTTCTCCTGGCCACAACGGCATATTCTCCAAACCGGCCGTCAAGGGCAATGGTTTCGCTGAAGCTGGCAGGAATAGCAGCAATAAAATCTGTACACTCCTGCTCTTTTGTATAAACCGATGGATTATCAGCCAGCATCTGAAGCGGCGCTTCATATACAATATACATCGCCAGCTGGCTGCAACGGGTACCGAGACTTTGGGGAAGACTATGGCTGGGAAAAGCATTTTTCCGCGTGCGGTTACGGAAAGCGCCGGGAGTATAATCCATCGGACCGGCCACCATCCGGACAAAAGGAAGTCTTACCGCATGTTCTGCTACCCGGTCATCCGCACTCCACTTCATATATTCCATTCCGCGCACGCCTTCAAAATTGACCACATTGGGCCAGGTGCGTTGTAATCCCTGTGGCGCAAACACCCCGTGAAAATCAAGCAGCAGTTTATGCCGGGCCGCTGTTTCGGCAATTTTGTAACACGACAATACTGCCTTCTGATCGTTCCGGTCAATAAAATCCACTTTAAACCCTCTGATTCCCATTGCTGCGTACCGTGCACAAAGACCTTCTGTATCCTGCAACAGGGCATACCAGGTGGTCCAGAGTATCAGCCCCACATTTTTATTCTTTGCATAGTCCGCCAGTTTCATCAGGTCAACGGCCGGATTCAGTTTCAGCAGATCCCAGTCATCACTCCATCCTTCATCAAGCACCACATATTCCAGTTTATTCCGGGCCGCAAAATCAATATAGTGTTTATAGGTAAGGGTGTTGATCCCCGCCTTAAACGTTACCCCGGTAATATTCCAGTCATTCCACCAGTCCCAGGCCACTTTGCCGGTTTTAATCCACGAAGGGTCTGCAATCCGGGAAGGCTCAGACAAACGCTGAACCATATCATTGTTCAGCAGTTCCCTGTCATGATCACTGATTACTAGTACCCTCCAAGGAAAATGGCGTACCCCCCGGATACGTGCTATATAATGCTCCCGGCTGGTTACGGCATAATTGATCCCATATTTACCACGGGTGGCTTCTTCCGCCGGGAATGATGCAAAAGCGCTATTCAGGCTGTTTGGTCTTCCGGAATGTTTCTGAACAAACATAGCCGGATAATCCTGTACATCGGCCTCCAGCAAAACGGCTTTTACCGTATCATTATATTGTATAAGAAGAGGCAGATAACCCAGTGTATCGGGAGGCATATCTTCCATACGGGTGGATGTATAGAATTCTTCAAAAGAACAGGAATACTTTTCTCCCTGCCGCAGGTCGCTGGTGAACGGAATAAATAATTGCGGGTCGTCCGGAAAATGAAATCCGGTTTTTTCCCGGCTGATCAGTTGTTCTTTATCCAGCATAGTGTAGAATCTGCAGGCCACCCCGTCATCATAAGCCCGGAACAATACCCCGTAACCTCCTTTGTATTGCAGATCCAGTTCATTGTATTCATTCTGTACACTGTCTTTTTTATAGGCAATGGCTGCAAAAGCGCCTGAAAATTTATTCTTCTTTACAGAACGGATAAAGGCTGCCCCCATTGGAAACAGGGAAATATTACTTTCCAAACCCAGCGGCGAGGGACTGAGAACAGGAATTGGTCCATGGCTAACAGACCAGTGCAGGGCAGTATCCGCCTGTATGCGTATTGTGTTCCTTCCCTGCGGCGAATGTAACTCCCAGCTTTTTGTTTGCTGCCCGCCCGCTGTAAACACGGTCAGTATCAATATAAGCGTGATCCCCTTTTTCCGCATGGCTTATGAATTAAGAATAGTTTCAATTGCTGCTAATTCTCCGGCCGTAAAAGCCGGACCGTTCTGGGCCTCCAGACTGTTCTCCAGCTGTTCGAGGTTGCTGGCTCCGATTAAAACGGACGTCACCCGCGGATCGCGCAGCAACCAGGCAATGGCCATTTGTGCCAGTGTCTGCCCCCTGTTTCCAGCCAGCTTATTGAGTTTTTTAATCCGTTCCAGCATTTCTGCCGGAAGATCTTTTTCCCCGATAGCGCCATTGGGCAAGCCGCGTCCGGCCCTGGAATCAGCCGGCACCCCTTTGAGGTATTTATCAGTTAACCGGCCCTGGGCAAGCGGTGAAAATACAATACACCCCATCCCCTCTTCTTCCGTTACATCGAGTAGTGACCGCTTATCGTCTGTAGCTGGTTTTTCCACCCACCGGTCGAGCAGGGAATAACGCGGCTGGTTCAGGAGACAGGAAGTGCCCAGTTCTTTCAGAATGGCAGCCGCTTTACGGGTACGGGCGGCATCATAATTTGATATGCCCGCATACAATGCCCTTCCGCTGCGAACGATATAATCAAGCGCCTGCATCGTTTCTTCAACCGGTGTATGCGGATCCGGCCGGTGGGAATAAAATACGTCCACATATTCCAGTCCCATCCGTTTAAGACTCTGATCACAACTGGCTACAAGGGATTTTTTTGACCCCCATTCTCCGTAAGGGCCGGGCCACATATAATAACCGGCTTTGGTGGATATAAAAAGTTCGTCCCGGTAAGCCGCCAGTTCATCTTTCAGCATCCGTCCAAAATTCCTTTCAGCTTCTCCTCCGGGTGGGCCATAATTATTAGCCAGGTCAAAATGGTTAACCCCCCTGTCAAAAGCGCCAAGTACAATATGCTTCATTTTCGCATATTCGTCAGCGGTACCAAAATTCTGCCATAATCCCAGTGATATCACAGGCAATAGGATACCACTCTTCCCGGAGCGGTTATAACGCATCCGGTTGTATCGGTCAGTTGCTGCAGTGTACATAGATTTGTTTTATACCCTGAAAGCTACACCAGTTCAGTTTGTTGCCCAAAATCAGTTCCATTTCATGATTTTTTTTATCACTGCAGTCAGTTCCATGGCGATCTGTCCGTGCTCAGTGACTGAAGGATGGTAATCACAGCCCCCGGTATACGCCTTTTCAAAAACATGATAGCTGATCCGCCTGTCACCCGCAGACTGCCGTTGCGCAACTACATCCTGCAGGGCGGACCGTAAAAATTCCCGCAGGTTATTATCTGCCATCGGACTGCTGAGGAGCAGAATCCGGGACCGGGGATAATAAAACCGCAGCCGGTTAAGAAATTGCAAATAATTGTTTCGAAACTGATCCGGTGGTTGTATCCCGTCATTCTGTCCCAGGCAGACGGTTACCAGATCGGGCTGGTACCGGCCAAAGTCCCAGCCGATTGTATCGTCACGCATGCTGATTTTATCATAAACCTGCGGCATAATAATATCCATATTGCAGCAACTTCGCATCAGGCCGATTCCGGATACGGAAGAAAGATGTACCTGTGCATTCAGTTGACGGGCCGATACTGCAGCATAACTCAGCCAGGCGTTGTGCTGATCCTGCCATTTCCCTTTTCCACAGGGAACAGCAGCTGTATCCGCACTGGCCCCGCAGGTAATGGAATTGCCGATTGCTTCTATTTTCCTCGCCGGAAGGGCAGCTGGTTTCAGGAGCGCTTCACAGCGAACGCCTTCAAATTCCAGGTAACCGATATTCGCTTCCGTATTTTTGCAGAGAATAACCGTATGATTTTTTACTTTGCCAAGCCAGGGTTTAACAGATATTGTATCTCTTTTTCCGGTAGTCTGCAACCGAACAGCCTGCCCGTCCACTACCAGTTCAATATAATTCTGATTCGTTCCCCAGAGCTGTTCATCTCTCAGGTAAATAAGTGCATCCTCCCCTTTGAACCGGAAACTTACAGTCACCCCCGGCTGCCAGAATCTGGGTAAATCAGGACGGGTAAAATCAATCCGGCCCATATAACGGATAAAAGGATGACCGGGTGTATAAAACACGGGGGGCGCAGCCTGAACTCTTTCAATGACCAGCGTTAATAATAACAGCAATATGCCTCTGTACAGGAAAATCATGGAGATCCTTGTTATAGGTAAGTAAACAGTTTCTTCAGCTCACCGATGATCACTTCAAACTGACCGGGTTCAGTTACCGTTTTAAGGGATGCATTCACAAAAGCCAGATCTTCCGGTTTAAGGGTGAAGGATATTGTTTTTTCTTCCCCTGGCGCCAGGCTGATTTTTTCAAAAGCCCGGAGTCGCCTCATACTGGGGGTTATACTGGCATACAGATCACGGGTATAGAGTTCAACAGTATGTTTTCCGGCCCGTTCCCCTGCATTTTTCACTTTTACACTTACAGTAATGCTGCCACCGGCTTTCATTTGCTCAGAACTGAGCATGAGATCACTGTAAACAAATCTTGTATAACTCAGGCCATACCCAAAGGGGTACAGAGGATCATAGCCGGTATTGATATTGTCATTAAACACTTCACGGACTTCTTCAGTGGGCTTCCGGTCATACAGCACTATTTCTCCCATACTGCGGTGATAGGTAAAGGGCAAACGTCCATTGGGGTTATAGTCTCCGTATAACACATCTGCAATGGCTTCAGCTGTTTTTTTCCCGCTCCAGTACGCCATCAGGATTCCTTTGACACCGGGCTCAACTGAGGTAATAAACCGGGGGCGCCCTTCGGTGAGAACGAGGATTACAGGTTTCCCGGTCATGATGGCCGTTTTTACCAGCGTCTCCTGTTCTTCAGGCAGTGCCAGGTCGCGGGTATTTCCCGGACTTTCGGCATACGCGTTTTCGCCGATACAAAGAACAATGATATCTGCCCTGTCAGCTGCCTTACGAAGGGCGTTCGCATCGTAGTTCTGCGGGCTGTCGAATCCCTTCTCCGTGGTGGTGAAAACATTCTCCGCGCCGGCCTTCTCCACGAATGCCTGGAAAATAGTCCGGCTGTCTGCCGGATACCATTTGTCCACATTTCCCTGCCAGGTATAACTCCAGCAGCCATTCAGCGCACTCAGACTTTGTGCCGCGGGACCTGCCACCAGAATTTTTTTATGCTTATGCAGCGGCAGTATATTATCCTGGTT
The DNA here is from genome assembly GCA_014879565.1 of Chitinophagaceae bacterium. Taxonomy (GTDB): domain Bacteria; phylum Bacteroidota; class Bacteroidia; order Chitinophagales; family Chitinophagaceae; genus JJ008. Next base: position 92,978 of record JACSRW010000021.1, read on the forward strand.
TTTCAGCAGGGTCATGGCTTCTCTTGCGGCATCCAGCGCATTTTGCTGGTATTCCGGTTTTCCGAAATTGCCAAAACTGGCCGGTTCAGGATAAGGATTATCAAAAAGACCCAGTTTAAATTTCATCACCAGGATCCGTTTCACTGCATCATCTATCCTGCTCATCGGCACTTCGCCTTTTTTCACCGCTTCAATGAGCAATTCATAAAATGAATAGTCGGACGGAACCATACTCATGTCAATGCCGGCATTCACGGCCATCACCACGGCTTCGCGGGGACTGGCTGCCACATTATGCCGGTCATGTAACCGCTTGATATCTTCCCAGTCAGTAACAATCACCCCTTCAAAGCCCAGTTCTTTCCGCAAAACATCTGTAAGAAGATACCGGCTCGCATGCACCGGCGTGCCGTTGATTTCACTGGAATTGACCATTACAGAAGCCGAACCTGTTTTTACCGCCTCCCGGAACTGGGGCAAATAATACTCCCGCAATTCAATTTCCGGCAGATAAATGGGGGTGCGGTCTTTTCCGTTTCGGGAGGCCGAATAGCCCAGGTAATGTTTCAGACTGGTAGCCACGGCTGTCGGGTTTTTCAATCCGTCTTCCTCATAGGCTTTTACTGCTGCTGCGCCCATCGTTTTCACTATATATACATCCTCCCCGTATGTTTCGGGGAACCGGCTCCAGAGCGGCTGGCGGCCGATATCCAGAACAGGTGCAAAATTCCAGCGAACGCCGGAAGAACGCAATTCCATGGCTGTTACTTTGGCTGCCTGGCGAACCAGGGCGGGATTTCGGGTGGCTGCCATGGCTAAGTTTTGCGGAAAGAGCGTAGCACCGAGTGTATAGGTCTGCCCGTGTATAGCATCCAGCCCGTATACTACCGGAATTTTCAGCCGGGTATACTGCACTTCATCCTGGATCTGTTTCATCAGGTTCCGCCAGATTTCAACCGGCAGGGCATGTGCTGTGGTATTCAGGAGGGAACCTACTTTGTAATCTACCACAGCTTTTTTAAGTGCAGCCGGATCAATACTGCCATCCTCATTGGCCCAGCCTCCTTTGGCAATAACAGCGAGGGTGACCTGTGTCATCTGACCGGCTTTTTCTTCCAGGGTCATTTTCTTAACCAGCGCGGCTGCCTGTGCTTCCACAGAAACAGCGGGTTTTTGTGCACCGGCACTAATACCGGCAAAAACAGCACAGAAAAGGAATGTATTTTTCATGATCGTTTGTTTCATTATTTTAACTCCGCTTTTATTCTGATTGTTTCAGAGGGCAGTCCCTCAGCCGTTGCGGTCAGCAGAATATCACCCGCCTCTCCGGTTGACTGAAGTAATACCTGGGCATATCCGCTGAAAAGCTTCCTTCTCCAACCGGGCGCAGGTGTTAAAAGCCGAATAGTACCGGGGTCTTTGTTTATTTCATCCCAGGGTCTGTCTTTCAGTAAGGGGACTGCAACTATAACGATACTGTTTTCGCCGGGCTTTAGCCATGCCGGGGAAAGAGGAATTTCCTGCCAGCCCTTTAGCATACCGGTAATTTTATGTCCGTTGATATATAAAGCCTGTTCCCGGCCGATACTTTTACTGAAAAAAGTAACCGAAGTTTCCTTCCCGAATTCCGGCAACACAAAATGGCCTTTATAAATCACAAATGGCGCTTTTCTGCCGAAGACACTATCCCGCTCCTCAGCAAAAGGCTTACCCCATCCGCTGTTGTCCGCTGTCAAAAATGACTGTGACAGGGTATCGGGTAAATGACTGACTATTTTCTCGGATAAAAGTTTCGGTTTAACGGTTTGAATATTTTCAATAAAGCGCTCAGCTTCCAGGGAAGTGGGATTCCCGTTGCCAACGCCTATGATACGCCCCGGACCAGTTACGGAAAAATTAAACATATGGGCCGCATCCGGAATGTGCAAGCCATTCCTGTCTTTTACCGCAACACTGATCACAGAGATATCTTTCCCGTCGGCCTGAATAACGCTTCTGTCAGCTGTTAAGGAAGCAGCCGCCGCCCATCCTGTTGTGATCATTTTTTTCAACGCAATTCTTTTCCCGTTCCGGAAGCCCCTGGCCTCAAGAACTCCGGGCTGATAGACGGTTTCCCATTCAAGGTGACCAAGGAGTGGCATCTTCTTTCTGCCCAGGCTTTTACCATTCAGCAACAGTTCCACTTCCTCACAGTTACTGTATACCCATACATCTTTACGTTTACCTTCTTCCCCTTTCCAGTTCCAGTGCGGAAGGATATGCAGTATGGTATCCCGGGTCCACCAGCTTTTTAAATACCATACATTGTCTTTGGGAAAGCCGCATAAATCATACATCCCGAAATAGGATGTAACCGATGGCCAACCAAAGGGTGTTGGCTCACCGCGGTAATCAAAGCCTGTCCAGATAAACATGCCGGCCAGGTAATCACGCGCCATATAATGCTTCCAGCCCTCTTCAATTGTTTTAAAATGCGGGTAGGGACGGGCATCATAGGCAGGAATCCACTGGGCGGTGGTATCGTACCGGTAAATACCGCGGGTGGCGCGGGTGCTTCCTTCTTCTGTTCCCCACATAGGCTGGCGGGGAAATTTCCGGTGGTGCTCATCGGTATCAATCTGTCCGATATAATTGACCCCCATAATGCCGATAACATTGGAGATTCCGGACTGCCATCCTCCGCTGATGGCGGCGGTGATGCCCCTTGTGCTGTCAATCGTTCTGGCGTATGCCTCCATGGTTTGCGCGATGCGGGCCCCTTTTTCATTGCCTTCTATCCCCCACTCCTCATTCCCTATACTCCAGCTGATCACGGAAGGATGATTCCTGTCACGAACCATAAACCGTTTCAGGTATTCAACGTGATAAGTGCTGACACCCATCAGGCGGTTTTCATCAATCACCAGCATACCGAGGCTGTCGCATATATCCAGCAGTTCTGGTGTTGGTGGATTATGGGAGGTGCGGTAAGCATTGGCCCCAAGCTCTTTCAGTTTCCGGATACGGTAAACCTGCAAGGCATCAGGCAGGGCAGCTCCCACACCGGCATGATCCGGGTGATTATTGGTGCCCTTAATCTTAATATGCTTTCCATTCAGGAAAAAACCGCTGTCGGGATCAAACCGTATAGTTCTGATCCCAAAAACGGTAGTATACCGGTCGGAAAGTTTATTAGCGCTCCACAGTTCTGTAACCAGGGTATAGAGACTGGGGGTATCCGGTGACCATAACCGGGGCTGCTGAACAGACAGCAACGCGTGCAAATCTTTTTTCTGCCAGGGTTGCAACTGAAAATCCTGAATGATTGCGGATGCGATTTCTTTACCGGAAAAATCTATAACCTTATGCTGTATATACAACCCGGCCGGTGTCAGTTGTTCGTTGGCCACGGTTACGGAGACCCGAACCAGGGCATTCCCTTCATTAACGTCAGTAGTTACAAAACTGCCATGTGCAGCTACATGGAGGGGAGCGGTTTTTTGCAGCCATACATGTCTGTAAATACCGGCGCCTTCATAAAACCAGCCTTCCTCCATACTGGCATCCACCCGCACAGCGATCGTATTCTGGCCCCCGTAATTCAGGTATTCGGAAAGATTGTATTCCACACCGGTATATCCGCTGGGTTCAGTGCCGAGATAAAATCCATTAACCCATACACTGAAATTTCTGTAGACGCCATCAAATTGTATACTGATCCGTTTACCGGCATCTGTTTGCGGAATAAAAAAGTGTTTCCGGTACCATCCCAGGCTGTTTTCGGGAAACTTTCTGCCGATTGCCTTAAATCCATGGCTCAGGCTGCCTCCCGGATCGAACGGGAGTTCTACCGCCCAGTCATGCGGAAGATCAAGTTTTCGCCAGGCACGGTCATCAAAATCTGCGGCAGCTGCCCCATCACCATAAGCTGCTTTAGCCAGCCAGGAAAAATAACCGGTACCGGTATAAAAATCGCGTGCCGGATCTGAAGGATGGCCGAATGAAAAGAGCCAGTCACTATCCATACAAATCCGCTCACGGGCGGAACCCTCCTGTGCCTGTACCTGAAGCAAGGGAAAAGCAAACAGGAAGAGCCCTGCTTTCATCAGCCATTTTTTGAACGAGATTGTTGTCTGCATTAACTGAATGCGGATTATTTATCAAGCCGGATTACTATTCTTTTTCCCCGGTAAATAATTTTTTTAAAAAAATTCTTTTCCCCAAAGTCCAACCCTGCCGGTCTGGCCGCGCTGATAACTTTTATCAGGAAGGTTCTGGTCTCTTTCATGCCATTAAAACTTCCTTCGCGGTCTGAAACAGTAAGGGTATTTTCAGCCTGGTTAAAGTGGAACCGCACCATGGAGAAGCGGCCTTTTTCATAATTATAATTCACTCCCTCATCCTCGTACAATGTAAAAGTGGCGTCTTTACCTGTATAGATGTGCAGTTGCAGCGGATCAGCCGGCTTTTCATCGCTGTATTGTAATGCCGGTCCGGCCGGGATTACCGATCCTTCCTTTACAAAGACGGGTACCTTTTCATACGGTGCCGCTGCCTGTATAGCCTGACCACCGCTGAAGAAATTGCCTGTATAGAAATCATACCAGCCTTGTCCCGCCGGAAGGTATACCTGCCGTCCGCTGGCCTTACAGGTATAAACAGGGCAAACCATCAGGGAAGGGCCTAACAAGAACTGATCGGCAACATTAACAGCCCTTTTATCGGTATAGAAATCCATTGCCAGCGCGCGCATAATCGTATAATCCCGGTGATAGGCCATTCCGGCCAGGGAATATGTATAGGGAAGCAGCCGGTAACGCAGTTTATTATAATAAAGCATGCTCTGATAAGCGGGATGCTCTTCCGGGGCGATATGGAATAATTCGCGATAAGGAAACTGGCCATGCGAACGGAACAAGGGCAGAAAACTGCCCCACTGGTACCAGCGTGTCTGCAACTCCCTCCATTCATCCAGGTCAGCCTGCTCCATCGGCACTTTGTTATACCGCTGTTCGGTCGCGAATCCGCCGATATCCATTGTCCAGTATGGAAGTCCGGAAAGGGAATAGTTTAAACCGGCTGTTATCTGCGTACGCATATCTTCCCATCTTGCCCCGATATCCCCGCTCCAGACACTGGCTGCATACCGTTGGGAGCCTGCGAAAGCGGAACGGGTCAGCAGGAAAACTCTTTTCCCCGTATCTGTCTGCCGTTGTCCTTCATAAATACCCTGCGCATTCACCAACGGATAGGCATTGAGAAATTCAGCAGCGGTTCCGGAATGAAGAGGCTGCATCTGCTGTTTCCTTTTTTCCGGAGAAACATTCGAATGAATATCCGGCTCACTGGCGTCCATCCACCATGCATCAATGCCCCGGCTGTAAATTTTTTTATTGAGCAGTTCCCAGAAAGCTTTACGGGCCTTTGCATTAAACACATCATAAAAAGTGGATACATAACCCGGGCCTACCCAGTCTTTTTGCCGGTCAGCGATATTACGGGTATACAACCAGCCGTTTTTATGGAACTGATCATAGATGCTGAGGCCTTCATAAAATTTTGGCCATACCGAGATCATAATACGGGCCCGGTATTTTTCATGCAGGAGGCGGATCATACTGTCGGGCGACGGAAAACGGCCGGGATCAAAATCCTGGCTTCCCCATTCGTTTTCTTTCCAGTAGAACCAGTCCTGAACAATATTGTCAAGCGGAATATTTCTTTTTCTGAATTCCGCAACAGTCTGCAGTAATTCTTCCTGCGTTTTATACCGCTCCCGGCTTTGCCAGAAACCCATGGCCCATCGGGGTACAATCGGCGCTTTCCCCGTAAGCCGGCGGTAACCACTGATTACTTCATCCGGTGTCTGGCCGAACACAAAATAATAATCTATATAACGGGCTGCTTCCGCTTCAAAACCAAATAACGCAGCTGTTTCTTTTTCTGCCGGCGGCAGAAAAGAGGCAGAAATATAGGATTCATTTCCATCTGGAATCCATTCTATCTGCACAGCATATTTTTTTCCTGCTTCCATCAGCAGATCCACCAGCGCTGTTCCGGGATTCCAGGCCATTCTCCATTTATCAGCCAGCAGTTGTCCATTTACGAAAAAACGGAAGTATCCGCCATATGTAAAACGGAACTGGTACTGCCCTGTCTGTGCTGTTTCCAGGCTTCCGGTCCAGCTTATCTTTCCTTTTTCCGGCCTGAATGCAGCCGGGAGTTTTTGTTTCGTATCATTGATATAAGGGTACCATATATCCGATTCCGCTTTTTCAAAGAGTATATCATCCGGTTTATGCCGGTCATTCAGATAGGTAGCCGTCAGCCATCCCTGCTGTCCGGATTTGTCAAAAAGTTTCAGGGACGACAAGGGCCGGAAAGGCCGCAGATCCCCTGCTTTACCCAGTGAATAATTATCCCAGAGAATTCCGTACCGGTTGAGGGAGTGCAGAAAAGGGACGGCGATCTCCGTATTATTCTGAAAGAATAGTACCTGTCGGTTCTTATAGTTCCACAGGTCGTCCTGGTGCTGGCCCAGTCCAAAATAAGTATCGTCTTCCGATACCCGGAAATATTGCTGTACGGAATAAAAGGTTTTGCCTTCATGCATCACCGGTATAAAACTTCTTCCTCCCTTTTCTTCTTCGAGCAACTTTTTTCCCTGCTGATCATAAAATGCCACTGCTCCGTTCAGGATATTTACTTCGGCCCGGATTTTAGTGGTTACCAGCTTTACTTTATCAGGTTCCCGGCTGATCCGCCAGGCAGAGAAAGGGCTTTGCGGAAGAACCACGAGGCTCATTTTTTCCTCCGGGGTTTTCAGGGGTGAAGCCACTACACGGATAATATTTTCATTCAATACTTCCAGTTTAACCACTGCTGCCGGGTGGCTGTTAACAGGATATACCAGTACCCCCCCTGTAATGCTGTCTACTCTTGCTTCCTGCGCACCGGCAGAAAGAAAAAAACAGGAAAGGAACAGGCCACAAAATAGTTGCATCTGTTTCATATGGTTATTGTTTAGCCACTACCAGGTAAACAGCTGCTCTTCCGGGAACGATCACACGTATTCCGGCGGCAGTTGAAGCGGCGTTGGGATAAATGGATGTATAATTATCCGGTCCGCCGGCTGCCTTTGTACCTGCAATACCATTGACCAGTGTTTTTCTCGAAAACTCCCCGTTGTCGGTACCGCCGGTGAGGGTGTACCAGTAGAACCGGCTACCCTTTCGGAAATTGCTGATTTTTATCTCAACTGATTTTGAATCCGCTCCTTTATTCACAAGGGCCACGCCTGTTTCCCCTGAACTGAAAGAAGAAGCATAACTGACAATATCCGGACTGGTGGATGCGGAGCTAAGCAGCCGGTCGCCCAGGTAACGGGAAAAATAATATAAATGGAAAAAAGCGGGGCGCGGATTCCATTTAGGCACCCCATCGGGCTCGTCTCCGTTATTAAACATACCGTGATCATTTCCGTTATCCCATCCGTTGGCCAGGTCCCAGCGGGCCGTCATGCCGAATTTGTTCTTTATGGCTTCCCCTGCAACCATTGTTGCATGCAACCCGTTAATATGAGATACCTGTTGCTTAGAGCCGGTAGAGAATATATTCCACTCGTTCAGCACAACAGGCTTTTGTACCAGCCCGGCTGTGGCAAGACATTGTTTCACGTAATCCATCATCGTGGAAGTAACGGTTTGGGGAGTACCGAGAATAAGATCGGCGTTGGCGTTGGTCTGATAGGGGGTATAATAATTATGGACGATAAAATAATCCGGGTTGTTTCCTGCACCGCTTAATACCCCGGTGTTCCACCCTGAAGCTGTCGGTGTCCACCAGGATAAAGGAGTTGACTCAGACAATACGGCTCCGATATAGATGGTCTTCCCTGTTTCCTGGGCAGCTTTTCGCATAGAATCGGCAAAGACTTTAAAATGCTCCCCGTAGAGCTGGCCTGTAAGAAACTCAGGCTGCCCGTCCTGGTTAACCGATGTATTAATCCGGTAACCGGCTTCCCAGTCGCCGAAATTTTCATTACCAATTTCCCAGTACTTTGTACGGCCGTTATCATAGCGAACCCAGTCTGCTGCCAGGTGTGCGGCACTGGCTACCGGATTTAAACCGGTCCCATAGCGGGCATACCCATAATTTATTGTAATCATTCCCTGGTTACCGGTTTGCTGCAGCATATTGTAATAGTTCTCCACGGAGAATGTCCAGCTGGCCGTATTTTTCCCATACCAAAAGCCGGCAGCTGTTGTACTTCCATTCGCCTGAACCAGTTGTGCCGGGGCATCGGCAGGGGGTGTATTCGGCAGTGCATTCCAGAAAAACACATCGCTTATACTGCCGCCGGGAAAACGGATAATATGGGGATGCAGGTTGCTGATATAATCCAGCAAAACAGGTTCTGTTACAAACTGTCCCATCCAGAGATTGGAGTTATTACCCGCAAAGCCCCGGGAAATTTTTGTGATCACTGAACTGCGGTCAACCGTTACCGTTACACCCGAAGCGGCCGGTACCGTGGTATTGGTGAAGCTTGTGGGGATGGTAAAGTTCCGGGGCTGCCAGTCATCCAGGAAAAAGCCGATTGTACTGGCCAGGGGCGGGTCTACCTGCGGGTTTACGGTCGTCGTATCACCCGGAGGGTTCGGATCGGGGGTACCTCCTCCGTTCTTTTTACAGGAGGCGGAAATACCGGTCAACAGACCAAGAGCTGCATACAGCCAGGGGATTAAGTATGAAGAACGCATACAAATTTATTTTTCATTAAAGCGGAGCAGACTGAGAATGGCCCTTGTATTATGGTAAGGACATTTCCAGAAGCCGGCTTTATCTTTTTTTATTACTGTATAATCGGCATGAATACCCCAGAACCACTCCCCCGATACCGGGTCACTTAAATATGTGCGGATAAAGTTCCATGAGCTGCGGATCTTTTTCAGGTATTTCTCCTCTCCTGTAAGTTTCCAGACATGGAGAAAGCCCGGCAAGGCCTCCGCCTGTGGCCAGGAATGTTTTTCCCGGATCAGCTGGCTGGTTATGGGGTCAAATTCATACCAAAGTCCACCGTCACCATCCAGTCCCCTTGCTGCCGCTTCTGCCAGACGGGACGCATACGCATTAAACTTTTTCTGCAATTCCCCGAGCCCTGCCTGTCCGGCACAATAGGGCAGCAGCCAGGCGGCTTCTATATCATGTCCGTAAGAAATCAGCCTTGAGCGGCATTCCCATTCATCATTGAAAAAGAGCCGGAGATGTCCTGTTTCCTGATCAATAAAATACCTGTCAAAAAGCCGGAGCAGATTAATGATTCTTTCCTGAAGTTCTGCATCCGGCCAAACAGAATACAAATTGGCATAGGCTTCCACGATATGCAGATGGGTATTCATGGTCTTGCGCTCATTGTTATCCTTTTCACTCAGCCGGAGATCTCCAAGCGGTTTCCAGTCTCGGGTAAATGCCTCCACATAACCATTGTATTCCTTTTCTAATCCGTATTGTTCAATGAGCCGGTAATAAGTAATAGCTTTTGCCAGTATGGCGGGTTCTTTTTTAATCCGGTAGTATTCCGCCAATGCATATATACAGAAGGCGATCCCGTATAATTGCTTTTTGGTATCACCGGGGCGGCCTTCGGCTGTTACCGACCAGATCACGGCTCCCCATTCCGGATCTTCAAAGTAGCGGACGATATCTTCCCAGGCCTGGTCTGCCATCCGCAGGTAATCCGGACTTCCGGTATACGTACTGGCCGCGGAAAATGCCCAGAGTATCCGGCTGTACATAACTATTCCCAGGGGGGCCTTATCATCCGGAATATCCAGGTGGCTAACGGCTCCGTAAAACCGGTTACGTTTCCTGTCAAAGGCGGTATGTTCCCAGTATCCGAGAATCCGGCTGAGCTCTTCTTCCAGTTCCTTAACCGGCACCGGTTCTGCAACAATTGTATCGGTATATATAGATTCCATTACTCTGAATAGGAGGCCCCGGTTATCCGGCCTGCACCGGTTGCTGTTGATGTGCTGTTTTTTTCAATAATCCGGTTTATTACCTGAACTGAGGCTGCTGAGGTGAATCCGTCCGGCGCCGTATGCATGACATAATCCAGCAGCCTGTCAACAGAACTGACAGCAACATGCAGCCGGGTATCTGAAGAGGCATAATAAATATAAACGGTGCCGTCATCATCCGCAATCCAGCCGTTGCTGAAGAGCACATTGGATACATCACCCACCCTTTCATCCCCCTCGGGAGCCATAAAATAACCGGCCGGCTTATAAATCACCCGGGTTATATCATCCAGGCTGGTCATAAACATATACAGCACATACCGCAATCCGGCTGCGGTGTTTCTGACACCATGGGCAAGATGCAGCCATCCTTTTTCCGTTCTGATCGGCGCCGGCCCAAGTCCGTTTTTCATTTCATATACGGTATGGTACACTTTGGGGTCAATCACTTTTTCTTCGGTGATTACCGCTTCTTCCATACAGTCACAGAGCCCGAAACCGATTCCCCCGCCTTTGCCTGCTTCAATGAATTTATCCTGGGGGCGGGTATACAAGGCATAACGACCGTTCACAAACTCCGGGTGCAATACCACATTCCGTTGCTGCGGGGAGCCTGTTTTCAGATCAGGTAACCGTTCCCATTGGCGCAGATCATGGGTGCGGGCGATACCGCACTGGGCGATGGCTGCCGATTGATCTGTGGCCGGTGCGGCAGGATCGCGTCTTTCTGTACAGAAAAGTCCGTAGATCCAGCCGTCTTCATGCTGAACCAGGCGCATATCGTAGATATTGGTATCCGGCACATCTGTTTCCGGCATTTGTACCGGGTAATCCCAAAACCTGAAATTATCTATCCCGTTAGCACTTTCGGCAACGGCAAAAAAGGATTTCCTGTCAGCCCCTTCCACGCGGGCCACTACAAGGTATTTGCCATGCAGTTTAATAGCTCCTGCATTCAGCACCGCATTGATGGAAAACCGTTCCATCAGCCACGGATTCGTGTCCCGGTTAAGATCATACCTCCAGTGAAGCGGGGTATGGGCTGCTGTAAGTACCGGGTATTTATAGCGGTCAATAATACCATTACCATCCTCCCGCATTTCATTGCGGCGTTGCAAAAGCTGCTCCTGCGCTTTTTCCATTTTCTCCAGTCGTGTGTAAAAATTCTTGAGCATGATTCCCGAATTAAATTTGATCAATCTTCCAGTTTGTCCCACCAGGTTTTTTTCAGAATCAGGACAATCAGGGTTAATATAAGCACTGTTACCAGCAAGGGAAGGTGCATAGACAATACCAGGTACATGGGGAGCAGGGTCATACAAAGTTGCGCCACAATACCGAGTACCACATTAAACATATCCAGCCTGAACCTTTTATTGGGTTCAAAGGCAGGATCGTCCTGTCTGACATCATTGAGCACAGGCTGCCAGAATCCCCAGGGTCTGACGGTGCGGTAAAACTTTTTCAATACGTCTCTGTCTGTCGGCGGGGCCATGTATGTACCAATCAGACTGCCCGCCACAGAAAGCGCAAAAAGCAGCGGGAAATAATACAGGAATTCAATTCCGGTAAATAACCGGGAGAAGACCAGGGCTCCGGCCACCCCTGTCAGCATGCCCGTGTAAAATCCATTGGCATTGAAACGCCACCAGTACCACTTGAGTACATTCGCCGCGATATAGCCGCCGTAAAGACCCGATACAATCCATTGCAGGATACTGTTCACATCTTTCGCAAAGAACCCGAGTATGACACCGGTAGTCACCACCAATACACCCACCGCATAATTCATGCTGATGATTTTTTTAGTGGAAGCCTGTTTATTGATATACTTCAGGTAAATATCATTCACGATATATGCCTGTGCGGCATTAAGTGTGCCGGAGAAGGTGCCCATAAAGGCGCCGAGTAAGCCGGTTAGTACCAGTCCGAGAATGCCCACTGGCAGGAAATTATTAATGGCCCCGGGCAGAATCCGCTCAAAATCAACTCCGCCGCTGCCGTTATCCAGGTGTAACTGATTATAATATAACAAACCCAGTACAGTCAGCCCGATCACCATGGCATAACGAACAGGAAGCAGTACAATGGATACAAACCCAGTCATTTTGGATGCTTCTTTCGGGGATTTGGTTGACAGAATTTTCTGCATATCATAATTGGGAGCCGGGCCTGCAGCCGCGGCAAATACGCCTTTAAACAACATCATCATAAAGAGCAGGCCAAACAATTCAAATCCGTCATCCTTAATTTTCTGGTTGGCGGCATCCACCATACCGGTCCAGTTCAGCCCGAGCTCCCGGCCAAAGAATGGGTTATCCCAACCGGCGGGCACCGGCAGATGCTGTCCCCGGAGATGGATCATGGCGATGGCTGCAATAGCAATACAACCAATGGTCATGACCGCATATTTGATCAGGTCGCCAAGTACAATACTGTGCATTCCCCCGAGAATAGAATAGAACATGGCGAAGAGGGTGAATATGATCCCGTAAAAATGCGGTACATAGTGAGGCGCGATGGTGAACGGTACATAATCTTTCACGATGTCCCAGGGAACAAAAATTTCAATAAACTTGCCCAGGCCAATGAATCCATACGCGAGAAAACCCAGGCAGCCGATCAGCGCGAAGGCTACGACAATACTGTGTGCGCCTTTCACCCCTTTACCTGTAAGACCAAAACGGGTACCCAGCCATTCTGCTCCGGTATTGGCATTAGACCGGCGCAGCCATTTACTCAGGTACATCATATTGAAGACCTGGTTGAAAACAGGCCATAGCCAGGGGATCCAGATACTTTTTAATCCATAAACAAAACAAAGCGCCACCATCCACATCGTGCCGCTGATATCAAACATATCAGAAGCATCGCTAAGTCCAAGCATATACCAGGGCAGTTTTTTACCTCCCATGAGGTAACTCTCTTTATTCTGACGGGCTTTTTTCCGGAGAAACCAGCCAAGCATTACCATGGTAGCCAGGTAAGAAAGAATGATACTGATATCAAAAAGGGTAAGTTTCATGCGGTGGGGTTGTTTTCAGCGAAAACCGGTTGCAGGCTGAAGAATCAGCCCGCAATCCGGATTTTACGACTGCTCTGCTTTGCTTATGAGAAAATTATTGATAAACATTTTCTTTTTTTACATCTTTTTCAAATAAGGTTCTTTCCAGTTCATAGAACCGGATAAAATCGGCAGCAGAAGCCTGTCCTTTGTACGGAGCATAATAATGCATTTTCCGGCTGTCTGCCATCCAGCCATGGTTTCTCCAAACCAGCACCCAGGCAATTTTATTGCTGCCAATGGCATTGACCAGTGTTTTGGTCCACCATTCGGTGTAGGGAACAGCTTCATAACCTGTTTCAGCCAGCGCAAAGAGCTTGTTTTTCCGGGCGGCGATTTTCCCAAGCAGGTCCAGTTTTTTACGGGTATTCTCCATAAACCAGGGTTCTTTTTCGGGGTCCCCGTACTGGTACGTGTCAAAACTCAGTACATCTGTTTTATCATCACCGGGGTATCGTTCCAGGAATTCTTCTTCTGTTTCAAATTCACTGCCGGTATTGTATACCCATAAAAGGTTATGCAGTTTTTTCTCCTCCGTAAGATAATAATAGGTAAAGCGCCAGAGTGTCTGGTATTCAAAAGGCGTACAATGGGCCCTTCCCCACCAGAACCAGTTACCCGTATGCTCATGGAAAGGACGAAAGAAAACCGGAATGAGTTCTCCCCGGCTTCCCCGCAGGCTGCTGATAAAGGAAGCAATATTATCAAGCCATTGTTTATATAATTCATGATGCGCGCCGCCGGGAATGACGGATGATACGGATCCTTTGGTGGTATCCCAGGAGCCGGCGGGAGCGCCAAACGGACTGGCGGCATGCCAGCTGAGCGTGATAACGGCTCCGCGTTCATAACCCTGCCGGATAAACTGTTTCATCTTCCTGAAAGGCACCCCGTCCAGATTTACATCCCCGGTACCCCTTTCTATACCCCCGAGATCCCATCCGTAAATACCCGGATAATCTCCGGCTGTTTCGAAAACATCACTGCGCCCATCTTTATACCGCCATTCCACACCATAAGCAAGGTCATCCTGGTGTCCGAACAGATATCCTTTTTCCGCCAGTTTTTTCAGGTTACGGTACAATTGCACGGTCTCCTTGCTCGCAGCCTTATCAGCAGGCCCATCCGCCTGGGACCTGCAGGCCGGAGGAAGCAGGAACAGGCCCGCAAAAAATAACAGGTTTATCCTTTTACTCATTCGTTTGGGTTTAATTGGCTGGTGAATGTCCTTATCATATTCCAGGTACTGCTATCCGTGTCAAATACTGAATTTAAACCCTGTTCCTCCACAGGCGGATCACCGAGAATATCGTCGCCCTTTTTCCAGAGTAACTGTTTATGCGAGGGTCTTCCATAGCCGCTGAATGACCAGAACAAAGCCCCGGCTACCGGGCCGTTTTCCTGGTAAGAACGGATCACTTTTTCAAACAAAAAGGCATAATAGCGGTCTCGGTATACGGTGGTGGTGAATTCGGAAAAAGAGTGCCCATCGCGTGGCAGACCGAATTCTTCTATAACAAGCGGTTTGTTCAGGCGGCCGGCCACAGCCAGATGTTTGCTGACATATTCTTCTGTATTCCGGATTATTTGCGGAAAATTCCCTGCAATGGCGGTATCCTTAAACCATCCCCAGTTTTTGGGCCAGATATGAATGGTCAGGTAATCAATAAGCGGGTCGGCATGTACCTGTTCAAAAATTTCCATCTTTTCACTTCCCGCTTCTCCTTCACTGCCGGTGGTGATCAGGTGCCGGCTATCCAGGGAACGAATGAGCCGTGCCGTCCGCCGGATAAAATTCCGGTAGGCTTCCACAGCTGCAGGACGCATGGGGCGGGGCTCATTGGCAATCTCCCAGCTCATGACAGCAGGATCTTCCGCATATTTAATACCCGTGAAGCTGTTTACTCTCGTCACAATCCGGCGCAGCTGGGCTTCATATTGCAGGAGGCAGTTATCACAACTATAAAAGCGGCTGGTATAATCCCGCATTTCATCCCAGCTTAGCTTACGGCGTAACACAGAATCCGCAATTTGTCCGTTCCAGTTCAGGTATTGAAGAAATCCGCCACTCCATTCCCAGTTATTGCTGAGGTATAAAACGGCTTTCATATTTCGCTTATTCATCTCCGTAAGCAAAAAATCCAGCCCGGTAAGCAACTCCTCCCGAAACACGCCGGGTTCAGGCTGGTAGGCCGGTTCCACCCGGGGCACTCCGTTAATCGGTCCGGTTCCTTCAGCTGCCGTCATCACCCTCAGCTTAGTTATTCCCCGGTCACGCAGAAAGTCCAGTTCTCTCCGGATTCTTTCTTTCCCTTCAGGATCGGCGGGTACCAGGCCGCCGTACCAGTAATTTGCCCCGATAGCGTACCAGGGTTTACCTTCCAGCATAAACTGATGACCCCTGACCGTTACAAAGGGTTCTTGTGCCCGGATCGGCAAAAAAGAGACCGCCCATAAAAAAACCAGCAAGCCTTTTATATAATGTGTACTCATCTGCTTAAAAAAAAGTCGTTTCTGTCTGCTACCCGGACCCAGAAACGACTTGTGAAACAACTGCTTATTTGAATTATAGCCCGGTTTTACTTAAAGAACATGATATTGTCAAAATACAGGGTCTTACCATTATCAAAGATCTGGAATGTTACATTGTTAACGGTATTCACACCCGCATAATTGGTGGCCAGTTCGTAGCGGAAATATGTCCATTTATTGGCCGGTACGGTAATTACTTTCTGATTGCCCCAGTTGAGCCAGAACTGCACATTCTTGTCCACATCTGCCCCTTTTACCCAGAATCCAAAATATTTGTATGTGGATATATCAATTGACCCGCCGTTACCGAGTTGCATACCTCCCCAGGAACCAGCAGGATCATAGGCAGCTTTCAGGCTTTTTGTGCCGGTAATTTTATCATCCGTGGATGCGGTAAAATCACCACCCCAGCTCCAGCTTTCAAAACCATTGTTCAGTTGCTCCGTAAAAACGGTAAGGGCCCGGCTTACATTCACAAATTCCATATCCGTGATCCGAACACCGGAGGAATTAGTGAGTTTCAGTTTGGCCCTGTTGGCTGTGCTGGCCGGCATTTTAATCACCATTTGTTTCCGGCTCTGGGATACAATAGTGGCGGCATCGGTGGTGCCTTCAAGCAGTACCGAGGATACATCATCCAGGTTATTCCCGGTCAGGGTGATTTCAGAATCGGTTTCAAAATCGGTCGGGAAGGCACTGGTGACATTAGGCAGGGCGATGACGCTAAAGGGAACCGTAAGTGTTTTCCCGTCCGCATTGGTAAAGATCACATTTTGCGGTCCGCCGAAAGCGGTATCCGGCACCCGGAATATCAGATTGGATTCGGTATTCAGGGTGGAGGTAAAATTGGCCGGCACATTGTTTTTATCAAAGACAATGCTGCGGATCTGTCCGATTCCGGCACCGGTCAGCGTGATAACTTCCCCGCCGGCTGCCGAAGCCGGGGCCAGGGTTCCGGAACTCATGGCGCCCGTTTTCACATCGGGGCTACCGTCTTTATCTTTTTCGCAACCGGTCAGCAGCCAGGTACTCGTACCCAACAGCAGTAAGTAAGCGGCGATCCGGCTGATTATTATTTTTTTCATGGTAAACATCTTTAATTGCGTTTAATGAATTTCATTTTTTAACAATCAATAATAGGCCACCGGCGGTTGTGCCAGTGCCGGATCCTGCAGTACTTCGCCGGCAGGAATCGGAAGGTGCATATTACTTTCCCGGAATGTTACATAATTCGGCACTTCAAAAGTTCCGCGGTTTTGCGCTTCAATAATCTGTTTGGCTTTCGCAAATCCCTGGCGCTGGATATCAAACCAGTAATCCCCTTCAAAGGCAAATTCCACGCGCCTTTCTTTCATAATGATTTCCGGAGTCAGCGAAGACAACTGATTCAGGCCTGCCCGTACTCTCACTTTATTAAAGGCGGCCAGCGCACTGGCATCTGTTGTGGAAGCATTGCCACCCAATACGGCTTCTGCATAAATCAGCAGGATATCCGCATAACGCAGCATCATGGTATTGATACCGGTATTCATGCCCAGTACGGCTTCTCCGCCATAGGCGGCACCGGGTCCCACTACATATTTAGCTATATTGGAACGGGTTGTATTTTTCTGTCCGCCTTCTGTGGTGGGCTGTAGCGTATCATATTTATACCCGCCCGCCATAAAAGCGTTATAGGCGGCATTGCTGTTCTGCGGTTTCCATTTCAGGTTCTGCCAGCCATGTTCCATCATGGATCCTTTGCGGCGCAGGTCACCTGACTCGTAGGCATTTTTCATATCCATGCTTGGAATATAGAGCTCCCACATGCTGGCTTCTGCAGTTTGCAGATTGGAAGGTCCGCGATCCGGATTTTTCTGATTACCGGAACCCCAGGGATTACCGGTAAGCTGGTGCTGAATGGAGAAGAGGGATTCAATATTGTTATTATTGGCACTGCTGCTGAACATTGCCCCATAATCCGGAAAGAGGTCATACTTACCGGAATTTATTACTTCCAGGGCTTTGGTTTTGGCACTGTCATAATCTTTACGATAGAGATAGAGTTTGGCCATCATGCCTTTGGCTGACCATTTGGTCACCCGGCCCGGAATATCTGTTTCCGGCAGTCCGGCTTCCGCTTTTTTCAGTTCTTCCAGCGCAAAGCGCAGCACATCCGCTTTGAAATAACGGGGAATATTGAAGTTACCGGAAAGAATGGTGCCACCCGGATCGTTAATGATCGGCGCATCACCCCAGATACGGGCAATATAAAAATAAACGGTGCCTTTAAAGAAATGGCATTCTGCGATGGCAGGATCCAGGATGGCGGCATTCCCCCCTTTTGATTTCTTGAGTTCAAGGGCATTCATATACTCACTGGTCCAGCCACCTATTTTATAAAACACTTTCCAGGCATCGGCAATCCGCACTGAAGTGGAGGCAAAAGAAAAATTGAGAAAGGGAGGATCGTCTGTACCCCCTGTGTATTCATTACCGGCCATCACATCCCCGATTGCATCCATGGCACGGTTTTCATAACCGGACCAGGGCAACCCATAGAGGGTGCTGGTCAGACTGCGTACTTCCTCAGCTGTGTTATAATAATTATCCAGGGTGGTGCTGTCCAGGGCAGGTTTCTCCAGGAAGTTTTTCTTACAGGAGAATAGCACCAGCGCCGGGATCAGCAGCAGGGCGGAAATTCGGAATATCTTTTTCATATCAATAATGTTTTGATTGTTGGCGATTATAATTCAAGATTGATACCTGCGGTAATGGTGCGCGGATTCGGGTAGTGGCCGGCATCTACGTTGGTCAGCCGGATATTGTTGTTAAACACACCCACTTCCGGATCGTATCCGCTGTAACTGGTAAATGTGTGCAGGTTCTGAATTGTTAAATACACCCGGGCATTACTGATTTTAGCCTTCGAGAGGTATTTGGCCGGGATGCGGTAACCGATGGAAATATTCTGGATACGCATATAAGAGCCATCCTCCACATATCTGTCGGACATATACACGTTGTTCACGTTGGTATTGGAGAAACGGGGCAGTTTGCCACCCGTATTCGTACTGGTATAGCGGTCCATCACACTGCGGAGCTGGTTGTAATAGGGATTATCCATTTTCTCCAGCTGCCAGCGCAGGAAGTTGAAGATTTTAGCTCCCTGGCTACCCTGCAGGAATACAGAGAAGTCAAAGTTCTTATAGGTTACAGTATTGGTAAGTCCCCAGGTAAACTTCGGCAACGGACTTCCGATAAAGCTGATATCGTTTTCATCCACAACGCCATCGGGTTTACCATCCGGACCACTGATGTCTTTAAACCGTACATCACCCAGCCAGGTATGTGTTTGATCCACGGGATAACCAAACTGAGGCAGGCTGTTGTTCAGATCTTCCTGGCTGCGGTAGAGACCATCTGTCTGCAGCCCGAAGAAGGAACCTACGGCATATCCCGGAATAGTGCGGGTGATCAGGTAGTTGTCGTAATAGATACGGCCATAGAGGGCGGCCAGGTCACCGGCCACTTTTTCCAGTTTGTTTTTATAATGCGAGAATATAAAATTGGTCTTCCAGGTCAGATCCTTTGCCTTAATATTTGTGGAAGTAAGGCTGATATCTATCCCTGTGTTTGACATACGGCCGGTATTGATCACCGGACCTTTCAGGTCATCCCACTGGTCGCCCACACCGATCAGCCGCGGACCTGTACCGATCAGCAGCATGGCTGTGGTGGTCTTTTTATAAACATCCACAGAAGCTTCAATACGGCTGTTGAGGAAGGAGGCATCCACCCCGGCATTTTGTGTTTCCACCGATTCCCAGGTCAGGTTGGGATTGGCGATGCCAAAAAGATAACTGGAGCTGCCGAATCCGACAGGACCGGGCCAGAAGGAAACCACAGAGGTGTAAGGCGGATTCGGTGCATTATTCGGCATATTGGTATTCCCTACTTCACCGTAACCAATACGCAGTTTCAGGAAATTCACCGTTTTCTTCATATTCTGCGCAAACTTCTCATTGGTCAGCGTCCAGGCGAAGGAAGCGCCGGGGAAATTACCCCAGCGGTTGTCGCCAAAGAATTTCGAAGAACCGTCACGGCGCAGACTCAGGTTGAGGGCGTAACGGTTATCGTAGGACACATTACCCCGGAAGAAATAAGATTCAATACTCTGGTCATTCTTATTCCCGCCCATTTCCCAGGTGTCACGGTCACTGCTGCCCGCATTCAGGTCAAGGATATTGTTTTGCAGGTCCACTTTTTTACCATTAATACTCTCCCAGTAATTATACTGGGCTTCGTGACCGGCGGTGGCGCTGACATTAAAAAGGCCAAAACTCTTATAGTAATTGAGGTAATTGCGGAGGGCATAATAATATCCGTTTCCGCGATAGTCAAATAACTGGCTGCGCAGGCTGGTATTTCCGATATTGCCGGACCGCTGGAAGGCCAGGTTATTGTGCATACTGATGGAGTAAGAGAATTCATTCCGCAGGGAAAGGCCTTTAATAAATTCGATATCTCCGTACAGATTACCAAAAATCTGTGTGGCGGTAGTTTTGTTGCCCCGGTAGAAACTGCGGGCAATGGGATTATCCTGCCCGTACTGGAAACCACCAATAGTTTGTCCGCCGCCCCAGGTGCCATCCAGGTTTTTCACCGGGATCAGGGGACTTTGCACCGCACCCCACCAGATAGTACCTTCGGCCGCGTCTGCCAGGGTTACATTCTGAATACTGCGGGAAGCATTGGCGCTTACACCCACTTTCATCCAGGTTTTCAGCTGATGGTCAAGACTGAAGCGGGTGGAATAACGTTTAAAGTCAGAACCGATCAGTATTCCTTTCTGCGTAAAATAGTTGGCAGAGAGATAATAGTTGGTTTTGTCCTTTCCGCCAGAAAAACTGAGCTGGTGACTCTGAACGGTACCCGTACGGAACATGGCATCCTGCCAGTCAGTACCCGGTCCCAGTAAGGAAGGATCCGCAAACTCGGCACTGGGCTGCAAACCCAACAGGGGCGCCACTTCATTCTGGTATTGGGCAAATTCCCTGAGGTTCATCAGATCCAGCTTTTTCTGTACATAGCTGTTTCCGAGATACATCTCATAGTTGATCTTGCCTTCGCCTGTTTTCCCCTTTTTAGTAGTAATCAGGATCACGCCGTTGGCCGCCTGGGAACCATAGATGGCCTGGGCGGAAGCGTCTTTCAGGATATCGATTGATTCAATATCGTTGGGATTCAGCGTGGCGAGGAAACTGTTCCCGGTCTGCCCGTCGGAACCACCCAATCCGGCATAACCGGTACTAAAGCGGGTGTTGCTGGTAAAAATCACCCCGTCCACCACGATCAGCGGATCGTTGGCATTGATGGTGGTAACCCCCCGCACGCGGAGTGATACACCGCCACCCGGCTGGCCACTGTTATTAATAACCGTTACACCAGCCACCTTACCCTGGATGGCCTGGTCAATACCGGCTACGGGCAGATCCTTCAGGTCTTTTGATTTGACCGAAGAAATCGCTGAAGAAACATCAGCCCGCTTTGAGGTGCCATAACCGATAACCACCACTTCGCTGAGTTTGGTTTCGGTTACGTCCAGGCTGACCAGCAGATTGGTTTTGCCTTCCAGCGGTATCTCTTTGGTTTTGGCGCCTACATAAGAAACCAGCAGGGCCGATGTACCGGAGGGAACCGTGATTTTGAAAGCCCCATAGTTATCCGTCATTACGGACAGCTTACCGCCTTTCACCGTTACAGTAGCACCCGCAAGGGCGGCCCCGGCCTGGTCGGAAACCACACCGGAAATTATTCTGTTTTGGGAAACTGCAGCAAGGGAAAACAGTACAAGCACAAGGAATATTGTGATTGCACGGGAGAGTCGTGCCTTTCTCATACAGCAAGAAAATTTAGATTCAAAAGTAGACATATCCTCTTAGTATAAATTAATACTATTCTATCATTTTTTTGTAGTTTTTATGCCTGATTTAATTCATACCCGTATTGATGCAGCATTTTCACAGGAGAATTTGAATTATTTTCGTAATATTGATCAGCCTCATTCTGGTACTTTTTTATCCTTTTACTGGTAATCATACCCCAAAGGCCCGCTGATGAACAAGAAACTACTCCGTGAAATCACCCCGCTGACGCCGGGTGACTGTTTTACCATCTTTACCCGGGTAAAATCAGAATTTGATTTCCCTCTCCACTATCACGAAGAACTGGAGCTCAATTTTATACACAATGCCAAAGGGGCTCGCAGATTGGTGGGTGATCATATCGCGGAGATAGACGACCTGGAACTGGTACTGGTGGGATCCAACCTGCCGCATGTCTGGCAAACCTACCGCTGTAAGAGTAAGAAGATAACGGAGGTTACTATTCAGTTTCACAAAGACCTTTTTGATGAAAAATTTCTCCGGCGCAATCAGCTTAGTTTTATCCGGAGTTTACTGGAAAAATCGGCAAAGGGTATTTTATTTTCCAGGGAAACCGCAAAACAGTTAATGCCCCGTCTGCTGGTACTCGGACAAAAGCAGGGCTTTGATTCGGTGCTGGAACTTATTTCAATTCTGCACGACCTCTCCGTGTCGCGCAATATGCACACGCTGTCGGATGCCAGTTTCAGTAATGCCGAACTTTCCTATAACAGCCGCCGGATTGATTCGGCCTTTGAATACATGAACCAGAATTTTCACCGTACGATCACCCTGCAGGAAGTGGCCAGACTGGTAAACATGACCGAAGTGTCCTTCAGCCGTTTCTTCAAATCCAAAACGGGCATCACATTTATTGACAGTTTACTTGAGTTACGCCTGGGACAGGCTTCCCGGATGCTGATTGACAGTTCCGATTCCGTTTCTGAAATCGCGTACGAATGTGGCTTCAACAATATCTCCAACTTCAACCGCCTCTTCAAGAAGAAAAAAGGCTGCACACCCAAGGAATTCCGTGAAAGTTACAGTACCGGAAACAGGGTGTTTATCTGAACAGGTCAGATGCAATGCTGGTTACGGTATACCTCACATAAAAAAGAACCCGCTTCTCAGCGGGTTCTGCTTTAATGGGTACCTTCTTTATTTGGTTTTCCGTCCTGGACAATTTAATCAGCCACAGCCTCCCTGGTTACCGCAGTTCAGGCATTTGTAACAGGCCCCGCTGCGCATCATGATATTGCCGCAGACATTACAGGCCGGGGCATCACTCTGCATATTCTTGGCTACCGCGTTCATCGCATCCATACTGCTTTCAGTTTTCACCGGCTGGCTGGCCCGCTGGGCTTTGGCAGGCTGCGGTGTTACAGAACCGGCAGAAGGGGTAACTCTTACACTGGAAAGTTCAGGCTCTTTAGCATACTCCAGCGGGTTGGAAGGCACTTCATCCCAGTCGTCGCCGCCGGTATTCATCACCTCCGGTTTGTCGAGAATATGTACGAGATCGGTACGGCCCAGGTATTCGTAACCCAGTACGCGGAATATGAAATCCACAATAGAAGTGGTGGTGCGGATATTCGGGTGCTCTACAAATCCGGAAGGATCGAAGCGCGTAAAGGCAAATTTATCCACGAACTCTTCCAGGGGCACGCCGTACTGCAGGCCAATGGAAACGGAAATCGCGAAGCAGTTCATCATACTGCGCATGGTGGCACCTTCCTTAGCCATATCCACAAAGATCTCACCCAGGGTACCATCGGCATATTCCCCGGTACGGAGGAAGACGGCCTGTCCGCTGATCTTTGCTTTTTGCGTAAAGCCACGGCGTTTGGCCGGCAGGGTACGCCTTTCTACAATCTTGGCCAGGCGGCGCTTCAGTTTGGTATCCGGGGATGCCTGCACACGCTTCTGTACTTCATCCAGCAGTTCTTCCACGGTAAGTTTACCAAGATCCACGATATTGGAATCCGCGATCAGGGGTTCTGCTGCCGGTTCGGCTGTTTTTTCTTCTTCCGCCGTTTCTGTTTTTTTCTTCTTGTCTGATTTGTTGCTCAGCGGCTGGGAAAGTTTGGAGCCATCGCGGTAAAGCGCATTGGCCTTCAGGCCCAGTTTCCAACTCAGGTAATAGGCATCCGCGATCTCATCCACTGAAGCTTCATTGGGCAGGTTGATGGTCTTGGAGATGGCGCCACTGATAAAGGGTTGGGTAGCGCCCATCATCCGGATATGACCATGGGCATGGATGTAACGCTGGCCTTTCTGGCCGCATTTGTTGGCACAGTCAAAAACGGGCAGGTGTTCGGGCTTCAGGCCGGGAGCGCCTTCGATCATCATGGTACCGCATACATAATCATTGGCGGCTTCAATCTGCTCATCGGTGAAACCCAGGGCCTCAAGCAGGCTCCATTCAAAGTTGTTGTATTGTTCGGGAGTGAAGCCCAGTCGTTGCAGGCATTCTTCTCCCAGCGTGTATTTGTTGAAAACAAAACCGATTTCAAATGCGGTAGCTGCCGCGGCATCCAGGCGTTTGATTTCATCGGCGATAAAGCCTTTTTCACTCAGGGTCTGGTGATTGATGTAGGGAGCGCCGGCAAAACTGGCGGCTCCTACCGCATATTTCACAATGGCTTCGGCATCTTTTTCAGCATAACCGAGGTTTTTCAGGGCAACCGGCACTGATTGGTTGATAATTTTGAAATACCCGCCACCGGAAAGTTTTTTGAATTTCACCAGGGCAAAATCAGGTTCCACTCCCGTAGTATCGCAGTCCATAACCAGCCCGATGGTACCCGTAGGAGCGATTACGGTAGCCTGTGCATTGCGGTAACCATATTTTTCTCCCATTTCCACTGCATCATCCCAGGCCTTGCAGGCTGCTTTGAGCAGGTAATCGGGACAGTATTTGACTTTGATTCCCTGGGGTTTCAGGCTCAGGTTCTCATACTCGTCGGCATCGTAGGCAGCCAGCCGGTGGTTACGCATTACCCGCAGCATATGCTCGCGGTTTTCCTCGTAGCGGGGGAAAGCGCCGAGGGCTTTGGCCATTTCCGCGGAAGTCTTGTAAGAAGTACCGGTCATGATAGCAGTAATGGCGCCGGCAATGGCCCGGGCTTCTTCGCTGTCGTAGGGAATACCGCTTACCATCAGCATGGTACCGAGGTTGGCATAACCGAGACCGAGGGTACGGTATTCGTAGCTGAGCTGGGCCACTTCCTTCGAGGGGAATTGGGCCATCAGCACAGATATTTCAAGTACCACCGTCCAGAGCCGGCAATTGTATTCGTAACCTTCCACATCAAACTGGTTCTTTTCCGCATCATAAAATTTCATGAGGTTGGCGGAAGCCAGGTTACAGGCGGTATTGTCGAGGAACATGTACTCCGAACAGGGATTGGAAGCCCGGATCGGTCCGCCTTCGGGGCAGGTATGCCATTCGTTGATGGTGGTATCATACTGGGTACCGGGATCGGCGCAGCGCCAGGCGGCATAAGCGATCTGGTTCCAGAGTTCGCGGGACGGAACTTTTTTCATCACACGGCCATCCATCCGGCCGGTAAGTTCCCAGTCTTCGCCTTTATCCAGTTTCTCAAAAAATGCATTGGGAATCCGGATGGAGTTATTGGAGTTTTGCCCGCTTACGGTACGGTAAGCTTCATCTTCGTAACCGGAGGGGTAACCAGCCGCAATCAGGGCAGCCACTTTTTTCTCCTCCTCCACTTTCCAGTTGATAAACTCCACAATCTCGGGGTGATCCAGGTCGAGGCAAACCATTTTGGCTGCCCGGCGGGTGGTACCGCCTGATTTGATGGCGCCGGCCGCGCGGTCGCCGATTTTCAGGAAACTCATCAGGCCGGAGGAACTGCCGCCGCCGCTGAGTTTTTCACCTTCCCCGCGCAGGTTGGAATAGTTGGTACCCACACCGGAACCATATTTGAAGATCCGGGCTTCCCGGACCCAGAGGTCCATAATGCCGCCTTCATTCACCAGGTCATCTTCCACGCTCAGGATAAAACAGGCATGGGGCTGGGGGCGTTCATAGGCATTGGTGGATTTTTTAAGCTGGCCGTCGGCCGGATCCACATAATAGTGTCCCTGGGGTTTGCCGGCAATACCGTAACTCTCATAGAGACCGGTGTTAAACCACTGTGGACTGTTGGGCACACACATCTGGTTGAGGATGGAGTAAACCAGTTCCTCATAAAAAACCTGTGCATCATTACCGGAAGCGAAATAACCGTACCGTTCACCCCATACACGCCAGCAATGGGCCATACGGTGGGCCACTTGTTTGGCAGAGGTTTCACGGCCCAGGCTGCCATCCGGCTGCGGCACCCCGGCTTTACGGAAATATTTCTGGGCAAGAATATCTGTGGCAATCTGGCTCCATTGTTTGGGCACTTCCACATTGTTCATTTCAAACACTACTTCACCGGAAGGGTTTCGGATTACAGAGGTACGGTAGTCGTACTCGAACATGTCGTACACATTGACATCCTCACGGGTGAAGCGACGACTAAACTGCAATCCGCCCGCAGCGGCTGCCTGCTTTTTATTTGCCATAACTCGAAAGAATTTATTGGGTTTGGTCCTGGTTAATCGCTCAACATCCCTGGCGGGAGGTTGATTACGAAAGTATTTTTAAACCCATGAAGTTCAAACCTTCAAATATTAACATCCTGTGGAAAATAGCCCCTTGAAATCCCGAAAGTCTTGCCAGTCCTGCATTCGCTGATTTTTTCACAACCCGGCTAAAAAATATGGCAAAATTTATTTGGAAAATTCGGTCGCTTCTATTAATGATTTCTTAACATGGACTTTCTCCTGTGAAAAACCCTTCCTGCACTCATTTCCAGTCAGTAATTTACAGAAAGAAGGCGGGTCACCGGCTGATCCCGGAATTCTTTTTTTTGTGTCCCGGTCTTTCAGAAAAGCCGGCCTGCAGCGGTGAATAAGAACCCGACAAACGGCCATTTCAAAATAAGCGGCTCTGCCCCTTCCAAACCCAACTATTTTTTGCATTTTTGCCTAAATCAACCCGATCCGGATGAAATTGCCGATTTACGAGACTTTGGCGGAGAAGAAAAAGCAGGGAAAAAAATCTTTCGCGGTGCTGATTGACCCCGATAAGGTCAACCAGGCATCTTTGGGAGCCCTGGTGCACCGCTCTCTGGAGGCCCGGGTGGATTATTTCCTGGTCGGCGGCAGCCTGGTGATTTCCAATCACCTGGATGAATGTGTTCAGCAGATCAAAAAAACCTGTTCTATCCCGGTAATCCTTTTCCCGGGTTCTCCCTCCCAGGTAAGCCGGTATGCCGATGCCCTGCTCTATTTATCCCTGATATCGGGCCGGAATCCGGAATTACTGATCGGACAGCATGTGGTTTCCGCGCCTTTTGTAAAGCAAAGCGGACTCGAAATCATGCCCACGGGTTATATTGTTGTGGATGGAGGAGCCCCGACCACGGTTTCCTATATCAGCAATGCCGCCCCGGTGCCGGCTGATAAAAATGAAATAGCCATGTGTACGGCCATGGCCGGTGAAATGCTCGGCATGAAACTGATTTATATGGATGCCGGCAGCGGCGCCCGACGCCCTATTACTGAAAGTATGATAGCGGCTGTGGCCGGTCAGATAGAAGTGCCCCTGATTGTAGGTGGCGGCATCATAGAGCCGGAAAAAGCCTACCTGAACTGCAAAGCCGGGGCTGATGTGATTGTTGTTGGCAATGCCATTGAAAAAGACACCTCGCTGATTAAAGAGATGAGTGATGCGGTGCACTCGGTGAGTACTCATCAATCACCACTCCCCGCTCACCACTCGCTTCCTCCCCTACCGTAGTTCTTCCACCTTCACCCTTGACGGAGTATCCTTCCCCGATACTATCGTCCGGGCACTGAGCGCAATCGCCTTTATAACTTCCGTCATATTCACGAGATCAAGCGTTTCCACATGATCGGAAAGCTTGTGGTAATGAGGCTCCACATCCATTTTGGAAGTGGAAATGGTATGAGCCGGCACACCCAGCCGGGCCAGGGTTGCATTATCAGAACGGTAAAACAACTGTTGTGCCGGATAGGGATCGGGGTAAAAGGTAAAGGCCGTACCCGCAAGGTTTTTGGCCAGTATTGCTCCCATATCCGTTTTTTCATAACCGGTTATATAAGCTGAATTTTTTCCCCATTTGCTTTCGGTACCGATCATCTCAATATTGAACATGGCTTTTACCTGCAGAGGATCAAACTGCCGGGAAAAATACTGGGATCCAAAGCCACCAACTTCCTCCGCGGTGAAAGCGGCAAAAACCAGGGTGCGTTCATTGTTGCCCAGTTTCTTAAAATAGTTGGCCAGCATGATTACAGCCGTGGTGCCGGCTGCGTCATCATTGGCCCCGTTGTACACAGAGTCTCCGTCCACCGCCTTACTGGTCACACCCAGGTGGTCATAATGCGCGGAAAAAACCACATATTCATCTTTCAGCGAACGGCCTGGCAGGATACCTACCACATTCGCCATTTTCATTTCATTCAACTCCTGTTCCGCTTCTATTTCCCAACTGACCGGGGCGGTATCAGTCAGCACAAATACCACCGTACTGCCCGTCTGAAACATGGAAGAGCGAAGACGGGCCAGGTTTCCGAAACTGCCGGTAAAACTTTTCTCTACCCAAACCAGCATATTTTTATTGGCCCTTACATATTTGCGGGCTTCGGTTTGCAGGTTGGCCCCGGCACGGATGAAGGCGGTTTCATAACCTGAAGCCTTGTTTATTTTTAGTTGGGACTGACCGGAAATAAGCTGTACTGATTTTGGGTCGGCCGCCTCCCCGTCCAGTACACAGGAAAGCCGGTTCAGTTTGGGGCGCAGCATTACAAATTCCTGGCGATACGTACCCTTGTTATGGAGGGTGCCCAATCCGGCTGTCTTGAATTCCGCGGCAATAAAGTCCGCGGCTTTCTCTATATCGGGTGTAAACGTACGCCTGCCGCGCATGGCATCGGACGCCAGGGTCTTTTCAATCCGTTCGACTTCTTTGAGGGAAATCTGGTCAAGCTGTTTTTGTGCAAAAAGGGGCTGAATTAATACTGTCTCTTATACACATCTGACGCTGCCGACGACGGA
>JACSRW010000033.1 GCA_014879565.1 Chitinophagaceae bacterium
CTTTTTTTACCACAAGGCATAGTAAAGTGAATTTTTTACGTTTATAATAAGTTTATTTATCCTCTTTCTTCAGTTCTGCTAACCGTTGGGTAACAGCCGCTTTCAGTTCCGGTTGGCTGATATGAGCCAGGCTTTTTTCGTACCAGCCGATAGCCGACCGCAGGTCCTTCTTTTTTTCAAAGAGGTCAGCCATCATCAGCAGGGCTTCCAGGTTACCCGGTTCGGTGCGCAGTACGGTTTCCAGGCGGCTGATCGCTTTGTCAAACTGGCCTGAAAATACAGACCCTTTTACCAGCATCATCTGTGCATAGACATTCGTACTGTCCTTATCCGTGACTTCCCTGATTTTGGCGATGCCCTCCATCGGGTTGGGGCTTATATTTCCAAAAAGGTAACAACCACCCAGGCCCACTTTGGCGGAATCATTCGCCGGATTGATTTTTAAAGAGCGCTCGAACAAATCTTTGGCCTGCAGGGCTTTCCAGACTCTTCGTTCCGGCAAACCGTCATTCTGCAGGTTCTCCAAAAATAATCGGGCTGCAAAGGTCAGGCTTTTTTCTGAATTTTCCAATCTGGCACTTTCTGAAAGATACCAGGCCCAGGGCTCAAAAATGCCGGCGGAATCTTTCCAGAAACCGGCTAATTGCCGTAAAGCTTCCATTTTCTGCTCATTAGAAGACGAAACGGCCAGCTTTTCCTGTTCGGAAAGCCAGTTCTTCTGGCTGACCGTCAGCTGCCCCTTGGCTTTCAGCAGAATGGTATCAAAAGACAAAACTTTCAGCTCAGTGCTGTGATCATGTCCATCATCCGCTGAGTGCTGTTGATTATCAACAGGTTTCTTCTCCGGTACGTTCCGGATGAAAAAATAAACAAGCAGGGTCAGCAGGCAGGCGGCCAGTAAAAATATCCATTGAGGTTTCTTCACGTTGCTAAGTTTCAGGGTGCAAACTTACCTCAAAGGGGCTGATTGACGCTGATTTGTGAAAGGATTCTTTCCGGAGAAGGATTATTCTCCATCTTCCCCGGGTCCGGTATCCGGTTTGGGCTCTTTCAGTTTCTTTACTTCAGCCACAAATTCCTTGGCAGGTTTAAAGGCGGGAATATAGTGCTCCGGGATATGTACAGCAATATTCTTTTTTATATTACGGCCTATCTTGGCAGCTCTCTTCTTGGTAATAAAACTGCCAAAGCCACGTATATAAATATTTTCGCCACCGGCAAGGGTGTCTTTTACTTCTTTAAACATAGTCTCAAGAGTAACAAGCACATCTACCTTGGGTATGCCTGTTTTTTCAGAAATCTGATTTACCAGGTCGGCTTTTCTCATTTTTTGATAAGTTTAGTGGTTTACAGGTACCAATTTATGACAAAATTATATGATATTCAAGTGAATAGAAATATTTTTTTTACGGATTTTCCGGTTTTTTTCCTGAAATCGCAGATATTTATCCCGTAAAACCGGTTTTCCGCTACCAAGTAAATGGACAAAATTCCCACCCCGAAGCAAAAAAAAACCTTTACGGCCGGTTTATTAAAATGGAACCGGGAGCATAATAAGCGGGAGATGCCCTGGAAAGGGGAAAAAGACCCTTACCGGATCTGGATCAGTGAAATCATTTTACAGCAAACCCGGGTGGAGCAGGGGCTTTCCTATTATAACCGGTTTATTCAGACTTTTCCAGATATTAAAAGCCTTGCCCGGGCTGCCGATGAGGAGGTTTTTAAACTCTGGGAAGGGCTAGGCTATTATTCACGTTGCCGCAACCTGCTGTTTACCGCCCGGCAGCTGCTGGCTGAAAGAAACGGTGTTTTCCCCGCTGAATATCCCGCTATACTGGCATTAAAAGGGGTGGGGCCCTATACGGCAGCGGCCATTGCTTCCTTTGCTTTTCAATTGCCCCATGCGGTGCTTGACGGAAATGTATTCCGGGTACTGAGCCGATATTTTGGACTCTTTACCCCCGCAGACAGCAGCGCCGGTAAAAAAATGTACACGCAACTCGCCGGTGAACTCCTGGATCACCGGCAACCCGGTATCTACAATCAGGCGATCATGGATTTCGGGGCTACGGTCTGTAAGCCCCAGTTACCGGATTGCCCGGTTTGTCCGCTTCGCAGCACTTGTACGGCATTCAGTCAACAACTGACAGCTGAACTGCCGGTGAAAACCAAAAAAATCAGGATACGCGAACGCTGGTTTTATTTTACCCTGCCGGTTTATCGCGGCAAAATTCCGCTGCGGAAACGGACAGGAAATGATATCTGGCAGCAGTTGTATGAATTTCCGCTGCGGGAAACCAGTAAAAAACAAAAAGAGGGACAGTTCCCGGAGCCGGAGATTCACTGGCCGGAAAAAATAAAACGAAAAGAATCTGACATATTATATTTTCAGCAACTCCTGTCACATCAGCGGATTCACGGCTATTTCAGGATGATATATGCTGACCGGAAACCCGGTTTGGACCCGTCCTGGATATGGGTACCGCCGGACCGGTTACCTCTCTATGCTTTTCCCGGCCTGATTAACCGCTTTCTGCGCGAAAACCCCTTTGGAAAAAAAAGACTCCCTGTTAAAAAAGCATAACGGGCCTGTTTTTTGTTGTTTGCCCTCAAAAAAGGAATTAATTTTAGCTGATTGCAGCCCTTAGACGATTTTCTAACATAAAGATTAAAGTTATGAGAGGCGTTAACAGAGTCATGCTGATCGGTAACCTGGGCAAGGATCCGGAAGTGCAGCATCTCGAAGGCAATATTGCGGTCGCCAAGTTTCCGCTGGCCACTACGGAAACATTCAAAGACCGGACCGGTAAGCTGGTTTCCCAAACCGAGTGGCATACCGTAGTACTCTGGAGAGGGTTGGCGGAACTGGCGCAAAAATACCTGCACAAAAGCAGCCTTGTTTATATTGAAGGCCGGCTGCGCACCCGCAGCTGGGATGATAAAGACGGCAACCGCAAATTCGCCACTGAAGTAGTGGGGGATAACCTGATCATGCTTGACAAACGTATGGATGGCGGCGGTACCGGACCGGAAGGGATGGGCAACAATGACCTTACCATGGGGGATCCCTCGGAAAACCTTCCTTTCTGACAGGAACTATACGCGCCAAATACAATACCTTTGCCCCTGCCGCGGCCAGCCGGCCGTACTGCAGCTGAACGCCGATGCGCCTCAGTGGTTTAAAACAAATTTCTTTTGGGAAACTGTCCGGATATCATCGCTGAAAGCCCCGACCTGCTCTTCTTCCTGCTGGCTGTGAATTTGCAGGGAACCACCCTGCTCGGGTTAACCCTGCTGGTTTTGCTGGTAATTGCCTTTGCCATTTCCGGTTCTGAAGTGGCTCTTTTTTCCCTGAATAAAAAAGACCTGAACATGCTGAAAACCAAACAGCATGCGGCAGCCAAACGAATTGTAACCCTGCTGGAAGAACCTAAGGAAGTCTATGCCTCCCTGCTCATAGCCGGCACTTTTGTCAATATCAGCATTATCGTGCTTTCCAATTTCCTGCTTTCGGAACTGATTGATTTTTCCCGTATCGGCGGCTTCCTGGAATTGCTGATAAAAATTGTACTGATTGTTTTTGTACTGGTTTTTTTCGGCCGCATCTTTCCGAAAGTATGGGCTACCCAGAACAATATCCGCTTCGCGTACGATATGTCCTTTATCGTGGAAGCCCTTCACCTGCTGTTGCGCCGCCTCAGCAAATGGGTGGTAAAACTGGCTGACGGGATCGGGAAAAAAGTGGGCGCCGATAAAAGCGAAGCACTCACCCTGCAGGAACTGGATGAAGCGATTGATATCAAAAGTGATGAGGAAGTATCGCCGGAAGAAAAAAATATCATGAAAGGGGTGGTTAAGTTCGGCAATATCTCCGTCCGCCAGATCATGCGCAGCCGCCTTTATGTGAACGGCATTGCCTACAACACGCCTTTCCCGGAACTGGTTAAACGGGTGGAAGAGCTGCATTATTCCCGCCTGCCGGTATATAAAGAAAGCCTGGATGAAGTGGTGGGTATTCTGAATACCAAAGACCTGATTCCTTACCTGAACGAAGGGGAACAGTTTGACTGGCACAGCCTGCTGCGCCAGCCTTATTTTGTACCCGAACCCAAACTGATTGAAGACCTGCTCCGGGAGTTTCAGCAAAAACGCATACACTTCGCCGTGGTGGTGGATGAGTTTGGCGGCACCAGCGGTATTGTCACCATGGAAGATATCCTGGAGGAAGTGATCGGGGATATCCGGGATGAATTTGACGAAGAGGAAAACGACAGCTATAAGATTGACGACTATAACTACATCTTTGAAGGGAAAATCATGATCCACGATATGTGCCGCATCATGAAAATTCCCATGAATACATTTGACGCAGTAAAAGGGGAGAGTGAATCCCTGGCGGGGCTGGTGCTGGAACTGGCCGGTGAACTGCCCACCACCGACTGGGTGATACCCTGCGGGGATTTTGAATTTGCCATTATGCAGGCCGAAAACAACCGCATACAGCTGGTGAAAGTGACCATTAAACCGAAGACCTGATATGTTATCCCGGATTATTTACCCCTGCCTGATGATTGGTGCCGCCCTGCTGTTTACAGCCTGTAACAGCGATTATTCCGCGGGTAAAAAGAAAGGCTATTTCCGGATTGATTTTCCGGAGAAAAAATACCAGGCTTTCAGTCAGCCGGGTTATCCGTACAGCTTTGAATATCCCGTTTATGCCCGGGTCAGCAAAGACAGCACTTTTTTTGAAGACAAGGCCGAAGACTGGTGGATCAATATTGATATCCCGCAGTTTAACGGGAAAATCCATATCAGCTATAAAAACATCAGCTCTGCCAGCCGATTCGATTCACTGACAGCCGATGCCTATAAAATGGCGACCCGCCAGCATATGGATATTGCCACCGGTATCTATGACAGCCTGTTCCGCACACCCAATGGCCTCAACGGAATGTATTACAGCCTCAGTGGCAATACCGCCACCGCCAACCAGTTTTATCTTACCGATTCGGTGAGGCATTTTCTGCGCGGCGCCCTGTATTTTAACGCGGCGCCCAATGCTGACTCCCTGGGAATTGTAAATGATTTCCTGAAGAAGGATCTGCACCACCTGATCAATACCCTGCAGTGGAAATAAGACTTTTTAAGGGCTGACTTCTGCGGATTTTCCCCTTCTTTTATTAATTTCCGGGAAACCAGCCTTATGCGCAAATTCCTGCTTATCCTTTTTTTCCTATCTGGTCCGGTTTTTCTCTTTCCGGTAATTGGTCAGGAAAACGTTACCGTTGACTCTCTCCGGAAGGCGGTGGAAATGGCCCGTTCACCGGAACAAAAAACAGAGCTGATGGATGAACTCAGCCGGGTGCTGATGAATATTAATCTGCCCCAGGCTGAGGAATGGGGACAGAAACTGATCCGGCTGGCGGAAGAATCCCGGGACCGGAAACTGATGTTCAAGGCCTATCTCTCCAACGGCGTCCGGAACGGCTATATGGTCAACCAGAAAGCCTATGCAGACAAAGCCATTGCCTATTACAACAAGGCGCTGGAACTGGCCAGGGAAAACAGGATGTCGGAAGAAACAGGAACGGCACAGATGCAGCTGGCCCGGATTCACCTGATGATGTCAGACAAGGATAAGGCTTTGTCTTATGCCTCACAGGCATTCAGCCTGATCTCCACCCTGCCGAACGACAGCCTGCGGGCTGAAGCCTATAACAGTTATGGACAGGTATACCAGGCACGCCGTGAAAATGTACTGGCGCTCCGGAATTATTTCAGCGCGCTTCGTATCGGCGAACGGATCAAAAACCCGGTGGTGATCCGGAACTGTTATCTGTACCTGTCCGCATTTTATGCGGAAATCGGGGATTACGATAAGGCGATTGATTTTATGACCCTTGCTTACCGGAAAATGGATGAGGTTAAGGAAAAAAACGCCGCTTACCAGAAAGTCATCTATACAAATTCTATCGGCAACTATTTCGCCAGCAAAAAGAATTATGATATCGCCATCAGTTATTTTGAGAAATCCATCCGGATGGCTGATTCACTTAAGTTTTCCTCCCTGAAAGTACCGGGTTACCTCAGCCTGCTGAACCAGTACCTCCGACTCGATGAACCGCAGAAAGCACTGGATTATCTGAACTCCTCCGCTGGTGACGGATTGAAAAAATACCTGATCAATGTGGGCATGGCCCATGCGATTGACCAGGCTTACGGAGTGATTTATACCGGACTGAACCAGTTTGATTCGGCAAAAACCCGCCTGGAAAAAGCAAGACCCATATTTGAAAACAGTTCCACCCTCAGTTCCCGGATTAATTTCTATATACAAATGGCCTATTATCACCGTAAAGCCGGAAACACCGCAGAGGCGATCAGTTATTTCCAGAAAGTCCTGGAGCTGAGCGAAGCGGGCGGCTTACTGGAAAACGTGGAACGGTC
Source organism: Chitinophagaceae bacterium (assembly GCA_014879565.1). Classification (GTDB taxonomy): domain Bacteria; phylum Bacteroidota; class Bacteroidia; order Chitinophagales; family Chitinophagaceae; genus JJ008. Next base: position 6,448 of record JACSRW010000033.1, read on the forward strand.
CGCCCGCCACCTGGATACCCTCTACCGGCTGAAGGGAGACCTGGCGGAAGCAGGGAGGTACAGTGTGATGTCGTACCGCTATAAAGACAGTATAGAAACAATGAAGCGGGAAAAGGAAATGGCACAGGTGGAGGCTGATGATGAACGGCAGCGGCAACTGCTGGCAGAAAGGGAGGCGACTGAAAGAAAAAACCGCCGTAATAATATTCAGTACCTGGCCATTGTAATCGGTATTATCAGCCTGTTTGTAACACTGGTGATCCTGGGCATGTTCAAGGTATCCCGCACCCTAATGCGGGCGCTTGGATTCTTTGTGTTCCTGATGTTTTTTGAATTTATTTTCCTTGTGTTTAAGAAAAATATTTATTCGGTTACACAGGGAGAACCCTGGAAAGACCTGGCCTTTATGATTGCCCTGGCTGCGGTACTGGTACCCCTGCATCACTGGCTGGAACATAAAGTACTGCATTACCTGACGTCCCATAACCGGCTCACAGCAGCCGGAACAACCCTCCGGAGCCGTTTGTTTGGCAGGAACAGTCCGGGGAACTAGACAGATACAGCCATTAATCGCCTTCCGGGCTTACCTTTGCGCAAATACGGTTTTGTGATTGTAATAGATAATATACTGATTAGCGAAGATGTGGTGGACAAACAGTTTGTCTGTGACCTGAGCCAGTGCAAGGGAGGCTGCTGTGAGGAAGGCGATGCGGGCGCCCCGCTGGAAGAAGAGGAAATGCAGATCATCCGCGAGGTGTTTGACAAGGTGAAACACCTGCTGCCGCCCGAAGCCCTGCAGGAAATTGATAAAACAGGATTCTTTGCCAAAGATGAGGAATTCGGCTGGGTGACCAATACCATCGGCAGTAACAAGGGCATCTGCGTCTTTGCCTTTCATGACCAGCAGGGAATTATCAAATGTGCATTTGAACAGGGTTGCAGGGACGGACTGATTGAATGGAAAAAACCCATTTCCTGTCACCTTTACCCGATCACAGCCAAAAAGGGACTGAACGGGGACTATGAACGCGTGAATTATGAGCCCCGGGAAAAACTCTGCCGGCCGGGCTGCCTGAACGGGGAAAAACTGAAAGTGCCCGTATACCGGTTTCTCAAAGAACCCCTGATCCGGAAATACGGAGAAGCTTTTTATGAGGCATTGGATACCATTGCACGCGGGGAATGGGAGGAAATTGATTTTAAAGAGAAATAAAACCCGGAGTATGAAAGAACAGTTTGCTGAATTTATGGCCAAAAGCACGATTAAGGCGGCTGACCGGGAACACCGCAGGAAGATCAATTTTAATATCGGCCGGTATAATGCGGTGGTGCCAAAGGGCAAACAGCAGTTCAGCGACCTCGCTATGGCCCGGGAGAGGGCCAAGAATATCAAATGGAAGGCCATTGAATCACTGGATAAACAGCTTGAGAATTTTGAAGCGGCCATCACCCGCCGCGGCGCCAAAGTGATATGGGCGGAAAATACGGCGGAAGCACAGGAAGCCATCCGAAAAATCTGTGAGGAAAAAAACTGCCGTACCCTGGTGAAGAGCAAGAGTATGGTAACGGAAGAGATTCACCTCAACGATTTCCTGGAAAAGGCAGGCATAGAGAGTGTGGAAACCGACCTGGGAGAATATATACAGCAACTGGACGGGGAACCGCCTTATCATATCGTTACACCGGCCATGCACAAGAGCAAGGAGGATGTGGCCCGGCTTTTTGCCCAAAAACTGGGAACCGATCCCCAAGCCACCCCTGAACAACTCACGCTTACTGCCCGGAAGGTTTTACGGGAAAAATATGTACAGGCCGAAGTGGGGGTAACCGGGGCGAACTTTATCATTTCCGATATCGGCGGTATTGCCCTGACGGAAAATGAGGGCAATGCAAGGCTCAGCTGCTCCATGCCCAAAACCCATATCGTGATTGCGGGTATTGAAAAAGTAATTCCGTCCCTGCAGGACCTGGCCCTTTTCTGGCCCCTGCTTTCCACATTTGGTACCGGGCAGCTGGTAACAGTATATAATACAATTGTTACCGGACCAAGGCAGCCCGGTGAAACAGACGGGCCGGAAGATATGTATGTGATCCTGCTGGACAACGGCCGCACCAATATACTCGGCGACCCGGTCATGCGGGAAAGCCTCTATTGTATCCGCTGCGGGGCCTGTCTGAATGCCTGTCCTGTCTATAAAAATATCGGCGGACATGCCTACGGAGCCACGTACAGCGGTCCCATCGGTTCGGTGATCAGTCCGCGGATGAACGGGATGGAAGACTGGAAACATCTCAGTTATGCCTCCTCCCTCTGCGGGAACTGTACCGAAGTATGTGCAGTAAAAATCAACCTGCATGAACTGCTGCTGGAAAACCGGCACAAAGCCGCTGCAGAAGGATTTAATACCTGGGCCGAAAAAATGGCCTGGAAAATGTGGCGGCAGGCCATGTTGCACCGGTCCTGGATGAATATGGCCAATGGCCGTACCAAGAACTGGGTGGTTAACAGCCTGCTGGGCGGCTGGAAAGAACACCGGGGCACCATGGACTTTCCCGCCCGCTCATTCAACCAGCAATGGAAAGAAAAATACGGCAAAGGCTAGTTAATTTCAGGCTGTGATCCTGCTCGCCGATACGATTACCCCCCGGCTCCGGTACATGGCTGCTTTTGCCGGTACCGCACTTTGCGGAGAACCGGTGCGTCTGACCACAGACCCGGAAGAATACCGGCAGTATCCCCAGGCCCGGATTAATTACAGTAATTCACGGTCAGGAATAACCGAAATTTATATCCGGCCTGTTTCGCTCCTTTTTGAAACCGGAATCAGGGAACAGGAGATCCGCTGTGTCCGGCCAAACGGGTATCCTGTTTTTTTTACAACGGAAGCCGATACCGGCTTTGATTTCTTTGCGGCCTCCTTTTACCTGCTCAGCCGCTATGAAGAATACAACCGGCAAGAAAGGGATACATACGGCCGATTTCCCCATACAGCCTCCCTGGCCTGGAGAGAAGGATTCCTGCACCAGCCGCTGATACACTACTGGCTGCGTGACCTGGCTGTTTTACTGAAAGAAAAATTTCCCGGCCGGCAGTTAACGGAACCGGCATTTAGGTTCCTGCCTACTTACGATGTGGATGAAGCGTTTTGTTACCGGCATAAGGGATGGGTACGATCAGCCGGCGGACTGCTGCGTGACCTGCTGCAGGGAAAAACAGGCCGGGTGCGGGAAAGAATGGCTGTATTACTGGGAAGAGAGGCAGACCCCTTTGCTTCCTTTGACAGGATGGAAAGTCTGCACCAGGATTATTCCCTTTCTCCTGTTTATTTTTTTCATGTGGGTAGCCGGAATGGCCGGTATGACAAACAGGTACTGCCGGCAAAACCCGCAATGCAGGAACTCATACGGTCTGTCAGCAGCCGCTATAAGACTGGTTTGCACCCTTCCTGGCAAAGCGGAGATGAAAGCCATTTGCCGGAGGCGGAAAAAAAACAACTCAGCCTGATCACCGGGAAAGAAATTACTGCCAGCCGCCAGCATTTTATCCGCTTCCTTTTGCCGGATACTTTCCGGCAACTCATTAATACCGGAATCCGGGAAGATTATTCCATGGGCTATGGAAGTATCAATGGTTTCCGGGCATCCGTATCCATGCCTTTTTACTGGTACGACCTGGAACGGGAAACCGCTACAGATCTGCTGCTCTTTCCATTTTGTTTTATGGATGCGAATTGTTTTTATGAACAGGGACTTTCACCCATACAGGCCGGAGAAGAAATGCGCCGGTATTACCGGGAAGTAAAAGAGACGGGCGGATTGCTGATAACCATCTGGCACAATACATTTCTCGGAACAGATCCGCGCTTCAGGGGCTGGAAAGATGTTTATGCCTTCCTGCTGGAGGAAATCAGCCAGGGTGAAAGGTAGTTACATCCCTTCCGGTTCGGGTTGTTCGGCAGGCGGAACACCGGCTTTAAAAGCCCGGTTTACCAGGAATACGCCAAACAGGGCTACCAGACCGCCGATGGTAATAAACACTGTTATTTTTTCTCCAAACAGCAATGATCCAAACATCACCGCCACAATCGGATTGATATAGGCGTAAATGGATGCCTGTTCTGTGGGCAGGTGCTGCAGGGCGTAGAGGTAACAGATAAAAGCAATCAGGGATCCGAAAATAACAAGATAGCCGATAGCAGCCCATGACTGCCAGGGCATACCGGCAAAGGATACAAATTCTACCAGTGGCTGACTACCGCCTTTCCCGTTGCTGACGGAAATTAAACTGCCAAAACGGGTGAAGAGCAGCAGGAAGGTTCCGGAAATTACCATCTGCAGTCCGAGGCTGAAATAAGGATTAAAACTGGCCGCCTGTTTTTTGGTATACAGGGTGGCAAATGCCCAGGTCCAGGTGGCGACGAGGGATAATATTATCCCCAGTCTGAAATCAGGATTCAGAAAATCCTGCATATGTTCATAAAAGATAACACAAACACCGGCGAAGCCCAGCAGTAAACCGATGATGGCTTTTTGAGGGATTTTTTCTTTGGAGATAAACAGACCGATAATGACCAGCCAAAGCGGAAAAATGGCGCCCATGATGGCGCCCAGTCCGGCGGAAATATATTTTACGCCCCAGGTGCTGAGTCCGTTGCTCATAATAAAGTTGAGAAAACTAAGTACCAGCACCGGGATCCATTCTTTGCCCCGGGGAAGCGCCGTGCCTTTATAGAGAAAGAACCCGACATAGATCAGTCCGGCAATCAGCTGCCGCATACCGGCCAGCTGCAGAGCGGGCGTATACATGACGCCCTGTTTGGACGCAATCCAGGTAGTGCCCCAAAGAAAGCATACAGCGGCGAGGGCAAAGATGGCTTTGGCCCTTGTCCCTTTTTTATGAATTGTAAGCGGATTGAACAGCGCCAGCTTTTTCAGGGAATCAGCGGAGGACTGCACAATGGTTTTATGGAAGTCAAAAAAATTCATAACTCCCGATCAGTTTCAATGGTTGCTGTTCCCGGTAAAAGGATCAGTGTTTAAAATGCCGCAGGCCTGTCAGGATCATAGACAGGTTATGTTTACTGCAATAGTCAATGGAATCGTTGTCACGGATGGAACCTCCCGGCTGAATAAAGGCAGTGATACCCGCTTCATGTCCCAGGCGCACACAATCATCAAAGGGGAAGAAAGCATCACTGGCCATCACGGCGCCTTCCAGGCTGAAGTTAAACTGTTTTGCTTTTTCCATTGCCTGCCGCAGGGAATCAATCCGGCTGGTTTGGCCACAGCCTTTTCCGATCAGCTGTTTGTTTTTTACCAGCGCAATGGCATTTGACTTCAGGTGTTTGCAGACAATATTGGCAAAAAGCAGGTCGGCTTTTTCTTCCGGGCTTTCTTTCCGTTTGGTGGTTTCAGTCCAGTCAAGAAAATTTCCCCGGTCAGTATCCTGTACCAGCACGCCATTGAGCATGGATTTGTACTGGCTCTTTCCGGCCGGTTGTTTTTTCAGTTGCAGCAGGATCCGGTTCTTTTTGGAACGCAGGATGGCCAGTGCGTCTTCCTCAAAGGCCGGCGCGATCAGCACTTCGAAGAAAATTTCATTGATGGCTTCAGCCGTGGCTTTATCTATGGTGCCATTACAGACCAGTACACCGCCAAAAGCACTTTCAGGATCGCCGGCCAGGGCCGCATCCCAGCTTTCCTTAACGGAGGCACGCTGGGCAATCCCGCACACATTGGTGTGTTTAATGATCGCAAACGTGGTGTCTTCAAATTCCCGGATGAGCTGGAGGGCTGCATCTGTGTCCACGATATTGTTGTAGGAAAGTTCCTTGCCATTCAGCTGGTCAAACAGCTCGCTGAGATCGCCGAAGAAAACACCTGCCTGGTGGGGATTTTCACCATACCGCATATTCTTTGGTTCGGGTACGGATTCCAGGAAATAAAGATTATCGGCCGTATTGAAATATTTGGCAATCGCCACATCATAGTGGGCCACCACTTCGAAGGCTTTGGCCGCAAAAAACCGGCGTTGCTCTTCCCGGGTGATGCCATGCTGCTCTTTCAGCAGTTTTTCCAGGGCGGCATATTCTTTTTTGGCAGCCACAACCAGTACATCCCGGAAATTTTTCGCGGCACCCCGGATCATGGAGGGACCCCCGATATCTATTTTTTCAATAATCGCGGATTCTTCGCGGGTGGTGGCAACGGTTTCCTCAAAGGGATAGAGATCCACAATCACCAGGTCAATTTCCGGTATCTGGTACTGCTTCATTTCTTCCAGGTGGGTGGCATCACTGCGTTTACCCAGAATACCGCCAAATACCACCGGGTGGAGGGTTTTCACCCGGCCTCCCAGGATGGAGGGATAACCGGTCAGCGACTCCACCGGTACTACTTTCACACCCAGTTGCTCAATAAACTGCTGGGTACCGCCGGTAGAATAGATGGTCACTCCCAGGCGTTGCAATTCCTGCACGATGTTTTCCAGTCCGTCTTTGTAAAAAACAGAGATTAAAGCCGATTGAATTTTTTTGTCCATACTGATTGAAGATTGAAGGCAGGCGTTCGAAAGAGGCCGCAATTTACTTTAATTCAGGGTCATCACAAAAGCCCCCTTTTCCCTGACCGGATAAAAAGGGATACCCAGTGAATCACAGTCTTTTTGCCAATACCTGGCTTTCCAGGCCGGAACGGAGGCATCGGACACCACCTGTTTTACCTGCAGATTACGGAAGAGTGCAGGCAGATAAAGCCGCGGATTCCCTGATAACAGGAGCAGATCAGCTACTTGTTTTCTTCCTGCACTATCTGACTGCAACCGCAGGGCCTGATCTGTATGGATGATGGATTTTCCCTGCCAGCGGAGAAATGGACCCGCCGCTAAGGGCAGGGCAGCGCTTTCTGTTACCCGGTATCGTAAACGGGCTGGCCGAAGGGAAAAATCAGCCAGGCTTCCTTCCTGCAGACTGCTGTCTCCCCGGAAGGAAAAATCTCTCCGGCTGATAAAGTCAATAGCCGTTTTACCGGGTACCTGGTATACGATCAGCACCTGCTGATGTGCGGCCTGGTAAAAGGACCAGGCTCTTTCTGCTGAAAAAAAGAATAGGGCCAGCAGGGCCGTGAATAAGGAGCTGCCTGCCCGGTACAGCAACCAGTGGCTGGCGGCCAGGATAAGCAGCAGCAATAAAAAAGTTTGTAACGGACTCAGTTGAAATCCTTCCCAGCTTGAAAAAGGGATTCGTTCCACGGCAGCTACATACATGTTCATGAGTCCGATTCCGGCGGAAATGAGCTGGCCGCAAAACAAGGCAGCCGGGGGAATAAAAGACAGGCAGCAGAGAAACATGATCGCGAGTAACAAAGCGCTGGAAAGGGGTACAGCCACAAAATTGCTCAGTAAGAAAACCAGTGGAAACTGGTGAAAGAGATACAGGCAAACGGGCAGGGTGAGTAACTGGGCGGCAATGGTTACCGCGGTCATTTCCCAGGCCATTGATAACAACGGATTCCGGATAGTAAGCCAGTGGCTGACCGGCCGCTGGAAAAGAAGGATACCCAGCACAGCGGTGTAGGACAACTGGAAGCCGGCATCCCATAACCAGAAGGGATTATACCAGAGCAGCAGGAAAGCCGAAAAACCAAGTGCATTCAGGGTGGCGTTTTTACGGCCGATTGTTTCCCCGGTAATCAGGCAGCTGAACATCAGGGCAGAGCGCAATACCGAAGGCTGGGCGCCTGTAAGCAGGCTGAAGACCCAGAGACAGCCAATAATCAGCAGGGGGGCAAGCCAGCGGCTGCCTTTGCATTTCCGGAGCGGCCGGAAAAGCAGTCGAAGCAGCCAGTAGATCAGCCCCAGGTGCAGACCGGAAATAGCAATGATATGTACAACACCGGTATGCATGTATGACTGCATGGTATCCCTGTCCAGACCGGCTTTATAACCAAGCAGCAGGGCCTCCGCAATGCCTGTTTCTTTTTTGCCGGGTATAAAGCGGTGCAGTACAGACCGGATCTTCTCCGATGCGGTTATCAGCAGTTGTTTCCAGGCTTTCTGTTTCTTTCCGGGCAGGAGAAGGTAATCGTTTTCCCCCAGGTATACCTGGTGGGTGATACCCTGGAAAAAACAATACCGGCGAAAGTCAAAACCGCCGGGGTTGCCGCTTTGTCCGATCGGGGAAGGATTTTTCCTGATCAGCAAACGGGTACCGTATCCCAGCCTGCGTGCAGTACTGTCTTTCTGTAAATACACAATAATTTTTGCGGTAACCGGTTCTTTGGTTCCGTCATACGTTATCCTGCTGACCCGGGCCACCGTTTTCCAGCTTTTCTCTTTTTCTGTAAGCGGCTCATCCAGGATCAGCTGCAAAGCCGTAAAGGATTCACCAAGCTGTTTACTGCCTGTATGCAGTAGCACCGCCTGCCGCTGGCAATGCAGGGCCCCAAGTGAAGCCAGCAGCAGAAAAACTGATACGCCCGATAACCAGGCATGGCGGTAACGCTCTAAAAGGGGCAGGACAAAAAAGGCCAGCAACAACAGGAGAGAAAAGGCAGCCGTTATCAGCCAGCCTGTTTCCGGCACAGGCAGGTACCAGCCTGCCAGTAATCCGGCAATGAAAGGAAGGAGCAGAAACAGGAAAGGGTATTGTTTCCGGTAATAATGAATTTCCATGGCTGCTGTAAATTAAAGGCAACCGGGAAAACCCGCAATACCACTTTCCGGGGGGGTGATCAGCGGGTGGAGGTAAGGGATGGATCGTTTTTCAGTTTTTTAACTACATATTCCCGGTAGGGGACCCGGCTGATACGGCTGCGCAGCCAGCCCGGGAAATTGAAAATGGCAAAGGCTCTTTGCTGAACCGCATCATGCTGGTTATGCTCCAGCAGGGTAAGTGTTTGCAGAAAGATTTCTGTTTTTTTCCGCTGATCTGTTATGTAAAATGTCCGGTGCAGACATTGCAGCAGGTTGGTTTCGAAAGAATGTTTGTTTTTTCTTTTATAGAAATAATTGTAGGTGGCTTTATACTGATTATCATATAGCCGTGGCTGGTTCAGGTTCCAGGCGCTGAGCAGGAGAAGGAGTTGACCTACGGAGACCTGTTCCTCCCGGTTGCCATCCGGAAACTGGGTAATGGCTTTGCGGATAAAGTAGTGGGCGTCGGAAAACTGTTCCAGCACAAAACAGCCGACCCCGAGTGAGAAGTTTACCGTGCTGTTCAACTCATCATTCAGCATGATTTCCCAGTTGCCGAGTTGGGCTTTCATGAAATGTACGAGTGACCGTACTTCCTCATAGCGGCCGGTTTTATTATAAATTTTATTCAGTGCCAGGTATTTCACCGCCTCAAAGTACGCGCGGTGTGTTTTATCTGTTATCCGGTCATTGAGGGGGTCATGAAATACATTGGTGACAAATCCGAAAGCGCCTTCCAGGATGCCGGCATAGTTAATCATGTACAATAGTTCAATATAAAACTCCCCGTGTGTTTCCAGGAAGGCGGTATGGGTTTTCCAGTCCTGGAATACGATCTGGAGAAATTCAAGCGCGGCCCCGGTCTGATTCAGCAGGTAATGCAGGGTGGCCTTGCTCATGAAATAATAATGACGGAACCAGAATGACTGCGCGTGATCAAAGCGGTCAGACTGGTTCACTTTGTCCAGCAAAAGCCGGACCCGGTCCCTGACGGCTTCATCCATTTCGTAATGCGCTTTTTTCCGGAGGAAGAGAGACTCCGTATATATATCCCGGAGGGTGATCAGCTCGGAATAGCCCTGGTAGGTGATCACGTTGTTTTTAAAAACGGAGAGAATTTCTTCATACCCGTGTTCGGGGTGACTGAAGATGATCATTTTTTCAAATTCTGTTTTCAGCAGGTTGAGCAAGGCGAAAGCTTCGCGGTGACGGGCATTGGCAACTGCTTTTTTCCAGAGCGAAAAGGCTTCTTTGTAGAGTCTTTTTTGCCGGTAAATGCGGATCAGCTGTATCTGGTCATATATTTCATGCCAGGGATGCTGCCGGGCGTCAAACTGAACCAGTGCTTCTGTGATTTTTTGCTGCAGATAATTTTTTTGCCGGGCCATATTGCCTGCATTCAGCGCGGGGCCCAGTTTTTGAAGCAGCGCTTCTTCATTGTATTGCTTCTGGGCGGCAATGGCGGTAAAGAGTTTCAGGTAGATTTTGTCTTTGGCCCCGCTGCAGAAATTCCTTTTGAAATAGGTTTTTTCTGCGGGGTCAAGCGAATGTATCAGCTCCCATAAAAAGGTAGAAACGGGTTTCAACGCAATTCGTGCTGTTCAAAGTTGAAACTACGAATTTTCTTTAGATAAACAAAATTTAAAAAACACAAGTTGGTGTATAATTAATTATATTTCAATAATATAGGTAATTATTTTTACCATATATCGCTTAGATGAACCACATTTATGGGAAATAAATAAAAAGTTGGCTTTCCATGGCTGATTACATTTGTAGTGCTTTTACTACAAAGCCTTCCATCTTATTGTTTGCATAAACCCTTTCCTACCCGGGGGTTCAAATTGGAAGCCATTAACCATTAACGCCTGTTATCCGGTTTAACGGATAACAGGCTTTTTTTTTCATAATTATTTACTGAGATACATACTCCGGTCTTTGTACAATTGCCGGAAGTAGGGATCGCGCAGATCTTTTATGAAGCGGATCGCTTCGCCGGTGGATTTCATTTCGGGCCCCAGTTCCTTATTTACACCGGGGAATTTATTAAAGCTGAAAACCGGCTCCTTTATGGCAAACCCGTCCAGGTGTTTTTCTTCCGGGATATCCTGCACTTTCATTTCACCCAGCATCACTTTGGTGGCATAGTTCAGGTAGGGTACATTGTAGGCTTTGGCAATAAAGGGGGTGGTGCGGGAGGCACGGGGATTGGCCTCAATCACATACACTTTCCCTTCCTTGATGGCAAACTGGATATTGATCAGTCCCTTTACATGCAGTTTCAGGGCGATCTTTTTGGCATAATCCACCATGTCCTGGATTTCCAGCGGCGTCAGATTGAAAGCGGGCAGTACCGCGTTGCTGTCACCACTGTGAATACCGGCGGGTTCAATATGTTCCATAATGCCCATCACATGAAATTTATCGCCATCGCAGATCGCGTCAATTTCAGCTTCCTGGCAACGGTCAAGAAAATGGTCAATCAGGATTTTGTTGCCGGGAATATGCTTGAGCAGGCTCACTACGGCTTTTTCCACCTCGTCATCATTGATCACAATCCGCATCCGTTGTCCGCCGAGTACATAAGACGGACGAACAAGTACGGGATAACCCACTTTATTGGCCACGTCTATGGCTTCGTCTACTGACCAGGCAGTGCCATATTGCGGATAGGGGATATCCAGCTCTTTGAGCATATCACTGAAACGGCCCCGGTCTTCCGCAATATCCAGGCTGTCGAATGATGTGCCAATGATCTTAATGCCTTTCTGCGTGAGTTTTTCCGCCAGCTTGAGTGCGGTTTGTCCGCCCAGCTGCACGATCACTCCCTCGGGCTTTTCATGTTCAATGATTTCCCAGAGATGTTCCCAGTAAACGGGTTCAAAGTAAAGCTTGTCCGCCATGTCAAAATCGGTACTCACGGTTTCGGGATTGCAGTTGACCATGATGGCTTCATACCCGCATTCCTTAATGGCCAGCAGGCCATGTACACAGCAGTAATCAAATTCTATACCCTGCCCGATACGGTTGGGACCACTTCCCAGTACAATGATTTTTTTCCGGTCAGACACCCGGCTTTCATTCTGGTTGCCGCTTTCAAATGTGGAGTAGAAGTAGGGAGTTTTGGCTTCAAATTCGGCGGCACAGGTGTCTACCATCTTATACACCCGGGTGATGCCGGCTTCTTTCCGCTTCCTGTACACATCCTCTTCGTCCCCGTGCTCCAGGATCCGGCTGATCTGCTCATCACTGAACCCGTTCACCTTTGCTTCCCGCAGCAGGTCAAGCGGAAGCGTGTCCAGATCGTATTTGGCTATCTCTTTTTCCAGGTTGCAGAGTTTCTGGATTTCAAAAAGAAACCAGCGGTCAATCCCGTTGGTGGCTTTTGAAATGGTACTGACGGAAATTCCCGCCATCAGGGCGTCTTTTATCCGGAATATCCGGTCCCATTTCGGTTTTTTGATATACTCCAGCAGTTCTTCGGCATGCATCATGCTTTTGCCGTAATATCCAAGTCCCACGGCATTGTTCTCCAGGCTTTGGCAGGCCTTCTGAATGGCTTCGGTAAAACTGCGGCCGATGGCCATCACTTCGCCCACGCTTTTCATCTGCAGACCCAGGGTATCGTTGGCTCCTTTGAATTTGTCAAAATTCCAGCGGGGTATTTTTACAATGACATAATCAAGCGCCGGTTCAAAATAAGCTGAGGTGGTTTTTGTGATCTGGTTTTCCAGTTCATCCAGGTTATAACCGATGGCCAGTTTGGCCGCGATTTTGGCAATCGGGTAACCGGTGGCTTTGGAAGCAAGGGCCGACGAGCGGCTCACACGGGGATTGATTTCAATTGCGATAATTTCCTCCGTGGCCGGGTTCATAGCGAACTGCACATTACAGCCGCCGGAGAAATTACCCAGGTCACGCATCATACGGATCGCTGTATTGCGCATCAGCTGCATACCGGTATCACTCAGGGTCATGGCCGGGGCTACGGTGATAGAGTCACCTGTATGGACGCCCATGGGGTCGAAATTCTCCACCGTACAGATAATACACACATTATTGGCAGCATCACGCAGCAGTTCCAGCTCAAACTCCTTCCAGCCCAGTACAGCCTGCTCCACCAGTACTTCGTGAATTGGAGAGGCCTGCAGTCCCCGGTTCAGGGCTTCATCCAGTTCGTCTTTGTCATGCACAAATCCGCCACCGGTGCCGCCGAGGGTAAAGGAAGGGCGGATCACCAGCGGAAAACCGATCTGCTGTGCATATTCCTTCCCTTCCAGAAAGGAATTGGCGGTTTTGGCCGTAGCAACGGGCACACCCAGTGCAATCATCCATTGACGGAATTTTTCCCGGTCTTCCGCCTTGTCAATGGCCTTGATATCCACCCCGATCAGTCTTACATTATATTGTTGCCAGATACCCAGGTCTTCTGCTTCCTTGGCCAGGTTGAGCGCGGTCTGTCCCCCCATCGTGGGTAAAACGGCGTCAATCTCATTTTCCCGGAGAATCTGTTCGATACTCTCCACCGTCAGGGGCAAAAGATAAACCCGGTCTGCCATCATGGGGTCTGTCATAATGGTGGCCGGGTTACTGTTGATCAGGATTACTTTAATACCTTCTTCCCGTAAACTGCGGGCTGCCTGGGTTCCTGAATAATCGAATTCACAGGCCTGGCCGATGATGATGGGACCGGAGCCGATAATCAGCACCGATTTGATCGAATTGTCTTTTGGCATTTTTTTTTTTAATGGTGAGCTGGCAATAATCGTTGCAGAAAAAACAAATTGCGCAAAAGTAGGGGAAACGGGGGGTTTTAGAGGCCCGGAAGGGATAAAAATTTCGGGACCTGCCGGATTGTCTTTTTCACAGGGCGTTTCGTTTTTCTCCTGTAACTTGAGTATGCTTTGAACCTGAATAAATTCGCCTGTTTTGAAGATGTACCGTTTCCTTTTCACCTTAGTCCTCCTTACTTTTCTCTGCGGGAGCCCGCAGGCCCAGCAAAAGCCGGCTTACCCTTACGGCTATTTTCGCAACCCGATGGGCATACCGATGCAATTGTCTGCCAATTTCGGTGAACTCAGGCCCAATCACTGGCATATGGGACTGGATATCCGCACCCAGGCAAAGGAAAACCTGCCGGTCTATGCGGCTGCTTCGGGTTATATTGCCCATATCGGGATCAGACCCCAGAGTTTTGGACGCTTTATAATAATCAATCATCCGAACGGCTTGTCCACCCTGTACGGTCACCTGAATGATTTTTTTCCGGAACTGGAAAAATGGGTGGAAGCGCAGCAGTATAAACGGGAGTCCTGGGCAGTAGAGCTTGAACCGGATCCGGCTCTTTTTCCGGTGGAAAAGGGTCAGTTTATCGCCTATAGCGGCAATACCGGCGGTTCCCAGGGTCCGCATCTACATTTTGAAATAATAGATACAAAAACGGACAAAAGACTCAATCCCCTGCTATTTGGATTTCCGGTGGAAGATGCCGTGCCGCCTGTATTGCAACGGCTGGCCATGTATGACCGCCGCCATTCGGTCTACGACCAGTCACCCCGGTTTTATGCATTGAAAAAAACAGACAGCGGTTACATTATACCAAAACTGCCGGTTATCCGCACCGGACTGGATAAAGTGAGTTTTGCTCTGCAGATGTATGATCAGCAAAGCGGTTCTGTCAATCCGAACGGGGTTTATGCCGCCACTCTTTTTGTGGATGATGAACCGCACCTGTCATTTGTGATTGACAGTGTGGATTATGCGGAAACCGCTTATATGAACGCACATATTGATTACCGGCTCCGTTTTAACGGGGGAGGCTGGGTGCAGCATTTATCCAGATTACCCGGGGAGGCAGGTGTGGTGTATAAATCAATCAGCGGCCGGAACGGGCTGATTGCATTCAGTGATACGGCTGTTCATGCCATCCGGATGGAGGTGTATGATACCTATGGGAACAAATCCGAACTCCGGTTTGGCCTGCAGTACAATGACAGTCTCGCGGCCCTTCATAAGTCCCTGCCGCCGGTACCGCATTTTGCGCCTAATATCCCCGAAATATTCAGCAAGCCGGATTTCCGGTTGGAACTTTCCCCGCGTAGTCTTTATGATTCCGTCAGGATCAATTATATAAAGGGGCCGCACCCGGTAAGCGGTTCTGCGCTAAGTGCCGCCCACCAGCTGAATGATGCCGATGTGCCGGTGCATGCACCTTTTACCGTTTGGATAAAACCCTCCCGTAGCCTGCCGGCTGTACCGGAAGAGAAATTTCTTATACTGCGAACCTGGCGCGGCAGCCGGTCTTTACGGAAAGCCAGCCTGGAAAACGGCTGGCTGAAAGCTTCTTTTGATGATTTCGGCAGTTTCCAGGCTTTTATAGATACGGTACCTCCGGTGCTGGAAGCGCCCGGAAAGGGAGATACGATCAACCTGAGTCCGGCCAGCCGGATACTGTTCACCCCTACGGATAATTTTGGCGTAATAAAAAACTTCCGGGCCGAACTGAACGGGCAATGGCTGCGTTTTACCAATGATAAATCGCGTACCTGGATTTACCGGTTTGATGAACGTTGTCCGTTTGGCGTGCATGAACTGAAAGTGATGGCGGAAGACCTGGCGGGTAACCGGGTAGAAAAAACATGGTGGTTTAAACGGGAGCCTTATACCCCGCCGCCACCTAAGAAAAAACCGGTATATAAAAAGAAAAAGCCGGTCAAGAAACCGATTACAAAAAAGACGACCCAAAAGAAGAAGTAAAGATGATAACGCTGAAGGAAGGCGATAAAGCGCCCTCATTTTCCGGTAAAGACCAGGATGGACAAAAAATTTCACTGAGCCATTTTAAAGGAAAAAAAGTTTTGCTCTATTTCTATCCGCAGGATCTGACTCCCACCTGTACCATACAAGCCTGCAACCTGCGGGATCATAACAGTCTGCTGAAGAAAAAAGGAATTGAAGTCATCGGGGTAAGTCCGGATGAGCAGGCCAGGCACAAAAAATTTGAAGAGAGAAACCAGCTTCCTTTCCGGCTGATTGCTGATACCCGTCACCAGATTCTTGAAAAATACGGAGTCTGGGAGCAGAAGCAGCTGTTTGGCCATAAATACATGGGGGTGATCCGCACCAGTTTCCTGATAGATGAAAAGGGAAAGATTCTGAAAATATTTGCCCGCCCCAAAAGTAAAATGCATGCCGAAGAAGTACTCGCCGCGCTGACCTGAATGGTCGCTGGCAACCCCGCAACCGGTTATTCCGATTGGCATGGGGAACAAAACCAGCGTTATGATCAGGATTATTACCACAGCGGCGGCCTGTATACTGATGCTTTCTGCGGCCGCTCAGTCATTACCCGAAAAAGAGAAAAAAGGAAAACCCGTACGGATCTTCAGTTCCGGTAAAACGATTAATGCCCGTACCGCAGAACTGACTCCGGCCGGTAAACTGGATTTTATGGTAACGCATAATTTCGGCGACCTGGCGGGCAGTAACGGGGGGATAAAACGCTTTTTCGGACTGGATAATGCGGCTGATATCCGGATTGGTTTTCACCTGGGAGTGGGACCGAATACAGAACTGGTGCTGGCAAGGGCCAAAGGCGCCGGACCGGTGCAGCAGCTTTTTGAAACCGGAATAAAACAACGATTGATGCAACAAACCGAAAATGATCCGGTCCGTCCGCTTTCCATCGCGTTTTATTTCAATAATGTTATTGCAGCCCAGTCAGCCAGCAATTTCCCCGACCAGGAAAACAGTTTCGCCGGATTCGGCGACCGCAACAGCCAGACCTGGCAGCTGATCCTGGGAAAAAAAATGGGCAACCTGAGTGTGCAGCTTAATCCTACCCTGGTAACCCGTACCTATGCCGTTTCGTACGATCAGCGTTCGCTTTTCGCCCTCGGCGGAGCGGTGCGTATTCCGGTGGTCGCCAACCGGATGAATTTTCTGGCTGACTACTTTGCCATTTTCAGAAAGAAAGCAGAAAAAGAAACCTGGGAATCCAATACCGGTTTGCAGTTAAGTAATCCGCTCGGACTGGGATTTGAATTTCTTACCGCAGGGCATGTCTTCCGGCTGAATTTCACCAATGCCACAGAGATCCTGGAAAACCGTTTTATACCGCGTACGGTGAGCAGCTGGGGCAAGGGACAGTTCCGCTGGGGATTTACCATCGCCCGGAGCTTCACCCTCTGGCGGCCTGTATGATCGCAGGATATATTTACTGGTATCCGTACCAGCAGCGATTGGTTATATCAAACAGCCAGTACCGGCCATTGGCGAAAGAAAAATTCAGTACGCTTTCCACCGGGGCTTCTTCAGGCAGCTTGAGTTTCCGGACCAGATAACCACTTGCCTGGTCATAGAGTTCAATCTCACGTGACCAGCTGTTCAGTAATCCGATTTCCGCTTTTTTTATACCGGTATACACGAGGTTGCTGGTATTATAATCTTCTATCACTTCGTAGTTGTCATCCATTTCACTTTCTTCTCCTTTGGCGATGCCAAGACGAAGGGGGATGGTTTTTTCCAGGGTGCCTTTTTTGGCGTCATACACATCCACATCTCCGTCGCTGTTGAAGAAATATACTTTTTTTTCTGTGTGATTATAGGCGCCGGCCGACTGATAATCCGGCTGGTTCTGGCCTTCCAGCAGCGTATTTACCCCGGTGGGCAACCCTTTCGTGTCGAGTTTGTATTCTGCCCATCCGTAATCAGCATACCCGTTCATCTGGAGTGTTTTGCTGATGGGGTTATACCAGAGACCCCGGATATCAAAGCCGGTTTCCAGTGGTTTGGGATTAACTTTTTTACCCGTCGCATCAAAAATCATCAGCGGAAATACCGCGTTGCCGGCCATAGCGGCATAGTATTTCTTCTGCACCGGATGCCAGGCCACAGCAGCCCCGTTCCGGCCATTGCTGTCGCTGATCACCAGTTTCAGGGTTTGTTTCAGGGTTTTGACGGGTACCTGGGCATAGAGACCGGCGGTTAACAGAGTTAAAAGCAGAAAGGGTACAAGCTGTTTTTTCATTATGTGTTATTTGCGTAAAGCTACCGTTATTCGGGCCCCATTCAATACCCGCTTCCCGGTATTATGTAACCGGCTGGTTGAGTATTTTCCAGAGCAGGTCTTTTAGTTCCACCAGACCTTTCTGGGTTACAGAGGAGATAAACAGATGAGGAATACCCGGGGGCAGTTCTTTTTCAATAGCCTCTTTCAGTTCATCGTCCAGCATATCACTTTTTGAAATGGCGATGATAAACTGTTTGTGGAGTAATTCCGGGTTGTATTGTTCCAATTCGCTGACCAGGATATCAAATTCTTTCCGGTGATCATTACTGTCGGCCGGTATCAGGAAAAGTAACACGGAGTTCCGTTCTATATGCCGGAGGAAGCGGTGCCCGAGTCCGCGGCCTTCTGCGGCCCCTTCAATAATGCCGGGCAGGTCGGCGATACAGAAACTTTTTCCATCGCGGTATTCCACCATGCCCAGGTTGGGGCTGAGGGTGGTGAATGCGTAATTGGCTATTTTGGGTTTGGCCGCAGTGATAACCGAAAGCAGGGTGGATTTGCCCGCATTGGGAAAACCCACGAGGCCAACATCTGCCAGCACTTTCAGTTCAAGAATTTTCCAGCCTTCCTGGCCGGGTTCGCCGGGTTGGGCATATTCAGGCGCCTGGTTGGTAGGGGTGGCAAATTGCGCATTACCCAGTCCGCCCCGGCCTCCCGGCATCCAGATGATTTCCTGCCCGTCTTCCAGTATTTCCACTTCCTGCAGACCGCTTTCTTCATCGCGGGCAATTGTACCCAGCGGAACTTCAATGATAATATCCTTGCCGTCGCGGCCGGTGCATTTGTTGGCACCCCCTTTCTCTCCGTCTTCTGCCAGTACATTTTTATAATAACGGAGATGCAGTAATGTCCAGAGGTTTCGGTTGCCGCGCAGGATTATATGGGCGCCCCGGCCGCCGTCTCCGCCATCGGGACCACCCAGTGCGGTAAACTTGTTACGCAGGAAATGTTTGTTGCCCGCCCCGCCATGTCCGCTGCGGCAGAATACCCGTATCTGGTCTACAAAATTGCTCTTCTCCAAAATCGTTGTTTAAAATGGTGCTGCTGCTGATGCAGCCGCAAATATAACGATGTTTGGCCCGCCGAACTGACCGGCTTGTATTCCTTTACTGCAGTACCAGCTTGCTGCTGTAGACCATCCGGCTGGCTGCGTCTTTTACAGAGACCAAATAAATCCCGCGGGAAGCGGAAGGATCCATTTTTACAGCCTGAACATGATTTTCGCCGCTCATGCTGAATTGCTGCTGTAAAATCTGCCTGCCGGTAACATCTGTTACAAAAAGAGTATAGGAACCGGGCAGCATTTTGCTGAATTGTATCACAAACTGGTTATGGGTAACCGGGTTGGGGAAAATGCCCATTCTTCCATCGCCGCTATTGGGTATTGCCTGACGCTCGCTGAATGCGGCCGGCGCTGTTGTGTTTTTAGGTTCCAGGGACAGCAGGTTACTGTTGGCCAGGTCGGAACTGGTCCAGGCGGTTCCGCTGATCCGGTAAGGACTGGCAGACCAGTTGCGGGCGTCTACCAGGTAATATTCATTTTTAACGGCACTGCTGACAAGGATGGTATTTTCATTTTCTACTGCGGCTCCGTTTACACTATAGCCTTCCGGCAATCCGCTGATCTGTCCCAGTAAACGGGCCACTTTTGTGGCCGGATCTACCCGGAAAACATAATTCCGCGCACTGAAAATATAAAGTTTGCCGTCTTCCCCTGCTACCATATCTCCTCCAAAACTGGTACAGGCATTGTGAATGGAAATACCCCCGTTGGCGGGATCATCCACCAGTCCGCCCATGTCTTCCGGCTGGTTTTTTTTGCCGGTGCCAAAACGGATAAACTGGGTGGCATCATTAGTAAGCGCATATACATAACCGTCAGCTGCCACCGCCATACGGGTAACAATATTTCCCTGGTCGGCATTCCGCACCGGGTTACCGGTAAATCCGTTTCCGGTTACATAATACACCTGCATCGTTTTAAGATCAATATACCGGAGCTGGTCAAAGAGCATCGGGGTATACCAGAGCCGGTTATTTTTTTTATCGTAGGCCATAGCGGCTACCCCGTTTACAAAGGGGGCGTTTACCAGATTGCCGAAACGGGGATCATGGAGTGGCTGACTGAGTTGTTTTTTTGAACCGGCTTCCCTGGCGGTGAACGTCATATCGTTTCCCTGCAGCAATACGGGACTGTATTCACCAGTTTGCAGGTTGATTTTACGCAGAAAACTCCAGTTGGCGCCGCCCGGTTGAATATCCGTTATAGCATAGCTGAAGCGGTCGCTTGTCTGGGCAGTTGTGTTGCCGGAAATCAGGAGTGTGCAAATTCCGAGAAGGGGTAAAATTTTTCTCATACACTGGATTTTTGTTCAGCTTTAAATTACAATAATTCCGGAGCCGGAAAAAATGAAATTACCGAAATGGCAGAAAAAAAAGACCCCTCCCGAACGAATCAAGGAGGGGAATAGGGATAAAAACCCTGAGCATTCAGATTCTGATCATTCTATCACTTTACAACAGAAAACTTTATAGCGGATACCTGCTCACCATCTGTCACCTGCATCACATACATACCTTTCTGGAGGCGTGACAGGTTATTTACGGTGAGACTGTTGATTCCTTCGGCAACCTGGTTCTGCTGGAGCAGAAGCTGGCGGCCGGAGAGGTCAACGATACGAATATGAACAATTCCCTTTTTCTCTGCCTGGAAGCGGAGAGTAGCAGCATCGGCACTGATCACAGGATTGGGATTCAGGGCCAGACCGGTCAGGGCTTTTTTCTCTTTGCGCACCATCACAACAGGACTATAAGTGAATTTACCATCAAGGTCAACCATTTTAAGGCGGTAGTATACCACATCTTCCGTGAGGCTGCTGATATTATCACTTACCTGGTAACTGCTGCGGCCGGTATTGCCCAGCGGATTGCGGCTTTCAATACTGCTGTAATCACCGGTTGTTTTTCTTTCCACTTCAAAATGACTGAAGTTGACTTCATGCTCTGTTTCCCAGTTAACCAGGGTAGTACCGTTGCGGTATGCTGCATTGAAACTGATCAGGGTAACGGGCAGGGTGGACTGGGCCGGGAATACATTGGATGCCAGATCCTGCAGACCGGTAGTGGCATAAACCAGGGAGCATTCAACGGTACCTGCAGGTCCGTTGGCGGTGTTCTGGTTTATATAATAGAGTCCATTACCGGTAGAGAGATAAATGGAACCCAGCAGGTCAAATGCCACCCCGTTCACCGTACCGGTAAAGGGGGCGCCACCGGGAGAGACCAGGTCCCAGCGTTTGGTAAGCGTGGTATTGGTACCATTGGGGGCACCGATAAAGATTTGAGTGGTGCCGCTGCCATTATTGGCCAGGGCATAGATGTTTCCGGTACCGGAGATACAAAGATCCCCGTTTTGGAAAGTGGAAATTGCGCCGCCGGATAAAGTTACACTCGGGTCAACCACGGTGATGGTAACCGGGTTCACGCCATTGGCGGAGAAACGGGCCAGGAAAAGCGTGGTGCCATCGCCGGCAAGGATCCAGCCGGTACCATCGGGCCCCATACCCAGCCGTACAAAACCCAGGCTGTTGGTAGCAGATCCATTTACATCAATTGTTCCGATACGGGTAACATTGGCGCCGGTGGAGGTGGCGGCAAATACTTCTACCACACCGCCGTTACCGCTGGTATTGGGCAGCCAGTAGAAATGACCGGTATTGGGTGTGGGGAAAGAGCTGCGACCCAGGGCAGCCGTACTGGTTCCGCCGGTGGTACCACCGGGGAAACTGGGGGCAAAAATATTGGTCGGTCCGCTGATATAAGTGCCATTTGATACGGCAAATCCGGAGATCTGTGTTCCGTTTGAAGAGGTAGCCCAGATACTGGCAGGAACAGGAGCCGAAACAGTCACGGAGGTTGCAGCAGATACTGCGTTCAGTCCGCCACCGCCTTCCTGTACAAAACAGGTAATCTGATAGGTGCCGGCTGTGGGGAATGTGGCCACTGTAGACGAGTTGTTGCTATTAGTTGTGTTCGGATTGTTGGTGAATGTCACTCCGGCCGGGCTGGAACTCCAGGTATAGGTGAACTGACCATTACCACCGGTCCAGAAACTGTTGTTGCTGTTACGGGTAGCGGTGAAATTAATGGTAGCGCCGGCAGTAACATTCTGGGCCGAAGACGGATTCAGTGTTACGGTCGGACCCTGTGCATTCGCTTGTTGCGAAAGGATGAAGGTGAGGGTGAAAAGGGCGAATAACCCTTTTACGTGGGTAAAAGTTTTCATTCTCATGGTTTTATGTAGTGAAAAAAAATCCTGTGTTCAAATTGGTTTTGAACGATAATGGATGCTCAGGGTCATCGAAGGATTGGAAATAGAAGGTAGACGTAGGAGAAATTGGACGGATTAACCGTGTTGAATGCTCAGGATTTTCGGAGGATTTGTGGAGATTTGTTGAACAAAAATAATTGCCGGATAGTATTCCTGCAAGTATTTACCCGGATTTTTTTTGAAAACCTACGAAATTAAGTATCGTATATTTTCTATTTTCTTTTTTTCCAGGTCTGATAATGAGGTATTTCAGTCTTTTTCCGGGTGGGCATTTTGCGTAAAGGACGGCAGGCGATTAATTCGGTAATACAATCTTTGGGGAGTTGCTGGTATAACTTCGTGCCTTCTGTTTTCCATTTCAGCATTTCATCACTGACCTGCCGGATGATTTTTCCGGGATTACCTGCTACAACGGAGCGCGGGGGAATAATTTCTCCTTCCCGGATCAGGGTCAGGGCGCCTACAATACTCTCCTCTCCCAGCAGTACATGATCCATCAGCACACTGTTCATACCTACCAGGCTGTTACGGCCTACGGTAGCTCCGTGAATAATGGCCCCATGACCGATATGGGCGCCTTCTTTCAGTAAAACAGTCAGCCCCGGAAACATGTGGATGGTACAGTTTTCCTGCACATTGCATCCGTCTTCCAGGATGATACGTCCCCAGTCGCCGCGTAAGGCCGCCCCCGGACCGATATAACAGTTTTTACCGATTAGCACATCACCGGTTACCGCGGCCTGAGGATGTACAAATGAGGAGGGGTGCACCACCGGTTTTATTCCCTTAAATGCGTAGAACATGGTCAGATCAGTTTTTTATCCGTTCGGTAACAAAGGCCTTTAAAAACCGCTACCACATGATCTTTCTGGTTGCGTATTTCGATCAGGTAGAGACCGGTGGATTGTCCGTTGTGCAGTTCTTTTGCCTCTGCTGTCAGCACATCTCCCAGGTGAACGGGTTTAATAAAATTAATGGATGTATCCAGCGCCACAGAGAGCACATTCCGGTTGTTGCAGGCAAAGGCAAAAGCGCTGTCGGCCAGGGAAAAGGTCACCCCGCCATGCACAATTCCGAAGCCGTTGACCATTTCTTCGCGGATGGTCATCCGGATCCGGCTGTATCCTTCCCGGATTTCGGTAACCTGGATACCGAGCCAGTTACTGAAACGGTCTTCCCGCATCAGGTGATCAACTACCGCTGCGGCCAGTTTGTCTTTTTCCGTATGCATACGCTTTATTTTCCTTTAAAAACAGGTTGTCTTTTTTCAAGGAAAGCCTGCACTCCTTCCCTGAAATCTTCTGTGGCAGCCGCCCGTTGCTGCAGTTTATCCTCGTTCTGCAGTTGTTCATACAGGGTATGGGTGGCCGACCACTGGAGTTCTTTTTTAATCAGGTGCAGGGCCCTGGTGGGCATCGCAGCCAGTGTGGAGGCCAGTTTTTCCGTTTCTTCCGCAAACAGGTTGTCCTCAAAATACCGGTAAATCATACCGGTTCTTTCGGCTTCTTCCGCGCTGATTTTTTCACCGAGCATCATCCAGGCCATGGCTTTCTGCCAGCCCACCAGCCGGGGGAGAAAAAAACTGCCGGCCGTATCCGGTACCAGGCCGATTTTTGAAAAAGCCTGAATAAAGGAAGCGGAACGGGAAGCCACAACGATATCACAGCATATAGCCAGGTTGGCGCCTGCGCCGGCGGCTACTCCGTTTACGGCGGCGATCACCGGTTTTTCAAGTTCACGTATACGGGTCACGACCGGATTATAATGCTCGCTGAGGATGCGAGCCATACCGGGACCTTCCGGGTCGGTGACTTCTGCGAGGTCCTGTCCCGCGCAAAATGCCTTACCCGCCCCGGTGATCAGCACACAACGGATCGTTTCATCCCGGCAGGCATCCAGTGTGTTCTGAAGCAGGAGCGCCATTTCCCGGTTAAAGGCGTTGAACTTTTCGGGGCGGTTGAGGGTGATAAAAGCGATGCTGTTTTCAACCTTCAGTAAAATGGAAGACATGGCCAACTGAATTTTAAGCAAATTACCAAAGATTCGGGTATCAGGCCTGCAGGTCTTTGGGCTTGCTTCAATCACCTTTCCGGGTGATTGCCGTTATATCCGGAACCCTATTTTTGGTACCGGTAAATTCTTTCTATTTTAGGGAACAGCGATGAGAAGACTGGTTATTGGCATATACCAGGTGTTTTTTTTGATCCGTACCGGGTACGGACAGGATTTTCATGCCGGGATTAATGCGCTGAAAACAGACAGGGAAAGGGCAGAGAAATGGCTGGAGCTGGGTGAAAGATATTTTTTTAAGCCCCGTTATGACAGTGCACTCTATTGTTACAATTCCGGATTTCCCTATGCCGTAAAATCGGGGGACCAGTTACTCGCCGGACGTTTTCTCATGGGGAAATCAGCTGTAAGTACAATGCTCGGCCGATTCAGGGAAACCCTCTATTATGCGCGGCAGGCTGAACCCTATGTAATGGCCACCCGGGAATACCAGCTGCTTTTCGGGTATTATATGCACCGGGCGAACGGGCATAATTTCCTGCAACAAAAAGATTCAGCGCTGTATTTCTACCACCAGGCAGAATTGCTGAATAATGCTGAAAAGCCGAATGAAAACTGGCGGGTTTACCTGGCAATGGGGCAACTGTACAGCGAAGCAGATAATTTCAATGCGGCCGAGTTATATTTTAAAAAGGCCCATAAGATGACTGCCGGCTCCGGTAAAGCTGATCATGGATATGTGCTGATGCTGTTTATTAACATGTATAATACATGGGGAAAAAAGGCGGAAACGGAACAATTGCGAAAAGAGTATACTGCATTTCAGGCAGAACAGAAAAGATTAAATTCAGTTGACCCTATTTCCGGCATTTTAACAGCGCTTGCCGGAGAGGATGGATTTGAGCCAAAAAACGGACCATTCAATGGTTCTGACCTGGATAAAATCCTGGCCAATTCAAGGATGATTGATAAACTGGAAAAAGCCGGCCGGCTGGAAGAGGCCCTTCAGCTATCAAGGGAAAATGAACGGTTGTCGGTCAGGCTTGAAAACCCGGGCTACCGGTATTATTCCGTCAGGAGAAGTTTCAGTCTGCTCAAATTACTGCAGCGTGACCGGGAAGCGGCGGCCCTGGCAGATACCCTTATTGTATTGCGGGACACAGTGCTGGAAAAACAACGACGGGATCAGTTATATGAAATACAGGCAAAATTTGATACGGAGCGAAAACAAAAAGAGATTGAACTGCTGACTTCCCGTCAGCTATTGAGTGACCGGGAAATAGAAGTCCTGAATTCTCAAAATGCGCTAAAGGAAAAAACCATTGCACTTTTATCCGCGGATAAAGAACTTTCTTCTTTAAAACTGCATCAGGAACTTACGGGACGGGAAGCACTGGAAAGAGAAAACAGGCTGATGGATTCCATTGTCCACAAAGAGAAGAATTACAGTCTTTCTCTGATTCGTGAAAAAGAGATGGATAAGAAGCTCAATGCTTTGCTGGAAGGAGAAAATAAAAAAAGGGAAGCGGAGCTGAAGCGTGAGAAAAGACTCCGGGTTATACTGACTGCCGGCGGAGGGCTTCTTTTGCTTTCCGGACTTGTCATTGGACTGATGTACCGGAAACAGCGGGTAAAAAGCAGGATAATCCAGCAGCAGGCTGATGACCTGGAGATACTCATGAAGGAGATTCATCACCGGGTGAAAAACAATATGCAGATCGTTAGCAGCCTGCTGGATCTTCAGAGTCTGTCCATCGTGGATTTGCAGGCCGCAGAAGCAGTGAAAGAGGGAAAGAACCGGGTGCAAAGTATGGCCCTGATTCATCAGAATCTTTATACAGAAAATAACCTGAAAGGAATCCGCACGGCGCCGTATATCCGTCAGCTCCTGCAAAACCTTTGTAGTTCATATAACAGTAACCGGGATGAAATAAATATCAGCACGGATATTGAAGACCTGAATCTGGATATTGATACGATGATACCTCTTGGACTGATACTGAATGAAATGCTGACCAATTCATTCAAATATGGATTACGGGAGAACCATGCCGGTAAACTGGAAATTACCCTCCGTCGCAATGGCGATGCATTATTATTAAGGGTAAAGGATAATGGTCCGGGTTTTCCGGCCGGTATTGATTTCAGAACCTCTCCCTCATTCGGATTAAAAATGATAAGGGCCTTTGCCCAGAAACTGAAGGCGACCCTCGATATGCGCAATGAAGAAGGGGCCCTGGTGGAATTATGTATTCAAAAATTCGCGCTGGCATGAGCAGATTACGTATTCTGATTGTAGAAGACGAACCGGTAATCGCGGAACATATCGCGGCCTACCTGAACAACGCGGATTTTGAGGTTTCCGCTGTTGTTTATGATATGGAAGAGGCCAAAAAGGAAATGGAAACCAATACCCCGGATGCGGCAATCCTGGATATTAATCTGCAGTCAGCAAACGACGGTATTGACCTGGCAGGCTGGATTAACGGGAGGTACCGGTTGCCCTTTCTGTTTCTGACGGCTCATGCGGATAAGTACACGCTGGAACGGGCCAAAAAAGTAAAACCGGCCGGGTATATTGTGAAACCATTTAATGAAAGTACCCTTCAGGCTTCGCTGGAAATTGCGATCAGTAATTATGCCCAGGAGCAAAATCATGACCAGCCACTTCTCCGGCCGGATAAAATTAACCGCCGCTTGCTTTCTCCCCTTTCAGAACGGGAGCTGGAAGTGGCGCAGCTGGTTTATTATGGTATAACCAACACACAGATCACAGAGCGGTTATTTGTTTCAGTGAATACAGTGAAAACACATCTCAAAAATATTTACCTGAAACTCGATGTCAATACCCGGGTGGGTATGATCAGCCGACTCCGGGAGCTGATGCAGGAGTAGAAACGGTCAGCTGTAAAAAATCACCCGATTGTGTGAACGAAGGGCAGCAGTAAGGTTGAAATTTTACTGTATAAACTTATACAGTATGAAAAGAATATTTTTTCTCCTCTTTACCCTGCTGACTTTTAATACAGCCACCAGGGCCCAGACCTGCCAGAGTCTTTTTTCCGGAGCGGAAAGGATCTTTAATAACCTTTCCGTTGAGTTCATAAAATTCAGGATGGATATTGCCCAGGTATTTGTGGAAATTATTATACCCGGTAAAGACAACGGGGGCAAGGCAATGGACGATGCCTTTGACAGGGCAACCCAGATGCAGATTGATTTGTACAAATCCTACGGCATTCTGTCCGGGCAGAGTAACATGACAATCGGGGCTGTAGACCTGATTGTGCCCCTTAAAAAATGGACGGGCGACCTCTATACGGAAAGGACGTTCCGGATTCTCAACTCCCCTTATGATAAAATTGTCATTAAGATTAAAAAAACCGGAGGTAAAAGGGGGATGAAATTTAAGGCATGTGCCAAATACAGTAACGGTTCTCCCTACGACGATAAAAGCGGTTCCATTGATAAAGACGCTGATGGTGCAGAACGAACCATCACCTTTGCAAAAAACATGGTAGACAAGAATATATCCCTTCACCTTGTGGCAGAAGGCGGATTTGTGACAGACAAATGTGATTATACGCTCAGCATTGAAGGTTACTTTGATGAAGGAGAAATGCAGAAGATATATGATGAGAACAACAAAGGCGGAAAAGACAAGGGGAAACAGAAAGACGGAAATAAGAACGGTCAGCAAAAGAATCCGCCTCAGCCAGCGGTTAAGCAGGGCCCGGCGGTACAACAGTCCGTTAAACCCGGAACCGTTCCGGAAAAAACCACTCAGGAAGCGGTCTATCAAAACATTGAATCAGACAATAGTCAGGGAAGGACAAACAATCCTTCTGCAGCTAATAGTGGTAACCGGAAAAACCGGCCTGCCGGTCAGACTAAACTGGATGACCTTAAGAATCCGTTTGACAGTACCCGTAAAGTAAACCAGGGGCCCGGCCGGAATCCCGCAACACAACAGCAACGGAATAACGGACGCCGCCAGCTTGCGGCAACGCAGACTGAAAACGAAGTAAAAGACAGTTTGCGCAAACCCGGTAACAGACAGGGAGCCGGAATGCGCAGAAACCGTCAATAATGAATAACCCGAAAATAAATACACATGCGAAAAGTTATTAGTTCCCTCTTTATCCTGATGATTCTGGCAGCCTGCGGCGGGGCCGGGGATGCTTACCCCAAACAGGTCAGAGAAAACTTTGTCAAAAGTTGTGCTGCAAAGGCAAACGGAAAGACAACACTCTGTGACTGTATATTTGAAAAAATCAGTGCCCGTTTTACATACCGTGAATTCCTTGCCATTGAAACAGAAATGAAAAAAGGCGGACAAGCGACGGAGTTTTTACGTTTTGTGGATTCTGCCACACGCTCCTGTATGGTTCCGGCCCGTTAACGGAAGGGCCGGTACGGAGGCTTGCGGTCAATGGCATTTAAAATAATCAAAGGGTTCCTTACAGTCTTCACACCTGTAAAGGGCTTTGCAGGCCGTACTGCCAAACTCACTGATCCTGGCGGTATGCCAGCTGCCGCAATGCGGACATTGAACAGCCTCATCCGGCGCAAAGAGTTCGTCCCGGCATACCTGCTGCCTCGGATTGGGCGGAGCAATGCCATAGGCTTTAAGTTTTTCTTTGCCTGCCTCTGTCATCCAGTCGGTGGTCCAGGCGGGACTGAGGACAAACCGGACCTCCGCGCCGGGGTAGCCCTGGGCGGAGAGTTCCATTTTAATACTGGCTGCAATCATATCCATCGCCGGACAACCGGAGTACGTAGGTGTGATGCTGATGACCCAGGTACCGGCTTCTTCCTTCACTTCCCGTACTATGCCCATATCCGTGATACTAAGCACCGGTATTTCCGGGTCGTGGATCTGTTCCAGCACCCTGCGGATTTTTATTTCGTTGCTGTTTTCCATATGGGTTACCATTCACAGCCGGGATAAGTGCGCTGCATATACTGCATTTCTGCCAGGATAAAACCAAGATGCTCTGTATGGACGCCGGTTTTACCCCCGCTGTGCATGAATGTTTCACCAGGCAGATCCAGCGTGGCTTCGCGGAGAACTGCCTGCACCTTTTCATTCCATAAAGGCCGGATAGCAGAAAGATCTGTACCCTGCCCGCTTTCATATGCCGCCGGCATAAACAGTTCCCCGGTATATGGCCAGAGAGCTGCCAGTGCCAGCTGTAAACGCTGTTTACTTTCAGTGGTGCCATCACCCAGCCGGATCACCCATTCCCCGCTCCAGCGTACATGATACCTTACTTCTTTAAGAGATTTTTCCGCAATAGCCGCCAGCTGGGCATCGGGGTGGGAAAGAAGTTGCTGACAGAGATAATACTGATAGGTACTGAAAAAAAACTGGCGTAAAACGGTATGTGCCCAGTCAGCTTTTGGCTGCTCCACCAGCAGGCAATTGAGAAATTCCCTTTCTGTGCGCAGGTAAGCCAGGCTGTCTTCCGTAGTGCCCTCTCCAAGCAGGCTGGCAGCATACTGGTAAAGACTGCGGGCCTGGCCAACCAGGTCGAGTGTTATATTGGTGATAGCGATATCCTGTTCCAGCACCGGTCCGTGTCCGCACCACTCGCTGTTGCGCTGGCCGAGGATAAGTGAATTGTCGGCCAGGTGAAGGATATAGCTCGTTTTTTTTTGGTTCATTTCTGTTCGGTTGAAAAGTTGAAAGCTAAGGAGTATCCTTGTTAACCTGTCAACTTATTAACTTATTAACTTGTCAGCTACATATGATTCACTTCATCGGGCAATTCATAAAAGGTTGGATGCCGGTACACTTTATCCTTCGCCGGTTCATACAGTTCGCCGGCTTCTTCCGGGTTAGACGCCGTGATATGTTTGCTTTCCACCACCCAGATACTCACCCCTTCCATCCGTCGGGTGTACACATCCCGGGCATTTTCAAGAGCCATCCTGGCATCAGCCGCGTGCAGGCTGCCCGCATGTTTGTGTTCCAGCCCGTTTTTACTCCGGATAAACACTTCCCACAAGGGCCAGTCGTGGCCCGAAGCGGAACCGGTGACCGCGGCTCCTGATTTATCCTCAGGAATGTCGCCATAGTAGAATTTTCTCAGCAGGTTCATGGTATTTTGGATTTGAGTTATTATTAATTATTGAGAAGTGAACGCCTTAACAGGTTGACACGTTCACCAAACAGCCTGATGCGAGGACTCCCTTGTCAACGTATCAACCTTTCAACTTGTCAACCCGCTTCCTGGCATACGCTTCGGCCGCCTCCCGAACCCATTCGCCTTCTTCCCAGGCTTTGCGACGGGCATCCAGCCTTTGTTTATTGCAGGGTCCGTTTCCTTTCACTACCTGCCAGAATTCATCCCAGTTGATTTCGCCAAAATCATAATGCTTGCGTTCTTCATTCCACTTCAGGTGCGGATCGGGGAGGGTCATACCCAGTGTTTTGATCTGTTCTGCGATCATATCCACAAAATTCTGCCGCAGTTCATCATTGCTTTTCCGTTTGATCTTCCACTTCATACTCTGGTCGCTGTTGGTGCTTTCTGTATCCCGCGGACCAAACATCATCAGCGCCGGCCACCACCAGCGGTTAATGGCATCCTGGCACATGGCCTTCTGAGCTTCCGTGCCCCTGGATAACACCAGCAAAGCTTCAAAGCCCTGGCGCTGGTGAAAACTCTCCTCTTTGCAGATACGTACCATCGCCCGGGCATAGGGCCCATAGGAGGTACGGGTCAGCATTACCTGGTTCATAATCGCCGCACCGTCTACCAGCCAGCCGATGGCGCCGATATCTGCCCAGGTGAGCGTAGGATAGTTAAATATAGAAGAGTATTTCGCTTTACCACTGTGCAGATCATTGATCATTTCCTCCCGGCTCATGCCCAGGGTTTCTGCAGCAGAATACAGATACAATCCGTGCCCGCCCTCATCCTGCACTTTCGCGATCAGGATGGCTTTTCGTTTAAGCGAAGGCGCACGGGTAATCCAGTTACCCTCCGGCAGCATTCCCACAATTTCGCTGTGCGCATGCTGGCTGATCTGCCGGATATTGGTTTTGCGGTAGGCCTCCGGCATCCAGTCCTTTGGCTCGATTTTTATTTCGTTTTCAATTTTATCCCGGAACAGCATTTCAGGATCCATCACCATGGCAAACAGTTTGGATCAAATTTATATATAAACGAACACCTGTTTGCATATTTTTTTACGAAACAGAACAGAAGGACGGGTATACTTCAACAAGCGGGTTCTTATTATGAAAACGGTCGTTAACCGGGGGTGCTGCCGAAGAAAAGTGGGTACTGTTTAAAACTACCGGGCATCAAAATCCACCACCACTCTTTCTGTTTTGGGGTGACTCTGGCAGGTCAGGATAAATCCTTTGGCGATTTCCTCTTCTTCCAGTCCCCAGTGCACATCCATCTGCACTTCACCTTCCAGCAGCCTGGCTTTACAGGTGCAGCACATGCCCCCCTTGCAGGCATAAGGGAGATCGGCTCCCTGCTGTAAGGCAGCATCCAGAATGGTGGCGGGGCTGTTGAGTGGTAAACGGATGTCAGCACTGCGGCCGTCGGCCCGGATGGTAATATGGCTGATGGCTGCGGATTCCGTGGGGTCTGTTTCAGGGGTATCCTTACGGGCCTGTTTACCGGTATGGAAGAGTTCAAAATGAATATGCGGTCCGGGTATGCCGGCGGCTGTAAGGAAGTCCCTTACCGTAAAGATCATCTCCTGCGGTCCGCAGATAAAACATTCATCCGCTTCTGCCGGATTCAGTAAGGACGAAAGTTCCGCCAGTTTTTTTGTATCAATCCGCCCGAAATTCAGATCCGTATCCGTCCTTTCCCGGCTGAGTATATGCACCAGGCTGAACCGTTCTATGTATGAATTCTTAATGGCTTCCAGTTCTTCAAAAAAAATTATTGATGAACGGTTGCGGTTGCCATAAACAAGTGTTATGCTGCTTTGCGGCTCGGAAGCCAGAATGCTTTTTACCAGGGAGATCACCGGGGTGATCCCACTGCCGGCGGCAAAAGCCAGGTAATTTTTTTTGTGCGTGTTACGCAGTGGAGCGCTGAATTTTCCGACCGGGGGCATTACCTCCAGCTGATCCCCGGCGCGCAGACTTGTATTGGCCCAGGTGGAAAACAAGCCTCCTTCCACTTTTTTGATCGCGATCCGGAGTTCGTGCTCATAGGGTGCCGAGCAGATAGAATAATTCCGGCGAATTTCCTCTCCGTTGATCCGGGTGCGCACGGTAAGACTTTGCCCGGCCAGGAAACGGAAGGACTCCCGGAGAGGCTCAGGTACATCAAATAAAACAGAAACGCAATCAGGGGTCTCTCTCCTTACTTCCTGTACAGAGAGCGGATAAAAATGCAGAGACATAAATCAGGCTTGTTTACGAAGTCCGTCAATCATGATCATAACCATATTGTCTTCCAGTTCCTGCGCGCTGATCTTGGCTTTGCTCCGGTGCCAGCTTTCAATGCCGCTGATAGCATGCAGCATAATCAGTACGGCGGTGGGGGCGTCAATGGATTTGATTTCGTTTTTGCGGATGCCTTCTTCAATAATGGAGGCAAATTTTTTACGGTAATTCCGCCGCTGGGTCTGGAAGTTGGACAGATAGGGCTCGTCCAGGTGTTTCCATTCCCGGTCACTTACATATACGTCCTCATAGTTTTCCGTCATCTGACGGATATGAAAACGCAGCAATTGTTCAATCCGGGCGATAGAAGACTGGTTGCTGTTTTCTATGCTGTCAATGGTGGTATTATAAAGATTGGCCACATCAAAACAGATGGCTTCCAGGATCTCGTTTTTGGACCGGATATGATTGTACAGACTGGCGGCTTCAATGCCTACCGCCTCCGCGAGATCACGCATGGAAGTGGCGGCAAATCCCTTTTCCCTGAACATGGCTGCCGCTTTTTTCAGAATCAGTCCTTTTTTGGACGCTTTTTTACGTTGAGCCTTCGCCATAAAACTAAATTTAAGTGGTAAGCAGTTTCCCGGGGGATTTGCATAAATATAGTATAATTCTCATTGGTTTGTCCGGACCTGTCCTGCTTTACCTGGACTGCCCTGTTGTTTGGGCGGAACCAAAAGCTGCACTTCTTCGGGAGTTTTGGGCGGAATAATCAGGTCAGGGCTGAGGTCTGGTTTGATCTCACGGGC
The DNA here is from genome assembly GCA_014879565.1 of Chitinophagaceae bacterium. Taxonomy (GTDB): domain Bacteria; phylum Bacteroidota; class Bacteroidia; order Chitinophagales; family Chitinophagaceae; genus JJ008. The sequence continues at coordinate 39,724 of JACSRW010000033.1, forward strand.
GGCTTTTTCATTATTCTGGGAGTCAAAAAACGTCCAGAAATATCCGCCATCCCAGGATTGGGCGATCAGGTGGTTGACCGCTTTAATCCGCCGGCCTTCCCATTCAATCAGGGAATGTAATTCCAGCACGGCCTGAAAGTCTTTTTCTGTTTTAATCAGTTGCAGCACATTGCCGGGTTTATATTCCTTCCAGGCGGAATCGGGGATTTGCCCGAAAACGCTGGTGACAAAATTGATAAACTCAGCCTTTCCGCCCATGGTGCCAATAATCGCGGGGTTACTGTAACGGGCAAAAAGTTCCCAGTTACGGGTTTTAAAACCGCTGGCCAGGCTGTCGGCGCAAATCCGAACCCGGTTTTGTAGAAAGAGGGTGTCAAATTGTGCCCGCAGCTCAGTGCAGATCAGCAGAAGGACTGCCGGCAATAAGAACCCGGTCCGGCGGGTTTTTTGTTTCATAACCTAAAGGTATAAAAACCCGTTCAGGCGAACCGGCTTTCCGGGAATCCCTTTTTTCCGGCTCCCGAAATTACAGTAGGTTTGCCGCCGAATTTATTAAGTACCAAAACAGCACAAATGTCCCTGATCACAGTAGGCACCATGGCCTTCGATGCCATTGAAACTCCATTTGGCAAAAATGCCCGTATCGTAGGCGGATCCGCCACCTATGTGGCTTATGCTGCCAGCAATTTCGTTAAACCGGTTCAGCAGATTTCCATTATCGGAGATGATTTCCCGGAAGAAGAACTGCAGGAATTACGCGACCGCGGGGTGCATATGGATGGTGTGGTAACGGTACCCGGCAAAAAATCCTTTTTCTGGAGCGGACGGTATCACGAAGACATGAACAGCCGGGACACCCTGGTTACGGAACTGAATGTACTGGCCGATTTTGATCCGAAAGTACCCGACAGTTACCAGGGAGCGGAATTCCTGATGCTGGGGAACCTGGCACCCAAAATCCAGCTGAATGTGATCCAGGAAATGAAACAGCGTCCCCGGCTGATCGCGATGGATACCATGAATTTCTGGATGGAATCCGCCATGCCGGAACTGAAAATCGTACTCCGGTATGTGGATATGCTGATTGTAAATGATGCCGAAGCCCGCCAGCTGACCGGACTCTTTTCGCTGGTGAAAGCCGCCAAGGCCATCATGGCAATGGGCCCCCGTTTCCTGATCATCAAAAAAGGGGAGCACGGCGCCCTGTTGTTCCATGATGATGAAGTCTTCTTTGCCCCGGCCCTCCCCCTGGAAGATGTATTTGATCCAACCGGGGCCGGCGATACTTTTGCCGGTGGTTTTATGGGCCATCTGGCCAAAACAGGCGATATCTCCTTTGACAATATGAAAAGGGGGATTATCGTGGGCTCCGCTATGGCCAGTTTCTGCGTGGAAAAATTTGGCCCCACCCGGCTTAAAGAAGTGACTGCGGATGATATCCATACCCGCATCCGGCAGTTTAAAAACCTGGTCAATTTTGATATAGAGCTCGTTTGATCATTTTATACAAGAGTACTGGTGCTAGCGTTTACCCGCCAGCACCAGTACTTTTTTATGCCTTTCTGTTTTTCCTTCTGCATGAAAAAATTCTGCCAGCAGGATATATGGGCCCGGTGGTAAGGGCCTACCCCGGTCATCCAGCCCGTCCCAGTACCAGCTGCCCTGTAATCCCGCCAGTTCATTCCTGACCAGTTGCCGCACCGGTCTTCCGCCCGTGTCAAAAACGGTAAGAGTGGCCATATAACCTTGTTGTATAAACGAATATCGGATACGGGCGAGGTCATCCCGCCCGTCATTATCCGGGGAAAAAACCGGCGGATCCGTTTCTATCTTTCCGGCTGGTTCCTGCCAGCCCCTGTACTGTGAATTTTCATAGCCCGGTGTGCCGTAACCGGCAGTGGAGGCCGCACTGTGCCAGTTGCGCGGGTCCGGAGATAAACCATCCGGGCTGATTCTTTCCAGTGATACCCCTTCGGTATTTCCCAGCAGGCGGAAATGCCAGTCATCGCGGTAAGGCACTTCCTCGGTAATAACCCCGGCAGTATTTAAAAGAATGACATAACCCGATGCATCCGGGTAGGAGGGAAGGGAGGAAACCGTAAGGATGTTGTTGCTGTCTTTCACCGTATAAAAAGAGGCTAACTGTCCGTCCGTTTCAGTGATCACGGTATACTCCCCCGGGTAAATAAACCAGGGCACCTGGCTTATTTGTAGTGTATTGCTTAGCAGGAGGCTGCTGCTTCGGTTTGCCAGAAAAAGACGGCCGGCATCCAGTATCTTCTGACTGCGGTTGTACACTTCTATATAGTCAGCCCCGCCCGGTAGCGGATTAAACAGTATTTCATTCACAATGATATCTCCCCATCCTGCTTCTTCGGCCAGTCCTGCTTTTACGGGGCTGCCTTCCCTGATAAGATTGCCGCGGCAATCCCTGATGCCCGATACAGTCACCTGGTACACCCGCCTTTTTTGCAAAGGGGTGCTGAAGGAAATTTTTACTTCCTGAAAAAGAGGGCCGACAGGTAAGACGGACTGAATAACCGTTCCGTCACTGATGGTATAAGCGGATTTATCGCTGGCGGATAAACTGTCGGTCGTTTCATTAAAGACCAGGATAAGGCTGAGGCTGTCGCTGCTGTAAGTCCGCAGCAGCCGGGGGCCGCTGGTATCGGTGACTATTCCGTTTACTGAATTTTTTTTGCCGGGAGTACCTCCTGCAGGATTTTCACTTGCCGTCCAGTTGGCTCCCCCTCCGCAGGGCCAGCCGGTATCCCGCATTTCGAGCGACCAGCCACCTTCTTTTTTAAGCGCGTTATTATACCAATGCGGTGAATAGGATACCGTATGTATCAGTGTGCCCGCTGCCGATTTAAGGGAAATGATATCTCCCTCATTGGCCAGAGAGGGAAAACTTCCGACGGCAATCACCTGGCCGTAAGGTGCCATCAGCGGGGCCGCTGTATTCCCGCAAACGATCGCCATACTATCAGGCATGAGCAGGAAGGAAGGGAAGCCGCCGCTTTGTCCGCCCGCATCCGCCAGTCTCCATTGCTGCAGGTTGATTGCTGCGGAAGAAATATTTTTAATTTCTATCCATTCATAGGCAGGCAAGCCGGCAGAAGGAGTCGGGTCTGCCATGATCTCAGTGATCACAACGGAGTGCCTGTTCTGTGCAGGCAAACAAACAGGCGTAAGCATTACCAGTGTGGTAAGCAGGGATAAGGTTCTTTTCATAGGGGCAATATATTTTTTTTTGATTCCGGGAACGTTTTCACCTCCTTTCCAGCAAAATTTTTCTTTTCATATTTGGCATTCCACGGGTCCGGGGTTATTTTTGTGCCGCAATGATGATCAGTAAGCATACAAAACGTATTATCAAACGTTCCTGAGGGAAGGTTTGCAGCGTTTGTGTGTAGCCACATAAAAAACTTAAGCAGGCCTTCCATATGGAGGGCCTTTTTTTATGCGGATCTGTTGCAGGCTCAAACACATTTTATAACCTTAAACACTTCCGCCAGGCGGAAGAGGAGAAACAAACAATGAAAGTTGCAGTCGTAGGTGCCACCGGACTGGTGGGTACAAAAATGTTACAGGTATTGGCAGAAAGAAATTTTCCGGTTACGGAATTACTGCCGGTGGCTTCTGAAAGATCCGTTGGTAAAGAAGTGGAGTTTAAGGGGAAGAAATACAAAGTGATCAGTATGACGGATGCCATTGCGGCCCGCCCGGCTGTAGCGATATTCTCCGCCGGTGGCAGTACCTCCCTGGAATGGGCCCCTAAATTCGCGGAAGCGGGAATTACCGTGGTGGATAATTCCTCTGCCTGGCGGATGGACCCTGCCAAACCCCTGGTGGTACCGGAAATCAATGCGGATATTCTGACCGCGCAGGATAAAATCATCGCCAATCCCAACTGTTCCACCATTCAGATGGTGGTCGCCCTGAATCCTCTCCACAAGAAGTACGGAATTAAAAGGGTGGTGGTGAGCACCTATCAGAGTGTCACCGGAACCGGCGTGAAAGCCGTTCAGCAGCTGCATGGGGAAAGAATTAAAGAAGTGAAGGGCGAGAACACGGATTACCCGATGGCGTATAAATATCCTATTGACCTGAATGTGATTCCCCAGATTGATTTATTTCTGGACAACGGCTACACAAAAGAAGAAATGAAAATGGTAAAGGAAACCTGTAAGATCATGCGTGATGACAATATCCGGGTAACGGCCACCACCGTACGTATCCCGGTTATGGGCGGACACAGTGAATCCGTGAATGTGGAATTTGAACGAGATTTTGACCTGGCGGACGTGAAAGCCCTCCTGCAATCAGCCCCGGGTGTGGTGCTGGTGGATGATCCTGCTGCCCAGCAGTATCCTATGCCGATGGATGCACATGAAAAGGATGAGGTTTTTGTTGGCCGGCTGCGCCGCGATGAAAGTCAGCCCAATACCCTCAACATGTGGGTGGTGTCTGATAACCTGCGCAAAGGGGCGGCTACCAATGCCATCCAGATTGCCGAATACCTGCAGGAAAAGGGATTACTCGGTTAATCCCTGGTTAATAAAATAAATCAGCGGTTGCAGTGCGTCAAAGGCTGCAACCGTTTTTTTCAGCAGCTCTTTTGCACATAAATCCTGGTCTGTAAGTTTTGTCAGGGCCACAAAACTTTTCAGTTTCAGGTATTCCGCAGCAGGATTATCTGCTTCATAACCTTTAGGTAACCGGGTAAGGGTGTATTCCGCTTCACGGGACAGATCGCCGTAAACAGTGCTGAATTTTTTGCTGCGGATAATTTTTTTGAAATCACTGAAGTTGTAATCAATTTCCTGGCGCAGTTTTGCCAGTTCCGCAGGTTGCGGCATCCAGAGTCCACCTCCCAGAAAGGCCTGGCCGGGTTCACAGTGAAAATAATAACCTGCCAGCACAGATTTTTTACCTCCGCTGCAGATATAGGCGCCCATATTGGTTTTATACGGGGATTTGTCTTTGGAAAACCGGACATCCCGGTTAATTCTGAACATGCAATCCCTGGCTTTCAGCCCGCTGATGGATGGATCTTTTTTGCCAAACTGCCCGATAACCGCCTGCACAAAAACCGCAAAATCCTCTTTTGCGGCTTCGTAGTTTTTCCGGTTTTTATCAAACCATTCTTTAGAATTATTCTTCTTCAGATTTTTCAGGAACTGAAGGGTTGCCGGCTGCAGCATGGTACAAAATTTCTGCAAAGATAACCCGTCTCCCGACTCCCGTCTCTCTACTCCTGTCTCCCGACTCCCGGCTCCCGTCTCCCTACTCCGTACTCCCGTCTACTTCACCCTGCCCCAGTTCTCCCCGCTTTTAATCCGGTACATGGTCATTTCACTTACCCCGTACTTGCCGGCGAGTTGCCGGATACTCATGTTCCGGGTTTTACTCTTCAGCACGGATTTGATTTTACTGACCTGACTGGCGGTCAGTTTCAGCCCGGTACTGCGGCTGGCCTGCCGGATTTTATAGGCTTTTTTCGCCGGACTTTCCTGCTGGTGCGCCATCATCTCATCCAGGGTGGCCCATTTCAGGTTGCGGCTCTCATTGTCCAGTTTATTATGATTTTTGTGAATCACATATTTATGGGCGGCGGATGGCCGGCTGACCATGAGTTTGGCAATTTCCCGGTGAATGTACAGGGTGCCCTTGTTACCGGGCCGGTGCAGGTTAAGGGTGCGGTATCCCGTGGTGAGGGAACCGCTCAGTAATTTGCCGTCTGTAATGTCTTCGCGGTAACTGGCAATTCGTCCTTTACTGGATACCGCATAACGGTTCCGCAGTTGCCTCCATCCGGAAAAATTCAGTGGTTTCCAGACTTCACCGGCTAATTTCTTGATCATAATTGTATGGTTTTAGCCAGGCTCAGGTAACGCCTTGAATGCGCTGATACGAGAGGGTTAATGATGAAAAAATTCCAACCCTACTAAGTTAATTCATGTCGGGGCCGATTCCTAATATTATTTTTTGCCCAATAATTGAAGAAACTCCTCTTCGGTAATAATCCGGACCGTATTGATTTTTTTGGCTTTTTCCAGTTTGCTGCCGGCATCTTCGCCCACCACCAGGTAATTCAGTTTGGCACTGACCCCGCTGAGAATCTGCCCGCCCATTTCCTCCGCCATTGCCTCTGCTTCACTGCGTTTAAGGGTGGGCAGGGTGCCTGTGAACAGGAATGTCTGACCCGCCAGACTACCGGTTCCGCTCAGGTCTTTTTTCTCGTTCCGGAAGGGCAGGCCTGCTTTTTCCAGTTCGGCAAGCATCTGTATATTATCGGGATTGCTGAAAAACTGGAAAATACTGCCGCCTACTTTGGGGCCCACATCTTCCAGTTGCTGCAGTTGCTCCAGGCTGAATTCCCTGAAGTCAAGCAGGTGATTAACGGCATGGGCCAGTGTCTTGGCCGTGGTTTCCCCGACAAAACGAATCCCCAGCGCATAGATAAGCCGGTGCAGCGGTTGTTTCCGGGATCCTTCAATGGCCTTACGCAGGTTATCAATGGATTTCTGGCCGAATCCTTCAAGTCCGGTCAGTTTATCAAAATCGAGGGTATACACAGAGGGGATATCTTTCAGCAGCCCCATTTCATAGAATTTTCGCACATTGGCTTCCCCGAAGCCACGGATATCCATGGCGTCCTTGCTGACAAAATGGATAATACGTTCCACCACCTGCGCAGGACATTCAATATTGGTACAACGCCAGACAGCCTCTTCTTCTTCCTTGAATAATTTACTGTTGCAGACAGGGCAGTGTTGCGGAAAAACAATGGGTCTTTCGGTACCGTTTCTCAGTTCGGTCAGCGATTTTACAATCTGCGGAATGACATCCCCGGCGCGTTCAATCAGCACGGCATCACCGATACGCAGGTCTTTTTCCCGGATGTATTCCTCATTGTGTACGGAAATACTGCTGACGGTTACTCCTCCCACCGCTACCGGTTCCAGCTTGGCTACCGGGGTTACAGCGCCCGTTCGGCCCACCTGGAATTCCACGTTCAGCAAACGGCTGCTGGCCTGCCTGGCTTTGAATTTATAAGCAATAGCCCAGCGGGGATGATGAGAGGTCATCCCCAGTTTTTCCTGCAGCGGAATGGCATTCACCTTTATTACCATGCCGTCAATTTCATAGGGCAGATCATCCCTGCCGCTTTCAAATTCCTGTACATAACGGATCACGTCTTCTATACCTGGAAAAACCTTTTTTTCCTGTTCCGGGCTGCGGAAGCCCAGCTCCCAAAGCAATTGCAGCGACCCGGAATGGGTTGTAAGCAATTCCGGTATGCCGGCGCCTTCCGTCATTGTATAATAGCTGATATGATAAACGAAGGCTTCCAGATTCCGCCGGGATACTTCAGCAGGGTCTTTCAGCCGCAGGGTACCTGCCGCCATATTCCTTGGGTTGGCCTTTGGATCTTCTCCCTGTGACAGCAACTGCTCATTGAATTTTTTAAACTGTTTTTTATTGATCAGCACCTCTCCGCGTATCTCCACCTGCTGCAATCCATACCGGGAGAATTCCGCCGAAAGGGGAATTGTCCGGATCTGCCTGATATTCGTACTGATCTCATCCCCTTCCACCCCGTCACCCCGGGTAGCCCCCCTGGCAAAAAGGTCCTTTTCATAAATAAGTGAAATGCTGGCCCCGTCAAACTTGGGTTCCACACAATAATCCACCTGGTCCAGCCCGCTCAGCTCCCTGACTTTCCGGTCAAAATCGAGCAGATCATCCGCATTATAGGAGTTGTCGAGCGAAAGCATCGGCACCAGGTGCTGTACCGTTGGGAATTCTTTGGTCAGTCCCTTTGCCACCCTTTGCGTGGGAGAATCGGGCCGTACTGCCCCGGGATTTTCTTTTTCCAGTTTTTCCAGGGCTTTGTACAACTGGTCATACTCCATATCGGCAATCAGGGGCTCGCTCAGTATATAATACCGGTACTCATGAAAACGCAGCACCTCCCTGAGGTCATGAATGCGGGCCAGGGGAATACCCGATCCGGAATTCATTTTAATAAGCTCATTTGTAAGGTCTTGTGTTTTTTTTGTCAGCTCAGAATCGTACATAATCGGTAATGGGTTGGCCGTAAAGGTAAAATTCAACGGGGAGTAAAAACAGGCCGTTCTCCCGGGATTAAAAATTAATGTGTCGTAAGTACATATTTACTAACTTCGGTCTTTGTAACCTGCGTCTGTTCTGAATTGCTAAAAAAGATTGCTATGCTGAAACAAATCCTTTTATTGGTTTGTCTGCCCTTTATTACACTTACATCGGAGGCACAATTATTAACCTGGACACCGGATTTTCCGAAAGATAATGACAATATTAATATTGTGATGGATGCTTCGAAGGGAAACCAGGGACTCCTGAATTATGCCAGTACCTCGGATGTATATGTGCATGTAGGGCTGATCACCAGTTTAAGCAGCGGGCCCACCGACTGGAAATATGCCAAATTCACCTGGGCCACCACACCCACTGCGGCACAGGCTACCTATATTGGTGGTAATAAATGGACATACAGCATTGCGAATCCCCGTACCTTTTTCAATGCCCCGACCGGAGTGCCTGCGGGCGAAACCATTCTCCGGATCGCGATCCTTTTCCGCAATGGTGCCGGTACCGTGGTACAACGGAATACAGACGGTTCGGATATGTTTATTCCCATTTATGACGCGGCTATTGCTACCCGGTTCACCCTGCCTCCGTTTCAACCCACCAGCACCCCTGCACCGGAACCTATAAACAAACAGGTTGGGGATAATATTCAGCTGACCGCTGTTGCCAATATATCAGCCACCATGAAACTCTTCCTGAACGGAAATGAGATTCAGTCTGCCAGCGGGGTTACCACCATTTCTGCCAACCCTGTTTTAACTACCGGGGGTACCCAGACGGTGAGAGTGGATGCCATTGACGGGGCCACCACCAAATCTGAATCCTTCCAGTTCTTTGTGGCTACCGCGCCCAATGTGGCCCCCTTACCGGCCGGTGTGCGCGATGGAATTAACTATGAGTCCGGCAATACATCCGTGGTGCTGGTACTCTATGCGCCGGGTAAATCAAGAGTATCTGTGATCGGCGAATTTCCCGGCAGCAACTGGGTGGAGCAGAGCAGTTATGTTATGAATAAAACGCCAGACGGAAATTACTGGTGGCTGCGGATTACGGGCCTTACACCCGGTACCGAATACGCCTTCCAGTATCTGGTGGACGGGAATCTTAAAATCGGCGATCCCTATTCGGAAAAAATTCTGGATCCGAATAATGACGGGTTTATCAGCTCCGCAACGTATCCTTCCCTGAAAGCCTATCCCACCGGACTGACCACCGGTATCGTAAGTGTTTTACAGACCGCCGCCCCTGCCTATAACTGGACGATTACCAGCTTTAACCGGCCCGATAAACGCAACCTGATCATTTATGAAATGCTGCTGCGTGATTTTGTAGCAGCGCACGACTGGAATACCCTGCGGGATACCCTTAATTATTTCCAGAAACTGGGCGTAAACGCCATTCAGCTCATGCCGCTGAATGAGTTTGATGGCAATGAAAGCTGGGGCTATAATCCCTCTTATTTCCTGGCCCCGGATAAGTATTACGGACCCAAAAACCGGCTGAAAGAATTTATTGACAGCGCTCACCGCCGCGGGATCGCGGTGATCATGGATATCGCGCTGAATCATACCACCGGCGATAATCCCCTGGCCAAACTGTACTGGAACAGCGGTACCAACCAGCCGGCGGCAAATAATCCCTGGCTGAATGTGAGTGCCACCCATCCATATAATGTATTCAACGATTTCAACCATGAAAGCCTGGCTACCCGATATTTTTCCAGCCGGGTTATCGAGCACTGGTTACAGGAGTATAAAGTGGACGGGTTCCGGTTTGACCTTTCCAAGGGATTTACCCAGAATACACAGTGCGGAGGCAGTACCTCTGATGAGGGCTGTATATTTCAGTACCATGCCGACCGCGTGGCCATCTGGAAAAGATATTATGATACCTGCCAGCAGAAAGCGCCGGGCAGTTATGTAATCCTTGAGCACTTTGCCGCCGATAATGAAGAGATTGAATTATCCAATTACGGGATGATGCTCTGGGGAAATGATACCTATAATTTCCAGGAAGGGGCCCTGGGCTGGGTGAATACTTCCAATTTTGACCGGATTCTCTATACCTCCCGGGGCTGGTCAAAACCTCACCTGGTGAGTTATATGGAAAGCCATGATGAGGAAAGGCTGATGTACAAGAGTATTAATTTCGGGAACAATACCAACAGTAACCATAATGTACGCGATACGGCCGTGGCGCTGAAAAGGGTGGAACTCTGCGCCGGTTTCTTTTTCTCCGCCCCCGGGCCGAAAATGTTCTGGCAGTTTGGTGAACTGGGTTATCCCTATTCCATCAATACCTGCACCGACCTGACGGTGAATAATAACTGCCGTCTCAGTAATAAGCCTATCCGCTGGGATTACCTGAATGATATCCGCCGTAAACGCTTGTATGATATTTTCAGCAGCCTGGGCAAACTGCGCGCGCATCCCTGGTACAAAGATGTGTTTACGGCCAATAATATCACCATCAGCCGGACACTGGCCGGGGCCTTCAAAACAATGACCCTGCGCAGCGCTACCGATTCATCCATGCTTTGTGTGATCGGAAATTTTGATGTGAATGCACAGACTGCCAGTTTCACTTTTCCTGCCGCAGGTACCTGGTATGATTATCTCAACGGCAGTACCCTTACGGCTACGGGTACAGCCCAGAATATTACCCTGCAGCCGGGTGAGTTGCATATTTACCTGAACCGCAACCTGACCAATGCCGTAGTCACCTCAACCGGTGGTAACCCGGTACCGGTTGGAGAACAGCTGGAAGCCCGGGTTTATCCCAACCCGGCCGATGGGTCATCTGTACTGGAACTGCAGCTCCCGAAATCGGGTAAAGTACTGGCCGAGGTAACGGATCTGAACGGGCGCCGTGTATTGCAATTACTGAGCCAGCAATTGGTGAAAGGACAACACCGGATGCCTGCCGGAGAAAAAATCAGTAAGTTGCCCGCCGGTATATATATTATTAACGTACGTGCAGGTGATAAAACAAAGCAGGTAAAACTGGTGATTCAATAATTGCAAATGATGCGGCCATGACGGAAAAAACCCTACAACAACTGAAGACAGCGGAAACCGAGAAGATCAGTCACCTTGATTATTTTAATATTGGTATTTCCGTTGACTGTGTGATTCTGGGCTATGATGCAAAAGAACTGAAAGTCCTGCTGATCAAATCGGATATGCAGGAATTTTCCGGACTCTACTCCCTGCTCGGAGACTTTATAAAACCTGACGAGGATCTGGATGCCGCCTCTTACCGGGTTTTAAAGGAAAGGACCGGACTGGATGACGTATACCTGGAACAGGTGCGGACATTCGGGAATATCAACCGTCACCCTTCGGGCCGGGTAATCACCGTAACCTATTATTCGCTGATAGATCTGCGGAATCACAAATTGCAGCTTGACCTGAATGAACTGCACTGGCACCCGGTGAATGAAATCAAAAAACTGGCCTTTGACCATAAACTGATTCTCGATACCTGTCTGCAACGGTTGCGCCAGCAGGTAATGGACCATCCCGTAATTTTCAACCTGCTGCCCGAGAAGTTTTCTTTACGGGAATTGCAGTCGCTGTATGAAGCTATTCTCGGAATGGAACTGGACCGGCGGAATTTCCGGAAAAAAATTTCCATTAAGGACTGGCTGGTTGACCTGGATGAGATGGAGCACGATGTGCCGCACCGGCCGGGAAAATTGTATACCTTAAAAAAACAATACCGGAACAAATCCATGAAAGCAACTGCCCCGCTGCAGCTGGTATAAAGAGTAAAATAAGTTTTAAAAAAAGCTGGCTGCCGTTTCCGATGGCAGCCAGCTTTTTTCTGTCAGAACCGGTAAGTGATGCCAGCGCTGATCAGGTAATCCGCAAAGGCGGCATCACCCTGTATATGGGTGCCGCTGTCTGTGCTGCGACGTTTATCCGCATTACTTTGCACCCGGTTTCTCACCAGCGCAACAGGCAGGGCCAGGTTATACGACAGTTTCTTCCGGCTCCAGGTAACGGAGGGTTCCGCCGAAATAATATAACCCGGTCTCCGGAAACCACGGCTGCCTCCGATCAGATCTGAGGAGGGTAATCCTTCTATTCGTAATCCTCCGGCCAGGTTGAAATGCCCGGCCATATAACTGATACCTGCCCGGGCCATATACAGATCGGGCACACTCATCACATCTGTATTGTATTTCTTAGCTGTGGCGTTGGGGGTACCGCCCCGGGCAGTGGATGTACCATTTACTTCCCTTGGGTTGACCAGGTAAAAAAAGGAACCATACAAACCCAGGCGCGGAGAAAAATTATAATAGCCGTTCAGTTCCGCACTGATACCGGTACCTCCGTCACCCGGTTGTATGGACTGATCAACCGGACCCAATACCAGGGAATCCGGACCCCGGTAGAAATAGTCCTGGTAATTATAAATCCCGGTTGGCAGTTTGATGCCCAGGCCCGCCTGCAGATTTCCTTTCCGGGAGCTTTCCGGTTTCCATAACCAGCGGTAGGCGCTGAACCGTATATCGCCCAGTCCGAAAGAACCGGTATGATGACGGGTTTGTCCGTAATGTTCATAGAGAGAAGAACGCCCGAATGCCATCACGGGTACCGTGCCGGCAAAGGACCAGCGCTCATTCAGTATCCGGGTCACTGTGAAAGTTAACTCCCAGGCATGATTGATGACCTGGGTACCTCTTTCCACCCGTTCTTTTTGTTCCTCCCTCCCTACAAAATGTTTGTAAGACCGGAAATACCGGTTATTAATATTCAGGTCCCAGCCCTGGTGATCGGCCGGGCGACCGCAAACACCGGCTGTGCCGCGTATAGCGACACAACCCTGTGCCTGCAGTCGGATGCCGGTAACGACCAGGATGGCCGTTACAAGACAGGTAATAGCCTGTTTCATAAAATGTCGTTGGTTTTTGTTTCAATAATTATTTTTTCATTCGCAGGCGCCGGTTGATCAGGTCGCCCACTTTAATCCCGTATTCGGTACTGACGATACAGGATCCGTGAAAATGAATACCTCCGTAAAACCGGGCCCAGTTGTTTTCGATGGCCGCCTGCCGGAAGGAAGTGAAACTCCGGTTTTTTATTCCGAATTCAAGCTCTGAAGTATCTGTATAGGCGAAGTTGTCGCCAAATACACTGGTGAGGGCCTCCGCCGCGGAAGCGGAAACCGTACTATGGCCGCAGGTGTATTCCGGGAAAGGAGGTGTTTGCAGATAAGGAGTCCATTCTGCGTCCATATATTTCCGGATAACCGTTTCCGGTCTTACCAGGTTACTCCTGAATTTTTCATCCCAGCACTGAATAAAGGCATCGAACATGGCAATAGCTGTTTTCGTATAAGCGTAGACGGTAGTGTTAAAATCCGCTTTCGCTTTTTTGCCGGCGATTCCCACAATGTTCATCCAGTGACCGGGCGGGGAAAACTTTTTCGTCATAAACATCACATGGCCGGAAACATTCAGCCGGGTACCCAGGTCATCCCAGAACTCCGCGATATGCTTTTGTTCTTCTGTAAGGCTGTCTCCCGCATTTTTAACTGCCAGTACTTCCTGGTAAAACCGGCTGTTTTTATCCGTCATATTAAAGGGCGGAGGGGGAGGGGGAGTGAACAGGGAACCACTGTCCATAACCACGGGCCTGATCAGCCGCCAGTGCGGTTCAAGCGCCTGTGCATACATCGGCGGAGTGGGAACCCAGCGACCGGGTGTATCAATCACTGTATATTTCGGCGCGGTCCGGGTTTCGGCATATTTGTCTTTTTTACTCCAGGCAAGGATGACCTTGCCAACCGTATCCGCGAAAGCCACCGAATTTTTAAAAACCCGGTTGGGCATCCCGTGTTCTTTTACGAGGTTTTTGATACTGTCAATATACCCTTTCATGCTTCCTTCAGGGAAAGTAACTGCTTCTCCCAGCCTGGCAAAAGCCAGGATACTGGCAAAATGAAAATCAATCTCTTCTCCGGCAGGGGCGGCGGGTACAGTGCTCAGGCCATTGACCTGTCCCGCGAGTGACTGGTACTGATCCGGAAATCCGGCAGCAATCACTTCATAGGCCGCGATATTGGCATAGAGATAATTACGCGAGGCGACAATGGGCGCAAAATTATTTCCCATCACCACATTATTCAGTTCTTTCACCGTGCGGGCATATAAATAAGGATCGCTGGTGAATTGTTTATAATCGTCTTTTTTATTACAGGCAGAAACAGCCAGTATGGCTGCCAATGCCACCAGTGCAATACGCATAATCAATCAGTTTGAAACTTGAATTAGGAATCAATTAAAAAGTAAAGAAGTGGTCAGCAAATGCCACGGGGAGGGGGGGTGGGTATAGTACCGGAATACGTATTCAGCGGGGATACAAATGCCGGATAATCCCTTTGAGATATCCTGTTAAGAAGACCCGGAGCCGTTTGGAACAGGCGGTCATCAAAATCACCGATTCCTGATTTAACCGTATTGTTTTTTACCGGGTTCTTTCCCTGCTGCGGAACCGCGAGAGCGGTGTTGGCCAATGTCATCTCCGCCCGCATATCTTTTAACTGCTGCCGGGCAGGATTGGGCAGACATTTCAGTATAATACTGTCACCGCTTGTTTGTTTTTCAATAAAACAATACAATACTCCGTCCACTTCAATATTTCCATAATGTCTTTCGTAGCCGGTAGGCTGCTGGGGGGAAAATTGCTTTGCGGAAATCCTGATCTCCCGGAGTTTCGCTTCATCATAGACAGACTCATGTAATAAGGATTCCAGCTTTCTGTCTGCCCGGTGCTGCAGTAAACTGATGACCGGGTGAAAACCGCCTGCACTGAAGAACAGGAGTAAAGAAAAGAATATGGAAACAAGTATGCGCAAAGCAGCAGTCCCGGGTATTTTAATGACTTTACAATATTACAGTTTCTTCCGGTAACGTTCCCGGGGGCCTATTTTTCCCCTTTCAGGCTGTAAAAAAGGGCTGTCGGGAGGGAAGAAAGCAGCTGATCCTTACCCGGCTCAGATTCAACATCATTTTGTTTAATTATTGCTTTTCAGGTCATTATAAATTTAAACGAAGTGATCATTCGGCTGATTTTTATCAGAAAAGTTAAAAAGAAGGCAAAATAATTTTTGGAACCTTTAAAATTGTCCTAATATTGTGTGTTTAATACACATTCCAATGTGTCTTTGATACATATATGTGTGAGCGAAAACCCGATTGCTAAAATTTTAATGATTGCTTATGTTGCCCCAAAAACTCATGAAGGCAGCCAGTCTGATCTTACTGGCCTTGTTGGCGCAGCTCTCTTTTGCGCAGGACAGAGTGATTACAGGTAAAGTCAAGGATTCG
Source organism: Chitinophagaceae bacterium (assembly GCA_014879565.1). GTDB lineage: Bacteria > Bacteroidota > Bacteroidia > Chitinophagales > Chitinophagaceae > JJ008. Next base: position 55,199 of record JACSRW010000033.1, read on the forward strand.
AAAGAAGGAACCCCGGTTCAGGGGGCCAGTGTAGTGGCTAAAGGAAACCGTACAGGTGCCTCCACAGCCGCTGACGGTACTTTCCGTATTTCAGTGCCGGCTTCCGTAAATGCTCTTATCGTATCATCCGTTGGCTATGCCACTCAGGAAGTCTCCATTGAAGGTAAAACCTCTGTGGAAGTATCCCTGGTAGTGGTAAACGCATCTATGGGTGAAGTAGTGGTGGTGGCTTATGGTACCCGCCGGAGGGGCGACCTCACGGGTTCTGTAACCTCGGTATCCGCTAAAGATTTTCAGAAAGGTAATATCAACTCCCCTGAGCAGCTGCTCCAGGGTAAGGTAGCCGGTCTGCAGATTACCACCGGCGGTGGTTCTGCCGGAGGCGGCAGCCGGATCCGGATCCGTAATGGAGCCTCCCTGAACTCTTCCAACGACCCGCTGATTGTGATTGACGGGGTGCCCGTGGAAGGCAACGGTATTGCCGGCAGCGGCAACCTGCTTAACTCGATCAACCCGAATGATATTGAATCCATGACCGTACTGAAAGACGCTTCCGCGACTGCGCTGTATGGTTCAAGGGCTTCCAACGGGGTGCTGATCATCACTACCAAGAAAGGAGTTAAGGGCAAACTCAAATTCAACTATAATAACAATATCTCTGTAGGCGTGCTTACTGATAAAGTAGATGTGCTGACCGGAGATGAAGTACGTTCCATTATTAATGCCGATGCGCTTGCTACCGGTATCAATACCTATAAAAATGTACTGGGCACAGCCAATACCGACTGGCAGGAAGAAATCTACCAGGCAGCCTTTGGTGTTGACAATACCATCAGTGCGAGTGGCAGTGTAGGTAATTTCCCCTTCCGGGCTTCGGTAGGTTACCTCAGCCAGGATGGTATTCTGAAGACGAATCATTTTGGCCGTTTTACCGGTGCCCTCAACCTGAGTCCGAAATTCTTTGACGATCACCTGAGTGTGAACCTGTCAGTCAAAGCCAGTCAGACCAAAAACGTATGGGCCAATGAAGGCGCAATCGGCAATGCCGTCAGCTTTGACCCCACACAGCCAGTTTATTCCGGTAAACCGGAATGGGGCGGTTACTGGGAATGGCTGCAAAGCAACCAGCTTCCGATTGATCTTTCCAACAGAAATCCCCTGGCGCTTTTGTACCTGCGGGATAATAAATCCACGGTTAACCGGATGATAGGTAACGTGCAACTGGATTATAAACTGCATTTCTTCCCCGACCTGCGTCTTCAGTTGAACCTGGGGCTGGATAATGCCAGCGGCAGCGGGAATGACAATATTGATTCCGCCTCCGCCACGAATTATAAAACTGGCGGACGTAAAGTGTACTACCAGCAGAAAAAAATCAACCAGCTGGCCGATGTGTCTCTTTTCTACTCCAAAGAAATCAAGAGCATCCGCAGTAAGATTGATGTACTGGCTGCACACAGTTATCAGTCATTTGCCACCAAAGAATACAATTACCCGGCCTTTAGCTACCGGGCTATTGCCGACGCCACCCTTCCCGGTAAAAAGGACACCATTCCCGGATCTGAGCCGAATTTCCTGACTGACAGACCGGAATACAGGCTGGAATCCTATATCGGAAGGGTGAACTTCACCGTGATGGATAAATACCTGCTCACCGCTTCTATCCGCAGTGACGCCAGTTCCAAGCTGAATCCCAACGATCGCGTGGGTTATTTCCCCGCCGTGGCTTTTGCCTGGAAAATGAAAGAAGAATTTTTCAAAACCTCCAATATTGTTACCGACCTGAAACTCCGCCTGAGCTGGGGACAAACCGGTCAGCAGGACGGTATCGGTTATTATTCCTATCTGCCCCGTTATACACTTGGAAACAACTCCGCCCAGTACCAGTTTGGCAATTCCTTTATCAGTGTACTGCGTCCGGAAGGATATGACCCGAACCTGAAATGGGAATCCACCACCACTTCCAACGTGGGACTGGACTTCAGTTTCTTCAAGAACAGGATCTCCGGTTCTGTGGACTATTATTTCCGTGAAACCAAAGACCTGCTCGCCGATGTGGCCGTGGCTGCCGGCGCCAACTTTGTGAACAAGATTGTAACCAATGTGGGTGATATCGAAAGCCAGGGTGTGGAACTGACCCTGAACACCACCCCGGTACGCACCAATGACCTGACCTGGGATTTTGGTGTGAACTATACCTATAATAAAGCCAAGATCACCAACCTGCTCAAAAACCCGGATCCCAACTTTAAAGGACAGGATGTTTCCTTTATCGGCGGTGGCACCGGTAACAGCATCGGTATCCATGCGGTGGGTATGGCTCCTTACACTTTCCTGATGTTCCAGCAGGTTTATTCTCCGGATGGAAATCCGATTGAAGGACTGTATGAAGACATCAACCGCGATGGTATCATCAATAACGATGACCGGTATATGTATAAAAAACCCGCTGCTGATGTACTGCTGGGTGTGAATACACAGGTTACCTATAAGGATTTCAGTTTTGGCCTGAGCGGTCACGCCGCCCTGGGTAACTATATCTACAATAACGTGAACTCCAATAACGCGGTGCTGCGGGCGATCAAGAATCCGATCAATTTTATCGGCAATGCCACCCGCGATTACCTGAACACCGGGTTTGTCAACAACCGTTACCTCTCCGATTATTATATTGAGAATGCTTCATTCTTCCGCCTGGACAATATCAACCTGGGCTACAATGTGGGCCGTATCCTGAAGGATAAAGCCGCCCTGCGTGTAAGCGCCAGCATCCAGAACGTATTTGTGATTTCCAAATACGGCGGATTGGATCCTGAAAATGCCAGCGATACCGGTATAGATAACAATATCTATCCGAGGCCGAGGATATTCTCTGTCGGATTCAACTTTGATTTTTAATCTAAAAAATTATTGAGTTATGAAACATATATCAATAAAGAAAATAATGCTGACAGGAGCTGTGATTGTGGCGCTCGCCTCCTGTTCCAAAAAACTGGACTTGTTTCCGCAGAATGACCTGACCAGTGAAACGACTTATGCAACGGCTGCCGGTTATAAGGCGGTGCTGGCAAAAGTATATGCAGGTCTGGCCACTACCGGTAATGCCGGTCCTGCGGGTGCTTCTGATATTCAGGGTCTGGATGAAGGCTCCCAGTCTCCCTTTATCCGTGGCTTCTTCAACTGTCAGGAACTCCCGACCGATGAGGCCGTGGTATCCTGGAACGACCAGACCATCAAGGATTTTCATAACCTGAGCTGGTCCAGTTCCGATCCCTTCCTGTACGGATTGTATTCCCGGCTTGTGTACAATGTGATGCTGGCTAACGAATACCTGCGGGAAGCCACCGATGAGAAACTCAGTGCCCGGGGTATCACCGGCGCCGAAGCCACCGAAATCCAGGTTACCCGGGCAGAAGTTCGTTTCCTGCGGGCTTTCAACTACTGGGCCATGATGGATATTTTCGGTAAAACCACGTTTATTGATGAATCCAATGTAGTGGGTACTACCCTGCCGGGCGAAAAGAGCCGTGCGGATCTTTTTACCTACGTAGATACTGAACTCAAGGCTATTGAAACCCTGCTGAAACCCGCCAAGACCAATGAATATGGCCGCGTGGATCAGGGTGCCTGCTGGGCGCTCCAGGCCCGCCTCTACCTGAATGCCCAGGTATATACAGGTACAGCCAAATGGACTGAAGCCGTTACGTACGCGAAAAAAGTAATTGATGCAGGCTATGCCCTTCATGCCGATTACCGCCAGCTCTTTATGGCGGATAATGACAAACGCACTAACGAAATTATCTATGCGATCGGTTGCGACGGGCTTCGTACCAAGTCTTACGGAAACACAACGTTTTTCGTGCATGCAGCAGCCGGGGATGATCATAATGAATTCGGTGTGGGCGGCGGCTGGTACGGTTACCGTGCCACCAAGGGCCTGGCGGATAAATTCACCGATCTGACCGGAGCTTCCGACAAAAGGGCGATGTTCACCACTTCCAAATTCGGTACCAGTGCGGCACAGATCGCCATCGCCGATGTGGGTGATTTCAACAATGGACTTCATGTAAACAAATACAGGAATATCCGCTCAGACGGAAATCCTGTTTCGGATGCCAACCGCGATTTTGCCGATGTGGATTTTCCTGTTTTCCGTCTGCCTGAAATGTACCTGATTTATGCGGAAGCAGTCCTGCGCGGCGGTACGGGTGGCGATGCCACTACGGCACTTGGTTATATCAACAATATCCGTCAGCGGGCCTATGGCAATGCCACTGGTAATATCAGCGCGGGTCAGCTCAATCTCCAGTTTGTACTGGATGAAAGAGCCCGTGAACTGTACTGGGAAGGACATCGCCGGACCGACCTGATCCGGTATAACCTGCTTACCACCGGCACGTATCTCTGGCCCTGGAAAGGCGGGGTGGCTTCCGGTACACAGGTTGACGCCAAGTACAATATTTTCCCGATTCCGGCCACGAACCGGACAGCGAATCCTAACCTGACACAGAATACAGGTTATTAATCACTAACCAAAAAATTGCAGATATGAAAAATATGCTGAAGTTAATGTTTGGATCCCTGTTCCTGGCACTGGCGGTGACCTCGTGCAAAAAGGATGAGAACAGGGTGATATTCCTCGGAGGTACTGCTCCGGCCCTGACCTCCTCCGCAGCCGGCCCCCTTGTACTGCTCAAGGAAAACAAGGACAATGTAGCCATGGTGCTGAACTGGACCAATCCTGATTATATGTTCAATACCGGTGTAAGTTCCCAGGATGTCAGTTATATCCTGCAGGTAGATACAACCGGAAAGAATTTCACCAGCGGAAATATCCAGGAGCGTTCCATCGCCCGGGATACCAATGTAGTGCTGACGGTGGGTGAACTGAATACCTTCCTCTCCAAAATGGAACTCCAGGCCGGCCGGCAGTATAATGTGGAAATGCGGATCAAATCCACTCTCGGAAGCGGTGCCGTTCCTCTTTATTCCAATGTGCTGCAGGTGAAACTGACCCCTTACCTGGATTTTGCGGTAGAGCCTCCCGGAACAGCCGCCAATAATTATGAGGATGGAAACCTCTGGGTAACCGGAAACTGTTTCCCTTCCCCCGACTGGTCCAATCCGCTGCCTGCTCCGTATGATGTATCATTGAAGTTCACCAAGATTGACAAGCTGCACTATGAGCTGATTTGCGACTTTGATGCCGCCGGGGCGTACAAGATGATCCAGACCCAGGGGGTATGGGCAACCCAGTACCACGCCCTGGACGGGAATGCTCCCCTCTCCGGTGAATTTGAGAAAAGAGATGCGGATCCGGGTTTTGCCTCTCCCGGTGTGGGCCGGTATAAAATTGAAGTCAACTTCCAGACCGGCCGGTATAAACTGACACCCCAGTAATCACCAGTAGATAAAAAATAATTGCATATGAAAAATAACTATAAATTTCTGACGCTTGCTGCTGTACTGATGCTGGTCATTGCAGCCTGCACCAAGGTGGCGGACCTGCCGTATTACGGCAACGGTAATCCCGTTACCCTTACTGCCAGCAAAACAGCTGTCACTGCTGCACCGGCTGATTCCCTGAATGAAGTGATTTCCTTCAGCTGGACCAATCCCGAGTACAAACAGGATTCTTCCCTCTACAAATTTGTCCTGGAGATTGATTCCACCGGCCGCAATTTTGCCAAAAAGACCCTGAAAACCGTAACCGGTGTTAACAGGACATCCCTGACCGGTAAAGAACTCAACGCAATCCTGCTCACTTACGGATTTGCCCTGGGTACCGCCTATGATGTGGATGTACGCGTGACTTCTTCCTATGGCAACAATAACGAAAGCTACCAGTCCAATGTGGTTAAAGTGAGTGTAACCCCCTACAACGATCCGGCCGTTTTTGCTTCTTCCAAAAACACCGTGGTTTGTTCTATCGCCACCCAGACCCAGGAAGCCAATGTGTTCAGCTGGAGTAATGCCTTTAATGGTTATACAGGGGCGGTTACCTATACGATCCAGTATGATTCTGCCGGTAAGAATTTCGCCAACCCCAAACAGGTTGTAGTGGGCAGCAATATCTATTCAAAGACAATGCTGCAGAAAGAACTGAATGAAACCGGTCTTAATTGTGGTATTGCCGGCGGAGCTACCGGTAAAGTAGATTATCGTCTCCGGGCCGTAACCGCCCAGGGAGCCACTTCCTACTCCAATACCGTTTCCATTACCGTTACTACCTATGCGATGAAGCTCTACCTGGTGGGCGGCAGTTCTCCTGCCGGCTGGACTCCTTCGGCCGCTATTGCCATGCAGCCGGATACCCGTTTCCCCGGTACCTTCTTCTGCTATGCATACCTGACCAATGCCGGTTTTGGTATTAAGTTCCTGACTGAGAACACAGACTGGAACACCCCGACACAAACCATCTTCGGCGATGCCGATGGTTCCGGTACTTCCGGAAACCTGACCTCTGCCGGTGGCGGTAATAACGTAAATGTGGCTACAGACGGCGTGTATCGTATTACCGTTGATCTGTCCAATGCTAAGTATTACCTGCAGACAGGCGGAATTGGTGCTGTAGGCCTGGTAGGTGCCTTCCAGAGCTGGAACCCGGGCGCCGCCATTAAAATGGCCAACTTCGCTCCCAATGGATTTATTTACCTGACCAACATGACGAATAACGATGAATTCAAATTCCATGATGGGAACGGATGGGATAACAGCACCAACAGTCTTTCCCGCTGGTATGATGTAGACGCCAGTGACAAGATTATCATTAACGGTACAGGTCCCGGCAACAACTTCAAATGGACAGGAGCGACCGGCCGTGTACGCGCGATCTTTGATTACCGCGATATCAATAACCCGGGCTGGCTGCTGGCCGAGGCCACCGAAATGCGTCTCGTGGGCGATGGTATCCAGGGTGTAAATGCCTGGGATCCCGGTGCCAGTCCGCAGATGACCTATGCCGGAAACGGTGTGTGGACTATCACTGTTAACCTGGTAGCCAATAAGGATATTAAATTCCTGGCTGGTAATGCCTGGGGCGCCTTTGACTATGAAGATAACAGCGGCGGCAGCAATGCCACCGGCACACCCCGTAAGATCAAATGGGAAGGCGGCAGCAATTTTAAAACACCTGCTGCAGACGGATCTTACACGATTACTCTGGATGAATACAACCAGACTGTGACAATTAACTGATCGGATACTGATTCTCATCATAAGACGCCACCGCATTCCGGTGGCGTCTTATTTTTGTGGAATGAAGAAAAACCTGAACCGCCTTTTATCCTTCCTCTTTATCTGGCATCTTATTGTGGCCGGCTCCTGCAAATCCGATAAGCCTGATCCGGTTCCCGACCCGGTTACCCCCTTTGCCAAAGGAGCAGATATCAGCTGGCTGAGCGAAATGCAAACAGCCGGAAAAAAATTCTATAACAGTTCCGGCACCGAACAGGATTGTATCACTATACTGAAGAACCTTGGTATGAATGCCATCCGGCTTCGGGTATGGGTGGATCCGCTGGCAGGCTGGAACGGAACCGCAGATGTACTGACCAAAGCGATCCGCGCCAAAAATGCCGGCATGCGGATCATGATTGATTTTCATTACAGCGACACCTGGGCAGATCCGGGACAACAAACCAAACCCGCCGCCTGGTCGGCACTGGACCTGGCCGGTTTGCAAACTGCCGTATACAACCACACTTTTGATGTACTCACTACCCTGAAGAATAACGGAATTATCCCGGAATGGGTGCAGGTGGGTAACGAAACCAATGATGGCATGCTCTGGCCTACCGGGAAAGCTTCCGCCAGTATGGCCAATTTTGCCTCCCTGGTAAAACAGGGATATAATGCGGTAAAAGCTGTGAGTTCCCAAATCAAGGTAATCGTACATTTATCCAACGGGTTTGATAATAATCTCTACCGCTGGATTTTTGACGGACTTGTTGCCAACGGGGCCAACTGGGATGTAATAGGCATGTCTCTGTACCCGGAACCGACGGACTGGAGTACCCGTAACACGCAAATGCTTTACAATATCAATGACCTCATAAGCCGCTACGCCCGGGAGATTATGATTACCGAAGTAGGTATGAGCTGGGATCAGCCTGCCGCCTGCCAGTCCTTTCTTACCGACCTTATCAGTAAAATGAAAGCGGTTCCCGGCAATAAGGTACTGGGCGTTTTTTACTGGGAACCCCAATCCTGGGGCAACTGGCAGGGATATACCAAGGGCGCCTTTGACAATACCGGTAAACCCACAGCTGCCTTAAATGCATTTAACTGATAAAAGTTTGATTAACTTCTGAAAACCGGATACATGAAAAAAAACAGCCTGCTTCTTTGCCTGCTCCTGCTGTCGGCCTTCGTTGCACAGACACAGCGGCAGCAGGTCAGCCTGGACCATGACTGGAAATTTTCCTTTGGTCATGCCGCCGATCCCGGTAAGGATTATAATTATTCGCTGGTTACAATCTTCTCCAAATCCGGGGCCGCCGCCGGCACCGCCATTGATCCGAAGTTTGACGACAGCAAATGGCGCACGCTGGATATTCCCCATGACTGGGCCGTGGAACTGCCTTTTGTTTATAAAAACAATTTTGATGTGATGGCCCACGGGTATAAACCGGTGGGTGCTTTATTTCCCGAAACCAGTATCGGCTGGTACCGGAAACGGTTTAGTGTGGCAGCGGCCGACAGTGGCCGCCGTTTCCAGCTGCAGTTTGACGGCATTTTCCGCGATGCGGAAATCTGGCTGAACGGCTTTCACCTGGGTAATAACAAAAGCGGTTATACCGGGGTGTCATACGATGTGACTGATTATATCCACTACCAGAAAGAAAATATACTGGTGATACGCGCCGATGCAAGTCAGTACGAGGGTTGGTTTTATGAAGGCGCCGGGATTTACCGCCATGTCTGGCTTAACAGCTACCCGGGTATTCATATTGCGACCGACGGGGTATTTACCTGGTCAGCTGTTAAGGGCAACAGCAGTACTGTTTATGTGGAAACAACCCTTGAGAATAATTCCCTGCTGGCAGGCAATTGTTCGGTGTGGGCGGAACTGACGGATCGTTCCGGAAACAGACTGGCGCAAAGCCGGGAAATTCCGGTTTCGCTGACGGTAAACGGAACGGCTGTGATAAAACAGGAACTAACGGTAAAGAATGTACGAAAATGGTCGCTGGCTGATCCTTATCTCCACCGGGTACGGGTGCGGGTAAGGCAGAACGGAAAAACCATTGACAGTGTAACCCAACGTTTCGGTATCCGGACCATTGAGATTAAGCCAAACGGGGTATTTCTTAACGGGGAGCATGTGAAACTGAAAGGCACCAATAATCACCAGGATCATGCGGGTCTGGGATCTGCGCTTCCGGACTATATGCAGTATTACCGGATCAGTCTGCTGAAACGGATGGGCTCCAACGCCTACCGGACCAGTCATAATGCCCCCACTCCCGAACTGCTGGATGCCTGCGACAGTCTGGGTATGCTGGTAATGGATGAACAGCGCCTGCTGAACAGCAGCCCGGAATACATAAACCAGTTTGAACGCCTGGTTAAACGCGACCGCAGCCGCACCTGCGTGTTCATGTGGTCAATCGGGAATGAAGAGGGCTGGATCCATACCAACAGTTTTGGAAAACGTATTGCGCAGACCTTTATCGCAAAACAAAAAGAACTGGATCCTACCCGTACCTGTACCTATGCAGCCGACCTGGGTAATGTCTATACCGGCATCAATGAAGTGATCCCCGTCCGGTCTTTTAATTACCGGCAGTTTGCAGTGGCCGACTATCACCGGGATCATCCTGCACAACCCATTATTGGTACAGAAATGGGCAGCACAGTCACCACCCGCGGACAATATGAAAAAGACAGCCTGCGCGGTTATGTACCCGACCAGGATATTACCGCTCCCTGGTGGGCGAGTAAGGCGGAAGACTGGTGGAAGCTTGCCGGCCCGAGTGATTACTGGCTGGGCGGTTTTATCTGGACCGGTTTTGATTACAGGGGCGAACCTACTCCCTGGCAATGGCCGAATATCAATTCCCATTTCGGCGTGATGGATATGTGCGGTTTCCCCAAAAACATCTATTACTACTACAAAAGCTGGTGGACGGATGAAGACGTGTTGCATATTTCCCCGCACTGGAACTGGCGGGATAAAGCGCCCGGATGGAATAAAAAAACGGGCGACCCGATGGAAGTTTGGGTGAATACCAATGCAGACAATGTGGAACTTTTTCTCAACGGGAAAAGCCTGGGAAAAAAAGATATGCCGCGGAACAGTCACCTGAAATGGACAGTAAATTATGAACCCGGTAAACTGGAAGCCATTGCCTACAAAAAAGGAAAACAGCTGAAAGCCAGGGTAGAAACAACCGGTCAACCGGTGGAAGTAGTGGTGACACCCTATAAAACCACCCTGCTGGCAGACGGAAAGGATGTATCCGTGCTCAATATTACCGTGCTGGACCGGGAGGGCAGGGAAGTGCCGGATGCCGATAACCTGGTAAGTTTTACTTTAGAAGGAGACGGGAAGATTATTGGGGTGGGCAACGGTGATCCTTCCAGCCATGAGGCAGATAAATGTGAACCGGGCCGCTGGCAGAGACGTCTCTTTAACGGCAAGTGCCAGGTAATTGTACAGGCAGGTATCGTACCCGGTATGATTAAGTTTGAAGCGAAAGCCACCGGGCTCTGGTCTGGCGGTACCGATATTCAGACCGTATCACCGCAGGCTGTAAAAACGGTAACGGTGAATCCCCGCTGGAAACTCAGTCCGGAAGAAGCCAGACCGGTACCCGTTGATAAGATGCTGGGTGCGGATATTTCCTTTCTTCCCGAACTGGAGGCAAGGGGCATGAAGTTCTCTGAAAACGGCGTGGAAAAAGACGCGATACAGTTATTGAAAGAACACGGATTGAACTATGTCCGGCTGCGGATATTCAATGATCCGGCCCGCGACAGCGGTTATTCTCCGGGAAAAGGTTTTTGTGACCTGGCCCATACCAAAAAAATGGCCAAGCGGGTAAAGGAAGCCGGACTCAAACTACTGCTTGATTTTCATTACAGCGATTACTGGGCCGATCCGGGTAAACAGTATAAACCGGCAGCCTGGCGCAATCAGTCAATGGAAGAATTGCAGCAATCTGTATATGATTTTACCCGCCGGGTTATGCTGGAACTGAAAGAACAGGGCACCCTGCCCGATATGGTGCAGGTGGGTAATGAAATCAATCACGGCATTATCTGGCCGGAAGGGAATGTGGCTCATTTTGAAGGACTGGCTCAGCTGGTAGCCGCAGGTACAAAGGCAGTGAAATCGGTGCATGCTTCCGCGATTATGATGCTGCATGTGGCCCTCGGCGGGCAAAATGATGAGTCGGTGTTCTTTATTGACAATATGCTGGCCAGGGGGGTGCATTTTGATGTGATCGGCCAGTCCTATTACCCGAAATGGCACGGCACCCTTGAAGACCTGGAAGCCAACCTGGCTGATCTGTCCCGCCGGTACGATAAAGATGTGATCGTGGTGGAGTACTCTCACCGGAAAGAAGAAGTGAATAAGATTGCATTTGAAGTGCCGGGCGGCCGGGGCAAAGGAAGTTGTATCTGGGAACCGCTCAGTACCTGGGAAAAATTCTTTGACGAAAAAGGAAAAGCAAATGCCCTGCTGTCCCTTTATGATATATTCAGTAAAAAATACCTTCACACAGAAAAATAAAAGCAAATGAGTCAGCAGTACCCGGTTCCGGCCCCTTTGAAAGAATTTGTAAACAGCAACACTATGGTGGTCCGTTCACCGGGGCGGATCAATCTTATCGGCGAACATACGGATTACAATAACGGTTTTGTATTGCCTGCGGCTATTGATAAAGCCGTTTATGTGGTGATTGAAAAAAAGGAAGAGCCGGTATATGAACTGTTTTCCACCGATTTTAATGAGTCCGTTACCATTTCAGCCAATAAGGTGCAGCCAGCTTTCGGTCACTGGTCTACTTATATACTCGGGGTGGTAGCCCAGTACCAGGCAAAGGGATGGCAGGTGCCCGGTTTCCGGCTGGCCGTGTATGGGGATGTGCCCCTCGGTGCGGGTCTGTCTTCTTCCGCTGCGATTGAATGCGCCACCGCATTTGCCCTCAATGAACTTTACGGGTTTGGCCTGAACCGCCGTGATCTGGCCCTGCTGGCGCAAAAAGCTGAACATGAATTTGCCGGGGTTAAATGCGGCATCATGGATCAGTTTGCCAGTGTTTTCGGTAAAAAGGATCATGTTATCCGGCTGGACTGCCGGTCGCTCGATTATGAATATTTCCCCCTTTCCCTGCCGGACTATGAAATTGTATTGCTGGATACCAATGTAAAACATTCCCTGGCCTCTTCTGAATACAATGTGCGCCGTGCGCAATGTGAAGCAGGAGTCGCCATGATACAGAAAAAATATCCGCAGGTCTTAAGCCTTCGCGATGCCACAATAGATATGGTACGGGAATGTATACCCGGGGATGATATCATTTTCCTGCGTTGCAAATATGTGGTGGAGGAAACAGACCGGCTGGTTACCGGATGCGAAGACCTGCAACGCGGCGACCTGGCTGCCTTTGGTCAGAAAATGTTCCGGACGCATGACGGACTCAGCAAAGAATACGGCGTAAGCTGCCCTGAACTGGATTACCTGGTGGATGCCGTCCGGAATCACCCGGCGGTTATCGGCGCCCGTATGATGGGAGGCGGCTTTGGAGGCTGTACAATCAATATTGTACGAAAAGAGGCGGTGAAGGAACTGGTGAACAGCCTGGCGGATGGATATAAAAAAGAGACGGGACTGGAGCTGAAGCACTACGAAGTCAATATTGAAGACGGCTCTTCCCGTATTTCATAAGAACAAATGTTATCGGAATCAATTTGTACATTTCAGCAATAAATCAACTCTCATGGGAAATGCGCTATTTCAACTGCAATGGATAGACTATGCCATCATGGTCATCTATTTCCTCTTTGTACTGGGGATAGGATGGGTACTTAAACGGTATATGAAAGATGCCAATGCCTTCCTTGAAGCCGGGCGATCCATGCCGGCCTGGGTGGCCGGTCTGGCCTTTATTTCCACCAATCTGGGCGCTCTGGAGGTCATGGGCATGACCGGTTCCGGTGCCAAATATGGGATGTTAACCACTCATTTTTACTGGATCGGTGCCATACCCGCCATGGTATTTCTGGCCATTTTTATGATGCCCTTTTATTATGGTTCCAAAGCCCGTTCGGTACCAGAGTACCTCAAACTCCGCTTTGATGAAAAGACAAGGGGACTGAATGCAATCCTCTTTGCGGTAATGACAGTACTGGCCTCCGGTATCTCCATGTATGCCCTGGCCCTGCTGATGGAAAAAGTACTGGGTTGGAATTTCAATTTCAGCCTGCTGCTTTCTGCAGCCATCGTACTGGCCTATACTTATCTCGGAGGTCTGTCTTCCGCTATTTACAATGAAGTGCTGCAGTTCTTTATTATTGTGATCGGCCTGCTTCCGATTGTGGTACTCAGTCTGCATGAAGTCGGCGGCTGGGGTGGTCTGAAAGAAAGCCTGGCCCCGATTGTAACAGAAAAAGGTTTTGCTGCCGATAGTTATACCACCACCTGGAAATATACCGGGACAGCCACCGGTAACCCTCTCGGGGTAGAATGGTACGGGATTTTGTTTGGACTGGGATTTGTACTCTCATTTGGTTACTGGTGCACCAACTTCCTGATTGTGCAAAGAGCAATGGCAGCGGAATCCACCACCGCGGCGCGGAATACACCGCTGATCGGTGCGATCCCGAAAATGCTGATCCCTTTCCTGATCATTGTACCCGGTATTGTGGCCCTGGTACTGATGAATAATCCCGCTTCCGGATTCTCCATTACGGAAAACGGCAAGCCTAATTATGACCTCACCATTATCATGCTGCTGAAACACTACCTGCCCACCGGGGTTCTCGGACTGGGCATCACCGCCCTGCTTGCCTCATTTATGTCGGGTATGGCGGGTAATGTTTCCGCCTTCAATACCGTGTGGACCTACGATATTTACCAGAGTTATATCCGGCCGGCAACCAATGATAAAGAGGCCGATGCCCGTCACTATCTTAAAGTGGGCCGGCTGGCCACTGTGTTTGGGGTGCTGGTGAGTATCGCCGCCGCTTACCTGGCTGGTTTATTCGGAAACATTATGGACTTCCTGCAGACCATCTTCTCGATGATCAACGCGCCTTTATTCGCCGTGATCTTCCTGGGTATGTTCTGGAAACGAACCACGGGTCATGGCGCCTTTATCGGCTTGCTCGGAGGGTTCCTGATGGCGCTGCTGCACCACGGACTTACCGTACCGGCCGGTGCGACCACCCTGGTGAAAGGCGGCTGGATAGGAGTGGTACATACCTACCCGGTGGAAATGGCCCAGAATTTCTGGACCGCGATCATTGCCTGTGCTGCCTCTGCCCTGATAACTGTAGCGATATCGCTGAGTACCAAACAGCGGAAGACAGATGATGAACTACGCGGTCTGGTTTATTCACTGACGCCGAAGATCAAGGAAGATCATGTGGCCTGGCATAAACGCACCAATACCCTGGCCATCTTTGTCCTGGTGATGATGCTGGTGCTGTCCATTTTATTCTGGTAATCTCAAAAAAATAAACTTATGTTAGACATACGGATACCCATCGGTTTTCTCTTTGCAGTACTGGGTGTACTGCTTACGGCCTACGGGCTGCTGACCAATGCAGACACGGCACTTTATACCAAGTCGTTCCAGGTAAACGTGAATATCTGGTCCGGACTACTCATGCTGGTCTTTGGCGTGGTGATGCTGCTGACCGTTAAAATGGGAAAAAAATCCTGACGGAGTTTCAGGATGCATGAAAGATAAAAGCTGATTCCGGAGGTACCAGTACCGCCGGAATCAGCTTATGTTTTTCTGGTGGTCTATGATAAATTGTATCAGTTCTTCAAGACTACTTTCAATCCTGGACACTGCATCCCGGATATCTTCCCGGCTAACCTGGGCTGCAAAGGAAGGGGTCTTCAGCCGCTTCAGCACACTTTTTACTTCCAGGCCTTCATATAATCCGGGGCGAATCAGCGCGGCGGCATGTATAAAACCGGATAACTCATCAATCGCGTAAATCATTTTATCCATCTTACTCACCGGCTCCACGCCAAACACAGCAGGACCATGTGAGGCAATGCAGCGGATGACATCCGGATCCACCTGTCTTTTCTCCAGTTCTTCAATAATTACCCTGCAGTGGTCATCCGGAAATTTTTCCCAGTCGGCATCATGAAGCAGACCTGCCTGTTCCCATTTACGGGCTGTCAGTTCATCAGCTCCTTCTTTTTCAAGAGCCCAGGCTTTCATATTGGCAGCCACCTGTTTCATATGCAGCCGCAATCGTTCGTTGGGTACCCATTCGGTCAGCAGGGCATTGGCTTCCTCCTCGGGTAAGAGGTTACCGGTATTGGCCGGATCACCAAATGTATCACGGTTAAGCAGGCGTGTTGACATAAATGAATATATAGTCTGTTATGGAATGCGGCTTCCCGTACCTTTACAGGACCGTATTACAATATTATGGAGGAAACCGTATTTAAAGGAGTCATTACCTATATCAATTTTGAAAAGAATTTTGCCACTATTGAGTACCATAAGGGGGCAAAACTCAAATCCGTGAATTGTAAAACAGGTCAGGAGTCAGGCCGGAAAACCAGCCATTTCCGGGTGGGAGACACCGTCAGCTTCCGGTTGAAACTGAGCGACCGGGGAGATAAACAAACGGCTTACCAGGTAAAATTCCTCCACAATACCCGGCTGGATCTGCTGGTACAAAAGGCGGCTATTGAGAACCGCTTTGCCGGGTATCTTAAAAAACTGGATGGCAGTTATTTTGTAAAGGAGGCCGACAGTTATATTTTTTTCCCCCTGCAGTTATCCCCCTGGGAAAAACCACCGGTGGAGACAGCCGAAAATGAACTCATCAGTTTCCGTTTATTGCATACCGACCACCCCAACAGTATGGTGGCGGAATTATTCTCGCATAATTTCTCCGCGGCCTATAAAAAAGCACTCCAGCATTATAAAAATGAAATCAGCACTGAAGCGGTGGTCAGCCGGGTATCACCCCATGCCGTGTACCTGAACCTTTTTGATGGCGGTATGCAGGCCAAACTCTCCCTTTCCAAAACCAGCCTGCCGCAACTGGCTCCCGGCGATATCCTGCAGGTCATGATCAGCTACCTGGCGCCGGATAAACTTGTTGTGAAGCCTCTGGAACAGGTTAAATGATGCTGATTTTTCCGATGAGTATAAAAATGTGTCAAAATTTTTATTGATTTTCAGTCTATTGCAAAAGTGCAATGTAAAATTATGTCCCGAAAAATAGGCGGTGAAATCTGTCAGGCCTATCTTTGCACCCCCAAAAGAAACGGTTCAGCCGGGACTTAAGGGCGGCCGGAGGGATAGCTCCGGTTGTAATTTTCCTAACCGCCGCAGGCAACAGGCCAGTTCCGGGCCGGCGGCAAAAAGAGTAACTAATGAGCAAATTACATTTCACTACCAAACATGCGAACGAGGCTACCGTCAAGCGCAACTGGTATGTTGTGGATGGTACTAATCAAACCGTTGGTCGTATGTGTGCTAAAATTGCCGCCATTTTACGCGGTAAAAACAAGGCATGCTACACCCCCCACGTTGACACCGGTGATTATATCATCGTGATCAACTGCGAAAAAGTCGTTTTTACCGGTAACAAACTGGAAGAAAAAATCTACGACCACTACACCGGTTATCCTGGTGGCCGGAAAGAAGAAACAGCGGCCAATATGCAGAAACGTCTTCCTGAAGTGATCATTGAAAGGGCTGTAAAAGGTATGCTTCCGAAAAACCGCCTGGGACGGAAGATGTACAAAAAATTATTTGTGTATACCGGTGCCGAGCATCCTCACGGAGCCCAGCAGCCGAAAGAACTCAAATTCTGACCTGCAGTTCAACCAGGTTGATAAACAAACTTTAATTATTCCAAATAACATAAAATGGAAAAGCAAAAAAACGGAGTAGGTCGTCGGAAAGAAGCCGTAACACGGGTTTTCATCTCTAAGGGAGAAGGAAACATCACCGTAAACGACAAGGATTATAAAACATATTTTCCCCTGGTATACCTGCAAAATCAGGTGGAGCGTCCGCTGAAAACCGTGGATGTGGCAACCAAATTTGACGTGAAGATCAACGCGGCCGGCGGAGGTCTGAAAGGACAGGCGGAAGCTGCCATGCTGGGAATTTCCCGTGTACTGGTGGAACTGAACCCTGAATTCCGTCCCGCTCTGAAGGCGGCTGGTCTGCTGAAACGTGACCCGCGTTCTGTGGAAAGGAAGAAATTCGGTCACAAGAAAGCCCGCAGAAGCTACCAGTTCTCCAAACGTTAATCGCCGCCAACAATTTTTAATAACGATCATTCAAATAAAATGGAAAACAATACATCCTTACAGCAGCAACTTCTCGAAGCCGGTGTACATTTCGGACACCTTAAGAAGAAGTGGAACCCCAAGATGTTACCTTACATCTTTGCTGAAAAGAAAGGTATTCACATCATTGACCTCAACAAAACCGTTGAGTGCCTGCAGGAAAACGCGGCTGCGCTCAAAGCGATTGCCCGCAGCGGTAAGAAGATCCTTTTTGTAGGTACCAAAAAACAGGCAAAAGATATCGTTTGTGAGTCTGCCAAAAAGGTGAACATGCCCTTTGTAACCGAAAGGTGGCTGGGTGGTATGCTGACCAACTTCAATACCGTTCGTAAGAGCGTAAAGAAAATGCAGAGCATTGAAAAAATGCTGGGCGACGGTTCTTTCGACAGCATTACCAAAAAAGAGCGTCTGACCCTGAGCCGGGATAAGGACAAAATGGAAAAAGTACTGGGTGGTATCGCCCAGCTGGGCCGTGTTCCTGCCGCTCTCTTTATCGTGGATATCGGTCATGAGCATATTGCCCTGGCAGAAGCCAAACGTCTTGGCATTACCACTTTCGGTGTCGTGGATACCAACTGCGATCCCAACAAGGTTGATTTCGCCATCCCTGCTAATGACGATGCCACTAAATCCATCGCGATCATTGTAAACTATATTACAGCCGCTATCGCAGAAGGACTGGCTGAACGTCAGGCTGCCAAAGATGAGGACGTGGAAGAGAATACCGATGACGAAAAGGAAAGAAAAGCCGCGAAGCTGCAGGCTGAAGCGGAAGCAGAAGCCGGTCGTGGCGGCCGTGGCCGTGGTGCCGGAGCTGCCGGTGGTCAGCGTCGCCGTACAGGTGGCGGTGTACCAGGTGGCCGTGGTCCGGGTGGCGGAAGAAGATAATTCAGCAGCCGCCAGCTGGCGATGAGCCGGAAGATTCTTTGAAATCGTAATACATTCTTAATAATGATCTCAGTTGCTTACCCGGTAAGCAGCTGAGATTTGTTTTCAAATCTGAATTTATGAGTACAGTTACTATTACAGCACAGGATATTAATAAACTTCGTCAGGCTACCGGCGCCGGTATGATGGATTGCCGCAAAGCCCTGACTGAAACCAACGGTGATTTTGAAGCTGCTATTGACTGGCTGCGCAAGCAGGGACAGAAAGTTGCCGCTAAACGCAGCGACCGTGAAGCCAAGGAAGGGGTGGTGATTGCCCAGACCACAGCCGATAATAAAACAGGGATCGTTGTTTGTGTGAGCTGCGAAACCGACTTCGTTTCCAAAAATGCTGATTTCGTATCATTCGGTAAGAGCATTGCCGATGCCGCAATCAGCAACAATGTATCCAGCCTGGATGAACTGATGGCCGTTAAAATCGGCGACCTCACTGTAGCCGCCCTCGTTGATGAGAAACTGGCTACCATCGGGGAGAAAATCGGTATCACAAAGTTTGAACGCGTGGATGCCCCCTTTGTGGCTTCTTATATTCACGGGGCCTACCGCATTGGGGTTCTGGTTGGACTGAATAAAGAAGCGGCTGAGGCCGGCAAGGATGTGGCCATGCAGATCGCGGCCCTCAATCCCGTAGCCGTGGATGCCGCCTCCGTACCGGCAGAAGTTATTGCCCGCGAAAAGGATATCGTGATGGAAGTGATGAAACAGGATCCGAAAATGGCCGGTAAACCCGAAGAAATGCTGGCCAAAATCGCTGAAGGCAAAATGGGCGCTTTCTTCAAAGAGCAAACCCTGGTAGCACAGTCTTTCGTAAAAGACGCTTCCAAAACGGTTGGTGATTACCTGAAGGAAAGCGGAGATGTTACAGTAACTACCTTCAAACGTGTGGCACTGGGTTAATCCGGATGCAAAAAATAATGAAAAAGCCGTTTCTGTTAAGAAACGGCTTTTTTTGTGCAGGACTAAGGAGAGTGGAAAGTGGGCAATAGGCAATAGGCATTGCGGCAACCCACTCACCACTTTTCTCTCCTCCTTCTCAGTTTACTCCCGCCTTCTTCAGTATCATTTCCAGCGGACAAAACCGGGTCAGGGAGGACTGTAATAAATTAAGTCCCACAAATGCCCCCAGCGCCAGCCAGTTGATGTGTACGGTCCAGGCCAGTACAATACTGGTCAGTACCAGGGTGCCGGCAACGGCACGGATGATTCGCTCTCTCATTGTATTTTCAGTTTTTAATTAATAACTCGCGGCTTCCACCGGCATAATAAAGGCCCGTAAAGGAAAACGGTTTCCGTGTTCCTCATTATAGACCTGTATCCGGCGCATGGCTTCAGCGGCAGTATCGGTTTCTGTGAAACTGAAAAGGATCAGGGAATCGTAGTCCCCGTCCTTATTCCCGAACCAGTCATCCAGCAGATCTGTATCGTGTTCATCCTTTACACCGGTCGTCCTGGTAATACTGAACACTTTGACCCCTGACTGGTGAAATATTTTCATCACTTCCGCCTTGAAATCAATCAGGCAGGTTACAAATAATAGTTTCATGTTAGAGGGTTTTGTTTTTAGTATGTTTTTTCTTCAGCATTTTATAATAGAGCAGGGGTACCACCAGCAGGGTAAGGAAGGTAGAGGTTACGGTTCCTCCCATGAGTGAGATGGCCAGTCCCTGGAAAATCGGGTCAAAAAGGATGATTACCGCCCCCAGTACCACGGCGCCTGCCGTCAGCAGGATCGGGGTGGTACGCACGGCCCCGGCTTCAATAATGGCCTGTTTCAGCGGAATACCTTCATTGAGGCGGATATCAATAAAGTCAATCAGCAGTACCGAGTTCCTCACCATCACCCCGGCAAGGGCGATAAAACCAATCATAGATGTGGCGGTGAAAAAGGCTCCCATCATCCAGTGACCGAGTACAATACCCACGAGGGAAAGCGGGATCGCGGCCAGCATCACAATGGGTACGCTGAAATTCTGGAACCAGCCCACAATCAGCATATAGATAATCAGGATGACCACCACAAAGGCAATACCCAGATCGCGGAATACCTCAAAGGTAATCTGCCATTCTCCGTCCCATTTCAGCGAATAATTGTCCTCAAATTCCGGCTGCTGTGTATATTCTTCCCTGAGCTCATAGCCTTCGGGCATTTTAATATTTTGCAGGCTGTCAGATATTTTCATCATGGCATAGGAAGGACTCTCCAGTTTACCGGCCATATCCGCCAGTACATACACCACGCGTTTCTGGTTTTTCCGGTAAATGCTCTTGTCCTTGATTACCGGTTTTACAGTTACCAGGTCGCCCACCGGTACGGCCATACCCGACTGGCTGATCACTTTCAGATTTTTCAAGTCATCCACGGATGTTTTATCCGCATCATCCAGTTTGAGTACAATATTTACCGGATTGTAGGAGGCAGGTTTGAAAAGATTGCCGCTTACCTGGCCGGAAAGTGCAGCCCGGAGCGTTGCCACAATCTGGGCAGGGGCCACCCCGTATCGCATGGCTTTTTCCTTATCAATCACAAAGTCATATTCCGGCTGGTCGTCTTCCACCATCCAGTCCACATCCACCACATCACTGGTCTTTTGCAGCAGTCCTTTTACCTGGGCCGCCACTTCCATCTGCTTTTCATAATCGGGCCCGTAAACTTCTGCTACAATGGTAGACAGTACGGGAGGTCCCGGGGGCACTTCTACAATCTTTGCATTAGCCTTATACTTTGCAGCGATGGCCTGAATACCCGGACGCATGTCCTTGGCGATCTCATGGCTTTGTTTTTTCCGGTCCTCTTTGTTAACCAGGTTTACCTGGATATCGGCCATATTATCCCCGCGGCGGAGGTCATAGTGCCGGACAAGACCGTTAAAACTGATCGGTGCGGATGTGCCGATATACAACTGGTAGTCTTTCACCAGCGCTTGCTTCGATACAAAGTCAGCGATATCCTTTGTTACTGCGGCTGTTTTTTCCAGCGTGGTACCCTCTGGCATATCAATCACCACCTGGAACTCATTCTTGTTGTCAAAGGGCAGCATCTTGACAGCTACCGTTTTGGTAAAAAAGAGGGCCATGGAAATGAGCAGGATGGCTACCGTACCGAATATAAAGGTGTAGCGTTTCCAGCGGTGATTCAGCAGGGGCTCTATAAAAGCCCGGTATATTTTATAAATACCGCTGTCTTCCAGCCGGTGTCCTTTGCTTTCTTCATGTTTGATACCTCTTTTCTCCTTTTCCCGCAGGAAAATATAACCGAGATAAGGCGTAAGCGTCAGGGCTACCACCAGCGAAAGCATCATGGCAATGGAGGCGCCGATGGGCATAGGACTCATATAGGGGCCCATCAGTCCGGAAACAAAAGCCATGGGTAAAACGGCGGCAATAACGGTGAAGGTGGCCAGAATGGTCGGGTTGCCCACTTCATTGATGGCATAAATCGCGGCCTGCATCGGCGGCAGCCGCTTCATCTTAAAGTGCCGGTGCATATTTTCAGCGATAATGATGGAGTCGTCCACCACAATACCGGTGATAAACACCAGGGCAAACAGGGTAATACGGTTCAGGGTATAGCCCAGGAAATAATAAGCGAGCAGGGTCAGTGCAAATGTAACGGGCACGGAGAGAAATACCACGAGGCCCCCGCGCCAGCCCATCGCCAGCATCACAAACAGGGTTACAACCACAATGGAGATAAACAGGTGAAACAGCAGTTCGCTCACTTTGTGAGAAGCTGTTTCTCCGTAGTTGCGGGTAATACTTGTCTGCACATCGGCAGGCAGTAACTGCAGTTTGGCATGATCTACCTTGGACAGGATCTGCTCGGAAAGACGCATGGCGTCGGCTCCCTTTCGTTTGGCGATTGACAGGGTAACGGCAGGATATACTGAAGCATGTTTGTTTCGCAGCGTATCTTCCTTTCCATAGCCGAATAACACATACTGAGAAGCTGTTTCCGGACCCTCACTCACTTTAGCCACCTGTTTCAGGAAAACCGGCTGCTGCTGGTTCACTCCCACCACCAGGTTCTCCACATCTTCCGCGGTGGACAGGAAATTGCCGGTTTCCACAGAGAAGGCCGCGTCCTTTTGCAAGAGGGTACCGGCTGTGGTCTGGGCATTGCTGCCCTGGATATGCTGGCTGATACTGAGAAAATCCACCCGGTATTCGGCCATCTTATTCTTGTCAAGCACCACATTCACCTGCCGGCTCCGGCCCCCGATGATTTTTACATCCGAGACATCCTTTACCTTCTTGATTTCATTGGTCAGGGCTTCTCCCATCTGGCGCAGGGCATAATCATCATATTTTTCACTCCAGAGCGTAACACCGA
Organism: Chitinophagaceae bacterium; assembly: GCA_014879565.1. Taxonomy (GTDB): domain Bacteria; phylum Bacteroidota; class Bacteroidia; order Chitinophagales; family Chitinophagaceae; genus JJ008. The sequence goes on from JACSRW010000033.1 coordinate 77,988, forward strand.
GGGCGGGTACATCATCTATAGCCCTTGTTTTTACCATCGGCATGGTAACTCCCTGGGGCATCTTGTCCATATTCTTGATGATCTCATTGTAGAGTTTCACCAGCGACCTTTCCACATCTTCGCCCACATAGAACTGGACAATAATCATGGCCTGTCCCTTCATGGAAGTGGAGTACACATATTCCACCCCCTTGATATTGGAGATCATTTTCTCCATGGGCGCACTGATCTTGGTTTCCACTTCTTTGGGAGAGGCGCCCGGAAAACCGATAAAGATATCGGCCATGGGCACTTCAATCTGCGGCTCTTCCTCACGCGGTATCAGCAGGGTACTATACCCCCCGATCAGGAGGAAAGCCACCATCAGCAGGATCGTCAGTTTAGAGGTGATAAACGACCGCGCTATCTTTCCTGAAATTCCTTCTTGCATATAATTCGTTTACTGGTTGATTATTTTTTTACCGTTACAGGAGCGCCGTTAAAAAGTTTGCCTTCTGCCTGAAGGATAAAACTTTCTCCGGCGGCGAGGCCGGAAAGGATTTCTGTCTGGTCACCAAAGGTTTTGCCTGTTCTTACCCAGCGCAGAATAGCGGTCTGGTTACTGCTGATTGTATAGAGTCCGGTCAGCTGATCCTGCTGCACCAGGCTGGCGGTGGGTACCAGTACGGTTTCCTCTGCGGCTGCCGGGGTGCCGGCCTTTTTATCCCCGCTGAGCGGAATAAACACATTGACATACATGCCGGCATAGAGGTCTTTTTTATCTTTTTCCGGAATGCTCAGTTTGATTTCATACTGGCCGCCTGTCAGTTGGGAAGAGGGACTGATCTCCGCAATGGTACAGGTAATGGTTTTCGCTGCGGCTTTGATCTCCACACTGGCTTTAGCTCCTTTTTGCAGCCGGCTGATCTGGTTTTCACTAACGGTGGCGCTTACCTGTAATTGGGTATTTTGTTCTACCACCAGCAGCGGCATACCGGGATTGGCCATATTGCCTTCGTCGGCCAGGCGTTGGGTCACCACCCCGTCAAACGGAGCCGTAATACTGGAATAAGAGGCGAGGGCGCTTACTTCATTTTGCATTTGTGTGGCTGCCTCCAGGCGGGCTTTGGCCGCATTGTATTGCAGTGTTACATTGTCCAGCTCCTTGGCAGAAGCGCTTTGTTTATTATACAAATTGGTAAACCGTTCAAAATCCTTCTGGGCATTCCGCACATTGGCTTCTGCTTCCGCGATGGCAGCGCTGGTTTGCCCTCTTTTGGCCTGGATATCAGCGCTGCTGATCGTGGCCAGGGTTTGCCCGCGGCGTACCCGGTCACCGGCTTTTACATAAATACGTGTGATGGTACCCATCAGGCGGGTACTCAGTTGCGCGGTTTGAAGAGCTTCCACTTTTCCGCTTACAGCGAGGCCGTCTTCGGTACTCCCGCCGGGTACAGCCGTGATTACAGTTACCGGGGCTGTTTTTTCAGAGGAAATTTTTTCTTCCCCGCCACCGCAGGAGCCCAGGAGGAAGGCCGCGGCTGTCAGTAAGATAAAGGGGTAAATTCTAACGTATGTCATATCCGTAATTTTTAATTGATTATTGTTTGGAAGCGGTTAAGAATTCTATATAGGCAGCCGTGCTGTTATACTGGAATACGGCCTGGGCTTTCCCCAGTTTCTGCCGTGACAACTGAGTCTGCGCCTGCAGTACATCGGTACTGTTGACGAGTCCCTGTTCATACCGGTCCTGCAGGATGCGCAGCGCCTCAGTGGCGTTTTCAACAGCGGTTTGCTGCTGGCTGATCCGGTAACGGGCATCACCCAGTTGCCGCTGTGTTTTATTCAGTTCCAGCTGACTTTGTTCCTGCTGTTGCTGCAACTGGCCGGTGAGTTTGTCTCTTTCTGTTTGCTGGGTGACTATTTTATTCCGGGTACTGTTTCCTTTGAAAATGTCCCAGGAAAGCTGCAGGCCGGCGAGATAAGAGCCGGCGCCAAAGCCCAGGAAACGGTAATCATTCAGCTGGTAACTGGCGAAGGCATTCAGACGGGGCAGCCAGGATTTACGCGTGGCGCTGATCATCAGGTCACTTGCTTCAATGGCTTTTTTCATGGCAGCGAAATCAGCCCGGTTTTCAGGTATTTGGGAAACAGCGGCCGCAGTGGTCAGTTCCGCACCCGCTTTGTCAGTAGTATAAATAGTGCCGTAATCCGTTCCCATCAGCAGACTCAGAAAATCGGAAGCGTTACGGATATTACTTTTTGTTTCAGCGAGATCAGATTCCACACTGCTGATCCAGACTTTTACATTCAGGGCATCGGATTGCTGGAGCAAACCTTCCTGTACCCGGTTATTGGTAAACACATACATTTTATTGGCAGTCTCCAGGGCTTCTTTCAGCACCTGCTCCGCTTCATAAGCCAGTTGCAGCTGGAGGTACGCTTTTTTTACTTCATAAGACAGGTACTCGGCGCCCCTTTTTGTTTTGTACTGGTATATGCCCGTCTGTGCAGCTAAAGCTTTGCGCATATAAACCAAATCCATATTCAGCAGGGGCTGTTTTACCTGCAGTTTAGTGGTGAAGTCGCCGGTGGCACCCGGATCATTCAGCAGGGCAGGGTTGAAATCGGACTGTTTGACAATCTGTTGCTGCAGTTTAAATCCGAATGCATTCAGGGGATTGTTGCTGCTGAGTGTGGTATGGGAGAGTTCCACCTGGGGAAGCCAGATGGCATCCATCTCTTTCAGCCTGGCGCTGGCAATTTTTTCATCCAGTTTGGCCAGGTCCAGGTCGCGGTTACGTGACAGGGCACTGTCAACAGCTTCCTGCAATCCCAGGTAGCGGGTTGATTCCTGTGCAAAGGACGTTACAGCAACCAGCAGGATCAGTAATAATCCGGTGATTTGTTTTTCTGGTATTCGCTTGCGGTTATTCATGCGCTGAAAAATTTTGTGCAAATCTATCCGCGCATTATTCCCTTGATCGTGACATGTATCACGAAAAACAGCCCGGCTAACAGGCAAATACCATTCTTTTCTGCCGAAAATTTTACCTTTAGTGATTCAGGTCACTGTTCCCTTCTGAAAGAACAGTCAAAAAAAATAAAAAATGGATAAAAACAGCTACCAGTCATATTTTGATGCTAACCGCGAACACTGGAACCAGCGTACGCGTATGCACCGTGATTCTGCTTTTTATAACCGTGCGGGATTCATCGCCGGGGAGACGGTGCTTACGCCCATTGAACTGTCGGAACTGGGAGCTGTAAGCGGCAAAAAAATGCTGCACCTTCAGTGTCACTTCGGGATGGACAGCCTGGACTGGGCGCGCCGGGGGGCAAAAGTCACCGGGGTTGATCTGTCAGACGAAGCAATTAATGAAGCCCGGCAGTTAAATGAGGAAATGAAACAGGAGGCCCGGTTTATCTGCTGTAATATATATGACCTGCCTGCCCACCTGGATGAAACATTTGATATTGTCTTCACTTCCTATGGCACCATCGGCTGGCTGCCGGAGCTCAAACCCTGGGCGGAGCTGATTGCCCGTTATCTGAAACCCGGAGGTTTATTTTATTTCGCCGAATTTCATCCCGTACTCTGGATGTTTGACGATGATTTCACAGGTATTAAATACTCCTACGAAAACAGGGAACTGATTATAACCGAAAACCAGCCCACTTATACCGGACCGGAAGATATAGTGAGCGGAACCGAATACAGCTGGAACCACAGTATCAGCGAGGTGCTGACGGCACTGCTGGAGGCGGAACTGCAACTGACCGCTTTCTCAGAGCATATGTATTCTCCCTATCCCTGTTTCCGGCATATGACAGAAACAGGCAAGGGCAGGTGGGAGATAAAGGGGCTGGAGGGCAAACTGCCGATGGTATACAGTCTGAAAGCCGTTAAACAATAAGCAAAACCCTTATCTTCGCAGCGAAAATTTCCCTCCATGTTACCTAAGTACAAACGCATCCTTCTCAAACTTTCCGGTGAAGCATTAATGGGCGATAAAAGTTTTGGTTTCGATACCGACGTGATTGCCCAGTATGCGCAGGATATCAAGTCTGTCACCGACCTGGGGGTGCAGGTAGCTGTCGTAATAGGAGGTGGAAACATTTACCGGGGCATGAACGAGGCGGAGACCGGTATTGAACGCGCTCACGGAGATTATATGGGCATGCTGGCCACCGTTATTAACGGGATGGCGCTGCAGGCCGGCCTGGAAAGAATCGGGGTCTATACCCGGCTGCAAAGCGCAATTAAGATGGAGCAGATTGCGGAACCCTATATCCGCCGCCGGGCCATCCGCCATGTGGAAAAAGGCCGGGTGGTGATTTTCGGGGCTGGTACCGGTAATCCCTATTTTACTACCGATACAGCCGGCTCCCTGCGGGCCATAGAGATCAATGCGGATGTGATTCTCAAGGGAACCCGGGTGGATGGCATCTATACGGCTGACCCGGAAAAAGACCCCAATGCCACCAAATACAATGTAATTACCTTCCAGGAGTGCCTGTCGCAGAACCTGAAAGTGATGGATATGACTGCTTTTACCCTTTGTATGGAGAATAATCTCCCGATTATTGTCTTTAATATGAACAAGCCCGATAACCTCCGCCGGGTGGTCACCGGCGAAAAAGTGGGTACCCTGGTGCGGGGCTGAGCATAAATACGGGTTTTTCCTTCGTAGATTTACGGGTTTATTTGTCGCAGAGAATACTAACTTGTGCCGTCGTCCAACGCACATCTGTGAAAAACTATTAACCGATAGAATCCGGATTTTTAATAGTTTACAAAACCTATTGCTAACCTTATGCCCACCCTTTCTCTGTCCGTCATCGAGGTCATTATCCTGATGCTGGGAGCCATCACCCTGGGCATAACCATACATTTTTTTATTGTCAGCCGGAAATCACTCCGGGATGTTACGTCGGATGTTACCGGTAAACTCAATAAGGAACTGGAAGTATGGAAACTGAAATACTTCAATGATACAGAGTCCCGGGATAAAGAACTGGAGCTGCTGCGCAGAAAAGCGGAGGAGGCGGAAGAAAATGCCGGGATTCAATCCATCGAAGCAGAAGAATTACGGATAGTCAATAAAAAACTGAGGGCGGAAATAGAACAACTTCGCTTGAATCCTCCACCGGCCGCCGCTGTTACACCGGGCGGGGATAAACCGGATCTGCTGGACCAGCTCCGCCGGGCGCAAAACAGCCTTCTGGAGCATAATGAGAAAATCAACCAGTTACTTGGTCAGATTGATATTGTGAAAGAGACGGAAGAAAAACAGCAGGAAATTCTGAAGACCAATGCCGCTCTGCAGACCCAGGTGGAGGAATTACGGCAGAAACTGAATCAGAAAGAAAGAGAGATTCAGACATTTTCCCAGAAGGAACATCTTACTACAGAGATGAATGCCATGCTTGACAGCGCCTACAGTGAGTTCAATGTACTTCAGGAAAAAATGCAGAAGCTTGAACAGCAGGTTAATGCCTCCCGGCGGATCAGCCTTGAACACAGTGAACTGAGTGAGTCTTACCAGAAGATAAGCCGCGATTTTGAAGAGCTGAAACAGCGTAATCATGCATTGACGGAAGATAATAACCTGCTCAGGACATCACTGGCCGAAGCCGAGGATGATTTGCGGGAAGCCGAGTTTCAGCGGCAGCAATTGCAAAAAAGAGTGATGTACCTCGAAGAACTGAACAGCGATATGCAGGTGATGGTGGAAGCCAATAAAAAACTGGAAGGTCAGCTGAAAAGGATCGGGGAACTGGAGAGTATGCTCAATGTGATTGCCGAAGAAAGAGATAAACTGAGAGAACGCCGGTCAAATCTATAAAATCTGTTGCCTGCCCGAAAAAAAGAAACCGCTTCGTATAGAAGCGGTTTCTTTATCTTGAATTAATTCTTCAGCTTTTTTTTGCCGCAGCGTTTTTCTTCTTAACGGCGGGGGAAACAGCCGGACGGCTTTTCCCGAATGAGCCTTTAAAGCGTTTTCCTTTTGCGGTTTTTTTATCGCCTCTTCCCATAGTTATTTTATTTATTGATTAACTGTAAAGATAGTGTGTAAAGAGTAAAAAAGCTCCGGTATCACGGGATACGGGAGCTTTTCCGGTATTATAATTTACCTGCCAGTTCTTTTCCTGCCTTAAACTTAGCCACTTTCCGGGCCTTGATTTTAATCACAGCGCCGGTTTGGGGATTGCGGCCATTGCGGGCAGCGCGTTTGGATACGGAAAAAGTACCAAAGCCAACCAGGGTTACTTTGCCACCGGCTTTCAGTGTTTTGGTTACGGCTTCCACAAAGGAATCCAGGGCGTCATTGGCCTGTGTTTTTGTGATGCCGGCGTCTTCAGATACCTTGGCGATCAGTTCTGCTTTGTTCATGTTTGGAGATTTTTATAGTGTTATTGACGGCGGCAAATTTAGAGGCTTTTTCAGACCGGCAAAAAAAAATATGCATTTCAAACAGGGCCGGTATCACCGGGAATCCGCACCGGGTAAGGCTTTCAGCCGTTTTCTCCCGGGAAAACGGCTGAAAGCCTTTATGGTCAGTGGTTTCAGGGGAAATTTCTGCCGCAGACCAGGTTTTGCCGGGATTGATTTTTTTACACAATCAATGCACAACCTGCATCAGGGTGCGGAAGGAAATGACCTGGTCCTTCCATTTGTCAATTGCTTTTTTCCGCATAGTTTCCGCAAACTGGTCCAGGTAACGCTGGTAGTCTTCCCGGCTGGCTGTATGGTACTGTACCGCATAGGTTAACCCCTCTTCGTCATCATTTTCCAGCAGGTGCAGGATAACCGCATGACTGAAACAGCCGGTCTGCACCAGTTCGGGTATATGCTCTTCCTGCATCCAGCGGAGCCAGGATTCCGCTATGGGGTGGGCGACTTTAGTGGTGACATTGTAGATCAGCATAGAGGAGGAATTAGAGCGTGATATCGAGATACACCGGACAATGATCCGAATGTTTTACATCCGGATAAATCTCTGCGTCCTTCAGTTGTTTCTTCAGCGGTTCGGTTACATTGATATAATCAATCCGCCAGCCTTTATTGTTGAGCCGTACGGAGGGAAAACGCTGGCTCCACCAGCTGTAGCGGTGCGGTTCGGGGTGAAACTCCCGGAAGGTATCCACCCATCCGCTTTCAAAGAATTTTGTCATCCATTCTCTTTCTGCCGGCAGAAAACCGGATGAGTTTTTGTTTCCTTTCGGATCATGAATATCTGTTTCCCGGTGGGCGATATTGTAATCCCCGCAGAGGATCAGTTTCGGATTTTTCTTTTTCAGTTTATTCAGCCAGGACAGGCACTCATCCAGCCATATATATTTAAAATCCTGTCTTTCTTCTCCGCTTGTTCCGCTGGGAAAATACGCGTTGATCAGCCGGGTATCCCCGAACTGCAGCTGAATCACCCGGCCTTCATCATCTGAAGGACCATGCCCGTTCCCTTCTTCCACCGCATCGGGTTTTATTCGGGTGAATACAGCCACCCCGCTATACCCCTTTTTCTGTGCGCTGAACCAGTAATCATGATAGCCAAGTTCATTCAGCTTTTTGGTATCCACATCTCCTTTAACCGCTTTGGTCTCCTGCAGACAGATCACATCAGCCGGATCGGTTTTCAGCCATTCAAGGAACCCTTTTTTGATCGCGGCCCTTATCCCGTTCACATTGTAGGAAATGATTCGCATTGGTTTTATGTTTAAATTGTCCGGCAATTTACAGCTATCTATGGAAGCAAGTATAAAATCAAAAACAAGTCCTGTCATTCCTTCCAAAGAGCCCGTATACCTGGAAGGGCCCAAGAGCCGGGGTTATGAACTGCTTTTCGCGTTCCGGGTTTTCAAACAGTTTATGAAAGGTTTCCGGGCCCTGCACTTTGTGGGTCCCTGTGTGACTGTTTTCGGATCCGCCCGCTTTAAAGAAGATCATCCGTATTATATCGCAGCGCGCGAATTCGGGAAACGGATCGCCCAGGCAGGTTTTACGACTATGACGGGCGGCGGACCGGGAATCATGGAAGCGGCCAACCGGGGCGCATTTGAAAATGGCGGGAAATCGGTGGGCTGTAATATCGTACTGCCCTTTGAGCAAAAGGAGAATCCCTACCTGCATAAATCGGTTACTTTTGAACACTTCTTTGTACGAAAAGTACTGCTGGTAAAATACTCCTACGCCTTTATCATCATGCCCGGCGGATTCGGTACGATGGATGAATTATTTGAAACCCTGACCCTGGTGCAAACCAAAACCATCACCCAGTTTCCGGTAGTGCTCTATGGCGTGGAATACTTCACCCCCCTTATGGATGCTATACGGGAAATGCAGAAAGCCGGTACCATTTCGCCCGGCGATATGGACCTGGTACTGCTGACCGACAGCATGGAGGAGGCAATGGCACATATCAGTACCTATATCCGGAGCAATTACCGGGTTAAACCCCGGAAAAGACACTGGTGGTTGCTGGAAAAAAGGTAAAAAATTACAATGTGTACTTATTACACAAAAGTCCTATCTTCATAAAAAATTTCCGGTTATGGTAGCTAAACGATTGCTGCTTCTCCTGGCATTTGCCGGACTGGCAGGGCCTGTACTGGCCGATAATTCCCTGACAATTTCCTCTCCCAACCAGCAGATTCAACTGGGCGTAGTACACCGCGACAACGGGGACCTTATGTACCGTGTATTTTATAAAGGAAAAGCGGTGATCACTCCTTCGGGTTTGGGAATGAAACTGAATAATCCGGCTGTATCGCTTATCAAATTTGATCTGCAGTCAGTTGACTCCGCGTATACCGATGAAACCTGGACACCGGTATGGGGTGAACAAAGCCGTATCCGTAATAATTATAAACAACTGCTTCTGAAACTCCGCGACCGCTCCGGTTCGGGTATTCTGCTGCAGATTGTTTTCCGTGTTTTTGATGACGGGGTTGGCTTCCGCTATATATTCCCTCAACAGGATAAACTCAATCATTTTATTATTGGCGAAGAACTTTCACAGTTTGGCATGACCGGCGACCACCAGGCCCACTGGATACCCGGTGACTATGATACCAACGAATATGCTTATTACCATAGCCCCCTGAGTAAGGTAGACGCTTCGGGCGGCGGTTTTGCCCAGGAGATTCATGCCAAAACATTTTTTGATAAAAATGCTGTGCAGACCCCGCTGATGATGAAAACAGCGGAAGGACTTTATATCAACCTGCACGAAGCGGCCCTGCTCAATTACCCGGCCATGAACCTGGTACTGAATAAGGAGACTTTCATCTTTACTGCACACCTGGTGCCAGATGCGGTGGGCAATAAAGCCTATCTGCAGGCTCCTTTTTCCACCCCCTGGCGTACCGTAATTGTCAGTGATAAAGCCACTGAAATACTGGCCTCCAAACTTATCCTCAACCTCAATGAACCTTCCCGGGTTCCCGATGCGGATAAGTGGGTGAAGCCCCAGAAAATGGTAGGTGTATGGTGGGAAATGCATGTGGGTAAGAGCAGCTGGGATTACAGCGGCGGTCAGGTGGGTTCCCAGCAGGCTACCCGTGTACCCCATGGTGCCACCACCGCCAATGTAAAACGCTATATTGATTTTGCCGCCCGGCACGGTATTGAAGGCGTTTTGGTGGAAGGATGGAATACGGGCTGGGAAGACTGGTTTGGCCAGTGGAAGGAAGATGTATTTGACTTTGTGACTCCATACCCCGATTTTAATGTGCAGGAATTACAGCAATACGCAGCTGCCAAAGGGGTAAAAATTATCATGCACCACGAAACCTCCGGCTCTGTTACCAATTATGAACGCTGGATGGATACCGCGTATAAATTTATGAACCGCTTTGGATATGAGGCGGTGAAAACCGGCTATGTCGGCCGGATTATACCCCGGGGTGAACATCACGACGGGCAATGGATGGTGCGCCATTTTGAAAGAGTGGCGGCGAAAACCGCGCAACACCGCATAATGGTTGACGCCCATGAACCGGTTCGTCCCACCGGTCTCCACCGCACCTATCCCAACTGGCTGGCCAGTGAAGCAGCCCGTGGGAATGAATTCAACGCCTGGAGCCATGGCAATATGCCCGATCATGAAACCATCCTGCCTTTCACCAGGCTGATGGGTGGCCCGATGGATTATACGCCGGGAATTTTCAAGATTAAAATGAGCTATTACAATCCGTCGAAAACCGAACAGGTGCATACCACCCTCAGCAAACAACTGGCCCTGTATGTGACGATGTACAGTCCCCTGCAGATGGCGGCCGACCTGCCCGAAAATTATGAGGCAAGACCCGACGCTTTCCAGTTTATCAAAGAGGTGGCGGTGGATTGGGACGATTCAAAGATCCTTGATGCCGAACCGGGCGACTATGTCATCATTGCCCGGAAAGCAAAAGGGAAACCCGACTGGTTCCTGGGCGCCATCACCGACGAAAATGCCCGGAATTTCCAGACGGCTCTTTCCTTCCTGGATGCGGATAAAAAATACGTGGCTACCGTATACCGTGACGCGGACAATGCCCATTGGAAAGACAATCCCGAGGCCTATGTAATTGAAAAATTCCTGGTGGATGCCAAAACCCTGCTGAAATTAAAATTGGCGCCGGGTGGCGGAACTGCCGTAAGTTTGATGCCTGCTAAAGCAGAAGAAATCAAACTTTACAAAAAATACAAGTAATGAGCTTTGCCGAAATACTGGGTTATGCAGCAGGGGCACTGACCGCCTTCACTTTTTTACCGCAGGTGATTAAAACCTGGAAGGAAAAATCCGCCAAGGATATTTCCCTCTATATGTTTCTCCTGGCTTTTGTCAACGAAATCATGTGGCTGGCTTATGGGGTACTGATTGACAACTGGGTGATCATCCTGACCAATGCCGTGATGCTGCTGTTATCCGGAGCCATGATTGCACTGAAACTGAAATATAACCGGCAGTAATATGGCTGTGAATACCATAATATGGGACCTGGGCGGTGTGCTGGTGGACTGGAGCCCTTATTATGTATTCAGTGATGCGTATTTCGGGTCAGAAGAGAAAAAAAAGTATTTTTTTGACCATATCTGTACCCACGACTGGAACGAACAGCAGGATGCGGGCCGCTCCATCGTGGAAGCCACCCAGGAACTGGTAGCACAGTACCCCGACTGGGAAAAGGAAATTCGTGATTATTACGGGCGCTGGACAGAAATGCTGCGCGGCCCTGTACAGGGAACCGTTGAACTTTTCCGTGAACTGATTGAAAAGGGCGGCTACCGTCATTACGCGCTGACCAACTGGCAACAGGATCTGTTCAGTATCGCGCTTGTACGGTATAACTTCCTTCACTGGTTCAACGGGCGTGTGGTGAGTGGTGTAGAAAAGACCCGCAAACCCTTCCCTGAATTTTACCGGCTTTTGCTGGACCGCTACGAAGTGGATCCGGCAAAAGCCGTTTTTATTGACGATAATATCCGCAATGTGAAAGCGGCGGAAGATCTGGGCATTACCGGAATTCATTTCCGGAACCCGGAACAACTCCGTGTTTCCCTGCGGGAATTTGCTGTTCATTAAAATGCCTCTCATGCCACTCCTTATCGGAATCCTGCTCCTGCTGGTCCTGGTACCGGTCATTATTTACAATAATCTTATCCGGAAAAAAAACGCGGTGGATAACGCTTTTTTCTCCATGGATGTGATGCTGAAAAAAAGATACGACCTGGTACCGCAACTTGTGGATACCGTAAAAGGGTATATGCAGCATGAGCGGACCCTGCTTGAATCACTCACCCTTCTCCGGCAACAGGTGGCAGAAAAACATGCTGTCAACGACAGCGTAAAACTGGATAACCAGCTGCAGAATCTGCTGGCACAGGTACAGGTTACGGCGGAGAATTACCCGGATCTCAAAGCAAGCGAAAACTTCCTGCGCTTGCAGGGGGCCATCAATGAAACCGAAGAGCAACTGGCTGCTTCCCGCCGTTATTACAACGCGGCGGTAAACGATTACCACAATGCCATCCAGTCCTTTCCGTCCTCCCTGGTGGCAGGTCTGGCCGGAATGGGACGTAAAGACTATTTCTCCACCGCAGAAGAAACGAAGGCTGTTCCGTCTGTTTCTTTTAAATCCTGATCCATGGAAGCCAGCAAAGATTTCCGGGCTTTTTATGAAAAGGAACTGCAGCCGCTGCTGGTCCCCCTGGAAACGGAGCGCCGTAAAATCAAAAAGCTGGCCCTGACGGGCATTCTCTTTCTGCTGGGCTCATTCCCGTTGTTTTTTATCAATGGGGTTGTGCAAAATCCGGTAATCATCGTCCTGGCATTTATTTTCGTGCTGACGGGTATGATCTTCCTGGTAAAATTCAGTAACCGGCAGAAAAAATACAGACTGTTATTTAAGGAATCCATTGTCCGGAAAGTGATCGGTTTTACAGAGCCGGGTCTTGAGTATTTCCCCGGCAGGGCCATAGAAGAGGCCGATTATAAAAAAAGCGGCCTTTTTCTCACTGATCCCGACCGGTATAAAGGCGACGATTATGTGCAGGGTATGCACGGGAAAACCTTTTTCTGCTTTTCTGAACTGCATACTGAGCAGCAGGTGAGTAACGGTAAACAGACCAGCTGGGTCACCATTTTCAAAGGACTTTTTTTTATCGCCGATTTCAATAAAAACTTCTCCGGCCGCACCTATGTATGGAGTGAAAAGAATCCGCAACTGAATTTTCTCTCGCGCTTTTTTTCCTCATTTGCCCGCAAACTGGAAGTGGTAAAACTGGAAAGCCCGGAGTTTGAGAAACGCTTTATCGTGTACAGCAATGACCAGGTGGAAGCCCGGTATATTCTCACCCCTTCCTTTATGGAAAGGGCGGTCAAACTTCAGCAGATGATGGGTGAGGGTGTCTGCCTTTCTTTTATTGATACCAATATTTATGTGGCGGTGCCGATTAAAGATGGTCTTTTTGAACCTGCTCTTTTTGCATCGAATGATTTCAGCCGGCTGGAAGAATTCCGTATCACACTCGGTATAGTATATGATATCATGGATGAATTGCGGCTGAATGACCGGTTGTGGGGAAAGGAATAAGAGACGGGAGTGGGGAGTCGGGAGTTAGTAGTTAGCAGATAGTAGTTCCCTGCCGGCCCGCCGCCTCAATTTTTTCAACGCTTATTCCAGCACCGTCCTTAACCATTTCTCTGCTTCGTCCGGATGCATACCTTTCCGTTTCGCATAGTCCTGTAACTGGTCGCGGCTGATTTTACCCAGCCCGAAATAATGACTCTGGGGATGGGAGATATACCAACCGCACACGGAAGCCGGGGGATTCATCGCCAGACTTTCTGTGAGTTCTATACCGATGTTTTCAGTTACATTCAGAAGGGAAAACAGTTTCAGTTTCTCTGTATGATCCGGGCAGGCCGGATAACCGGGTGCCGGCCGGATGCCTTTGTATTCTTCCCGGATCAGTTGCTCGTTACTGAGGGACTCATTTTTATCGTAGCCCCAGTATTCTTTCCGGGTTTTTTCATGCAGACATTCCGCGAAGGCTTCCACCATCCGGTCGGCAAGTATCTGTACTAGAATCTTGTTATACTCGTCGTGATCGGCGGCAAAGCGGTCAATATGCTGTTTGGCTCCGTGTATGGTAACCGCAAAGGCCCCCATATAATCGGACCCCAGTTCCGTCGGGCAAACAAAATCCGCCAGGGAAAAACTCGGTTGTCCTACCGCCTTTTTCAGTTGCTGCCGCAGCATTTCCAGGTTTACATCCCCGTTTGCCGTTTGCAGGGTGACTGTATCAGCGTTATTTGACTGCGCGGGCCAGAAACCAATCACGCCATCGGCCGTGAACCAGTTTTCCTCTACAATCCGCTTCAGCAGTTTTTGCGCGTCATGGTATAAACGGTTAGCTTCTTCGCCGAAGATTTTATCGGATAATACTTCCGGAAAACGTCCGGGCATTTCCCAGGCGATAAAAAAAGGTCCCCAGTCAATATAACGGGCAATTTCTGCCAGGCTGAATTGCTTCAGTACTTTAACCCCATCGGTGGCGGGTTTAACCGGCTGGTAGTTTTTCCAGTCAAAATATTCCTTGGTAACCACCGCTTCGCTGTAGGGCACCAGCTCTTTTTTGTTCTTGTTGTTAAACTGCTGCCGGAGGTTTTCATATTCCTCTGTCGTTGCTTTCAGGAAGCTGTCTTTTTCCCTGCTCAGCAGGGTGCTTACTGCCGTCACGCTGCGGGAAGCGTCGAGTACATGCAGCACTCCGTTGTCATACTGCGGGGCGATCTTTACAGCGGTATGCATCCGGGAGGTGGTAGCCCCGCCGATCAGGAGCGGCTGTTGCATGTTGCGGCGTTTCATTTCGTGCGCTACATGCACCATCTCATCCAGGGAAGGGGTGATCAGTCCGCTGAGACCGATGATATCCGCCTTTTCCTTTATGGCAGTATCCAGGATTTTATCTGCCGGCACCATTACACCCAGGTCAATAATATCATAACCATTACAGCCAAGCACCACCCCTACGATATTCTTGCCGATATCATGCACATCTCCTTTCACGGTGGCCAGCAATACCCTGGGTACATTACCCTGGGATGCAAGCGGATTATTTTTCTTTTCTTCTTCAATGAACGGGGTGAGCCAGGCCACACTTTTTTTCATCACCCGGGCGCTTTTCACAACCTGGGGCAGGAACATTTTTCCGGCGCCAAACAGGTCGCCCACCACATTCATACCGGCCATCAGCGGCCCTTCAATCACATCCAGGGGTTTGGGGTATTTGAGACGTGCTTCCTCTGTATCGGTATCTATATAATCAGTTATACCGTTTACCAGCGCATGTTTCAGCCGTTCTTCAACAGAAGTATTCCGCCAGGCTTCATCCTTAACTTCCACTTTCCCTTTTGCCTTTACCGTTTCCGCAAAAGCAATCAGTTTTTCAGTGGCTTCGTTGTTATTGTTGTGGCGGTTCAGGATCACATCTTCGCAGAGTGCGCGTAATTGTGGTTCAATTTCATCATATACAACCAGCTGACCGGCATTTACAATGCCCATGTCCATACCGGCTTTAATGGCATGAAACAGGAAAACACTGTGCATGGCTTCGCGGACATGATCGTTGCCGCGGAAAGAAAAGGAGAGGTTGCTGACACCGCCACTTACTTTGGTAAGCGGCATTAATAGTTTGATCCGCCGGGTGGCATTGATAAAATCAACGCCGTAATTATTATGCTCCTCCAGGCCGGTAGCCACGGCGAAGATATTCGGATCAAAAATGATATCCTGCGGGTCGTAACCCACCTGTTGCGTCAGGATCTTATAGGCCCGGTGACAAATTTCCACCTTTCGGTCCTCTGTATCGGCCTGCCCCGCTTCATCAAAAGCCATAACAATCACGGCAGCGCCATAGGCCTGGCAGATCAGGGCCTGCTGTATAAATTTATCTTCCCCTTCTTTCAGCGAGATGGAATTGACTATACATTTTCCCTGCACACATTTCAGTCCTGCTTCAATGATTTCAAACTTGGAGCTGTCAATCATGACGGGAATCTTCGCGATATCGGGCTCACTCTGCAGCAGGTTCAGAAAGGTGGTCATGGCCTGTACCCCGTCGAGCAGGGCATCATCCATATTCACATCCAGCACCTGGGCGCCGTTTTCCACCTGCTGGCGGGCTACACTGAGGGCTTCCTCATATTTATTTTCCCGGATCAGCCGGGCGAATTTTTTGGAACCGGTCACGTTGGTACGTTCGCCCACATTGACAAAATTGGTTTCGGGACGTATGACCAGGGGTTCGAGACCTGACAGGCGCAGGTAGGGCTTGATAAGGGTGGCTTCTTGCATTTAGGAGTTCTTTTTAACAAACAATCCCCTGATCATGGAAAAATTGTTTACAACCAGGATCAGGAGCGACAGTACAATAAGATACTGGGGTGTTGTCATGTTAAGGCAGTTTCAAGTACGGGTAAAGGTCTTGGCTGAATATTTTTTACATGTTCCGCAATATGGCGGATATGATCGGGGGTGGTGCCGCAGCAGCCACCTACAATATTTACAAATCCTTCATTGGCCCATTCTTCCAGGTAATGGCCCGTATCCGCGGGATGTTCATCGTATTCTCCCATGGCATTGGGAAGACCGGCATTCGGATAGGCGGACACATAACATCCGGCAATCTGGGACAGTTCTTCAATATGCGGACGCATTTCCTTTGCGCCCAGGGCACAGTTGAGGCCCACACTGAGCGGGCGTGCATGCATCACGGAAGTGTAAAAAGCTTCCAGGGTTTGTCCGCTGAGGGTCCGGCCGGAAGCATCGGTAATGGTACCGCTGATCATAACCGGCAGCTGCACCTGTTCCGGGTGTTCGCGGTAATATTTTTTGATGGCAAAAATGGCCCCTTTGGCATTCAGGGTATCAAAAATGGTTTCAATCAGCAGCAGGTCGGCTCCTCCGTCCACCAGTCCGCGTACCTGTTCATAATAAGCCTCTACCACTTCATCAAAGGTCACTGCCCGGAAACCGGGATTGTTTACATCGGGAGAAAGGGAAAGGGTTTTATTCAAAGGGCCGATGGCACCGGCTACCCATTTTTCTTTTTGGGCATTGGCCGGACTGGCAGCCCGAAACTCTTCAATAGCCCGGCGGGCACAACGGGCGGCGGCCAGATTCAGTTCATAGGCCAGCGACTGCATGCCATAATCAGCCATTGCGATGGCCGTACTGCTGAAGGTGTTGGTTTCAATAATATCCGCGCCGGCTTCCAGGTATTCCTTATGAATACCGATGATCACTTCCGGTTTGGTGATATTAAGCAGGTCATTATTGCCTTTCAGTTCAGAAGGCCAGTCTTTAAACCGTTCACCCCGGTAATCTGCTTCCTGCAGCTTATGCCGCTGAATCATCGTACCCATGGCGCCGTCAATGACCAGTATGCGTTCTTTCAAACAATCCTGGATTGTTTTCATCTTTTCTGTTTTGTGAACTGTAAACGATGGGAAACCGGTGGAGAAGTTTCTTACCGTTTATTAGTTCCGTTTTCTCCCGGGATCCGGGAGGCCAGGCCGAACAATAAACAAATCCGCCTGAATTCCTGCAAAATTAAGCTAAGTATCCGGTTAAAACAAGAGCCCCTAAATCACTGATTGAATACGGATTGTGGCTTAGTGCCGTACGTATTTTTCCACCGGGAGCCGGTTTTGGAGGCTGCGGCCGAGGGTCATTTCATCGGCATATTCCAGTTCGCCCCCGAAAGCGATTCCCCGGGCAATGGTGGTAATTTTTACCGGCAGATCCTGGAGTTTTTTCTGGATATAATAAATAGTGGTATCTCCCTGGATAGTGGGATTCAGGGCGAAAATGATTTCTTCGGTTTTTTCTATACGGATACGGCTGATCAGGCTTTCAATCGTCAGCTGGTCGGGCCCCACAGCATCCAGCGGGGAAATGATCCCGCCCAATACATGATAAAGACCATTATACTGCTGGGTGCTTTCAATGGCAATCACATCGCGGATATTTTCCACGACACAGATCAGCTCCTGTTTGCGGAGGGAATTGGAACAGATAGAACAGATATCCCCGTCAGCCACATTGTGACAGCGCTGACAAAACCGGATATCGGCCCGCATCCGGGCAATGGTTTCGCTGAAACGTTGTACGTCCCCGCTTTCTTTTTTCAACAGGTGGAGCACCAGCCGCAAAGCTGTTTTTTTCCCGATGCCGGGCAGCCGGGAAAATTCATTCACCGCGTTCTCCAGTAAGGCTGAGGAAAATTGCATGCCGCAAAGATAATGGCTGTCAGAGATTCAGATCAATATCATATTCACTGGTCCAGTTGGGCTTCAGCGCCAGTTTCCGGTTCAGCGGTTTCACCTTTTCAGGCTGTTTTTTACCCTTGAAATAACTGCCCGGATCCCATACGCCGTTTATGTTTTCGTCAAAGAAAAGGCGCATATCATATTCACCGGGGTTCAGCATGGACTGACTGAATTCGGCTGCCGTAAGGGGATAGGCGGCCATGATTTTATCTGCCTGTAATAAAAGCAGCACCGGATGGCTGGCGGTGTCCAGGTTGCGGAACCGGATTTTCAGGTTCCCGTAATCCGCTTTCTTTTTGCTGGAAAAAGAAAGAGTATCTGTTTTCAGCAGTTTGCGGCCACTGCTGTCTTCGGCAAAATCACGGTTCAGCACCAGTTGGTAAAGGGTGCCTTCCTGCCAGGCGCTTTTAAGTACTATCTGCAAATGGGTGCTGTCTTTTTCCACTTTGAAAGCTACCGGGGTAAAACTGGTATCGGTAAATAAACCAATACCACTGCTGTCAAAATTTTTGAGCGGACTTTCAAAACTCAGTACCAGGTCGGTTTTCAGATCCTGCTGATTATTGTTCAGGCTGGTCTGGAATTTCAGCCGTTTATCTGCGGCATTGGCAGCCGGCCGGTTTCGGGGGCCGGTTTCGCCGGCACTGACCAGGGGCAGAACCGGTTCCTTTTTGGACCAGGCATAAAGCGTCAGGGTGTCTTTTCCAACGGAGGGTATAACGGCTGAATCCAGGAAGGCGAATAACTGCTTTTCATCCGAATACCGGCGCATCCCCCCTTCATCTTTCAGGGCATAGAGATAAAAGGTCCGGGGCGGCAGATTCTTAAAGTGAAACCGGCCTTTGCCATCGAGCCGGGCGACGTATTTGGGCTTTTCCTTTGCAACGGCCGAATCATCCGCGCTGGTATGCAGCATTACTATCAGGGTACTGTCGGTTTTGGCATTTTCGGCCAGCAGAACGGTACCTTTTAATTCCAGCGAATCAATATAGGGGCCGGTCGAGAAAGTGTACCGGAAGTTTTTCATAATGTTACCCTCATTGATATCCTTAATGGCTTTTCCGAAATCAAGGGCATAGGTGGTATTCGGCTCCAGGCTGTCTTTCAGTTTTACTGTAATCTCCCGCAGTCTGCTTTCCACGGTGGGGGTTGTTTTTCCAAGCGGCGACACCAGCAGGTTATTATAGACGTCCTGCACATCCACAAATTCATCAAACGTAAAAACAATCTTATTGCCGCTGAAATTAACGCTGGAGTCTCCCGGTATGGCTTTCAGCAATACGGGCGGGATAGTATCCCGGGGACCACCCTGGGGCGGCACAATATTGGCGCAACCGCTGCTGCCGGTCAGCAGGAGGGCAAGGGCGGTAAAAAGAACCAGTCCGGTAAACAAAAAAGCGTATCGCATCGGGGGCGAAATTACAGGATTGGAAGGAGTAATGTGTTTAAGAAAAGATAATTAGCAGACTACTAACTCCCGTCTCCCGCCTCCCATCTCCTGTCTCCTGTCTCCTGACTACTGTCTCTGTACTCCCGTCTCCCTTCTCATTCCTCTTCATCCGTTTCCAGTTCATGTAAAGCCACCGCCATATTATTGGTCTTGACAAAATTGCACCAATGGCAGTCTTCATCGCCGCAGCCGGTATAGAAATCCCGGTCCTGAATTTTTTGCCAGGCAGTTTTGATCTGCCGGGTAACGGTGGTGATATCGGCCGGCTGGATGACTACTTTTTCTTTCCGGTAATTTTTCTTTTTATCGGGTTCCACAAAATCAAATTCCGTACTGGTTACTTTCCAGTCTTTCTGCTCATAATTATCCACAAGTATCTTGTAAAATACCGCCTGTCTCCAGTAATCGCCTCCGTCGGGCTGTTTATCATGCGGGGGCTTTAACTTGGGAAGGGCTTTATCCGGATCACCGGTTTTATAATCCACCACATTGACCGATTTGCCGTCAAATTCCAGCTTGTCGAGTTTGCCTTTCAGCGGCACTCCGTCCACCACCACATTGCGGATATTGCGTTCCACCGCGACAATCTTATTGAAATGATCTATGTATTTGTCGTAATAATTTCCCAGTACTTCCGGCCCGTATTCCATCCGGCGGGCAAACTGCTCTTTGGTAAAACTTTCCCGGTGTCTTTTCATATACCAGTCAAAATCGGCAATAAACTCCTGTTTGGAAGGAAATTTGTCCTTGCCGCTCTCCTGCATTTTACGGAATAGTTTTTCCAGAGCATGGTGGACGGCCGAGCCGAATTCGGTGGCTTCATTTTTGGGTGAGGGGATCCGGATCAGGTTGTTGAAATAGAATTCAAGCGGGCAGCGCAGGTAGTTATTCAGCGCGGTTACATTCATAACAAATTTTTCCAGTACACGGCCGATATATTCCTCTTCCATTTTTTCAATTTCAGGGGCTGCCGCTTCCGCGAAATGCAGGGCGGAAAATTCGGCAATGGCAGCCGGATCAATCACGGTTTTTTCCACGGCCAGCGGATGACTGTCCAGGATTTCCGCGATGAACATGGATGGCTCGGCTTCCTTGCCGTCATTTTTAAACCGGGGATAAGAGATGTACAGGTGTTGTTCAGCCCGGGTCAGCGCCACATAGAAAAGACGGCGCAATTCTTCTGTTTCGTTTCCGGAAGCGGTAGAACTGAAAACGGTATCCGGTATTTTATAACCCCGGGCGGGATTTCTTTTCTTTTCCCAAAAGCCTGCATTGCAGCCGGCTACAAATACATACTCAAATTCCAGTCCCTTGGAGCCATGGGCCGTCATCAGGTTAATGCCTTTCTCCGTGCCGCTTACTTCCACCAGGGGCAGGGCAATATCTTCTTTTTCCATCAGGGCCAGGAGGTTTACCAGTTGTTCCAGGCTGAGGAAGGGATTCCGGCGGGTTTCTTCTTTTACAAAATTGAAAAGACCGGTGAGCAGCTCCAGCTGCCCGTGTTTATCGGGTTGCTGCATGATAAAGCTGAGCAGCCCCGTTCGCCGGACGATGGATTCAAAGAGGTGTTGCAGGGTCAGGTTGGACACCTCCCCGATTAGTGCTTCAAGGGCTGCAGAAGCCCGGATCATTCCACTGTGCAGTCCTGCGCTGAAGAGATCTTTGGGCGGGGCCGAGGCTTTTTCGGCCAGGGTCCGACGGATTGAAAAACCCGGACCACTGTATCTTTTTTCCGCCACTTCCATGCTGAGTTTGGCGATTTCCAGCGGGGGAATGCCAAACCAGTCCGCATGCAGAATTTCAAACAGCATTTCATCCCCGCTGAACGGAATATCATGTTCCGCCACCAGGTATTTCAGAACCAGGATAATCTTTTGGGCGAGCGGCAGTTCCAGGATATTGAGGTTCCGTTTGCTGTATACAGGTATGTCCAGCAGTTTAAAATACCGGGCCAGTTCTTCACCATATTTATTTTCCCTGTAAATGATACCGATCCGGCCGGGTTGTATGCCTTCAGCCAGCAACTGCTGCACCGCTTTTACAATCCCGATCATTTCCTGGTGCTGGGATTCATATTCCCGGATATGTGGACTGTGGCGGAGATGCCGTATTTTATCATTGGCCGAAACCAGTTCTTTACTGAGGCCCGGAATCTGTTTCACCAGTCGTTCATCATTCCGGTCAATCAGCGATTTTGAGATATCCAGAATCGGCTGGGTGGAGCGGTAATTGTTTGTCAGGACTACGGTAACCAGGTCACGTTGGTACTGGCTGGCAAATTCCAGCATATTTTCCACGCTGGCTCCCTGGAAGCGGAAGATACTCTGGTCATCATCTCCTACAACAAATACATTGGGTTTGTCCCAGTAACTGATCAAAAGTTCCACCAGCCGGTTCTGGGTGCCGCTGGTATCCTGGTATTCATCCACGAGGATATACTGAAACCGTTCCTGGTAACCGGCCAGCAGGTTTTTGTTTTCCTCAAATGCCCGGATTACCCAGTTGATCATATCGTCGAAGTCGTACCGGTTGTGTTTCCGCATCAGCTCCTGAAAGCGGTCGAATTCACCTGCGGCCGCCCGGAGTTTTTCCATCCTTTCGGTTTCTTCTTCAATTTTGGCGGGATTGGGATCACCGGCATTGAATTCCTTGTATTTTCTTTTATAGTAAAATCCTTCTCGGGTGGGCAGTTCAGCGAGGTATTCATCAATTTTTCCGTGAATAAAAGCCGGTGTCCAGCCTTCTTTCTTCATGGTACTAAAGAGGCCTTCCAGGTTCTTTACTTCATAATACACATCTCCGCGGTAGCGTTTCAGCGGGTGGTTTTTCGGAAAGCCGTCTATCAGGTCTTTCAGTAACTGGGTTTTTTCCAGTTCCGAAACCGGGTCGAGGGCCGTTTTTTCAAAGAGAGAAAGGTTCTCCTGAATAACATCGTTGCAGAAGGCGTGATAGGTATAGAGATTGATCTTATAAGCATCCGGTCCGATAAACTGCAGCAGTCTTTTCCGCATGGCCACCACCCCGGCGTCTGTATAGGTCAGACAAAGAATATTCTCCGGGGCGGTATCGGTATCCAGCAGAATTTTCCCGATCCGGCTGGCGAGAATCTGTGTTTTGCCGGTACCAGGGCCTGCGATTACCATAACCGGTCCCTCAAGGGTACTTACGGCGAACTGTTGTTTCTCATTCAGTTTTTCAAATTCTTCCCGGAATTTCTGTTCAATTTTTTCTTTCTGAAGCGGCATGGGCCCGAACTTTTGAGGGTAAAAAAGGTTATTCAAACGAATTTAAATCATAAATCTCCATGGCAGCAGCCTATTGCATCAAAACTGTTCAGAAAATACCCGTTTCACGCGAAAAAGCCTGGGCCTTTTTTTCCAACCCGGCCAACCTGCAGACGATCACACCGGAAGGAATGGGATTTGAGATTATTTCCCGGCATCACGGGGATAAGATGTATGCCGGTCAGTTGATTGAGTATAAGGTCAAACCGGTTGCTGGCATACCGGTGTACTGGATGACGGAGATCACACAGGTAAAGGAAGGGGAATATTTTATTGACGAACAACGGTTTGGCCCCTATACACTCTGGCATCATCAGCACCATTTCCGGGAAATATCCGGGGGCGTTGAAATGACCGATATTGTACATTACAAAATACCCCTGGGCTTTCTGGGCCGTATCGCCCAGGGATTGTTTGTAAAAAACAAACTCAGGAAAATCTTTGATTTTCGTTACCGGAAGGTGGAGGAATTATTTGGTAAATGGGAAACGGGCGGTTAATCCGGTTCAGACCGCTTCCTGGTTCAGCACTTTCATCATGGATACCACGTTGGACACATTCAGTTTTTTGAAGATGTTGTAACGGTGTACTTCCACAGTACGCTGAGAGATGAATAGCTTTTCCGCAATCTCATGGGAAGAAAGCCCTTCCTTAATCATACTGATGATTTCCAGTTCTCTTTTGGTAAGCGAATTTATCCGGCTGACGGTATTATTTTCACTTTCACCCAGCATTTGTTCGGCAATCAGGTTTTTGATATCCTCTGCGATATAGTGTTTGCCATTATATACAGCCAGAATGGCCTGCACCATTTCATCAAAGGTGGAGGTTTTGGACATGTATCCGCTGGCGCCGGCAGCAAGAATTTGTTTAATCGTAAGCACATTGGTATGCATGGAAACGGCCAGCACCTGGGTAAGCGGGTATTTTTCGCGGATGGTCCGGGTTAATTCAATGCCGGAAATACCAGGCATAGAAATATCTACCAGTACAATATTGGGCAGTTTGACCTTGATATCTTCCAGGGCCTGTGTACCGTTGGTGGATATGCCCACAACAGAAAAGCGGTTGTCATTTCCCAACAGGGAATTCCACATGTCAAGCACCATGCGGTGATCATCTACCAGGTAAATCTTTATACGTTTCATGGGGGTGGTGTTTTATGGTGGCTACTTAATCAGGTGAACTGTATAAAAATAGCAGAAGATACTTAGTTCCGGAAATGAGAAAACGGGTTTTAAGTATTAATGCTTACCGTTTGTAATCAATAAACTGTATACAGGCGATTTTATTTCCGCCCCGGCGTTAGTTTTTATACTTTTATCTTCTGTCAGCATGAATTTGACCAATAACAAATTAGCCGGAAAAACGATTCTCCTGGTGGAGGATATGGAACTGAACCGTTTTCTATTACAGGAAATGGTGCGGGACTGGCCGGTGCAACTGGATATGGCCGTCACCGGAGAGGAGGGGCTGGCAAAGACGGTTGCCAGAAAATATGATGTAATCCTGATGGATATCCGCCTGCCCCGCCTGAGTGGCACGGAAGTTACCATTGCCCTCCGCTCGGACCCGGCAAATCCCAATCACCATACTCCGGTTATTGCCATGACAGCTAACGCTTTTGATACGGATGAAGCGGCCTATCTGGAAGCCGGGATGGATACGGTACTGGCCAAACCCTTTGATTGCGTAAAACTGTATAATACACTGGCTGGCGTACTGGAAGAAAAGCCTGCCGGAAATAACGAAACAGAAACCGTCACTGCTGCTACGGTTTCCATTGATCTCAGCTATTTGCTGGAGGTGGGTAAGCAAAACCGTTCTTTTGTGGGAATGATGCTGCATTCTTTCCATGAATCAGCAGATGAAGTGCTGCTTGATCTGGACAAGGCTGTGCGTGGTGCTGACTGGAGCCGTTCTGCCGAATTGGTGCATAAAATGAAATTTGCCCTGAATGTGGTGGGGGCGGGTAAA
The DNA here is from genome assembly GCA_014879565.1 of Chitinophagaceae bacterium. Taxonomy (GTDB): domain Bacteria; phylum Bacteroidota; class Bacteroidia; order Chitinophagales; family Chitinophagaceae; genus JJ008. Next base: position 102,500 of record JACSRW010000033.1, read on the forward strand.
CTGGATAGTGAACTGGGCCGGCTTGAAAATGCCGCCAGGCTGAAGGGCCAGGGGGGCGATGCGGAACTGGAAGAAGAATTTAAATTATTCATGCACACCATCCGGAATTTATACAACCAGGCCGGGGTTTTGCTGCAGTCCGGTGAATGGAAATAGATATCCCCTTATTTTTTTATAGGCTTCACTAAAAAAATAAAACTGGCCTTTCAGCCAGTCTTATTGAATCTTGAACATATAACCATTAAACCTGCCGGTAGAAACCGGAACCTTATCCTTGAATACAAAAATAAAACGCAAGGTCCGGCTCTTTTCAAATCCGGTTATGTTTTCTTATAAAATAAGTGCTTGTACATAGTTGCAGCTAACGCATTATTTTAAAAAAACTCCTTTTACTTTATTCCGGCTCTTTTTTTCAGTTCGGAAACCGGCATGCTGATCATTCTTCCCAGGGGTTTCCCATCCCGGTAGCTTATACATTTCAGCCAGGAAGCATCTTTGGGCACTTTCAGCGGTGACTGGTAAACAGGGTACCAGGCATCCGGGAAAGAGTTGTCAAAACTATAATGAATACGAAGCCCTTCTATTTCAGTATTCAGGGTTACTGTCAGTACGCTGTCCTTCACCGTTGCACTAATAGAGGGGTCATATATACTGGGAGCATATTTAACAGCGGCGGCATCCAGTCGCAGGAAATGGGCTTCTGTACGGGTGACAAAATCATTCCAGTTTCTGCCCGCCCCGGCCGGTTTGGCACTCCAGAGCACTTCGGCAATGGCAAATGCGCGGGGCCAGGTCATATACTGGGCATGGCGCATATTGTACACCTGTTCGGTCCAGAGATTTGCCTGTCCGCCTTTGACCAGCCGAGCCTCCACGCCCTCGGGTACCGGTTCAAACTGGTAGGCTTTTTTCAGGCGTAGGGTGGCATAAACCGGCGGTTCAATAATGGCGTCTCCCTGCATATAATCAATATAGGCAAAGTCAGTAGGGCTCATCACCACTTCATGACCCTGTCTGGCCGCTTCAATGCCTCCTTTCATACCCCTCCAGCTCATCACGGCTGCATTGGGGGCCAGCCCTCCGTCCAGTATTTCATCCCAGCCAATCATTTTTTTCCCCTTGCTGTTGATGATTTTTTCCACCCGTTTAACAAAATAGCTTTGCACTTCATCCAGGTTCTTTAACCCTTTCTCTTTCATCAGCTGTCCGATCTGTTCGCTTTTTTCCCAAAAATTCCGGGCGGTTTCGTCACCTCCCATATGGATGTATTCGAAGGGAAACAGCGCCGCCACTTCCGTAAAAACTTTGTCGAGGAAAACATAAGAGGCTTCCAGGGCGGGGCAAATAGTGTTGTCAAGTGTGCCATAAAAATGCTGACCACCTCCGGGCCAGATCATAAACTGCTCTCCGGAGTTGACGGCATATGAGCCGGGTGTGCAGGAGAGTTCGGGATAGGCAGCAATGGCAGCCAGGCTGTGCCCCGGTACATCTATTTCCGGAAGGATATTTACAAAACGTTCTCCGGCGTAACGCACCAGTTCGCGGATATCTTCCTGGGTATAAAAGCCGCCATACGTTCTGGGTTCATCCGGGGCAGGAGGGGAGAAACGGCCGAAAGTGCCGGTTTTATCCACCCGCCAGGCGCCCACTTCGGTGAGTTTGGGTAAACTTTTGATTTCAATTCTCCAGCCCTGGTCATCTGTCAGGTGCAGGTGAAGCAGGTTGAATTTATACTTCACCATCTGATCTATGTAGTCTTTGACCTGGTCAACGGTAAAGAAATGCCGGGACACATCCAGCATCAGTCCGCGCCAGCCAAACCGGGGATAATCTTCAATGGTTACAAATGGTATATCCCAGTTTTTGCGGGTACTGCTTTTCTCCCGGCTCATTATTTCGGCTGGGAGCAACTGCAGCAGGGTTTGTAGTCCATAAAAGATACCGGCCGGTTTTCGGCTGGTAATCGTTACCCCTTTGTGGTTTACCAGAAGACGGTATCCTTCCTCAGGGATAGTCATATCATCTTTCAGTTGCAGGTGTATGCCGCCGGTCAGAGAAGCAGATGCCTGTACTGATTTAACGGAAAAACCAGTGGCAGTCGCCAGCCGTTCTGCGAATTGTTCCGCCATTTTTCCCAGCAGGGCTGGATTACTGCAGGTAATGCGGGTCGCGGGACTCAGGTAAAAATTTTTTCCGGCCGGGTCCTTTTGCAAAGAAACCGGTTCCGGAATCAGGGTGATTTTTCTGTCACCGGGTGATTGTGCAAATACGGAGAATAGTGTGCTCAGGAGGAGCAGGAGGAGTGTTGTTTTTTTCATAATGGCTGATTATGGAGACGAAGAATCAAGAATCAAGAGCCAAGAACCAAGAACCAAGAACCAAGAGCCAAGAACCAAGAACCAAGAGCCAAGAACCAAGAGCCGAAGAACCAAGAACCGAAGAACCAAGAGCCAAGAACCAAGATCCGAAGAACCAAGAACCAAGATCCGAAGAACCAAGAACCAATTGCCGGGATTGCGACTCTTATGAAATGGAGGCCTTGGTTCTTGTTATTTGGTTTTTGGCTCTTATAAGTTTTTCAACTATCACGCAACCTCTTCCACCTTCGTTAAAGCCAGGCGGGAACAGCAACTGACTTTATTAACCGGGTATTCTGGAGATATACTTTTCAATCTGTTTGATCTGTTCAACCAGTTGCGGAGTAGTCGGTTTAAGCGCCTTGCATTTACGGAAAAAATCTTTGGCCGCCCTGAATTCCCTTTTATTCATCATCAGGCTGCACATCTGCAGATAGGCAGCTGCTTCATTTTCCTTATCAGGTAATCCTTTGCGGAGGGCCTGCCGGATATACCCTTCTGCCTGTTTCAGGTCATTTTTCTGCATGGCCAGCATACCCATTTGCAGCAGACTGGCGCCTTCCGCTTCTTTCATCGGCATTCCGAGATCAAGCCCTTTTTTCATCATTTTTTCGGCTCCGTCAAAGTCCTGTTTCATCATAGCGATATTGCCCTTCAGGGTAAAGTAAACGGAACGGATGGGCTTATAGAGCAGGTTGGGAAAATGAATGGAGTTGATGATTTTCTCCGCTCCTTCCATATCGCCGTTTTCCATATACTCCTGAATAAGCCGGAGTGGTCCGAAGAAAAAATGGCCGGCTATCAGGATAACCCCGATGAAATAAAGCGGGAAAGAAGGCCAGAATGAAGAAACATAGTTTACATAAACACCCAGCGCGAGCAGTACAATACCGATCCAGAGACGGTATTTTATCAGCAGATTATAGAATTTCATAAAAGTGCTTCTTTTTCCCTTCAGCCAGGGATTATGATTTAATTAATTCGTTATCAATAACTTTTCAGAGTACGGTCCTGCAAAAGTATTGAAAACCCGGCTTATCTGCAGGCAGAACTTATCAGCTGTCGGTACGGGGCAATATAAGGGAGAAAACAGTGCCCTGTCCGGTTTTGCTGGCTACCATCAGGGAGCCTTTATTGAGTTTGGTAAACTCATGGCAAAGCTTCAGCCCCAACCCGGTGCCTTTTTCACCGGCCGTTCCGGCAGCACTGTAGATAGGCTCAGCGGTAAATAGTTTATGTACGATGGTTTCGTGAATGCCATCCCCGCTGTCACTTACTTTCAGGGCATATTTATCTTCCTGGAAAGGTTCGGCACTGATATTGATTTTTCCCCCCGGCGGCGTAAACTTGATGGCATTATTGACCAGATTGCGGACAATGAATTCCACCTGGTTGCGGTCGGCCCAGACTTGTGCATGAGCCGGCAATTCCGTGGAAATGGATATGTTTTTATTTTGGGCGATCTCCCTGTAAACGGAGATGATGGCGGCCGTCACCTCATTCAGGCTGACCCATCCCGGTACCGTTCTTAATTCTTTCATCTGAAGTTTGGCCCAGGTAAGCAGGTTGTCGGTCATTTTACTGGTACCTGCCAGGTTATTCTTCAGTTCCCGGAGCAGGGGCAATAACTGCTCTTTGGGAAGGGTGTCCAGTTTTTCTTCAAGCAAACCGGCAAAGGTCACCAGTGAATTCAGCGGGGCCTTCATATCATGAGATACAACACTGAAAAATTTATCCTTGGTGGCATTCAGTTCGGCCAGGCTCCGGTTCTGCAGGGTGATAATTCTTTCCTTTTCCACCAGCAGTGCATTTGTTTTTTTCAGCTTGCGGAAGTTGCGGATCAGGAGCAGCAGCATCCCCAGCAAAACGGTCGTAAAAACAGCAACCCCCGTAATCAACTGGTTGCGTGTATGGATACGTTCTTCCTGTTGCCGGTTCCGGCTGATCAGTTCTGTGTTTTTCTTTTCCAGTTCAAAAAGCTGAAAAAAGCCCAGCGTAAGCCGGTTCCGGTCTTCCAGCTGCAGTTTATTGAGTGAATCCTGTATAGCCTGATAGTTGCGGATTATCCGGATGGTGTTGGCATTATTGCCGCTGCGGGCGCTTTCTTCCATCAGGCTGAGATAAACCGGCTGTACAAATTCGGCAAGTTTATTGGTCTGCACAAAATCAGGTGCTTCCTGTAAAATGGCCATTTTCTTTTCTGTTAAACCTGACTGGCTGTAAATTTCTGCCAGTCCCATCATGGCCTCAACAGTAGCGATTTTCTGTGAGTTAGGCCCGAGAGCTGCGGAGATACGCAGCACTTCCCGGAAGCTTTTTTCCGCTTCGCTGTACTCTTTTTTACGCATGCGGATATTTCCCAGCACCTTGTAACAGGCAGAAAGTACAGAGTAATTGCGGAGAGAATCATTAATACGGATGGCAAGTTCAGTAAGCGCGAGACTTTTTTCCAGGTCACCGGTGTTCAGGTAGGTTTCACCCAGGTTATGGGCAGTGACCCCGATTCTTTCGGGTTGATTAAGGCGGAGAAAAATTTCATAGGCCATTTTATGGTACATCAGTTCATTACTGCGGTTCCGGAGGCGGCGGTAGGTATGCCCCAGGGAGATATAACAGCTGGCCACCCCTGCGGAGTCTCCCAGTTGTTCAAAAAGCCCCAGGGCTTTTTGCATATTGTCAATGGTCAGATAGAAACTTCCGTAGTAGGAATAGGCGCTGGCCAGGCTCCTGTAGGCATAGGCTTTCCCTTTGGGGTAGTCTTCCCGGGTGGAGAGCTCAAGGGATTCTTTGGCCATTTCCACCGATTTGAGCGGGTTTACATACACCAGCTCCCTTGCCAGCAGATTGAGCTGATCAGCTCTTTCAATGCCTTTCAACCGGGGATCGGCCAGTATTTTTTCCAGCGAATCAATATACTGGGCAGGCAGTGTAACCGCGCTGAGTATAAAAAACAGGATGGTACACAGACTGCGCATATTGCTGCGGGTTTGCAGGTGAAAGGTCGAGAGATTCTTCAACTTCAGGTATCTTATTTCGTGGTGGCAGCGGGCAGGTGTTCCCGGATTTTCTGGATCAGTCGCTTTTCATCGAAGGGCTTGGTCAGATAGTCTGTCAGCCCTTCCTTCATATACGAATCCAGCTCTTCCAGCACTGCATTGGCCGTAATGGCAATAATCGGTGTGTCAGGTCCCCGGAACTGCCGGATTCTTTTTGTGGCATCCACCCCATTCATTTCCGGCATCTGGATATCCATCAGGATAAGATCATAATTGCCCCGGCTGGCCATTTCCACTGCCTGCAGGCCATTATCGGCCATATCAAACTGAATATCATTATTGGTAAGCATGATCTGAATCAGCAGCCGGTTAAAGGAATTGTCTTCCGCCACCAGTACACGGAGATGAGAAAGGGACTCCCCGGTATTTGTCTGTAAGGGCTCTTTACCCGGTTCAGGATGATCCGCTGATACAGGTAGCGACAAAACAATATTCACCGTGGTCCCTTTATTCTTTTCGCTCAGAATGCGGATAGTACCTCCCATCAGTTGTACCAGTTCATGGGTGATGGCCAGCCCCAGTCCGCTGCCACCATATTTTCTTTCAAAACTGTCATCTTCCTGTGAAAAATCCTGGAAGAGTCTTTTTTTCATTTCCTCATTCATGCCAATGCCGGTGTCGGTACATTCGAAGGACATGATATACAGGTTCCCGGTACGGGATAAGAGCCGGCAGCACAGGGATACTGATCCGGATTCGGTGAACTTAACCGCATTACTCAGGATATTCATCAGCACCTGGCGGAGACGGGAAGGATCACCGGAAAAATAATGATTGAGGCGCTCATCAAATTCAAGGGTGTAATTCAGTCCCTTGCGGTCCGTGTTCTCCTGGAAAAGCTGGTGAACATGCTGTACTATTTCCCGGAGATCAAAAGGAATATGATCAATCTTAAGTTTTCCTTCTTCAATCTTTGAAATGTCCAGCACATCATTGATGAGATCAAGCAGGGCCCGGGATGATTCATTGATTACAGCCAGGTAATAAGCTTGTTTTTCATCCAGCCGGGTTTGTTTCAATTGTTCCGTAATTCCCATGATAGCGTGCATCGGGGTTCGTATTTCATGGCTGATGTTAGCGAGAAAACGGCGTTTGGTTTTTACATTGGCCTCGGCGGCGTTTTTGGCTTTGATAAGTTCTTCTTCCAGCTTTTTTCTTTCGGTAATATCTATCACCGAGCCGATAACACGCAAAGGGTTTCCGTTTGTATCCCGGCGGATCACCTGCCCCCGGCTCTGGAACCAGCGGTAATGGCCATCCCGGTGCAGCACACGCCTGTCAGAAATGAAATTGGGTGTTTTATTATCCAGGTGATCCTGGAGAGCACTCCGGGAGGGTTCAAAATCATCCGGGTGACAGGTACTGATCCAGAATTCCGCGGTGGGTTGTAGCTCATCATCCCTGTAGCCATACAACTCTTTCAGCTTGGGCGAGAAGTAAATACTGTTCTGCACCAGATCCCATTCCCAGACACCAAATTCAGAACCTTCCAGGGCGGCATTCCAGCGGGATTCGGTTTCGGCCAGTTTCAGCTGGGCCTCCTTGAGTTCAGAGATATTGAAGACGATACCCGTCATCCGGACAGGTGTGCCGCCTTTATCCCTGAGTGTGATTTTTCCCCGGTCAATGAAAGAAATATAATGGCCATCCTTATGCCGGAGCCTGATTTCAGACTCATATACGGGTGTTTTTCCCTCTAAATGCTGCTGTAAAAGCGCCGCCACCATTTCCAGGTCGTCGGGGTGTACCCGGGTCTGCCATTCATTGAATCCTGTGGCAATTTCGGTGTCCTGATAACCCAGGTTACGTTTCCAGGAACTGGAATAATAAACAGTGTTATCCCGGATATTCCAGTCCCACAGACCGGCACCGTTACTTTCAATGGCCAGTTCCAGCCGCAGTTTATTTTCGGACAACAGGACTTCCGTCTCTTTCCGTTCCGTGATATCTTCTTCAATAGCAAAAAATCCTTCCAGTTCCCCCTTTTCGTTCAGCAAGGGCTGACATTTGATTTCGGCCCAGTACGTTGTTCCGTCTTTTTTGTAATTCAGCAGTTCACAGTTAAACGATTCATTTTTCCGGATCGCTTCTTTGAAACGCTGGATGGTTTCCTTATCGCTTTTTTCTCCCTGCAGCAGGGCGCCCGGGTTTTTGCCCAGTATTTCCTCCATACTGAAACCGGTAGTCCGGCAGAAAGAAGGATTGGCCCAGATAATATTCCGGTCCGGATCAGTGGTCATCAGCATGGAATTGGAAGTTTCCAGTATCTGGCTGTGAATCCGGATCTGCTGCTGGTTACGTATTCTTTGTTCAATATCCCGGCAGATACAGACTATGCCCCCGTCATCCAAAATGGTCAGGGTGATTTCCTGGTGTACCGGTTTTCCTTCCCGGCTCTTCCCGGTGGTTTCTCCCCTCCACCTTTTATCCTTCAACAGTTGCGGAAAAATGTTTTTGCTGATGCGGTCAATTTCCTCTTCGCCATAAATATACTGCCAGGATTTTCCGAGAAGTTCCTCCTCTTTCTCATAGCCGAACATCTGCAGGTGTACTTCGTTAAGATAATAATAAACTCCCCCGGCATTCAGCAGGGCTATGCCATCCATGGAGCTTTCCACGGCGGTGTGCATTTTTTCAAGCAGGGAGGCAGAAAATTTTTCCGGACTCATCATGGACAGGTACATTTAAGCCAATTAAAGGTAATAACAGGCCGGGCCAGACTGAACTAAGGAGGAATTGCTAACGTAAAATTAAGTGCCTGTACTTAGTTTTTTTTGAGGTCTCTGCTGTATCCGGAGGCGATAGTACGGAGAAAAACCAAAAATATATGCGTGTAATCGTTTTATTGATTTTCTGGGGACTGATCAGCGGTTGCGGCAACAGGGAGGTTGCCAACCATAAGGACCTGGATGAAAACATGCTTGATCTCCGGATTTTTCATGACAACCTGGGCACCTATATCCGCAGTCAGGATCTGGAAACATCCCGGTGGCTGCTGGAAGGAATGGATTCAACCCTGCAGGTTATACGTAAAAAATTTACCAGCCACCGGAAACTGGATGATCCGTTTGATGTGTATTACCGGAAAATGATGAGTGGCCCGGTGAAGGATATCCGGAAAGCGCTGAAGGAAGAAAACTTTGAAAACGCCACCCGGGCATACCGCCTGCTGACAAAGAACTGTAATAATTGCCACCGTGACCTGGAGATTCGAAAGGAAGTGGAGGACTGGACCTCCGGGGAAAGAACGCATAAATGAAAATCTGCTTTGGATATACTGCGGGATTTTTAAAAATAAAAAGGGAGCTGCAGGTTAAGGCAGCTCCCTTTTATTAATTGCCGGTATTCAATCAGTGTTCAAACCGGTCAAGGTTCATCACCTTGTTCCAGGCGGCCACGAAATCATGTACAAATTTTTCCTGTCCGTCATTGCAGCCATATACTTCAGCAATGGCGCGCAATTCAGAATTGGAACCAAAAATCAGGTCGGCCCGGGTGGCGGTCCATTTCCGTTCACCTGTTTTGCGGTCAAGGCCTTCAAAGAGGTCACCGGTTTCGGAAGTTGCTTTCCAGGTAATACCAAAGTCAAGCAGGTTCACAAAGAAATCATTGCTGAGTACCTCCGGCCGGCTGGTGAAGACGCCGTGTGCTGACTGGTCAAAATTGGCATTCAGCGCACGCATACCACCCACCAGGACTGTCATTTCAGGTGCGGTAAGGGTAAGCAGCTGTGCTTTATCCACCAGCAGTTCTTCGGCTTTCACGGCACAACCCTTTCGGGCATAATTACGGAATCCGTCAGCCAGGGGTTCCAGTACGGTAAAGGATTCCACATCGGTCTGTTCCTGGGAAGCATCATTGCGGCCGGGTGTAAAGGGCACTTTCACATCAAAACCAGCTTTGGCAGCAGCCGCTTCTACAGCCGCGTTGCCACTCAGTACAATCAGGTCGGCCAGTGAAATCTTTTTACCTTCTTGCTGGCTTTCGTTAAATTCTTTCTGCAGTTTTTCCAGTACATCCAGCACCTTCGAAAGACGGGAAGGATTATTGACCTCCCAGTATTTCTGCGGAGCCAGCCGGATACGGGCACCATTGGCGCCTCCTCGTTTATCCGAACCGCGGAAGGTGGAAGCGGAAGCCCAGGCTGCTGAAACCAGGTCAGCTACAGAAAGTCCGGAGGCCAGAATTTTTGCTTTCAGATTATCCGCATCGGTTTGGCTGATCAGTTTGTAATCAACAACCGGGATAGGATCCTGCCAGATCAGTTCTTCTGCCGGCACTTCGGGACCCAGGTAGCGGGCGCGGGGGCCCATATCCCGGTGAGTCAGTTTAAACCAGGCGCGGGCAAACGCGTCAGCAAACTGGTCGGGATTATCCAGGAAACGGCGGGAGATTTTCTCATAAGCCGGATCAAAACGCAGCGCCAGGTCGGTGGTCAGCATGATCGGAGTATGCCGTTTGGAGGGGTCATGTGCATCCGGAACGGTATCCGCTCCCATACCATGTTTCGGTTTCCATTGATGAGCCCCGGCCGGACTCTTGGTCAGTTCCCATTCATAGCCAAAAAGATTCCAGAAGAAGTTATTGCTCCATTTGGTAGGGGTAGTGGTCCAGGCGCCTTCCAGTCCGGAGGTAATAGTGTCTTCCGCATTGCCTTTGCCAAAGGTATTCTTCCAGCCAAGGCTCTGTTCTTCAATACCGGCAGCGGCGGGTTCGCGTCCAACATATTTGGAGGGATCAGCGGCGCCATGGGTTTTTCCGAATGTATGTCCGCCGGCAATCAGGGCTACGGTTTCTTCGTCATTCATCGCCATCCGGGCAAATGTTTCGCGGATATCGCGCGCGGCAGCAATAGGATCGGGATTGCCGTTTGGTCCTTCCGGATTGACATAGATCAGTCCCATCTGTACAGCGGCCAGCGGGTTTTCCAGGTCGCGGTCTCCACTGTAGCGTTTATCTCCCAGCCATTCGGTTTCAGATCCCCAGTAGATATCTTCTTCGGGTTCCCATACGTCTTCCCGGCCACCGGCAAAACCAAAGGTTTTAAAGCCCATGGATTCCAGTGCGCAGTTACCGGCAAGGATCATCAGGTCGGCCCAGGAAATTTTTTTACCGTATTTCTTTTTAACGGGCCAGAGCAGGAGACGGGCTTTGTCGAGATTGGCATTATCCGGCCAGCTGTTCAGCGGGGCAAAACGCTGGGTACCCGAACCGGCGCCGCCACGACCATCATGAATCCGGTATGTACCGGCACTGTGCCAGGCCATCCGGATAAAGAAAGGGCCGTAATGACCATAATCGGCCGGCCACCAGTCCTGCGAAGTGGTCATCAGTTCATAAATATCTTTTTTTACGGCTTCCAGATCCAGCGATTTGAATTCTTCCGCATAGTTGAATCCTTCGCCCATCGGATCAGAGAGGGAGGAGTGCTGGCGGAGAATGTTCAGTTTAAGCTGGTTGGGCCACCAGTCGCGGTTGCTGGTGCCGGTAACCTGTTTCATGGAGCCATGAAAAGGGCATTTGCTGATTGCATTGTTGTCCATACAAAAAATTGAAAAGGGTTATATACTGTAAAGGGAAACTTCTGTAGCCGCAAATCTACAGGAAAGGCTTTATAAGAATTATTGATTGTTGCGATGTTTAAATAGATATTATCTATCTTGTTTTTTCATCCTTCCTTTGATAAGAATCAGGCAAATCGCTGACCCCGGTCATTTTTTATCGCGGTGTAAATCCTATAGATTCAGCACGTGCAAACCGGGTTCTTAATTTATGGGAAAGCTGCTGATCTTCTTCGCGTTGATTCTTTTTTCGGAAAGAATTTACCTTCAGCCATCTGATCCCGGGACGACTATTTCCTTCCTGCCCGATACTTCCCGCTACCAGGACGCCCTGATTACCGCTTCCCTTTTTACTGCCCGCCACCAGACCTGGGGGTATGACATTTATGTCAACCGCGTGCTGCTGATTCATCAGCCCACCATACCCTGTTATTCCGGACCAAATGGTTTCGCTACCCGGAAAGAAGCCCTGGCCGTGGCAGAACTTGTGATCACAAAAATCCGCAGAGGCCAGATGCCGCCCACCGTTACCAAAACGGAGCTCAGCGCATTGGGCATCCGGGCGGAAGATTGATCAACCCCCGCACTCCGCATCCAACGTACCCAGATTCTTCATCTAAAATTTCATGTTATGAAAAGGGTAAACTTTACACTGGTCTTGCTGCTGTTGCTAATCGCAGGCAGCTCACAGGGCTGGTCGCCGATGCCCGATATGCCTACAGGTGTGCGGTACGGGGGAGTAGGGGTTGGTATAGGGGTGAAAGGTTATATCGGTATGGGAGCAGACGGTATCGCTATACGAGGTGACTGGTGGGAACTGAACACACAATCAAAAGTATGGACTCAGAAAGCCGATTTCCCCGGTGTGGCCAGGATGTCTCCCATCGCATTCTCAATCGGAGATAAGGTGTTTGTAGGTACCGGACTGAATATGTACACCGTTTATGCTGATTTTTACCAGTACGACACAGCCCAGAACAACTGGACACGAAAAGCAGATTATGAAGGGGGACCCCGCTACGGGGCCATGTCTTTCAGTATCGGAAATAAGGGCTATGTGGGGGGTGGTAAGGACCAGGGTTTATACAGCGGTACCAGCGATTTCTGGGAGTATGACCCTGTTACGGATGACTGGACACGCAAAGCTGATATGGGTGCCACCAACCGGAGTTATGCCGCCGCATTCAGTATCGGACAGAAAGGGTATATCGGACTGGGCGCTGAGGTCTATGATACCCGGAAAAAAGACCTTTGGGAATACGATCCGGTAGCAGATATATGGGTACAGAAAGCAGATTTTCCGGGAACCGAACGTTTCATACCCTTCTCGTTTGCTCTGGGGAATAAAGGGTATGTGGGTTTTGGCACTTATTACTCCTCTCTTGCTGATTTCTGGGAATATAATCCCACGATAAACGCCTGGACGCAACTCGATGATTTTATTCCGAGAAGTCAGGGTGTTTCATTTACCGCAGGCGATAAAGGCTATATCGGTACAGGGTATAATGACACTTATGGTTCCAACGGAATGAGCGATTTCTGGGAGTTTTCAGCCACACCGGCTGAAGTGACCATTTGTGACCAGACCTGGATGCAAAAAAATCTTACGGTTACAAAATACCGAAACGGCGACCCCATTCCGCAGGTTACGGATAACAGTGAGTGGGTAAGCCTGACCACCGGCGCCTGGTGTTATTATAACAATGACCCGGCTACCGAAGCCACTTACGGTAAACTGTACAACTGGTATGCCGTTACTGATCCCCGGGGACTGGCGCCTGACGGCTGGCATATTCCGGATTACGGAGAGTGGATTACCCTGGAAAATTGCGTAGGTACTTATTTTACGGCTGGCGGAATACTGAAGGAAACAGGTACCGTTCACTGGGCTGATCCAAATACCGGGGCCACCGATGCATTTGGATTTACCGCCCTGCCAGGAGGAATGCGCACGCCTCCGGGTTCTTATTCACAATTGGGTCAGGTTGGTAACTGGTGGAGCAGTTCTTCGGGATCATATAGCCATTACGGTTCAGTGTTCACGGGCGGGTACTACCGGTCAATCTTTTATGGCTCTGCCATTTTTTATGGCAACCAGGCTTATATGGGCTATCCATCCTATCCGATTATGGATTATAAAACCGGTATGTCAGTGCGTTGTGTAAAAGACCAGCCTCCGGTTTTTACAGCCTGTCCTTCTCCGCTGATTGTCTATGCGGATTCAGTCGGATGTGCCAAAACAGTAGTCTATACAGCAAACGCATCAGGGAATCCCGCGCCGGCACTCACCTATACATTTACAGGGGCTACCCAGGCCTCCGGCAGTGGTACAGGCACTGGCCTGCCGTTTAACAGGGGCCTTACCCATGTGCTGATCACGGCAACCAATACGGCTGGTACAACCAACTGTACATTCAGTGTTGAAGTGAAGGATACCATAAAACCGGTGCTGATTTGTCCGCCAGGTCAGGAATTCTGCTTCAACAGCAGTTACCGATACACGATCCCTCTTTTGCAGGCAACGGATAACTGCGGGATTAAAAGCATCAGTTATAATATCTATGGCGCCACAACCCGTTCAGGAAACGGGAATGACGCGAGCGGGGTTTTTTACCCGGGGAGCAGTATCATTCAATGGAAGGTAACTGACAGCGCAGATAATATATCTTATTGCAGTAATTGGGTACGTGTACTTCCGGCCCTGCATGTAACCTTCCCGGATGTCTATACGGCCGTACTTGGAAGACCCAATACGGTGTATATCGGGTACGGATTTTACTACCGGCTGGGATATGGATTTAATTTTGTGGTACTGACACCCATACCCAGTGGCGGTACACCTTTTTATACTTCGTTGGGTGTACCTTATTACCATTACCAGTGGTCCAACGGGTCCACTTTACCGGGCATTGTCCTGAGTTTTAACAGCCCTGGTTATTATACCTATTCCGTTACCATTACCGATGCGAAAGGATGCAGCATTACAGTCAGTAAGACCATCCGTGTGGTGGATGTACGGTGTAATAAGAATGTATGGGGCATAACTGTTAAGGGAGTGAATGTCTGCCGTCCCGGTGGCGTGACAAAATGTGTGTATGAATTCCTGGTATGGGCCGAAGTGCTGAACCATGCGGAAATCGGGCCATGCGGAGCGGCGAAAGAAGCGCCTTACCAGCTGAAACAGGAAGAACCTGCTGCAAAAGTTCAGGAAATGAGAACCGAAACAGAAAACAGCTGGGCCGCGAAAGCCGCCTTCCCGGCTGCCGGCCGGTTCGGGGCTATCGGATTTTCCATTGGCAACAAGGGTTATACAGGACTTGGAATGGGGCTGGATGATGAATTGTATAAAGATTTCTGGGAGTATAACCCAGTCACAAATGTCTGGACACAAAAAGCAGACTTCGGGGGTACAGCAAGAGGACTTGCCACCGCATTCAGTATAGGTAATAAGGGTTATGCCGGAACAGGGGTGGATGCAGACGGCTGGAGAAAGGATTTCTGGCAATACGATCCTGCTTCCAATAGATGGACACGCAAAGCCGACTTTGGCGGTACTGCCCGGGCCTTTGCCACCGGACTGAGTATAAATGGCAAAGGGTATATCGGCACCGGGTATGACCAGTATGATTCGCTTATGAATGATTTCTGGGAATACCGTCCGCTTACCAATAACTGGGTCCGTAAAGCAGATTTCGGCGGATCGGAAAGATATGCAGCAACCGGATTCAGCCTCAATGGCAAAGGGTATATCGGCACCGGTCTGGATATCGAAGGCCCGACCCGTGATTTCTGGCAATATGATCCGCAGGCAAATATCTGGACAAGAAAGGCTGATTTTACCGGGTATCCGCGACACCTGGCTGCCGGTTTCACTATCGGTTGCAGGGGATATATCGGTACCGGTCTTGACAGCACGAACACGATTCGTGCAGATTGGTGGGAATATGATCCTGCTGCAGACCAATGGAACGAGCAGGCAGCACTTGCAGGCGGAGCCCGGCTGAATGCTTCCGGCTTCAGTATTGGCGGCAGAAGTTATATTACCGGTGGTATTAGTATGGAAGGACTGAACGCCGACCTTTGGGAATATACAGCCGGATGTAACCTGAATGTCAGTATTCCGGATGTTTATGCTGTGCTTCAGGGAGGAGAAAAGAATACAATTTACCTTGGGTATGGCTCACCCTTCCTGGTACTGAGCGCCCTTCCTTCCTGTGGTAATCTGCAACCGGGCGGAAACTATCAGTATACCTGGTCTACCGGTTCTGAGTGGCCGTTGACCCTGGTAAGTCCGGATGTTCCCGGCGCACATACCTATACCGTAACTGTTTCGGATAATTATGGTTGTTCCGCAACGGCCTCGATCACAATAAATGTGGTGGATATCCGGTGTGGTAATAATAAAGTGAAGGTATGTTATATACCAGCCGGCAATCCGGCTAACCGCAAAACAATCTGCGTGAATAAACTGGCCGTACCGGTTCTGCTGCTTACGGGTTCCCGGCTCGGAGAATGTGATTCCGGAGCAATGGCTGGCCGCAACCTGGCTGTTACGGATGAAACGGATGATAAAGGTGCCGGTACCATCCAGGTATATCCTAACCCCAACCGGGGCAGCTTTAATGTGAAACTGCCGTTCTATAGTGGCGGGGAACTCAAACTGGTTATCAGCGATGCCCATGGCAGCGTGGTGAAAGCTGTATTCATTCCTGCCGGTAAAGGATATGATGTTATTCATGTTGAACTGGGCCAGGTAGCGCAGGGTATGTATATTATACGGGTGGAGGACAAACAAAATGTTCAGTCAGCCAAAATGGTTGTCTGGTGAATTTGCATCTTTTGTCCCCTCCTATTGAGCCGGCCGCCTGTTAAAAGGTGGCCGGCTTTTTCTATATTGCGCTGCCGGTATTTTTTCAGCCGCAGATTGCATGAAAACTGTACGCGTTCTTCTAACCCTCACGGGTCTGTTGTTTGTGTTGTATTGTTGTGTTCGCCGCAGCCCGGCAACCGGTGCACTTACGTATACCGGTACCGATAAATGCCAATCCTGCCACCAGCGCCAATTCGAATTGTTCCGCGGCTCTGATCATTACCATGCCATGGATACAGTTTCCGCGGAAACGGTCCGGGGTGATTTTAATAATACATCATTTATTTATCACGGCGACACGGCCTTTTTCTATAAAAAAGGATCGCAGTATTGTGTACGGACCACCGACAGTACCGGGATAAAAAAAGAATTTATCATCCGGTATACATTCGGCTGGAATCCTTTGCAGCAATACCTGGTACCCTTTGAAGACGGAAGACTGCAGGTGCTCCCGTTTTGCTGGGATACCCGGGAAAAGGAAAAAGGCGGGCAGCGCTGGTTTCACTTATACGGAAAAGAGAAGATCATGCCGGGTGATGAACTGTTCTGGACCGGGATCAACCAGAACTGGAATTATATGTGTGCCGACTGTCATACTACTGACTTTAAGAAAAATTACATTGCCGCGGAAGATGCTTTTCTCAGTACCTGGAAAGAGAGCCGTGTTTCCTGCGAGTCCTGTCATGGTCCGGCTTCCGGGCATATGGAATGGGCGGAGAAAAAAGACACTTCCGTGCCGTTTAAAGGATTTGCCATCAGTCTCGCGGCAAAAGCGGTGAACTGGAAACCGGACCCGGTAAGGCAGACCCTGCAGCCCGACCGTATTCAGTTGCATGATACGTTGATGGAGACCTGTGCCCGTTGTCATGCCCGGGCCACCCGGTTCAGCGATGCTTACCAGCACGGACAATCCCTGCTGCAGACACATCTCCCTGAAAATACCGGGCCGCTTAATTATTATATTGACGGGCAGATAAAGGAGGAGGATTATGAGTACGGCTCCTTTTTACAGAGTAAAATGTATGCGAAAGGGGTTACCTGTATTACCTGTCATGAGCCCCACAGTATGAAGACCCGTGTCACGGGTAATGCGCTTTGCACCTCCTGTCATCAACCGGCTAAATACGACGGACCGCAGCATAGTTTTCACAAAACAACCGGTACCGGTAACCAGTGTGTGGGCTGTCATATGCCGGTAACCACGTATATGGGCGTGGATGACCGATGGGATCACAGTATCCGGATTCCCCGGCCGGATCATTCTGTACTGATGGGTACGCCCAATGCCTGTAATAAATGCCATACGGATAAATCCCTGACGTGGGCAGCGGAACATTTCACCCGCTGGTACAAGGATAAATTACCAAAAGAAAAGACGTATCCGGAATTGCTCTATGCCATTTCCCGTTATGTGAAAGAAAGTGAGCCCTCGTTATATGAAATCCTGCAGCATAAAAATTACCCGGCTATTATCCGGGCCACGGCCATGGAGCAGTCCGGGTATTATACCACTTCGCGGGTGTTTGCCCTTATACTGGAAGAGTTGAAGAGTAAGGATCCCTTGTTACGGCTGAATGCCCTGAAGGCTCTGCGGAATTATCCCCCGGCCAATAACCGTGCACATGTGCTGCCCCTGCTTGCTGATAAAGTGGCGGGGGTGCGCCAGGAAGCGATGATGGTGCTGGCGCCGCAGTACAGTCAGTTAAATGAGTCAGACAGGAAACTTTTTTCCGTTGTGCAGGAAGAATATAATGCGGTACAGACGCAGATGAGTCACCGGCCGGAAGGATATTTTAACCGGGCGGTGATAAAGAATTTTACCGGGGCTGTTCAGGAGGCAGAACATTTGTATCGCTTGTGTGTGCAATTGTATCCTCGTTTTATACCCGCCTGGAGCAACCTGGCCGATCTGTATCGTGACCAGGGAAGGGAAGAAGAAGCAAGGCAGGTAATAGCGGAAGGATTACGCGAACATCCCGGAAGCGGGTACCTGCATTATTCACTGGGTTTGTGGTATATCCGGAAAAAGGATACCGGCCGGGGTGTAGACGCGCTCAGGAAGGCTGTCACTGCTGATCCGGGAAATGCCCAGTTTACCTATGGATATGCCATTGCGCTCTTCTCCACCAGCCGGCAGGCGGAAGCCTTAAAGCTTCTCGAACAGTTTCAGCGCCGGTATGGCAATCAGCCCCTGGTGCTGGATGGCTTGATTTCAATCAGCCGGGATCTGAACCTGGCGGAGAAAGCAGCCCGGTATGAAAAGTTGCGGAGAGAAGTGTTCGGGTACTGATTTATCAGGTTCGGCCGGGCAATTGTTACTATGCATGAATATTTACAGGCCTGATAAATACCAGTTAGCGGGTATTGAACGGTGCTTTTTTTATGGGTAATATGCGGTAAAATGGAGGTCTAATGAAACCTGGTTTTCTGTTTGTCTCAATGCTTTTATCTTTTTTTGCGGTTGCGCAAATGAGTCCTTTTGATGGCTCTTATGCGATTGTCATAAAAGTAAAATCCGGCTCCCTGCCGGTCGGGGCGAGGATAGAGTTGCAGGAAACAGACCCGGATACTGATTCCTGCCGGTTTATGTCCCGGCCCGTGTTGATGCGGTTTGAGGAGCCCGGGAATGTGCTGATAAAAAACAGGTATAATAACCAAAGCTGGGAAGGATGGGCGAAAGAGTATGCGCAGGAAGCCACGTTTATGACAGCGGGACATTATGCCGTGGTGCTGAATTCAGCTGAGCGGGGTTGTATGATACCCGAGGGCAATAATTACCGTGTCCGTGACCGCCGTTTTCATATTGTGTATACCAGTTCGCAGAAGGAAGTCATTCTGGCCGCCGTACCCCCGGAACGGATTTACAGTCTCTCGCAGATGCGGGGGAGGTGGGGGGAGATTAGGATGGTGGAACTGGATTTGCCCTGAGTAATGGGCAAAAAAGCAAAAGCCCCCATTCGCTGAAGCGAAGGGGGGCGAAGTAGTCCCGACAGGAATCGAATGCCGACGCCCTTCGGGGCCGGCATCCCGACCGGCATTGCCGCGTCG
>JACSRW010000015.1 GCA_014879565.1 Chitinophagaceae bacterium
AGATGTGTATAAGAGACAGGTTATAAGTCTTACGAAGCTCATAGGCGCCGTAGTCTTTGTTCTTTCCGTCAAAGATGATGTCAAGAACATCGGCTGATAAAATTTTGTTGGCTTCCATTACGTAGCGTTTTTAATTAGATGCACGCCGGGTAAAAATTCCACAACCCGGGTGTTATTTAATGCCGTTAATTTCTTCGGTTTTCTTAACTAACTCGAATTCAATGGGGAAAATTTTCACCATTGCATAGGTACGCACCTGATTGATGGTCATTTCATCCAGGATATCCACAGTGTTCTTATAGGTACACTCGGCACTGGGTTTAATGATCACCACGAAGTCCTTATCGGCACAGTTGCTGACGGGTTTGCCTTCCGCCCTTGCCTTGGCTTCACATTCCGGATCGGGTACATAACGGGAAATCACTTCCTGTTTCTTTTTCACGATGATATCGCGGATGCCCTTGAAGCCGGTGGATTTGAAATTGCTTCCGTCTTCGGCGAGTTTTCCTTCGTAGTAATAAATCTGGTCGCCCTTACCGAGCAACAGACTGAGTACGGAGGACTCCTTCACCTCGGTCTGCTCTTTCTGGTCCTTTACATCCTTGGGCATGTTCAGGTCGAGTGTGGTCGGCGTACTCATCGTAGCCGTAAACACGAAGAAAGTAATCAGCAGGAAGCCGAGGTCCACCATGGGCGTCATATCCACCCGGGTGGAAAGCTTCTTGGCTTTCTTTACCCCTGGTCCTTTTTTGTGGCCGCTGTCGCCACCTTCTTCTATACTAGCCATACTGAATAGTTTTTAAATTATTTTTTTAAATCTTTTTCTCCGGCTTTTTCGCGCTTGTACAATTCGGTACCGGCCGGGATATCATCCAGGGCTGTTACCAGGTTGTACTTGAACTCTTCGTTTTTCTTCAGCGCAGCAATAACCGCTTCAAAAGTGGGATAAAGGGATTTACCGTCACCCTTGATCAGGTAATTGAGCTTTTCCCCCGCGAAAGCGGCTTTGGCCTGCTGAATCCACCAAACGAGCTGATTATTCAGGGTATCCAGTACCGGAATACCGGGCTGTTTAAGCTTGATCTGTTCGCTGGCTTCTGTCTGAAGTAATTGCTTCAGCCCGCCAAAAGGCACACCGACCAGGAAGGTCTTCTTGAAATTGGCCATCTCTGCCTGGGTCAGCCCCAGGTTCTGGGTGGTGTTGATTCCCTGAATGATTGCATCAAATTTGGAGGGATCCTTATCTGATAAAACACTGAAGTACACTTTATTACTGGAGTCAATCGAGATCAGCACCGCGTTGTTCTCCGGCAGTTTCTGCGACAATACCGAACCAGGAGTCGTGATTTCCACAGGCTCCGGTGGCTTGAACTTGGTCGCCATAATGAAAAAGGACAGGATCAGGAACGCAATATCCACGAATGGAGTCATGTCCGTCGCTGTACTTTTCTTTGGTATTTTGACACTTGGCATGAGTATTCTGTTTAATAATTAGATGAATGAATGGTCATTTTCCATACCAGCGGTCCGCTTATTTGTAAAGGGAAGCGAAGCTCTGGGTCAGGGTGAAACCGGATTCATCAATGCCGTAAGTGATTGAGTCAATCTTGGTTGTGAAGACGTTGTACATAATCAGGGCGATAGCAGAGGTACCGATACCGAGGGCTGTATTATACAGGGCTTCAGAGATACCAACGGCCAGGTCAGCGGCAGCACCCCCACCACCTTCTTCACCGAGGGCGGCGAATGAACGGATCATACCCATTACCGTACCGAGCAGGGCGATCAGGGTACCTACGGATGTGATCGTGGACAGGAACACCAGGTTCTTCTGCAGCATGGGCAGTTCCAGCGCGGTGGCTTCTTCCACTTCCTTCTGGATCGCAATCACTTTTTGTTCAGTATTCAGGTTGCCTTCGGAGATCATTTCTTTATAGCGGCGGAGACCGGCTTTCATTACATTACCTACAGAACCACGCTGTTTGTCGCACTCAGCCAGGGCGGCGTCCACGTTGCGGTTAGCCAGGTGATACTGCACTTTGCGGATAAAATCAGCGATTGAACCGGCACCCAGGGCTTTACGGATGGTCAGGTAACGCTCGATGGAGAATACCACCACCATCAGGAACATACCAATCAGCAGGGGTACAATGATACCACCTTCATAGATACGATGGAACGCGTCTTTCGGCTTCAGGTGATGGGGCCAGAAACCTCCTTTCATATCGGGTTCGGCAAAACCACTGGGGTTTCCCATCATGAAACGCCAGATGGCATAACCGGCGATGATACAGACTATCGGGGCAATCCAGGAAATCATATTGCCGTCTTTCTTTGCATGAACGGAAGTTGCCTTAACGGATGCTGTTGCAGTTGGTTTAATCTCTGCCATGATCTTAGTTTTTTAGTTTTTTTTAAAAGTTAGAATGTACTTCAATTTCAGAGGCACAATGCTAAGAAAAAAGTTGATAAAAAAATCCCCTTTCCCGGCTTTTTCAGGAAAGGGCTTCAAGTTAAGGATTTTTTAATACGGAACAAGTTCCTGCAGGATTTATTGCATGAAAATCATAGCTGAAGAAGGACAAAATCAGGCTTTTCTACTCGTAGCGAAGGGCTTCAATCGGGTTCAGGCGACCGGCTTTTCTGGCGGGGTAAATACCGGCCAGCAAACCCACCAGGGAACAAATGAGAATTCCGTATAATACCCAGTTCCAGGGAACCACAAAACCGGTGTTCAGCACCAGGGAAAAACTGTTGCCCACAATTACCCCCAGCAGGATGCCGAAGAGCGCTCCCATGATACTGATAATGATAGCTTCCAGGAGAAACTGGCTGCGTACACTGCTGCTTTTACCGCCAATGGCTTTTACCAGGCCCACTTCTCTTGTCCGTTCTGATACAGAAACCAGCATTATATTCATCAGCCCTACGGCCGCCCCGATCAGGGTAATCAGTCCGATCACCGTTGCGGAAATAGTAAGGAAACGCAGACTGTTCATGGCTTTCTCCGCCACGCTGTCGCTGCGGTCGAGTACAAAATTACTTTCCTCCGTAATGGTCAGTTTCCGGATACCCCGGAATTTTCCCTCTGCTTCCCCCATCGCGGCATTAACCTGCAGCAGGTCGTTGGCCATCACGGCGATCACATAGGAAAAGCCGGTGGGGAAATTTCGGTCAATATTGGTATAGGATGTGATGATTATATTATCTCTGTTAAATCCGAAGGATGAACCTTTGCTTTCCAGCACACCCAATACCCGGAACGGAATATTGTTAATTCGTACCACGGCATTCACGGCCGCCGGTACCCCCTGGCGGAATAATTTTTTGGCCACATCATAACCCAGGATACAGACATTTCTGCCGGTTTGCACATCCAGGCGGTTCATGTTTCTCCCGTACTGCAGCGTAAATCCGTTGAGGGGGAGGTAATTTTCATCCCCGCCAAACATCATCACATTGGGACTGGTTTTAAAATTCTCGTAGGAGACAATATTGTTCCGGTTTCCAAAAATGGAAATGCCTTTCTGCGAAGGAAAATCAAAGCGGCGCACAAATAATTCCGCTTCTTCTTTGGTAATGGATTTATCCAGGTTGGATACCCGTTGTTTCCGGCCGGTCCGGCTGCTGAGTTTCATCTCCCGCTGGTTCCCGCCGCCAAAACGAATATTCCGCTCCTTGAAGCGGATGGTAAAGGCATTCGCCCCCATGGATGAAAAACTCTCCGTGAATTTCTGGTTCATTGCCTTGATGGCGGTAATGATCCCGATCAGGGCCATAATCCCGAAAGCGATAATGGAAACAGTGAGTCCGGTGCGCAGTTTATTGCCGCGGACGGTTCGGAAAGAAAGCGAGAAGATATCACTGAATTGCATACCGGAAACCGGTGGACTTTCTTCAGCCCACTAATCAAAGATAGGTAATGAATACCGGCTGAAAGGGATTAAAAGTACAGACGGCCTAAAAGCAGTTCAGGCAGCACACCCAGTACGATTACCAGCGCTGCCATGGCGCCAAGTACCCATTTGAAATAGGCCGGAAACTCGGGATGGCTTGTTTCCCCCGGCTCCCGGAAATACATGGCCTGCAGCACCCGGAAATAATAGTACACACTGACGGCCGCCATCAGCACGGCAAAGAGTACCAGCCAGGCACTGCCCGGTACGGCCAGGGCTGCTTTCAGCATATAAAATTTGGCCAGGAATCCGGCTGTGAGCGGAATACCCGCCAGGGAGAACAGGAATACCGCGAGGGCCGCAGCTATAAAGGGACGGGTTTTACCCATTCCGTTGAAACCATCAAAGGTATAATCCTTCATGCGGGCGAGTACGGCAAAAATGCCGATGGTGGCAAAACAGTAGGCCGCAGCATAGAGCAGCAGCCCTTCCTTCCCATCGCCATTCATGGCATAAAGCGCGAATAACATAAAACCGGCCTGTGCGATACTGGAATAAGCCAGCATCCGTTTTACACTTTGCTGAAAAACGGCCGTGATATTGCCTATAAAAAGGGTCACAGCGGTCAGTACCGCCACCCATAATCTCCATTTGCCGTCGAAATCCCCGAACAGCTCATCAAAAAGACGCACAAAGGCGACAAATACAGCCGCTTTTACAATAGTGGCCATAAAGGAGGTGAAAACAGTCGGGGCCCCGTCATACACATCGGGTGTCCAGAAATGAAAAGGTGCAGCAGACACCTTGAATGCCATGGAGAACAGCAGGAAGGCCATCCCCGCAATCAGCAGATTCAGGTTCATCGGAGTAATCGCGGGATTGGCCAGGGTACTGAAAGTACCACGGGCTCCGTACACCAGGGCAATGCCCATCAGCATCAGACCGGTGGAGAAAGAGCCCAGCAGAAAATATTTCAGCGCGGCTTCATTGCCCTTGAGGTTCTTTTTATCACTGCCGGTGAGAATATAAAGCGGTATGGAAATAATTTCTATACCCAGGAAAAGGATCAGCAGGGATTTAAAGGCAAGTACCATGGCCACCCCGCAAAGAATAAAAAAGAGCAGGGCAAAGTAATCCGCATAATTCACGCCCACTTTCTCCATATCCGGCGCCGCCAGGATAATATACAGCAGCACGGCCAGCAGCAGCAGGGAATGAAAGACCAGGGCAAACTGATCAAAAAACAGCATGCCTTTCAGCTCTACCTGGAAAAACCGGATACCGCCCATTTCCAGCAGGTTGGCCAGCAGCAGGAGCAGCATACCCCCGGTGGCCAGGGCCCGGATAGAATTTTTCTGTTTCAGCAGGGTGCTGCCGAACATCATGATAACTCCCAAAACTGCCGATATGATTAATGCGTTCATACTTTCTGTTCCTTATTTGCGGAATAAATAACTGATATCAATACGTTCTAACCATTGCAGGCTGAATCCCTCACTGAGCCCGAGCAGGGATTGGGGATATATACCCATCCAGAGAATCAGGCCTACAATAATACCGAGCACCCATTTTTCATGTGCCTGCAGGTCTCCTCCGGCAGCGGACAATGTACCGGGTTCTCCGTAAAAACAGCGGCGGATCATATTCAATGTGTAAACCGCTGCCAGGATAATACCCAGACCGGCCAGTATCACAAACAGTATATAATATTTTGATTTGGCCCCCAGGATGCCGTTAAACATCAGAAATTCTCCGGGGAAGGCATTGGTCAGAGGCAGGGCTATATTGGCCAAAGCGATGACGACAAAAAACACAGCCAGCACCGGTGCCTGGCGGGCGATACCTCCCAGTTCTGAAATTTTCCGGGTGCCATATCGTCTTTCAATGATATCAATCAGTATCCAGAGACCGATAATGTTAATCCCGTGATTAAACATCTGTATCATCACCCCCTGGGTGGCGGAAAGATTTTCAGCGAAGAGCGCGGCAGACATCAGCCCGATATGCGCGATGGAAGAATAGGCCACCAGTCTTTTGAGGTCGTCCTGACGGATGGCTATCAGCGAAGCGTAAATGATCCCGATCACAGAGAGACTCATGACCACATCGCCCCACTGGTAAGAGGCAACCGGCAATACCGGCATCAGCCAGCGGGCCAGTCCGAGTAAACCCATTTTCACCATCACCCCGCTCAGGATCATCGTTGTGGCGGCAGGGGCTTGTTCATAGGTATCCGGCTGCCAGGTATGGAAGGGGAATACCGGCATCTTTATGGCGAAAGCCACAAAGAAGAGCCAGAACAGTTTAAGCTGCGTGGCGGAATGCAGTTTGAGCTTATGAAATGCCGCCATACTGAAACTGTGATCAGCTGTCTGCGTTTGCAGATACAGTAATCCGGCGAGCATCAGCACCGAGCCGGCGAATGTATAAATGAAAAATTTAAAAGTAACCGGTATCCTGCGTTCCCCTCCCCACTGGGAAGCCAGGAAATACATCGGGATCAGGGCCAGTTCCCAGAAAAAATAAAAGAGCAGGGCATCTGTTGTCAGGAAAACACCCATCATACCGGCCTGTGCCAGCAGCATCAGGCCAAAAAACCGGCCTGGCTGTGCGTACACCCGTTGCCAGGTACCCAGGATGACCAGGGGATAGGCCACGGCGTTCAGCAGGGTCAGGACTTTTCCCATACCGTCTGCCTGCAGACTGAAACTGCTGCCCAATATGGTTAACCAGGGTCTGCTGAAGCTATGCTGCTCCGGTTGGGAATAAACAGTCAGTCCGAGCAGGGCAATGACCAGGGTGGCCAGCGAACTGAACAAGGCAAAAGACCGGGCTGTTTTTCCGTCTTTCAGGAAAAAATGCAGCATACCGGCTGCCATCGGAAATAGTATCAGAAAAAGTGAGATCATATTCATTAGCCGCTCCCGGCGGACAATTTATTTTCTCAGAAAAAATTGAATGCCAAAAAACAGGACCATACTCAGCACCATCAGCAATACATAACTGCCCACCTGTCCGCTCTGCAGCAGCCTTAACTGACGGCTGCCATACTGTACCGCTTTCCCCACTCCGTTCACCAGTCCATCCACGAGCCGCGGATCAGCTACTGAGCGGAACCAGCCGCCGAGTTTGTGCAAGGGATTGACCAGGAGAAAATCATACAGTTCATCCACATACCATTTATTCTCCAGCCATTTGGCCAAACCTGCGGTCTCTTTGCGTTGATAATTACGGAACATAAACCAGGCTGCCAGTATCATTACCAGTACCAGCAGGGTGGATACACCCATCAGTGCATATTCTGTTTCATGTGATACCGGATGCGCATGCGGCAGGGAAGCCACGGCCGGCCGGAGAAAGGCACTGAGCTGATCCAGTCCATGACCAAAGACTTCCGGAATACCAACCCAGCCACCCGCAATGGAAAGCAGGGCCAGAATGATCAGCGGAAGTGTCATTGCCGCCGGGCTTTCATGCAGGTGTTGCGCCTGCTGCGCTGTGCCCCGGAATTTAC
Organism: Chitinophagaceae bacterium; assembly: GCA_014879565.1. Lineage (GTDB taxonomy): Bacteria > Bacteroidota > Bacteroidia > Chitinophagales > Chitinophagaceae > JJ008. Next base: position 7,411 of record JACSRW010000015.1, read on the forward strand.
CCGTGAACGTAATAAAGAGCAGACGGAACATGTAGAATGCTGTCAGCAGGGCCGTGAAAAGCGCGATGCCATACATCACCGGACTTTTTTCAAAAGCGCTGAGCAGGATGGCGTCTTTGGAGAAGAAACCGCTGAAAGGCGGAATACCCGCAATCGCCACACAGCCGGCCACAAAGGTCCAGAAGGTAATTTTTAATTTTTTGCTTAACCCGCCCATATTCCGGATATCCTGTTCGCCGCCCATGGCATGAATCACCGAGCCGCTGCCCAGGAAGAGCAGGGCCTTGAAAAACGCGTGGGTCATCACATGAAAGACAGCCGCCACATAGGCGCCGGTACCCAGGGCCAGGAACATAAAGCCCAGTTGGGAAACCGTTGAATAGGCGAGTACTTTTTTGATATCATTTTGTTTCAGCGCAATACTGGCGGCCAGTAAGGCAGTGGCCAGTCCTGTCCAGGCAACAATATCCATGGTCAGGGGCGCCATGCTGTAAAGAATATTACTCCGGGCGATCATGTAGATCCCGGCAGTCACCATGGTAGCGGCATGGATGAGGGCCGAAACAGGTGTGGGACCCGCCATGGCATCCGGCAGCCAGGTGAAAAGCGGAATCTGGGCGCTTTTACCGGTGGCGCCGATAAAGAGCAGCAGGGTGATCATAGTGATGTCAAAACCGGTAAAGGACTGTCCGGTCACTTCTCCTTTCGCTACAGAGAACACTTCCGCGAAACCGGTGCTGCCGGCTTTTGAAATCATCCAGAAGATCGCGATCAGGAAGGCCAGGTCGCCGATCCGGTTCATGACAAAAGCCTTATTGGCCGCTTTATTATACGACTGGTTGCCGAACCAGTACCCGATCAGCAGGTAGGAACAGAGGCCTACGCCTTCCCAGCCGATAAAAAGGATCACATAATTGGCCCCCATTACCAGGAGCAGCATGGAGAACACAAAGAGATTCAGGTAGGAGAAATAACGTCCGTAATGCCCCCTGTTTTCTTCGTGCATATAAGAAGCGGAGTAGACATGGATCAGGAAGCCCACACCGGTTATAATCAGGAGGAAAAGGGAAGAGAGCTGGTCAATTTTGAACGCGAAGGGAATGACCAGTTTGTCCACTTTTATAAAATCGAAATAATGGGCTACATAGGTATTGCCGTCTTTCACCTGCAGAAAAACCCATACACTGAGAATAAAGGAAGCCAGCACGGTGCCCGAGCCGGTCCAGCTGATCAGGGTTTTGGACATATAATTCCGTCCCAGCCCGTTAACCAGGAAGCCCAGCAGGGGCAGCAGCGGAATCAGGTAGACTATTTGTAATGCGTTGTTCATAATCAGTTCCCGCTACGGGTCTTAATGTTTTAGCCTGTTTAAGAAATTTATATCCACGGAGTGAATGTTCCGGTACATCATCACAATAATGGCCAGCCCCACACTCACTTCTGCAGCAGCCACTACCATGATGAAAAAGACAAATAACTGTCCGTCGGAGCCGGCATTTCCGGCCAGGTCGCCGGCCAGGATAGCCGCATTCTGATGCATTTTGGAGAATGCCACCAGCATCAGGTTCACCGCGTTCAGCATTAATTCAATGCACATGAAAATGATAATCGCGTTGCGCCTTGTCAGCACACCCACCACCCCGATACTGAAAAGGGCGATGGCGATATAGATATAATTTATGACCGGCATAGTATAATTCGTTTAGGTAGTTGTGTTACTTAATCTTTTTTACCTATCACCACCGCGCCCACCATCGCGCTCAGGAAAAGGACACTGCTGATTTCAAAAGGCACCACATAGGTGGTAAACAATTCCTTTCCCAGGTTCCGGATCAGGCCTATGTTGCCTTCATTGACCATGGCAAACTGTTCTTTGCCCGCGGTTTCTTTCAGGGCCGCCACGAGTACAAGCAGCAGACAGCCCCCGGCCACCGCACCTGCCATTTTCAGCCAGCGGTTTTTCCTGGGTTCAGTCTCCCGGTTCAGGTTCATCAGCATGATCACAAACAGGAATAAAACCATGATAGCCCCGGCATAAACGATAATATTCACAATCGCCAGAAACTGGGCATTCAGCAGGATATAATGCCCGGATATGGCAAAGAAAGTTCCGATAAGCCAGAGTACACTGTATACGGGATTTTTGCTGGTCACCATCATCAGGGCGCTGAAAACTGCCAGCACGGAAAGAAACCAGAAAAGTAGTTGAATGATATTCATTTCAAAGCCGTTAGTCGTTTATTGGTTGCCTGCTCTATCTCCCACTGCCTTTTTATAGGCTTCCATTTCTTTCAGCGGATGGGGAATCAGCAGATCTTCTTTTTTATAGATAAATCCCTTTCGCCCGTAATTGGCCGGGGCAAAGGTCTGGGAAAGATAAATGGCATCTTTCGGACAGGCTTCTTCACACAGTCCGCAGAAAATGCAGCGCAGCATATTGATTTCATACCGGGCGGCATATTTTTCCTCGCGGTACAGGTGTTCCTCACCGGGTTGTCTTTCTGCTGCTTCCATCGTAATTGCCTCTGCCGGACAGGCAACCGCGCATAAACCGCAGGCGGTACAGTTTTCCCGGCCATCCGAATCCCGGTTCAGGACATGCAGCCCCCGGAAGACTTTGGAAAAAGTTCTTTTCTCCTCCGGATATTGGATCGTTGCTTTCCGTTTGAACAGGTGGCTGATCGTAATCCCCATGCCCTTGATGATATTCCAGAGATAGAGGCTCTCCAGGAAGGTCATCGGACTGCGGTCCACCGGTTTGGCCCTGTTTGTTAATTGCATAAAGCCTTAGCGCTTTTATTTTTTTAAAAATTATCTGATCCTATTTACCCACAAGGCCCCCTACAGGGTGCTGTTGTCGGTTATTGCCAATTGCCCATTGCCTATTGCCTATTGCCCACTTTCCACTCCCCTCACTTTAACCACAACATCACTGCCGCACTGATGATCATATTCAGCAGGGCCAGGGGAATCAGTTTTTTCCATCCCAGGCTCATCAGCTGGTCATAGCGGAAACGGGGTATCGTCCACCGGATCCAGATGAAGACAAACAGGAAAACAGCAATCTTGGCCATCAGCACCCCGAAACTGATCAGGGATAGCAGCCAGGGTTGCAGTCCCCAGGATGCTTCATTCACAAAAGGTATATCATAGCCGCCAAAATAGAGGGTAGCCATAATGGCGCTGCTGATAAACATGTTGATATATTCGGCAAAAAGATAGAATCCCAGCTTCATCGAAGAATACTCCTGATGATAACCGAAGTTCAGTTCGTTTTCCGCTTCCGGAAGGTCAAAGGGCGTACGGTTACATTCCGCAAGGGCACAGATAAAGAAAATGATGAACCCGAGCGGCTGATAGATAACATGCCAGCCGTTGGCCGCCTGGCTGGCAACGATTTCACTCATTTTGAGTGAGCCGGTCATAAACAGTACGGCGATCAGGGCCAGTCCCATGGGAAGTTCGTAGGATACCATCTGGGAAGCGCCGCGGATAGCCGCAATCAGGGAAAATTTATTATTGGAAGCCCATCCGCCGATCATGATCCCGTAGACGCCTACGCTCACCACGCCGAATACCAGCAGGATCCCCATATCCACATCGGCTACCTGGAGGGGAATAGTACCGGAAGCGGTTACAACCGGGGCGCCCCAGGGGATTACAGAACTGGTCACCAGGGCCGTGATCATGGCCAGTGCGGGACCGAGCAGAAAAAGAATACGGTTGGAAGCCAGCGGAATAATTTCTTCCTTAAAAAAGAGTTTACCTCCGTCGGCCAGTGGCTGGAAGATACCAAAAGGGCCTGCCCGGTTGGGTCCGTGGCGGTCCTGAAGCCATCCGGCCACCTTCCGTTCAGCCAGGGTGGTGTACATGGCAATAAAAAACGAAAGTCCGATTATGCAAAAGACCAGGATGGCCTTCTCAAGAATGAACCAGAGGTCTATTGCCAGTAAATGCATGTTCATCGTTTAAAGTTCTTTCTTCTTAAAAGTTTCACTAGTAGCCGGTCCGGGCAGGGCACTGATGTCCACACTGTTCACATCGCTCACGTCATGAATATCCATCAGCAGTTTGGGAGCCCGGCCGCCCATCACTTCGGGCATAATTTCCCGGGGTTTCTTCAGTCCTGTATAGTGTCCCTGGGAAATCACGGAATGCCGGCTCACATTAGCTGGTCCTTCAATGACCCAGTCACTTGTTTTTTTCTTATCAAAGCGGCAGGTATTACAGATCCAGCCCGGCTGGCCCTCATAACTCTGCACTTCGCCCCATTCGTCTTTACGGGCAGTAACCCGCAGTACTTCATCGCCCCGTTGCCACAGGGTTACTTTACCGCAGCATTTATCGCAGTCGCGGTGCGCTTCCACTGGTTTGGTAAACCATACGCGGTTTTTAAACCGGAAGGTTTTATCGGTAAGAGCTCCGACGGGACATACATCAATCATATTACCGCTGAAGTCATTATCAATCGCTTTGGAAATATAGGTAGATATCTCCGCATGGTCACCGCGGTCGAGTACGCCGTGCACCCGCTGATCTGTAAGCTGATCGGCCACATAAGTGCAGCGGTAGCAAAGTATACAGCGGGTCATGTGGAGCTGAATATAGGGGCCGATATCTTCTTTTTCAAACGTGCGCCGTTTAAATTCATAACGGGTGCCTTCTTTTCCGTGCTCATAACTGAGGTCCTGCAGATGACATTCTCCGGCCTGGTCACAGATCGGGCAATCGAGGGGATGATTCAGCAACAGAAACTCCACCACACCGGCCCGGGCATCCTGCACTCTTTCACTGGTAATATTTTTCACCACCATACCATCCATAACAGTGGTGCGGCAGGAAGCGACCAGTTTAGGCATGGGGCGCGGATCTGCGGCGGAGCCGGCAGCCACTTCCACCAGGCAGGTACGGCATTTACCGCCACTGCCCTTGAGTTTACTATAGTAACACATGGCCGGGGGCGTTACATCTCCGCCAATCGCGCGGGCGGCATGCAAAATCGTAGTACCCGGTTCAACATCAATCGTGATGTTGTCAATGGTTACTTTAAATAGTTTTTTTTCTTCAGCCATTGTTCGTATTCAAAAATCAAAATTAAAAATTATACCCCCTCAGGCCGTTACCGGGACTGCTATCGGATCCGCATACCGGCCGATGCCGTAATTTCTTCTCACCGCATCTTCCGGATTGGTGACATGCCATTCAAACTCGTCGCGGAAATGACGGATAGCAGCAGCCACCGGCCAGGCAGCCGCATCTCCCAGCGGGCAGATCGTATTGCCTTCAATTTTGCGCTGGATATCCCAGAGCAGATCAATATCACTCAGCTGCCCTTTGCCGGTTTCCAGCTTCCAGAGAATTTTTTCCATCCAGCCGGTTCCTTCGCGGCAGGGTGAACATTGTCCGCAGCTTTCATGGCGGTAAAAGCGGGCCAGTGTATAGGTGTGCTTTACCACGCACTGGCTGTCATCCATTACAATAAAACCTCCCGATCCCATCATAGAACCGGTGGCAAATCCGCCATCGGCCAGGCTTTCATAATTCATATAGCGTGTTTCCCCTTTCGCTGTTTTCAGCAAAAGGTTGGCCGGCAGGATAGGCACGGAGGAACCGCCGGGAATACAGGCTTTGAGTTTCTTGCCGTTGGCAATCCCCCCGCAGTATTCATCACTGTAAATAAACTCTTCCACCGAAATGGTCATATCAATTTCATATACGCCGGGTTTGCTGATATTTCCGCAGGCGGAAATCAGTTTGGTACCGGTGGATTTGCCCACACCGATTTTCGCATATTCGTCCCCGCCTTCATTGACAATCGGCACTACGGCAGCAATGGTTTCCACATTGTTCACCACGGTAGGACAGTCCCACAATCCTTTTACAGCCGGGAACGGAGGTTTAATCCGGGGATTGCCGCGTTTGCCTTCCAGTGACTCGAGCAGGGCGGTTTCCTCACCGCATATATAAGCACCGGCACCGCGCTGCACATATATTTCCAGATCAAATCCGGTACCAAGAATATTTTTTCCCAGCCACCCGTTGTTTTTCGCTTCTGCAATAGCCTGTTCCAGTATATCCACAATCCAGGCGTATTCGCCCCGGATATAGATATAGGACCGGTTGGAGCCCAGGGCGTAGGAGGAAGTAATCATCCCCTCTATCAGCAAGTGGGGAATAAACTCCATCAGGTACCTGTCTTTGAAAGTACCCGGTTCAGACTCATCAGCATTCACCACGAGGTAACGGGGTACTCCTTCCGGTTTGGCCAGAAAACTCCATTTCATACCGGTGGGGAATCCGGCCCCTCCCCGTCCCCGGAGACCACTTTTTTTAACCTCTTCCGTTACCTGGTCGGGGCTCATGGATTTGAGGGCCTTCTCCACGCTGCGGTAACCACCTTCCCGGCGGTATACCTCGTAGAGACGGATATTCTCCACATGCGCTTTTTCCAATAATAATTTTCTTCCCATGTAAAAGTCAAAATTCAAAAGCTAAAAAATCAAAACCACCCCTGTTCACTCCTTCGCAGTGAAGGCTTCCCGGATTTACTGATGACACACGTGGTTTTTTATTCTTTCCCTTTTTACTTTTTTAATTTTTTATAGCCTGCCTGGCAAATAACAGCCACCGCTTTCCCTTTTTCACCCATACTTCCAGCACTTTGAGCCGGAATGTATTCGTGCTGCCATTCAGCGTGGCATTGATCTCCGCGTTAAACCGGGCATGTGCCAGGTTGCCGCTGATCTGCACCTGTAAACTGTCTTCCCGGTAGGAGCGGTATTGAATAAACCCGGATGCCAGGTTTTGTAACAGCTCCTTTTTTGTTTCCACCCAGCCATTGCTGTGTCCGTAACTCAGCGCCTTATCGGTATGCTGATTCAAAGACACCGTATTTTTCTGCACCAGTGCCTGGTGGAATTCCTGCACAGTCAGCGTCAGTTTCTGCTCTTCCGTTTGGGCACCGGCCAGCAGCGCTGAAAATAAAAGAACTATGGTGAGCGGCAAACGCATGCTCAGTCAATGACCGCTTTACCTGCCCGGCATTCCGCGATAATTGCTTCCACTTTATCAATGGTCAGGTGTTCTTTATAAAATTTCCCCTGCTGCATCATCGGGGCATAACCGCAGGCGCCGAGGCATTCCACGGTTTTCAGGGTAAACAAACCATCCACTGTTGTTTCTCCGGGTTTTATGCCCAGTTTGTCGCCAATATAGCGGATGATTTCATCACTTCCGCGCAGCATACAGGGCCCGGTCTGGCATATTTCAAACATGTATTTACCGACAGGTTTCAGGTTAAACATGCTGTAAAAAGTGGCCACTTCATATACTTCAATCGGTTTCAGATTCAGCACCGAAGCCACATAGTCCATGGTTTCAGTACTGAGCCAGCCCCCGAATTCTTTCTGGGCGATATGCAGAACCGGAATCAGGGCGCTTTTTTGTTTTCCCTGCGGATAACGGGCTACAATCCGTTCCACTTCCTGCATCGTATGATCTGAAAACTTCACCATATAATTTTGTTCTTAGGTCATCCTCCGGCGGGCATCGGATGACGAATTATTATGCATCTAATTCCCCCGCAATCAGGTTCAGCGAACTCATCGTCATAATCGCGTCACTCAGCATAGAACCTTTGATCAGTTCTTCAAAAGCCTGGTAGTAAATAAAACAGGGGCGACGGAAATGCAGCCGGTAAGGCGCTCTTCCTCCGTCACTCACCAGGTAAAAGCCCAGTTCCCCGTTGGCCGCCTCAATGGAATGGTAAACTTCACCGGCAGGGATATTGGTTTCCCCCATAATGATTTTAAAATGCCAGATCAGGGCTTCCATTTTGGTGTATACATCCTCTTTGGGAGGCAGGTAATACTCCGGCACATCGGCATGATAAACCTCGGCTTCCGCGCCTTTGAATTCCTGTACTTTCTGGTAGGCCTGTTCAATGATACTCAGGCTTTCCCACATTTCCCTTTCACGCACCAGCCAGCGGTCATAGTTATCGCCGGTGGTACCCACGGGTATATTAAACTGAAAATCTTCGTAGGAGGAATAGGGGTTGTGTACCCGCACATCATAATCCACTCCGGCTGCCCGCAGGTTGGGACCGGTAAAGCCGTAATTCAGGGCTCTTTCCGCGCTGATCGCGCCGGTTCCTTTTGTACGGTCCATAAAGATGCGGTTCCGCTGGAAGAGATTTTCAAACTCTTTCAGCACGGGCGGATATTCTTTAAGGAATTTCTCAAGCTTCTGAAAAGCGATATCGTTGAAGTTGCGTTCAAAACCGCCGATGCGGCCGATATTGGTAGTCAGGCGGGCGCCGCATACTTCCTCATATATCTCATAGATCAGCTCCCGGTACTGCATCACATAGAGGAATCCGGTATATGCGCCGGCATCCACACCCACAATGGAATTACAGATCAGATGGTCGGCCACCCTCGCCAGTTCCATTATAATCACCCGCAGGTAATCCACCCTTTTCGGGGTTTTAATACCGAGCAGTTTTTCGCAGGTCATGTGCCAGCCCATATTATTCAGGGGAGAGGAGCAGTAATTCAACCGGTCGGTCAGGGTGGTGATCTGCGCGAGGGGCCTGCGTTCGGCCAGTTTTTCAAAAGCCCGGTGAATATAACCGATCGTCTGTTCGGTAGAAACAATCCGTTCCCCGTCCAGCTCCAGTACATTCTGCATCACACCATGGGTGGCCGGGTGGGTGGGCCCCAGGTTGAGGGTGGTCGTGGTCTTTTCAATTGAACCTTCCGGTAATTTGATATGCTGCTCTGACATTTTCTTTATTTGACTGAATGCGCTGAAAAGCTATTCAGCAGTTTAGCAAATTATCCTCTTCCAAACATTTCATCATCCTTATCAATACGCGTCTGGTCTTCCAGCGGAAACTCCTTCCGTAAAGGGAAATAATCCATCTCCTCCACATTCAGGATACGTTTCATATTCGGATGACCCACAAAGTTGATACCCAGGAAATCATAGGTTTCTCTTTCCATCCAGTTCGCGGATGAAAACAAACCGGTGGCGGTATATACATCCGGGGTGTCAACGGCCGTAAACACTTTAAACCGGATCCGGATATTATCCTCCAGGTTGTGCAGGTGGTACACTACGGCCAGTTCCCTGCCGGGCTGATCGGGATAATGTACCCCCGTGATATCCGTCAGGAAACGGAATCTGAGCTGGTCATCATCGTAGAGAAAGTTGAGTACTTTCAGGTTGTTTTCCTTCGGTGATTCAAAACTGAGCATACCATAGGTCTCAGTAAAACCGGTAACCTGGTCACCAAATTTCTCTGTAAGCCGTTGTTTGATTATTTCGTTAGTCAGCGACATAGCTTATGTTAAATTCCAAGATACAAGAGCCAAATTCCAATAGCCCTCCCGGAAAAATTGATCCTTAAATTGAAAGATCTTTTTGTTTTGATTCTTTGGTTCTTGATTCTTCGGTTCTTGGTTCTTTGGATCTTGGTTCTTGGTTCTTTGGTTCTTGGTTCTTTGGATCTTTGGTTCTTGGTTCTTTGGATCTTGGTTCTTAGTCCTCACTGTATTCCATAACTCTCCAGCAGGGCCCTGTACTGCTCACCGTTTCTTCTCCTCAGGCTCTCTTTGCCCACAAGGTCCTGTACCCGCAGAATGCCGTCAATAATGGCTTCGGGCCGGGGCGGGCAACCGGGTACATATACATCCACGGGTACCACCTGGTCAATACCCTGTAAGACACTATAGGTATCAAAAATACCTCCGCTGCTGGCGCAGGCACCCACGGCCATTACCCAGCGGGGCTCTGCCATCTGCAGGTATACCTGCTTTACCACAGGCGCCATTTTTTTGGCAATGGTACCCATCACCATCATCAGGTCGCACTGGCGGGGCGAAAAACCCACCCGTTCAGCGCCGAAGCGGCCGAGATCGTAATGGGAACCCATTGAGGCCATAAATTCGATACCACAGCAGGAGGTGGCAAAGGGAAGCGGCCAGATGGAATTTTTACGGGCCAGCCCGATCACCTTATCCAGAGAAGTGGCAAAAAAGCCTTCTCCCTGATGACCATCAGGCATCGGCACAATACTAATATCCGCTTCCAGCGGCTTTTGAATCAGGTTGTATGAGACAGGACGTGCCATAGAAAAAAGTTGAAAGTCAAAATTTAAAAGTCAAAATTGTAACACCTGCGGTCTGTGTATGGTTCTCCCATTTTACCTTTTGACTTTTTAATTTTTTTACCTTTTTAAAGATTCAGTCTTCCCATTTCAGGGCTCCTTTCTTTATAATATAGTAGAACCCGCAAAGGAAAAAGCCCACAAACATCAGCACAGCCCAGAAACCAGCCCATCCCAGGTCCCTGAAATTGACGGCATAGGGATAGAAGAAAATCACCTCCACATCAAAAAGCACAAAGAGGATGGCTGTCAGAAAATACTTGATGGCCATGGGCTGACGCGCATCCCCGTGGGATTCGATACCACTGGTGAAGTTCTGCAGTTTATCACTTGTTTTTCTCTTGGGGCCAAGCCAATGGGTCACCGCCATCAGGAAAGCTACGAGTCCGACGGCAATGGCTATTTGCAGGACGACCGGCAGATAACTGACTGCATTTGCATTCGTTGGGCCGGTTTGAAGCAGGTAAATCATAACATTTTACTCCGGCGCAAAAATAAGGTGGTGGCCCGGATTTTCCCTAATTTAATAAAGGGACAGGGGGAAATAAAAAGCCCCTGCTGAACAGCAAGGGGCCTTTTATAAAAGAAGAAAACCGAATTTATTTCTTTACCGCAGGCGGTGTACCGGGTGATTTGGTGCCCGGGGCGGCCTTGTTGGACTGGGCCGAGCCATTTTTTACAGGCTGACTGCCATTGCCCGGGCGGGTGCCGGGTGCGGCAGACTTTTCCAGTATTTCAATGTTTTTCTGAATGGCTTCATTACCCGGATCCATGGCCAGCATTTTCCGCAGGTATTCCAGCGCCCTTTCCTTGTCTTTGGCAATATTGGCAAAATATTGGGCCAGGTAACCGGCTACACCGATAATATTCTTTTTGTTCTTGGCGGTATCCTTTTCCAGAATGGCCAGGTATTTTTCCGCCCAGGGCACGGCCATGCCTTTTTCCATTGTACTGTCCATAGCGCGGTGAATATTGTACTGCATCATCGGACCGTATACCTCATCCGGGAATTTGTCTGTGAAAATATCAAACACACTGTCGGCCCGGTTATAATTTTCAGCCTGGTAGAAGGCAAAACCGGCATCAAAATAATCCCGCATACTGGGGGGCTCTTTCAGGTTCAGCACCTGCAGCAGGAGATCCCCCTGTCTTTCACTGCCGATACTGTCTTTACGGCCTTTGAATTTTTCAGCTCCTCTTTTAAGGAAATCAACCCGCAGCGTGAGGGTCGTATCCAGTTTGGCTCCCATCAGGTAGGTATTGAAGATTTCATCAATGGTTCCCCCTGTTTTGTCGAGAATATCGGCCCGAAGTTGGTAATCAAAGAGTATCTCATCTTCCAGGTTTTTGGTGGAAAAGAAGACATCGCTGAATTTCTTGGCCGCGTTGAAATCATTGTTCTGGAAATGCGCATCAGCCAGCAGCCGGTAAACCTTGGGTTTGGTTTTATCTCCCAGGATATCTACCACAGCCTGTGCCTTGGTAGTGGCACAGGTATAATCTTTCCGGGCCCAGCAAAGCATGGCATAGAGGTATTCGTCCTGTACATCTTTTTCCGGCAGTTTGGAAGTAATATATTTCTGGAGCTGATTTTCTGCTTCCGCATAATCCAGCCGCTGGAAATAATAATAGAATAATTCATAATAAGCAGCCGAGAACTTATCATCCTTCTGGATGGCCTCGGTCAGATACTGGTACACCAGCTCCCAGTTTTTCTGAGACTCAAACAATTGCGCCAGACGCAGGCTGGCCAGGGCAAAATTGGGATTGAATTCCAGGGCCTTTTTGTAATACCGGAAGGCTTCTCCTCCCCCTTCGCCGGGACGGGCTTTACGCAGCGCATTACCCAGTAACACACAGGATTCGGGGTTTTTGTCATTTTTTACATCTATCTGATCCTTCAGTTTGGCGATTACATATTCATTATCACCCGCTTTGGCATCGGTATTCGCCCGGGCCACCGCATTCAGGATATCGGTATTTTCCCCTTTTTTGGTACGGGTCATGGTCAGGGCCGTTTCAAATTTCTGGCGGGCGTCATTCACCCGGTTTTCCAGCAGGTCAATATGCCCCATTCCCACGGTTATAAGCGGGGCGCCGTTGGAGGATACCATCGCTTTTTCATAGACCTGTTTCGCGGAAGCGATCCTGGCGGACATGATTTCTTCATTATCCAGGTAAGCCTGACCCAGCCAGTAGTTGGCTTCAATACTGTTGGGGTTAGCCGCCACCATTTTTTCAAAAGTGGCGATGGCACTGGCATACCGCTTGGCAAAAAGGTGATTTTTGCCCTCCTGCAGACTCTGCGCACTCAGCCCGGCGGTGAATAAAAGAGCCAGGGCCAGGATTGAAATTCGGGTTTTCTTCATTTTACGGTTCACTTTAAGAATTTGTAAATATACTTATTCTGCTTACTCATTCAGTTTTACGGGCCGGATGGACAGGTTTTTAAAACTGGGGGCCAGGTAGGCTCTTTTAAAAATGATCTGCCCGATCTCCCCGCTCATAAAATTGGCAAATCCCGTACCTAAACCCCGGTAATTCTCTTTGAGAATATAAACGAGGTCTCTGACCATCGGATACCGCTTCAGGTAAATATTGGCCTGGTAGGCTTTTACATACGAATCAGGTATGTCGGTTGCCTGCAGATTCGCCACTTTTACCTTTTTCAAAAAACTCAGGTGAGAGGAGTCTTCCGGGTTCCCGATCCAGCTCACACCGATAAAACCTACCACCCCGGGATTTTTTGATACGTAATCTATCACTCCTTCACTTGACCTTGCCGCCATGGCTTCCGGGGTCAGTGAATCTCCCCTCAGTACTGAATCGATGATAAAACGTACCGTACTGGTTGCTTTTACCCCGTCAAATACCGGAATTAAATTTTTCTTAAAACTGCCTTTCAGGATTGCCTTAACATCATTCATCGTCAGCAGGGTATCTGTAGAAGAAGGATGAAGAATCACGGCAATTCCATCGCGGGCAATCACCATACTGCGGGCTGCTTTCCGGAGAGAATCTGCAATCCAGTCCCTTTCTTCCTGTGTGGCCCGCCGGGTTACGATCACCATACGTACGCTGTCCACCAGTAAATCTTTCAGGCATTCCGCTTCCGGTTTATAATCCACCATAATCCTTGTGCCGGGATGATTGGATTCATACACCTGCACCTGTTCGTCTATTACGGGTTTAAAACTTTCATCCGCGCTTACCCGGATTGTTCCCCGGTAGCGGCTGTCGGGTAATTCCTTTTCCTGCTCTTCGTATGATTTACAGGAGAGCAATGAACCTAAAAGTCCTGAAAGCAAAAGCAGGATATGCAGGGTCCGGACTTTCATCTGAAATAGTTTTTCTTATATCCTCTGTAGATTCTCCAGGCTCCGTACAGCACACTGAATGCACCGAATATTTTTTCAAGGCTGTCCGGTTCTCCGAGGAATTCGTTGACCGGAATTTTTCCCAAAACGTTTCGGAACAGGAAAAAAAGCCCCAACAGCAGGATCAGGGCTCCCATACCATAATCCATAACGGATTTCATGGCAGCCAGCTGTTTGCGTTTTTGTTTTTCGTATTCGTCCAACATGAGCCGTTCGTTTGATGCCTTAACCGCGCGGTGTTAGTTCTTTCGGGCGGGTGGGCAAATTAGCCAAATTTTGCTATTCAGCGCCGATAAAACTGTCCTGATAACAGTCCCGTACCGGCCATTCCTGCAAGAAGGATGCGAAACAGGTCCGAAATCCATAAAAAATAAGCGTTTAGGTGAAGTTGCTGCACGTCTGACCGAAACATTTTGCAATAAAATAATATCTGCCTCCGGCGCTCATTGTATTCAGCGAATAGCTATAGTGGCCTGTATATTTGCAGCATGAAAATTTTGATGGTATGCCTGGGCAATATCTGCCGCAGTCCGCTGGCAGAAGGAATTCTCCAGGATAAAGCGTTCCGGGCCGGGTTGTCATGGAGTGTGGAAAGTGCCGGAACCAATGGCTACCATACGGGCGAAGCCCCGCATCCGCTTTCCCGGAAAGTGGCCCTCCTGAACGGAATTGATATCAGCGCGCAGCGATCCCGCCGTTTTCAGGCCGATGATTACCGGGTTTATGACCGGATCTATGCTATGGCCGGTGATGTAATGGATGATATACGGCGGATAGCCAAAACACAGTATGACCCGGATAAAACAGATTTACTGCTCAATGAACTATACCCGGGGCGAAACCAGGATGTGCCGGATCCCTGGTACGGACCCGAACCAGGTTACCATGAGGTGTACCGGCTGATTGAAAAAGCCTGTGATGCCATTATTGACAAATACGGCAACAAAATTAATCACTGACGAATCGGTACTTTTGCCGCCAGCATTTTCATTATGACCAAACCCAGCTTACCTCAGGGAACCCGTGATTTCGGACCGGAAACTGTCCGGAAAAGAAATTATATCCTGCAGACAATCCGCGCTGTATTTGAAACCTATGGTTTTCAGCCACTGGAAACACCGGCTATGGAAAACCTGTCAACCCTGCTGGGTAAATACGGGGAAGAAGGGGATAAACTGATTTTTAAGATCCTCAATAACGGGCTCGACCGGCCAGAAAAAGAGCAAGACACCCGGGAAGCATTTGAGAAAGTACTGCAGGGGAAAAACAGTATCCAGCTCACTGAAAGGGCCCTCCGGTATGACCTCACCATCCCCTTTGCCCGCTATGTAGCCATGAACCACCAGCAGTTAACCCTGCCTTTTAAAAGATACCAGGTACAACCCGTCTGGAGAGCCGACCGGCCGCAAAAAGGCCGCTACCGGGAATTTTATCAATGTGACGCCGATGTGGTGGGCAGCCGCTCTCCGCTGAATGAAACCGAACTGGCCCTGATCTATCACGAAGTATTTACCCGGCTGGGACTGACCGGTTATACATTACAGGTAAATAACCGCCAGATCCTTGCCGCCCTGGCCAACCGCTGCGGTGGCCCGGAAAAGATGACGGATATTACCATCGCCATAGATAAACTGGATAAAATCGGGCTGGAGAAAGTAAAAGAGGAACTGGCACAAAGGGGATTGTCTGAAAACCAGATCCTCCTTATTGAAGAGTACCTTGCCGTGAAGGGCACCAATGAAGAAATTTTATCCGGACTGGATAAACTGGTCGGGCATGATCCTGCCGGTGCAAAAGGAATTGCCGAACTCCGGACCCTCCTGCAATCCCTTTCCGGCTCCCTTCTCCCGACTCCCGGCTCCTCTCTCCCGTCTCCCGGCTCCCGGCTCATCATTGACCCTACCCTGGCCCGAGGCCTGAACTATTATACCGGTATCATTTTCGAGGCTAAGGCTCCCAAAGAAGTGAAAATGGGCAGTATCGGGGGAGGTGGCCGGTATGATGACCTGACCGGCTTATTCGGCGTGCCGGATATTCCGGGTGTGGGGATCTCTTTCGGAGTTGACAGAATCTATGATGTACTGGAAGAACTTCAATTGTTTCCGGCCGATGTATTTGTGGGTACACAGGTCCTGTTTTTTAACCTGGGCGCCGCGGAAAGTGCCAGGGCCTTCGCCCTGCTGCAGGGCCTCCGGCAAAAAGGAATACGCGGAGAACTCTACCACGAAAACCTGAAGTTTGACAAGCAGTTTAAATACGCGGAGAAAAAAAATATTCCGTTTGTAGTTATCCTCGGGGAAAAAGAACTCGGGGAAGGACGCTGCAATCTGAAAGATCTGCGCAGCGGCGTTCAGCATTCATTGACCTGGGATGAATTAATGGAAACGAAGTTTACGGAGCGCTGAGGGAGTACTTTTCTCCGCTCTGGCTATTCTTTTTTCTCCTCTACTTTCACTCCCTCCATATCCACATCCTGTACCAGTATCTGAACTGCGGAGATTTTCCCATCCCCGTTTCTTTTAAAAGTAGCGGTACCGGCAAATGACACAATCTCGTATACATCTTTGGTGTCTGTTTTACGTAATTCTGAATTGCCCATGACTGAAGTGGCCATCAGCACCCCATTTTCAACAATAACCCCGATTTCCTTTACCGGACTGCCATCCGGAAACACATATTTTCCGGTATATTCCCGGTGCAGGGAATCAGAAGGACTCTGTGCGGAAAGAGAAAATACACCCAGGAGGGCAAAAAAAGCAAGTATCATTTTTTTCATAAACCAGTTTTTTCTGAAAATGAATATAAAAACGAATAAACAAAAAAATTGTTACGGAAATATCAGTTGATCAGGTTTTCATAAATAACAGCCGCCCCCTGTCCCACACCCACACACATAGTAGCCAGTCCGAATCTTCCTTTCCGCCGCTTCAATTCATGTAACAGGGTGGTGCTGATCCGGGCCCCGCTGCAGCCAAGCGGGTGACCGATGGCTATTGCGCCTCCGTTTACATTTACCCTGGCCGGATCCAGGTTCAGTTCCCGGATACAGGCGATTGACTGGGAGGCAAAAGCTTCATTTAACTCAACCAGTTCCAGGTCTTTGAGCTGCAGACCCGCCCTTTGCAGCGCTTTTTGTGCAGCAGGCACGGGCCCAATACCCATAATGGCCGGGTCTACTCCGGCAACGGCCATGGAGACAACCCGGGCGATGGGCTGCAGCCCGTATTTTTTAATGGCGGATTCCCCGGCCAATAAAAGGGCAGAGGCCCCGTCATTAATCCCCGAAGAATTACCGGCAGTCACCGTCCCCTCTTTGATAAATGCGGGTGCAAGAGCGGCCAGTTTTTCCAGGGAGGTTTCGCGGGGATGTTCATCCTTGTCCACCCGGGTAATTTGCCCCTTCCGGTTCAGTTCAACCGCCACTATTTCATCTTCCCATTTACCGGCCTTAGACGCGGCGGCATATTTCTGCTGGGAGCCCAGGGCAAAAAGATCCTGTTCCTCCCGGCTGATAGTCCACTGACGGGCGATGTTTTCAGCGGTTTCACCCATGGTATAGGGGTAATAGGCTGCAGCTAATTGTTTATTGATAAAGCGCCAGCCCATTGTGGTATCAAAAATTTCCGGTTGCCTGCTGAATGCTTCTGCAGGTTTAGCCATCACAAAGGGCGCCCGGCTCATACTTTCCACGCCACCGGCTATAATCATCTCCGCGTCGCCGCAGCTGATCTGCCGGCTGCCATCCATTATTGCCTGGAGACCGGAAGCGCATAGCCGGTTCACCGTAGTACCCGCCACCGTAACAGGCAATCCTGCAAGCAGGGCGGCCATGCGGGCAACATTCCGGTTATCTTCTCCTGCCTGGTTGGCGGCGCCTGCAAGTACATCTTCAATGGCGGCCGGATCAGCGGCCGGATTACGGGCCAGCAGGTGCCGGATAACAAAGGCCAGCAGGTCATCCGGACGTATTGAACTCAGCGCCCCGCCATAGCGGCCAACCGGGGTGCGGATCGCGTCAATGATATAAACAGGCTGCATCTTGTTGATTTGGGCAAATATCAGGTAATTCAATTAATCGGCAGCGCGGGACTATCTTTGCAGGGAATGAAAAAAACAGGAAAAAATATCCGGCATCTCCGTTTCCCGGAACTGGAACAATGGCTGGAGGAAAAAGGTGAAAAGAAATTCAGGGCCCGTCAGATCTGGGAATGGCTCTGGCAGAAACATGCCATGAGTTTCGCGGATATGACCAATCTGAGTAAGGTACTCAGGCAGGAACTTGGCGAGCATTTCACGCTACCTGCCCTGCAGGTGGAAACCACCCAGTATTCCGCCGATGGCACTATTAAGTCCCGTTTCCAGACCTGGGACGGCCACCTGGTGGAAGGAGTGCTGATTCCCACCACCTCACGCTTTACCGCCTGTGTTTCCTCCCAGATCGGTTGTTCCCTCAGCTGCAAATTCTGTGCTACCGGATATATTGACCGTAAACGTAATCTTGATTTTGACGAAATCTATGATGAAGTGGTGCTGATCGGACAGCAGTGTGAACGGGTGCACGGAAAAAAACTCAGCAATATCGTTTTTATGGGCATGGGAGAACCCCTGCTGAATTATAAAAATGTGCTGAAGGCCATTGAACGGATCACTGCTGAAGACGGACTGGCCATGAGTCCGCGCCGGATCACCGTATCCACGGCCGGAGTAGCCAAGGGGATCCGCCAGCTGGGAGAGGATAAGGTTAAATTCAAACTGGCCCTTTCACTACATGCCGCCAATGATAAAAAGCGGCATGAGATCATGCCCATCAATGACACAAATAATATTCAGACCCTGGTGGAGGCCCTGAATTATTTCTATAAACAAACGGGCAACGAAATAACATTTGAATACATCCTTTTCAAAGACTTTAATGATACCCTGAAAGATGCGGATGAGCTGATAAAAATTTACCGCCAGGTGCCGGCTGATCTCATTAATATCATTGAATACAATCCCATTGATTTCGCCCGTTTTGAAAAACCCGAAGAAGCGAAAGTCCAGGCTTTTATGGAATACCTGGAAAAACACCGCGTGAATGTGCGTCTGCGCAAAAGCCGGGGAAAAGATATTGATGCGGCCTGCGGGCAATTGGCGAATAAAGAAAGTTGAGGAGTTTGGGGTTTGGCAGAGCCTCAAAACAAACAATATACCTCTCAGGATGCCCCAATAAACCCACAATGCACCCCTACAGGGTGCCCATTTACGTCAATCACATTACATTTCTACCTACAATGCACCCCTACGGGGTGCTCCCATTGCCTATTCCCCATTCCCCACTCCCCATTCACCATTCCCCACTCCCTATTCACCACTCCCCACTCCCTATTCACCACTCCCCACTCCCCATTAAACCTTCCCCCTTCTTCCCGGTCCTAAATCCGTTCACATTAATTAACGTGGATGGCCGAAGGTTCTTTAAACAAGCCGCCGTCTCAAAGAAAAACAAGCACATGAAAAAGATAATGCTCCCTGCGCTGGCCCTCGCGCTTGCGCTCTCCGCTTCTGCACAGGAAATACCGGAACGCAAAACAGACCGGCATCCGATGATGAAACAACGGATGGAAAAAGGCCGGCATGACCGCCAGATGGCAATGAAACAGCTTAATCTGACAGATGCCCAGAAAGAACAGTTTAAGACAGAAAACCAGGCTTTCCGCAAAAAAGTGGAAGACCTGAAAAAAAATGAAGATATAACGGTGAAGGAATGGAAAGCCCGGATGGAGAAACTCCGGAAAGAACACCAGGCGAATATGCAGTCTGTGTTTACTCCCGAACAAAAGGCCCAACTTGATAAGATGAAGAAAGACCGGGAGGCCAAACACCAGGACATGATGAAAAAAAGAGCGGAACATCTTAAAAGCAGCCTGAACCTGACGGATGAGCAATCCGCCAAACTGGAAAAAAGCCGCCAGGATATGGCCGTAAAAATGAAGACGCTGCGGGAAGACAAAAAAATGACGCCCGAGCAAAAAAGAGAAGCCATGAAAGCACTGGTTGAAAAACAAAAAGAAACCATGCAGTCCACCCTTACCGAAGAGCAGTTGAAAAAAATGAAGGAAATGCGCAAAAAACACCCGGCTGGTCCCGGTAAAGGTTTCAGAGGTCCTGAGGGACAAAAAGGCCCCAAGGGACAAAAAGGTAACAGCGGCACCGAAAGCAAACCCGCCCCATCAGAAAAAGAAATGATATAACCATTCACCCTTAAACCATGAACGGAAACAGCCCGGCATCTGCCGGGCTGTTTCCGTATTCAGCAATTAAACTTACCTTTGCAGTTCATCCTGTTGTAAAACAGCAAAACACACGCATGAAAAAGTCAACCGACAATTTTGGCAAATTCGCCAACAAAATCAGCAACGCCGCCAAAAAAGAAAAATTCAAAGCTGAAAAAAGACTGGTCCGTAAGGAAAGAGAACAGTTTTTTGAACAGAAAAAAGCGGAGTCCCGGGCCCGGTTAGCCCCGGCTAATCAGCAGGCAACCCCCAAGGGACAGGCGCCCGCTCCTGCGGCCCACCAGCGAAAGGAGACCGATGAACGGATGCCGCTGAACAAGTTTATTGCCCATGCCGGCGTGGCAGCCCGGAGGGAAGCCGCCGATATGGTACGCAAGGGACTTGTGAAAGTAAATAACGAACAGGTTACCGAGCCGGGTCATAAAGTGAGTGCCAAAGATGTGGTGAGTGTAAACGGCAAAAGAATATACCTGGCCAAAGACCTGGTCTATGTACTGCTTAATAAACCCAAGGACTATATTACCAGCACTTCCGATCCGCAGGGTCGCAAAACGGTGCTCGACCTGCTGCGTCATGCCAGCAAGGAACGGATTTACCCGGTCGGCCGGCTGGACAGAAACACATCCGGTGTATTGCTCCTCACCAATGACGGGGAATTGGCGCAGCAACTCACCCATCCCAGTCATGAAGTGAAGAAAGTCTATCATGTTACCCTGAACAAACCGCTGGAGAAGAAAGATTTTGAAAAAATCCTGCAAGGAGTAACCCTGGATGACGGGCCGGCGCATGTAGATGTACTGGCTTATGCGGACAGTAAAGACAAAACCCAGCTCGGGGTGGAGATTCACAGCGGACGCAACCGGATTGTACGCCGGATCTTCGAATCACTCGGGTATGATGTCAAAAACCTGGACCGCGTCGTCTTTGCCGGTCTTACCAAAAAAAATGTGGACCGCGGCAAATGGCGCTTTCTGACGGAAAAAGAAGTCCGTGACCTCAAACATTTCGGAAAAGGCAAATAAGCGGCTTACACAATGACAAATCTCAAAGAAATTATACTGGCCGAAACGGCAGACTGGGTGGCCGTAAACAAACCCTCCGGCCTGCTCTCCATCCCCGACCGGGAAGGAAAAGAAATTTCCCTGAAGGTTCTGCTCGCCGGAAAATACGGGCATATTTACACGGTTCACCGGATTGACAAAGACACCAGCGGGCTCATTCTCTTTGCCAAAAATGAAGCAGCGCACCGGCACTTATCCCTCCAGTTTGAGGAAAGGGAAACAGAAAAAATTTACCAGGGACTGGTACTGGGCGTACCGGCTGAAACAAAAGGCCGGACAGATGCGGCCATTGCAGAACATCCCGTACAAAAAGGACTGATGGTTGTGCACCGGAAAGGCAAAGAGGCCGTCACTGAATACGAGGTACTGGAAGATTTCGGGCGTTATGCGCTGTTACAATTCCGGATTCTGACCGGTCGTACCCACCAGATCCGGGTACATATGAAGAACCTGGGCCATCCGATCGTATGTGACCCGCTGTACGGAGATGGCAAATCCTTGTTACTTTCCGCCGTGAAAGCAAAATTCAAATTATCGAAAACCGATGAAGAGGAACGTCCGCTGATGGGCCGCCTGGCCCTGCATGCTTTCCGGCTTGGTTTTAATGATACAAATGGTGAAAGGGTACAACTCGAAGCCCCGTTGCAAAAAGACATGAGAGCTACCCTGTCGCAACTGCGCAAAAGACTGAAATGAGCTTTTATGCTTTATCCAGGGCACCCAGCAGGTCATCCAGGATATCTGCCGGATCTTCCAGCCCAACCGATACCCTGATCAGACCGGGTGTAATGCCAACGGCTGCCCTTTCCGCTTCGGTGAGTTTGGAATGGGTGGTTGAGGCCGGGTGAGAGGCAATGGTCCGGCTATCCCCCAGGTTGTTGGTCATGGAGATCATCTGCAAGGCGTTCAGAAATTTCCGGCCGCTGTTGATGCCCCCTTTCAGTTCAAGGGTTACAATACCACCCCCGTTACTCATTTGTTTTTTGGCTATGGCATGTTGGGGATGGCTGGCCAACCAGGGATATTTCACCCAGCTGATCTTTTCATGTCCCTGCAGTTTCTCCGCTATATAAAGTGCAGAAGACGCATGACGGTCCATACGCACAAATAGCGTTTCCAGACTTTTGCTGAGCACCCAGGCATTAAAGGGACTGAGTGAGGGTCCGGTGTTGCGGATAAACAGATAGATGGGATGGATCAATTCTTTCCTTCCCACCACCACGCCGCCAAGTACCCTGCCCTGTCCGTCAATAAACTTGGTGGCTGAATGCAGCACCAGGTCGGCGCCGAAACGGATGGGCTGTTGTACAGCCGGGGTGGCAAAACAGTTATCCACCACGAAGAGAATACCGTGTTTTTTGCAAATCCCGCTGACCTGTTCCAGGTCAATGATATCAAGCCCGGGATTACTGGGCGTTTCCAGGTAAAGCAGTTTGGTATTCTTTTTCACCAGGGATTCAATAGTCTCCGGCCGGTTCATATCAAAATAGGAATACTCAATGCCCCATTTCGGCAGGTATTTGCTCAGGATAGTGTGGGTGGAACCAAAAACTGCCGAGGCGGAAAGAATATGATCCCCCTGGCTGAGAAAGGTCATAAATGTACCAAAGATGGCCGCCATACCTGTGCCGGTGGCCACCCCGTCTTCTGCGCCTTCCAGGGCGGCTATTTTATTGATAAATTCATCCACGGACGGATTGGAAAAGCGGGAATAAATATTCACTTCCGGGCTGTCACTCGCAAAGGCCGCGGCCATATCTTCCGCCGAATCATAGGTAAAACTGCTGGTCAGAAACAGCGGCGTGGAATGTTCTTTCTGGGCGGTTTTGCGGGTTTGTGTGCGGATGGCGCGGGTGGAAGGTTTGTGTTTCATCTCGGTAATTATATGGGGTAAAGATACCCATTTTTAACGGGCCTTTCAGGCGTTAACGCCAGTCAAGGTTCTGGAAGAAAAAAATCCGGGGCACATGGATATGCCTGTACTGGTACCCGGATGCCAGTTGCTGATAAAAATACATGTACCCGGCCTGCAGGCTGGTGGTCTTGCTCAGATGAAAGTTGAGCCCCGCAAAAAACCGGTTCTGATCAAAATAGTTATACTTTATCTGTTTACCGGCATTAATATGCAGTTCATCATTCAGCACCAGGGATACCGTGCCCTTTTCAAAGCGTTTGGCGGAAAGCGGAAACATGGCGAGTATGTTATACCGGAAACGGAAATTGAAAGCGTATCCGCCGGCCAGTTCATTTGCATTCAGCACATTTCTTCTCCATCGTTCTTCCAGCCGCAGCCATTGCATCAGCCGCAGCTTTGGAAAATTTGTATGCCACTGCACCTGCTGCCAGGGCCGGTGTTCCGGTCTTGAAATATTTCCGTGATTATCCGCCGGGAAGTGATTCACATACGCATATCCCGCTGTCAGCTTGAGCTGATCATGGAGGTAATAGGTAATCCCCGCGCGGAAAATGCCCTGCGATAAACCGGATACAAGATCCTCTTTGGTACGAAGGTGCAGATCCAGCCATACTCCCCATTTATCCGATATACGGGTCTGATTTAGGTAGGCGACCCATACCTGGGAAATCACTTCTTTCTCTTTTACCTGCGCTCCGGCCGGCAAACGGGTCAGCAGGGCAAGGAAGATCAGCCAGTAAGTCCGGTTGGTATTTGTCATATACACTCGATGAACAGCAAAAATAATCCTTCAGTTGCTGAAACGAAGTAATCAGTTCACATTATAACGAAGTGTTATACCGTACATCCTGGGATCACCCAGCACGGACGCATAATGACCCGCATTCCCTCCTGCCGGCAACAGTTGCTCATGATAATTACGGTCAAGCAGGTTTCTGACCCAAATAAAAGCAGAGAGTCCCTGTTTTGTTTTAAAACCAAACCGTGCATTAATCAGCTCATACCCTTCAATATTGAGATATGCGGAGGGGGAAGGACTCGAAGAAAAGCCCGAACGGTAAAAGAGATCAGCGCCCAGGTAAAAGCAGGATGCTTTTCCGAGGAAAACAGCCGGGAATGTATACTCTGCCCCGGTGGAAAAGGACCAGGGTGAAATACCGGGCAATTCACCTCCGGAGATATCTTTAAAGGCCACCTGTACATTATTCAGCGTGTTACCTGTTTCTTCCAGAGGCAGGGGTGCATTGGTAAACCGTACATACCTGGCATTGGTATAAGCGACGGATCCGTAAAAGGAAAATTTTTCACCCAAACGGTAACTGGTTTCCAGTTCACCGCCCCGTATCCGCACTTTTTCCGCGTTGGCAATATAGCCCCGGTTCACTCCCAGCTCGGGTGACTGTACATTGGTCTGGTAGTTCCGGATTTCTGTTTGAAAGAAAGTCAGGTTCAGGATAAGATCCTTTGCAGGAGATGTTTTAACACCGGCCTCCAGGTGCTGCACATACTCCGGTTTAATAACGGCCAGCTGGGTTGCTGCCTGTCCGTTAATGCTGGGAAGACCGGCCACATTTACCCCTACCGGTTTGAAGGCGGTGGAATAGGTGGCATACGCGTTCATACGGCTGTTGGGTTTATAGGCGACTGTCAGGTTACCGGTGAGGTTTGTTTCATCCGCATCAGCTACATATTGCTGACTGGTATAGACCGCGTTTTTCAGGGCGATCAGGGCCGGATCAGTTGTTATCAGCCCGCCATAGGTGGTCCGGTTATAGGAAACATCCTTTTTATCAAAATTAATCCGCAAGCCGGGGAGCACATGTAATACAGGACTGATTTGCCAGTCCGCATTTACAAAAGCCGCCGCGCTGAAAGATTTTATGGATGCTTTGGTGGAGATGCCATATCCATCAAACAAACCGGGGGTTTCCCATAAACTGCTGGTGGAACTTTTGGAAAAACGCCATTGCGCGGAACCGGATTCCTCCGTGCCATTGATATTCACTTCCTGCCCTATAAAAAACAAACCGGCCACCCCGCTGAGCGAAGCGGAGAGCTCACCCGCATAACGGATTTCCTGTGACCAGTTGCGGTGTTTGGCGGGATTCTGGGATTTGGCAAGGGCCTGCAGTCCGGTAAAATCGCGGTCATTGGAAGGATCCCAGTTCCAGAACCGGTAAGCTGTGGTGGAAGTAAGGGTACCTCCGCCCAGTCTGGCATCTATATTAACAGATCCGCCTCCCAGTTCATTACCCGATTTCCAGGGAGTATCATGATCCACAATCCGGTCAAATGCGTTTTGGGAAGGTAAGGTATAATTAAGGTCAGCAATGATAGCATTGAACTGGCGATAGGCCGCCCTTTTAGTCGGCACCACCCCCGCTACCACCTGGGCATACCCTTCGGGACGCTGACGGGAATAATCCCCGGAAAGGGTAACCTGTACTTTATCCGTTAAATTATACAGGAACTGTGTTTTCAGCCCGAGGTTATTGATATCATTAATGTACCGGTCTGTTCTTTTATTATAAACCGTCCCGTCTCTTTGTGTACCGGAGAATGAAAAACGGGCCGCCAGTTTGCGGCTGAGCGGACCGGTTACGGATGCCTTGGCCTGGATGAAGCCATAGTTTCCGTAACTGGTCTCAAAACCGGCACCGCTCTTAAACGCAGGTTTGCGGGTGGTGATATTAAAAGCGCCCGAAGTCGTATTCTTACCGAAAAGGGTGCCCTGTGGTCCGCGTAATACTTCCACCCGTTCCACATCAATAAAATCCAGGGTGGCCACTGCCGGGCGGGCAAAGTATACCCCATCAATATAAAAACCCACACCCGGATCCAGGCCGTCATTGGTCAGTCCAAACGGCGAGCCGGTTCCCCGGATATTCACCCCCGTATTCCGGGGATTGGAGGTATACATCTGTACGGAAGGAATCAATTCCTTAATCCGGGTTACATTGAAGGCGCCGGCATCATCAATAGCCGCACCGCCGATCACCGTTACCGGAATGGGCACATCCTGTAACACTTCTTTTCTTCTTCTGGAGGTGATGACTACCGTATCCCGCTGAAACAGGGGCATTAACCGGATCAGCAATTCATCCTGTAAGCTTGTTTTTACCAGCACATCGCGGTGCTCATACCCCACCGAAGAGAACTGCAGCACAAAGGGAATGGGCTTATTGACCGGTAATGTAAAATGACCTGCCGAATCAGTACTGGTTCCCGCACCGGACCCTTTTACGGTAACACTGGCAAAAGGAATACCCTGGTTGCTGCTGTTAACCACGCGTCCGCTGATCTGAGCGGCGGCCAGGAAGTAAAAAAATAAACCCGGTAAAAAAAGGAGCTTTCTCATATGCTGTTTATTACTCTACAATATTAGTAGACTATTTGATTAAAAAAAATCCGTTATGCGGACGGGGGCAAAGATAACAGGTATGATTTTATTATCCTACTATTTTTATGGACTATTTTAAAAGAGACAGCGGGGTTTCTTAAAAGACTTTGTAAAGTATGCGGATACTCCAGGCTACCACAACAGTTCCCAAAAATATAAAGGACGTCTTACGGGGAAGTTTACCCGCCAGCCGGGCTGCAATGGGCGCCGCAATCACTCCGCCGAGCACGAGCGCAAGAATCACCTGCCAGTTTTGAACTCCGATGAGTGTAAAAAAGGTGAAAGCACTGGCAAGGGTCACAAAAAATTCTGTAAGACTGACGGAGCCGACTACATAACGCGGTGTACGGCCCTTGGTGATCAGGGTAGAGGTGACGATGGGCCCCCAGCCGCCGCCGCCGAATGAGTCAAGAAAACCGCCGATACCAGCCAGCCAGCCGTAGCGGGTGAATTTTTTCTTGCCGTTCATCGGCCGGAACGCATTGCTGAAAATACGGATACCCAGCAGCAGGGTATAGATGGCCATTGCCGGACGCAGGTAACGCAGATGGGTATCGTCAAACCATACCAGCAGCAAAGCGCCCAGCACCGCCCCGATTACACCGGGTATGACCAGTGCGCGGAAAAGTTTTTTATTGACATTACCGAATTTATAATGACTATAGCCGGAGGCGCCGCTGGTAAACATTTCGGCTGTATGTATACCCGCACTGATGGCTGCCGGGCTCACCTGGGCGGTTTGCAGCACAATGGAACTGGTCACCCCATAACCCATACTGGTGGCGCCATCCACCATCTGGGCCAGGAAGCCGGCCAGTACCATCCAGTGAAAATTCGGATCCAGGGTCTGGTACCACTGCTGGGTATCATCTGCCAGCTGCCGGATAGGGATATACGAAAAGATAAAATGACCGATCAGCATGAGTCCGAAGGCCGCCAGTGAATAGGTGGCGATTTTCCGCCAGCGAAGAGCCGTACCTGCTGATTCCTTTTCCACCAGCACTTTCGTGAGCTCATTCATTTTCCTGACCTTGTGCTGAAAGTTACCGTTGAGCCGGTTTCGAACGGTATGCAGGTTGTCAATCACCGCATCCAGCTCGCCGGGTAAGGCCTCGTGCAGCACTTCCTTGATCCGCTTACCGGCCGTGGGTGATTTACCGTTGGTGGAAATGGCAATTTTCAAATTCCCTTTCTGTACAATGCTGCTGAGATAAAAATCACAGAGCTCAGGGGTATCGGCCACATTAACCAGAATTTTTTTCTCTTGCGCTTTCTTTTTGATCTGTACATGCAGGGCCGGATTATCGGTGGCCAGGAT
The DNA here is from genome assembly GCA_014879565.1 of Chitinophagaceae bacterium. Lineage (GTDB taxonomy): Bacteria > Bacteroidota > Bacteroidia > Chitinophagales > Chitinophagaceae > JJ008. The sequence goes on from JACSRW010000015.1 coordinate 34,928, forward strand.
AACCAGGTCCCGTCCTTCCAGGTCCGCCTCGGTGTATTTGCGCTGTTCTATCCGGCAGGATGGATGGCGGTACACCAGTTTGCGCACTTCATCCAGTACCTTCGGCGCTACAATGGTAATTTGGGCAGAAGGAGAATTGGCCAGGAGGGAATGCAGTTTTTCCAGCCCCACATTGCCGGCCCCTACCAGCAATAAATTCAGCTTATCCAGTTTCAGAAAAACGGGATAAAGCGGATTTTTCACTTCCGGCACAGCACTATGTTTATTTTTCTCTTCCTGGCTCATATTTATTCAGCGGCTCAATATCACAAAAATTCAGGGCCCGGCAAAACTCGGTCCCCGCTTTTACATATTAACTGATTAAAATCATTCAGTCCACCATTTTTATCGGGTAAACTTTAATAGGTCATCCTCTCAATCCATCCCCTCGCCTCCCCGGCCGCGTATGAAATAATCATAGCTGCCCCGGCCCGGTTTAAGGCAGCCCATACTTCGAGGTGGGCGGCGGCCCGGCTGACCAGTCCCTGCTGAGCCAGGCTTTCCACAGCTGCGTATTCACCACTGACATGATAGGCCGCGAGCGGTTTGCGGGTTTCCTGTTTTAAAGTCAGCAATATATCAGTATACAGGGCGGCCGGTTTCACCATCAGAATATCGGCTCCTTCCTGATCATCCCGCAAGGCGGAAGCAATGGCATCCTCCCGGTTGAATGGGGAATGCTGGTAGGTTTTCCGGTCTGACAAGCCGGCAGACGGTGCGGAATGGCAGGCATCCCGGAAGGGGCCGTAAAATTGGGAACTGAATTTGGCGGCATAACTCATAATACTGACCGTATCATATCCCAGTGCATCCAGCCGGCTTCGGATCGCGGCGATCCGCCCATCGGTCATATCACTGGGCGCGATGCAGTCGGCCCCCGCTACGGCCAGTTCAGCTGCATAACGGGAGATCAGTTCCACGCTGGCATTATTCAGCATCCGGGTTAACGAGCTATCCAGTATTCCGCAATGTCCATGGGTGGTATAACTGCACAAACAGCAATCTGCCGCCAGCCAGATTTCCGGACCAAACACCGCTTTTAACTGCCGGATAGTACGGACAGCAAAAGAAAAATCACCGACCACCTCCTGCTTCGCCGCCGGTACCGGGAACAGCAGGAATTTATTTATACCGCTTTGGATGGCTTTTGTTACTGCCTGTTCCACGGTTGCTGCGGTCTCCACCTGAATTCCCGGCAACCCTTTTACCTCCCGGGGTTGTGAAAGTCCCTCTTCCACAAACAGGGGAATAATAAACTGTTTATGCGATAAGCGGACAGAAGCGGTCAGTTCCCGCATAAGCGGACTAGTGCGGTATCTGCGCTGTGTCAGCGGATAGCGGAGGTTCTCCATTGTTCAAATGCTTTAATAGTGGGAAATATCACCGGAGCTATCCCTGCTTTCTGTAAAGCGGAAGCGGTTTCACCCCCGGGGCAGAGATGCAGTACTTCTTTAGCACATAAATGACCATACCATTCATACTGGGCATAACTGCTCCAGAATACGGCCCCGGCCTGCTGAATAGCAGCAACCAGGGAAGGATCAGCCTGTGGTACTGTTTTATGCAGCCCGGTTGCTTTATATCCCTTTTCATTCCAGCGAAGGGCCGCCGAATCATGTGTCAGGATATGCACTGCATTTACCGGTAACCCGAACAAGGGCATGGCTAATACGGGTAAAAAATTTTCAAGACCCAGCGCATCTGCTGAGCCTTCCACCCAGTAACCCAGGCGGGCCATTTCCAGCCAGGTTCTGGTACCCGATACAAAAAGTTGTTTTCCCTGTAACAAACCAGGTATATCCGGATAATTGCAGAGTTTGTAATTGGATATAAACAGGGCCGGTTCCGAAACGGTCACTTCTTTCCGCGTGCGTTTGTAGGTGAAAAAATCACGCATCCGGTCGGTCGCGGAAAACAATACTCCTTTCCAGGCCGGTACGAGAGGTTCGGGATACCAATGTACAAATGACTGACCCGCGGCACCCACCCCGGCTGCATAGAGATATTCGCGGTTTCCGGTGCGGATAGTCGTAACCCCAAAGCGTTGTTCGCAGCCGCTGCCATATTGCTGCGCCCTGTCTTTTTCCGATTTAGCTTCGGTAAAAAGATTCAGCCGGTTGATGGCCTGCACTACACGGACGGCTTTTTCATTACCGGGATAAGCCTCCGCCACAATGACTCCCTGGCAGGGCGCAGGTACACATTCCAGCAGGGGAAGCAGCATTTTTTTCCGGTCTTTCAGCAAGGAACGGATAACCGGCCCCATCGTTTCATCCCGCAATAAACGGTTGAGTCCGGCCGTGGCGAGAATCGTGGCATCATATTCACCCCGGGCCAGTTTTTGCAAACGGGTTTCCACATTACCGCGTATCGGTTTTACCTGCAGCCGGATACCCGCCGGGTGTAATTGCGGAAGGGCTTTCTGCAAAAACTGCAGGGCCATTTCTTCGCGCCGGGGTGAGCAGGTACCCACCACCAGGGTTTCACCCCGGCTGATTTTTTTTTCCGTATCCGGATTAAAGAGGGCAATATCCCGCGGGTCATCCCGGTCAATAACCGCGAATACATGGGAACCGGAAAAGTGCGCGTGACTCATATCCTTCAGCGAATGCACCGCAATATCCGCTTCCCCTTTTTCCAGGGAGGCAAAAATGGCTTCGGTAAAAAAATCACTTCCTTCCACCGTTTGCAGGGGAATACCGGCGAGCTCATCGCCTTTACTGCTTCGGGGAATAATCTCCACCCTGTAATCCGGAAAGGCAGCCTCAATACAATGTTTCGCTGTCTCCAGCTGCAGCAGGGAAAGCGGCGAATGCCGACCGGTCAGCCGGATCGTCTCCATACAGTACTCTTTTGAGGCAATATGCCAGGTGATGAATTTGCCGCGACTCATGCCGGGCTGTAATAATAAGACGCAGGCATTCCTCTCCCTCCGGTACGGTGGGATAATTGATCGGCTGCAGATAAATGCCATGATCCCGGAGCAATGTATCAGCCAGCCGGCGGCAATGCAGGGCGTTACCAACCGGCAGGATGGTGATATGGGAACGATTCTCCCGGCAGGGGATAGCCGCCTTTTTTAACGCGTTTCGGAGCGCCGTCACATTCCGGAAAAAAACACGACGTAACTTTTCATTTGCCTGAATATGTTTAATACTGGCTGCGGCAGCTGCACATACTGCCGGGGGCAGGGAGCTGGTAAAAATAAATCCGCTGCCAAAACTGCGGATAAAATCAACCAGCAGGGCAGAGGCGGCAATGTATCCGCCAAATACACCGATGGCTTTGGAAAGGGTGCCGTTAACAATATCCACGTCTGCCTGCAGTCCTTCCTGCTCCAAAATTCCGGCCCCTGAAGGGCCGTACAAACCCACTGCATGCACTTCGTCGGCATAGGTCAGGGCATTGTATTTCCGGGCCAGGGCCGTTATATCCCTGACCGGTGCGAGGGTGCCGCACATGGAATAAACGGTTTCAAACACGATCAGTCTGGGCTGTCCGGCCGGAAGCTCCTGCAACAGGGAGGCCAGGTGATCCATATCATTATGCCGGAATATTTTTTTCTCGTTCCGGCAACCCCGTATGCCTTCAATGATGGAGGCATGATTTTTTTCATCCGATAAAAAAACCAGCCCGGGAATTTGCCGGCCCAGTGTCTGCAGCGTGGTTACATTCGCCTGATAGGCCCCGTTGAACAATAAGGCCGCTTCTTTATTATGCCAGTCAGCCAGCAGGTTTTCCAGTTCGCGGTGCCAACCTGTTGTGCCGGAAATATTGCGTGTACCACCGCTGCCTGTTCCGCTCTTACGGGCTACACCCGTCATCCGCGCTATCACCGTTGCTTCCGTACTCATACCCAGGTAATCGTTGCTGCACCAGTTCACCGCCTGCCGGGACTGCCCCGCTTCGTCTGTATAACAGAGTTGGGGAAAATGTTCCGCACTGCGGCGATGGGTAAGGAAATAACGGTACCGCCCTTCTTTTTTAAGGGTGGCCAGTTTATCCGCAAAGAATTCCGGGTAATGCATTATCAGGACCGTTGGTTTTACCAAACAACAAATATAGTCTATTTATCTACTGGACTAATAGACTTATCCAAAAATCATTTTCTCCCGTACGTACATGTGTTCATATCCATTTTTATTTTGGGTGCAGCGGCGAAAGCCTGTATTTTTGTTTAGTCTACATTATTAATAGAGTATTTTTTCACCCGGACAGTTGTCCGCCAACCTTTACCCGTATGCAGAGTTTCCGCACGGAACTGGAAAACCCCCTGGTTGAACAGGACATTATTGAACTGGAAAAGAAAATCCGTTTATACCGGGAGGGTAAAATGGACGATGAAAAATTCAGAAGTCTCCGTCTGGCCCGGGGGGTGTACGGCCAGCGGCAGCCCGGGGTGCAGATGGTACGTATCAAATTACCCTATGGCAAAATGAGCCTGGCCCAATGGGAACGCATCGCGGCGGTTTCTGACAACTACTCCACCGGCAATCTGCACCTCACAACCCGGCAGGATATCCAGTTGCATTTTGTCAGCCTGGACCGCACGCCGGAATTATGGGCAGAGCTGGAACAAGATCAGCTCACCATCCGCGAAGCCTGCGGAAATACCGTCCGGAATATCACGGCATCGGATACTGCCGGGATTGACCCGGATGAGCCCTTTGACGTGACGCCCTATGCGCACGCAATGTTTGCCTATTTCCTCCGCAAACCGCTCTGCCAGGAAATGGGCCGTAAGTTCAAAATTGCGTTCAGTAATACGGAAAAAGACAGTGCCCTGACCTTTATGCATGATATGGGTCTCATCGCCCGTGTACGGGAAGAGGAAGGCCGCCTGGTCAGGGGATTTAAAGTGCTGATCGGCGGCGGACTGGGAGCCCAGCCCCACCTGGCCATCTGTACCCGCGAATTTTTAGCAGCAGACCTGCTGATCCCCTACCTGGAAGCCGTGCTCCGGGTATTTGACCGGCACGGGGAACGGAACAGCCGGCACAAAGCCCGGATTAAATTCCTGATACAGAAAACAGGCATAGAACTTTTTAACCAGCTGGTGGAAGCGGAACAAAATGCGCTTACACATCAGCGTTATACTGTATTAACGCAAGAGGAATCTGTATTTACCCCGGAAAATAAAACGGGGCCTGTTCACCCGGCGGAGGATCCTGAATTTCTCTACTGGAAGAAAACAAACCTGTTTACACAAAAACAGGCCGGCTATTACGCGGTATATGTCCGGGTACCCAACGGCAATATTTCCAGCCATACCAGCCGTAACCTGATCCGCCGGCTCAACGGCCTGATTGCCGATGATGTGCGCGTGACGATCAACCAGGGTTTACAGTTCCGGTTTGTGACAGAAGCCAACCTGTATCCTGTTTACCGGATCTTACAGGAAGAAGGACTCGCCGCCCCCGGATTTGGCAGCGTGGCGGATATAACCAGTTGCCCCGGTACCGATACCTGTAATCTGGGTATCAGTAACAGTACCGCAACGGCCCTGGTACTGAGCGAACTGATTGAAGAGGAATTTCCTGAATTCCTGGAGAACAAGGAAATCACCGTTCGTATCAGCGGTTGTATGAACAGCTGCGGACAGCATGGGATGGCCTCCATCGGTTTTCACGGCAGCTCCCTGAAAGCCAATGGCCTGGTTGTACCGGCCCTGCAGGTACTGGTTGGTGGTGCCGTGCTGGGCAGCGGTGATGCCCGGATGGCAGAAAAAGTGATTAAAATCCCCGGTAAAAGAGCCCCGCTGGCGCTGCGCCGTATTCTGCAGGATTACAAAGAAAACAGAACCCCCGGTGAAAGTTTTGCCGTTTACAATCACCGCCGGGGTGAACAACACTATTATGAATTGCTGAAACCCCTGGCCCGGCTGGATAACCTGCAGGAAGAGGAGTATATTGACTGGGGACAGGAAGTGAAATTTTCCACCGCCATCGGGGTGGGCGAATGCGCCGGTGTGATGATTGACCTGGTGGCTACGCTGTTACTGGAAGCGCAGGAGAAAATAGAAGCGGCAGAAGCCTGTTTATCGCAGCAGCAATGGGCCGATGGAATTTACCATGCTTATTCCGCGCGTATCCAGTGCGCCAAAGCATTGCTGCTCGGAGAAGGTGTGCATTGCAATACGCAGATGGGCATCCTGACTGATTTTGACCGGCACTTCACCGACAAGGGTCTGTATGTCACGGCTACCAGTTTCAAAGAGGAGGTCCTTCAGATGAATGCCCATAGTCCCTCAGGGGCTTTTGCCGAAGCTTACTTAACGCAATCAAAATCCTTTTTGTCGTTTACCGGTGAATGGCGGGAAAAAGGAAAAAAGGGTTAACTAAACGGGACCGGGGAATACCGTTCCCTGTTCACCGCCACGAAACCAACTAAAACGCCCCTGCAGGCGCAGCACATCCCCCATTATTACGAGCGACGGGGAAGAAAATTCTTTTTCTTTAAAATCCTGCTGTACGGTGCCGAGTTCGGAGAAATGAGTTTGCTGGGCCAGGGTACTGGCCTGTTCAATGACTGCGACGGGTTTGCCGGGATCTGCTCCGTTATCCAGTAATTGCCGGGCAAAACCAAGCAGGGTTTTACCCGCCATATAAATCACCAGCGTTTCCGTACTGACCGCCAGGGAAACCCAGGTGGTTGTATCGTATTGCTGATCGGGGTTATACGCGATAAAACGCACTCCCTGCGCATAGCCCCTGGCTGTAAGGGGTATACCGGTATAAGCAGATGCCCCGGAAGCCGCTGTAACACCGGGAACAATTTCAAAAGGAATACCGTGTTGTTCCAGGGCAAACAGTTCATCCAGCACATTACTGAAAAATGCCACATCACCGCCTTTGAGCCGCAGTACATTTTTTCCTTGCAGGGCTTCCTGTACCAGTAAGGCCGTTACTTCTTCCTGGGTGTACGATTGCTGATTGTACCCTTGTTTACCTGCCCGGATAATCCGGGCCTCCGGCCGGGCATGGGTTTTTAATATTGCGGGATGTACGAGCCGGTCTGTAATAATTACATCAGCCTCCTGCAGCCGTTGCATCAGTTTCAGGGTAATCAGTTCCGGATCTCCCGGACCGGCCCCTGCCAGTACCACTTTTCCGCTTGGAGTTGTTTCCGCCATGGCGGGAAGTTATCAGTTTTGAATGAGGACGGCGGCTACCGTACTGTTACTGGTCTCATCCACCAGAATGGCTGACCCGTATTCACTGAAGACATCGTAGGGATCATATACCACCGGGACGGCGGTTTTGATCACCGCTTTCACCACTTCATTCAGTTTCACCTGTCCTTCCACAGGCTGGTGTTCAAGCGTATTCACATCAATCTTGTAATCCACCTGACGGATCATCGCCCTTACCAGCCGGCTGTTATGCTGCAACAGATATTTATTTCCTGAAATCAGCGGTTTGTCATCCATCCAGCAAAGCAGTACTTCCAGCTCATTGTTCACCCGTGGCTGGTTATCTGTTTTCACAATGGTATCCCCACGGGAAATATCAATATCATCTGCCAGTTGCAGCACGGCGCTTTGGGGGGCAAACACTTCGGCCACTTCCTCTCCGCCGGTTTCCACGGATGTAATGCTGGTCTGAATACCCTGCGGTAATACGGTGACCTTATCCCCTTTTTTATAAACCCCGCTGATTACTTTACCGGCATATCCGCGGTAATCATGCAAAGCTTCTGTCTGCGGCCGTATAACCACCTGCACCTGGAAACGGGGGTCGGTGAGGTTGACATCCTGGTCAATTTGCACTTCTTCCAGGTATTCCAGCAGGGGTTTGCCGCTGAACCAGGGAATACGGGCGGATTTGTCAACGATATTATCGCCATCCAGGGCGCTCATCGGGATATAGGTAATATTTTTCAGCCCCAGTCTTTCCGCCACATGGTTATAGTCAATCACGATATTGTTGAAGACATCCTGTGAAAAATCAACCAGGTCCATTTTATTCACCGCCACCACCACGTGTTTGATCCGGAGCAGGGAGGCAATGATGGAATGCCTTCTTGTCTGTTCCACCACGCCCTGCCGGGCATCAATCAGGATTATGATCAGGCTGGCATTGGAAGCGCCGGTAATCATATTGCGGGTGTACTGCACATGACCCGGTGCATCGGCAATAATGAATTTTCTTTTGGGGGTGCTGAAATACCGGTAGGCCACATCAATCGTAATTCCCTGCTCCCGTTCGGCCCGCAGTCCGTCTGTAAGTAAGGCCAGGTCCACCGATCCGTCTGTCCGGTTTTTGGTGGATTTTTCCAATGCCTCCAGCTGGTCAATCAGGATATTTTTACTGTCGTACAATAATCGTCCGATCAGGGTACTCTTCCCGTCATCCACACTGCCTGCTGTTATAAAACGCAATAAATCCATTTAATTTAATTTCATTTTTTAATTATCCGGTTGATCCCCACTTCCTACTCACCACTCACTAAAAATACCCGTTCTTCTTCCTGTCTTCCATTGCCGCCTCGGTTACTTTGTCATCAATCCTGGTTTCCCCGCGTTCACTGATCCGGGTGGCCACAATCTCATTGATAACTTCTTCAAGGGTAGCTGCCTGAGATTCCACCGCGGCGGTACAGGTCATATCTCCCACGGTACGGTACCGCACTTTTTTGGTGAGGACCACATCCGTTTCATCGGGCTGTACATAATCACTGATCGCCACCAGTTGCCCCTCGTGTTCGATAACCTGCCTTTCGTGCGCGAAATAAATCGAGGGCAGGGGAATATTTTCTTTCCGGATATAGTTCCAGATATCCAGTTCTGTCCAGTTGCTGATCGGGAATACGCGTACATTCTCGCCTTTATGGATCCGACCGTTGTAAATACTCCACAGTTCGGGACGCTGCAGTTTGGGATTCCACTGGCCAAACTCATCCCGTACGGAAAAGATCCTTTCTTTTGCCCTTGCCTTTTCTTCATCCCGGCGGGCCCCGCCGATACAGCAATCAAAGCCGAATTCTTCAATCGTATCCAGCAGGGTATAGGTCTGCAGCCAGTTGCGGCTGGGAAATTTCCCTTTGGGTTCGGTAAGATGGCGCTGGCGGATGGTATCTTCCACTTTACGGACCACCAGGGTAGCATCCAGTTCGGCAACGAGGTTATCGCGGAAATTCAGCGCTTCCGGAAAATTATGCCCGGTGTCAATATGCACCAGGGGAAACGGAATTTTACCGGGGGCAAATGCTTTGCGCGCCAGGTGCACCAGGGTGATGGAATCTTTTCCTCCGCTGAATAATAAAGCCGGCTTTTCAAACTGTCCGGCCACTTCCCGGAAAATATGGATGCTCTCTGCTTCGAGCTGTTCCAGGTAATTTAACTGATACGAATGATTCATACGCTGCTGTTCAGACCTTATATTATTTTTTTTGTACCCCGTGCAGTCCGCATTCCTTCTGCGAAGTTTCCCACCACCAGCGGCCGGCCCGGGGATGCTCACCGGGTTCTATGGCGCGGGTGCAGGGTGCACAACCAATACTGACAAATCCTTTATCGTGAAGAGGGTTATACGGCACATTCCATTCGCGGATATAGGCCATCATTTCCTCATAACTCCAGTTGATCAGGGGATTGAATTTATACAACCGACGGGATTCATCCCATTCCAGCAGGGGCATATCCTGCCGGTTATCCGATTGCTCCGCCCTTAACCCGGTAATCCATACATCCATTCCCTGCAAAGCCCGGTTCAGGGGCAGCACCTTACGGATATGACAGCAGGCTTTCCGGTTTTCCACTGACTCATAAAAGCCGTTGATCCCTTTATCCTGAACATACGTCTCCACATCCGCCGGTTCCGGAAAATAGAGAGCAATTTTTCGTTTATACCTGGCCGTTGTCCTGTCCAGCAGTTCATAGGCTTCATTAAAAAGCCGCCCGGTATCCAGGGAAAAAATACGGACGGGCAGTTCATGCCGGCAAATAAGATCGGTCAGTACCTGGTCTTCCTGGCCCAGGGAAGTGGAAAAACAGACTTTGCCCGGAAACCATTCCGTTACCAGGCGGATAGCGCCGGCTGCATCGAGCCGGCCGGCTTCCTGTATTTGTTCTTCAGTGAGTTTCATTTTATTTATCCGGCTGTGGCGTATAGCGAAGGTAGGGCTTCACCACGTTTACCCCCTTCTCAAATTTTTGCCTGGCTTCTTCCGTTGACACCGAAAGCGCCACAATCACATCTTCCCCGTTTTTCCAGTCGGCCGGAGTGGCTACGCTGTATTTCGCGGTCAGCTGCAGGGAATCCACCACCCTTAACACTTCGGTAAAATTCCTGCCGGTGGAAGCGGGATAGGTGATGATCAGTTTAATTTTTTTGTCCGGGCCGATCACAAAGAGTGACCGTACGGTAAAGGTTTCAGAAGCGTTCGGATGGATCATATCATACAAACCGGCCACCACCCGGTCCGGGTCTGCAATAATCGGGAAATCCACCCGGCAATGCTGGGTTTCATTGATATCGTTTACCCAGCCGGCATGTTTATCCAGCGGATCCACACTCACGGCCAGTACTTTCACATCCCGTTTTCTGAATTCTTCCTGCAGGAGGGCTGTTTTTCCCAGCTCGGTTGTACACACGGGTGTATAGTCCGCGGGATGGGAAAAAAGAATGCCCCAGCTGTTTCCCAGGTATTCATGAAAGCGGATCTCTCCCGCGGTTGTCTGAACGGTAAAATCAGGTGCTGTATCTCCCAGACGAAGTGCCATACGCTACAATTTTGTTGAACGGCAAAAGTAAGCCATTCGTAATTCCCTACCAAGTTGATAGACTTAAAAATATCCCGTACAACGGTTCGTGCCGTCCTTAGCCTGCCAGGTCCTTCAGGGTCCTGTTTTCCAGGATACTGAGCGAGGCGTCCCGCACTTCCACCATCATATCATGCAGGCCGCATTTTTTTTCATCACAGTTTTTACAGCGCTCATAAAAATAGAGGCTGACACAGGGCAGCATAGCGATCGGACCGTTGACCAGCCGGATAATAGTGGCCACTTTTACCCTGGCCGGATCTTTGGCCAGGAAATAACCTCCCCCTTTCCCTTTTTTACTGTCAAGGATACCCTCCTTTTTCAGTTCCAGCAGGATGTTTTCGAGAAACTTAAGCGGTATTTTTTTCTTTTTGGCGATCTCTGAGATCAGCACCGGCCCCTGTTTGTACCGGTCGGTCAGGTATTCCAGGGCCTTAAATGCATACTGTGATTTCTTGGAAAGCATAATTCGTTATTGAAGGATTTCCAGCTCATAGGCAACCGGAGCATTCTTTTTCAGCATAGCGGCTACCCCGCAATATTTTTCCAGCGAGAGGTCAATCGCTTTCTTTACTTTCTCTTCATTTTCGGGTGCGGTACGCAGGCGATACCGGATTATGACTGAAGTAAAGACTTTAGGATGATCATCCGCCACCTCCGCTTCTGTTTCCATGGAAAAATCGCTGAACGGCACCCGCATTTTTTCCAGGATATCCACCACATCAATACCCGAACAACCGGCCAGTCCGGATAAAAGCAGGGCCTTGGGACCATGCCCCGCCAGTTTGTCTCCGTCAATGGCAATCCGGTTTCCTTCATGTTCACCGGTGAACCGGTGTTCACCAATCCATGTTGTCAGGGTTTTCATACGAGTTCGTGTTTTTTATTCGAAGAGATATTCTCCAGTGTCCAGCTGATTTCTTTTTCAAAAGTATACTTTCTTTCCGGGCATTCCGCCTTTTTGCAGAGCCGGCAGGAAAACGGAAGACATCCGTCTGAATGGACAAAGAGTTCCAGGCTTTCCCCGAATTCTGCCTTAACCAGTTTCTCCAGCGTTTCAATTTCGTTATGGGCTTCATGCAGGTTAAGGTACCAGGGGAGGGTGAGATGACAATCCACGTGCAGCACAGCCCCGTACTTGATCACCCGCAGGTTGTGCAGGTCAATCCAGTTGGGCTGGCGGTGCCGGTTTAGCTGCTCTACCATCCGTCCCAGTAATTCCATATCCGCTTCATCCATAATACCCGCAATGGATTTCCGGAGGATCCGGTAGCCTGTTACGATAATAATGAGCCCGAAAATAATTGCCACCACGCTGTCTATCCACTGTAAACCGGTGAAATAAAGCAGGAACAGTCCCACTATAATACCCAGGGTAGAAAGGGTATCGCTCTGAAGATGCCGGCCGCTGGCTACCAGGGCCAGTGACTGGTTTTTCTTTCCGATCCGGAGACAAAAAAAACCGATGACAAAATTAGCCGCCGCGGAAAGCGCCACCAGCCAGATACCCGTATCTATTTTTTCCAGCAATACGGGATGCAGCAAGGCCTGTACTGCCTTATACAGAATAATAGCACCGGCCGCTGCGATCAGGGTACCCTCAATGGCTGCCGATAAAAACTCTGCTTTGCCGTGTCCGTAGGGATGGTCCAGGTCACGGGGTTTGGCAGAGACATACAGTGAATACAATCCTATAAAACCGGCAGTAACATTTACAATGCTTTCCAGCGCATCGGTCAGAATGGAGACAGAATGGGTGGCGTAATAGGCAGCGAATTTTACGACCAGGATAACCACCGACAAAAAGGCCACCCATTGCTGGACCCTCAGGTTTTGTTTGGCGCGGCTGCCGTTCATCTCAGGCTGGTTTTGACGGTAACCTTATTCCACCGTTTTTCGCCGGAAATACTTCCGGAAAAAACCCGCAAAGCGGTAATAAAATTCCTTATTGAATAATTGCGAATCATGCATCGCTTTATAGGTCAGAAAAAAACCCAGGGGCACCAGTACAAAGGTAGCAAGCCACATCCCTGTCAGCGGGGTCAGGCTGCCCTCCTTGGCAAATTTTTCCCCGGTATTACTGGAAAAATAAAAAATCATAAAGAAAACAATCGCGAAAATCAGCGGAGAGCCCAGTCCCCCTTTGCGGATTATGGACCCCAGCGGCGCCCCGATAAGAAATAAAACCAGGCAGGCCAGCGAAAGGGTGATCTTACGGTGCCATTCCACCTGGTGTTTGCGGAGATTGCGTCCTTTATCCTTCATGATCTGGATATGCGATTCCGCCCCGATACGGATAGCCCCGGCTGTACTGCGTGCCATTTCTGCCAGGTTGATACGGGCTGAATCGGGAATCAGTTCTTCCATATTCGCCGCTTTGGCATACCGGGTGCTGTCGGGCGGGTATTTATTCCAGGCCGAATCCAGCAGGCTGTTAAACTGCAGCGCGCCAAACGCGTTTTTCTCCGCCTGCGCTACGATCCCGTCGTTTTCCCGGCTGAAAGAATCAATCGCTTTTTCCAGCTGCCGCATGGTGAACATTTTTTCATTGTTCTTATTCACACTGTCGGCTGTGCGGCCTGACAGGCCCAGTCCGCTCAGGTCAAACTGTTTCTGGTATTCCTTAAACCCGATCCGGTAATATTCAATATTATCATTGGCATATACATTACCCTTCTCCTGGTAACGCCAGCCGTCTTTCAGGTTAAACTCAAGAAAACGTTTATTCTCCGACACCCGCATGATCCCGCTTTTCGCCACGATAAAGTTATCCTGCAGGGCATTCCCCTGTTCATAAATGATGACATCCCGGATCACACTGTCATTGCTTTCCTTTTTACCGATCTTGATGGCGAAACCGCTGATTTTATCATAAAACACCCCCTCTTTCAGATCGAAGGCCGGTTTGGCATAAACAATATCAGCCAGCAGGGTGCGGGATTTGAGATTGGCAACAGGGATCACGTTGTTGGAAAACACAAAAGCCACGCCGCTCAGCAGGATACAGATAAAAAACAGGGGCCGCATAAACCGCAGGAGAGAGATACCGGCCGATTTGATCGCCACCAGCTCAAAACTTTCTCCCAGGTTACCAAAGGTCATCAGGGAAGAAAGCAGGATGGCCAGCGGCAGGGCCAGGGGTACCAGTACCGCACTCTGGTAGAGGATAAATTCAAAGATGACGCCCGGCCCGAGCCCCTTACCCACAAAGTCATCAATGTACAACCAGAAAAACTGGATCACCAGTACCAGCAGGGTGATGAAAAAAGTGGCCACAAAGGGGCCGATAAAGGCTTTTAGGATGAGTTTATCTAGTTTCCTGAACACGTTATCTTTAATGGATGAATGGCGCAAAAATAAGGCTTTCGGAAGAGGAGCAGGAACTGATCAGCAACCCCGGCTGGATTTTAACAAAGAACCGTATCCTGGAAAGGATCACCCTCTTTTTGTCACAGTTACAAACCGAACAGGAAAAAAGCCTTTTATCCTCAGGGATCAGGCTCCCGGAAGAAGTAATGGCCCATACCCCTAAAATTTCAAAGGGAGAAAACTACCTGGGACTGCCTTATCGTATGCTGGACTATCCCCGTTCTTTCAGCAGCCGGGATCATTTCGCTATCCGGTGTTTCTTCTGGTGGGGTCATTATTTCAGCACCACCCTTCATCTGTCGGGCAAGTGGCCGGTTATTTGCCTGCCTGGTTTACAGAAAACCATGCCTGCATTACTGGAAAAGGGAGCGCTTATTGCGGGGGGCGATGACCCCTGGGTGCATAACCTGGAAGATGGCAGCTGGTTTTCCCTCGCCTCGGCGGAAGGGCAATCTGTACTGGGGATTTCGGGTAAAAGGGATTTCCTGAAAGTTGCCATCAGGTACAAACCGGAAAACCGGGACATTTTATCCTCCCGGTTGCTGGATGATTTTCTGTTGCTGGCTAAAGCGGCTGAAGGGGATTAATTACCCAGGCGGTGAAAGAGTTCCTTCACCTGGTAGTCCCATAACATACTCTGATCCTTGATCTCTTTTTTCTCGGCAAAATCCTTTATAACCAGGATGGTCTGGTTGGTGATTTCAGACTTTTCAATACGGAACTCAAAATATTCTTCTTTCGGGGCATGCAGCCAGTGAAAACGCACAAATTTATCCTGTTCGCTTTCCAGTACTTCCGCTTTTTCAAAAGAACCGTTCCAGCCAAAATAAAAAGTGCCGTCCCTTTCATCCACTTTATCGGCGAACCATTCCGCCAGGCCGGCGGGGGTAGACAGAAATTCAAATAAGATGGACGGCGAGCAGCGAACCGGGAATTCCAGGGTATATAGTTGTTTACTCATTGGTTTTTATCCTCTTCAGGTCATTCAACTGTTTCGGTAATAGAAACGACTGATGCAATAATAGAAAATAAATCAACGGTACAAAAAAAAAGGGGCTTTATTTTTCCCCTGACCCCTATCCGGCTGCTTTCCAATAAAATAAATTCCCGTTTGTCACGTTAATAGCTTGCCAAAATTTATTTGGATCATATGATCAAATAATTTAAATTGCCTTGAAGTTCAATACGTTCTGTTGAAAAAGCCA
>JACSRW010000020.1 GCA_014879565.1 Chitinophagaceae bacterium
TTTATTTGGATCATATGATCAAATAATTTAAATTGCCTTGAAGTTCAATACGTTCTGTTGAAAAAGCCACGTGGTGGGTATTTTTTGAGTATAAGTCAAAAACCAACTGTATATTCTTTAACCCTTAAAATACACCATTTTAAAACCATACCTATGAGCATGCGCCAGTTAAAGATCACGAAGTCTATAACGAACCGTGAATCCCAGAGTCTTGAAAAATACCTGCAGGAAATCGGCAAGGTAGAATTAATCAGCCCCGAAGAAGAAGTCAAATTAGCCACCCTGATCAAACAGGGGGATCAGCGTGCCCTGGAGCGGCTGACCAAGGCCAATCTGCGTTTTGTGGTATCGGTGGCCAAACAGTACCAGAACCAGGGGCTTTCACTTCCCGACCTGATCAATGAGGGAAACCTGGGTCTGATCAAGGCCGCCCAGCGATTTGATGAAACCCGCGGTTTTAAATTCATTTCCTACGCCGTATGGTGGATCCGCCAGAGTATCCTGCAGGCCCTGGCCGAACAGGCCCGGATTGTACGCCTTCCGCTGAATAAAGTGGGACTTACGAACCGGATCCAGAAAGCATTTTCCCAGCTGGAACAGCAATATGAGCGGGAACCCTCTGCTGAAGAACTGGCCGAAGTACTGGATATGGACCTGGAAGAGGTTTCATCCACCCTGGGTATCAATGCCCGCCATGTAAGTATGGATTCCCCGCTTTCAGAAGGCGAGGAAAACACCCTGATTGATGTGCTGATAAACCCCAATGCGGAAAAAACGGATGAGGAACTGGATCACCGCCAGTCCCTGAAAACAGAAATAGACCGCTCCCTGAAGACCCTTACCGAAAGACAGAAAGAAGTAATCTGTTATTTCTTTGGGATCGGGGTCGACCACCCCATGAGCCTGGAAGATATCGGCGAGCGCTTCAACCTCACCCGGGAAAGGGTCCGGCAGATCAAGGACAAAGCCATCACCAAACTGAAAACCTCCAATCGTTGCAAACTTTTAAGAACCTATTTAGGCGCATGATATAAACAATACACTACGTATCTTTGCAATTCTTTAAAAAGTGAACATTTTTTGTTCACTTTTTCTTTTGTCATTGGCTCAGACCGCAACAGGTGAAAGCATAAGAAGAAAGGCAGGCGTGCCGAAGCAGGACGAACCATGGATATTTAAAAAGTATTACGTACTATGTTCAATTCATTACAGGAAAAACTGGAATCCGCCTTTAAGAACCTTAAGGGGCAGGGACGCATCACGGAAATCAATATCGCCAGCACGATCAAGGATATCCGCCGGGCCCTGGTGGATGCGGACGTGAATTACAAGATTGCCAAAGAGTTTACCGATAAGGTCAAGGATAAGGCCATGGGTGAAAAAGTGCTGAACAGCATTTCGCCCGGCCAGCTGATGACCAAAATTGTAAAAGATGAACTGGCCCTGCTGATGGGTGGCGAGGAAGCCGGTTTCAATGCAAAAGGGAATCCCGCCGTAATCCTGATCGCGGGTTTGCAGGGTTCCGGTAAAACTACTTTTAGTGGGAAACTGGCCCATTTCCTGAAAACCAAAAAAGGGCTCTCCCCCCTCCTGGTGGCCGCGGATATTTATCGTCCGGCCGCGATGGAACAGTTACGGGTGTTGGGTGAACAGATCGGGGTGGATGTGCATATTGAAACAGATAGCCGCGACGCGGTCGCGATTGCCCAAAATGCCGTGAAGGAAGCCCGGAGCCGGAATAAAAACGTAGTCATCATAGATACCGCCGGCCGCCTGGCCGTTGATGAACAGATGATGACCGAAGTCGCCAATATCCGGCAGGCGGTAAGCCCCCAGGAAATTCTTTTTGTGGTAGACAGTATGACCGGCCAGGATGCAGTCAATACTGCCAAAGCCTTTAATGACCGGCTGGATTTTACCGGAGTGGTACTGACCAAACTGGATGGTGATACCAGGGGCGGGGCCGCGATTTCCATCAAGTATACCGTTAATAAACCCATCAAGTTTATCAGCAGCGGGGAAAAAATGGATACCCTGGATGTGTTTTATCCGGACAGGATGGCACAGCGGATTCTCGGAATGGGAGATATTACTTCCCTGGTGGAAAAAGCCCAGGCCCAGTTTGATGAAGCGGAAGCCAAAAAACTGGAAGCCAAACTCCGGAAAAACAAATTTGATTTTGCCGATTTCAAAATGCAGCTGGAGCAGATCAAAAAAATGGGCAATATGAAGGATCTGCTGGGTATGGTTCCGGGGCTGGGCAGTAAGATTAAAGACCTGGATATTAACGATGATGCCTTTAAAGGCATTGAAGCCATGATCAATTCCATGACCCCCGCCGAAAGAGCCGATCCGGACCTGATTGACGGCAGCCGGAAAAAGCGGATTGCCAAAGGAGCCGGTAAGGATATTCAGGACGTCAACAATTTCATGAAACAATTCGACCAGATGCGGCAGATGATGAAGAATATGAATAAGATGGGTGCGTTTGGGAAGATGATGCCCGGAATGAGGAAATAGTCGGGAAGGAGGAGACTACGGACTCTGGACTTCTGGCTCCAGTCTCGTATTTCGGGGTTGCAAATTCCTCCTCTTTTCCTATATTTGCAGCCCGGTATCTACCGGACCTAACAATTATTGTTTAACGCTGTTAAATGTCTATTTATGTCAGCAAAAATCCGTCTTCAGAGACACGGGTCTAAAAAAAGACCTTTTTATTTCATTGTTGTTGCCGATTCCCGGGCTCCCCGTGATGGCAAATTCATCCAGAAATTAGGCACTTACAATCCCCTGACCGTTCCGGCCACTATTCAGCTGGACCGCCAGAAGGCTTTGGAGTGGCTGAACAAAGGGGCTACCCCCACTGATACTGTTCGCCGTATCCTGAGCTTTAAAGGAGTGTTGTACCTGAAACACCTGCTCCGTGGTGTAGGCCTGGGGCTGTTTGATGATGCAACAGCTATGGAGAAATTCACCAAGTGGAGTGCCGAGCATGAAGCACAGGTGAAAAGACGCCAGGAAGAAGCCCAGCGCCAGAAAAGAGCCCGCCGGATGCAGGGTGGTGGTCGCAGACCCCAGCAACCCAAAGCCGAAGGCAATGGCGGTGGTGAAGGATAATAAAATGTCCGCATCCTGAAAGTTCGTAATCCCGGCTCCGGCCGGGATTTTTTTTACCCGACTCCCATCTCCAGACTCCAGACTCCGGTCTCCCTACTATCTTTGCTCCATGTCTTCCTATTACAAGATCGGCAAGTTTGTTTCCGCCCACGGGGTGAACGGAGAACTCATCCTATTGCATGAACTGGGAAAAAAAACGTCCCTTAAAGGACTCGGGGCGGTATTTACGGAAGACCTGAAAAACAGTTTTCTTCCCTGGTTTATCGAAAGCACCCGGATAAAGTCAGAAACGGAAATCTGCCTCAAACTGGAAACCATCAATACCCGGGAAGCGGCGCAGAAACTGGTGCGCAAACAAGTCTGGTTACCGGATGAGGAATTTAAAAAATATGCCGCGAAAAATGCACCTGCCAGCCTGCTGGGTTATTCGGTGATTGACAAAGGGGAAAGACTGGGCGAAATCCTCGAACTGATTGAGCAACCCCATCAGCTGTTGTGCCGGCTGGAAATAAAAGGCCGTGAAGTACTGATTCCGCTCCATGAAAGCACCCTTGAAAAACTGGATCACCGGAAAAAAGAAATACGGGTTAATCTGCCGGAAGGTTTGCTGGATATTTATCTGTCCTGATAAGACCGGCTGGTTGAATAGGTATCTTTAAAATCAATGGAATCCCCGCTGCGCTATATTGCCCACCTGGATCTCGACTCCTTTTTTGTGTCAGTTGAGATCCTGAACAACCCTTCGCTCAGGGGCAAACCGGTACTGGTGGGTGGTTATGAACGGGGGGTGGTGGCGGCCTGCAGTTATGAAGCCAGGAAATTTGGCATTCATTCCGCTATGCCGATGAAAAAAGCAATGCAGCTCTGCCCGCAGGCCATTATCACCAGTTCCAGCCGCGACCAGTACAGCAAATACTCCCGCTGGGTAACGGATATCATCGCCTCCCGTGTTCCGCTGTTTGAAAAAGCCAGTATTGATGAGTTCTATATAGACCTCACCGGTATGGACAAATTTTTCGGCGTGAGTAAGTATGCCCGTGAACTCCGACAGTTTATCATCCGGGAAACCGGACTGCCCATTTCAGGCGGTTTGTCATCCGCCCGCTTTATCAGCAAAATGGCCACCAACGAAGCCAAGCCTAATGGATTCCTGGAAATACCACAGGGAAAAGAAACCGAATTTCTCTGGCCCCTGGGAGTTGAAAAAATAAATGGGGTGGGTAAACAAACAGAACAACAGCTGAAAAATTTTGGCATTTATACAATTGAAGACCTGGCCAGAACACCCGTGGAAGTGCTGGAACGTATTGCCGGAAAAATGGGTGAAAGTCTCTGGCATAAAGCCCATGGTCAAGGCAGTGCAGATATCAGTACCGACTGGGAGCAAAAAAGTATGAGTCATGAGAATACATTTGACAGTGACCGGGCGGACGAGGATTTCCTGCACCGGGAACTGGTAAGGCTGACCGAAAAAACCGCTTACGGACTGCGGGAAGATGAAAAGATGACCGGCTGTGTAACCGTAAAAATCCGTTATGCCGATTTTGAAACCAGCACCTGCCAGGAAACGATAGATTATACGGCACTGGATGATGATCTTATTGCCAAAGTAAAAAGCCTGTTTGCCAAAAACTGGCAAAGGGGCAGACCGGTCCGTTTACTGGGCGTACGGTTCAGTCACCTGATCCCGATCACCATGCAAATGAGTTTGTTTGACAATAAAGTGGAAAAGCTGAATCTCTACAAGGCAGTGGATGAAATCCGGGACCGGTTTGGCGCCAAACTGGTAACAAAGGCCGTAGTCACGAAAAAGGAAAAGAAATAAAACCCGCCGGTTCAGGAAGCCGTTTTCTTTTCCGCTTTTGCCGCCGCCCCCATAAACAGAATAAAAAACAGGACCACCGCGCCGATCAGGATCAGAAATTCTTTCAGCATACCCAGCCAGATAGCCACCCCGAAACAAAGCAGGATTAATACAATACTCAGGATCAGCATACCGGTATTCATGCCTTCCTTTTTCCCTTTTTTCTGTTTGCGCCGGATACCGAGCCTGGCTTTCACCATTTCTACGGCCATTTTCCATTTCAGTTTCCGGATTTGTTTTCGGGTCAGGGTGCCGGCCGCCATAGCCGCCAGGGCAGCAGCCAGCCAGGCCGGAAGATCCGGGCTCCCCGGCACAACAGGAAAGGAAACAGCACTCAGCAGGGTAAAAAACATACAGCAGGTTTATGGTTTTGATGACTGAAAAATCCGGAACAAAATATAAAATGAAACGGAAAGGACTATCCGTGCCAATGGGTATTTGTCATCTGCCTGAAACCGGAAACCCTTTATCTTCGTAACCGGCTTGTTAACCCGTTAATAAGCACACCTATCATCTTTTAAAAACGAATGTCATGTCACAACAATGGAAAGAATACCAGGAAAAACACCAGCAACGCTTCCTGGATGAAATGATTGATCTGCTCCGCATTCCCTCCATCAGCGCAAAAGCAGAACACAAAGAGGATATGCTGAAATGTGCCGAAGCCGTTAAAAAAAGCCTGCTGTCGGCCGGCTGTGATAAAGCAGAAGTAATGGCTACCGCAGGGCACCCGGTAGTGTATGGTGAAAAAATAACTGATCCCTCCAAACCGACTGTGCTGGTATACGGCCACTATGATGTACAGCCCGTGGATCCCATTGAACTCTGGCACAGCGGACCCTTTGAACCGGTGATCAAAGACGGGAAAGTGTTTGCCCGTGGTTCAGCCGACGATAAAGGGCAGTTCTATATGCATGTAAAAGCCCTTGAGATCATGAACCAGACCGGCACCCTGAGCACCAATATCAAATTCCTGATTGAGGGTGAAGAAGAAGTGGGTTCTCCCAACCTGGGTCCCTTTGTGGCCGCGCACAAAGATCTCCTGAAGTGTGATGTGATCCTGATCAGCGACAGCGCCCTGCTGAGTATGGAGAATCCTTCCCTGGATGTGGGTATGCGCGGGCTGAGTTATATAGAAGTGGAAGTTACCGGCGCCAACCGCGACCTGCACAGCGGTACCTACGGGGGTGCGGTAGCCAATCCGATCACGATCCTGGCCAAGATGATCGCCAGCTGTCATGATGAAAACAACCACATCACCATCCCCGGTTTTTATGATGATGTACTGGTGGCAACCCCTGAAGAAAGAGCCCTGCTGAATAAAGCCCCGTACGATGAACAGGAATACAAAGACGAACTGGGTGTAAAAGAACTCTGGGGAGAAAAAGGCTTTACCACGTATGAACGTACCGGTATCCGTCCCACACTGGAACTGAACGGTATCTGGGGGGGCTATACCGGCGAAGGGGCTAAAACCGTACTGCCTTCAAAAGCCTTTGCCAAAATTTCAGCCAGGCTGGTGCCCAACCAGACCACGCAAAAGATTACCGATATTCTCATCAGCTATTTCAAGTCCATTGCACCGCCTTCTGTTACCGTTAAGGCCGAACTGCACCATGGTGGCGAGCCTTATCTCACCCCCATTGACAGCAAAGGGTACCAGGCTGCGTCCAAGGCCGTGGAAACCACCTTCGGTAAAGCACCCATACCGGTGCGCGGCGGCGGCAGTATACCCATCTGCACCATCCTGGAAAGAGAACTGGGGGTGAAGATTGTGTTTATGGGCATGGGGCTGGACAATGACAACCTGCACAGCCCGAATGAGAAGTACAATATTGAGAATTATTATAAAGGGATAGAAACTATCCCGTACTTCCATAAGTATTTTGCTGAATAGGTGAGTGGCAAAAAGAGAAGGAGTAAAACGCGCAGTGATTTTTTCTGCGCGTTTTTTATTTTTGATGAATATTCATGGGTTACCCCAAACCTGAACATATTTAATCAAGTAAGATTTTTTAACCCTTTTGAATTTTGACTTTAAAAGAAAAACTCCGCCTCGACAAATACCTCTGGTCTATCCGGCTGTTTAAAACAAGGACCGCGGCCGCGGCGGCTTGCGACACCGGAAAAGTGAAATATGAGGGGGCGGCGGCCAAAGCAGCCAAAAATGTAAGTGTGGGGGATGAATATGAAGTTAAAACAGAAGCCAAACGCTGGCGGATCAAAGTCACCGGATTATTGCACAACCGGGTAGCTTACAGTGAAGCCATAAAGTTTTACCTGGACATCACCCCGGAAGAAGAAATTCAGCGCATCCAGTACCAGGCTGCCACTTTTCATACCGGGAAAAGAAGGAGTAAAATCGGCCGGCCAACTAAAAAAGAAAGAAGAGACCTGGATGAATTCCTGGACTAAAGTCCTATCAGGCAATGGTAGAGATACTCTTTATAAAATCCGGATTTTTTTCATCCAGCAGGTCTCCAAGTGTTTTAGAGGAAAACTCGGCCAGCATGCCATCACGTATTTTCAGCATATTCAGGTGAAGCGGGCAGGGATTCTCATTGTTGCATTTTCTCAGACTGAGTACACAGGTATTAAACTGTGCCATGCCGTCAGTCAGTTTTACCAGAGATATTAACTTTGTTTTTAATGTTGATTCGTGCAGCGAAAACCCGCCGTATGGGCCTTTCGTGGAGTTCAAAACGCCCTCCTTAACCATATTCTTCATGATTTTCGCCAGAAAATGACGGGGAACCTTCAGTTTATCAGCCATTTCGTCAAGCTGCACCTTTCTTCCCTCCTTGTGTATCAGGGCCACATATAAAACCCCGCGAAGGGCATAACCAAAGGATTTTGATAAAAACATGACAGGACTTTACAGGTTTGTCGCAAAGCTATCCGCCCTTTAACGGGTGAGGGGTGATTAATATCACCGGCCTGAATGATGAATGTCAGACAGGCCCGGAAAAGCCGAAGATACATTTGCCTCATTAAAAGACATCTATATCTTTTTTATTTTTTAACCCTAACTTAGTTTTTTATTTCACTAAATACAAACTCACAATGAAACGCAACATCATCTCTGCCCTGGCAGTACTGGCTGCCGTATTTTTATTCGCGTCCTGCTCCGAAGGGGTGAAAAAAGAACCCAAGCCGGTGGATATCCAGGAACTTACTAAAGACAAACCGGAAACACACGGTACTGAAATCAAGGACGCCGATGTAACCCTCTCCACACCGCTCGATCAGGCCATGGTAACAACCGGGAAAGCCACCTACGAATTAAAATGCCAGAGTTGTCATAAGCTCACCGAAGAAAAACTGGTAGGCCCGGGCTGGAAAAATGTGACTAAAAACCGGAAACCCGCCTGGATTCTCAATATGATCACCAACGTAGATATGATGCTGGAAAAAGATCCGGAAGCCCAGAAGCTGCTGGAACTCTGTCTTGTCCGTATGCCCAACCAGAATATCGGGGTGGATGAAGCCCGGAAAGTACTGGAATTTATGCGCAGCAACGACGGGGAGAAATAAGCCCGCTCACACTGAAACAAAAACCACCGGCATTCCTCGTTTTTTCTTAACTGCTAAATATTATATATGAAACACTCTTTCTTCAAATCGCTCTTCGCCGTCACGACGCTGAGCCTTACCCTCGCCGGCTTCCAGTCCTGTAAGCCCAAGGGAGGCCAGTCAGCCGCAGCCGGCGATGCAGCAGCCAAAACCTATGTAGCACCCGGCAAATACGACGAGTTCTACAATATTGTTTCCGGTGGTTTCAGCGGACAAATGTCTGTTTACGGATTACCCTCCGGCCGCCTTTTCCGTGTGATCCCCGTTTTCTCTGTAGATCCTGAAAAAGGATGGGGCTACAGCGAGGAAACCAAGCCGATGCTGAACACATCGCATGGTTTTGTTCCCTGGGATGACCTGCACCACATTGCCCTTTCCCAAACCAAGGGCGAACATGATGGCCGCTGGGCATTCGGGAACGCGAACAATACGCCGCGTATCGCCCGTATTGACATGAAAACCTTCCGCACCGCGGAAATCCTGGAGATCCCCAACAGTGCGGGTAACCACTCCTCCCCTTTCATTACTGAAAATTCTGAGTATGTGGTGGCCGGTACCCGTTTCAGTGTACCGATGGGCGACAACCTCGATGTACCGATCAACACGTACAAGCAGAATTTCAAAGGCACCGTCAGCTTTATCAGTGTGGATAAGGACAACGGTGGCATGAAAGTAGCTTTCCAGATTGAAACTCCCGGGGTGAACTATGACCTGGCCCGTGCCGGTAAAGGCAAATCCCATGGCTGGTTCTTCTTCAGCTGTTATAACTCAGAAAGAGCCAATACCCTGCTGGAAGTAAACGCCTCCCAGAAAGACAAGGACTTTATTCTTTGTGTAAACTGGAAAAAAGCAGAAGAATATGTGAAAGCCGGCAAAGGCACGAAGAAAGCCGTGAAGTATGCGCATAATGTATGGAATGAAGAAACCCAATCTGCCACTTCCACTATCGAAAATGAAGTGGTGGTGCTGAATGCCAAAGACAATCCCGATATCGTGTATTATATGCCCTGCCCCAAATCTCCGCACGGTTGTGATACCGATCCCACCGGTGAATATATTGTGGGCAGTGGTAAACTGGCCGCTGTTATCCCGGTATTCTCCTTTACAAAAATTCAGCAGGCTATCGCCAACAAGACCTTTGATGGCGACTATGAAGGAATTCCTGTGCTGAAGTATGACGCCGTATTACACGGGGAAGTGCAGAAACCCGGTCTCGGCCCCTTACACACCGAATTTGATGCTAACGGGAATGCCTACACCTCTTTCTTCGTTTCTTCTGAAATCGTGAAGTGGAATGTGAAGGACCTGAAAGTGCTTGACCGCGTACCGACCTATTACTCGATTGGTCACCTCTGCGTACCCGGAGGTCCCACTGTTAAGCCGCATGGTAAATATGTGATCGCCTATAACAAAATCACCAAAGACCGTTATCTGCCCACCGGTCCGGAGCTGACCCAAAGCGCCCAGCTCTATGATATCACCGGAGAGAAAATGAAACTCCTGCTGGACTTCCCGACGATCGGCGAACCTCACTATGCAGAAGCCATTCCGGCCAGTCTGGTGATGCCGAACAGCAAGAAAATCTACAAACTGGAAGAGAACAAACATCCCCAGGCTGCCCTGGGTGAAGGCAAGGCCCGGGTGGAAAGAAAAGGAAATGAAGTGCATGTATATATGACAGCCATCCGCTCTCACTTCAATCCGGATAATATTGAAGGCGTGAAGCTGGGTGATGTGGTATACTTCCACGTAACCAACCTCGAGCAGGACTGGGATGTGCCCCATGGTTTTGCCATCAAAGGCGCGGATAATGCCGAACTGCTGATTATGCCCGGTGAAACATCTACCCTGAAATGGAAACCGGAGCGTGCAGGGGTATATCCGATGTATTGCACCGACTTCTGCTCAGCGCTGCACCAGGAAATGCAGGGATATATCCGGATCAGCCCCGCTGGTTCCAGTGTGCCGCTCAGCTTCAGTACCGGTACGAATATGCCGGCCGCTGAACCTGCAGCTGCTCCCGCACAGAAATAAACGATTCTTCCGTGGTAACGCCTCCGGGCGTTACCACTTTACTGCCAATTCAAAACTCAGTTTATGAAAAAGATTTTCAGTCTGCTCGCAATCAGCGGTATCCTGCTGTTCTGCAGCTGCAATAATAAATCCGCCGAAACCGGTGCTGCCGGTACAACCGATGCGGCCGTTCCTGCCGGTGGCCAGGAGAATGTAAAAGATGATGATTCCCAGAAAGACGTGGTGAAAGTGGCTGTAGGGTCTCCCGACCATACTACCCTGGTAGCCGCGCTGAAACAGGCCGAACTGGTGACCTCCCTTGCGAATGCCGGTCCCTTTACCGTGTTCGCCCCCACCAATGCCGCTTTTGATAAATTACCCGCCGGCACTGTTGACGGCCTGATGAAAGACGACAAGAAGGCGGACCTGCAGAATATCCTCCAGTACCATGTAACCACTTCCGCCCTGGATGTATCCTTCCTGCGGGACGGAATGAACCTCGGTATGGTAAACGGGGATAATCTCAGCATCAGTGTAAAAGACGGCAAAACGGTCCTGAACGGCAGCGCCACGATTGTGGCTTCTGTAAGGGCTTCAAACGGCTGGGTACATGTTATAGACGGCGTGCTGCTGCCCCCGGCTAAAAAATAACTCAACGCTGTTGCGTTTCTATTGTTCTTTACCGCTTCCGGGCTTCAACACCCGGAAGCTCTTTCAAATTTCGTATATGAAAAACAAACTCAGTACCACCTCCCGTATCCTGGTGGCCTTTGCCACAGGCGCCCTGGTATGTGCCTTTTTCCTCCCGGTGTGGAGGATTGATCTTTTTGCCCCCCAGTATCCCGAAGGACTGATGATGAATATCTGGATCAATGGTCTCTCCGGAGATGTGGAAATTATCAACGGTCTCAATCACTATATCGGCATGAAACATATCAGCGTGGATATGTTCCCCGAGTTTAAATTTCTGCCCTACGTGGTTGGATTCTATATGCTGCTGGGTATGCTCGTAGCCGTCACCGGAAGCCGCAAATTCCTCCTGGTATACCTGGGTCTGATTGTTATCGGGGGTGCGCTGGCCATGTACGACTTCTACCAGTGGGGGTATGATTATGGCCATAACCTGGACCCCAGTGCGGCCATCCAGGTTCCCGGTTTTTCCTACCAGCCCCCCCTGTTCGGCCATAAACGCCTGCTCAATTTTGACGCCTATTCTTTCCCGGATGTGGGCGGATGGGTGGTTATCGGTGCTTCAGCCCTGGCCTTCAGTATCTGGTTTTATGAATGGTACCGTAACCGTAAAAAAGTAAGTGCATGAGATTCCTGAACCTGCTGCTGATTGTTTCTTTTTTAACCGGGGCCTGCTCGGTGAAACCCGAACCCTTCAAATTCGGGAAAGATCTCTGCCATACCTGTAAGATGACCCTGATGGATCCGAAATTCGGCGCCGAGGTGGTAACCAAAAAAGGCAGGATTTTTAAATTTGATGACCTGGTTTGCCTGAACCAGTATCTGCAGACAGAAAAAGAGGCGGAGCAAAATTTATCACACCTGCTGGTGATTGACTTTGAAAAAGGAGATGCATTTACTGATGCCCGGGAAGCCTGGTATGTTTTCTCAACGGAGATCAAAAGCCCGATGGCCGGCCATACAGCCGCTTTCAGTTCCAGAGAAACAGCTGAAAAATTCAGTGGTACAGTGAACGGCACCCTGAAACGCTGGGACGAAGTTTCCGGCAAAAAATAACACGGATGAAACTGTTTCTGACCTTTTTTCTTTGTTCCCTCACTCAGCTGGCAACTGCCCGTACCCTGCTGGTCGGTCCCGCCGAATCCATCCGGAGTCTGCAAAAAGCTTTTGCACTGGCTGCCGACGGAGACACGATCCGGCTTCGTCAGGGGATCTATAAAGAAGGCACCCTGCAACTGACCAAATCTATTACCCTGCTGGGAGAAAACTACCCGGTACTGGAAGGAGAAAAAAAATTCGAGATCCTCCATATCAGCGGAAAAAATATTACCATCCGGGGAATCCATTTCCGCAATTCGGGCTATTCCGCCATGAATGATTTCGCTTCCATCAAACTGGTGGATGGCAGTCATATCACCCTTGACCAGAATATTGTCAGCAATGCCTACTTTGCCATCCATGTATCCAACTGCACCTATGTTCATATCCGGAATAACCGGATTACCGGCATCCCGGCTTCCGAACAAATGACGGGCAACGGCATCCACCTGTGGAAATCCTCTCATGCCACGATTGAAAACAATGTGATCAAAGGCCACCGGGACGGCATTTATTTTGAATTTGTCACTTCCTCCTTTATCCGGAATAACCACAGCGAAAACAATATCCGTTACGGTCTGCACTTCATGTTTTCCAATGATGACAGCTATATGCAGAACCGTTTTATCAATAACGGAGCCGGAGTGGCCGTGATGTACTCCAAAAGGGTACGAATGGAAAAAAATCACTTTGAGGAAAACTGGGGCGCCTCCGCTTATGGTATCCTGCTGAAGGATATTACAGACAGTCATATCCTTCAAAACGTTTTCATGAAAAACACCGTAGGCATTTTTATGGAGGGAAGCAGCCGGATGGAAATCACCCGGAACCGTTTTCTAAACAACGGTTGGGCCATGAAAATACAGGCCAGTTGTGATGACAATCTTTTTCACTACAATAATTTTACCGGCAACAGCTTTGACGTGGGCACCAACGGCACCATGGTGCTCAACCGGTTTGAAAATAATTACTGGGATAAATACGACGGTTATGATATGAACAAGGACGGGATCGGGGATGTGCCCTATCATCCCGTCAGTATGTACTCCGTTATCGTTGAACAAAATCCCACTACCCTGATTCTCTTCCGCAGTTTTATGGTATCCCTGCTCGACAGGGCCGAAAAAGCCATACCCAGCCTGACCCCCGAACACCTGATTGACAACAAACCCATGATGAAAATGCTCCGCTTATGATCCGCATTGAAGAAATATCAAAAAAATTCCGGCGGCTGCAGGCGCTTGATCATATCTCCGTCCGTTTTACGGAGGGGCAGGTCGTAGCGCTGATCGGCCCCAACGGTTCGGGCAAGACCACCCTGATCAAATCAGTGCTGGGCATGGTCAGGCCTGACAGCGGCCGCATCTTTGTAAAAGACCAGCCCGTCAGCGGTGATCCTTCTTACCGGGAACATATCGGGTATATGCCGCAGATCGGCCGTTACCCGGATAACATGAAAGTGGGCCAGCTATTTGATATGATGCAAAAGATCCGGAACCGGGAACATACCGATACCGATCTGCTGTATAAATTCAATATTCCGGCTATTTATGAAAAGCCCATGCGTACCCTCAGCGGGGGAACCCGGCAGAAGGTAAGCGCGGCCCTGGCTTTTTTATTTGATCCCTCCATCCTGATCCTGGATGAACCCACTGCAGGACTGGATCCGCTTTCCACCGAAATCCTGAAAGAAAAGATCCAGAAAGAAAAGAAGAAGAACAAACTCATCCTGATTACCTCCCATGTGCTGAGTGACCTGGAGGAACTGACCACCCATATCATGTACCTGCAGGACGGCAAACTGCAGTTCTTTAAAGATTTTGAAACCCTGCAGGAAGAAACCGGTGAACTGCGGCTGAGCAAGGCCATTGCCAGGGTGATGCAGGGTTTTGAACCGGCCAGTGAATGGATTGACGAGTTGTTTGATGTACATCCGAAAGGGAAACAACAAGACAAAAAGAAATAAGATGCTGAAACTCTCGCGTTACGTACTGTATGATATCCTGCGCAATAAAATTGTAATTGCCTACACCCTGTTCCTGCTGCTCGTATCTTTCAGCATGTTCCGGATGGAAGACAACAGCAGTAAGGCACAGCTCAGCCTGCTTACTATTGTCCTGATTGTACTGCCGCTGGTAAGCCTGGTTTTCACCACAATCCATTATTATAACTCGTACGAATTTATTGAGCTCATGCTTTCCCAGCCGCTGAGCCGTACAAAAATTCTGCTCAGCGAGTACGCAGGTGTATGCCTGTCGCTGCTTTCCGCGTTCTGGATCGGGGTGGGGGTACCGGTACTTCTTTTTTCTGCCGATGCCACCGGTTTCGCCCTGCTGTTTACCGGCTCGGCCCTCACCATCGTATTTACGAGTATCGCCTTTTACACTTCAGTACGGTCCAAGGACAAAGCCAGGGGGATCGGCTTCGCACTCCTGCTCTGGTTCTATTTCGCCCTTATTTACGACGGGCTGGTCCTGCTGACACTTTATGCCTTCAGCGATTACCCGATGGAAAAATTCACCCTGCTTCTGTCCGCCCTGAACCCCATTGATCTGGGCCGGATATTTATTATGCTAAAAATGGATATCAGTGTCCTGATGGGTTACACCGGCGCGCTGTATAAGGACTTTTTCGGCAGCGGAACCGGGGTGCTTTTCACCACGGGCATCATGCTGCTCTGGGCCCTTATTCCTCTTTGGCTGGCCCTGCGCAGCTTCCGCCGCAAGGATATGTAAGACTCTCTTTCCCGCGCCTTTCCTGCTGACTAAAATCATAGTACTGGTTCAGCCGGATCATTGTTTTTCCCAAAATGACCGGTAGAACTTAGTCCTGTAAACAATATTATTCACCCTTAAAAAGCAGTGTATGGAAACCAAAGCTTTGGATAAGCCCAAGTCCTCCTGGCCGACATTGTTTGACCCCGGGTGGATGGAAAAGTTCTTCAATGCCCCGATTGATGAATTTTTCAGTATGGGCAAGATCATGAATGTTCCGGCTGTAAACGTTTCGGAGACCGACAAGGAATTTAAACTTTGCGTAGCGGCTCCCGGAATGGACAAAAAGGATTTTAAGGTAGAAGCCTTTGACGAAATGCTGACCATTTCCGCTG
Source organism: Chitinophagaceae bacterium (assembly GCA_014879565.1). Taxonomy (GTDB): domain Bacteria; phylum Bacteroidota; class Bacteroidia; order Chitinophagales; family Chitinophagaceae; genus JJ008. The sequence goes on from JACSRW010000020.1 coordinate 15,465, forward strand.
AAAAGGAAAAAGAGGAAAAAGAAGAAAAGAACGGGCGTTACAACAGAAGAGAATATAATTACAGCAGCTGGAGCAGAAGTTTTACCCTCCCTGAAAACTGCGATGCATCAAAAATCAATGCCGAGTACAAAAACGGGGAACTGCTGATCCTGATTCCGAAAAAAGAAATCAATCAGCCGAAAAATGTAAAGAGTATCTCAGTGAACTGACAGGATGTGTCTGAACGACAACCCCCGCCATCAGCTGAAAGGCGGGGGTTTTTTACTTAATACAGCAGGTGTTTCAGTTTCTCAATATTGCTGATACTGATCTTGCCGTCTTTTATCTCAATGAGTTTTTCTGATTTGAAATCACTCAGGGTCCGGATCAGGGATTCGGTGGCGGTACCCACATAATGGGCAATGTCTTCCCTGGAAATTTCAATGGGTTTGTTTTCCCCGCCGGAATTAAACTTGCCATGGATATCCACCAGGGCCTTGGCCACGCGTTTCCGGAGGGAGCTATAGGCCAGGCTCAGCAGGCGTTCCTCTTTTTCCTTGACATTCTGGGTGATTATCCGGATAAACTTGGAAGCCACAGAAATATTTCCTTCAATCATCTGCTGGAAATCTTCCCGGGGCACCTGTACGATTTCAGTATCTTCCAGCGCTACAGCCGAGTCATCATAGTTTTTTTCTTCGATCAGGGCCGGGTAACCCACAAAGTCGCCGTCGCTGTAGAGATCAGTGATATATTCCTTGCCGTCTTCATGCGTTTTGAAACCCTTTACTTTCCCTTTTACGATATAATACAGGAAGCGGGGTCTTTTGCCCTCCGCATAAATCACCTGTTTCTTGGTATACAGTTCTGAGTTGTAATTATCGGGATTGAACTGCAGCATACCGCTCTCCCGCAGGTCATTGGCCAGTTCGCTCAGTCCCTTTCCGCTGGCCCGGTAATTTTTCTGGAGGATATCATATTTTTTGAGCCGGGACTCAATGGCGTTCATCAGCTCAATTTCCTCAAAGGGTTTGGTGATATAGTCATCCGCGCCCATTTCCATGCCTTTGCGCAGGTCACTTCTTTCCGCTTTGGCAGTCAGAAAAATCAGCGGAATGTTTTCTGTTTCCGGATTTTTACGGAGCAGGTGCAACACTCCGTATCCATCCAACTCGGGCATCATGATATCACATACAATCAGATCCGGTTTTCCCTGTAGGGCTGCTTCCACCCCCCTTTTCCCGTTTTCGGCAGTCATGGTCTTATAGCCTCCCAGTGAGAGGATTTCTGCCGTATTTTCCCGGATATCTTCGTTATCGTCAATAATAAGGATCGTTCTTTGGGACATAGCGCGGTTTTTGGTTCTAAACGGCTGCAAAATAGGCAAAACCGGGGTTTTGATGAAAATCAGTTTGCCGGGTGAATTTTCTCAGCCGCCCCCCCGGGAGGTCCCGATAATTTAGCAACTTCAAAATTTTTTCACCCTTTCATGTCTGCCACAGTACTCACTGACCAGGAAATCCATTGTTACCATTGCGGAGAACCCTGCCTGAACGATAAAATCCGGGCGGAGGAAAAAATTTTCTGTTGTGAGGGATGTAAGATGGTGTATGGTATTCTGAACCAGAGTGAACTTTGTGATTATTATTCCCTGAACGAAAATCCGGGGATCAACCAGCGGATCCGGGTGAGGCAGGATAAGTTCGCCTTCCTGGATGATGCCAAAATACAGGAAGAACTGATCAGTTTCCAGGATGACAAACAGGTGCATATTACTTTTTACCTGCCCCAGATGCACTGCAGCTCCTGTCTTTACCTGTTGGAAAACCTGCACCGGCTGAACCCGGGGGTTGTTTCCAGTAAGGTAAACTTTACCCGGAAAGAAGCGGAAATCGTGTTCCTGAAAGAAAAAACCAGCTTGAGGCGGGTAGCCGAAACGCTCACCAGTATCGGGTACGAACCCTATATCAGCCTGAATGATCTGAAGGAAAAAAGACCGGCTATTGACAAGAGCATGGTGTACCAGCTCGGGGTGGCGGGTTTCGCTTTCGGCAATATCATGCTGATGAGTTTTCCCGAATACCTGGGTATTGACGCGAGCGAACGCGGTCTGCTGGAAATTTTCCGCTGGGCCAATTTTGCCCTGGCTATCCCCGTATTATTGTATTCAGCCCTTCCCTTTTATATCTCCTCCTGGAAAAGCCTGAAACATAAATTCCTGAATATTGATGCCCCCATTGCACTGGCCATCATTATTACTTTTATCCGCAGTGCCTGGGAAGTGCTGAGCGGAACCGGGGGCGGGTATTTTGATTCCATGACTGGCATTGTATTTTTTATGCTGGCCGGCCGTATTGTTCAGGATAAAACCTACCGGCAGCTTTCTTTTGAAAGAGATTATACTTCCTATTTCCCGATCGCGGTATCGGTACTGAAAAACGGACTGGAAACACCGACCACCCTTCCCGAAATCAAACCCGGCGATACCCTGCTGATTCATAATGAAGAACTGATTCCTGCCGATGGTATACTGACCCGGGGCAAGGCCTTTATTGACTATAGTTTTGTAACCGGCGAGTCTCTCCCGGTACAAAAAGAGATCGGGGAAATCGTGTATGCCGGTGGCAAACAGACGGAAGGTACCATTGAAATGCTGGTAGTAAAAGAGGTGACCCAAAGTTATTTGACCAAACTCTGGAACCGCGACGAATTCAAAGAAAAAGAGGAAATCAATACCCGTTCCTTTGTACACCTGCTCAGCCGGTATTTTACCTATATTGTTCTGACCCTGGCAACGGCTACTGCGATTTACTGGTATTTCAATGACCCCTCCCGGATCTGGCCGGCCGTAACGGCTATTTTTATAATTGCCTGCCCCTGCGCCCTGTTTCTTTCGAATACTTTCACCAACGGCAATGTCCTCAGTATACTGGGCCGTAACCGGTTATATATGCGTAATGCCCAGGCTATTGAAGATATGGCCCTGGCCACCCATATCGTATTTGATAAAACCGGCACCCTGACCTCTACCCGTGAACAGGATATCCGTTGGGAAGGACTTGACCTGGATCCTGCCCGCCTGGAAATCATCGCCGCCCTGGCCGATCAGTCAAACCACCCGCTCAGTAAAGCGCTGGCCCGGCATATTGGCCGGAAAAGCAGCCTGCCCTTTACTTCCTTCCGGGAAATACCCGGACAAGGGATTGAAGGGGAAGCCGGAAATCAACAGTACCGGCTGGGGTCGGCCGTATTTGTAACTGGTCATTCGCATGCGGCCCGGGGTACCTCCGTTTTTGTCCGGATCGGGGACCAGGTGTATGGTCATTTCCATTTCAGTAATCATTACCGGGAGTCTATTCCGGAGCTGATCCGGGAACTGAAAAAAGATTTCCGGTTGTCGGTATTATCGGGGGATACGGCCGATGAACAGGATAACCTGATCCGGCTGATGGGGCGCAATACCAGCCTGCTTTTCCACCAGAAACCGGAAGACAAGCTGAATTATATCAAACAGCTCCAGGCGGAAGGCGGTAAAGTGATGATGATAGGAGACGGCTTGAATGATGCCGGAGCATTGAAACAGAGCGACATAGGCATAGCGGTGGCGGAACAAACCAATAATTTCACCCCCTCCAGCGATGCCATTATTGAAGCCAGACAACTATCAAAACTGACCCGATTTATCCGGCTCTGCAAAGCCAACCGGAACATCATAGTGGCCAGTTTTGTCCTCTCAATCGTATATAATGTAATCGGGCTGTTTTTTGCTGTGCAGGGGACCCTGTCCCCCGTGATTGCTGCCATCCTCATGCCCAGCAGCTCTCTGAGTATCCTGTTGCTGACATTCGGAAGCAGCAGCCTGATTGCCAGGCGGTTGAAACTGTAAATACCTCTTACTCCTGTATCGTTCGGTTATGCTGATTAAAATCAGTTAACCCCTTGATAGTGGTTACCCCTTGCTCTTAAGGTGAAAAAATACTTTCGCCCCTAATTGAACCCAACCATGAGTGTAATTATCATCTTGTTGATAGCCAGTATTTCAATAGCCGCCCTTTTCCTGGGCGCCTTTTTATGGGGCGTGAAAACAGGCCAGTTTGAAGACGACTTTTCCCCCTCTTCCAGGATTCTCTTCGAAGACAAACCCTCCTCAACCAAAACCGTATAACACAATAAAACAACCCAGTTTATGCAAGTAGAAAAGTTCTATTATGACAACAAAATTGTAAAGGCATTTGGTATTGCCACAATTGTATTTGGCATAGTAGGGATGCTGGCGGGATTATGGGCTGCGATCCAGATTTATTATCCGGCGATCAGTCTGAATCTTCCGGCAACGACATTTGGTCGTCTCCGTCCCCTGCATACCAATGCGATCATTTTTGCCTTTGTGGGCAACTCCATCTTTACGGGAGTTTACTATTCCCTGCAAAGACTCTGTAAAGCCCGCATGTTCAGCGACAAACTTTCCTGGCTCCATTTCTGGGGCTGGCAGGCCATTATTGCCGCGGCTGCCATTACCCTGCTGATGGGGGTAACCACCGGAAAAGAATATGCCGAGCTGGAATGGCCGATTGATATCGCCATTACCCTGATCTGGGTTGTTTTTGGTATCAATATGTTTGGTACCATCCTCAAAAGAAGGGAGCGTCACCTTTACGTGGCTATCTGGTTCTATATCGCCACCTGGGTAACGGTTGCCATGCTGCATATTGTGAACTCCGTGGAAATCCCGGTAACCTTCCTGAAAAGTTACAGCTGGTACGCCGGTGTTCAGGATGCCCTGGTACAATGGTGGTACGGGCACAATGCCGTAGCCTTCTTCCTGACTACTCCCGTACTGGGTCTGATGTATTATTTCCTGCCTAAGGCAGCGAACCGCCCCGTATATTCCTATCGTCTTTCCATTATTCACTTCTGGGCGCTGATCTTTATTTATATCTGGGCCGGTCCGCACCACCTGCTGTACACTGCCCTGCCCGACTGGGCACAGTCACTGGGTACAGTATTTTCTGTAATGCTGATTGCCCCGAGCTGGGGAGGGATGCTGAACGGTCTGTTTACTCTGCGCGGCGCCTGGGATAAGGTACGTGAAGAACCGGTACTGAAATTTATGGTGGTGGCTATTACCTGTTACGGGATGTCCACTTTTGAAGGTCCGATGCTCAGTCTGAAAAACGTAAATGCTATTTCCCACTTTACCGACTGGACCATTGCCCACGTGCATATCGGCGGTCTGGGCTGGAATGGATTCCTGGCATTCGCCATTATCTATTACCTGCTGCCCAAAATGTGGAACACACAGTTGTACTCTAAAAAACTTGCCACCAACCACTTCTGGCTGGGCACTATAGGTATCATCCTCTATGCGGTGCCGATGTACTGGGCCGGTTTTGAACAGGCTTCCATGTGGAAACAGTTTACCGCTGAAGGACAACTGAAATTCCAGTTCCTGGAAACGGTAACCAATATTATTCCGATGTATGTGGCCCGGAGTGTGGGTGGTCTGCTTTACCTGACCGGCGCCCTGATGATGGTGTATAACGTCTATAAAACCGTTAAACAGGGAAGCTTTATCGCAGAAGAAGCCGCGGAAGCGCCTGCCCTGGTTAAAGAAGCCCCGCATAAGGAATACTGGCACCGGGTACTGGAGCGCAAGCCCGTTACCATGCTGGTACTGAGCCTGATCCTGGTTTCCATCGGTGGCCTGGTACAGATGATCCCCACCTTCCTGGTGAAATCAAATGTACCCACCATTGCGAGTGTGAAGCCGTATACTCCGCTGGAGCTGCAGGGCCGGGATCTCTATGTTAAAGAAGGTTGTTACACCTGCCACTCCCAGATGATCCGTCCGTTCCGGGATGAAGTGGCCCGGTATGGCGAATACTCCAAAGCCGGCGAATTCGTATATGATCACCCCTTCCAGTGGGGCAGTAAACGTACCGGACCGGATCTGGCCCGTATCGGCGGCAAATACCCCGACAGCTGGCATTACAACCATATGTATGACCCCCGTTCCATGTCACCCGGTTCGGTAATGCCGCCCTATCCCTGGCTGCTCGACAAAGCCATTGATACCAGCAATACTGCCGCTAAAATCCGGGCCATGCAAACCCTGGGTGTTCCCTATCCGGAAGGTTATGATCAGCAGGCTAACCGCGATCTGATGAAACAGGCTGAAACAATTGCCGCCAACCTGAAAAAGGATAAGATAGAGACAGCACCCAATGCCCAGATTGTAGCCCTGATCGCTTACCTGCAGCGGGTAGGTACCGACATCAAACTGGAACCGAAACCTCTTGCTGAAAATAAATAAAGGAAACCTGTATGAAATTCATCAATTACCTGGAGAAAGTCAGCGGAGTGGACATTTTCGGACTTACGTCCCTCATCCTGTTTTTCCTCTTCTTCTCCATCATGGTCATCTGGGTGTTTAAAACCAAAAAGAAAAGCTTCCAGGAGATCAGCCGGATTCCTTTAGACAACAATTAATACTTTACCTGTAATGTCATTCTATATGCGTACAAAAACAAAATATACCCTGGGGCTGCTGGCAGCCCTGCTTCTCGGCGCCGCAACGCCTGTTTGGGCTGCAGGCCCCCCGGCCCCTTCTATTTTCAGCAATCCGCTGGCGCTGACCTTCATTATCCTGATGGTACTGCTGCTGGTAATTATCGGCATCCTGGCCAATATCCTGATTGGCGCAGCGGATGTAAAACTGAAAAAAAGGAAAAAAGCTTCCGGGCTGCTGGCCTCTGTACTCACCGGCCTCCTGCTGCTGGCTTCACCGGCCCTTTTTGCGCAGGATGCGCCTGCAGCGGCTGAGGCGACGAATACGGCTGCCAAAACCATTGCCGGTATGTCTGCTTCAACTTTCTACATCCTGGCTACCGTGATCTTCCTGGAACTGTTTATTATTATCGCCCTGCTGATCAATATTAAGTTCCTGCTCCGTAATGAGAAAGATAAAATTGCGGCAGAAACAGAAACAGCTGAAGAAAAAGCCAATAAACTCAGCTGGTGGGATCGTTTCAACGCCCTTCGGCCGGTTACGGAAGAAGCTTCGCTGGACCTGGGTCATGATTATGATGGTATCCGCGAACTGAATAACCGGCTTCCCGGATGGTGGCTCTATGGATTTTATTTCTGTATCGCTTTTGCCGGGGTGTATATGTGGCGTTATCACGTGTCACACACTGCCCCGCTCAGTGCACAGGAATACGAACGCTCCGTGGTGAAAGCCGACCTGGCACTGAAAGAATACCTGAAATCAAAAGGTGAGGCGGTGGATGAAAATACCGTCAAAATGATGACCGGGGCGGATGATCTGGCTGCCGGGAAAGCCATCTTTGTGAAATCCTGTGCCGCCTGCCACCTGGAAACCGGTGCCGGCAGTGTGGGGCCGAACCTCACAGATGATTACTGGCTGCATGGAAATGACATGAAGAGTATCTTCAAGACGATCCGCTATGGTATCAATGCCATGCCGCCCTGGCAATCCTCCCTTAACAATAAACAGATTGCCCAGGTTTCCAGTTATATTAAAACCCTGCACGGCACCAACCCTCCCAATCAGAAACCCCCGCAGGGTAACCTGATGAAGGAAGAAGCCGCCCCCGCCGCACCCGCTGCCGATACGGCCCAGGCCAAGCCGGTAGCCAAAAACTAAAAAAGTTCTTTATCCAGTAAAGTGTGAATGATGTCCCAGCCTACCCAACCCGAGGAAAATGTACAGGAATCCTTCCGTGACCGTATCGCCACGGTGGACCAGAAAGGCAAAAGAAACTGGGTTTTCGCCCATAAGCCTAAAGGAAAATTCTACAATATCCGGACCTGGGTAAGCTGGGGCTTCTTCGCCTTGTTTTTTACCCTGCCGTTTCTGAAATCAAATGGCAGGCCTCTCTTTCTTTTTAATGTCCCGGAAGCCAAGTTCATCATCTTCGGAAAAGTGTTCTGGCCCCAGGACTTTTTTATTTTCGGCCTGACGATGGTGACCTTCATCATCTTCATTGTGCTGTTTACCGCCGCTTTCGGCCGGCTGTTCTGCGGCTGGGTTTGCCCCCAGACCATTTTTATGGAAATGCTGTTCCGTAAAGTGGAGTTCCTGATTGAAGGCAATGGCCCCAAACAGAAACTGCTCAAAAACGGTCCCTGGACCACAGAAAAGATCTGGAAAAAAAGCCTGAAACACGGGGTCTTTTTCCTGCTCTCTTTTATCATTGCCAACTTTTTCCTTTCCTATATTATCGGGGTTGACGAACTGAAAAAAATTATTACCGAACCGGTCAGCCAGCATGTCGTTGGTTTCTTTGCGATCGTACTGTTCAGTGCCGTCTTCTATGCGGTTTACGCCTTCTTCCGGGAACAGGCCTGTACCGTGGTTTGTCCCTATGGACGCCTGCAAAGTGTGCTGCTTGACCGTAACTCCATGATCGTGGCCTATGATTATAAACGCGGCGAACCCAGAGGTAAATACAAGAAAGGCCAGACAGCCGATAACAGCCTGGGAGATTGCATAGACTGCCACCAGTGCGTACATGTTTGTCCCACCGGTATTGATATCCGGAATGGTACCCAGATGGAATGTGTGGGCTGCACAGCCTGTATTGATGCCTGCGACAAGATGATGGATGCCGTAGGCCGTCCCCGCGGTCTGGTACGGTACGCTTCCGAAAACGGGATCGCGGAAGGCCAGAAACTGAATTACACCACACGGATGAAGCTGTATACCTTCCTGCTGTTTGTACTCACCGGGCTGCTGACGGTATTGCTGCTTACCCGGAAAGATGTAGGGGGTACTATTGTAAGGGCCGGAGGTATACTGTACCAGGAAAGGGGCGCCGACAGCATCTCCAACCTGTATACCATCAAACTGACCAACAAGACCATGAAGGATATCAATCTGACACTGAAACTGGAAGGGGCCCCGGGCCAGATCATCCAGGCAACAGGTGAACAGATCCTGGTGAAAAAAGAAGACCAGGGCCGTGGGTCCTTCTTTATTGTGCTTCCCCGGAACTATATCAGCAAACGGAAGATCAGTTTGCGGGTAGGCTTGTATGAAGGAGACAAAAAAATTACCACCTTAAAGACTAACTTTATGGGGCCGTTCAGCCGTCTCTGACGGTATTGCTGAACAAAAACCTGTACTACATGAATTGGGGGAATCGTCTTTTACTGGTCTTTATTGTGTTTGGAGCGGGTATGTTTTACCTGGTTTACCGTTCGGTGAATACTGACTTTGAAATGGTGGAAAAGGACTATTACAAACAGGAACTTCGTTATCAGCAGGTAATAAACGACCATGAGGAGGCAAATAAACTTTCTTCCTCCATTCAATTCAGCCAGCAGGAAGCGCTGCTCCGTATGCAACTCCCGGAGGAAATGAAAAACAAATCCCTGACGGGCGAAGTGTATTTCTATTGCGCGTATGATTCTAAAAAAGACAAACGTTTTGAACTGAAAACCGACAGCCTGGCCATACAGCAGTTCCTGACCTCGGTGGTTACTCCCGGCACTTACACCGTAAAGGTGAAATGGAAAGACGGCGACCAGTCCTATTATTCCGAAAAAACAATTTCCGTTTTATAATCATGCTCTGGGCTGCCCTGATATCCGGCCTGACCCTGGGTGCGGCGGGAAGCCTGCACTGCGTGGGAATGTGCGGCCCCCTGGCCCTGGCATTGCCCACTGCACACCTGACAAAAGGGAGCCAGTTTATATCCCTCCTGGCTTATAATGCAGGCAGGGTGGTTACCTACAGCATATTGGGGATGGTGTTTGGCCTGGCCGGCCGCCGGATATATATCAGCGGATACCAGCAATGGTTTTCTATCGCTATGGGGGTACTGGTACTGGGACTGGCTGCTCTTTATTATTTGCGTAAAACCAGTATCCGGATCGGCTTATTTGACCGGTTTTATTTCCGTTTACAGCAACTGATCGGACAAATAATCCGGAAAAAAAGAGGGGTACCGGGTTTTTTCAGCCTGGGACTGGCCAATGGTCTGCTTCCCTGCGGCCTGGTGTATGTGGCCATTGCCGCTACATTATCATTTTCTGAAATCGGGGAAAGTGTGGCTTTTATGGCCGCCTTCGGAGCAGGCACCCTGCCGGCCATGATGCTGGTGGGTATGGCAGGAAAGATGATCGGACCCGAAGCCCGGCAATCACTGCGGAAAGCGGTTCCGGTATTTGTCACCCTGATGGGCATTGTGCTGATTCTTCGCGGTTTGAACCTTGGCATTCCATATCTCAGCCCTGCATTACCCGTAAATCCGGGAGATGCCGTGATCTGCCACCCGGAATAAATTAATCTTCTTTGTATTCAGGAAGCTCCACCGTAACCTCTGTACCCTCTTCCAGTTCACTTTTCAGATGAATTTCGCCACCCAGCAGGTTTACATACCGTTTTACAATAGGCAAACCCAGACCGGTTCCCTGTATATTGCTCACATTTTTGGCCCGGTAAAACGTACTGAACAGGTGCGGCAGATCTTCCTCCGGTATACCCAGCCCTTCATCCCGTACACGGATAAAAAGCTGATCGGCTCGGGTAATTGTCTGTATCCAGACCCTTTTTCCCTCACCGGAAAATTTAATGGCGTTGGACAGAATATTCAGGATGATATTTTTCAGCATCCTTTTGTCCGTGATGAACTGTGCATCGCCGGTACACTCCGGGAGTATTTCCTGTCCATTCTTCAGCATGGCCTTCATTTCGTCCACCACATCTTCAATAAAGTCCCTGACAGAAAACCGGGTGATGGTCACCCCCACTTTTCCTTCCTCGAGTTTTCCGAGTGACAGGAAGTCTTCCAGCAATTCGTTAAGATGATTTACGGAATCCTTGATCCGCCGTATATGTTTTTCCCTTTTCTCAAAATCCTCCGTTTGCGGATATTTGGAAACCAGGGTAGCCGAGGAGAGAATAGTACTGAGCGGAGTCCGGAACTCATGGGAAGCCATGGACACAAAACGGCTTTTAATTTCGTTCAGTTGTTTTTCTTTATCCAGGGATTCACTGAGTTCGGTCTGTGACTGTTCCAGTTTTTGCAGGGCTTCCTTTAAAATAAGCGTACGTTCCTCCACCTTCCCCTCCAGGTCGGCATTCAGTTTCCGGATATCATCGCTGATTTTTTCCAGTTCCATTTTCTGGCGGAGCAGGTTTTTTTCTATCTCTTTCCGGGCGGTGATATCCACGATAAAGGCAATGACAAAAGGCTCATTCCGCTGGAAATAATGACTCAGGCTCACTTCCACCGGAAACTCACTGCCGTCTTTCCTCCGGGCATAAAGATCGCGGCCCGTACCCATCGTACGGTTTCCCGGATTATGATAATACCCTTCCCGCAAGCCCTCATGCCTGTTCAGAAAACGCATCGGAATCAGTTTTTCCACTTTCTCCTCCACCAGGTCCAGCGCATCATACCCAAACATCCGCTCAGCCGCCGGATTGACCAGTACTATTTTGCCGGACCGGTCGGTCAGAATAATCCCCTCCGTTGCATTCTCAAAGAGAGAAGCCATATGCGTTTTTTCATAGGCGAAATTCTGCTGCATTTTTTTCAGGTAAAAAATGACAATCACAGAAAAAACAACTACAAAAAGAGAATATATCTGGGACAGCAGGGCGCGCGTGATGTTATGATTTTCGTCCCGGAAATAAATGACCAGCGCGGTCATAACGATCATACTGCTCAGTCCGGCCAGCAGGGTGGAACGCCAGCCCGGTATAAAAGCGGTGAGAATGATGAACAGGAGAAGCCCGCTGACGGCCAGCTGGTAATCCCTGAACATAAAGGCCAGGACCAGGGAAAAACTGAAAACGAGAATAGCCCAGAAAGTCATTAAGCCGCTGTTCGAACGATCCATTCACCGGAGAATTAAGGGCGTAAATTAAGATAAAAAAAACGGGTGGCGAAACCGGCTCAGGGGCGCGCCAGTAATTCTTTTTCCATCGCGATTGCTTTGGGGAAAAGCACTTCATTCTCCAGGAAAATATGCTGCACCAGGTCCTGATCCAGTTCTTTCAGTAAAGAAAAAGCGAGCCGGTGACTGGTACAGGCGTTTTCAGGCGCTGTATAATAATGGGTCAGCTCCCTGACACGGATCAGCAGTTTTTCTATGGTTTCATGTTCCTCATGCATCAGGGCTTCCACCGGTTTCCGGAGGGTCCGGACCAGCAGGGTGGCATAGGCTTCCTGGCTTTCATAGGCATGGCTGATCTGGCGGATGTAGGGAAATATCACATTTTCTTCCTGCATCAGGTGCGGAATCATGGTTTTTCCCAGGAACTGTAAATGCTGGCTCAGTTCCTCCAGTTCGGGATATTTCTTCCGGTGTTCCTCCACAAAGCGGGCAACCTGTTCCAGCAAGGGGTTCAAAGACCTGCGCAAATACTCATGATGAATATTAATAATGTAATCAATCAGGAAATCAACCGACCAGGTCTGATAAGGCAGGCCAGCCGGTGTAATCAGTACCCGGCAGGCTTCTTCCAGTTCTTTCATCAGTTTTGGACCATCGAGCTTCTTTTCCTCCACTACCATCTTCAGCGGCCAGCGGCCTCCGCAGCAATACTCAATATCATATTTGCGGAATACCCTGGCTGTCCTGTAATAAGCCCGGACAATGTCGGCGGCACAGGCATTTTCATTTATCAGTACTGAAGGGCTCATGTTCATTTTTGCGTATCGCGGGCAAAATAATATTCTGCCCGGCCGCAAAAACTGATTTAAATCACCCAAAATATCCGGGGAAAACCATGAAACGGAAATGGACCATAAAAATCGTTAAAAAACAGGGCTGACACATATCAATGACCGGGCTGACCAAGGTCACTTTTCAGTGAATAATGCCGCTGTACTTTTGATCCAGAGGTGAAAAAATACACTTAAAATGTGGCTCATGAAAATGAGCTATCGTTGGTTTTTGTTTCAATGTCAACCCCCGGTTCCCCGGGGGTTTCTCTTTACCCCCTCCCTCAAAAAAAACCCGTTAACTTTAGGGAATGAAACGAATCACCTCATTGGTTCTGACAGGGCTGCTGCTCTCCTCCTGCCATAAAGGGGCAGAGGAGAAAGACAGGCTGCCTCCTGTGGTCAGTCTGAGTGCCCCGCTGGAGAACCAGGTATTCAGTGCCGGACAAACCATCCGGGTACAGGGAACGGTCACCGATGATAAGTTTATTGCGGAAATTCACCTGCATGTCAGTAACGCCCAAACCGGCGGTTTACTGATTGATGTGCATGAATACCCCGCCGCAGCCAGCACGAACCTTGATCTTCCCTTTACGGCGGTTGCCGGCACCAGCTATAAAGTCCAGGTAATTGCAAAAGACCGGGGCGCCAATGAGTCCCGGGCCACCCTAAACATTAGCTGCAACTGAGCAGTCCCTATCTTTGTTCCATGCACATAGATATTCTCACCGTTTTACCGGAATTACTGGAAAGTCCCTTTGCCCACAGTATGATGAAGCGGGCACAGGAAAAAGGCCTGCTTACCATTGGCGTGCACCCGCTGCGGAAATGGGCGGTGAATGAATACGGGCAAATTGATGATTACCAGTATGGAGGCGGCGCGGGTATGGTGATGATGTGTGAGCCACTGGCTAAAGCAATTGATGAGCTTTCGGCCGGAAGAACCTACGATGAAATTATCTATATGACCCCCGATGGCAGCCGTTTTAACCAGAAGATGGCAAACAGCTTCTCCCTGAAACAAAACCTCCTGATCATCTGTGGTCATTATAAAGGAATAGATGACCGGATCCGGCAGCACTATGTAACTCGTGAAATTTCTGTGGGGGACTTTGTGCTCAGTGGTGGTGAAATACCGGCCGCCCTGCTGGTGGATGCGATCGGCCGGCTGATCCCCGGTGTGCTGAATGATGAGACATCGGCGCTGACAGATTCTTTCCAGGACAACCTGCTGGCACCCCCTGTGTACACCCGCCCCGTTGAATTCCGGGGCTGGAAAGTGCCCGATGTGCTGATGAGCGGAAACCATAAACTGATTGAAGAATGGCGTCATGACCAGTCTCTCTTACGCACCCGGGAAAGAAGACCCGATCTGCTGGATGAAAACTGAACTGTCCGTTGATTTGTATTCTCTCTTCACTGACTGTATAAAACGATTGTATGCGTCCCATTTCTTTTTTTGCCGCTGTCTGCACAGCCGCCTTACTATTTCACGCCTGCAAACCCGCCATGCAAACAACCAGCCATAAGTCCGAAGGCCCGGCAGCCATGCGGGAATTCAGGGCAGCCTGGGTAGCCACGGTAGCGAATATCAACTGGCCCAGCAAACCCGGCCTGCCGGCTGAAAGCCAGCAAAAAGAAGCGATTGAACTGCTGGATTTTTTACAGACCCATCATTTCAATGCAGTTATTCTCCAGGTGAGGCCCCAGTGTGATGCGCTTTACCCCAGTGATCTGGAACCCTGGTCATATTACCTTTCAGGAAAACAAGGACAGCCCCCGGTCCCATTTTACGATCCCCTTGCATTCTGGACCGAAGCCGCGCATGCCCGCGGTCTTGAACTGCATGTCTGGCTGAATCCCTACCGGGCACATCATAAAGACGGCAAAGAAATTACTGAACAGTCCATCGTAAAAAAGAAACCCGAACTGGCTTTATACCTGAAAGAAGGATACTGGTGGCTGGACCCGGCCCAAAAAGGCACACAGGAACATTCCACCGCTGTGGTCATGGATATTGTAAACCGGTATGATATTGACGGAGTGCATTTTGATGACTATTTCTACCCCTACCCCTCGTATAACCTGGGTGAAGATTTTCCTGATTCGGCAAGCTGGAATGCCTACCGGCAAACAGGAGGCAAACTTTCCCGGGGCGACTGGCGAAGGGAAGCCGTCAATATTTTTATAGCACAACTCTATAAAAAAATTAAAGCGGCCAAACCCTGGGTTAAATTCGGCCTGAGCCCATTTGGCCTCTGGCGGCCGGGTTATCCGGCAATGGCAGAGGGTTTTGATCAGTATGAACAGTTATATGCAGATGCCCGGCTCTGGCTGAACAAAGGCTGGATTGACTATTTTACTCCCCAGCTTTACTGGCCCATCAACCGGCCCGGACAAAGTTTTCCCGTCCTGCTGGGCTGGTGGGCCGGAGAAAATAACTATAAACGGCATCTCTGGCCGGGAATCAGTGTGGGCCGCGACAGCAGTACCCGTAATATCACTGAAATCCTGAACCAGCTGCAGATTACGCGGGGCATGTTGCCGGAAAGTATGGGAGCCGTACACTGGAGTATCTCTTCCCTTACCAAAAATCCGCCCATGGCCAAAGCGGTGCTGGAAAGTCCTTACCGTAAACCGGCACTGGTGCCTTCCAGTCCCTGGCTTGATAATAAAGCCCCGGCTGCCCCGAACCTTCAGGTTCAGACAGCTGTTGAAACGGAATTAAACTGGGCTCATCCGGATACAAAAGATGTGTTTCGCTGGGTACTTTATTACCGTTACGGGACTAATTTCTCCTATGAAATTATTGCGGGACAACACAAACGCTGGACCCTTCCGGCACAAAAAGAAATCAACAAAAAAATAACCCCGTTGTCAGAAGTACGTCTGACAGCAGTAGACCGGACCGGCAATGAAAGCGCAGCCGCTGTCTGGCTGGCGGCGGAATGAGGCAAACGATTGTGTCTTTTTTCCGGTAAACAGCCCGGACAGCTGAGAATTTCCGCAATTTGCAGAAACATTAAATGATTGCTTATGCAAAACAGCCGCAGACAATTTTTACGCCAGGCCATGATCAGCAGTTCTGTGCTGGCAGCCGGCATTCCCTCCTTTGCCACTACGGATGAGCAAATGAACCGCTCCTCGGAAGCGGAACGGAAAGGCCAGCGCTTTAATATGTGCGGATATGCAGCCCCCAAACTGGAAACGGTGCGTATCGGCATCATCGGACTGGGAATGCGTGGATCCGATGCGGTGGAAAGGCTCAGTTTTATTGAAGGTGTTGAGATCACCGCTCTTTGTGATAAATATCCTGACCGGGTGGCTGCTGCCCAAAAAACCCTGGAAAAAGCGGGCCGGCCCAAAGCAAAAGAGTACAGCGGGGAAGAAGGCTGGAAAGCCTTATGCGACGGGCAGGATACGGATTTAATATACACCCCCACCCCCTGGCACCTGCATACACCGGTTGCTTTACGGGCCATGCGCAACGGCAAACATGCGGCCGTGGAAGTGCCCGCCGGTAAAACCATGGATGAACTCTGGGAACTGGTGGAAACCTCTGAGAAAACAAAGCGGCATTGTATGATGCTGGAGAACTGCTGCTATGACTTCTTTGAACTGCTTACCCTCAATATGGCCCGCAACGGTTTATTCGGGGAGATTGTACATACCGAAGGCGCTTATATCCACGACCTGAGCCGTGACTGGAATTTCAATAAAAAAGCCTACGCGGATATGTGGCGGCTCAAAGAGAATATAGGGCATAACGGCAATCTCTATCCCACCCACGGACTGGGTCCGGTGGCTCAGTGTATGAATATTAACCGGGGTGACCGTTTTGATCACCTGGTCAGCATGAGCAGCAACGACTTTACCATGAATGATCTGGCAAAAGAACTCGCGGCCAAAGATCCCTTCTTCAATGAATATACCGATCGGCCCTATCGCGGTAATATGAACAGTACACTGATCCGCACCATAAACGGCAAGACCATCCTGGTACAGCATGATGTGTCCACCATCCGGCCTTATTCCCGGATTCACCTCGTAAGCGGTACTAAAGGTATCGCGCAAAAATGGCCGGGCCCTGCCCGGCTGGCTTTTGGACACAGCTGGATGAAACCTGAAGAACAGAAAAAACTGGAGGAAAAATATACCCTGCCGATTGTAAAACATATAGGAGAAATCGCGAAAGAAGTGGGCGGACACGGAGGAATGGATTTTATCATGGACTGGCGGCTTATTGATTGTCTTCGCAATGGCCTGCCGCTTGATCAGGATGTATATGATGCGGCCGCCTGGAGTTGTCTGATGCCACTCAGCGAAAGATCCGTGAGCAAAAAATCCAGAACTGTGGATATCCCCGACTTTACCCGTGGCGCCTGGAGCAGCAACAAACCCATGAGCCTTACATTGGAAGGAGGCGGAACAACAGGGGTGAGGAAAGTGAAAAAATGAGGGATCAGAAATGAGTAATGAATAATGAGTAATGAGTAAGGCGTAAATTATTGAAAACACCCTGAAAGATTGAACCCTCCGAAAGTCGGAGGGTTCAATCTTTTACATTATGTCCGGGAACCCACTCATCACTCATTATTCATCACTCATTATTCATTACTCATTACTCACTACTCACCACCGGCAACCTCACCTCATGTATTTTCTCATTCACCCGCTTAAGGTCATCGCGCAGGATAGCTTTTAATTTATCCAGTTGCTTATCGGTCTGTTCTTTTAAATCGGCAAAAGCTTCTTTTGACTGTCTGGAAGGAGCCGTATTCCCTGCTGCCGCAGCATTATATACTCCTGCAATTTTATCATCCAGCCGGATCGGGTAATTCAGCACATCCTGACCGCTTTTGGCTTTGGTCTGGTGCAGGGCCTCTTCAACGGCAGTCAGTTGCAGTTGTACACTGTCCATCATTTTCTTCAGCTCTGCCGGGATAGATTTGCCGGAACGTTTTCCCAGATCTGTTAACTGCTGGCGAATATCCCGGATACTCCGAATGGCTTTCATTACTTCACTGAATTTATCTCTTACCTCCAGCAGAAAACCTACCTGCTCATCATACTCGTCTGTAGTGGTTGAATAATTCGGATCACCCAGGATCGTAAACGAAGTGCGCACAGAATCATTACCGGTCTTAAATACTGCAGTGTACATTCCCGGCGCCGCTTTCGGACCGCGTACAAATCCATTCCAAAGGATGAGCCCCTCGACCCGTTCTGCTTCGGGATAATTCATATCCCATACAAACTGGTTCATCCCTTTTTTAATTTCCAGTTTATTCTCTTTTTCCTGCGTGGAAAACTGTTTTATTATTTTTTGCTGTTTATCATAAACTGTAACACTGAAACGGATGGAATCTTCCGCTTCTCTGAGATAATAATGGAATACCACTCCATTCGGAGGATTGAGCCCCGCATTGGACGGTGTCTGACCGGCAGATCTTCCCGCACGACGCCCCCCGCCGGGCATCCGCCATGCGGGATTCACAGAAAAAACATGAAGATTCTTTTCACTGATTTCTTTACTGGCTTCCTGCACCGGGGTCAGATCATCCAATATATACAGGCTGCGGCCCTGGGTAGCCACAATCAGATCGTTATTTTTTATCGCAAGATCCGTGACCGGCGTAACGGGCAGATTAAGCTGGAAAGGAAACCAGTTCTCCCCGGCATCATAGGAAATATACATACCGTACTCCGTACCCGCATATAACAGTCCAGGTCTTTTCCGGTCGGCCCGGATAGCCCGCGTAAAATGCAGTTCAGGTATGCCATTTACAATCTTTTTCCAGGTTCGGCCATAATCTTCCGTTTTATACAGATAGGGCCGGAAGTCATCCGATTTATAGCGGGTGCCTGCAAAATAGGCCGTTCCCTTTTTAAAAGGATCGGCTTCTGCACAGTTCCACATCATCAGGGCGGGTAAACTGGCTGGTGTTACATTTTCCCAGTTCTTTCCGCCATCCCGGCTGATATGGATCAGTCCGTCATCACTGCCGGTCCAGAGCAGGTCTTTTTCATAAGGTGATTCAATGGCGGTAAAAATTGTGCAGTAATATTCCACCGATGTATTGTCCTGCGTCACCGGTCCGCCGCTGGATGCCTGTTTGCGCTTATCATTCGTAGTCAGGTCGGGAGATATTTGCTCCCAGCTTTTCCCTTCATTCTCTGTAACAAATAAATGATTGCCGGCCGCGTAGAGGCGTTTCGGATTATGCGGTGAGAAGAAGATGGGGTAATTCCATTGAAACCTGTAACGGGCTGCTTCAGCCCCCGCACCCATATTGTCCACCGGCCAGACATTGATCAAACGGGTTTCTCTTGTCCGGTGATCCAGTCGCTGCAGCATTCCCATATAATTTCCCCCGTAAGTAATTTCGGGGTTCAGCGGGTCTGCTACCACGTAGCCGCTTTCGCTGCCGGCTGCCGTTTCCATATCTGTTTCTGTTATAAAAGCTCCATAAGTCCGGCTGCGGATACGGAAAGCGCTGTTATCCTGCTGCCCGCCGAGAATACGATACGGAAAGGCATTATCAGTACTCAGCCGGTATACCTGTGCCGTTGGCTGGTTGAGGTAAGTGCTCCAGTTTTGTCCCCCGTCAAAGGATACCTGGGCCCCTCCGTCATCTGCTACTACCATCCGGTTGCCATCCGCCGGATCAATCCATAAGTCGTGATGATCACCATGGGGAGTGGAAATGGCTTTAAAGGTTTTACCTCCGTCGCTGCTCACCATAAATTCCACATTGGGACAATACACTTTGTTTTCATTTTTCGGATCCACAAATACTTTGGTATAATACCAGGCCCGCTGCCGGATATTATTATCATTGGATTGCAGGGTCCAGTGCTGGCCCGCATCGGCGCTCATATACAAACCGCCTTTTTCATTTTCAATGATCGCATACACTTTATCTGTATTGGAAGGGGCTACTGCCACTCCCACAATCCCCCAGGTATTTTTGGGAAGTCCTTTCGCGGAACTGATATTTGTCCAGGTCTCTCCCCCGTCGGTACTTTTCCAGAGGCCACTGCCATCCCCGCCACTTTCAAGGGAATAGGGCCGGCGGATCAGCCGCCAGGTGCCCGCATAAAAAACAGCCGGGTTTCCGGGCTCCATTACCAGGTCGCTGCAGCCTGTCTGGTTATTGACAAAAAGTGTGCGTTTCCAGGTTTTTCCGCCATCTGTTGTTTTAAAAACACCCCTTTCTTCATTCGGACCAAAGAGGTGTCCCATGACGGCCACCCATACGATATCCGGATTTTTCGGATGAATAATAATCCGGATAATATGCCGGCCGTCTTTTAATCCGAGATTTCGCCAGCTTTTTCCGCCATCATCACTGCGCCACATACCACCCAGCCCTTCACTGACATTACCGCGCATGGTATTCTCGCCTTCCCCTGCATATAGAATCGTTTCATCGGAGGGCGCCACTGCCACGGCACCTATTGAGCCGCCAAAATAATTGTCGGAAATATTTTTCCAGTTACTTCCTCCATCCGCTGTCTTCCACAAACCGCCGCCGGTACCCCCGAAATAAAAAACTGTTTTACTGGTATAACTGCCTGCAACCGCCCCGCTCCGGCCGCCACGAAAAGGACCAATAAGGCGGTATTGCAAATGATTATAAAAAGCTTCGGCTGTATTGGTTGCTGTCACCGGGGCAGCCGGTTTTTTCTTTTGGGCACCGGCTGTCAAAGCCAGAAAGATGACTGAAAGGAAGATTACTTTTTTCATACGCAGTTTATTCGGGATGGAAATTACAACTTAAAACCCTTTCTTACCGGCACCAAGGGCGGCATCCGTTTTTTGCCGGATCATTTTGCCCTGTTCTTCCTTCTTCTTCAACTCCGCCTGCAACTGGGTAATGCGCTGCAGTTGCAGATTGGAAGGGGCAGCTTCCTGCCCGGTTATACTGGTATACACCTCCGTTATATCTTCCCTTAGTTTTTTCTCTTCCGCAAAGATGGATTTCTGACGCGTGGAGAGACACTCACTGCGCAGGGCTTCCAGTTCCGCTGCTAATTGCTGCCACTTTTTCTTTTGCACAGAATCATTCGTCTGGCGAATTGCTTCTCCCAGTTTTTTCTGCCGGTCATTCAGGGTGTCTACCAGTGTGGCCAGTCTTTCATGTAAATTGTACAGGTCCATCGCCGCCTTATATTGTTTCAGGCGGTCATCCGGGGTAAAATTTTTATCTGCCGGATCATGCACCAGTTTCATTTTTGTGGCGTATACCGAATCTGCCACTTTCAGTTTTACCGTGTATTCACCCGGCATTACCATTGGTGCCACAAAACCGGAAAAATCCACTTTCGCGCCGCCGGTAGCCACTTTCGGCGGCTTCATACGCAGGTTCCAGCTCACGAGGTTGACCCCCTTCCTTTTTCCGCCGGGCATTGATTGCATAAGTTTCCCGGCTGCATCATAGATTTCCACTTTTACATCTCCTTTTAGCAGGCGGTCTTTGAGATAGTATTTAACCGGAGGAACCGATGGAGGATTCGGCGCTACCCAACCGCCTGTGCTGGGAAAACCGCCATCTCCAAACTGTCCCATACTGAGGGTAACCGGTTCGGGGGTGAATAAAACCACCTCTTTCTCCAATTCCTTTTTCTTCAGTTTGCGTACAGGTGAAATATCATCCACAATCAATATACCTCTCCCGTGGGTGGCCACAATCAGATCATGGGTAACCGGATGCACCTGGATATCACGCGCGGATACATATTCAGGTATCCGGTTTTTCATCCGGAACCAGTTTTCTCCGCCATCCAATGTGGCAAAAAGTCCCATTTCCGTACCCAGGAATAAAAGGTCCTTGTTCAACAGGTCCTGCCGGATTTTATGCGCAAAGCCGGTGAATTCGGGACTGCTGAATACCTGCCAGGTCTTTCCCATATCCCGGCTATAGGCGGCCCATGTTTTATGATCACCGTACATGTGGTTGTCAAAAGTTACATAAACTGTTTTGCGGTCAAAACGGGACAACTCTATACTGCTGACCCATGTTTGTGCCGGTATGCCTGCTTGGGCATAATTCGGAGATACATTGGTCCAGGTTCTCCCCCCGTCGGTCGTATACTGAAGATTACCGTCATCCGTACCGGCCCATATCAGCTTTTCATCAAAGGGAGATTCGGCAATCGTAAATATTGTACAATGATTTTCCGCCGATGTATTATCGGCACTCAGCCCGCCGCTGTTTTCCTGTTGCTGTTTCTTTTTATCATTGGTGCTGAGGTCAGGTGAAATCCGCACCCAGTTGCGTCCCTGGTCAACCGATTTATACAGGTACTGACTTCCCGTATAAAGGTTCTTTTTATTGAAAGTACCGGTGGCGATCGGGGTGTTCCAGTTCCAGCGGAGTTTATCTTCACCGGGACCCTGCTGTGGTTTAATTGTAACCGCTTTATTCGTCTGCAGATTGACCCGGGCCATATTGCCACCCTGGTATTCTGCATAGGCCATCACCGGATCGGAGGGATCAGGCAATACCCAGAATCCATCCCCGCCATATATGGGCTTCCAGGCATTATTCCCCACCCCTCCGGGTGCAGCAGAAGGACCTACCCAGCTGCCATTATCCTGAAGTCCTCCGTAAATATTGTACGGTTTTTTATTGTCCACTGCCGCATGGTAAAATTGCCCAACCGGCAACCCCTGAACAAAGTTCCAGTTGGCCCCGCGGTCCAGGCTGAAATATACGCCACCGTCTGTTCCCAGGTACAACTGGTTTGTATTGGCCGGATTGATCCATAACGCGTGGTGATCGCTGTGTACCCATCCTCCTTCATAACTGGCTTCGGCAAAAGAATAACCCCCGTCATCAGAATAAGAAAAAGAATAAGCAGGCCGGTAAACCCTTTTAGGATTATGCGGATCAATGACAATGGTGGAGAAATAAAAAGGCCTGGACACTACATTCAGTGTGGCACTTTGTTTTTTCCAGTTTTCACCTCCGTCAGCTGAAATATAAAGACCTGTTTCCGCAGCCTCCACAATGGCCACAATATTTTCCGGCGCGGAAGGTGCTATGGCAAATGCAATCCGGCCGAATGGTTTTGCCGGCAATCCCTGCCGGAGTTCCCGCCAGGTTTTTCCGCCGTCGGTGCTCTTCCACATACCACTTCCGTTACCACCCGAACTGAACGAATAAGGGGTGCGCCTGAATTCCCAGGTTGAAGCATAAAGAATATCCGGATTACGGGGATCTATGGCCACATCCGCGCAGCCTGCATCCGGGCTGATATAAAGTATTTTTTCAAAGGTTTTTCCGCCATCCGTTGATTTATACAATCCTCTATCCGGACTGCTGCTCCAGAGCGGACCGGGTGCGGCTACAAACAGAATATTTGTTTTCGCCGGATGAACTGCGATTTTGGCAATATGCTCTGTTTTTTCCAGTCCCAGTCGGATCCAGTTCTCCCCGCCATCCGTTGATTTATAGAGACCATCGCCGATGGATACGGAGTTGCGCATGTTACTTTCCCCTGTACCGGCATAAATGACTTTCGGGTTCAGGGGATCAATCGCCAGGGCGCCGATACTCTGGTTATGCCGGTCAAATACCGGTTTAAAAGTGGCCCCGGCATTCGTGGTTTTCCAGATACCGCCGCCGGCCGTTCCGACATAAATGGTTTTCCCGTCTTTCGCCACACCTTCAATAGCGGTAATCCGGCCGCTCATGGTACCGGGACCCAGCCAGCGGGCTTCCATCATTCCGAAAATACTGCTGTTGACAGGTGTTTGTGCTGAAAGCAGCATGCTCATATACAGGCTGCAGGTAAGTAACAGGTAGCGCATGGTTTACTGTATTTGTATAAAAAAAGGAACCCCGATATGGTACCGGGGTTCCTGAAAAATGTTTGCATTTATTTTTTGAAAACGGATTCTTCCACGGGGCCATTGATGGTTACTTTACCCAGCACCATTTCCCCGAATGGCAGTGTGATGGATTTGGCAATTACAATCCCCTCCGGCAGTTTTTCATAATTCGCGAAAGTGGAAGTGACTTCCATTTCCTGGCCGTTGGCTTTCTGCACGGTTTTGCTCTGGAGAACATAAAAGGTCTTAGGATCAATGAACATGGTTTCATGCGTGCCGCCTTTTTTATTCAGCCGGATCTTAAAACATTCGGTTCCTTCCACATCTTCCTTGCCCAGGTATTCGGCGCTATGTCCTTTCTGCGCATAATCCACCAGGTTACCCTGCGCATCCAGCTGGTCCTGTGATTCAGCCAGTTTCTCGGCTGTCATGGCTTCCGGCTCCTGCTGACCCTGGAAAGGCATAAAACTCCAGCCTTCGGTAGGTGTCACAAATTCATAACCGGTCATGCCCATAACGGAAATATCCTGTCGCATACCTTTATTATGCAGCACCGTGATCGTAACCGCCACTTCAGCTCCCTGTACCTGTAAAACGCCTTCCATTTTAACAGAATTCACTTTCCGCCAGTTATCGGCGCCCCCGATGGCTTCAATATGTTTGCTGATGATTTCTTCAGCGGTCTGGGCTTTTGCACTTATTAATAAAGCAAAAGCAAAAAGGGATAATACAATCTTTTTCATGGTTAATGATTGGGTAAAAAATTTGAGTGAACAAATCTACTTGTTCCCGCGATTCAAATTATTAATTTTATTCAGATAACAACCTGTTTATATGAATGGTTCATTTTCCATCCGGGCGATCCTGGCGGACATTCCGGGCAGATCACAATACCCCGTCACCCTGCAGGTTTCTGCCGGAAAAATCGTCTCGGTACTGCGGGAAATCCCTGTACCCGGAGAAGTCCTGCCCTTCCTGCTTCCTGGTTTTGTGGACAGTCATGTCCATATAGAAAGTTCATTGCTGGCTCCTTCCGAATTCGCCCGCCTGGCCGTGCTGCATGGCACGGTGGCCACAATCAGTGATCCGCACGAAATCGCGAATGTTTGCGGGATGGATGGAGTGGAATTCATGATCCGCAACGGGCAGAGCGTGCCTTTTAAATTTTATTTCGGGGCCCCGAGTTGTGTGCCGGCCACTGTTTTTGAAACAGCCGGGGCAGAACTGGATTCCGCCGCGGTGGAGCAACTGCTTGACCGGCCGGAGATCCGGTACCTGAGTGAGATGATGAATTTTCCCGGGGTCCTGCAGGGAGATCCGGAGGTACTTAAAAAAATCAGCGCCGCGCGGCAAAGGGGAAAACCGGTAGATGGTCATGCGCCGGGACTTCGGGGAGAACAGGCAGCTTTATATGCCCGGCCCGTTAAGCTGCCGGCCGAAGCAGGGGGTGGTCCGGTCATTTCAACAGATCATGAGTGTTTTACCGCCGAAGAAGCGCTGGATAAATTAAAGACCGGTATGAAAATCCTGATCAGGGAAGGAAGTGCCGCGAAAAATTTTGAGGCCCTGATCGGATTACTGAATGACTGGCCGTCGCAGATCATGTTTTGCAGCGATGATAAACACCCCGACAGTTTACTGGAAGGACATATCAACCAGCTATGCGCCCGGGCGGTAAAAAAAGGAGCCGATTTGTATAAAGTCTTACAGGCAGCCTGTATGAATCCGGTTCAGCATTATGGCCTGGAGCTGGGCCAGCTCCGGCCCGGGGATCCGGCTGATTTTATACTCTTGAAGGATCTGAAGGATTTTGTAGTACTGAAAACCTTTATCGGTGGTGAACTGGTAGCAGAGGAAAATAAATCCTATATAAAAAGACAAGCGATCGAGCCTGTAAATAATTTCTGCTGTACGCCTAAGCAGGTTAAGGATTTTGAGCTAAAGGGTATGAGTTCCCGGGAGAAAATCACCGCAAACTGGCTGGTAACAGACGGGGATAAACAACTTGCCATCCCGGTGATTCAGGCGATTGACGGGCAGCTGATTACCAACCGTATTTCAGCCAGGGTGGGCGAACATGAAGAAATCCTCCAACCGGACCGCCCCGGTGATATTCTGAAAATAGCTGTGATCAACCGGTACCGGGATGCGCCGGCAGCTACAGCATTCATCAACGGATTTGGGCTGAAAAAGGGAGCCCTGGCTTCTTCGGTCGCGCACGACAGCCATAATATCGTGGCAGTGGG
This sequence comes from Chitinophagaceae bacterium, assembly GCA_014879565.1. Classification (GTDB taxonomy): domain Bacteria; phylum Bacteroidota; class Bacteroidia; order Chitinophagales; family Chitinophagaceae; genus JJ008. Next base: position 41,228 of record JACSRW010000020.1, read on the forward strand.
TGTGGATGATGAAAGCCTCTGCCGGGCCGTTAACCTGGTTATCGCTGAAAAAGGCGGGTTGAGTGCAGTATGTGGTCAGCATGAAATGATCCTGCCCCTGCCATTGGCCGGTCTGATGAGTGACCAGGATGCCTTTGAGATCGCCGCCGCATATACTGCCATAGACCGGATGACAAAAGAAGAAATGGGCTCTGTACTCCGTTCACCTTTTATGACCCTCTCCTTTATGGCCCTGCTGGTGATTCCCCATCTTAAGCTCAGCGACAAAGGATTATTTGACGGTGACCGGTTTTGTTTTATATGATCCCTTTAAAAAGCGCTATATCATGTTGTACAAAAAAATACTCAACTTATTGCTTATTCTTTTACCCCTCGCCGGCTACCTGGAATGGGGAAAGGATCAGCATGGATTTATTTTCCAGATGGAAGCTGAAGTATTCACAAAAGGTTTCCGTGATCCGTCTGCTGTGATGCACCCCTTTGTCATTTTGCCCTTACTGGGTCAGCTCCTGTTGCTTTACACCCTGTTTCAGCGAAACCCGTCCCGGCATCTCAGTCTCGCCGGCATTGTAAGTATTGCCCTGCTGATGAGTCTTATGCTGTTTATCGGACTGATGGAATCCAATCTCCGGATTACAGCCTCCGTATTGCCTTTCTTCCTGGTTATGTTACTGGCAATCAGGGCACACAGGCCGTGAGGTGGGGGTTTGGGTTTATGGGCAATAGGCAATGACAGCACCCTGCAGGGGTGCATTGTGGGTTTATTGGCTTGCGAAGCCCCCCAACCCGCAAAAAATACCCCGAAAGTAGTATTGTCCCGCCTCCTCCGGGACTTTACCTTTACACTTCATACCTCCGCAACCCCCTCCGGCCCGCATGCAGATAATCCACCCCGGTTAATGGTTTCCTGATAGCGTATCCGTATTGGAGGAACCCGAAAAGGTTCCTGTTTAATCCGTAGCCGTACCGGAAACAAACATCCCTTGCCCGGAATACACTGCTTCACCTGAACAGCCTTTCCTCAGTCAATTACAGTAACCAGAGAAGCAGGGTTCCGGGCTTTTTTTATACCCCGGCTATGCTGATTTCACATTCCTTTAGTAAGTAACCCGGGACATTCCTGCATCTAATAGTTAAAGGCAACCGGTGCGAAAGTGCAGTGCAGACGGGGTTGTTCAAAACTTCAGGTTATGAAAAAGGATCTGCACATCTCCGCTATGATTGACCAGCCGGGACTGGTTCAGAACCTTGTGGAAAGGCTGGCTTACCGCCGCTATGATATCGGTTATGGCCGGCAGACAGTTCCCCGCGGGCTCAAGGCCCTGGAAACTTCCACCACGGAAGCCTATGTTTCCGGGTCTCTTGACATGGCCGTACCCGGCAGCCGGGAGAACTACCGCATTCCGTTTATTACCTGCTTCACTTTTACCTGTATAAAAGGACCGGGGGATCCGTATGAACTGATATGGAGTGCCTCGCTGAATTAGGAGAATGGGGAGTGGGCAATACGGAACAGGCACCAGGCAATATGCATTAGACAGTAATCATGACAGCTCCCTGTAAAGGTGCTTTGTGGGTTCTCAATGGCCAACAAACAATAGGGCATCCTAAGAAACATTGTTAAGCTTTCGAAGCCAGCCCAAACCCCCAAACATCAAACTCCAAACAAGAGTTTGATATTTGGACCTGCTCTCCAACTTCACCCTTCGGCACGCTCAGGGTGACATCCGTGTCAACCCCTCAACCTCTCAACCCCTCAACCCCTCAACCTCTCAACCCCTCAACTCCAATTGGCCCTTTAAAATCCGCCATTCACCGATAATACTGCCTTTCCGGCCCATCCGGAGTTGACTTATCCGTCTGCCGGGTATAGTTTTGGAAAAAATTGCTACTATGGACCGCGACGATAGAAGAACCTACCGGGAGGAACGCAGGCAGTACTGGGAAGAACGGAAAATGCATCTGATGGCAGAAGGCAGCCGGCACGGGCATGTGTGGACCGGCCTTCTTATCCTGATAGTGGGTATAGCCGCCCTTTTGCGGGTAAGTGTACCGGAACTGCCCGACTGGATATTCAGCTGGCAAATGTTATTGATCACCCTTGGCTTGTTTCTGGGATTCCGTCACGGTTTCCGGGGGGCGGCCTGGTTCATCCTTATTTTTATTGGTGGCGCTTTCCTGCTGCGCGACTTTTTTCCCGGACTTCCCTTTTACCGTTATTTCTGGCCCATTGCCCTGATTGCGGCAGGTCTGCTGATCATCCTGCGCCCCCGGCGGAAAATCTGGGAACAATGCGGCCGTTCCGAAAAAAATGAATTCTCCCGCAGTGGTCCGCAAACGGAAACCGGCCGGACTGAACAATCCTTCGCCGAAGAAAACTGGAGTAAGGAAGATTTTGTGGATGCCACATCTGTTTTCGGCGGTTATAAAAAGAATATCCTGTCGAAAGATTTTAAGGGAGGAGATATTGTAAACATTTTTGGCGGCACCGAACTGAACCTGAGCCAGGCTGATATCCGGGGAAAAGCAGTTATTGAAGTGACCACGATTTTTGGCGGGAGCAAACTGATCATCCCCTCCAACTGGGAAGTGAAATCGGAAGCCGTTATGATCTTTGGCGGTCTGGAAGACAAACGCCATTTTACCCATCCATCCGCAGAAAGTGATAAAGTACTTGTCATCAAGGGAACTGTGATATTCGGCGGAATTGAAATCAAAAGTTTCTGACCCATTCAACCTCTTTAACCATAAAACCTGTCAACCAACCGCATGAACTGGTATTTAACCAAACTGATCTTCCGCATCATCTGCGGCGATGGCCAACACACCGCCCAGTTCGATGAACAACTCCGCCTCATTCAGGCAGGCAGCCGGGAAGAAGCCTATCACAAAGCCCACAGTATGGGCATGAAGGAAGAAGAAATTTTTTATAACCAGCAACTGCAACTGGTGCAGTGGCAGTTTATCAGTATCAGCGAACTGTACCAGCTTGGTGAACTGATCGACGGGGCCGAGCTGTACAGCCGTATTGAGGAAAGAGAGAATGCCGACAGTTACCTTCACCTGGTACAGAAAAAAGCGGAACAGATCCGTTTTGGCAATACCCTGGAAATGCTGAACCTTGCATAAGCAAACTCATGGCTTTATCCCCCTTATCAGTAATACGTTTCCGGATCATCTTTATCCTCTGCTGGCTGATCATCGCGGCCGACCAGGCCATGCTGCTGCATTTCTTCGGACTGAACTGGCAGACAGCGGCCCTGGATACCCTGATCAGCAACGGACTGCTCCTGGGTGCCTGTCTGCTGGTGATGCTGGTTCTCCGCTATTACCTGCCCAGAGGTCAGCAATATATCAATGTCTTTGCCCTCTGTCTGCTGCTGACCATTATCTGGCTGTTGCTGAGCAAGGGATTATTAAAATGGATCCTGGGAGATGTTTCCGGTTATACCTTACTGTTATATAATTCCCTGTCTATCCGCTTCAGCATGGCTTTTCTGTTGCTTGGCTTTATCACCATGGTGAGTATTCTCTGGTACAGTCAGCTTGAGCAAAAGGAACAGGAGGAAAGAAAAAAAGATGCGGAAAAACTGGCCCGGGAAGCGGAACTGTTCAAACTCCGTCAGCAGTTGCAGCCGCATTTTCTGTTTAACAGTCTCAATTCCATCAATGCCCTGATTGGCAGCCGGCCTCAGGAAGCCCGTAAAATGGTGCAGCAATTATCTGATTTTCTCCGGGGCACTATAAAAAAAGATGAAACCCAGTGGGTCACCCTGTCGGAAGAACTGCAGTATCTCGAACTCTACCTGGATATTGAAAAAGTGCGGTTCGGCAACCGGCTCAGTACTGCTATCAGTGTGCCGGCTGAGGCCGGCGCTCTCCGGCTTCCGGCGCTCTTGCTCCAGCCAATAGTAGAAAATGCCATTAAATTCGGGCTCTATGATACGATCGGGGAAACCGTTATCCGGCTGACAGCTGTGGCGGAAAACAAACAACTGATCATAACCGTTACCAATCCCTTTGATCCCGAAACCTCTTCTCCCAAACAGGGAACCGGTTTCGGACTGAAGTCGGTACAGCGCCGGTTATACCTGCTTTTTGCCCGGAACGACCTGGTACAAACCGAAGCCAGTGACCATACTTTTATTACCCGTGTACAGATACCCCAACCTGAATAAACCTGATAAAGCATCGTATGAATAAAGTAATCATTATTGACGACGAACCCCTTGCCCGCAGTGTGGTCAGGGAATACCTGCAGGCACACCCCCAGCTGGAAATCGTGCAGGAATGCGGCGACGGATTTGAGGGCGTGAAAGCCATCCAGCAACAGCAACCCTCCCTGATTTTCCTGGATATTCAGATGCCCAAAATCACCGGATTTGAAATGCTGGAACTGCTGGAAAATCCACCGGCCGTAATTTTTACCACAGCCTTTGATGAGTATGCCATCCGGGCTTTTGAAGCCCATGCAGTGGATTACCTGCTCAAGCCTTTTAACCAGGATCGTTTTGACCGGGCTATCGCTAAATGGATGGAGAAAAAAGCCAAACCGGAAGAAGCATCCGCCACGGCAGAATTACTGGATACCGCCGGTCTTTCCCCGGCTCAGCGGCAACGGATCGTGGTGCGGAATGGCAGTAAAATCAAAATCATTTCCGTACAGGATGTATGGTTCCTGGAAGCCGCCGATGATTATGTAAAAATTCATACCGCGGAAGGTTATTTTCTCAAAAACAAAACCATGACCCATTTTGAACAGGCCCTGGATCCCCAGCATTTTGTCCGTTCCCATCGCTCCTATATTGTCAATGTACAACAGATCACCCGGATTGATCCCTATGAAAAAGACAATCATGTGGCCATCCTCCGTTCAGGCGCTAAAGTGCCTGTAAGCCGGACCGGTTACAGTAAACTGAAAGAAGTACTCGGGTTATAAATCAGGCATCCTGCCCTGTCCACAATGCCCCCCCTATTGAAGAACGGGTGGCCCCGGTAACGGATGCCAGCACATTGTATTCCTGCCGCCAGCGCAATACAGCGATAAACGCCATGACCAGGGCTTCCTTGTAATTAACCAGTTTTTCATCGGGTACGAGTACCGAAACGGAAGAAGGCTGCAGGTAAAACGAAAGCCGCTCTACCAGGTAGCGGTTAAATGCACCGCCCCCGGTAACCAGCATCCGGGCAGCTTCCCGGCGGCCGGTATGTTCCCGTAGCGCGAGGACTGCATTCCCCGTCTGGCGGGCAATATGCTCTGTATAGGTGGCCAGCGCATCCGGCAGGGAGAGCCCTGCTTTTTTAATCATCGGGTATACCACATCTGTTCCAAATTCATTGGCCAGGGATTTGGGCCAGGTCCGGCGATAATAATCCAGCTGGTTGAGCTTTTCAAAAAGGGAAAAATCCGTTTTTCCCGATGCGGCCAGCTCTCCTCCCTCATCCATCTCTTTTCCGGCATCATTGGCCAGCAGGTTCAGCACCCGGTTGGCCGGACAAATATCAAAGGCAATATAAGGTTCCGTGTTGCAGGAAATATTGGCAATACCCCCGATGTTCAGGAAATAATCACTGTCCCCCATCAGCATTTTTTCCCCCACCGGTACAATGGGAGCACCCTGGCCGCCAAATGCCAGATCCAGTGCACGCAGATCGGAAACAACCGGCAGCTGCGTTTCAGCGGCAATGGCTGCCCCTTCTCCCAACTGGGCGGTCATCCTTTCTGCCGGCAGGTGAAAACTGGTATGCCCGTGTGAACCGATAACCGCCACCTGGTACTGAAGCCCGTATTTTTCTATAAATGCATTCACCTGCTTTCCCGTGTAATGTCCGTAGGCACTGTGCAGCAGCAGATATTCCCGGGCAGAAAGGGAGGTCGCGGTCCGCAATTTCTCCCGCCAGTCGTTAGCATAGGGCAGGCATTCCGCCTCCTTTATTTCAAAAGTCCATTTCCCGCCCTGTTCCTGAAATTCAACAAATGCGATATCCAGTCCGTCCAGCGAACTGCCGCTCATTAAACCGATTGCCCTGTAAAGCATGAAAGCATTTTTAGATTAGTTTTGCGAAAGTAAATGATCCTTTCTCTTTCGGGCATGACTTTCTTCCCGGACCGGAGGAAGTTAAAACCAGCATGCATCATGATCGTCAATCTCAGTCAGCAGCATTCTTTAATCAGTAACTGGGTCAGTGAACTGCGGGACACGCAGATACAAACCGACAGGATGCGGTTCCGCCGTAACCTGGAACGGATCGGCGAAGTGGCCGCATATGAAATCAGTAAAATTCTGCCCCAGGTCACCAAAGAGGTACCCACCCCACTCGGTATCGCCAGCCACCAGGTACTGGAAGATTACCCGGTACTGGCCACCATTTTAAGGGCCGGTCTGCCCCTGCATCAGGGCCTGCTGAACTATTTTGACAAATCGGACAATGCATTTATTTCCGCGTACCGGAAACATCATCCCGACGGCAGTTTTGAAATCAGCCTTGAATACCTTTCCTGTCCCGAAATAGATGACCGGGTACTGATCATCTCCGATCCCATGCTGGCCACGGGTTCTTCCCTCGTAAAAACCATTCATTTTCTGCGGGCTGAAGGAAAACCCCGTGAAATCCATATCGTAGCTGCCATTGCCTGTACGGTTGGCATAGAGTATGTGAGAAGAGAAGAACCCACGGTAAAAATCTGGTGCGGGGATATTGATGATGAGCTCACGGCCAAAGGTTATATCGTGCCCGGACTGGGTGATGCCGGCGACCTGGCATTTGGTCCCAAAATGCAAATGTGAGCCGTCTGCCCCCTCAGTCCCTTGAAGCCAGCCAGTTAGTCAAAGCCGGGCCCTATTGATTTGCCACAAATTCGGTCCATGCAGCATTAATTCTACCGGCCGGGTCTTTAAAAAGTTGTATTTTACCGGTTCGTACCAACCTGAATTTTGGACGGCCGGGCAATCAAAGGGTGATTCTTTACGTTTTGACGGTTTTAGAACGGACGGAACTCCCCCGGCAAATGCCGATAAACTTATTTTGCTGAGAATGAAAAAACTGTTTTCCACCCTGCTGATATGGATGGCACTGGTTAGCGGAACCCGTGCACAGGATCCCAATTTTTCCCAGTTCTTCGCCTCCCCGCTTACCCTGAATCCCGCGCTGACGGGGAAATTTGACGGCGATTTCCGGATTGCCGGTAATTACCGCAATCAATGGCCTACGATCAGCAACGCCTTTGTTACCAAAACCGTTTCCTTCGACATGGGCATTATGAAAAACAGGCTGGCGGAAGTGGATCAGCTGGGTGTTGGACTCCTGGGGGTTACCGACCGGGCTGGTGATGGCGTACTCGTAACCAATTATGCCGGCGGTTCGGTGGCTTTTCATAAAGGACTGGATGAAGACGGTTTCCACCAGATCGGGGTAGGGTTTCAGGGTGCCTATATCAACAAACGGCTGGACATTACCAAAGTGACATTTGCCGACCAGTTAACCCCGCTCGGATTCACCGGAGTAACCAGTGAAATTTTTCTGAACAACCAGCTCAACCTGAGTTATTTTGACATGAACGCAGGGGTACTCTATAACGGAAGCACCAACGGCTATAACAATTTTTATATCGGAGCCTCCATGTATCATATCAACCGCCCCAAGGAAAGTTTCCAGGGAGGGAATTATATCCTGAATACACGTACCACCATTCAGGCCGGCGGACGTATCCCCGTAGGTTCTTATAACTACTTACATATCGCGGCCAATCATAGTATGCAGGCCAAAGCTTATAATACTGTGGTGGGCGGCGCGTTCTCCTATAATGTAAATAACAATGAAGACGATCCGGTAAATGTTTATGCCGGTCTCTGGTACCGTTTTAAAGATGCGGCGATACCCTATGTAGGTCTTGAATTTAAAGGTCTCCAGATCGGTGCCTCCTATGATGCCAATACCTCCAGCCTGAAACCCGCTTCCAATACAAGGGGAGGCATGGAGATTTCCCTGATTTATATTAAAAAGCCTTCCGATCCGAATGCGAAGAAACTGAACTGTCCGCGGTTCTGATCTTTCCGTTCACTCACCACTCACCCTCCATCAAAGCTTCATCAGCAGGGGCAGCAGATACCAGCTGAAAAGGGTTATCAGCCCTATGGCCAGCAGGTTCATCACCAGCCCGGCTTTCAGCATATCCCTGATCTTTACATGACCACTGGCAAAAACTATGGCGTTCGGAGGCGTGCCCATGGGCAGCATGCTGGCACAACTTGCTGCGAGTGTCATCGGAATACCCAGTAAAAGCGGATTCATGCCTACGGAATCTGCAAGCGTACAGACTACCGGAGAAAAAACAATCACCTGTGCCACATTACTCATCACTTCACTGACAAATATAGATAACAGTGTAACGAGGAACACCAGCAGGAGCCCGCTCCCGGCATACTGTCCCATCCATTCTCCCAGCCCGGTAATCAGTCCGGCTTTCTCCAAAGCATCCGCAAGGGCAATTCCCCCGCCGAATAAAAGCAGGATGCCCCAGGCCATGTCTTTGGTATCCTGCCAGTTCAATAATCCTTCCAACGGATCCTTTTCTGCATCCCTTGTTCCGGAGGGACATATAAAAAGCGAAACCCCGCCCAGGATGGCAATCATATTATCATCCAGGCGGAAATAAGTCTGGACTGAATTGATCAGGTCCTTGCAAATCCATAACAGGGCAGTACACCCGAAAATAACCAGTACCCTTTTCTCGGGTATCCGCAATTTTCCCAGCAGGGCAATTTCCCCCGCTATATGCTGTCTGGCGGCATCACTGGAGCGGATATGGTTGGGAAAAAGCCAGCGGGTGGTGACCCAGTACAAACTGAGCATGAGCAGCAGGGCCAGGGGCGTACATAAGAGCATCCAATCCAGAAAATCAATATTCGTATTGTACTTTTTCTCGAAATAACCGACAAACTGTACATTGGGAGGAGTGCCAATCACCGTTGAAATGCCACCGAAATTGGAAGACCAGGCAATTGCCAGCATCAGGCTCAGACTGAAATGAGCAAAATGCCCCTCTTCCCGGTTCTCTTTTAAAACATGGATCACCGACAGGGCTATCGGAAACATCATCATGGTGGTGGCGGTATTACTCAGCCACATACTCAGGAAACCGGTTGCCAGGATAAACCCCAATACAATCCGGTTGCCGCTCGTACCGGTCATCCTGACAATATTAAGCGCAATGCGGCGGTGCAGGTTCCATTTTTCAATGGCCAGTCCGAGCATAAATCCGCCCATAAAAAGAAAAATCACTTCATTGCCATAGGCCGCTGCCGTGGCCTTGATGGTGTTGATCTGCAGAAGAGGAAATAATACCAGGGGAAGCAACGCCACAACGGGCATTGGAATAGCTTCGGTTACCCACCAGGTAATCATCAGTCCGGCCACCGCAAGCACCCGGGCCGCCGGTTCCTCCACCTGGAAAGGATTCAGCCAGTAAAGCAGCCCCGCAACCAGGGGACCTGCAAGCAAGGCAATCAGTTTTAATTTTTTCACAGCGGTCAGCCAATTTTCAGCGGAAGATAAATCATTTGGGCTTTGCTCACTGATGCTTTATTATCCGGTTTTGGTTAACGCCTGCTAACAGCCGCATGACCTTTCAGGTAAAACCGATAAGGCAATAAGGCATCGGCTCCGGCATACTCCACACCTATCCGGGGACCGGTTAAAACAGTGTTCTTTGCAGGCCTGAAGCCATCATCCGTTATAAACAGGGAGCCGGATAAAAGCGATTGCCCGCTCATCCCTTTATGAATCCCCAGGGCTTTACTCAGTCGTCCGGGGCCGCTCATTAATGTATGATCTGCTTTTTTCCTTCCGGTTCGCTGCAACATTTTTTCCGTTCCTTCCAGCGGTTCCAGGGCCCGGATTAAAATGGCATGCGGTGTATCCTTCTCGCCGGTCACCACATTAAAAAGATGATGAATCCCGTAGCAGAGATAGACATAGGCCACTCCTCCGGAAGCATACATAATTTCCGTACGGTTGGTACGCCGCCCGCCAAACGCATGCGATGCTTTATCCGAAATGCCGGCATAAGCTTCCAGTTCCACAATACGGCCTGAACAGGTAAATCCATCCTGCCGGCTTACCAGTATTTTTCCGAGTAATTCCCGGGCAATCCCCAGCACATCCGGTCCGGCATAGAAATCTTTACTTAGTTTTTTTGATTGGCTCACAGACAAAAATTATACGGCAGCGTTTCAGTTCCTCGCTGTAAAACAGCTATATTTAGCCCTGAAAATTAAGGATTTGCTCAAAGAAATTGTCATAGCCTTTCAATCCTTCGAAGATGCCCGGATCTTTATCCGGCGCAACCGGCTTTTCCGCTGGATATTGCTGCCAGGGCTGGTGTACAGTGTGCTGTTTATTACCGGTATGATTTTTTTCTGGCAATCTTCCAATGAAGTGGTTTCCTGGATGAGTCAGCAACTGGGAGTGGAAAACTGGCTGCAAAAAGAAAGAAGCGAATGGCTGAGTTTTTTCTTTGTGATGTCCGGCATGATGCTGCGGCTGGTACTGGTCTTATTTTATTTCTCCCTGTTCAAATATGTTATACTCATTATCGGTTCTCCCCTGTTTACTTACCTGAGTGAAAAAACAGAAGCGATTATTGACGGCAGGGAACACCAGTTTGTATGGGCGGATATTAAAAAGGATGCCGCCCGGGGCGTTCGGCTTGCACTACGAAATGCCGGCTGGCAAAGTGTTTATCTGCTGGCCCTGCTGCTGTTGTCGCTGATTCCTTTTGCCGGATGGGTTACACCGGTAATTGCCCTCTTCCTTGAATCCTATTATTTTGGGGTATCCATGCTGGACTATAGCCTGGCCCGGAACGAATTCACCCTTTCCCAGAGTATTGCATTCACCGGCCGCCACAAAGGGCTGTCAATAGGTAACGGTTTTCTTTTTTATGCCATGCATATATTACTGGTATTGGCCCCGGCCTATGCGGTGATTGCCGCCACCCTGAGTGTTCACCATGTAAAAAACAGATAAGCCCTGGCACAGGTACTCCTCATACCCGCCAACCTGGAAGAAAATGCACTGGATACGATTCCTGCAGCAGTGGTTACCCATATTCTTTCCTGCCAGGTTTTTTTTGCCGAAAACGAACGCACCACCCGGCGTTATTTCAAACAATTGCATAAAGCGATCGTCATTGACGATTACGAATGGTTTACAATGGATGACCCGGAACAGGCGCGGATACAATTCAGGCAAAAAATCAAGGAAGGAAAAACCATTGGCATCGTCAGTGAAGCCGGTTGCCCCGGTATTGCAGATCCGGGTCAGCAGCTTATAGCCGTCGCACAGGAAATGAATGTGCCGGTTAAACCCCTCACCGGCCCCAGCTCCATCCTGCTGGCGCTGATGGCCAGTGGTATGAATGGTCAACATTTCAGTTTTCACGGGTATCTGCCGATTGAACAGGCACAACGGATGAAAGCCCTGAAAGAGCTTGAGCAGCAATCCGCCCGGACAAAATGCACCCAGATTTTTATAGAAACACCTTATCGCAATAATCAACTGGTTGAAGCCATTTTAAAAACCTGCCAGCCAGGTACCCGTTTGTGTATTGCGGCCGGACTTACCGGCTCCGCCGAATGGGTGAAAACAAAAACAATTGCCGCCTGGAAAAAAGAAATACCCGGGCTGCATAAACGTCCGGTCATTTTCCTGCTTCAGGCCGGGTGATTATTCCGGCAGCGGATCGCGGGTATTTATTTTTCTGACCGAAATGATACTGTCTACCACATAGCGGCTCATCCCCCGCCAGGGAAGCGCACCCAGGTATTCCCGGTAATGCAGTTCCAGAAAGGCACCGCTGTTCGACATCAGTTGCTGTGCCACTTTTTCGTTGACTACAGAAAACTCAAACTCGTTGGATTGAATACTGCCGGGAATCTTTGACCGGTAACCGGTTTGTATCAGCCGGCCCTCAAAGGTTTTGAACACATACCCTTTCTTTACAAAAAAATTGAGTTCACCGGCCTTGCTGCCTTCTCCGAAAACAAACCAGAAACGGAAATAGCAGAAAACCAGCAGTGCCAGCAGCAGCAGCACTATAAAGCGTTTGATAAAACGCCGGAATCCGGATTTTTTCCTTTGCCCTTTATTGGCTAACGATTGTTCTTGTATAGCTGAGAATGTCTGTTCCATACAACTGTTTTATAACAAAAATTTTTAGCCCCTGAAATAAATTAATAGCATAAATTTGCGTCCAATTTACAACCTATTCAGCCAGATGGCGAATATTCTGACACATACCAAACAATTTGCGTTCCATGCGCCGATTACCAGCGGAGTCTATTCCGTTGGGTTTGATGTGTTTACTTTTTCCCGCCCGCGACGCCGCCCTGTTATCTGACAGGACGAACCGCTCACCATGGTCCCTGTCAGTGAAAAATCCCCCCGGCTATTAAAAGCAATCTGGACTGGTGACCCCTTACGATTAACGAAGTGACAAGTGGACAATCAAAAAATTATTATCAGAGTAGCCTCCGCGGCTGACAAAGTATATTCCAAAACAATTACCGATGAAATGGAAGCGTCGGCTGCCGCCCGCGGAACCGGTATTGCCAAACGCACACCGGAGTATATTGAACAAAAAATAGACGAGGGTAAAGCCGTCATCGCCATTACCGATCTGAATGAGTGGGTGGGTTTCTGTTATATTGAAACCTGGAGTCATGGCGAATATGTGGCCAACAGCGGCCTGATCGTTTCTCCCGGTTTCCGTAAAAGCGGAGTGGCCAAATCCATCAAAAAAAGAATTTTTGAACTCTCCCGCGAAAAATACCCGGATGCCAAAATTTTCGGACTTACAACCGGACTGGCGGTAATGAAAATCAACAGTGAACTGGGTTATGAACCGGTTACCTATTCAGAGCTGACCCAGGACGAAGCATTCTGGGCCGGATGCAAAAGCTGTGTGAACTACGATATCCTGATGAGTAAGGACCGGAAAAACTGTATGTGTACGGCCATGCTCTACGATCCGAAGGATCACTACGAACCGGAAGAAACACGGCAGTATTTTGAAGAAAACAAAAAAGGATTTGAACGGCTTTTAAAGTTCAAACAATGGAAACTGCTCCGGCCCTTCCTGAAAAAAGAAAACGGGAACGGGGGTGCCAGACCCAAATCCCTCCTGCATCATTTCTTTCATTTATAATTTCCAGTTATGTCTAAAAAAGTTGTACTCGGGTTTAGCGGCGGTCTGGATACCACCTACTGCGTAAAATACCTGGGTGAAGAAAAGGGCTATGAAGTCCACAGTATCATCGTGAATACCGGTGGCTTCAGCGAAGAGGAACTGAACCAGATTGAAAGCCACGCCCGGAGGCTCGGGGTAAAATCCCATACGACGATCAATGCCGTTAAGGGATATTATGACAGGATCCTGAAATACCTCGTTTTCGGAAATGTGCTGAAGAATAATACCTATCCCCTTTCTGTTTCGGCCGAACGGCTCAGTCAGGCCCTGCATATTGCGGAACATGCGCAAAAGCTCAACGCAGATGCAGTGGCGCATGGAAGTACCGGGGCCGGCAACGACCAGGTGCGTTTTGATATGATTTTTCATATCATGATCCCCGGGGTGGAAATCATTACCCCGGTACGCGACCTGAACCTGAGCCGGGAAGAAGAAATCGCCTACCTGAAAAGCAAGGGGGTTGATATGAATTTTGAAAAAGCGCAGTATTCCATCAATAAAGGCCTCTGGGGTACCAGTGTTGGCGGCCGGGAAACCCTGTCCTCCAAAGGCATGCTGCCGGAAGATGCATGGCCCACCCCCGTCAGCAAAACCGGAACGGAAGAAGTGAAACTGGGCTTCACCAAAGGAGAGCTGACCACGGTGAATGGCCAGTCATTCACCCATCCCAGTGATGCAATCCTGTACCTGCAAAGTCTGGCAGGTCCCTATGGTATCGGCCGGGATATCCATGTGGGCGATACCATTATAGGGATCAAGGGCCGGGTAGGCTTTGAAGCCGCCGCTCCCATGCTTATCCTGAAAGCCCATCATGCCCTGGAAAAACATGTGCTTACCAAATGGCAATTGCAGTGGAAAGATCAGCTGGCTTCCTTCTACGGTAACTGGCTGCACGAGGGACAGATCCTGGATCCGGTCATGCGCGATATCGAAGCCTTCCTCACCCGCAGCCAGGAAAATGTAACGGGAGATGTTTTTGTTCAGCTTTTTCCTTACCGCTTCCAGATAAACGGCATTGAATCAGCCTATGACCTCATGAACAGCAAATTCGGCAAATACGGAGAAATGAACAGCGGCTTTACCGGGGATGATGTACGGGGATTCAGTAAAATATTCGGAAACCAGGTTGCGATCTGGACGGCAGTAAACGAGCGTATGAGTAATGAGTAATCAGTAATGAGTAATCGGTAAACGCTGTATAGTTCTTACAGCAAAGAAAGAATTCTCAGCAGCAGAGGGCCACTTATCACTCATTACTGATCACTCATCACTCATCACTCATTACTCATTACTCATTACTCATTACTGATCACTCATTTTTAATTATTCAACATACGCCATGCCCATCAACACAGCAATCATCGGCGGCGCCGGTTACACCGGGGGAGAACTGATCCGGTTACTGATCCATCACCCGGAAGTGAATATCCGTTTACTCCACAGCCGGAGTAATGCAGGCAAGCCTGTCAGCAGTGTACACCGGGATCTGCTGGGGGAAACTGAACTGTTCTTCACTGATGACCTGTCCCCGCTGGAGAAAGGAGAAGTGAACCTGGTCTTTCTTTGTCTCGGACATGGAGAATCAAGAAAGTTCCTCGAAAACACAACCATAGCCCCCTCTGTAAAAGTAATTGACCTTGCCAACGATTTCCGGCTGGCGGGTCAGTCTGTCTGCGGAAAAAGAAAATTTATTTACGGTTTGCCTGAACTGAACCGGGAAAGTATTCGCAAGGCGGATAATGTGGCCAATCCCGGCTGTTTTGCCACAGCTATTCAACTGGGTTTATTGCCCCTTGCCAAAGCAGGCCTGCTGAAGGATATTTATACCACCGGTATAACCGGCTCAACCGGTGCAGGCCAGTCACTGGCCGCTACCTCCCATTTCAGCTGGAGAGCCAATAATATCCAGGCCTATAAAACGCTGACGCATCAGCACCTGGGTGAAATCGGGGAATCCCTGCTGCACCTGCAGCCCGACGGAGACCTTAATGTGCATTTTGTTCCCTGGCGGGGCGATTTTACCCGGGGTATCTTTATCAGCTCCACCCTGCATTGTGAAGAATCCCTGGAAACCGTATACCAGTTGTTTGAAGCTTATTATAAAGAACACCCCTTTACTATGGTGAGCCGGGAACCTATTTTCCTGAAACAGGTGGTCAATACAAATAAAGCAGTCATACAGCTGGAAAAAGCCGGCAGTAAACTGGTGGTCCATTCCGCCATTGACAACCTCGTGAAAGGCGCCAGCGGCCAGGCGGTGCAGAACATGAACCTGGTGTCCGGTTTGGATGAGATGACTGGTTTAAAGTTGAAAGCAAACTATTTTTAGAGATAGTGGTAAGTTGTAAGTGATAAGTTATAAGTTGTAAGTATGCAGAACTTCAAGGACCTGGCAGTTTGGGAACGAGCCCATCACTTCACATTGAAAGTGTATGAAGTGTCGCGTGCCTTTCCTAAAGAAGAAGTTTACGGTATTACCAGTCAGCTAAGAAGAGCTGCATCTTCAATTCCCTCAAATATTGCTGAAGGTTGCGGAAAAAATTCGCAGAATGATTTCGCTCATTACCTGAACATAGCACTCGGCTCAGCGAACGAATCCGAATATTTTCTGATTCTTGCCAAAGACCTTAAATATCTTGAATTACCAGCTTTTGAAATTTTATCGTCAACAATTAATGAAATCAAAGCCATGCTTATTTCACTCATAACCAAAGTCCGGTCAAAAACTAACAATTAAGTCATAAGCAATAGCCATTACTTATAACTTATCACTTAAAACTTACAACTCCAATGAACTTATTCGACGTATATCCTATCAACGAAGTAACCATCGTGAAAGCCAAAGGCTCCTACGTGTGGGATGACAAAGGTGATCAGTACCTGGACCTCTACGGGGGACATGCCGTGATCAGTATCGGCCATACACACCCGCATTGGGTGAACCGGATAGAAGAGCAACTGGAAAAAATCGCATTCTATTCCAATTCAGTTCGTATTCCCCTGCAGGCTGAACTCGCCGAAAAACTGGGCCGGGTTTCCGGCAAACCGGATTACCAGTTATTCCTGTGTAACAGCGGTGCGGAAGCCAACGAAAATGCACTCAAACTGGCTTCTTTCCATACCGGACGCAAAAAAGTAGTCGCTTTCAGTAAGGCTTTCCACGGCAGAACCTCCCTCGCTGTTTCAGTAACCGATAATAAAAATTATATCGCCCCGGTAAACGAGACGGAGAATGTCATCTTCCTCCCTTTCAACGACAGCAATGCCCTGAATGACTGTTTTGAAAATGAAGGAAAAAATATTGCGGCGGTGATTGTAGAAGGTATCCAGGGAGTAGGCGGCATTAATGTGGCCGGAGACGGATTTCTCAAAAGTATCCGGGCCAATTGTGACAAATACGGAGCCGTTTATATTGCCGACAGTGTACAGTGCGGTTATGGAAGGAGTGGTAAATTTTTCAGTCATGACTTTGCCGGTGTATCCGCCGATATTTATACGATGGCCAAGGGCATGGGGAATGGATTCCCGGTAGCCGGTATTATTATCGCGCCGCATATCCGACCGAAACTTTTTCAGCTGGGTACCACATTCGGGGGTAACCATCTTGCCTGTGCCGCCGCGCTGGCCGTACTGGAAGTGATGGAAGAAGAAAAACTGATGGGCAATGCGGTCATGACCGGCAAATACCTGCGTGATGAGCTGGAAGCCATCCCCGTGATTGAAAATGTCAGGGGCCGCGGACTGATGATCGGTTTTGATGTACCGGAAAAGCTGAAGGACCTGAAGAAAAACCTGCTGCTGAACCAGAAAATTTTTACCGGTGAAGCCAAACCGAATGTGATCCGCCTGCTGCCTTCCCTCGCACTGAAGAAAAAAGACGCCGAACAGTTTATAGAGGCCCTTAAAGAAGAAATAGCCCTTTTAACCCAAGCCCCTTCTGAATAACATGAAACATTTTACCTCTGTTCACGACCTGGTTCCGCCCCCCGGGGGTACGCTCAGTACTGCTATTGACAGCCTGGTACAGCGGGCCCTCGTACATAAAGCCAATCCGGCTGCTGCCCGCAGCACCGGTGCCGGTAAGCGGGTGGGCTGCCTTTTTCTGAATCCCAGTATGCGTACCCGCCTGAGTACACAGATCGCCGCCCAGAATCTGGGCATGGAAGCTATTGTGTTTAATGTCGGCAGCGAAGGCTGGGCCCTTGAATTTGAGGAAGAAGCGATCATGAGCGGCACCACGGTTGAACACGTAAAGGATGCCGCCCCGGTATTCGGAAAATACTTTGATATCCTGGCCATCCGGACCTTTCCCTCCCTGAAAAACAGGGAAGATGATTACAGCGAATTGTACATACGGCAGTTTATCAAATATGCCGGCATCCCGGTACTGAGCCTGGAAAGCGCCACCCTGCACCCGTTGCAGTCACTGACGGATATCATTACCATCACCGAATCCCTGCAGGAAACAAACATAAAAAGGCCGAAAATTGTACTGAGCTGGGCGCCCCATGTAAAACCCCTGCCGCAATGTGTGGCCAATAGTTTCGCGCAATGGATTACGGCATGGGATAAAGCTGATTTTGTTATTACCCATCCCGAAGACTATGAACTGAGTAAGGAATTTACACAGGGAGCTCACATCACCCATAACCAGGATGAAGCCTTAAAGGATGCCGATTTTGTATATGTGAAAAACTGGAGCACCTACACCGATTACGGAAAAATCTACGAAAGTGATCCGAAATGGATGCTGAACAATAAAAAACTGGTAACTACCAACCATGCGCGGGTTATGCACTGCCTGCCTGTACGGCGGAATGTGGAGCTGAGCGATGAAGTGCTTGACGGGCCGAACAGCATCGTTACGCGTGAAGCAGGCAACCGGGTATGGGCCGCCCAGGCCGTACTGGAAAATCTTTTACAGCACAATGGATAAACTCTATGTGATAAAAATCGGGGGAAACATCATTGATGATGAAGCCAAACTCCCAGCTTTTCTGCAGGCATTTGCCGCCGTAGAAGGGAAAAAGATCCTGGTACACGGAGGGGGCAAACTGGCCACACGCCTGGCGGAAAAAATGGGTATTGAACAGCAGCTCGTGGATGGCCGGCGCATCACCGATGCGGAAACCCTGAAGATTGTGACGATGGTCTACGCGGGATATATCAATAAAAACATTGTGGCAGCCCTGCAAAAAGAACATTGTAACGCCATCGGCCTTTGCGGCGCAGACGGCGACAGCATCCTGGCGCATAAACGGAAACATCCGGTGCTTGATTTCGGGTTTGTGGGAGATGTGGACGCTATCAATACCAGCCTGATCCGTCTTTTGCTGGAGCAAAACATAAGCCTCGTTTTTGCCCCGGTTACCCATGATCAGCAGGGACAGCTGCTGAATACAAATGCCGATACCATTGCTCAGGAAATCGCAGTGGGCATGAGCCCTTTATACGCAGTGGAACTTATTTATTCCTTTGAAAAAAGCGGGGTATTACTGAACGCGGAGGATGACAGTACCGTTATCCCGGAAATCACGCCATCTTATTACCAGCAGCTGAAAACAGAGAAAAAAATATTTGCCGGCATGATTCCCAAGCTGGATAATGCCTTTGCCGCGATCCGGAGCGGCGTGCAAAAAGTAATTATCGGTAAAGCGGAACAATTGCATGCCCTGCTGAACAACCAGGGTGGCACCAGTATTACAGATGAACACTGAACTAACCATATTACAGCATGATGCGGTTGAGCTCCTGAAAAAGCTGATCGCCACTCCATCCCTCAGCAAACAGGAAGACCTTACAGCCGGTATCCTGTGCCGGTTCCTTGGCGAAAGGAATGTGGTACATACCCGGGTGGGTAATAATGTATTTGCCCTGAATAAATATTACCGGGAAGACCTGCCCGGCATCCTGCTTAATTCCCACCATGATACCGTTAAACCCAATCCCCAGTACACAAAAGATCCATTTAGTCCGCTGGAAGAAGACGGCAAACTTTTTGGCCTGGGCAGTAATGATGCGGGAGGCTGCCTGGTTTCCCTGCTGGCAGCATTCCTCCGTTTTTATGAAAAAGAGGACATGCGGTATAATATCATTTTTGCTGCCACTGCGGAAGAAGAAATCAGCGGCACAGGCGGCATTGAATATACTCTTCCTTTTCTGCCGGCCATTGACTGCGCCATTGTAGGCGAACCCACACAAATGCAGATGGCCGTAGCAGAACGAGGCCTGATGGTACTGGATTGTGTGAGCCATGGCAAAGCAGGTCATGCCGCCCGAAATGAAGGCGAAAACGCCCTTTATAAAGCCCTGAAAGATATTGAATGGTTCCGCTCCTGCCGGCTCGACAGAATCTCCCCCCTGCTGGGCGCTTCCAAAATGAGTGTAACCGTAATAGAAACGGAAAACAAAGCGCACAACGTGGTGCCCGCCACCTGCCGCTTTGTGGTGGATACCCGTATAAATGAACTCTACAGTTTTGAGGAAATCATTGCGCTTATCCGGGAAAATGTCAGCTGTGAGGTCACTCCGCGCAGCACCCGTCTGCGCTCTACCAGTATAGCCACCGATCATCCGCTGGTTAAAGCGGGGCTGCAGTTGGGAAGAAGTTATTACGGCTCTCCCACCACTTCCGACAAGGCCCTGATGCCCTTTCCCGCCCTGAAAATGGGCCCCGGCGATTCAGCCCGCAGCCATACGGCCGATGAGTATATTTACCTGGCTGAAATCCGGGAAGGCATTGATCTGTATATTCAACTCTTAAATCAGGTTGTATGAAACTCTGGCAAAAAGACACCGCCGCCCTGAAGGAAGTGGAACAATTTACGGTTGGGCGTGACCGTGAGTTTGATCAGCAACTCGCTCCTTTTGATATCCTGGGCAGTATCGCCCATGTGACCATGCTGGAAACAGCAGGTCTGCTTACGGTTGCTGAAAAAACAGAACTGGTCACCGCACTCCGGCGTATTTATAAAAGCACTCAACCCGGTTCAGCCACTCCTTTCACGATACAGCCGGAAGTGGAAGATGTTCATTCCCAGGTAGAACTGCTGCTGACACAGCAACTGGGAGAAACGGGGAAAAAAATCCATTCCGCCCGCAGCCGCAATGACCAGGTGCTGTTGGATGTGAAACTTTTCCTGCGGTTTGAACTGGAAACACTTGTACATGCCATCCAGCCGCTTTTTGCCCTGCTCCAGGCACAAAGTGAGAAATATAAAGATCACCTGCTTCCGGGATACACGCATCTTCAGCTCGCCATGCCTTCTTCTTTCGGACTCTGGTTTGGCGCCTACGCGGAGAGCCTGGTGGATGATCTTGTAACCCTGAAAGCTGCTTATGATGTAGTGAATAAAAACCCGCTGGGTTCAGCAGCCGGGTATGGCTCTTCCTTTCCTGTTAACCGCACACTGACTACCCGCCTGCTTGGATTTGATAATCTGAACTATAACGTGGTGTATGCCCAGATGGGCCGGGGAAAAGCAGAACGCATCACTGCCCAGGCGCTCGCCAACCTGGCCGATACCCTGGCCCGGCTCAGTATGGATGCCTGTCTTTACCTGAACCAGAATTTCGGGTTCATTTCCTTTCCGGCCGAACTGACTACCGGCAGCAGTATCATGCCGCATAAAAAAAATCCGGATGTATTTGAACTGATCCGTTCACACTGCAACCGGATCAAAGCCCTGCCTAATGAAATCACCCTGATGACTACCAATCTCCCGAGCGGCTATCACCGCGACCTACAGTTACTGAAAGAGCACCTTTTCCCGGCATTCAAAACGCTGAAAGACTGTATTGAAATGACCGGGCTGATGCTGAACAATATCAGAATCCGGGAGAATATTCTGGCAGATGAAAAGTACAAATACCTCTTCAGTGTGGAGGAAGTGAATAAACTGGTGAATGCCGGAATGCCCTTCCGGGATGCGTATAAACAAGTCGGGCGCGCTATTGAAGCCGGTCAGTACACGTATACCACAATGGTTGAACATACCCATGAAGGCAGCATCGGCAACCTGTGTACAGCAGAGATTAAAGCGATGATGGAAGAAGTACTGGCCGGCTTTCCGTTCGAAAAAGTAAACCAGGCGCTGAAGGAACTGGCAGGATGACGGGTAATGAATAATGAGTAATGAGTAATTGATGAAGAGTCATAATGACACTGAACCCTCCTTTTTCCGGAGGGTTCAGTGTTTAAAACAGGTGCGATCGGTTACGCCTTACTCATTATTCATTACTCATTACTCATTTCTCACAACCCATATTGATCAACCAGATAAATCAACGCTGCCATATTCACCGCGCCTAATTCCAGTTCCCTTTTGTTAACCGCTTCAAACACATCACTGCGGGCATGGTGAATATCAAAATAACGCTGGGTATCGGGATTCAGACTGGCCATCGGTGTTTTTAAAGCCCGGTTAAGCGGTCCAATATCAGCGCCTCCGCCTCCCCGTACAAATTCACTGCATCCATACGGTGCAATCAGGTTTCTCCAGCTGAGAAATTTTTCAAACTGGGTGTCTGATCCGGTAAAACCCAGGGCACGGGGGGTAAATCCTCCCGCGTCACTTTCCATAGCCAATATATGGTTCTCCTTTCTGGCAACCGCCTCTTCTGCGTATTTGCTACCCCCGCGCAGGCCGTTTTCTTCATTGGCAAAAAGTACAAACCGGATCGTATGTTTTGGCTGATACCCTATGGCTTTAAAGGCCCTTAATATTTCAATGGTCTGAACACAGCCCGCCCCGTCATCATGGGCCCCTTCGCAGTTGTCCCAGCTGTCGAGATGCCCCCCTATGGTAATGATTTTATCAGGATAAACAGAACCGGTCAGTTCCCCGATGACATTATGCCCGATGGTATCCGGCAGCATCCGGCCCATTGTTTTTAATTGCACCGATACCTCGCCCTTTGCCAGTTGTCCGGCCAGCCAGTCAGCATCCCTTAACCCCACAGCAACCGCGGGTATTTTCGGATAGGCGCTATCATAGCGGGTGGCTCCGGTATGCGGATGATTATCAGTAGCATGGCTCATACTGCGCACCATCACCCCGAGGGCGCCATATTTTGCTGCCCGGGAGGGTCCCTGTCCCCGGTACTGACCGGCATCGCGGTAAGCCTGAAAGGTATTGACGTAATTGGGATTAAACTTGTAATTATAAAACACAATCCGGCCCTTCACCTGGTCTTTCTTTGCTTCCAGTTCATCAAAAGAGTTGACCAGTAATACCGGAGCTTTTAATCCTTTGAGGCCGATGCCTTCGCTGTTACCCAATGCCACGACATCCAGTATCTTTTTCTTCGGAAGCATATTTTTTGTTCCGATAGCCGGCACGGTATACACCGCTGTTGCCGCATCTGCGCCCCCTCTTACCCAATGCGGCACCTTGCACTGCTGCAACCAGGATTTATCGGCCCCGCTGCTTTTCATTTTTTCCAGCCCCCATTTTTCTGATTTCACCATACCGGATGAACCGGCCAGACGGGGACCAATCTCTTTGGTCAGCTGGCGCAGGTTTTCGTAGGCCTTCCCGTTACTGAGGATCTCATCCGCGATCCGCCGGATCATAAGAGAATCAGCTGTCTGGGCCTGTAACAGGGTCAGGGAAAAAAATGCCAGCATACCAGTCATAAGTATTTTCATCTCTTTCATTTTACTAATATAATCGAATCGGAAAACGGAAGATAAGTATTTAACATAAACGGTAAACCAAACCCGGTTAAAACCGTTACCTTAGTTGCCCCCTGACCAAATGCGACAGCTATGAAGATCGGAATTGTATGTTATCCCACTTTTGGCGGCTCCGGCGTACTGGCCACCGAGCTCGGAAAGGCCCTTGCCCTGGAAGGTCACCTCGTGCATTTTATTTCTTACCAGCAACCGGTACGGCTGGGCGCCTTTACCCCGAATATCCTGTATCATGAAGTACAGGTACCCACGTATCCCTTATTTGACTACCCGCCATTTGAAACGGCCCTGGCCAGCACCATGGTGGATGTGATCAAAAACAATGACCTGGACCTGCTCCATGTGCATTATGCGATCCCTCATGCCTCAGCGGCTTATATGGCCAAACAGATTCTGAAAAAAGAAGGAAAACATATTCCGGTTATTACCACACTGCACGGCACCGATATTACCCTGGTGGGCCGGGACAAAACCTATGCCCCCGTCGTTACTTTCTCCATCAACGAAAGTGATGCCATCACGGCCGTGTCGGAAAACCTGAAAAAAGAAACCCTCAGTCATTTCCATATCGAAAAAGAAATTGAAGTGATCTTCAATTTTGTGGACGTCAGCCGTTTCAGCCGCAGACCCATTGATGCATTCCGCAAAGTGATTGCGCCGAACGGTGAACGGATCCTGCTGCACGCGTCCAATTTCCGTAAAATAAAAAGAGTACAGGATGTAGTTAAGATTTTCGCCGAAGTAAATAAACAGATACCATCCAAACTGCTCTTTGTCGGCGATGGTCCGGAACGGAGTACTGCGGAAGACCTGAGCCGTGAACTGGGCATATGTGATGAGATTCGTTTTGTGGGCAAACAGGAACAGATGGAAGATATCCTGGCGATAGCCGATCTGTTTCTGCTGACTTCAGAGTATGAGAGTTTCGGGCTCGCGGCGCTCGAAGCCATGGCAGCCGGTGTGCCTGTTATTTCAAGCAATGCAGGCGGCCTGGGAGAAATTAATATCCACGGCGAAACCGGTTATCTCAGTGAGGTCGGCGATGTGGCTTCCATGAGCCGGCAGGCCATGGAAATACTGAAAGATGATGCCAGTTTACAGGGTTTCAAGGAAAGAGCGGCCGCTCATTCCAAAAAATATGATATCCACCATATCGTACCCCAGTACGAGCGGCTTTACGAGCGTTTCCTCAGCGTCTGAGCCAGGGGGCGGGATCCACATTCCGGGTTTCAATCATCAGGATAAAATCAATCTGCCCGCCGCTGCCGTCATCATCCCGGCCGGTTTTACCGATCTGCTGCCCGGTTTTCACAACAGCCCCTTTGGTTACCGTAACACCGGAAAGATTACTGTATGTTGTAAAGTATTTCCCGTGACGAATGGTGACTGCCATCCCGTCGCCCAGGTTATATACACCGCTCACCTCTCCGTCAAAAACGGCCTTTACCGGCAAACCTGCCGAAGGAGTGGCAATAGTGAGACCAGGATTATCAAAAGTCAGCAGGGTATTCTCAATTTTATTGGTGCCATACCGGAGGGTGATTACCCCATTATCCACCGGCCAGGGCAGACGGGCTTTATTGGCCTGGAAACTGCTGTTCAGCGCCACATCTTTCGCATTCAGATCAAGATAACTGGCTGGTTTTTTTGCAGGTTCATTTCTTTTCGCCGTTACATTCGGATTGGCATCCGGTTTATCAGCCGGTGCAGCGGGACTGGTTGCGGGTTTACCGGCTACATTCCTGGTTAATGCTTCATCCGCTTTCTTTTTGGCATCCGCCTCCGCTTTTGCTTTTAGCCGCGCCGCTTCAATCTCTCTCTTAACAATGGCTGTAATGGCATTCTGCAGATCCCGGTCTCTTTTTTTCTTGGAGGCGATCTGGCCGGCCAGTTCCTTTTCTTTTGATTTAAGCTGGGCTACCACCGCGTCTTTTTCCTTTTTCTGTACAGCCAGTTCCTGCACCTGTTTGGTTTGCGACTGCAGGGCAACATTTTTCTGGTCTTTACGGGTCAGCTGTTGCTGTTTGCGCTGGGCAATCAGTTTCTGCGTTTCCTGGATAGTGGCGACCTGCTTTTCCCGGTAGGCCCGGTAACTCTTCAGGTAGGCAATCCGTTTGAGTGCGTCATTGAAACTGGTGGCGGAAAAAATGAAGTTTACATAATCATAGTTACTCCTGTTTTTATAGGAGTAAACAATAGATTTGGCGTACTGAGTCTTCAGTGTATCCAGTTGTTTGCTGAGCCGGTAAATCTCCAGTTCACTCAGGTAAATATCATCGGTGATATTTCGCAGTTCCCGGTTGATGGTGCTGATATACTGTTCCTGCAGGCTGATCTTGCGGTTCAGCATATTCAGCTGACTGAGGCTCTGTTTGGTTTGCCCCTTTACTTTATTATACAGGCCCTGAATTTCCAGGAGTTCCCGCTGGATCTCCTGTCTTTCTTTTTCAAGCTGGGCCTTATTATCCTGAGGGGGCTGGGCAGTAAGTACCGCGGTAAACCCAATCAAAACAAACGGAAGCAGGAACGTCTTTTTCATGTCAGCATCTGGATTGAGGTTAAAAAAACAGGGACGGGATCTTTACCAAAACGGCAATATGCAAAATAAATTTTGCCTGGCTATTCTTCCCGGTAACTTTTTGGCACCGAAAAGGGGAAGCTTAACGTTTCATTAAACTCGTATTGTTTGTAATTCAGTTTGACAGCCAGGGTCTTTTTCCCGGAAACCGTAATGGACCTGCGGGTAGAAAAAGGACGACCCTTTTTGTCCTCATAATCCGACCAGGTCAGGTAACTGGTCCGGTTCCGCTGTTCATCCAGGTCATCCAGTTTTGAACTTTGCAGAAACTTATTTTCTTCTGCCACGGTCAGGAGCATTTTAAAAAGATGATTCATTACATGAAGGGAAACGCTGCCGGGAGACTTACTGTAACCGGCTATCGTAGTATCCATAAATACCGGGTTACCGATCAGCAGATCCTGCAATGAAGGGAGATCCAGCGGCAGGGCGGCGATTTCCTGCAGGTAAGCCACACTGCGGGCGATATATACTTTATTCTGCCGGTCCAGCAGTTTAACGGAATCTCTGGTGATATAGGCCCGCAGTCCTTCAATACCCAGGATAGCGGTAATCCTTATCCAGATCACACTGTCCCGGTACATGCGGAGCTCTGCATTCACATCCATTTTTTTACCGCCCATTTCTTCATAATCCACATCCACTTTGGCGGAAAAGCTGGTGAAATCAATCCGGTTCTTTTGTATCTGTTCAAAATGTTCCCGGATAAAGGCAAGGGAGTCGGCCCGTCCGGTATCTGCCGGGGGCATCACAACTACCGCTGTATCTTTTTTTACAATAGCTGATTGTATCTTACGGGTAGCCCGGCAGGAAGTGAGCAAAGAGATGGCCAGTGTGATTATAAAAGTGCTTCTGATCATTAAACCTTGAATTTATTGTTTGCCGGTATGGCCAAATCCGCCTGCATTACGGGTTGTTTCCTCCAGCTTGTCCACCAGGACCCACTGGCATTTTTCCACCTGCTGAATGACCAGCTGCGCGATCCGGTCGCCCGGATGAATGACCTGTTTCCCGCCTGAAAGGTTGATTAATATTATCTTAATTTCTCCCCGGTAATCTGCATCAATCGTCCCGGGTGTGTTCAGACAGGTAATCCCCTGTTTGAGCGCGAGACCGCTTCTTGGACGTACCTGGGCTTCAAAACCTTCCGGCAATTCAATAAATAAACCGGTTGGCACCAGCACTCTTTCCATCGGATCGAGTGAAAGTGGCTGCTCCAGTGCCGCCCGGATATCCATTCCGGAAGCTCCTTCCGTGGCATAGGCGGGCAGCGGGTTGGCTGATTGATTGATGATTTTAACAGGCACTTGCGGCATGGCGCAAAGATAATGCCTGCTTTATGAAAACGGGCGGCAGCTTACAGTCGGCGCAGTAAAACAGTTGCATAGGCCATCAGGCCCTCTTCCCTTCCCGCAAATCCCATTTTTTCTGTGGTGGTGGCTTTTACGGATACATCCTCCTTACCGACTTGCAGAATACCGGCAATCGTTTCCTGCATAGCCGCCACATAGGGTTTTATTTTGGGTGCTTCCAGGCAAAGGGTGCTGTCCACATTCACCACCACATACCCGCGTGCGCGCACCAGCTCATACGATTTCTGCAGTAGTATTTTACTGTCAATATCCTTAAAAGCCGGGTCTGTATTGGGAAAATGCAGCCCGATATCTCCCAGGCTCAGGGCCCCGAGCAGGGCATCACAAATGGCATGTAACAACACATCCGCATCGCTGTGGCCCAGTGCGCCTTTATGGTGCGGTATCAGCACGCCCCCGATCCAAAGTTCTCTGCCAGCTGACAGCTGATGAAAGTCCACTCCCGAGCCAATACGATAGGACATGTTTTGTTTTTTGCAAATATGCAAGAATCCCGGCAATTGCCGGGATTCCTGTAAAAAATATGTATGATCTGTGCGGGATTATTTTGCTGCTTTGGCACCATCAATATCAAACAGTACAGAGAAACGAAGGGTGTTTGACAGGGGATTGCGGTTTACACCACTTCCGGCAGGAATCAGGTAAGCGAAGTTGAAACCAAAGAGGTTGTACTTCAGACCCAGACCGGTAGTGAAATAACGGCGGTCACCTTTTGTTTTATGCTCCCAGAAATAACCGGCACGCAGGGCGAACTGGTTGTTGTACCAGTATTCAGCACCACCGGAGAGCTGGAATTCTTTCATTTCTTCACCAAAACCACCGGGTGCATCACCAAAGGAACTGAACCAGCCACCGATCACACTCTTGCTGCGGTAGTCGGCGATATCCTGTGCAGTTGCATTTTCACCGGGAGGTGTGGGAACCAGCAGTTTGTTAGCTTCAACACCAAATGAAATAGAGTTGCTCTCATTCATTTTTTTGGTATAGTTCAGACCCAGACCGAGGTTGGCAGGAATGAAATCCTTTGCATCAGCATTATCTGTATACGCTACTTTGGTACCGAGGTTGGAGAGAACAGCACCCCAGGCAAAACCACTTCCGTTAGCCTTACCATCATGATAGAAGGCCAGGTCAGCTGCAACAGCGTTGGCAGCTTTGTAAGTTGTGCTACCGTTGGTATAACCACCGGCCAGGTTGGAGTTGATATATTTCAGGGTTACACCCACACCGCTCTTGGCACCCAGTTTACGGGAATAACCGAGGTCAATGCCAAATTCACGGGGACGGAAGTTACCCATATCATTACCCTGAATATTGGTAAAAGTGATGTTACCCAGGCTGAAATAACGAACAGCTCCATGGAAAGCCTGCTCATCATCCAGTTTGTAATAACCGGCTACAGAAGCCAGGTAAACATCGTTTACCAGGTCTTTCAGCCAGGGAGTATACGTGGCGCCAATACCGCCCTGACCCTGGTTGAAGGCAACTTTACCAGCATTCCAAAGACCAGAATAAGCATCCGGTGAGGTGGCAACACCCATATCACCCATACCACCCGAACGGGCATCAGGTGAAATACGAAGGAACGGTACAGCGGTGGTTACTACGTTAATAGGTTCAACCTGAGCCTTTACAGTAGAAGATAAACCACAAACAAGCAGTAATCCGGCAGTTAGTTTTAAAGCAGTTGGTCTCATTAGAAAATTTTTAATAATGGTGTAAATATAGAGCATTTGGATAAATACAAAACTAAAATAGAGAAATTATCTGAAACCAAAAAAAGACGGTTTCAGGTGGTTCTCAATGCTTTTTGTACCCATCCGGTAGCTTGCGAAAGAGCAAATTTCATGAAAAAAACGTCGGATTTCCTATTTTATTGTCAATTTCTAAAGAATCTGTGAAAATGCTTAGTAACTGGTTTCCAATGTGGAAAACCCGTGAATCAAGGTCTGTACCCCTATAAAAGGACCATCTTTCCCAGCACTTCTTTTACCTGTTTATTTGCACTGATTACCCGTAATTTATATATATATACACCCCGCCCCGGCCTGTCTCCGTAATCATCCCGGCCATCCCACTCAATTTCTGTACTCCGGTTTCCCCCCGGGGGCAGGGTCCCTGCCAGATTCCGGATAACCCTGCCGGTTACTGTCATAATCTGCAACTGATAGCCCAGCATTTCACCGGGTTTATTGTGCTCAAACCAGAAACGGGTATACCGGTTGAAGGGATTCGGGTAATTTAAGACCCGCTTAATTACCAGTTCCCCGTCATCAGCCACTGTAAAATGTAAAATATATTCACCAGAATTATTCACCAGATCCCAGGCCTTTATGGCCAGACTATGGGGTCCGGGTTCAAGCGCCGGTAACCGGAACCTGACCCGCCCCTGCCGGTAATTATCTGTTTCCGCCTCATAAAAATCATTGAGCAGGAAATACCTGTTATTATCCCCGTCGAGGGTGGCCACCAGGTCATGCCCGACCCCGATACCGGTGGTATTAATCCCCGAAGAATCACTCAGCTTCAGTAATAATACCGGCTCCTGGTTGCATAAGCCGCCGTTTACAAAACTTTCATCGTTCATCCAGGCCCGGATCTCCGGCCCTTCCTTATCATTTCCGTCCATAATCCCCGTTCCGCCTACGAGCAACCGGGTGTCCAGTCCCTGTGCATCCTTATCCCCATTTGAAGCATACAGACTGAGTCTTGCCCTGTCGAACCGGTAATCAATGTCTTTCGGCAACCGGAAACGGATGCGGAACAACCCGCTGCTGACGGTGAATTTTCCGCGAAACAGCACGGATTGCTGTACCCGGAACGGAGCAGGCTGACTGCCCGGATCATTCCCGAGCGTTGTTAAACTAACGGGTTTATCATAAAAAACCGGGTATACATATCCGTTAAAATCCGTCAGCCGGTTTCCCTGTTGATCCTTTATTTCCCCATCCAGTATTACCTCCTCACCGGCGCGCAGGGTATCCGCTGTTCCGGCAGGCTGGCCATTCACCGAAATAATTCCCGCCTGCTCCCGTGGAAATGCCAGCGACATAGCCGGATCTCCGAGCAGGGTAAACTTCCGGTTATTGGCAATATCGGGCAGGTTCTGATAGGTAAAATTTTTGGCTTCCCTTACCGCTTCTCCCAGGGTACGGTAACTGCTGTCGGCTTTTTTCTGCAGGGCGTATTGCAGGTAATTTGTATTCATTACCCGGTTACTGAAAGCGAATACCGGCCGGGTGGTAGTCATTAATGCAATGGCCCCGGTACGCGGACGCAAAAGCAGGTTTTCACCGATGGAAGCCAGCACCGGATTATCATAAGGGGCAAAATCACAGGTTGCTGTTATAAAAAGCGGCAGGCGGTTTGGATTATCCCAGCTGTTTACAATGGCTGCATCCAGGATGGTTTCTTCCGCCAGCCGGGACGAACCGCCGTGGCCATTGTAGTTCCAGATCAGGGTTCCGTTGGCCACCTGGTTATTGACGGCCAGGTTGGCATCGGGGTAGCGGCTTCCCCCGGCACCGGATTCCTGTTTATAAGCATCCAGGTAAATTTTCTGCTGGTTGAATGCCGGAGCGGTACCTGCAGCCGTGCTGGTGATAATTTCCGCATCCTGCAGGTGCAGATTGCCGTCTTCATCATCTGCAATAAAACACAGGTTATTTCTCCAGGCTCCCTGGCTTTCCGCAGCATGATAAGCAATCAGTTTATCGGCAAAATGAGTGGCTTCTGTTTGGTTCCCCGCAGGTATGCGGCCGATGCCGATATCCAGGTAATTGCTGACCAGGCCTGAATTGATATCCTCCTGGTTATCGAGAAAGCCAAAGAAATCATCGGATGTATAGGTATTCAGCGGGTCAAGTGACTGGAGCGTTTGCCAGGCGGGCACCAGGTTGCTGTTGTTCGGTATACGCCCGAGATAATCAAAGGAAGCATCCCCGAATAGCAGCAGGTACCGCAGCCGGCTGGCAGGATCATTTCCGTATTTGTCATAGTACATTTTTATAAAATCACGCAGGGCCACCGGATCGGGACTGCCGCCGGAAAATTCATTGTAGACCTGTTCGGTGGTTACCACGGTTACCCGGAGCCGGTTTTTTACCCGGTGAAAATCCGCCACCCTTGCAGCCTGCGAAAGCAGGGAGGGATGCGTGATAATCACATAATCTGCCGGGGCTGCAAGGTGCAGATCCTGGTTGGCTGTTTTTCCTTCTTTCACCGGTTGTAAAAAACCCCCGGAGCTAAAGGCAATAAACTCCCTTAATCGTTCCGCTGTTTGGGTAACCCGGTATTCACTCCCGGAAAAAGAACCGGTCAGACCAATGGGCTGAAACGGATCAGTTACATCCCATACCCGCAGATCAGCCGGCGCCTGGCTGATCCGGTATTCTACCCGGCTGTTCCCCACCACCGACCAGTCACGGAATGACAATTGCGTCAGCCCCTCCATGGATAAGCGGCAGCGGGCCGTTATTTCCAACCAGTTGAGCCATCCCTGGGCATTGAAACTGCCGGGTGTAAAAGAATAATGCAGTTGCGGTGAGCCGGAAGCGGCGAGGGCCGCAAAGCGGATAGTGGCTTCCCTGGCCTGTATATCATAAATACCTCCGCTTACCGGATTAACCAGCAGGGATTGAGCCGGAGAATTATCCAGCCGTATATCAAAACGACTGGCATTGCCGGCCGAACGGGCCAGGCAGGCAGTGTAAATTTGCAAGGGTTCTGTGCTGATCAGATGGGGAACCGGCAGGGAAAAACTCCGGTTGAGGGTTTTGCCCGGGGCGCTGGCAAATTCTTCACCAAACCATTCCTTCCCCCCCGAAAGAAGGTTGACCGTATCCAGCTCATGAAAGTACCGGTACTGATAATAATCCCGGGTAACAACTGCCGGTCCGGGCCCGGCCTGCTGCTGAATCCGTTTGCCATTTCCGCCAATAGTAATAAAATAATACCGCTGACGGCTGTAGAGGTTTTTCCGGTGACGGAAACTTTGCTGCAGCGAATCCCTGAGCCAGTCATCCGGACCCGGAGCATAAAACAGGATATAGTCCTGGCCCGAAAGCAAGCCATCCCCGCCATCCACCAGCAGCAGTGACAGTTCCTGCAGGTCATCCAAATACGGAGCGTTATTCGCTTCCGGCAGCATACCCGGTGATCCGGAAAAAATCCTGACTGAAGCAGAAGCCAGGTTAGCGGCGGGTATCCCCAGGGAGGACAAAAAAGCCAGATCCAGTTTACAGACACCATTGCCGGTTACGGAAAAACGGTACCAGTCACCAGTAGCCAGTACGGAATGCGGGGCATAATTACGCTGGGCCCGGCCCGCAAAAACGGTCAGCCAGCATATTCCAGCCATTATCCAGGCCCTGCCTTTCAGCATATCTAACGCATTGGTTTGATGGGATTTTCCCGGTTAAAAAAAGGTAATTCTGCGTAACCGGTACCCGTTAAAGTGCCTATATTCGCAATCCGGAGGGCAAATTTCACCCGGGGTGCAATATTTTCCCTCGTGCGGCGTTAAAATTATTCCAATTCATATGTTTATGCAAATAACAATGAGAAACTTTACAATCCTCTTATCCTGTGTGGTGCTGCTGGCATCCTGTAAAGGAAAAGGCCTGTTTGGCAAAAAGAAACATGACAAGTCTGACGTGACCGGCTGGAACTACAATGATAAGAATCAGGGTGGTTTCCAGGTTTCCAAAGCAAAAGAGCAGGGTCTCGGGCCCGGTCTGGTCTTTGTGGAAGGCGGTACCTTCACCATGGGTCAGACGGAAGAAGATGTGATGGGCGACTGGAACAATATTCCCCGCCGCGTCTCTGTTCCTTCGTTCTATATTGACCGTACGGAAGTGGCCAACGTGCATTACCGCGAGTACCTGCACTGGCTGAGCCGGGTGTTTGATCCTACAGATCCGGCCAATGCACCCATCCTGGAAGGAGCCCTGCCCGATACCCTGGTATGGCGCAGTGAGCTGAGTTACAATGAGCCGATGGTGGAATTCTATTTCCGTCACCCCGGCTTTAACGACTACCCCGTGGTGGGCGTAACCTGGAGACAGGCCAAAGATTTCTGTCTCTGGAGAAGTGACCGTGTAAATGAAAATATCCTGGTTCAAAAAGGATACATTAATAAAGCCAATCTGAAACCCGGTGCGCAGCAGGGTGACAATAACTTTACAACCAAGTCATACCTGCTCGGTTTGTATACCGCGCCTCCCGGTAAAGCCATGCAGTCCAAAAAAGGGCAACCCGCTATGGCACCCACCCTTGAATCTGGTGTGATGCTGCCTGATTACCGGCTGCCTTTTGAAGCCGAATGGGAATACGCCGCTTACGGTTTGATTAACCAGAATCCCCGCCCCAGCCTGAAAGAAGGCAAACGCGGTGAGGAACTGCAGTCCAACAAGCAGGTATATCCCTGGTCGCAGAATGTAAACGGTCTCCGCGATACCCGCCGCGGCAGCTGGCAGGGTGTATTCCTGGCCAACTTCAAACGCGGATCCGGTGACAACGCCGGTGTGGCCGGTGGTCTGAACGACCGCGCTTTCTATACCGCGCCTGTACAATCTTTCTACCCCAATGGTTTTGGTGTATATAATATGGCCGGCAACGTAAGTGAGTGGGTGGAAGATACCTATCGTCCGCTCTCCGCGCTTGACTTCGATGACCAGCCTGCACCTTTCCGTGGTAACGAATACAAGAAACTCTATGTAGCTGACCCCAGCACCATGGACCCCACCACCCGTTATGAAAAAGACAGTCTGGGCCGGGTGAAAATGGCCAATGTTACTGATGCAGAAAGCAAGAGCCGCCGGAACTACCAGCGTGGTAACGTAATAGACTTCCTCGATGGCGACTCCCTCTCCCAGTCTTCCTATGCATACGGAAACACAACCCTGATACACCCTGAAAAATCAAAAGTGTACAAAGGTGGCAGCTGGAATGACCGTGCTTACTGGCTCACCCCCGGTTCCCGCCGTCATCTTGAAGAAGACCAGGCCCTTAGCACCCTTGGTTTCCGCTGTGCCATGAACCGTATGGGCAGCCCCGAAGGTAACAAACGGAAAACCGGTCAGTACTTCAAAGCAAGAAGGCAAAAGCGATAATCTAAGTGATACAAAAAGAAAAGCTCCCGATCGGGAGCTTTTTTTTGTTTGGGGTTTGGTGCCGTATGTTTTATCCCTCAACCTCTCAACCTCTCAACTTCTCAACCTCTCAACTTCTCCTCCTACCTTTGCCCCATGTCCATTGAATCACTCTACGCTTTATTCAGGCAGTATCCTTCTGTTCAAACGGATACCCGTCAACTGAAACCCGGTGACCTTTTTTTTGCCCTGAAGGGAGAAAACTTCAACGGGAACCAGTTTGCCCGCCAGGCTCTTGAGGCCGGCGCCGTGGCAGCCATCATTGACGAGCCGGCCTTTGCCATAGAAGGAAAAACCATCCTGGTGCCGGATGTACTGAAAGCCTTACAGGAACTTGCCGGCCGGCACCGTGACAGTTTTTCTGTTCCCTTTATTGCTATCACCGGCAGTAATGGCAAGACTACCACAAAAGAATTACTGCATGCTGTACTGAGCAGCCACTTCCGCACCTATACCACCGAAGGCAATCTTAACAACCATATTGGCATCCCCCTAACCCTGCTGAAAGTGAAACCCGATGCGGAAATGGCCGTGATTGAAATGGGGGCCAATCACCAGCGTGAAATAGCCGGGTACTGTACCTATGCCAA
Organism: Chitinophagaceae bacterium; assembly: GCA_014879565.1. GTDB lineage: Bacteria > Bacteroidota > Bacteroidia > Chitinophagales > Chitinophagaceae > JJ008. The sequence continues at coordinate 75,863 of JACSRW010000020.1, forward strand.
ACCGGATTATGGCATCATCACCAATTGCGGTAAAGCCCACCTGGAAGGTTTTGGCGGTGTGGAGGGTGTGCGGAAGGGAAAAGGAGAATTGTATGACTACCTGCGGGCAAATAACGGAACAGCTTTCATCATGCAGGATTATGATTACCTGCGGGAAATGAGCCGGGGCATTTCCAAAATTATCCGTTATGGCACCCGTGAAGCCGACCTGGAAGGAAACATGGTCAAAAGCGAGCCGTTCCTGGAAGTGGAAATTACAAAAGGCGCGGCTACCGGCAATATTCATACGCAACTGGTGGGCGATTATAACCTGCCCAATGTTTTACTGGCTGTTTGCGCCGGAAAATGTTTTGGCGTACCCGATAAAAAGATAAAAACGGCCATTGAAAATTACACGCCTTCCAACAGCCGTTCCCAGTTACTGACACTGGGCAATAACCAGATCATTCTGGATGCCTATAATGCCAATCCCAGCAGTATGAAACTGGCGATTGAAAATTTTGCCCGGTTGCAGGCAAATGAAAAAATTCTCATGCTGGGTGCCATGGCAGAACTGGGAGCCGAAAGCCTGCAGGAACACCAGGCCCTGATTGAACTGATCGGTCAATACCAATGGAAAGCCGTGGTACTGGTTGGGGGTGATTTTCTGAAAACTCCCCACCCCTTTATATCCTGCGGGGATGCCGCAGAAGCCCGCGACTGGTTCCGGTCACAGTCCTTTACCGGCGCACATATACTCGTTAAAGGAAGCCGGAGTATGAAGATGGAAAAAGTTTTAGAACCCTAACTTTGTCACATGAACTGGAAACAACTCTTTCCCCATTTCGAACAGGGGCTGATTGAACTGATTGAAAAGGAAGCGGTGCAACGCAGTTTCAATCCCGGCGATATTATTATGCGTACAGGTCAGTATATCAAATCCACCGTGCTGGTACTGGAAGGGCGTATCAAGATTTACCGGGAAAATCATGAAGGCGGGGAATTCCTGATGTATTACCTGCTGCCCGGGCAGGCCTGTGCCGTATCTATGGCCTGTGCCCTCCAATCCAATACCAGTGAAATCATGGCGGTGGCGGAAGAAGAAACAGAAGTGCTGATGATCCCCGTACACCTGATGGATGATATGATGAACCAGTATAAAACCTGGTACCAGTTTGTTATCCAGACCTACCGGAGCCGTTTTGATGAACTGCTCTCTGTGGTGGACAATATCGCATTCCGCAATATGGATGAAAGGCTGGAGTTCTATTTGAAAAGATACGCAGAGAAAACCGGGAAAAAGAATATTGAAATCTCCCACCAGCAGATCGCCGACGACCTGAACAGTTCCCGGGAAGTTATCTCCCGGCTGCTGAAAAAAATGGAACAGCGCAACCTGGTCAAACTGAACCGTAACATGATTGAATTACTTTAGGCCCCGCTGTGATTTCAGTCACGCCCGGGACCAGCCTCATCCGTTAATCTTGCAAAACTGTAATGGAGATACTCGGGTATATAGCAGCCATCCTGATAGGCATTTCACTGGGTCTTGCCGGCAGCGGAGGATCTATTCTCACCGTACCGGTACTGGTTTACCTGATGGGGATTGATCCCCTGGCCGCTACCACCGGTTCACTTTTCATTGTGGGCGTAACCAGTCTCGTGGGCGGATTAAGGGCTTACTCCAAAAAACTGCTTGATTTCAGGGCAGTTTCTGAATTCGGTTTTCCCTCCATCCTCTCTGTCTTCCTGACACGCCATTATTTACTGCCAGCCATACCCGAACAGCTTTTTACCATCGGCCCGGTTTCCGTTACCCGGAACCTGCTGCTCATGCTGGTATTTGCCACCCTGATGCTGCTGGCTTCCTGGTCTATGATCCGGAACCGCGAAACGGAAGAGGCTGTTCCTGTGGCCAAAGAAGGAAGAGAAAGAGTGCTGCCGCTGATGTTTTATGGTCTGCTGATCGGGATGGTTACCGGTCTGCTGGGGGCGGGAGGTGGTTTCCTGATCATCCCCACGCTGGTGCTTTTCCTGGGACTGGATATGAAAACTGCGGTAGGCACTTCGCTGATGCTGATTGCTATCAATTCCCTTTTTGGTTTTTTATTCAGTCTGAGTCATTACGAATTTAACTGGCCCATCCTGCTAAGTTTCACTGCTTTGTCCATTGCAGGATTATTTGCGGGCAGCTTTTTCTCTCAAAAGATCAGTTCCGATTCCCTGCGCAGGGGGTTTGGCTGGTTTATACTGGTGATGGGGCTGTTTATCATTCTCCGGGAATTACTCCTCCCTCACTGACAACCGGCACTGTGATTGCAGTCACTGTCTGATTTTTTGCTTAACGCGAATTTTGTCTTCACAATTAATAAAACACTGCAGCTATGAAAGTGGAACAGATTTATACCGGTTGCCTGGCACAGGGCGCCTACTATATTGAGAGCCGCGGAGAAGCCGCCGTGATTGATCCCCTCCGGGAAGTGGAACCCTATATCCGGAAAGCCGGACTCAACGGAGCAAAAATTAAGTATGTTTTTGAAACCCACTTCCACGCCGATTTTGTAAGTGGTCATCTTGACCTGTCTGAAAAAACAGGGGCCCCCATTGTGTACGGTCCGCTGGCCAAACCTGCCTTCAACGCCCATATTACGGAAGACGGTGAAGTGTTTCAGATCGGAGATATAACCATCACCGCGCTTCACACACCGGGTCATACCATGGAAAGTACCTGTTATCTGCTGAAAGATGCAGATGGAAAAGAACAGGCCCTTTTTTCCGGCGACACCCTCTTTATCGGAGATGTGGGGCGGCCTGATCTCGCGCAGAAAGTGGCGGCCGACCTGACACAGGAAATACTCGCCGGGCATCTGTTTGATTCGCTCCGGAATAAAATCATACCGCTGCCTGATTCGGTGATTGTATACCCGGCACACGGCGCCGGCAGTGCCTGCGGAAAGAACATGAGCAAGGAAACCACCGATACGCTGGGCAATCAGAAAAAAGTGAATTACGCGCTGCGGGCCGATATGACCCGGGAAGAATTCATTAAAGAAGTAACCACCGGTCTGGTAGCCCCGCCCGCTTATTTCCCCCTGAATGTAATGCTGAATATCCAGGGTTATGAACGTATTGATGAGGTACTGCGCAGAGGACAGCAGGCGCTGAGTCCTGATGCCTTTGAAACTGCGGCAAACGAAACCGGGGCCCTGATACTGGATACCCGCGACCCGCAGGTATTTGCCGCTGGTTTCGTTCCCAATGCAGTGAATATCGGCATTGACGGACAGTTTGCCCCCTGGGTGGGCGCCATGCTACCCGATATCCGGCAGGAAATTCTTCTGGTAACAGATGAAGGCCGGGAAGAGGAAGTGATCACCCGCCTCGCGAGAGTGGGATATGATTTTACCATCGGTTTTCTGAAGGGCGGATTCCGTGCCTGGCAGGAAGCCGGAAAGGAAACAGACCGTATTGAATCCATTGATCCCGCCACCCTGGCTGCCCGTCTTGAAAAAGGAGAAGGAAAGCTGGTGGATGTGCGTAAGAAAAGTGAATATGTCAGTGAACATATGGTGGATGCGGAAAATGCGCCCCTGGATTTCATCAATGAAAGTATGCTGGCTATTGACAAGGATAAAACCACTTTTATCCATTGTGCCGGCGGCTACCGTTCTATGATTTTTACTTCCATCCTCCGGGCACGCGGGTACGACAAACTCGTGGATGTAAAGGGAGGATTCAAAGCCATTAAAGAAAGCGGACTCTTCCGGATTACGGACTATGTATGCCCGACCACCCTTTTATAAACAATAAAATAAAAAATAAAAATCCCATGAGTACATTAAAAGAACTGGTTAAAACACCCGGTACGGTGATCGTGGATGTCCGCAGCCCTATGGAATTTGCTATGGAACATATCCCCGGCGCCATCAATATCCCCGTGGACCAGATCCCTTACAAGACAGCTGAATTCAAAGCCTTTAACAGTCCGGTGGTGGTGTATTGCCGCAGCGGAGCGCGCAGCAGTATGGCGCAGGGCCTGCTGATGCAGAGCGGTATCACCAATGTGTACAACGGCGGCGGTATTGCCGACATGCATTATCTCATCAACTGATAAATCACCCTATATGATCGCATTTATCCAGAAACTGTTCGGCATTACACCGGTTAATTACCAGGAACTGATGGGGCGTGGCGCCATCATTGTGGATGTCCGCAGCCCGGCCGAATTTAAAAGCGGCCATATCAATGGTTCCCGCAATTACCCGCTGGACAGCCTCCGGGGCAAAATCAATGACCTCAAAAAACTCAATAAACCTGTAATCACCGTTTGCCTCAGCGGCGGCCGCAGCAGTATGGCAAAAAATATGCTCAAAGCCTCCGGTATTGAAGCCTACAACGGCGGACCGTGGACGAGTTTGCGGAATAAGATTTAGAAACTGAATAGGGAATACGCAAAAGGCAATAGAATCTCCTGAGAAGTAAATTGCTGCTTTCGAAGTCCGCCAAATCCCCAACTCCAAACTACAATCATGTGTTTGAGGTTGGGGGTTTGTTGTTTGGGGCAATATTCACAGCCGCACCCTGTAAGGGTGCATTGTGGGTTCATCAGCTTTCCCTAAATTACAACCAAAAAATGTGGCGCCGCATCCTGAAATATTTCTCCCTGCTTTTAGTCATTGCCCTTACCGGTTTTTTTCTTTTTGCACCAGCCATAATTGACCGGGATAAAAACAGGGTGACCCTGCAGGTGAAACAGCCAGCCAAAGTCAGCTGGTACGACTCCATCCCCTTTATTGCTGATCTGCATTGTGATGCCCTTCTCTGGGACCGGAATCACCTTAAAAAACACCGCTACGGGCATGTGGATATACCCAGGATGCAGGAAGCCAATATGGCTTTCCAGGTATTTACTATCGTCAGCCAGACGCCAAGAGGAATGAATATTGAGCACAATGATGATAAAACAGACCAGATCGGGCTGCTCAGTTTTGCCCAGCTTCGTCATCCCGGTGACTGGTTCAGTGTCCGGAAGCGGGCCCTGCATCAGTGCGAAGAGCTGCAGGAAACAGCGGATAAATCCAAAGGCCAGTTTCGTGTTATCCGGTCGGGAAACGACCTGGCCCGATTTATCAGCGACCGGGCAAAAAACAAAGAACTTACAGCCGGTTTACTGGGTATTGAAGGCGCCCATTGCCTGAATGATGATATCCGTAACCTGGACGCGTTTTACCAGGCCGGTGTCCGTTATATCGGACTCACCCATTTTTTTGACAATGCCTGGGGCGGTTCCGCTCATGGCATAAAGAAAGGCGGGCTCACCGATAAAGGAAGAAACCTGATCAGGCGTATGGACAGCCTGAAAATCCTGATTGACCTGGCCCATGCTTCTCCTCAAACCATTGATGAAATTTTTGCCCTGACCAGCAGTCCGGTACTCATCTCACATACCGGCGTAAAAGGAATTTGCAACAATACCCGCAACCTGAGTGATGCGCATCTGCTGGAAATCGGGCGGCGCAACGGGCTGGTGGGTATCGGACTGTGGGAAACTGCCGTCTGTGGTACAGACGCTGCCGCCACCGCCAAAAGTATCCGGTATGTGGCCGATAAGATCGGGGTGGACAAAGTGGCCCTCGGCTCCGATTTCGACGGCGCCATCACCGCTCATTTTGACGTCACCGGATTGCCCCTCATTGTGGACGCCCTGCTCAGGGAAGGATTCAGCAAAGACGATATCTTCCGTATTATGGGAGGAAATATCCGCGATTTTTTTCTGCGTAACCTGCCCTGACCCGTCTGACAGACGATAAAAAAAGGACAGATACCCTATAAAGATGGTGGATTGTTTTAATTTCGCCCAGGAAACAAAAACAGTCATTCACCTTCAATTATCCCTTATGCTGGAATGGTTAAGGCAACCCTGGCCCTGGTATGTGGCAGGTCCCCTGATCGGTCTGATGGTACCGGCCTTATTGCTCATAGGTAACAAATCATTTGGCATCTCCTCTTCGCTCCGGCATCTCTGTGCCGCCTGTATCCCTTCCGGTATCTCCTTCTTTCAGTATGACTGGAAAAAGGAAAGCTGGAATCTCTTCCTTGTAGCCGGTATTTTACTGGGTGGCATTATTACGGGTATCTGGCTTTTAAGTCCGGCTCCCGTGCAGGTAAACCCGGCCCTTGCAAAAGAACTGGCTGCCTATGGCATACAGGATTACCGTTCGCTGGTTCCGGCCGAATTATTTAACTGGGAGACGCTTTTTACCGCCAAAGGCCTGCTGCTGATGCTGGGTGGCGGCTTCCTGGTGGGCTTTGGCACCCGGTATGCGGGGGGCTGCACCAGCGGACATTCCATTATGGGATTGTCCACCCTGCAGTGGCCCTCGCTGGTTGCCACGATCTGTTTCATGGCCGGCGGTTTTCTTGTGGCCAACTGGGTTTTGCCCTTTATCCTTAAACTGTAAAAAGATGAAAGAACAATCCATAAAAGATAAAGCCCACCAGGATTTTCTCGCCTCCAATGCAGATTTTGAAGTCCGCTCCCTGGATGCTGTGTGTTTTAATGAATCCGAACTCCGCCATCCCTGGTGGTACAATTTTAAATACCTCCTCACCGGAATACTGTTTGGCATCCTGCTGATTAAAGCCGAAGTCATTTCCTGGTTCCGTATCCAGGAGATGTTCCGGCTCCAGAGTTTTCATATGTACGGGGTAATCGGTTCTGCGGTGGTTACGGGCGTGATATCCGTCTGGCTGATCCGGCGATTTAATATCCGTACGATTTACGGAGAACCCATCGTTTTTGTCACCCGTAAACTGAACAAGGGGAATATTATCGGCGGTTTGTTATTCGGCGCCGGCTGGGCCCTGACCGGTGCCTGTCCCGGTCCTCTTTTTGCCCAGCTGGGAACCGGTGCCACAGCAACAATAATAACCCTGCTGGCTGCATTTGCCGGTACCTGGTGTTATGGCTGGCAACGGGAGAAACTGCCCCACTGAACATAAAAAAGCAGGCGGTAAAAACCGTCTGCTTCAACTGTAAATACACTCACTCTTTATATCTCAACAGATTTTGATCAGATGAAGAGCATGTGCACCCCTTCTCCCTCACTCCGCTTGTAGAAATCACCCACGGTGATGATTTCTTCCACTCCCTCAAAGAGGTCCTCTTTTTTGTAATGGAACATGTCCACGGCCAGTTTACAGCCCCACATGCGTACGCCGCTGTCTGACAGGATCTCCAGAAATTCAGACACTTCCGGCATATCCAATTTGGCCATCTCTTTTTTCATCATGCTGGTGGCCAGCGCTTCCATACCCGGCAATCCGCCCACCATGGTGGGGATATGCATGGCAGGGTTACCTACCGTGGCGATATGCAGACTGTTCATTTTTTTCTTATGTACGGCTTCCAGTCCGAAGAAGGTAAAGAAGATTTCTGATTCAATCCCTTCCATCCGGGCTCCGTTTGCCAGTACAAAGGCGGCATAGACGTTTTCGAGTGTGGCTTTTGACAAGATGATCATCATCTTTTTTATTTCGCCTTTATTCTCGCTCATAACTGAAGTTTTAAGATTGATTAAATACAGCTGGCAGGTTTGGGGATGCCGGCTATTTTCGTGGCCGTTTTCAGCGGGGCTTTCGGGAAGAGCTGGTAGAATTCTTTTATATCCACCACACCGCTTTTACCGATCTTACGGATACTCAGGGGCACTTCGTTCTTCCACTCATTCTGTAAATAGGTCAGCACTTCCCAGTGACGGGGAGACAGGCTGAGTTCGTTTTCAGCGGCCAGGGCTTCCCCTATTGTGTTATCCCATTCTTTAAAATCGGTCATGAAACCTTCTTCGTTAACATGGATGGTTTTACCTGCAATTACTTTTTCCATAAAAAATAGTTTTTAAAAATGAATGTTATACAGTTTCTGCTTTATCATACTTTTTTCCGGAGGTGGACATGGTGGGCGACACAAAAGGAATATGCGTTCCTTTCAGCAGCATATGCCAGTACACCCAGCGGAAGGCCAGTTTGCCCATATGGTTCATACGGCTTTCTTTCAGCAGCCGCAGCGGTCCTACTCCCGGGAAGGGGAAGGTGCCTTCCACCGGTTCATGGGTATAATTAAAGTCAATCAGTAGCGCTTTACCACCGCCGGTTTCAATGAAACAGTTGGCGTGTCCGTCGAATTCCTCTTTCAGCGGCTCTCCTTTCACATAACGGAGGATATTTTCTGTCAGGATCTCGGCTTCAAAGTGAGCCACGGAACCGGCTTTGGAAGCGGGAATATTGCTGGCATCACCCAGTACAAACACATTTTTGTGGTTCTTAGACTGGAGAGTGGCTTTGTGGGTAGGCACATAGTTCAGGTCATCGCCCATACCGGAACGCTCGATCACGGCATCTCCTTTATTGGTGGGAACGGTTACCAGGATATCAAACGGAATAGCCCGGCCGCCGTAATCAATGATCTGTTTGTTTTCATTATCCACCTGTTCGATGGCAAAATCACCTTCAATATTGATATGTTTTTCCTCCAGGAGGTGTTCCAGGGTGGCGGTTGCCTTGGGTTTGGTGAAAGCACCGCTCAGGGGTGTAACATAGGTGATCTCCACCTTATCCCGCATATGTTTGTTTTTGAAATAGGAATCGGCCAGGAAGGCGAATTCCAGCGGAGCTACCGGACATTTAATCGGCATTTCGGTGATATGCACCACCAGTTTGCCACCTTTCCAGTCGCGCAGTTTATTACGCAGATTCAGGGCTCCTTCAAATGTATAAAAATCAAAGACTGACTTGTGCCATTCCGATCCCTTCATGCCTTCGGTTTCTTCGGGGGCGATCTTGGCACCGGTAGCCACAATCAGCACATCATACACTTCCACACTTCCGTCTGCCATGAGTACCTTGTTTTCTTCCGGAACCACCCGGTCAATAGATGCCTGGATCAGGTCCACTGTTTTGGGAATAAACTCATCAATGGATTTGATGATATCTTCCGGCTCATAAATATCAAAGGGAAGAAACAGGTAACCGGGCTGGTAGTGGTGCTCGGTTCTTTCATCAATAATGCTGATGCGCCATTCGGGCCTTTTCAGATGATGGCTCAGATGATTGGCCATCATCGTTCCCGCTGTGCCGGCGCCGAGAATTACAAGATGTTTCATATTGAGATAGTTTAAGTGAGTTGAAATTGACACTGTAAAAGTCCAATGCGGAAGGGGGCGTTTCTGCGTGTTCTGTCACAGTTCCGGATGATTCCTCTCAGGCTGCCGCCTGATTCAGCAACGGTTGAAGCCTTATTTTGACCCAAACGTGACAGTTGTCACTGACCCGGAAACCCTCAATCTGTAAAAAATCAGCCAAAAAGGACAGCGATATCAGTTTCACCGGCCGGTCTGTTGGTAAGTCACAAACAGAATAAAGCGGGATCATTAATTTTGCGGTATAAATCTTGAAGAATGAAAACAAACCGTATCGGCCTCGATGCTGCCAAAGCCAAAGTACTGGGCGACAAACTGAATAAACTCCTTTCCAACCTGCAGTTGCTTTATATCAATACCCGTGGATTTCACTGGAATATCAAAGGCGATAATTTCTTTGAACTCCACCTGAAATTTGAAGAAGTGTATACCGACCTCCAGCTGAAGATTGATGAAGTCGCCGAAAGAATTCTCACCCTCGGTCATGTACCCGATCATAGCTATACCGCTTACCTGAAAAATGCCCGGATTGAAGAAGTTAAAAATCTCAGCAACGGGAAAGAAGCCCTGAAATCGGTTATGGACGGGCTGGGTATACTGATAGAACTGGAAAGGGAAATCCTGCAACTTTCTGCCGAGGCCAATGACGAAGGCACCAACGCTCTGATGAGCGACTATATCCGGCAACAGGAAAAACTGGTCTGGATGTACTGCTCTTACCTGAGCAAATAATCAGGGTCGTTTTCCCAGTAAACGCATCACCGAGGCCTTGCCCTGGTGAAAGGGTCCTTCATTGAGTTCAATGATTTCTTGCTGACAGTAAAGCCGGTGTAAAAGCGGAAAGTCCTGGCAGATTACCACGGGATCATACAGCAGGGATAATTCCTTTGGCCCTCCGCTCTGGTACTGCAATTGTTCCGGCGTAAAGGCCTCCATAACGAGCTGGCCTCCCGGCCGGAGCGCATAATAGATTTCGGCGTGGAAGATTTTTCGCAAGGGCTCCGGCAGGTGAACAAATACCAGTCCGACAGCATCAAAACTATCTGTAGCCCGGAACGCCGCAATATCCATCCGCTCATAGCGGATCTGCACCCCCTTTCTTGCGGCCAGGGCCAGGGCTTTATCACGGGCCACGGGACTGAAATCAAAGGCGAACACCTCCCATCCTTTTTCTGCCGCATACACGGCATTTCGTCCTTCGCCCTCTGCAGGGAGGAGAAGACGGCCGGGCTCCGGCTGACTGTCAATAAACGCTTTAAACCAGGCATTGGGGGCTTCCCCATACACCCAGTCATTTTCGGTGTAACGCTGATCCCAGAAAGGCTGCATTTTTCTCGCTTTATTTTAACAAATTTGTGGAATTGCCTGCCGGCCCTTGGTGATTATTATCACCGGTCAGAGCAATGATTAAACGGAAACTTGCAAAAAAAACCGCACATGAAGTTAATGATCCTGGCAGCCGCCACCCTTTTTACCTTTACTGCCTGTAACAATGCCTCCACCGATAAAACCGTAACAGATACAGTACGCAAGGCGCCTGCTGTTCAGGCCGAACCTTCACCTGCCCCTGAACCGGAACGAAATCCCCCGGTTACTGAAAACAGTGCTGCCTCAGCGCTGCCCGCCTTTAAAATGCTGAATGCAGCGGGACAGACCATTGACCTGGCGCAGTACAAAGGGAAAAAAATCTTTGTGAATCTCTGGGCCACCTGGTGTCCCCCCTGCCGGGCGGAAATTCCTTCTATTGAAAGCCTGGCTGCTAAAACAGACCGGAATAAAGTGGAATTCGTGATGCTTTCCCTGGATGACAATTTTGAGAAAGCCAAAAATTACGCTGCCCGCAACGGAATGAAACTGCCGGTTTATTACCCTGCAGCCACCCTGCCTCCGCTTTTCACGGTTGATGGTATCCCGGTGACCTATATCTTCAACGAAAAAGGTGAAATCATTTTTCAGCAAATGGGAAGCCTGAATTATGATAGTGAGAAATTTGTTGAAATGCTGAATAGTTGAGAGGTTTGGGGGGTTGAGGGGTTGAGGGGTTGAGAGGTTGAGGGGTTTGAAACAAGAGATAACCTCTTAGGATACCTTATTTCTTTTACACCCACAATGCACCCCTACAGGGTGCTCCCATTGCCCATTGCCTGTTGCCTATTGCCTACTCCTATTGCCCCAAACAACAAACCGGAGCCAATCAGGCTTCCTCTTCCTTCACCGGCGCCAGTAATTTCTCCTCAATTACTTTTTTGAAAATATGTTTGGGGAAAGCACCCGGTTGCATCATGGGTTCTCCGTTGTGATCAATAAATAAAAGGGTCGGAATACTCTGGATGCCAAAAACGGCAGCCAGCTCCTGTTCGGTTTCGGTGTCCACTTTATAGATCAGCAGACGGCCGGCGTATTCATCAGAGAGTTCTTCCAGCACGGGAGCCACCATTTTGCAAGGCCCGCACCAGTCTGCATAAAAATCAATGATGGCGGGCAGGCTACCCTGGTATTTCCAGTCCTTCTCCGTCATGTAATTAAAGACTTTGTCTTTAAAGTCCTGTGTGGTCATTTTTATGGTCGCCATGTATATTTCTTTCTGCAAAAGTAAACAGACCTTCTGCAGCTGCGGGTGACAATAATCACAGGATCGCGGGCAGCGGAACCTCAACTTTTTCCATGGCTTGTTCAATATCGCTGATGATATCCCTGAAATGCTCAATTCCGATACTCAGTCTTACCAGTTTATCAGATATATGCAGTTCCGCCCTTTCTTCAGCCGGCACATCGGAATGCGTCATGGATGCCGGGTGTTCGGCCAGGCTTTCCGTACCCCCCAGACTAACCGCCAGTTTTATATGACGGAGGTGATTCAAAAACTGAAAGGCTTCTTTTTCCCCGCCGCGGATATCAAAACTCAGCATGGAACCGGTGCCCAGACATTGTTTTTCAAAAATGTAGGCCTGTTCCGGATTATTCTTCTCGACAAACCCGAGATAATAGACTTTTTCCACTTTGGGGTGTTTGTCCAGGTAAGCCGCCACTTCCGCTGCGTTTCTTTCTGCTGCTTCCATCCGGATCTTCAGGGTTTCCAGACTGCGCATGAGCAGCCAGCTGGTATGGGGGTCAATCATGGTACCAAAGAAAGTCCTTGTTTTTTTTACCTGTGTGATCAGTTCCTTGTTGCCTACTGCGGCCCCGGCAATCACATCACTGTGCCCGCCAATATACTTGGTGGCCGAATACAATACTATATCAGCTCCCTGTTTCAGCGGATGCTGGAATACGGGCCCCATATACGTATTATCAACTGCCAGAATAACTTGTTTATGCGGCAAAGAGAAACGCCGGGCAATGGTATGGCACATTTCAATATCAATCAGGTCATTGGTGGGGTTGGCCGGTGTTTCCACAAATATCATTTTCAGTTTTTTGGCATGCCCGCTGTCCACCAGCATTTTTTCAATTTCGCGGCGCCCCTGGCCGGCATGGAAACCGATCACTTCCACCCCGAAATGTGTGAGTATATGATGGATAAACTTATGGGTACCTCCGTAGAGGGGATTGCTGTAGAGTAATACATCGCCCGGACTTAAAAAAGTAAACAGGGTGGTTGCAATCGCGCTCATTCCGCTGGAAAAAGCCGCTCCCATTTCTCCTCCGTCCCATATCTTCAGCCTTTCTTCCAGGATTTCCATATCGGGATTATTGATCCGGCTGTAGATCAGTCCCATTTCTTCTCCTTCATGTCCCGGTTTTCCATAGGCCATCTCAAAAAAGGCCTTTCCTTCTTCGGCGGAACGGAATACAAAAGTGGAGGTCTGAAAGATCGGGCATTTCACCGCGCCTTCACTCAGTTCAGGTTTGTACCCATAACCCAGCATCTGGGTTTCAGGAGAAAAAGCAGTCTGTTTCATATGGCGTTTATTTTATTCTTCAAATTGAAAAAAAACAAGCGGAAATCCGATGATTTGCAGGAAGACAGAAAACAATTCTGTTTTGCCGGGAAATAGGTTAAAAAAAAGACGTTTATTCTGCTTTTTTATTTAAATTTAGAAAAATCATCTTTTTATGAAACTCGACAAAACGGATATCCGGCTGCTGGAATTATTGCAGGCGGATGCGCTGCTGACCACCAAGGAACTGGCGGATAAACTGGGCAAGACGGTTACCCCGGTGTATGAGCGGAAGAAAAGACTGGAGCAGGAGGGGTATATTCTTAAATACACGGCCATTGTGGACAAGGATATGATCGGCCGGAGCCTGGTGGCTTTTACCAATGTGCAGCTGAAACAGCATGCGCAGCATATTCTGCTGAATTTTGAAAAAGCGATTGTAAAATTTGAGGAAGTCATGGAATGTTATCACATGACGGGGGTATATGATTACCTGCTGAAAGTGGTGGTAAGTGATATGGCCGCCTACCAGGATTTTATCGTCAACAAACTGGCAAGGCTGACAGATATAGGGACCGTGCAAAGCAGTTTTATGATGACGGAGGTAAAACATGAAACTGCCTACCGGATCCGGGAAAGCGGCAGGTCCTGATAAGGAATTCCCCGCTGCCGGTTATCCGTTCGGTACCGGATAAAAAACAGCGGGGATCTTCCGTTAATAAGCAGTAAGCAATCGCCGGATCAGAGCATGGTTTTGGGAACCATGTATTTGGTCTTTTGCAGTCCGGTCTGGCTGAGCATTTTATACCCGCCCTTAATATTCACCAGGTGATCAAAACCCCTTGATTTAAGAATAGAGCACAGTATGACCGAGCGGTAACCACCGGCACAGTGTATAAAATATTTTTTATGCCGGTCGAGCCGGGCCATTTGCTGGTTGACAAAATCCAGCGGAAAATTCTCCGCCCCTACCAGGTGTTCGGAGTCATATTCACTTTTCCTGCGGCAATCCAGCAGGCTGGTATGAACATTGTCCATCAGGTAGAGTGTGGAAAAATCTTCCGGGCTGATTTCTTTCAGTACATCGGTTTCAAAACCGGCTTCTTTCCAGGCCTGAATTCCTCCTTTCAGATACCCGATGGTATGGTCATAACCCACTCTGGCCAGCCGGATCACCACTTCTTCTTCGCGGCCTTCATCAGCCAGGAAAAGAATGGGTTGTTTCAGATCCGTAACCAGGGTACCTACCCAGGGAGCAAAACTGTCATCAATTCCAATAAAGATGGAACCGGGTATATGGCCGGCTGCGTATTCCTCTTTCTTACGGGTATCCAGCACCAGGGCGTCTGTGCTTTCCCAGATGGCTTCAAATTCCCGGGCGCTGAGCGGTGTTTTGCCCTTGCGGATAATCTCATCAATACTGTCCATTCCTCCTTGCAGGTTCAACAGTACATTGAAGGGAAAATATTGCGGAGGCTCTACCAGTCCGTCGGTAACGGCTTTGATAAAATCTTCTTTCGTCATATCAGCCTGCAGGGCATAATTGACCATTTTCTGGTGTCCCAGCGTATCATGGGTTTCCTTACTCATGTTTTTACCGCAGGCGCTGCCGGCCCCGTGACCCGGGTATACGATCACTTTATCAGGCAGGGGCATTATTTTATTCCGGAGGGAATCAAAAAGAAGTCCGGCCAGGTATTCGGGTGTGATTTCTGCCTTCACTTTCTGAACCAGGTCGGGGCGGCCTACATCCCCGATAAAGAGGGTATCGCCGGTAAAAATGCAGTGTTCTTTGCCCTGCTCATCCAGCAGCAGGTAGCTGGTGGATTCCATAGTATGGCCCGGGGTATGGAGTACCCGCAGGGTAAGACGGCCCAGTTTAAGTTCCTCCCCGTCTGTTGCCACATGTACATCATAGGCCGGAGCAGCGGTAGGACCGTATACAATGGTGGCTCCGGTTTTATTGGCCAGGTCGAGGTGACCACTGACAAAATCTGCGTGAAAATGGGTTTCGAGTATGTATTTGATCCGGGCGCCGTTCCGTTCGGCCTTTTCGATATAGGGGTGGGTTTCCCTGAGAGGATCAATGATGGCGGCTTCCCCGTCGCTTTCAATATAATAGGCTGCTTCCGCCAGGCAACCGGTGTAAATCTGTTCGATTTTCATTGCTGGTAACATTAATGGTATATGGTTTACAAAAAACCTCCGGAGACAAAATTGAAATCCGCCTCCGGAAGTTTATGTGCTTCTGGTTACACAAAGAAAAAAAGGCGGAACCGGACCCCGGCTGACCGGGGTCAACCGGGGTCCTGCTTTACATCTGTTTTTGAGCAGTTCCATTGTCGGGTTTTTTTTGTAACCTTAGTCACCCCCCTCCCGCCCTGCCGGAGCGAAATTTGTCAAAACAACCGGATGACGATACTGGACAGAATCAGAAGTGGCTGGACCCTGTTAAAATGGATCAGGGTAAGCCTGGGCGGCTTAATTTTGTACTCCTCCCTGGCTGAAGGGCAGACAGGTGGCATTTTTTTCGGCGCGTTCTTTCTCTTATTCGGCTTATTAACCGATGGGGTATGCTGCGCCGGCAATGCCTGTTACCCGGTCAGCCGGCCGACAAACGGCAAAACAGACATTGAAAACACAGACTATGAAGAACTGGGTAATAAATAATAAATGGGTCCTGATCGGAGTTATGCTGGGTGCGGTGGGTGGTTACCTCTACTGGCAGCAGATTGGCTGCAGCAGCGGCACCTGTATGATTACATCCAAATGGCATAACAGTACCGCCTACGGAGCCATGATGGGCGGCTTGTTTTTCAGTATGTTTAAAAAGGAAAAACATGCAGACAAGCAGTAAAAAAGAAAGTTTCGGCGAAATTATCCGCGGCCACACGCCCGTGCTGGTGGATTTTACTGCCACATGGTGTGGTCCCTGCCGGATGATGAAACCCATCCTGGAGCAATTGCACCAGCGGATGGGCGACCGGGTGCGCATCATAAAAATCGATATTGATCAGAGTCCTGCAGCCGCGCAGGCCTTTAATGTAAGCAGTGTACCCACATTGATTCTTTTCCAGGAAGGGCAGCAGAAATGGCGGCAGTCCGGTGTTATCCAGGCAGCCGCGCTGGAACGTATCATTGAACAAAATACAACGAAGTAAAAGATGTCAGAAAAAAACAGCAGCCGTCCCTATCTGGTTTCCGCCCTTGGATGCCGGTGTCCCCGTTGCCGGGAAGGAAAACTCTTTAAGAATCCGGTTACGCTCCGGTTCAAGCAAAACCTGGAGATGCATAAACAGTGTACCGTCTGCGGACAGGCCACTGAACTGGAAGTGGGATTCTATTATGGCACCAGTTATGTAAGTTATGCCCTTACAGTGGCCCTGAGTGTGGCCACTTTTGTGGCCTGGATCGTACTGATCGGTATTTCATCTGAAAAGGACCTTTTTTTCTGGCTGGGCATAAATGCGCTGATTCTCTTTCTGCTGCAACCCTGGCTGATGCGGCTGAGCCGCAGTCTCTGGATTTCCTGGTTTGTAAAACATGACCCCAGCTGGCAGGAACATAAACCGGAAGATTTCTCCGAAAGATTAAATGCTGACCAGGCCAACAACTGGTAAGCGAAAATCCCTTATTTTTGCCCCCCTTTCCAACGGAGACCTGCTCGAGTGGTTGAAGAGGCACGCCTGGAAAGTGTGTATACCCCTAAAGGGTATCGAGGGTTCGAATCCCTCGGTCTCCGCCTTCGCCCTCCGAAGCTTTAGCGTAGGAGGGCTTTTCTTTTCACCGAACACCCTGTTTTTCGCGTCGGGCTACGGCGGACACCGTCCGAACATGATTTTTGCTCCTAAACCTGCCGGCGGCTGACAGGCTTTAGCGTAGGAGGGCTTTTCTTTTCACTGAACACCCTGTTTTTCGTGTTGGGATTTTTTTCACCATAGCTTTAGCGAAAGTGAGCTTAGTTCACCGAAGCCTGCCTTTCAGCAAAACCCCACCCATACCACAGAAAAAAACGATAAAAATCTGCTCATTCTCACACGCTGAAAAAAAAACAGGCGCAGAACTTTGGTCATGAACCCGTCTGCTTATTTCCAGGTCTATATTTTGGCCTGTGCCGATAATAGTTTTTATACAGGCTGTACTGCGAACCTCTCAGCCCGTATATGCCGGCATGAAAGAGGAGAAATCAGTTATACAAAAAACCGCCTTCCGGTAAAACTCATTTTTTTCTGTTCCTTCCCCGACAAATACAAAGCTTTTCAATTTGAAAAGTATCTCAAATCTGGTTCAGGAACAGCATTCCGTAACCGGCACTTACTTTAGCCCCCCCAAAAAAAATGGGATCACGCAAGTAATCCCCCCTCAGCTTTTCCCATTACACCCAATAAGAGTAAGCCCTCAATTTGTAAGTTTTTAACGACAAACCTGTAAACCCAATCTAAGTAAATCCTTTACTTTGATCCACTTGAACTGAAAATCATGTTTTACCCTGCCGAAAAACTTCCTGCCGAAACAGGACTATACGAAATCATCGTCCGCAATTACTCCCGGTACCGCGAAATTGAATACCGGCTTTTCGCCCATTTTGAAGCGGCGGAAAAAAGATGGTACCTGCCCCATACCCTGCTCAATCAGGAAACCCGGAACAAACCGGTAAAGGGAACCGTTCTGGCCTGGAAAACCTGCCCATACCTGGTACAGCCTGCATAAATCCTGATACTGAAAATTCAACTTTTTTTTACTGCGGCTCGAGACCAATAAGGGCGGGCAATTCCCGGAGACTGTCAATAATAAAATCCGGGGAAGCCAATGCCAGTTGTTCCCTTGTCTGCGCCCCGGTGGTAATCCCAACTGTAAGGCCGCAACCGGCATTTTTGCCTTCTTCGATATCTATTCCCGAATCGCCGATTTTAAGCACTTCCTTTTCGTTATCAATCCCGGTCAGAAACATGGCATGCAGAATCATATCCGGTAAGGGGCGTGCATGCAGCACATCAGAAGCCGTCACCAGTTCATCAAATTGTTCTCCCTGCTGCCAGCCGAGTTTATGGATTAGTCCCTCCGCGGTTTCCCGGTTATACCCGGTATTTAATACCACCCTGACCCCATGCTGCATCAGTATCCGGAAAACCTCTTCCGCTCCTTCCACAGGTATCACCTCCAGGTTATCATAGGCCTTTTCCAGTTCCACCAGAAAATAACGGAACATTCTCTCAATGGATTCTTCTGATTGGCCGGGACTGTGAACGGCCAGTATATCCACAATCGCGGCTCTTTTTTCCTTACCGGCTCCCAGATGCAGCACCTGTTCCAGTGTTACCGGTACCCCTGCCTGGTTGATTGCTTTTTGTAAGGTTTTGTATACTACATTCTGTTCATTCACGACCGTGCCGGCCATGTCGAAGACTACAAGCTGAATCATATTTTATTCATTAGTTTTTCCGGTAATAGCATATCCGCTCACCAGGTCCCTGACAGCCCTGAGCAATTCACGGATATCCGTTTCCGTTATATGCCCGATATTGCCGATTCTGAAACAGTCTGTCTTACCCAGTTTACCGGGGTAAATGACAAAGCCCCGCTGGCTGAGGGCCCCGTAGAAATCACGGAAATTAAAATCAGGGTGGTCCGGGTAATAAAAACTGGTGATAATATAACCCCGGTGCTCCGGATCCAGGTAAACCCGGAAACCCAGTTCCTGCATGCCTTTCAGCAACACCTCGTTATTGCGGGCATAACGGGCGGCCCGGCCTTTCACCCCACCTTCCGCTTCCAGTTCGTGCAGGGCCCTGGCAAATGCCAGCAATACCTGTACCGGCGGAGTGAACCGGAACTGACCATCCGTTTCCAGTCCCTTCCACTGCGCATACAGATCCAGCGAAAGTGTACGGGCCCTTCCTTCCGCAAGTTCCAGGCTGTCGCGCCGGGCAATTACAAAAGAAAATCCGGGCACCCCTTCAATACATTTGTTGGAAGAGGAAATCAGGAAATCAATCCGGGCTTCCGGCATATCCACCGGGTAAGCCCCGAAACTGCTCATGGCATCCACGATAAAGGTTTTGCCGTAGGCGGCACAAAGCTTCCCGATCTCTTCGATAGGATTGATAATACCGGTTGTGGTTTCACAGTGTATGACCGCCACGTGGGTAATAGCGGCATTTTTTTCCAACTGGGCCCGTAAAGGAGCAGTACCGGTGATTTCATTTTCCGCATAAACCAGGCGGGTTTGCGGAATACCGTGTACCGCGGCGATACCGGAAATCCTTTCGCCGTAAGCGCCATTGATCAAAACAAGTAAATGGCCGTCACGGGGAATAACAGAAGAAATGACTGATTCAATACCGAAGGTGCCCGAGCCCTGGATGATCACCGCTTCATACCCGCCCTCTTTGGAAACGCCGGCTGTTTCCAGCAATTTTTCCCGGATATAACTGATCCGGGAAATGAATTCAGTATCTCTTGAACCCAGGTCACGCAGCATCGCGGCCTTAACGGTCTTACTGGTACTGAGCGGCCCCGGGGTAAAAAGCAGCTTATCTGAAAACAATTGCATAACGGGTGATTTCCCCAAATTTCGCAGGGAAAATGAACCCGAATACCGCATCCGTTTTATTTAACCATACGGTAATGGAAAGAAAAGAATCTGATAATATCCGGCCGGCTATTTTTTTATTTCCACTGCGCCCGAATTCACAAAAAGATCCTCTTCGGAATAGATGTCCACATCATAGGTACCCGGCTTGTCAAAGCGGTGGACAAAACTCATATAATCCCACTCAGCCTGCACAGCCAGTTCATAGGATTTTACCGGCGCCGCATCTCCTCCCCGGAGGTAAATATCCACATAGAGTTTTTTTGTCCGGAAGGGCTTGTTCGCATTACTCAGGTAGATGGTCACGGGAACAGCAGCAGCGCCTTTAAGCGAAAAGACTGAGGTGTCACCCACCGGCTGCCCCTCCGACACAGATTTACAGAAGTATAATTCTGAATCCTCATAATAATAGGTATCCAGTTCCCCGTCTTCTTCCTTTACCTCCACTGTAAATACGGTACTGGCTTTTACCACCCCGTTATACTTTACTGTGGCACGGTAACGCCCGGCCCGGTTAAAGAAATAATCATGTACATACCAGTTTTTCCCGGTTCGGGGTGAAAGTTTCACTGTTTTTTCCACCAGGTATTTGCCGGTAAGGGTACTGTCCCTCTCCATCTGAAGAGTCCAGTTACCCGCCGTGATAGCTGCCGGTTGTTTGTAATGAATATAAATAAAGGAGCCTGTCGGTTTGATATCCCAGATGGAATAAATGGCGGATGCCGTTCCGGAAGAATCCACTTTTTCGCAGGTAACAAGTGTCTGGGCGGTTACACCCACCGTGCTGAAAAGAAGGACCGGGAGCAGCCGGAAAATTGCTGACATAATACAAGTATTTAGGTAATGAAAGTACTGCACAGGTCAGGACTTTCCCATACCCGCTGTATGGTATTTCCTTACCGGTTCAAAAGAATATTGACTTATCTTCCCCGCATGTATTATTGGTGGAAATTATACTGGAAACTGACCGGCTGGTCATTCCGCGGGCCCTTTCCCTATGAGGAGCCCAAACTGATCCTGGCAGTGGGACCGCATACCAGCTGGCACGACTTTTTCGTCGGACTGGCCGCCCGCAGTTTACTCCGCGCAGGCCCCATGCATTTCCTCGGGAAAAAAGAACTGTTCCAGGGCCCTTTTGGCTGGATCTTCCGTGCCCTGGGCGGCACCCCGGTTGACCGGCAAAGCAGTAAGGGGATGGTGGAACAGGTGGCCGATATTTTCCGGCAAAAGGAAAAGTATATCCTGGCCCTGGCCCCGGAAGGTACCCGCAAAAAAGTGGAGAAACTGCGCAGCGGATTTTACCAGATTGCGAAAACAGCCAATGTACCTATATTACTTGTTGGATTTGATTTCAAAACCAGGCAGGTCTGCTTCTCCCCGGTGATCCGGCCCACAGAGGAAGAAAAGGATATGCAGACCATCCTGCGCTTTTTTGCTTCCATACAGGGAAAACATCCCGAAAAAGGAATGAGCCATTTGCTGAAGGACTGAGTTCAGAGACAGAATAAATCGCGGGTATTCTTTTCCGTTATAGCTGAAATTTCCGTTAACGGGATTCCTTTCAGTTCCGCCAGCTTTTCCGCCACATAGCGGAGATAGGCGGGTTCATTCCGTTTGCCCCGGAAGGGCACGGGAGCGAGGTAGGGTGCATCCGTTTCCAGGATCAGTTTTTCCAGGTCCATTTCTGCTAAAACCTTGTCGAGCCCGCTGTTTTTAAATGTCAGCACCCCGCCGATACCGAGGTAAAAACCCAGTCCGGTGACCTGCCTGGCCTGGTCCGTATTTCCCGAAAAACAATGAAAGACCCCGCGCAAGCGGCCATCCTGGTGTTTCCGCACCACCTCAATACATTCAGCTGTTGCATTCCGGGAATGGATGGCAATGGGCAGGTCAAATTCCAGCGCCCAGCGGATCTGCTCATCAAAAGCCAGGTATTGCTGATCGGTAAAGGTCTTATCCCAGTAAAAATCCAGCCCGATTTCTCCTACAGCCACAAAACCCCCTTTTTTGAGGTAATCCCGGGCGATCCGGAGTTCTTCCCGGTAGTTTTCTTTTACCGAACAGGGATGCAGTCCCATCATCGGCAAACAGGTGCCCGGATGGGCGGCGGCCAGAGCCAGGAGGGACTCGTGGGTTTCTGCATCAATGGCGGGTAAAATAATTCTTTTAACTCCTTCTTTATCAGCCCTTTTAAGCATTTCTTCCCGATCCGCTTCAAATTCCGGCAGGTAAATATGGGCATGAGTGTCGGTAAATAACATGGATTACGCTGATAAGGGAACAAAAGTCCGTAAAAAACTTTAGGATTCTCTTAAACTTTCCGGCATTAAAACCATCCTAAAGGCGTTAACTTGTACACAAACACAAAACTCAGCTTTATGAAAATCAGGTTTATATCCGCTGCCCTGCTGGCAACCGGATTCCTTTTTTCCAGCCTGGTGTTTAGCTCCTGTAAAAAAGAGAGCAGCCAGACCGAACAGGATCTCCAGGAAGCCGAAGCCTCCCGGGTTTCCAGTGAATCTGAATCAGAGGCCGAAACCTTCTTTGACCGGGTATTTGATGATGCCATGGGGGTGAATGACGAAGTGGGTATCGGCGGAACCGGCATTTTCGGTCGCCTGAATGTCTGCCCTACTGTTACCGTTACCCGCCCCACATCCAATACCTTCCCGGTTCGGGTGGTTATGGATTTCGGCACCAATGGCTGTGTGGGTCCCGATGGTCATTTCCGTAAGGGAAAAATCATTGCAGAATATACCAACCGCCTGCTCGTTCCCGGTGCTATGGCCGTAACCACATTTGACGGTTTTTACGTGGACAGCGTAAAGGTGGAAGGCACCCATAAAATCACCAATATCAGTACGGCTGTGACACCCGGCACTGCCCCGGTTGACCGCAAATTCCGCGTGCTGGTGCTGCAGGGTAAACTAATAAAACCCAATGGAAACTATGTGGCCTGGAACAGCGAAAAGACCATTGCCCAGGTGGAAGGCCTGCTGACCCAGATACCGATGGATGATGTTTTCAAAATTACCGGGGGGTCAAACGGGCAGGTAAAAAGAGGAAATCTGCTGGTTGCCTTTAACTCCACGATCCAGGAACCCCTGGTCAAGCGCTTTAACTGCCGCTGGATAGTACGGGGGGTGGTTAAAACCGTCCGGCTGAACGTCAGCACCTCCAGTCCCTGGGTGGCCGTCCTGAATTTTGGAATCGGCAACTGTGATAACCTGGCCCTGATCACAATTAATGGAGTTTCTCACCAAATTACTTTGCCGTAATAAAAAAATTATTATACCTTTAAACCAGTTTTCATAGGGTACGGATTAAAAACGGGCCAGGGTTTCTACCCAGGCCCTAACTTTTTTATACCCGAACGGCCGTTTTTTTGGCCGGAAGGGCGACAAATTCATATCCTTTTTGGCTAAAATGCTCCAATACAGCCGGTAATATATAGCTCATTCTTTCCCATGCTTTTTCACTGTCATGCATGACCACAATGGATCCGTTTCGGCTATGCCTGATTACATTTTTCAAACAGAGTTCCGGACGAATTGTCCTGTCAAAATCGGCACTAAGTACATCCCACATTACAATCTGGTAAGCGGCTAAGTATTTTGCCTGAGCTTTCCGTATTCTCCCATAGGGGGGCCTGAATAAACCGGACTCCACCCAGCAGGCTGCCTGTTCGATATCCGCCACGTAAGTACCGGTATCTGTTTCCCATCCATTCAGGTGATGCATGGTATGATTGCCGGTCGTATGCCCCTCATCCAGGATCTGCCGGTAGATTTGCGGATACGCCTCCACGTTTTTCCCGATACAGAAAAAGCTGGCTTTGGCCCCATAGGCCCGGAGCTGGTCAAGGACAAAAGCTGTAATCTGCGGGTGGGGGCCGTCATCGAAGGTCAGGTAGATCTTTTTTTCCCGGCGGTCCATATGCCAGGTCCGGTCCGGGTAAAACCGGCCGATCCATCCCGGCATCCTGATGGGGTATAAACGCATGGTGCAAAGATAGGCCTGCCGTAAAATCATTTCCGCCTGCGCCGGGGGCCTTCTATCTTTGCAGCCTATGAATAAAGAAGTGCGTGTCCGTTTTGCACCCAGTCCCACCGGTGGCCTCCATCTGGGTGGTGTGCGTACCGTTTTATACAATTACCTTTTTGCCAAAAAACTGGGCGGCAAATTCATCGTGCGTATTGAAGACACCGACCAGAGCCGCTTTGTACCCGGTGCGGAGGAATATATTTTTGATACCCTGGAATGGTGCGGACTGATACCGGATGAAAGTGTAAGGCATGGGGGCGCTTATGGCCCTTACCGGCAGAGTGAACGAAAAGCCTCTTACCGGCCATATGCGGAACAACTGGTTGCCTCCGGGCATGCTTATTATGCCTTCGATACCCCGGAAGAACTGGAAAAAATGCGGCAGGAATTCAAAACCGCCGATAATCCCTCTCCGCAATATGACCACACCCTGCGGATGCAGATGCACAATTCTCTCACCCTTTCCGCAGAAGAAACCGCAGCTCTGCTGGCAGCCGGCACCCGGCATGTTATCCGGATCAGGATGCCGGAAAAGGAAACGGTCAGTTTTACCGATATGATCCGGGGCCAGGTAAGTTTTGATACCTCCCTGGTGGATGATAAGGTACTGCTGAAAGCAGACGGCATGCCCACCTATCACCTGGCCGTGGTGGTGGATGATTACGCAATGCGGATCAGTCACGCATTCCGCGGGGAAGAATGGCTTCCTTCCGCGCCCGTGCATATTTTATTATGGAAGTATCTTTTTGGTATGGAGCAGATGCCGCAATGGGCGCATTTCCCGTTGATACTCGGTCCGAGTGGTAAACTGAGCAAAAGGGATGGCGCGAAGTACGGATTTCCGGTATTTGCCATGAACTGGACTGATCCCAAAAGCGGCGAGTTCACCGAAGGCTTCCGGGAAAAAGGATTTTTACCCGAAGCCTTTATCAACCTGCTCGCGCTGCTCGGCTGGAATGAGGGCACTGAACAGGAAATATATTCACTGGAAGAACTGGTACAGAAATTTTCCATGGAAAGGGTACACAGTGCAGGAGCGAAATTTGACTATGAGAAAGCGAAATGGTTCAATCACGAATGGATTAAGCAGTCGGGAGCCGGGAGACTGGAGGCGGGGGTCAGAAACCTGCTGACTGAAAACGGATTGACGGTTTCGGATGATAAGATGCTGGAGAAAGTAATTGAACTGGTGAAGGACCGTTGTACCCTGTTGCCCGATTTTGTACAGCAGGCCGGCTTCTTTTTCCGGAGGCCGGAGCAGTTTGATATCGCGGCCATCAAACCCAAATGGAATGAGGCCAAACAATTGTTTTTCGCGGAACTGATCCGTAATTATGAACTGCATCCTGACTGGGAAGCGCATACCCTGGAAAATAATTTTAAGGAAATCGCCGCGGCCAATGAGCTCAAACCCGGTGAACTGATGCTGCCCCTGCGTATCATGCTGGTGGGAGGCAAATTCGGTCCGGGTGTATTTGAGATTGCCGCGCTACTGGGTAAGCAGGAGACGTTGAAGAGAATGGAGATTTGTCTGGGAATGATGAATAATGAGTAATGAATAATGAGTAATGAACTTGCCTGCCGGCAGGCAGGTAATGAGTAATAGAGAACCCTCCGGATTTCGGGGGGTCTTTGTTATGAAAACATTCGGGATTTAGAGACTACTAACTACTATCTGCTACCTGCAAACTTCACCCATCAACCTGCTTCTCCCGTCTCCATACTCCCGACTCCCGTCTCCGGACTCCGTACTCCCGCCTCCCTACCCTCTTGCTTTTATCATTTCCAACACCGGCCGGAAATCCGTTTCACCCAGGGTCTGCAGAAAGTCCCGGTCACCAGGTGAGAGCAGGAACTGACTATGGATATTATCAGCCACCTGTTGCGCGGTACGGATACCGGGAATGGTTACACTGATTTCCGGAAAACTCAGGATAAAGCGAAGGGCCAGGCCGGTAGGGGTGCACTGGTATTGCTCACAGAGGGGCCAGGCTTTTTCCAGGGCAGCGGTTGCGGCTTCAATAATTTCGGGTACCAGTCTCTTGCTCCGGTGGTCATTAACGGGGAACCGGGTTTCTTTATCAAATTTTCCGGAAAGCAGTCCGAACTGCAGGGGCATGCGTGCAATAAGGCCATAGCCCTTTTCCGCTGCCAGCCGGATCAGGGGCAGGCTTTGCTGGTTAAGCAGGTTAAAGACCAGCTGGAAACCATGGCCCAGTCCCCTTTCCATCAGGTATTGGGCTTCCGGCGCGGGTTCAAAAGTATTCAGCGAGAGCCCCCAGTAGCGGATCTTGCCGGCTTTTTGCAGTTCCTGTACGGCTTCAATACATTCTCCCTGTTGCAGCTGGGGCAGCCGGGCGGTATGAAGCTGATAAAAATCAATGGTCTCACGCTGCAATCTTCGCAGGCTGTCATCACAAGCCTGAAGAATATGTTTTTTACTGTAATCTGTGGTAAACTGTCCCTCGCGGGCAACATTTCCTCCCTTGGTGGCGATGATAATATCTTTCCGGCGGCCGATCCATTGTCCGAGCAGTTCTTCTGAGTGGCCAAGGCCATAGATATCAGCGGTATCAAAGAAATTGATGCCCGCATCGAGGGCGGCAAAGACAGCTTCCCGGGAAAGCTGGTCATTGGTTTCGCCCCAGCCGATGGCCGTAGAGCCGATCATAGCTCCGCCGCCCATGGCCCAGGCGCCAAAGCCGGTTTCACTGACCCGGAGATCTGTATGACCGAAATTCCTGTAGTGCATGACGTAAATTAAGTGCTGGTTGCGGAAAGCGCCTAATTTTGCCAAAGAAAATTTGCCAGATGAACAGACCCATACGTGTGCTGGTAGCCAAGGTAGGCCTGGATGGCCATGACCGGGGCGCCAAAGTAATTGCCACCGCCCTCCGGGATGCGGGCATGGAAGTAATTTATACCGGTTTGCGCCAAACCCCCGAAATGGTGGTCAATGCGGCCCTTCAGGAAGATGTGGATGCGATTGGTATCAGTATTCTTTCCGGTGCGCACAATACTGTATTTCCCAAAGTGATGGCCCTGATGAAGGAAAAAGAGATGAATGATGTGCTGCTGACCGGCGGCGGTATTATTCCTGATGAAGATATCGCGGAGCTCAACAAACTCGGGATCGGCCGTCTTTTCCATCCCGGTACCAATACCCATGAGATTGCTGATTATATCACCGGCTGGGTAAAGGAACACCGGGATTTCTGATGCCTGTATTTAATCCGGGCAGCACTCCCACTTTTTTTAGCGGGCCGGGATAAGGTTTGTACAAACTTGGCCATTTCCCGGAAGCATACTATCTTACGGCAGTCGCTGACGATTCATTTCCACTCAAAACTTTTATTACCGTAATTTATTTTGCGTATGGAAGCAACTAACCTGCTTTCCCGCTATGGCACAGATATGCGGGTATGGGACGAAATGTTTGGCAGCGAAGGAATCCGTCCGGCTTACCGCAGCCTGGTGGAAGCCATCCAGAACCTTTCGGCTGCGGAGATGACCCATAAAGACGAACTGGCCAAAAAGCTTTTTATGAGCCAGGGCATCACATTCACCGTATACAGCAGCGGAGAAGGTATTGAGAAAATATTTCCCTTTGATATCATTCCCCGTATCCTGGAGGCGGCGGAATGGAAACATATTGAAGAAGGAATCAGACAGCGACTGAAAGCCCTCAATATTTTTCTGAAAGACATCTACCATCAGCAATTTATCATCCGGGATGGGATTGTACCGGCCAAACTGATATATTCCTGCCCCAATTTTGTCCGCCAGATGGTGAATGTGCCGGTTCCATTTGATATTTACACGCATATATCCGGCATTGACCTTATCCGGGATGCCGACGGCAGTTATTATGTACTGGAAGATAACCTGCGAACCCCCTCCGGGGTATCGTATATGCTGGAAAACCGCAGCATTACTTACCGCATATTTCCCGATCTGCTCCCGCGGAACAAAGTACGGTCGGTAAAAGACTATCCCGATCTGTTGCTGAAAAACCTGGTGGCCCTGGCCAGCCGGCAGAAAAGTGATCCCACGGTGGTTTTACTGACACCCGGTATGTTTAACTCTGCCTATTTTGAACACAGTACCCTGGCCCGGATGATGGGTATTGAACTGGTGGAAGGAAGCGACCTGGTAGTGGATAATCACAAAGTTTATATGAAGACCACTTCCGGGCTCAGGCAGGTGGATGTGATCTACCGGCGGGTGGACGATGATTTTCTTGATCCGCTGGTATTCCGGCCCGACAGTATTCTGGGTGTGCCGGGTCTTTATGGCGCGTACCGTACCGGTCATGTGGCTATTGTAAATGCCATGGGTAACGGAGTGGCAGATGACAAAGCCGTTTATTCTTTTGTACCGGCCATGATCCGCTATTACCTGAATGAAGAACCGATCCTGAAAAACGTACCCACTTATCCGCTTGAGCAGCCCGACAACCGAAAGATGGTATTCGAAAAAATGGACAGGATGGTTATCAAAAAAACAAATGAATCGGGCGGATACGGGATGCTGATCGGGAGCGCGGCTACAGAAAAACAAATGGAGGAGTTTAAAGTGGCGGTGGAGGAGGATCCGCGCAGTTATATTGCCCAGCCGATTATCAGTCTGTCTTCCGCCCCCTGTTATATCAATGGGGTGCTGCAACCCCGGCGGGTAGATCTGCGGCCCTTTGCACTTTATGGCCCGGACGGAATTGATATTGTTCCCGGCGGACTGACCCGGGTGGCCCTAAAGGAAGGTTCACTGGTGGTAAACTCCTCGCAGGGCGGGGGCAGTAAGGATACCTGGGTGCTGGAGTAGTGAGAGGTGCGCTTGTCTGCCGTCAGGCAGGTAGTGAGCGGGGAATAGTGAGTGGGGGCTGCTAAGAATGTGTTCGATGCTTAGGTAATCTCTCAACTCCCCAAACAACAAACTATAAACAACAAACGCTTATGTTAAGTCGTGTTGCCGATTCTGTTTTCTGGATGGCCCGGTATATGGAGAGAACCAACGGGATGCTGCGTATTCTGCGTACCAATTATATTTCTTCCCAGGATGAAGTGCCCGATTTTAACTGGGAGACACTGCTGCACAATTACAGTGATGCCGGGGCAGAGGAAATCAAGGCCATTGGCAACCAGTCGGTAAAAGTGCTGGAGCATCTTCTGCTGGACCGGCACAATGGCTCTTCTGTTATCAACAATATCAGCCGGGCCCGGGAAAACGGCCGGGCGGTACAGGATCATATCACCAAGGAGGTCTGGCAGTGCCTGAATGATTATTATCACCTGATCCGTGACCCGCAGATTGCCTTCCAGGTAAGCAGCGGAGATCCGGTAACGGCCCTCGACAGCCTGATTCATCAGGGTATGCTGTACCATGGCACAGTGGATATTACCATGGCCCGCGGGGAAGGGTTTAATTATCTCAATACCGGAAAATTTCTGGAGCGGGCGATTCTCTCATCGGATATGCTGATGATTAAACTTACCGAACTGGATTTTAACCTGCAGCAGCCGGTGGAACTGCCCTCTTTGCGTTACCTGCTGTATTCTCTTTCCGGTTACGAATTATACCTGAAAACACACCGGGGCAACCTGCAGGCAGATTTTGTAATTCAGCAAATTCTCTACAATGAACATTTTCCCCATTCGGTAGCCTATTGCCTAAACCAGTTGTTCCGTTACTTTGAGCGGCTGGAAGCCGACAGTCTGCCGGAGAATTACCGGCAACTGGAATTCCTGATAGGGCGGGCCATGAACAATGTGAAATACAGCAGTATCAATACCGCTGATGGCGCGGGACTGAAGCATTTCCTGCAGCAGATCCGCCAGGAGTTATTTGGCATAGCTGCTGCCTTCAGCCGATATTATTTTGGAAATTCCTGAAACCGCTCAAATTTGTAAAAAATGCCCGAGTATCATATCAGTCATATTACCCGTTATACCTATCCGGCCCCTGTAATTGACAGCGCCAACCAGGTCTTATTATTTCCCGTCAGTGACCTGCTGCAGGAGGTAAAAAAACACGAACTGGTAATTACCCACCACCCCGCAGTAGAGGTTTTTACCGATTATTTTGGCAACCGTACGGGTATATTCTCTGTACTCCGGCCGCATACTGAACTCAGTATTCGTTCCCATATTGAGGTGATAACCCGAGCGGTCAGTTTGCCGGAAGACAGCAGCGCCGCTTCCCTGCAATGGGAAAAACTCAGCGCCGAAAGGGAGCAGTTCCCCTATATGGATTTTATGCTCCAGGAAAGTTTCTCTGCCTATGCGGACATAGCGGAACGGGTAAAAGGGCTGATCAGCGGCGACTGCACTCCTTTTCGGGCTGCGGAAAAAATGTCGGCCTATGTATTTGAGCATTTTGCGTACCGGAAAGGCATCACCAGTGTGGAAACAGAAGTAGATGAGATACTCCGGCTCAAAGCGGGTGTTTGCCAGGATTTTGCCCATGTGCTGCTGGTGATGCTCAGGATTGCGGGTATTCCTGCCCGTTATGTAAGCGGCTATATCTGTCCGAAAAATCATGAATTACGCGGTGAAGGCGCCACCCATGCCTGGGTAGAGGCTTTTATTCCTTTTTATGGCTGGCTGGGACTGGATCCCACCAACAATTGTATCGTGAGTGACCGGCATGTGCGGCTGGCCGTGGGGCGTCATTTCTCTGACTGTACCCCGGTAAAAGGCACCTACAAGGGACCTTCCGAACACAGTCTTGAGGTATCGGTAACCATTGATAATGGCGAGCAGAAAAAGGAAAATGAAGAAAACACGCCGGTTTTTTCCTACCAGGTACACCAGCCCGGGGTCAGCAATAACTCATACCGGAAGTTTCTGGAGATGCAGCAGCAGCAGTAATAAAAAAGCCGAGTTGCCCCGGCTTGAATGTTTTCACAACAGAATAATCTTTATTGTGATTTGCTTCATCGCGAATATCGGAATATTAATTTAAAAAAACAATGGCCAGAAAATGGTATTTTTTGATATTTCGCAATGCTTATCTTAGTCCAAATTGCTTTGTATGAAAAAAATTTTAGGCCTTGATCTGGGAAGCAGTTCAATTGGTTGGGCATTTATAGAAGAGAACGAAAATTCATCAAAAATTAAAATGTTAGGTGTCCGGGTAATACCCTATACGGGTGATGAAAAAGACCAGTTTTCCAAGGGACAGGCAATTTCCGTTAATAAAGACCGGACACTTAAAAGAACGGCCCGGAAAACGCTTCATCGTTATAAACTTAGAAGGAAAAATCTTCTTTCCTTTCTGGAAAAAAACAACATGCTGCCAGATAGTGAAAAACTGTTAAAAATTGAACCACTTCAACTTTATGGTATTCGCGCAAAAGCAGTTACCGACAAAATAGAGCTTACAGACTTTGGCCGTATACTTTACCACCTCAATCAAAAGCGCGGATATAAAAGCAGCAGAAGCAGTTCAAATGATGATGATAATGGCAAAAAACTGAGCGACTATCTGTCTGAAATGAAAGAAAGAAAAGATATACTTGAAAAAGATCATATAACCATCGGTCAGTATTTTTATTCCCGTCTGAAAGAAAATTGTCATTTCAGAGTCAAACAAAACGTATTCCCCCGCGAGTGCTATATCAATGAATTTAATACTTTATGGGAGGCCCAGCAAAAATATTATCCTGAAGTACTTACAGAACAAAACAAAACGGTTGTCAGGGATCAGATTATTTTTTACCAACGCAGACTGAAGTCACAAAAAGGACTGGTCGGAGAATGCCAGTTCGAAAAACACCATAAAGTCACTCCCAAAAGTTCTCCATTATTCCAGATAGAAAAAATATGGGAAAGTATTCATACCATTAGTATTACAAATAAATACAAAGAAGCATATACTCTTTCTCAGGAACAGCGGCTCCAGATTTTCGATTACCTTGATCAGCATGAAAAGCTGACCCAAACCGAACTTTTCAGAATTCTTAAAATTAAAAGAACGGATGGGTGGTTTGCGAATGAAATGATCAGAAAGTCCGGACTTCAGGGAAACCTGACAAAAACAACTTTACTTAAGAAGCTGCAGGAACTGAATATTCCCCACACTGAACTTACCCGTTTTGAACTAACAATAAATGAAAACGAAACACCTGATAAAGAAACGGGTGAATTGCTAAAACGTCCTATAATTTCTCCGGATTTTGAAAAGGAACCACTTTACCAGATTTGGCATTTATTATATTCCATTGACGACCCGGACTTACTGATTAACACTTTAAAAAAAAGATACGCAGTAACTTCAGAACAGGCTGCTCAATTGAGCAATATTGATTTTAAAAAATCAGGATTTGGCAATAAGAGCGCCCGGGCAATCCGAAAAATTCTGCCCTACCTGATCAATGGTTCTGATTACACGCAATCCTGCCAGGCAACCGGATATAATCACAGTAATAGTCTGACAAAAGCCGAAAATGAACAGCGGATTTTACAACCAGATCTTAAACTTTACAAGAAAAACACACTCCGTCAACCAGTTGTAGAGAAAATACTGAACCAGCTAATTAATGTGGTAAATGCCATATTAAAGGATGAAAATCTTGGCAGACCTGATGAAATCAGAGTAGAACTGGCCAGGGAGTTACGACAAAGCCAGGAAGAAAGAAATAAGACATTTAGCAATAACATAAAAGCAGATAAAGATCATAAAGCCATCCGGGAAAGACTTGAAAAGGAATATCCAGGGCTTCCCGTTAGTCGTAAAGTCATTGAAAAATTTAAACTTTTTGAGCAGCAGGATGGAACCTGTATGTATTCGGGTAACAAGATGGAGCTGTCAAAAGTGCTCAGAGGTGAAGGCATTGATATTGATCATATCATTCCCCAGTCGCGTCTTTTTGATGATTCATTCCAGAATAAAGTACTTGCCTACAGAAAAGAAAATGAAGCCAAGAAAGATCTTACGGGGTATGACTATATGAAATCAAAGTCAGATACTGAGTTCCGGCAATATACCGAAAGAGTCAGCCAAATGTTTGAAAACGGGAATATAACCCGGAGCAAGCAAACAAAACTACTCATGTCGGTCAATGAAATACCTGACGATTTCATCAGCCGTCAAATGAATGAAACCCGATTTATTTCACGGGAAGCTACAAAACTTTTAAAGGGTATTGCCCGTGATGTTTACAGTACCAGCGGCATGGTAACCGATTTCCTCAGAAATCAATGGGGTTATAATGAAGTATTAAAACAACTCAACTGGTCAAAGTATGAAGCGGCGGGAAAAATAAAAGATGGGAAAATTGAAGGGTGGAGCAAAAGAGATGACCACCGGCATCATGCAATAGATGCATTGGTGGTTGCCTGTACCCGGCAATCAATCATTCAGCGACTGAACCGGCTGAATAGCAACCAGACCAGAGAGGAAATGCTGGATGCCATAAAGGGAAAAGTGAATGAAGGGTGGCAGGCAAAGAAGAGCCTCCTTGAACAGCATGTTCAATTATTACAGCCTTTCAGCACCCAACAGGTAAAGGAAGCTGTTGACCAAATACTCATTTCGCTGAAACCCGGAAAAAAAGTTGCTACCCGGGGTTTAAATAAAGCTGATGGCAAACGGCCTTTAACACCCAGAGGCCAGCTCCACAAGGAGCAGGTTTACGGTAAAATACAACGTTATAGTAAAAAAATACCGCTAACAGGCCGTTTCACGCAGGTGGACAAGATTTCAGACCCGCGAATACAGACATTAATCCGTGAAAGACTTAGCGCGTTCAATGGGGATCCAAAAAAAGCATTCAAAAGCCTTGACAAAAACCCCATCTGGACAGATGAAGCTAAAACCGTACCTGTTACCGAGGTCACCATCTGGGAAGAACATTTTGTTTACAAATACCCTTTGGGTATAAGCTTTAAAGAAAAAGACATTGAATTCATTATAGATAAGCGCATCCAGTCACTTGTCAGACAACGGTTTGAAGAAAAAGCCGGAGGAAAAGATCACCCTCTGAAGAATATTGAGAACGAACCCATCTGGCTTGATAAAAAAAATGGGATAGCGGTAAAAAGTGTGAGATGTTTTACAGGGCTTAATGACCTGGTTCCTCTTCATGTAGCAGAAAATGGCTTTACAAAACCAAAGCGAGAAGTCTCCGAAAATAGCATAGCTGTTGACTTTGTTAGTACAAGAAATAACCATCATATGGCAATTTACAAAAGTCAGGAGGGGAAACTATTTGATAACACAGTTAGCCTATGGGAAGCATTGGAAAGAAAGAAATTAAAATTACCCGTTATTGTTGAAAACCCTAAAAAAACCTGGGATTTCGTTATTGATAAAGGAATTGACAATAAAAAAATCCTTGAGAATCTACCTTCAGAAAATAGCACTTTTCTTTATAGTATGCAACAAAACGAACTATTTGTATTTGACACCACCCGCGATTATGTCGAAAGAGCAATCCAAACAAATAACTATTCACTTATTAGTAGTAATATATACAGGGTTCAGAAAATGAGTAAAAAGGCTAACGGCTCTGTTGATATCTACTTTCGGCATCATCTTGAAACTACTGTGGATGACAATAAGACGGGAGGAGAGCTTGTTTCAAAAGAATTAAACAAAGTATTAATCCTTAAGAGTATTAATTCATTATCAGCAAGAAATCCATTAAAAATAGTTATTTCATCTATAGGAAAAATTTCATTGGTATAATAACAAAGGTTTTGTATCGTTAAAATACAAATCCTTATCCATGATAAAGCGAACCCTTTATTTTGGCAATCCCGCCTACCTGAAAACCGACAACCTGCAGTTGGTGGCGGAACTGAAAAAAGAAGAGCAGGAAGCCCACTCTATTCCTATAGAAGATATCGGGATTATTATCCTTGACCATCCTCAGATCACCATTACCTCCGGACTGATGTCCCGGCTGCTGGAAAAGAATGTTGGACTGGTTACCTGCGACGGCACCCACCACCCTGTTGGGCTCATGCTGAACCTGGAGGGGCATACCCTGCAAAGCCAGAAACACCAGGCGCAGGTGGAAGCCAGCCAGCCCCTGAAAAAACAATGCTGGCAGCAGACCATCATGGCCAAGATTGATAACCAGGCCCGGTTACTTAAAAGCCTGGGGTTGGAAACCAATTACCTGACTACTTTACGGGATAAAGTAAAAAGCGGGGACAGTGACAACTGTGAAGCCAAAGCCGCCGTGTACTACTGGAAACACCTGTTTTCCGAAGTGCCGGATTTCCGCCGCGAACGATATGGCCCTCCCCCCAATAATCTGCTCAATTACGGCTATGCGATTCTTCGTGCCCTGGTAGCAAGGGCTTTGGTTGGCTCGGGATTACTGCCAAGTCTGGGCATATTCCACCGCAATCAGTACAATGCCTACTGCCTGGCCGACGATATCATGGAACCCTACCGCCCCTATGTGGACCGGCTGGCATACCAAATCTGGCAACGGGAAGGAGAAAAGGCTTCTTTTCTTGAACCCGGCCTGAAAAAAGAACTACTCAGTATTCCGGCAACTGATACCCGGATAGACGGGAAAAAAAGTCCGTTGATGACGGCCGTAAGCCGGACGACAGCCAGCCTGGTCAGGTGCTTTGAAGGAGAAAGCCGGAAAATCCTCTACCCGGAATTATAAAACGGATGAAAAACTATTATGAACGGATAAATGCTTACCGGATCATGTGGGTACTCGTCATGTTTGATCTGCCGACCGAAACCAAGCTCCAGCGGAAAATCTATGCGAAGTTCCGTAAAATGATGCTGGCCGACGGATTCCAGATGTTCCAGTTCAGTATGTATATCCGCCATTGCCCCAGCCGGGAAAATGCGGAAGTGCATGCCGGCCGGGTTCGCCGGATGCTGCCCCCTAAAGGCCATGTTGGCATAATGACCATTACCGACAAGCAATTCGGGATGATGGAGGTCTTTTATGGCAGGGAGGCGGCGGAAACACCCCCGGTAGCCCAGCAACTGGAAATGTTCTGAAAACCCGGTATGCAGGATCAAAAAAATGGTTTCCAGCCCCGGATTTTTGATCCTGAAAAAGGGCTGAAAACCAATACCGGCGGGCCTTTTGGCGATTCCGGTTGTTGATAGCCGAAGCTACCTAAAAATTTGAAAGCAAATCACAACACCGTCCAATACATCAGTAAAAACAGGCTCGTTGTTGATAGCCGAAGCTACCTAAAAATTTGAAAGCAAATCACAACTTCCGGCTGGCCTGTTTGGTTGCGGGCTTTGTTGTTGATAGCCGAAGCTACCTAAAAATTTGAAAGCAAATCACAACCCTCCATTGATCCCGAACTCGGACGGCTCGGTTGTTGATAGCCGAAGCTACCTAAAAATTTGAAAGCAAATCACAACGCTGACAGGTTATACTTCGCCTTTATCTGGTTGTTGATAGCCGAAGCTACCTAAAAATTTGAAAGCAAATCACAACGAGGATGCCGGGTTAAAAAACTCTCAGGTGGTTGTTGATAGCCGAAGCTACCTAAAAATTTGAAAGCAAATCACAACTATTTTTGCGGCACTATCGCCATTGATCTGTTGTTGATAGCCGAAGCTACCTAAAAATTTGAAAGCAAATCACAACGGCTCCACCTTAGTTACTACCCGGAAAACCGTTGTTGATAGCCGAAGCTACCTAAAAATTTGAAAGCAAATCACAACGTCCGGGTTAATCACCATTTCAAATACTGGTTGTTGATAGCCGAAGCTACCTAAAAATTTGAAAGCAAATCACAACTGAAACTCTCCTCCTTCCTCTCCGCAATTCGTTGTTGATAGCCGAAGCTACCTAAAAATTTGAAAGCAAATCACAACTAATTAATCTGGTAAATTCTTCCGTTAGCCGTTGTTGATAGCCGAAGCTACCTAAAAATTTGAAAGCAAATCACAACTATTGAACCGCTGAAGATTTTCCAAAAAAAGTTGTTGATAGCCGAAGCTACCTAAAAATTTGAAAGCAAATCACAACTATTTGGTTACAAAATGCTGTCAGGTAAGGTTGTTGATAGCCGAAGCTACCTAAAAATTTGAAAGCAAATCACAACTGACAGGGGTCGGCCTTCGGTAGGGAAAAAGTTGTTGATAGCCGAAGCTACCTAAAAATTTGAAAGCAAATCACAACTATGATACCTTCGTACAGGCAAGATATGTGTTGTTGATAGCCGAAGCTACCTAAAAATTTGAAAGCAAATCACAACAATGATGCTGCGGGATACGATGGAATTATCGTTGTTGATAGCCGAAGCTACCTAAAAATTTGAAAGCAAATCACAACTCCTCCGGTGTGCTCGCTGGCGGTAAGGCTGTTGTTGATAGCCGAAGCTACCTAAAAATTTGAAAGCAAATCACAACGGGGACCGTCTTCCGGAAAGGTTGGCCAATGTTGTTGATAGCCGAAGCTACCTAAAAATTTGAAAGCAAATCACAACTATATCAGTCAGGGTATCGGAACGGATCTTGTTGTTGATAGCCGAAGCTACCTAAAAATTTGAAAGCAAATCACAACTCAATAACCTTCTGCATAATCAGCCGGTCGGTTGTTGATAGCCGAAGCTACCTAAAAATTTGAAAGCAAATCACAACGGCGACGTTGATCAAAATGATTTCGTTGTAGTTGTTGATAGCCGAAGCTACCTAAAAATTTGAAAGCAAATCACAACAGGCGCTTTACGCTTTTCTGCTTCCAACAGGTTGTTGATAGCCGAAGCTACCTAAAAATTTGAAAGCAAATCACAACTGGGCGTTTGCAAAATCTTTCATCCCAGCCGTTGTTGATAGCCGAAGCTACCTAAAAATTTGAAAGCAAATCACAACAATACGAATACACAAGAACGGGTGTAAAGTGTTGTTGATAGCCGAAGCTACCTAAAAATTTGAAAGCAAATCACAACGCGCCCGCTGGGGTGCGCGTAGCTGCCGGAGTTGTTGATAGCCGAAGCTACCTAAAAATTTGAAAGCAAATCACAACTTGCACACTAAGGTGCGATATGTCACCCCGGGTTGTTGATAGCCGAAGCTACCTAAAAATTTGAAAGCAAATCACAACCTTATGCTCCACATCGGTGCAAAATACCGGGTTGTTGATAGCCGAAGCTACCTAAAAATTTGAAAGCAAATCACAACGGCAACCACCACCCGATTATCATTGTATTAGTTGTTGATAGCCGAAGCTACCTAAAAATTTGAAAGCAAATCACAACTTTGTAGCTGTTATCTTTCAGCGTGGTCAGGTTGTTGATAGCCGAAGCTACCTAAAAATTTGAAAGCAAATCACAACAAAGAACTGTTCCGTATTCAAGCGGGTTAAGTTGTTGATAGCCGAAGCTACCTAAAAATTTGAAAGCAAATCACAACTCTACCGAATCAAAAGACGGGGAAAGTTTAGTTGTTGATAGCCGAAGCTACCTAAAAATTTGAAAGCAAATCACAACCGGCGGTTAGTTAATATCTAATTTCCGGTCGTTGTTGATAGCCGAAGCTACCTAAAAATTTGAAAGCAAATCACAACTACTGGATGGGACTTACTGGCATAGCAAAAGTTGTTGATAGCCGAAGCTACCTAAAAATTTGAAAGCAAATCACAACACTGATCCCAGCACTGAGGTTGTGCTTAAGTTGTTGATAGCCGAAGCTACCTAAAAATTTGAAAGCAAATCACAACAGGACGAATTCTTTATACACATCCACTTTGGTTGTTGATAGCCGAAGCTACCTAAAAATTTGAAAGCAAATCACAACTACTCGTTAGGCATATTGTAAATTGTAACGTTGTTGATAGCCGAAGCTACCTAAAAATTTGAAAGCAAATCACAACTTTGAACAAAAGCGCATTGCTCCGGCTCATGTTGTTGATAGCCGAAGCTACCTAAAAATTTGAAAGCAAATCACAACTTATGTCGAGCAATCGAACGAATAGTCTTGGTTGTTGATAGCCGAAGCTACCTAAAAATTTGAAAGCAAATCACAACTGCGGGAAGCGCCGGCCGGCACGAATGGGTGTTGTTGATAGCCGAAGCTACCTAAAAATTTGAAAGCAAATCACAACTGACGGGTTTGTGATAGGTTCATGGAGCCTGTTGTTGATAAACGAAGCTACCTAAAAATTTGAAAGCAAATCACAAGAGGCAAGACGGCTTAGCCTTTCGCCAGCAAAAAATCTTCGATATTCTCCGGCGAAACAACCTGCATTGTTGCATCCGGATAAGCACCGCGGAAGGTGAGCGGGAGCCTGGGATTTTTTTTTCTATTCCATTTGAATTCCACCGCATTCATTTTTCCGTTATCTTCTTCCACCAGATCAATCTCCTGCTGCTGGGTGGTTCTCCAGAAATAAAGGCGGGTGTCATTACCTGCATTCCGCAAAAATTTTATCCGTTCCGCAATGATGAAGTTTTCCCAAAGGGCGCCTGTATCTGACCTGCTATTCAAGGGAGTAAAATTGCCTGTTACGGCATTCCGGATTCCACAATCATAAAAGTAAATTTTTCTGCTTTTCCTTATTTCGTTGCGTACATTTTTTGCATACGCCGGTAACTGAAATATCACGAATGCCTTCTCCAGCAGATCAATATACTTCTCTACCGTTTTACGGTCCGTTCCGGTAAGCTGGCCCAACTCGGTATAATTCACTTCCTGCCCCAGTTGCAGCGCCAACGCCCGCAGCAGCTTTTCCAGCAAAACAGGTTTTTTAATGTTATCCATCATAAGAAGATCCTTGTAGAGATAACTGCCTGCCAGCAGTTGCAACCGTTCTTTTTCCTCACCCGGACTGGTCACAATCTCCGGATAATAACCATAAATCATCCGGTGTTCAATCAGCCGCTTCTCCTCCAGCAAACCATGATGATTCACCATCTCCCCAAAACTCAGGGGATACAACATGAATTCATACTTGCGTCCTGTTAACGGCTCGTTTACCTGGCCTGATAGTTCAAAAGAGGAGGACCCGGTTGCTATCACCTGCACCTCTTTCAGCTGATCGGTGATGAGCTTAATAGCCAGCCCGATTTGCGGAATGCGTTGTGCCTCATCAATAAGAACCAGTTTTACCTTGCCAAATACCATCCTGAGCCGGGTGGCAGTTGCCTTCATAAACAAATCCCGCACATCCCCGTCATCCCCGTTTAACACGCTGTACTCCTTTCCTGATTTTTCCAGTATGGCTTCAGCCAGCGTTGATTTTCCGGTTTGCCGGGCCCCAAAAAGCAGGATCGCCTTCTTCTTATAAAGCCGCTGTTCTATAGTCTGCTGCAACTGCCGAATTATCATATAAAGGGATTTTATTCCCAAATTTATATAATAATATGGTATTTTATTCCCATTTTATTATATTTTAACCTCTTGCACTAAAACTTCATTCTCTATATGATTATCAATCCATTATATGGAACGGTACAAAAAAGTGACCGGCTGCAACCCCGGGGAGCAGCAAGCGCAAGAAATTGCCGCTTCTCTTTTTTAATTTTTTCCCTGCACTAACCCATCCGGCATTTAAAAGTCAATGTTGACGCAGCAATTAAAGATGGGTTCCGCTGCCTTCGCAGCACCGGCACAGGCGGGGTGAAGGAAAATGGCGGGTTCCCTATTTTTGCCAAAACTATTCCCATGTACCAGACCCTGCTTGCCTCTCTCGAAAACGGTATCTATACAGTTACGATCAACCGGCCGGATAAACTGAATGCCCTGAATAAAGACGTGTTTACCGACCTGGATAAAATGCTGGATGAGGTAGCGGCCAACCCGTCTATTCAATCTGTTATCATCACCGGCGCAGGCCCCAAAGCTTTTGTGGCCGGAGCCGATATCAGCGAATTCACCGCCCTCAATAAAGAACAGGCCATGGCCCTGGCTAAAAGGGGACAGGATATTTTTGCCCGTATCGAAAATGCGACCAAACCCATTGTGGCCGCTGTAAACGGTTTCGCCCTGGGCGGCGGCTGCGAACTGGCCATGAGCTGTCATTTCCGGATTGCCTCCGGGAATGCCAAATTTGGTCAGCCGGAAGTGAACCTGGGACTGATCCCTGGTTATGGCGGCACCCAGCGGCTCGTACAACTGATCGGCAAAGGCAAGGCCCTGGAGCTGCTGATGAGCGCAAATATGATAGATGCACCGGAAGCAAAATCCCTCGGCCTGGTTAATCATATTACCACCCCCGAAGAATTATTAAGTTTTACCCAAAACCTGCTCTCAACCATTAACAGCAAGGCCCCGCTTGCCGTGGCCGGCTGTATAAGAGCCGCCAACGCCGTATTTGATGAAAGTAAAGACGGCTACGCCCTGGAAATAGAAGAGTTCGGAAAAACCTTCACTACCGAAGACATGAAAGAAGGGGTAACTGCCTTCCTGGAAAAGAGAAAAGCGGCTTTTAAAGGGAAATAACAGAAAGATTTCGAGCGCAGCGAGAAATCTTATACTCCCGGCCTAAAAAAAAATTGTCTTTCCGAATGGAGTGAGGAACCTTACTTCCCCCCCTAATAAAATTGTCTTTCTGCCTGCCCGCCGTAGTGAAACGGAGGTGGGAACAAAGTGAGGAACCTTACTCTTGCCCCCCAAATAAAATTATCATTCCGCCTGCCCGCCGAAGTG
>JACSRW010000037.1 GCA_014879565.1 Chitinophagaceae bacterium
GATATCCGCAGGCAGATTTTCCGCTTTCTCCGCCAGTTCCTGTACATAGTTCTCCCCGAAATCCCTTTGTCCCAGTTCATATAAGGCCAGGATATCTTCAACCGGTTTGGTCTTGGAGACCGCCACCATGGTTACATTTTTTTCCTGCAATTCCCTGAGTATGGAGATATATGCTTCTTTATTTACTGCCATAGCTGTACAAAGTTACCGCAATTACATGGTCATAAAAAAAGCCTGCCCGCTGTTGCTGACAGACTTATTACTTTATACCAGTGTTTAATCGTTATTTCAGAATACTCCGGCTGATCACAATCCGCTGCACTTCACTGGTACCTTCATAAATCTGGGTGATCTTGGCATCCCGCATCAGACGCTCCACATGGTATTCTTTTACATAACCATAACCGCCGTGAATCTGTACGGCTTCGGTGGTGGTCCACATGGCCGTTTCCGAGGCAAACACTTTGGCCATCGACGAAGAAAGCGCATAATCACTACCGTTATCTTTATCCCAGGCTGCTTTCAGGCAGAGCAGACGCGCGGCCTCGGTCCGGGTGGCCATATCGGCCAGTTTGAAAGCCACGGCCTGATGGTTCATAATTTCCGTTCCGAAGGCTTTACGGGTTTTGGCGTATTCCCGGGCAAGTTCATACGCGCCGCTGGCAATCCCGAGGGCCTGGGCCGCTATGCCGATCCGTCCGCCAGCCAGGGTTTTCATTGCGAATGTGAATCCAAAACCATCGGCCCCTACCCTGTTTTCCTTCGGCACTTTTACATCGGTGAACATGACCGTATGGGTATCACTGGCCCGGATACCCATTTTATTTTCTTTGGCCGCGACCGTTACCCCCGGCCAGTGCTTTTCCACAATAAAGCAATTGATGCCCCGGGAACCTTTGGCAGGATCGGTCTGCGCGATCACCAGGTACACCGATGCGGAACCACCGTTGGTAATCCAGTTCTTCGTACCGTTGAGTAAATAATAATCCCCCTTGTCTTCTGCCGTTGTGCGTTGTGAAGTGGCATCACTGCCTGCCTCCGGTTCACTGAGCATAAAAGCCCCTATATATAATTCACCATCCTTTTCTCCCTGTGCCAGGGGGGTCAGGTAGTTTTGTTTTTGTTCTTCGGTCCCGAATTCCTGTAAACCGTAACATACCAGACTATTGTTCACACTCATACACACACTTACACTGGCATCAATCTTACTGATTTCTTCCATCGCCAGCACATAACTGATCGTATCCAGACCCGATCCGCCATATTCAGGTTTTACCATCATACCCATAAAACCCAGTTCCGCCAGTTTTTTGATCTGTTCTTTCGGAAACTGCTGTTTCTCATCCCGTTCAATTACCCCGGGCAAACATTCCTGCCGGGCAAAATCACGGGCTGCCTGACGGATCATCTCCTGTTCTTCATTCAGTTGAAATAACATATGATAATTTTTACTATTCTAACAAGTGTTAGGAAACAAAGATAGGGGCTGGAATAATATTACAAAGTCTTCCTGAAATTTGTGCATAAAAAGATGCGCTATATTAAACAGACATAAGCTGTTAGCAAATTTGGACTACCTTTGCCGGGCAAACAATTACCATGAAGAAAATACATATCATTCTGCTGGTGCTGGTGGCGGGTTCAATCGCGGTGCTGATGAGTTTTCTGAAAACATCCAGTACCTATGATACGATTGAAACAGCCATGGCCAAGCCCGGCAAATTCGTACACCTGATGGCCAAACTGGACAAAACCCAGCCCATTGAATACGATGCGGTGAAAAATCCCAATTTCCTGAGTTTTACGGCTGTTGACAGTACCGGCAAATCCATGAAAGTGATTTACCGCAATGCCAAACCGGATAACCTGGAACTCAGCGACAAACTGGTACTGAAAGGCAAATACACCGACGGCTTGTTTGACTGCCAGGACATCCAGACCAAATGTCCTTCCAAATACAAGGAAGAACAGGCCAAAGGCGGCACACATCCCGGCAATATTCCTCAGAGCAAATAATCAGTACCGGCATAACCGGACATTGACTACAAAAACCAAGGCATGGACTATATCGGCGAACAGCTTCTCCCCGGACAACTCGGACATTTCTTTATTATACTTTCCATGGTCGCGGCCCTGCTCGCTTCCGTTGCTTATTTCTTATCGGCACAGGCCAAAAATCCGGGTGATGAAAACGCCTGGAAAAAACTGGGGCGTATCGCCTTTCTCACCCAGGTCTTTTCCATTTTCGCAGTTTTCGGACTGCTCTTTTACATCATCCATAATCACCTGTTTGAGTATCATTATGCCTGGAAACACAGCAGCCGTTCCCTGGAATTAAAATACCTGCTTTCCTGTTTCTGGGAAGGCCAGGAAGGGAGTTTCCTGCTCTGGAGTGCCTGTCATGCCATTCTCGGCAGTATCCTGATCAAACGCAGCGGACAATGGGAAGCTCCGGTGATGTCGGTACTCAGTATTACACAATTTGCCCTCGCCACCATGGTGGCCGGACTTTATATATTCGGGTGGAAGATGGGGTCCAATCCCTTTATCCTGCTGCGCGACAGCGGAGTCTTTGACAATGCCCCGGCCATGCATGTCAATTTTGACATTAACCAGCCGGTGCGGCCCGATTATCTCCAGTCTGTTACCGATGGCAATGACCTGAATCCCCTCCTTCAGAATTACTGGATGGTGATTCATCCTCCCTTCCTCTTTATGGGTTTTGCCTCCACTACCATACCTT
Organism: Chitinophagaceae bacterium; assembly: GCA_014879565.1. GTDB lineage: Bacteria > Bacteroidota > Bacteroidia > Chitinophagales > Chitinophagaceae > JJ008. Next base: position 2,744 of record JACSRW010000037.1, read on the forward strand.
TTGCTTTCGCCATGGCGGGTCTGTGGAAAAAACAATACGGGGAATGGACCAAACCGGCTCTTCCCTGGGCCTTATTCTCCGCCGCTGTACTGGGTGTGGGGATTATGATGGGTGGCATGTGGGCCTACGAATCACTCACTTTTGGTGGTTACTGGGCCTGGGACCCCGTGGAGAATGCCTCCCTGGTACCCTGGATGATCGGTATTTCCGGCATACATACCCTGCTGATCTACCGGCACAGCGGACACTCCCTCCGGGCCACCTACCTCTTTTTTATTCTTTCGTTTGGCTTTGTTCTCTATTCTACTTTTCTGACCAGAAGCGGAATTCTCGGGGAAGCCTCGGTACATGCGTTTACTGATCTGGGTATGAACTGGCAGCTCTCGGCCTTCCTCTTTGCATTTACCATTCCGCCACTGATTTATTTTGCCAGGAATTACCGCAAAATCCCATCCGTTCAGCAGGAAGAAAATATATCCTCCCGTGAATTCTGGATTTTCATCGGCGCCCTCGTTTTTTTCCTTTCCGCCATCGTGATTATCGGACAGACCTCCACCCCGGTGCTGAATAAAGTCCTGGGCACGAATATTGCCCCGCCGGAAGATGCCGAATTCTCCTATAACAGTATCCAGATTTATGTGGCCATCATTGTAGCCGCCCTGACCGCTTTCTCCCAGTACCTGCGGTATAAGGATACGCCCCGTGCTTTTTTCTGGAAAAAAATGCTGATCCCCGGTATCATTACCCTGGTTTTCTGTGCGCTTTTCCTCCTGCTGGGGGACATTAAATATGACCGGAAAGGTCCGGTTTTCAACGGTTCTATCTGGCTGGCTGTCTTCTGCAGTATCTATACCATTGTGGCCAACTTCTCCTATATCTGGCTGGGTTTAAAAGGAAAACTCCGGCTTTCCGGCGGTTCTGTGGCGCACGTGGGTTTTGGCATGGTACTGCTGGGCATCCTGATTTCCTCTTCCAACAAGGATATTCTTTCCAATAATATCGGCGGCATACCCGCTCCCCTTGCAGAAGGAGAAAATCCCCGGGAAAACCTTACCCTGATCAAGGACATGACCGCCAATATGGGCCGGTATTCCCTGACCTATCTGGGCGACTCAGCTCATCCTAAAAAAGAACAATGGTATTATAAAATCAGGGTAAAAAGCAACGACGGGAAAGAAGATTTTGTGTTGATGCCGAATGCCTTTGTTAATTATAAGGGAAATGAAGGGCTGATGGCCAACCCCGATGCCCGCCATTACTGGGATCACGATGTATTTGCCTATATCACTTCTGTTCCCAATCCCGATAATGCAAAAGATACCGCCAGTTTTAAACCTTATACCCGCAAACCCGGCGATTCTCTTTTCTACAGCAACGGATATATTGTGATCAATGAACTGAAAAGAAGGGACAGCGTACCGGAAGATCTCTTTGGAAAAGAAGGATTTCTTTATGAACTGCCCTTAACAATTCACTCCAAAACCGGATCCATTTATACTGTCACCACCCATCTGGCCAATGCCAAAACCGGGTATTTTGCCCTGCCTGATACAGTGCCTTCAGAAAGCCTGGTGCTGCAGTTGCAGAAAGTGAATCCCGATCAGACCATGGAACTGGGGGTAAAAGAATCGGGTGCTGTGATGAAGTATGTCACACTCAAGGCCTACCGCTATCCCATGATCCGTCTGCTCTGGTACGGGGTATGGATCACAGCTATAGGTATCCTGATCAGCATGGTACACCGCATCCGGATGAACCGCCGGAAGAGCCAGGAACAAACAGTTTAACCTTTTGCAAACAGCCTTTTGCCGCTTTTCCCTGTCCTGTACTGGGAAAACCCGCCCCTTTGACTAATTTTATACCGGCATGCGGCGCCTTTGCAGACATATTACCCTGACCATCTTTCTTTCGGGAATGGGATTGTGGCTTCCCGCCCAGGTGGTATTGCCCGAGCCTGCAGCGGATTCAACTGATTATGCCCTTCAGTTTATGAAGGAGCAACGCAAAAAATGGGGCCCGAATGACACAATCATTTTACCCGCTATCTGGTATCAAAATGAAATAGTGAATTACAAGGAAATGGAAATGGCCTGGGTATCCAACCTTTCCCCTGAAAAACTCCGCAAATACATAGAAGAATGGACCCGTTTACGCAATGCTGTTTATGTTACCTACCCCTATGCCCGGATTGCAGGCGCCACCATCAATGAAATTAACCTGAATATGCAGGGCGTAAGCGGCCGGAAAGCCCGGAAAGAAATAATCAAGACCCGGGAAAAAGAACTGAAGAAAGAATTTACAGAGCCCCTCACCAACCTCTCTGTATACCAGGGCAAAATTCTGATGAAACTGATCAACCGGCAAACCGGCAACAATTGCTACGAGATCATAAAGGAATACAAAGGGGGGCTGAATGCCCGCTTTTACCAGACTGTGGCCTTTTTTGTCGGGGGCAACCTGAAACAGGAATGGGATCTGGCCAAAAACAAAATTGACCGGGATATTGAAAATATTGTCCGTGAAATTGATGGTACCTGGTATGGCAACCCCTACCGTAACCGCTACTGACGAGTCAACTCTCCCCTGAAACAAATAACTTTGCCCGGTTAAAAAGCGTAAAAAATGAAAGTGGATATCCTCGCAATCGGCGTGCATCCCGATGATGTGGAACTTGGCTGTTCCGGCACCCTGATCAATGAAATTAATAAGGGTAAAAAAGTGGCCATCCTCGATCTGACCCAGGGTGAACTCGGCACACGCGGCACTGTGGAAACCCGTTATGAGGAAGCCGCCCGGGCCGCCATGATTATGGGTATACATGCCCGCGAAAACCTGAAAATGCGGGATGGCTTTTTCCGGAATGATGAAGAACACCAGCGGCTGCTGATCGCGGCGATCCGTAAATACCGGCCTTCTATTGTCATTGGTAATATTCTGCGTGACCGCCATCCGGATCATGGCCGGGCCGGGAACCTGATCGGCGACAGCTGTTTTCTATCCGGACTGGCCAAAATTGAAACCCTGGATGAAACGGGAAAACCGCAGGAAAGATGGCGGCCTGCCTATGTCCTGCAATATATCCAGGACTGGTACCATGAACCCGACTTCCTGATTGACATCAGCGCCGTATTTGAGCAGCGGATGAAAGCAATAGAGGCATACAGTACGCAATTTTATACCGGTCCGGCAAGCCAGGATGGCCCCCAAACCTATATTTCCAAACCCGGCTTCCTGGATTCCGTAATTGCCCGTGCCCGCATGTTCGGTAAACGAATCGGGGTGGAATATGCGGAAGGTTTTCTGAGTGAAAAGAAACTGGGGCTGCAGAACCTGGATGCCCTTATTCTGAATGAAACCTGATGACAAATCGCTATATGTCAGACTGCAGTCAATTTCTTACTAATCACCTGTTTTATCATCAATTACAGGCGTTATTTATTAACTTTGCGCTTTAAATATCTGTCACTTGGTACATCTGCCCAAATTCCCGGGAGCCACTCCCTCTTTTCACGCTGAACTCAAAAAAAGGATTAATGATTATTTCCGGGAGACCGGAAAAGCCTATACCGGTAATTTTCAGCTCTACTTTAAAGCCATCCTGCTGGTAACAGCCTACCTGGCCATCTATACCCACCTGGTATTTTATACGCCTGTAACCTGGCTGGCAGTCCTGGAATGTATTGTCCTTGGCGGACTCACCGCCGCTATAGGCTTTAACATTATGCACGACGGTATGCATGGCAGTTTTAGTAAACACAAGTGGGTGAATGCCCTTGCCGGACTGTCGCTGAATTTTCTGGGCGCGAATAACTTTATGTGGAAGACCAAACACAATATCATTCACCATACCTATACCAATATTGACGGCATGGATGATGATATTGAAGCCAGGCCTCTTCTTCGTCTCTGCGACACACAGAAGTATTATAAAATACACCGCTTCCAGCACTGGTATTTCTGGGCGGCTTATTCTCTCTTGTATATCTGGTGGGTTTTTGTCACCGATTATAAAAAGTATTTCCAGAAAAGAATTGGTGAGATTCCCCTGAAGCCTATGCATTTCTGGGACCATGTTTCCTTCTGGGGCTTCAAGCTGCTCTATATCGTGGTTTTTGTGCTGATCCCCATCTGGCAGGTTGGTTTTGGCGCCTGGCTGGGAGGTTTCCTGATTTTCGGTCTTTTTGCCGGATTTGTACTGAGTATTGTATTCCAGCTGGCTCATACCGTGGAAGACACCCAATTCCCTCATGCCAACCAGGAGCATAAAATGGAAGATGAATGGGCCATCCACCAGTTACGCACCACCGCCAATTTTGCCACTAACAACAAAGTGATTTCCTGGCTTCTGGGTGGGTTGAATTTCCAGGTAGAACACCACCTGTTCCCCAAAATCTCCCATGTGCATTATCCCGCCATCAGCCGCATCGTCCGGAAAGCCTGCGCTGATTTCAATATCCGGTATATTGAATACCCGAAAATGCGGGTGGCCGTAGCCTCCCATGTGCATCATCTGAAGAACCTGAGCCGGAAGGGATAGGATCAGATTAGTTAGCAGTTAGCAGTTAGTAGTTTGAAGGTAGCGGGACTTTCCGGGAGTGGCTTCCCCCGGAAGCTGCTCAGCCAGTCAGCTTATCAACCGGTAACGGGTTCAACATTTCAATCCTGGCATTCATTTTCCGCTTAACTTGCACTGTTTTTCAATTTTAACCGATGGTTGACCTATCCGCCTACGACCCTAACAGTGTCAGTAATCCCAATAACAATATTTTCGGGCTGCCCACAGACGAGGAATCTGCCCGCCTGGTCATACTACCCGTACCCTGGGAGGTAACGGTGAGTTATGGGGCCGGAACAGCCCGCGCCCCGGAAGCCATTCTAAAAGCCAGTTACCAGGTTGATCTTTTTGATCCCGAAATGCCGGATGCCTGGAAAAATGGTTTTTATATGCGGCCGGTTGACCGGAAAGTGCTGATGAAAAGTGATTACCTGCGCAAAGAAGCGGAACTATACATTGATTATATTTCCAAGGGTGATGATGTAAATGCCAACCAGTTTATGTGCAAAACCCTCCGGGAGGTAAACGAGGGCGGGCATTACCTGACTGAATGGATGCGAGAACAAAGCAGGGCCCTGCTGGAGCAGGGAAAACTGGTAGCCGTACTGGGCGGGGATCACAGTGTACCCCTGGGCTATATGAAATCCATCGGGGAGAAATACGGCGATTTCGGTATTCTGCAGATTGACGCCCATTGTGATCTGCGTGATACCTATGAAGGGTTTAAACATTCCCATGCCAGTATTATGTATAACGCGCTGCAGGAAGTACCCCAGTTGCAACGGGTGGTACAGGTCGGGTTGCGGGATTACAGCCAGGTGGAATGGGATTATATCGCAAACAGTAACTTTAAAGTAATCGCTTACCTTGACCGCGAAATCAAGGAACGGCAGTTTAACGGGGAAACCTGGAAACATATCGCGGAAGAAATCATCAGCCAGTTGCCCGAGCAGGTGTATATCAGTTTTGATATTGACGGCCTTGACCGTAAACTCTGTCCCCATACCGGCACCCCGGTACCCGGTGGTTTTGAACTGGAAGAAGTCAATTTTATGCTCAAAACACTCCGGATGAGCGGCAAAAAAATCATCGGTTTTGATCTTTGTGAAGTGGGAGTGAGTGACTCCGACTGGAATGCCAATGTGGGCGCCCGGGTCCTGTTTAAGTTATGTAATCTGCTGGTTACTTCCCAAAGCTGAATACATGCCGGTTAATGCCGATTATATTATCAGCCTCCCCAATAAAAAGACCCGGTTATATGATATTATGGGTTGGATACTGCTTGGTCTTCATATGACGGGGTTTCTCTATATTCTTTTTACTACAACAGAAAAAGATAAATGGAGTGCTTGCGGCTATGCGCTGAGCCTGCCCCTGGTATACTTTATCCTGGAGTATTTTTTGCTTAAAAAAAAGCGGGAATTTCACGGGTTGAAATTCAGTCTGGCCACCCTGCCGGCCATCTGGTATTTCAAGTTTGACTATGTGTATATCGGACTGATTACACTTGTACTGAGTATACTGTACTTTATCGCCCGCCGCTCATTCAGAATCTTATTTACCGGACAGTATATAATTTACCCCTCCTTTCCCGGCCGTAAAATAAAATGGAACGAGCTCAGCAACCTGATTCTTAAAGACGGTCTGCTCACCATTGACTTCAAAAACAACAAACTAATTCAGCAGGAGATTGATGTGAATAATGAAGTGGATGAAAAGGAGTTTAATGTTTATTGCCTTGAGAAAATAGGAAAGAAATTTGAAAGTTGAAGAAAATTTAAATTCAATACGAATCCCCCACTCCCCACTTACCACTCCCCACTTACCACTCCCCACTTACCACTCCCCACTTACCACTCCCCACTTACTACTTTCAACTTATCTTTGCCCCAAATGTCACTGCCCCATTCCCCCTATATCCTTTACTCCGATGGTAAAGGCAATATTTTTGAAGACACCAGTCTTTATGTAACCGGCCGCAGCGGCTGGGACGCCCTTCCCGTACCGGAGGATGAATGGATTGAACTGCCGGATGGGGGTTCACTCTATGAACTGCCCGGCAGACGTGGTATTGGCATTGATGTGGAAACTGGTGAAATGCGCTTATGTGAAAAAGGATGGGCTGTCGCTGCCTTTATTCCCCCGGCACACACTGGTTTTTATATCGCCGCTTATGAAAGCGCGCCGGACGCTCCTACCCTGCCGCTTTTTTGTTATACCGCCGCAGGCTGGCACGATGATAAATTTTATGTGCCCGCGGTAAGAATTGAACCGGATATCCGGCAGGAGTGTGCCGGATATGAAGCGGAGAAAGTGCAGGCTGGCGCCATGGACCTGCTCAAACATTATCCGCATAACCGGCTGGTGGACCACCTGATGAATAACTGCGCCCTCACCTATCATTGTCCGGCTGCCCGTAATTTTGCCCTTGGCCGCTGGGAATGCCCGGTACCGGCCTCCCCTGCCTGTAATGCCAATTGTGTGGGCTGTATTTCCCTGCAACCGGATGAAGAACCGATCGTATCCACCCAGGACCGGCTGAGCTTTAAACCCACGGCGGAAGAAATCGTTGAATTCACCGTACCCCACCTGGAAACCGCCCCCTATCCCATCATCAGTTTCGGACAGGGCTGTGAAGGAGAACCCCTCCTGATGTGGGAAACCATCCGCGAAGCGATTATTGAGATCCGTAAACACACGAAAAAAGGGAGCATCAATATCAATACCAATGGCTCCAACCCGGATGCCGTAAAGCAACTCTGCGAAGCGGGACTCGACTCCATCCGGGTCAGCACCAATTCCGCCCGCCGGGAAATCTATATGCCGTATTACCGGCCCAATAATTACGATTTTGACGATATCATTGAAAGCCTGAAAGTAGTGACCCGCTACGGCGGCTGGACCTCCATCAACTATTTTGTTTTTCCGGGCATGACGGATTCCGTGGCGGAATACGAGGCCTTGCGCAAACTGATCCGGGATACCGGGCTGAAAATGATCCAGTGGAGGAATTTCAATATTGACCCCGACTGGTATCTCGGCAAAATCGGGGTAACTGATACCGGGGAGTGTATGGGGGTTAAACAGCTCCAGGAACTGATCCGGGAGGAATTTCCGCATTTACGCTATGGCTATTTTAACCCGCCGATAGAACGTATCAAAGGCGATTTTGACCGGGATTTTGCCCATTTCTGAAACCTGTCCCGCGTTTTTTTATAATCTTAACAATTTTGAGGCACAGATGTATGCAAGTTGCACAGGGTTTGCATCGTTAATAACACCTGTGAATAAAGAACAGGGTTATTCGTCACCAATCATTGTATAGATTTGTATGCATAACAGTTTAACCATGTCAGCCACCCTCGAAGCACAGCAGCGTTCAAAAGCCGCCCTGATTACGGCAGGCTTTGCCCTGTTTATGGTATTGCTGATGTTTTTGCTGAAATGGAAACTGCCTGTTTTTGACACTCAGGAGCAGTTTACCGGCATTGAAGTGGAACTGAACCTGCCTCCTGATCCGCCAGTTCCGCTGGAAGACGGCGGTGGCGGCGGTGGCAACCCTGTTCAGGCAGCCGGAGACCCTGGGGTGGCCCAGGCCGCTCCCCTTCCTCCCGGTACCAACGAAGCATCGCAGGATGTGAAGGAAACGGATGATAACAGCAACAGTCCCGCCATAAGCAAACCGGTGGCTATAACCAAACCTAATGCCACCAAAATCACCAATACCTCCAATACGACGAAGGAAGTAAAAACAGTGAGTAATCCTGCGCCTCCTCCCCCCAAACCCAAAGCGGTTATGGGACAAACAACAGCCGGCACAGGTAAAGGAGGCGGATCAGCGGAAAATTATGAACGTAGCGGGGGAAGCGGTACAGGGGCCGGTGTAGGTAACGGATCAGGAGTGGGGGGCGGTTCTGGCAGTGGCATCGGCGGCGGGAACGGGTCCGGTACAGGCCCGGGTAACGGACCAAGAGTAACCAGGGGCGACCGGAAAATTGTCCGCACTTACTCATTTGAAGGAGATCTGGATAAAGCCACCATTTATGCTAATGTCAACGTATCTCCTGATGGTATCGGCAGTTTTGAAAGTATTGCCAAAGGCTCCACCCAGAACAGCAGCGCCTATAAGGAAGCGATCATCCGTTACCTACGCAATATCCGGTTCGACAAATCAGACCATGAATCAAAGGTAACGGTGCAGTTTAATTTCCGCGTGAACTAAAGAAGTCGTTCCGTTATACCGGCCAGGCACGAATTAATCGGTCTGCCCTACTTTTGCAGCGTGAATTATACCGAGACACTTGACTATCTTTTCGGCCGTCTGCCCATGTTCAGCCGGATAGGGGCTGCAGCTTACCGCAAGGATCTTACCAATACCCGGACGCTTTGTGAAGCGCTTGGACAGCCCCATCTTCAATTTCCCGCGGTTCATATTGCCGGTACCAACGGGAAGGGTTCGGTAAGTCATATGCTGGCGGCCGTTTTTCAGCAGGCCGGTTATAAAACGGGACTTTATACCTCTCCGCATCTCAGGGACTTCCGGGAGCGGATAAAAATCAACGGGAAAATGGTGCCGGAGTCTTTTGTCATCCGGTTTACGGAACAAATCCGTCCCCTCGCGGAAAAAATCAATCCCAGTTTTTTTGAAATCACCGTTGCCATGGCCTTCGCGTATTTCGCGGAAGAAAAAACGGATATCGCCATTATTGAAACAGGGATGGGGGGGCGTTTTGACAGTACCAATATTGTAACCCCCGAACTTTCCGTAATTACCAATATCGGGTTTGATCATATGCAGTTTCTGGGTGACAGCCTGGAGCAGATCGCTTTTGAAAAAGCAGGTATCATCAAGTCCGGCGTACCGGTTGTCATCGGCGAAGTATTACCGGAAACCCGGCCGGTTTTTGAAAAAGCAGCGGAGGAAAAGCAAAGTCCTTTGTCTGTTGCCGCTAAGGAAAGACAGGTCCTCAACTGGGAATGGAAACAACATTTGCTGCGGGTGGAAGTGGCGGACCCTCATCATGCTGATCACAACTGGTACGAACTGGATTTGCCGGGCATTTACCAGTGTAAAAACCTGCTGACCGTGCTGGAGGCCTTGCATATACTGCGCAAAAAAGGCTGGATGCTTGACGGCGAGCAGGTACACATGGCGTTGCGGCATACCAAAAAAATGACCGGCTTACACGGCCGCTGGGAAATTATTGCTGAAAACCCGGCCCTGGTACTGGATGTGGCCCATAACCCGGATGGGATAAAACAGTTGTTGCAACAGGTGGAGCTGACCCCGCATGAGCAGTTACATATTGTTCTGGGGGTGGTGAAGGACAAAGATGTAAGCACATTGCTGCGTTTGCTTCCCGTTTCCGCCCGGTATTATTTTACACAGGCAGCCATTCCCCGTGCGCTGCCGGCTGATGTTCTCGCTGCAGAGGCAGCTACAAACGGGCTGGAAGGTGCTGTTTTCCCGGATGTGAATCTGGCAATCCGGGCCGCCCGCAGTCAGGCCGGGGCTGCTGATCTGATAGTGGTATGCGGCAGTATTTTTTTAGCCGGTGAAGTGGATGCCGGGAAAATATAGCCAGTAAAAAAATAACAAAAGGAAAAGCACTTACCCCCTGTAAACCGGGCAACTTTTCAACCTGTCAACCTCTTAACTAGTACCTCAACTCCCCCATTCTTTCCAGTCCGTACAGAATACAACTCACATGCATAGACTGCAGCAGCTGGTTGCTGCGGAGCAGGTTTTTCAGTTCTTCAACGGTAACTTCCAGCACTTCAATTTCTTCGTTTTCGTCCAGTTGCTGGCTGCTGGTTTTACGGCCGCCGCGGGCCAGGAACATGTGCAACAGGTTGGAATTGGTGGAAGGGTTAGGGGATATTTTTCCCAGGTAATCATAACTGCTGAAGCTATAGCCGGTTTCTTCCCGCAGTTCCCGGGCAATGGCTTCCTCGAGATTGGTATCTGTATCATCCACACAACCACCGGGTATCTCAATACAGGTTTCACCCAGGGCATGCCGGTACTGTTTCACCAGCACTATTTTCCCTTCTTCCGTCACAGGAAGCGCCCCTACCCAGGTGGAGAAATCATACACATAATAAGGGTCAACGATCTTTCCCTCCGGGGTAAGACAGCGCTCGCGGCGCACCTTAAACCAGCGGTCGTTAAAGAGATATTCGGAGGAGAGGGTTTGCCATTTCATAACGGTGAATAGTGAGTGGTGAATATTGAGTGGGGTGCCGGACAACTCTTTCTGCTTTGCTTTTGCGGGGAAGCCGCCTTAACCTCAACCTCAGCCTTAACCTTAGCCTTATCCTCATCCCCACCCCATCCGTTCCCGCAGGCTTGTCACATGCGCCACATGGTGTTTGCCATGCCAGGCATAGAGACCCAGCAGGTACCATAAACGCATGGTGCGTTTGTGTTCGGGATGATAAATGGTTCTGTTGTTCCACTCTTCGTCTTTTACATATTTTAATGTTTCATACAAACGGGCGTGTACCGCATGCAGGATTGTGAGCGACAGGTTCACCGGCAGTTTTTGTACATCGTTCAGTTCAGCCCATAACTTTTCGTCGTAGGGTTTGATGCTGGGATTGTCTTCCGTTAAACCCAGTTTAAAGCGGATATAGGCATTCATATGACTATCGGCCACATGATGTACCAGTTGCTGCACCGTCCAGCCCCCTTCCCGGTAAGGCGTGCGCAATTGGGCTTCATCCAGGTTAAGGATGGCATTTTCCAGTTGCAGGGGCAAAAATTTCAGATCGGCCAGCCATTCCACTTTTTGCTCTATGGAAAAGGGTTTGGGTTCGTAGAGGCCGATGGGATAACGGGGATCAGCGGTAAGCGGCATAAAATTATTTTACGACCTGAATCAGTTCTACTTCAAATACCAGGGTGGCGCCTCCGGGAATATCCGAACCGGCGCCCCGGTCGCCATAGGCAAGATGTGAAGGTATCCAGAGCCTCCAGTGACTGCCCTCGTTCATCATGGGCAGGGCTATCTGCCATCCCTTGATGAGAGCGGTGAGCGGTGCTGAAAAGGGCTGTCCTCTTTTGAACGAATTATCAAACTCTTTTCCATCCAGCAGGGACCCTTTATAATGAGCTTTTACGGTATCTCTTAACTGCGGACGGCTGCCGGTTCCTTCCTTCAATACCTCGTATTGAATACCTTCCGGTAATTCCTGCACCCCGGGTTTGCCGCGGTTTTCATCCATGAAGGCCTTACCGGCCTGCTTCTGGTTTTCAACTTTCCCCTTCATAAATTCTCTCAGTTTGTTTTGTATACTCATATTGCATTTACGGTTTCTTTCTCCTGTTAATCTTCCCGGAGGGAATGACCCGTCAGACTGATAAATACATCTTCCAGGTTGGCCATCTTCATTTCTTTGGGCCTTTCAAACCCGGAAGCCACCAGGTTATCAATCAGTTTATCCGGTGTATCCAGCGCTATAATCCGCCCCGCGTCAATAATGGCCACCCGGTCGCAAAGGTATTCGGCCTCATCCATATAATGGGTGGTGATAATAACGGTGGTGCCCCTGGCGCGGATATTCCGTACCAGTTCCCAGAGACTGCGCCGGGCCTGCGGGTCCAGTCCCGTGGTGGGCTCGTCCAGAAAGATGATCCGGGGTTCATTGATCAGGGTGGTGGCCACGGAAAACCGCTGTTTTTGCCCCCCGCTGAGTTCTTTTACCTGGGCTTTGGCCTTATCCCGCAGGTTGACCATATCCAGCAATTCCATCGGATCCACTTCCCGGTTGTACAAACCGCAAAAAAGTTCGATCAGCTGCAACAGGTTCAGCCCGGGATAATACCCGCTGGTTTGCAACTGTACGCCGATGATTTTTTTGATCTCGTGGGGTTCTTTATCCAGATCAAATCCATCCACGATCACTGTGCCGCTGGTTTTGGGCCGAAGGGTTTCAATAATTTCCAATGTAGTGGATTTGCCGGCTCCGTTCGGTCCCAGCAGGCCGAAAATCTCCCCCTCTTTTACCTCAAAGGAGATACCTTTTACGGCCTGGAACTGACCGTAATTGCGGACAAGATCCTTTACTGTTATAATTGTTTTGTTCATCCGTTTAAATACGATTCCAGTTCTTCCATCATCAGCCGGCTGCCTACAAAAAAAGGTGAGCGCTGATGTAATTCAGTTGGCTGTACATCCAGGGTGCGGATGATGCCGTTGGTCGCTTTTCCGCCGGCCACAGTCACAATAAAGGCAAATGGATTACACTCATACAACAGCCGAAGTTTTCCTTTCGGCTTATCCGTCGTGCCGGGATACATAAATATCCCTCCCTTAATCAGGTTGCGGTGCACATCCGATACCATACTGCCGATATAACGCTGGGTATAGGGGCCCCCGTTTGCTTTCGTTTTCTGCTGGCAGGCCTGTATATAATTCCGCACTTTTTCATCGTACTGGAAAAAATTTCCGTGATTCACCGAATATATTTTCCCTTTCTCCGGGCATTTGATATCCGGGTGACTCAGGGTCCATTCCCCGATTGAAGGGTCAAGGGTAAAACCGTTCACCCCCCGGCGGGTTGCATAGACCATCATGGTGGAAGAACCGTAAACGATATAACCCGCGGCCACCTGCTGGTTGCCGGGCTGCAGAAAATCTTCCTGCTGCACACGGGTACCGATCGGGGTTACCCGGCGGTACACGCTGAAGATGGTACCAATGGACACATTCACATCAATATTCGCACTGCCGTCCAGCGGATCAAAGAGGCAGACATATTTCGAGTTCATGCTCTTCTCGTCATCAAAAGCCACAAAATCATCCAGTTCCTCTGAAGCTATTCCCGCACAGGCAATGCCGTGGTGTAAAACCCGGGTAAACTGGTCATTGGCATAAATATCCAGTTTTTTTACTTCCTCACCCTGCACATTGATTGTACCGGCATCACCCAGGATGTCAACCAGCCCGGCCTTATTCACTTCAGTATTGACCCTTTTGGCTGCCAGGCCGATATTCCGCAACAGGTGAGATAATTCACCGGTGGCCTGCGGAAAATCCCGCAGCTGCTGGATCGTGAATTCATCGAGTGTCTGTACTTGACGGTTGATATTCATATGGGCTTGTTTACCCGACAAATGTAAGGCTTTGTACCCTGCTTTAAAAGGGGGCCGAAAAGGCTTCTGAAAGCGAATAATACCGACATTTGCGCGATCAATCCGGAAAAAATTATGAAGGTCTATAAATTCGGCGGCGCTTCGGTCAACAGTGTGGAACGGATTCAGAACCTCGCCCGTATCCTCCAGGAAGAAAAAAAGGAAAAAATCATGGTGATCATCTCCGCCATGGGAAAAACCACCAATGCCCTGGAAAAGGTGGCTGATGCTTTTTTTGCCGGCAAAAGACAGGAATCACTGAATCTTTTTGAAGCCATAAAACAACAGCATCTGCAGGTGGCCCGGCATCTGCTGGTAACACATTACCTGGCCTGTGAAAACAGGTTGCGGGATTTTTTTACCGAAGTGGAATGGCTGCTGCATGACAAGCCGGTAAGGGACTATGATTATTATTATGACCAGGTGGTCTGTTCCGGCGAACTTTTTTCCACCAGTATCATCAGCGCATATCTGAATGAGTGCGGAATTGACAACCAGTGGCTGGATGTACGGGATATTTTCCGGACGGACAACGATTTCCGGGATGCCGCAATAGACTGGGAGGTTACCCGGGAGCATATAATCCGTTTGGTACTCCCCGCTTTTGAAAAAAAAGATATCCTTCTCACCCAGGGCTTTATCGGTGCGACAGCGGAAAATGAAAGCACTACACTCGGACGGGAAGGAAGCGATTACAGTGCCGCGGTATTTGCACACCTGCTCAATGCCGAAAGCCAGACCATCTGGAAGGATGTGGTATCGGTGATGAATGCAGACCCCAAACAGTTTCCCGATGCGGTGCCTCTGCCGGAGCTCAATTACAATGAAGTGATTGAAATGGCCTATTACGGCGCGCAGGTCATCCACCCAAAGACTATCAAACCCCTTCAGAACAAAGGCATCCCGCTTTATGTAAAATGTTTCCTTGACCCCTCTCTGCCTGGCACCGTCATACACAACCGGCCTCTTCCTCCCCTGCCGCCGGTGATTGTTCTTAAGGAAAACCAGGTTATGCTGGAAATGTCATCAAGGGATTTTTCCTTTGTGGGTGAACAGCATGTAGGGCAACTTTACCATCTTTTTGAACAACTCCACATCAAACCCAATCTCACACAAAACGGAGCGATCAGTTTTCTTTGCGTGATGGATGACCGGAAGGAGAAAACGGAGAAGCTGGCCCTTGCAGCAGCTGCTTTTCTGGATGTGCAGGTGGTAAAGGGATTATCCTTGCTTACGATCCGGCATTATAAAGAAGACATTATACAAAAACTCACACAGGGAAAAATTATTTTGCTGCGGCAGCAGACAAGGGATACAGTACAATTCCTTATCGGAGAGTAGTTTTATTGACGGGAAGGCGGAGAAACGGGAAGCTTTTTATAACAGAGCCCTTTAGTCCGGAATATTTTTTTGCAAATCGGGAAGATGTTTATGGACGGGTAAGCGGGAATTTTATCTTAGGCAGAATCTTTGGGTTCCCTCTTTAATTGTTGGAGAATTGAAGTTTATTAGAAATCCGACTTTCTTTTCTGCCAATCGCAAATAACTAAGTACCTGTGCCTGATAAACAGGATGTATTATTTCTGCTGCCTTAATCTCACATACAATGCGTTCTTCAACCAATACATCAATTCTTAATCCTTCATCAAATACCCTATCATCATAAATGATGGGTAATTGAACTTGCCTCCTGAAAAAAATAGCTTTTTTGGATAATTCATAACAGAAGCAAACCTCACATATTTTTTCAAGCAAACCCGGCCCCAATTTTTTGTGTACTTGGAATGCGGCATCCATTATTTCCCTGCAGAGACGCTCTTCTGTGTGAGTTAAAATATACATAGACAAGGTTTGTAACCCGGAATTTAAAGGATTATTTTACACCATTTTTTTTCAACTCCCCACCCTCTTTAAGTCATCTTTTACCCCTTCCCGCTTTCCCGCCTCCCCCATCTTCCCGTTTACCCGTTTACCATCTCAGTTCTCATTGTCTTCCCACCCAGCGTTTTACACAGCTGTGCATAAGAAACAGCATGGTTTTTGCGTATCTTTACATAAGATTTGCGGATAGTAAACAATCAAAATTTTATTTATCCGTTGAAGCGGAAACCGGATATGCGCAGCTCCCTTATTTTTCTGATCCTCAGTACTCTGGCAAGTGTCTCTTTGGCACAGCCTTCTCCCGGTCCCGGGCGGGGTGGGGCTAATTTTTTCTCCTTTATTGAATACCAGAAAAGCTTTCCCCGGCCTGGTGAAGCGCTTGAAAGGAAGGAGGATACATTACGCAAACAGTTCGAAGCCCAAAAACTGGCCTGGCCGGCCCGTTACCTCTATATCCGTTCATTTAAATACGACAGCCAGCTCGAAGTATGGGTAAAAAATGAAAGGAGTGAACCTTTCCGTCTTTTTAAAACTTATAAAGTTTGTGCGCTGGCCGGCTCTCTGGGACCCAAGCGGATGCAGGGTGATTACCAGGTGCCGGAAGGTTTTTACTATATCAATGAATTCAATCCCAAAAGCAATTATTATCTCTCCCTTGGGCTGAACTACCCCAATGCCTCCGATAAACTGCTGAGTGATTCACTTAAGCCGGGCAGCGAAATTTATATACACGGCAGTTGTGTAACGGTTGGCTGTATCCCCATTACCGACCAGCAGATTGATGAACTGTATATTCTTGCGGCCCATGCCAAGGACCAGGGACAGGATTTTATTCCGGTTCATATTTTTCCTATCCGGTACAATGTGGACAAGAGCGTGAAGTACCTGGAAAGCCTGGCCAAAGATGATCCGGAATTAAAACGTTTTGCAGAAAGACTGGAAGACGCATTTGACTACTTTGAGAAATACCACCAGTTGCCGGTGGTCATGATCAGCCCCAAAGGGGATTACCTGATTAATGATGCCGCTCCCAAAAAAACGATCAAACCGCTCAACACGGAAACAGCAAAAGCCAGTGTAATGAAACCACCAGCCGCACACCGGTACCGCAACCTGGAGCAGGTGGCAGATGCCGTACACCAGTGGCCGCAGTTTCCCGGAGGCGGTGAGGCTTTTATGAAATACCTCGACAAACTTGGCCATGAAATGGCCTCTGAATTACCCAGGGGCATCAGCAAAGTATTTGTACAGGTAGAATTTGTGGTGGATACCGATGGGGTACCGGTAAACTTTAAAATACTGAAAGGGCTCAAAGACGCCGATGACTTTAACGACGAACTGATCAGCCGCCTCGAAAAAATGGGAACCTGGAAACCAGCCCTGCTGAACGATAAAGCCGTTGCCAAAAAAATGATCCAGACGATTACGGTAACAGCCGCTCATTAGAATTTCCGGCATATTGTTCGCTCTTCGTGATACCCGTCTCCTGTATCCCTTCTACGAACTACTGCCTCCGGGCTGCTCCACATATCGGAACTTTCTGTGTTTTCCAAATCTTCCGGGTTTAATGACTACTAACTTCTAACTCCCGTCTCCCGTCTCCTGTCTCCCGGCTCCCATCTCCCGGCTCCCGCCTCACAAATTCCCCCTCAACTCCTGCTCTCTTTCAATAGCCTCAAACAGCGCTTTGAAATTCCCCTTACCGAAGCTTTTGGCGCCTTTACGCTGGATAATTTCAAAGAATAAGGTTGGCCTGTCTTCCACCGGTTTGCTGAATAACTGCAGCAGGTAACCTTCATTATCCCGGTCAACCAGGATCCCGAGTTCCTTGAGGGGTTCAAGGTCTTCATCAATATGTCCGACCCGGCTAAGCAGGTCATCGTAATACGTTGTAGGCACTTTCAGAAATTCAACCCCGCGGTTCCGGAGGGCGGTGACCGTTTTAACAATATCATTTGTGGCGAGTGCCACGTGCTGGCAGCCTTCTCCATTGTAAAAGTCAAGGTATTCCTCCACCTGGCTTTTTTTCTTGCCTTCCGCTGGTTCATTGATGGGGAATTTGACAAACCCGTTGCCGCTGCTCATTACTTTACTCATAAGCGCGGAATATTCAGTGGAGATATCCTCATCATCAAAAGAAAGGATATTTTTAAAACCCATGACATCCTCATAAAATTTTACCCAGGGATTCATCTGGTTCCAGCCTACATTCCCCACGCAATGATCCACATACAGTAAACCGGTATCTTCCGGCTGATAAAAGGGATTAGACCAGGGTTTATACCCCGGCATAAAGGCGCCGTTGTAATTCTTTCTTTCAATAAAGAGGTGAACGGTATCGCCGTATGTATGAATACCGCTCATGACCAGTTCGCCATGTTCATCACTGAGCCGCAGGGGCTCCATATAAGAACGTGCGCCTCTTTTAGTAGTTTCCTCCCAGGCGCTGACCGCATCCGGCACCCGCAGGGAAAGAGCCTTTACCCCGTCGCCGTGTTTATAAATATGATCGGCAATCGGATTACCGGTCCTCAGCGGGGTGGTTAATACAAAAGTGAGTTTGTGCTGTCGTACAGCATAACTGGCGCGGTCTTTAATACCGGTTTCAGGTCCGGCATACGCGAGTGCCTGAAAACCGAAGGCGCTCATATAGAAATGGGCTGCCTGTTTGGCATTACCTACATAGAATTCTACATAATCCGTGCCCTCCAGGGGCAGGAAATCGGGACTGACAGACTGGTTCTTTTCGCTGGTTTTTGTAGCTGACATAATTAAGTTGCCTTTTTAAGGCGGATTTTAGCGGTTAATAAGAGAGGAAAAATACCGGGCCGGGTTGAAATGTCAAACCGGCTGACTGTCCATGGCCAGCGCCTGCATCAGGAAAGAGAAATGCCCGCGCTGATCGCCAAAGGTTTTATGGGGGTAATCGGGTATCACCCGGCAAATCTATAAAAAAAGAAAATTCTGCTTCACCCCTGCCGGCCGGCTTCTATCTTTGCCGCATGAAAGTTTCGCCAAAAATTCCGCAAATCGGTATCCTCGGAGGTGGCCAACTGGGCCGGATGCTGCTCCAGGCCGCCGCTAATTACCCTGTTCATGTTCATGTACTGGAAAATGATACGGAATGCCCGGCAGCTCATCTCAGCCAGGTATTTACAAAGGGAGATATCCGGGATTTTGAAACAGTATACAACTTCGGAAAAAATTTAGATGCCATCACCATAGAGATTGAAAATGTGAACGTTGAGGCGCTTGAAAAACTGGAAATTGAAGGCGTGCGTATATTCCCCCGCCCCGCTGTTTTGCGGACCATTAAGAATAAAATTCTCCAGAAAGAATATTACCGCTCGCACCAGATTCCGACCGCGGAATTCCTGGTTACGGAAAACCGGCGCGACCTGGAGGAGGCTGCAGATTTTCTGCCTGCCGTACATAAGATTGGCGAAGGGGGTTATGATGGTAAAGGGGTTCAGCTGCTTTACGGGAAAGAGGACCTTGGAAAAGGATTTGATGCGCCTTCTGTGCTGGAAAAAATGGTGCCGGTTCATAAAGAAATCGCACAAATGGTGGCCATTAATGAAAAGGGTGAAACCGCCCTTTACCCGCCCGTAGAAATGCTATTTGACCCGGAACTGAACCTGCTGGATTATCAGCTTTGTCCTGCCGAACTGAGCACGCAGACCCTTAGCCGGGTAGAAGCCATTGCCCTTTCAGTAGTGAAGAATTTTAACTCCCCGGGCATTTTTGCGGTTGAAATGTTTGTGGATAAAAACGGCGATGTGCTGGTGAACGAAACCGCCCCCCGGGTACATAACAGCGGGCATCATACCATTGAAGCGCATTTTTCCTCCCAGTTTGATATGCTCTGGCGGCTGATCCTCGGGTATCCGCTCGGCAATACGGAAGCCATTCTCCCTTCCATTATGATCAACATTATTGGTGCCGAGGGATGCAGCGGAGATGTGTATTACGAAGGACTGGAAGAAGTCCTGAAAACCAGTAACGCGTTTGTGCATCTGTATGGTAAAAAACAGACCAAACCTGGCCGGAAAATGGGACATGTTACAGTGCTGAGTGCCGACAAACAGGATTTGCTGCACAAATCAAACCGGATCCGTAAAACCCTGCTGCCAAAAGCCTGATCCGCTTATCAAAATTTCCAACCGCTTATAATTCAACTCCCCCGGTGAAGGTTCGGGAGGAAATTGACGTCTAATACCCGGCGATTATCAAGTATCTTTAACCCCTGATTACCAATTGCCACGAACGAAATGAGAAAGATCAGTTTATCCGCCTTTGTCCTGTTATCGCTGGCCCTGCTATCCTGCGGCGAAAAGAAAAACAAAATTCAGCCTCCCCAGGCCGGTGGTCCCGGTGCCAAAATGCCGCCCATGAAAGTGGACGTTTATGTCGTAAAACCCGAATCTTTCGGCGAATCCATTGAAGTACCCGGTACAATTGTGGCCAATGAAAATGCAGAAATCCATCCGGAAGTTTCTGGCCGGATCGTACAACTGAACCTGGCAGAAGGCCGGCTGGTAAGCAAAGGCACCCTGCTGGCAAAATTGTATGACGGGGATCTGGTGGCCCAACTGAAAAAACTGCAGGTGCAACTGGCCCTGGCTGAAAAAACGGAAGAAAGACAGTCGCAGCTCCTGAAAATCCAGGGGATCAGCCAGCAGGATTACGATATCAGCCTCTTGCAGGTAAATAATCTCAAAGCGGATATCGGGATTATTCAGACCAGTATTGCCAAAACGGAAGTAAGGGCCCCGTTCAGCGGAAGACTCGGACTGCGCAATATCAGTATCGGCGCCTATGTTTCACCGGTTTCGGTGATCGCGGTGATCAACCAGACTGATCAGCTGAAACTTGACTTTACTGTTCCGGAAAAATATACCGACCGCATCAGCGTTGGACAGCCCGTCACCTTCAGTTTTGAAGGATCGGAGAAAAAACACAATGCACGAATAATAGCCACCGAATCCAATGTAACCGAAAACACCCGCAGCCTCACCGCCCGGGCCCAGGTGCTGGAAAAGGATAAAAACCTGCTTCCCGGCGCTTTTGCAAAAGTGCAACTGCGCTTTGCTCCCGATCCCAATGCCTTATTGATACCCAGTCAGGCGGTGATCCCACAGGCAAGGGGCAAAAAAGTTATACTCGCCCAAAACGGACAGGCCCGGTTTACCGATATAACCACCGGAGTAAGGGACTCATCCAGGGTACAGGTACTGGAGGGCGTAAAAGCAGGTGATACGGTAGTGGTTACGGGATTACTCAGTCTGCGTCCCGATGCGCCGGTTCAGGTGGGAAAGATCATTAATAAATAAGGTATGAATATATCCGCATTAAGTTTACAGCGACCGGTACTGGCCATCGTGATGAACATCATCATTGTTTTGTTTGGCATTATCGGCTTCAAATTCCTGGGAGTGCGGGATTACCCGGCTATTGATCCGCCGAATATCAGCGTTCGGACATCTTATCCCGGGGCCAATGCCGATATTATTGAAACGCAGATTACGGAACCCCTGGAAAAAGCCATCAACGGGATTGCCGGGGTGAAAAATATCACCTCCAGCAGCAGCAACGGAAGCAGTAATATCAATGTGGAATTTGAACTGAGTGTGGACCTGGAAGCCGCTGCTAACGATGTGCGGGATAAAGTATCACAGGCACAGCGCTCGCTGCCGTCTGATCTGGACGCCCCGCCGGTAGTAAGTAAGGCGGATGCCACTTCTGATCCCATCCTTTCCATGACGGTGCAAAGCAATACCCGGAACCAGTTGCAGATGACGGAATACGCGAATAATGTACTGGTGGAAAGGCTGCAGACGATCCCGGGCGTGAGCGGCATTCAGATATGGGGAGAGAAGCGGTATGCGATGCGGGTATGGATTGATCCCTCCAGACTTATTGCTTACAGTGTCACCGCCGGAGATGTGCAGGCTGCCCTGCTCCGGGAGAATGTGGAACTGCCCTCGGGAAAAATTTACGGTAATGCCACCGAGCTGACTGTTCGCACATTTGGCCGGCTGAATACAGAAGAGGAATTCAATAACCTGATCGTCAAAAATGTGAATGGTGCTGATGTAAGGCTGAAAGATGTGGGCGAAGCTGTACTGGGCCCGGAAAACGAGGAAACCGTCTTAAAGGGTAATGGCATCCCAATGATTTCCCTGGCCGTAATCCCCCAGCCCGGATCAAATTATGTGGCTATTTCAGATGAATTCTATAAGCGGCTGGAACAGATTAAAAAGGATGTTCCGGAAGATGTAAAGATCAATATTGCGCTTGACCAGACCAAATTCATCAAGAAGTCCATTCTTGAAGTGGAAGAAACCCTGATGATCGCTTTCCTGCTGGTGGTGATGATCATTTACGCTTTTTTCCGCGACTGGATTATCGCCCTGCGGCCCCTGATAGATATTCCGGTTTCGCTCATTGGCGCCTTCTTTATCATGTACCTGATGGGATTTACCATCAACGTACTTTCGCTGCTGGCAATTGTACTGGCAACAGGACTGGTGGTGGATGACGGAATTGTGGTAACGGAAAACATCTATAAGCGGATTGAACGGGGTATGAATAAATACCAGGCCGCGCTGGAAGGATCAAAAGAAATCTATTTCGCGGTTATTGCCACCTCCATCACCCTGGCGGTGGTTTTCCTTCCCATCATCTTCCTGCAGGGGTTTGTCGGAAGGCTGTTCCGCGAATTTGGTATCGTAGTGGCCGGCGCGGTTCTTATTTCCGCATTTGTATCGCTGACACTGACTCCGGTACTCAATGTAAAACTCACCCGCCGCAATCCTTCCAAACATCCCTGGTTCTATACCAAAACCGAACCTTTCTTCCGCTGGATGGAAAGCAGCTATGAAAAAGCCCTGCGCCGTTTTATGGGTTTTCGCTGGATGGCCCTGCTTATCCTTGCTCTTTGTGTAGGAGCCATCTTTTATATCGGTGGCGGACTGAAATCTGAACTGGCCCCGATGGAAGACCGCAGCCAGTTCCGTTTGCAACTCACCGCTCCGGAAGGTACTTCTTTTGAGTCCATGGATAAATTTGTTAACCGGCTGAATAACCTGATGATGGATTCCGTTCCGGAAAGAGACATGGTACTCAGTGTTACTTCTCCCGGTTTTACCGGTTCCGGAAATGCCAATACCGGCTTTGTACGGGTTACACTCGTGCCGCCGGATGAACGGGTGCGTTCCCAGTCAGATATTGTAAAGATGATCAATAAAAACCTGCCCCGGTACAATGAAGGCAGGGCCTTTGCGATAGAGGAACAAACCATATCCGTCAACCGACGCGGCGGGCAACCGGTAGCTTTTGTTATACAGAATAATAATTTTGACAAGCTAACGAAAATATTACCCCAGTTTCTTGAAGAAGCCAAACAAAGTAAAGTTTTGCTCAACGCGGATGTGGACCTCAAATTCAATAAACCTGAACTCCGGGTGGAAATTGACCGTCTGAAAGCAGCACAACTTGGCGTAACGGTCAACGATATTTCCCAAACCCTGCAACTTGCCTACAGTAACCGGCGGCTGGGATACTTCACCAAAGATGGCAAACAATACCAGGTGATGGGGCAGGTGTCAAGAAATGACCGGGATGAACCAAATGATCTGAAAACACTTTTTGTACGAAACAGCCGGGGAGAGCTGATCAGCCTGGACAACCTGGTACATGTCAGCGAATCCAATACGCCGCCGACTATTTACCATTTTAACCGTTATAAGTCGGCTACCATTTCGGCCGGTCTTCAGCCCGGCTTTACTATCGGCGATGGAATAGAAGAGATGGAACGAATAGCGGACAAACTGCTGGATGAAACTTTCGCCACCTCGCTTTCCGGCTCTTCACGCGATTTTAAAGAAAGCAGCAGTAATACCAGTTTTGCCTTCCTGCTGGCCCTGGCCCTGATCTTCCTGATCCTGGCGGCCCAGTTTGAAAGTTTTATTGATCCGCTGATCATCATGTTTACCGTACCACTGGCCATTGCCGGTGCCGTTATATCTCTTTCCCTGTTTGGCCATACGCTGAACATATTCTCCCAGATCGGCATGATTATGCTGATCGGGCTGGTAACTAAAAACGGCATCCTTATAGTGGAGTTTGCCAATCAGAGCCGGCTGAAAGGCATGAAAAAAACAGACGCGGTTATTTATGCCTCCACACAGCGGTTAAGACCCATCCTGATGACCAGCCTGGCCATGTCGCTCGGCGCCCTGCCCCTGGCCCTTTCCCTGGGGGCGGCAGCTACAAGCCGGATCCCGCTGGGTGTGGTAATTGTGGGAGGAATTATGTTCTCCCTCCTTCTTACCTTATTTGTAATTCCAGCTATGTACTCCTTCCTTTCAGGGGTACATAAACGGAGTGAAGTGGAACAATTTATTCATCAACCAACAAGCCAGCCGGTACAGCCGCTGGCCGGACAAGCCTGATTTGGGTATGCGATTAATACACTATTTCCCGGCCATTATTTCCCTTTTAATTACGGTTGCTACCCCGGCACAGCGGATGCTATCCCTGGAAGAAGCCATAGCCACGGCCCTGGAGAACAATTATGCCATCCGCTTATCCCGGAATGATTCCCTGCTTGCCGGCCTGAACTACAGTTACCGTAACGCTGCTTTTTATCCCACCCTGAATGCCAACAGCAGCCTCTCCTTTAATAACAACGACCAGCGGCAGAAATTTTCAGATGGCACCACCCGGGAACGGAATAATGTAAAATCAAATAACCTGTCGGCTGCTCTTTCCCTGAACTGGACACTGTTTGACGGCATGAAAATGTTTGCCACCCGGGATAAGCTGGAGGAATTTGTACGACTGGGTGAACTGGGGATTAAAACACAGGTGGTGAATACCGTTGCGGAAGTTATCAATACCTATTACAATATCGTCCGGCTCAAACAACAGGTTAAGGCGGTGGATGAACAGATCTCCATTAATGAAGAAAGAGTAAAACTCGCCGAATACAAACTGGATATCGGTGTCGGGGCCAAACCGGATGTATTGCAGAGTAAAGTGGACCTGAATGCCCAAAAGGCCCTGAAACTGGAACAGGTACGTTCCATCGAACAGCAAAAAGAAATCCTCAACCAGCTTATATACGGGAAAACCGGCCCGGATGCCGCCTCTTCTTTTTATGAAGTAAGCGATTCTATACCTATCAATACAGCCCTGGTGCTGGGTGATTTTGAAGCAGGTCTGGAGAAAACAAATCCCCAGCTTCTGCTGGCACAAAAAAATGTGGATATTGCCCGGCTGACCCTGAAGGAAAATAAGGCAGAACGCTTTCCCATAATCGGGTTTAACTCAAATTACAACTTCAGTAAAACAGACAATAAGGCTGTGGTGAATCCCTTCCAGCCCTTATTCAGCAGGAATAAGGGAATTAACTACGGGTTAACGGCCAGCATACCCATATTTAACCGCTACAATGTAAAAAGACAGATCCAGCAGGCGCAGATTGAAATCAGTTACCAGCAACTGGTTTATGAAAACCAGCTATCACAGATCCGGCTGGGAATCCTGAACGCGTATAAAAATTATGAACAGCAGAAACAGGCACTGGCCCTGGAAGAAGACAATATCAAACTGGCCCGTGAAAATGTCAACATAGTATTACAGGTATACAAGCTGAACTCCACCACCCTGATCCAATTAAAAGAAGCACAGCTCAGCCTTCAGCAGGCTTATAACCGGCTGATTGCCGCCCGGTATAATGCTAAACTGGCGGAAACGGAACTGATGAGACTGAAAGGTGAACTCGTAAAATAAGTATGAATAAAACGTCAAGAACCAAATAAAAAGAACCAGGGCCCCCTTTTTATAAGAATCGCAAGGTTGAAAATTGGCTCTTTTGTTCTTGGTTCTTGGCTCTTGGTTCTTGGCTCTTGGTTCTTCGGTTCTTGGTTCTTGGCTCTTTGGTTCTTGGCTCTTGGTTCTTCGGTTCTTGGCTCTTTGGTTCTTGACTCTTGGTTCCTCAAAAAATCAGTAGTTTAGCAGCCTCAAAAAAACAAAATGGCAACAGCTCCTCTCATCGGCATTATTATGGGCAGCGACAGTGATCTGAACGTGATGCAGTCAGCCGCTGATATTTTAAAACAGTTTGGCATTCCGCATGAAGTAACCGTTGTATCTGCCCACCGTACACCACACCGGATGATTGAGTATGCGGAAAAAGCCAGGGAAAGGGGACTGAAGGTCATTATTGCCGGAGCCGGCGGAGCTGCTCATCTCCCGGGTATGGTTGCAGCGGTAACCACCTTACCGGTAATCGGGGTACCCATCAAATCGTCCAACTCTATTGACGGCTGGGATTCGGTGCTTTCCATCCTTCAGATGCCGAATGGAGTTCCGGTGGGTACAGTAGCGCTCAATGCCGCCAAAAATGCCGGAATTCTGGCTGCTGAGATTCTGGGCACTGCGGACGAAAGCATTGCGCTCAAAATTGCGGCTTATAAGAACGAGATGAATAATGAAGTGATCGCCAAAGTGGATAAACTACGTCAGGAAGGATGGGAAAATAAATTTGATTAATCCCCTGTCAGTATCACAAATTCCTGTTCAAATACAGGGGCATGGCGGTACAGTTCATCCAGTAACATAGCCCCCCACCTGGCATAATAATAACTGAAATTTTCTGTCCGCTCCTGTAATCCCCCGCCGGGAAACAAATGTTCTTTTATCGCTTCCACCTGCCTGCGCTGCGTGGTGAATTTTCTTTTTTCAGCCCGTAACATTTTCTTCTCCAGTGCGGTCAGCCCGGCTGCTGCTTTCACCCGTAAGGCTTCCACATTTGCTGCTAATGTAGGATCCACCGCTGTTGCCTGTTTCTTCAACGCCGCATACAGGAGTTCCAGTTCAGCCAGTTGTCCGTTAAGGGTTAATTCATGATTTGTTTCTTTCTCCACCAGCCGGTTAAGCAGTTTTTCTGCAGGTAAAAAAAAATCTTCTGCTGTAAACCCTGTTTTTGAAATTTTCTCCTTCCATTTATTCTCCAGCAACAGGCAGGAATTGCGGAGCAGAAGCAGGGGGAACGGGACTTTATGATGGACAAATAGCGCTTTTAGCTGCAGCCAGTAAGCCAGTTCGCCGCCTCCGCCAATAAACACGATATTAGGCAAAATGGTTTCTTCATAGAGTCCCCGTAAAATGACATTGGGACTGAAGCGTTCGGGAAATGTTTCCAGTTCCCTGAGTATTTCCTCTTCCGTAAATCGGATTTCAGTATCCACTACCCTGTACGCGCCATCCTTTTTCTCAATCCGGTTCCGGATATCGTCTTTGAGATAAAAAAGATTTATATCCCGGGCAGAGGCCTGGACTTTATACCCCGCCTGCTGAAGGGCCATCCCGGTTTCCTCCACGATAGCAACGGAAGTCTGCGCCAGGAGTTCTTCCCGGAACACCGGAATCATTTGTTGTTTCAGCAAAGCGGCATCAGGCAATAATACCAATAATCCGTAACGGGCATACAAGCCATGTATAAACCGGAATGTTGCTTCCTGAACCGTCCGGCCTTCCTGGTAGGCTTCTCTGAACCGGCCTGCCAGTTCTGCTCCGGAAGGCAACCCACCAATCTGACCTTCCAGTTTACGAATCAGGGCAGTTATCTCTTTATCCAGTTTCATCCGGCCAACAGCTCCCTTTTGCCTGGTTAGCCATTGGTAATTTTCACCCTGAACCCGGAAATGATTTAACTCGGCAAAATCGGCATCCTCTGAACCCATATAATAAACCGGAACAAAATGTTTATCAGGAAAGGCTCTTTTCAGATCATCCGCCAGGCGGATGGCATGTATGATTTTATAGTGAAAATAAAGCGGACCGGTGAACAGGTTATTCTGATGGGCAGTGGTCACCGTAAATGTATCCGGGGAAAGCAGGGCTTCTATCTGAGTCTGAACCGGACTGTCTGCAGCCAGGTCACCATATTGTTCACGGAGAGCCTGTACGAGCAGCGGACGGTTCCCCCCGAATGCGGCTCTTTCCTCCATCATCCGGGCGGCGCCCGCTAACGTTGGCGCATAACCGAAAAATGGCCGGAGGGCTGCTGCCTGGTCGACATAATCGTTCGCAATGGCTGAAAATGCAGCGGTTTGACGGTAAGGAATGCGGACAGCGGTAAAACTCATAAAATCCTCCAAAATTACTGAGAATCAACAATACTCTTCCCGTAAGGTTGAAAACCCGGAAAAAATCAGGGTTTTCTCTCCACGTTAAAAGCCTTAATATCCATACTTGAAGGCAAACGGTTCACCAGTTCACTGACCAGTTTACCTGTACCGGCTCCCAGGCTTAATCCCAGCATCGAATGGCCGGTAGCCAGTGTCAGGTTTTCGAATTTTCTCACCCGGCCGATATAGGGCAAACCATCGGCCGAACAGGGCCGGTAACCATACCATATTTTTTCCCGTGAAGGCAACGGTACCTCAAATTCCGGATAATATCTTTTTACAGCATCCAGGATCCCCTGTACCCGGTTCATTCTGGGCGGTGTACGGTGTGAAGTAATTTCCATTGTCCCGCCGAAACGGATTTTGTTCCCATCCATGGGCGTAGTTGCCACCCGCCCCTCGACCAGGATGGATGGATAATTCAGTTTATACGGAGAATCTTCCAGGGTAACCGAATAACCCCTGCCCGGCATCAGGGGCAGATTGATGCCAAGCAGTGCAGCGGTTTGCCGGCCCCAGGAACCGGTTGCCATCACCACTTCATCTGCCGGAAAGTCGCCTTTGGCTGTCCGGACTTTTTTGATCTTTCCCTGCCCTGTTTCAAAACCGGTGAGTTCCGCCCCTGCTTCCAGTTTTACACCAGCAGCCAGGAGGAAGGCACGCAACTGCCCCATCAGTTTATTGGGATAACAATGCGCATCGCAACGGAAAAAAAGGGCCCCGATCGCGTTGATAGCAGTCCCTGGCTCCATCCGGCCCAGCTCCTCCCTGTTGAGCATAACCGTATCTGTGAGTCCCAGCTCATGCGCTTTATGCAGGGTATGCCGGGCATGTTCTGCCGCAGCTTCTGTCTGGAATATTTCAAGTAACCCCTTGTGTTCATAAGAGAAATCCAGACCCGGCAACTTATTCCACTCTTCATATTCCTGCCGGCTGAGCAGTGCTATATCCCGCAAAGGAATAGCCGCCGCTTCCACCTGCCGGGTATTGGCACTGCGTATAAACTTCAGTCCCCAGCTGATAAGATTCCAGTCAAGCCGTGGTTGCACATAAAAAGGACTCTTGCTGTTCCACATCCACTTCAATCCCAGTTTTACAATTCCCGGAGTAGCAAGGGGTATAAAATGTGAAGGACAGATATATCCCGCATTGCCATAGGAACAGTTATCCTGGAAATCGCTCTTATCCAGTACGGTTACTTCCCATCCCGCTTTACGTAAATACAGAGCGGAGCTCAGTCCGATAATTCCTCCGCCGATTATTACAACCTGACTCATCTTATTTGATTTTATTCCATTGTTGCTGCAGCATCCGGATAAAGTACCCCCCCACCACACTTCTGGCCTGAAAGCCTGTCTGTCTGCCGGTTGTGGTTTCATGCCAGTCCGTCATCGGTACCCTGTCAGGCGTTTCTGCTGCAAAATTAACCAGGGGGCTTATGAATAATGAAAAAGTTTCCATGTCATCCGCCAGGCAGGCAGTCCAGCAAATCCAGTCCGATTTGGTATAGCTCCGCCGGCTGTCTAATGGCAAACCGTATTTCTGTTGTTTCCCCAGGTAAAAGGTAATTTCTTTTTTGTATACAGAAGGGGGGAACAGATCCAGATCCAGTAATTTATCCCAAACCAGGTTATATTTCTGACTCCATGTTTTGCCCTTTTCAAAAGTGAGGGCGTAATGGTCTCCGGCATCAGCCATTTCCATCCATCGGCTGGCATAATCGCGGGCAATAGCTTTACATCTGTCTGCCTCTTCTGTTAGTCCCAGCCCCGCCGCCATCTGTGCATAAGAGCCGATTCCTATGATTGCTTTCAGGGAGAGATTGGCATTCCGGGCCAGATGACCGGCAAAATCATCCGTACATAACTGGTTGACCGGATCCAATCCGTCCTTCACAAGAAACTCCACCCACTGACTGAGTATCTTCCAGTGTTTACGGGCAAAATCAAATTTTTTTTCCGCCTTACAGATGGCAGCGGTCAGTATTACCATATTTCCGGCCTCTTCCACCGGCATATCTTCCGGATAGGTCTGCCCGTTGGCCAGCGGATAGGTACCGAGATCATGTGCCGGAAAGGGTTTGCTCCATTTACCCGATTCACTGTAATACATAATGGGTTCTACCATCCCTTTCAGCAGATCGGGATTATAAAGCAGGCTTAAAGGAGCAGAGGGATAGGTAACATCCACGGTCCAGATGGAACCATTGCTGAAATTCTCCTTTTGCGGAAAAAGGATTTCATTCGCCGGCCCTCTGACCAGTTTATGCGCGGCCAGTGACTGACGGTAAGCCAGCACACAAAGCCGGGCATATGCTTCACCACCGGCTTTTTCGGCATCTGCAAAAAGTTTACGGTCAAAATTATCACAGCGGTCAAGCACTGCTGTTGACTCCCGGTACGCCGCTGCAAGCAGGGATTCCATAACGGGGTATTTTTTCTTCCACCAGGGCTGCAGATTTTTTCCGAAATACTGGATAGAAAAAAGATCGTCGTAGGCCAGCAGGATGGTACCCGGCATGGGCAAATCGCCGGTCTTACCAAAATCAACTCTTGTTTCTGTAAAACCGGACAGTTTGTACCCGGGCAAAGTCGGTTCCGGGCTGAGTTTATACTTGCCGTTATTCTCCACCGCCAGGTACACATAACCCCAGTCAATCCGGACATCATCCCCCTTTGTTTTCAACACCGGCTGTTCTCCCGTGCCGGTTTTAATAAACTGCAGATTACCCGCACGCCCCTTTGTTTTTTTAAGCGGCACCGGTTTTTTATTCCTGGCCAGATCGTCTGACTGCAGGAAATACAATGACACATCGTGTTTCTTTTCATCCAGTGACTGAACTGTGAAATGAATATAACTGACCGGTCTTGAGAGCAGATCCGGATCTGTTGCCAGTAAAGGAGAAACAAAATCACAGGCCAGGAAAACAGGTCCGCACTGAAAACCGTATTTTGTCTTGGTGGCGGTCATTTCCACCCCGTTCTGTATGGCAGGAATTATACCCGGCAGCAATTTTTTTGCTGCCAGCCCTGCATCGAGCCAGGCATAACCACCGGTATTGGTACAATGTATGGCCAGCAGGTTTTTCCCCTTCCTGAGTAAAGAACGGAATCTGTCTGCTAACGTAAAATACTTCAGGTCACTGGTGTAACAATCTGTACAGGAAAAAATCTGCTGGCCGTTCAGGTATACTTCGGCATCATCATCGTGCCTTAATTGCAGCAGCAACTGATCTGTAACTTCTTCAGCCAGCTCAAAGGTTCGTCTCACCCAAATTTCATTCCCTTTCCACGCTGTGGCGGCATTATTTTCCCATCCGCTGCCAAAAGGCATATTTCCGTTTTTCCATTTCGCATCATCAAAATCTTCCTTCATCCAGTTTTTACCGGGTTTGGATTCAATATAACGGCAGTCCACAGGCATTTCTGCACCAGAGGCTACTATAGTTTTTACCGGATAAGCCGGCTGACCCAGAAAATTATACAACTTCCCGTCCACACGCAGCAAACCCAGCAGGGAATGTTCTGCCCCGGTCCAGTGCCGGGTGACCGACTCATTCAGCTTATCTGAAACACTCCAGATACTAAAATAGGGATCATGGGTTATTAAGGGAAAGGCTGGCGCTTTGGTAACCTGTGCAGAAACCAGCTGGCTCATAACCAGCATTACAAACAAAAAACACGTTCTCATAACACCCAGTTTAATATACCCTTACTCATTATTTATTACTCATTATTCATTACTCATTATTCATTACTCTCCACTCACCCCTCCCCTAATAATTCAGCTTCACATCCGCAATTTTCACCGGCAGCCATACCTGCATTTCATTTTTACCCCGGTTGGCCCAGGCATAATAAGGAATAGCCGTAATTTCTTTTTTCTCAGTGTACAGCGATTCACCGTCCCCGCTCACCTGGATAACTGGTACCAGGGCCTTTAATACTTTTACCGGTTCATCCAGTATTTTGGAGTCAGACAACCGGAATGCTGTTTTGTCGGGGATCACCAGGTTCCAGGCCTTTCCATTATTATCCGCACCTTCCACACAATATACCAGGGGACCCCGTTGCAGGGCAATACGTCCCTGGTTTTGTTTTATTTCATTCCGGGCCTGTATCATTTTTACTTCCATTGGCAGTTCCAATTCCACCACATCTCCTTTTTTCCAGGTTTGTGCAACAAGCATGTAACCGTCTTTCACCGTATACGTAACTTTTTTCCCGTTAACCGAAATAAGGGGCATGGCGGCAGATCCGTATTTTGTTGTGTAAAGTCCCCCGGGTACGATTTCATTGCTACACCAGCCGGGCAGCCGGAGGTACAGATTGAAATTTGATTTTTTGGCCGGCTCAATCACCAGTTTTACATATCCGTCCCAGGGATAATTTGTCTCCTGGCGGATGGTTACCGGAACTTGGTTCACCTGTAATGCAACATTGCTGCAGGTATACAGATTTACAAATACCGAGTTTTCCGCTTCCGCATATACATAGTTCCCGAGAGAGGCTACCAGCCGGGCGATATTTGCCGGGCAGCAGGCTGTACCAAACCATTCACGGCGCTGGTGTTGTCCGCGGGATGCCAGCGGATTGCCATAGAAGAAACGGTCGCCACTGAGGCTGAGACCGTCAAGCGCCCCGTTATATAAACTTCTTTCCAGTACATCCATATACATCGCCTGTCCGGTCAGCGCGTTC
Source organism: Chitinophagaceae bacterium (assembly GCA_014879565.1). Classification (GTDB taxonomy): domain Bacteria; phylum Bacteroidota; class Bacteroidia; order Chitinophagales; family Chitinophagaceae; genus JJ008. The sequence goes on from JACSRW010000037.1 coordinate 35,216, forward strand.
ATTCTTTGGTTCCAGAAAACCATTCCAACAGAAGCACAGGTTTCGCAATACGCATGTTCATTGGGCAGGTCATAATCCACACTGAAGCCTTCATTGCTTCCGGCCGATCCGATACCGCCTGTGATATACATATTCCGGTGTACCACATCCTCCCATACTGTTTTCATAGCCCGGATATATCCCGAATCCCCGGTATGTGCCGCTACATCAGCAGCCCCGGTATACATATACATGGCCCGAACCGCATGCCCGGTTATCTGTGTCTGTTCTTTAACCGGCAGCAGATCCTGTGCATAGGCGGTATCTTTCCAGTCAGTCCAGGTATACCCTTTGGCCAGTTTGCGTCCCCGCTGATCCAGCAGCCAGTCGGCCAGCCGCAGATAGCGTTGCTCACCGGTAACATCAAAGAGTTTCACCAGTGCCAGTTCCAGTTCCTGGTGCCCGGTAACCCAATTCCGTTTACCAGGGCCAAAGAGGCTGTCAAAATGGTCAGCCCAGCGTATGCATACCTCTAACAGCTTTCTTTTACCGGTAACATTGTAATACGCCACCCCAGCTTCAAGCATATGCCCGGCATTATAATCTTCGTGCATGCTCATATCGGTATAACGGTCTTTCAGCCCTTTGAGTGTATACCAGGTATTCAGGTAACCATCGGGCAACTGGGCAGCCGCAATTTTGTCAATCCATTCATCACATTTTTTTTCCAACGTGGTATCGGGATGCGTTTTCAGCGCGTACGCCATTGCCTCAAGCGCCTTAAATACATCGCTGTCATCATAAAAAATACCTTCATGTTCTTCCCCCAGCTTCCGGGCTACTTTCTCAAAATTCCGGATACGTGCCGTGGCGGTTTCGGTCTGGTAGATACAGGCAGCCAGCGTGGCTGTAGCGACTTTATCTATTTTGGGTTTCCAGAATCCACCAGTAATATCCACCCGGGAGAAATTAACAAACCGGTATTTCCCCCCACTCATTTGCGCCGGAAGAATAGTATGAATCAGCAGGGTGATAAACAGAATCAATACTTTATTCATCTTTCTTAATTTATAAATTGATCAGCATACCTTCTTCTGCTGCCCGGAATCCGGCTGACCGCAATTGTTCCTTTTCTTCAGAAGTTTTTTTCAGCAGCGGATTACTGTGATTAAAGTGGATAAAATGGATCCGTTGCTTCAGCGAATCCGGCAAATGGGAAAGACGCCATACTGTTTCTTCTACAAAGGGATGGGGTACTTCCCGCATATCTCTGCCCGGCAGTTCCCCATTGCGGTAAAAAGTCCCGTCTATAAATAAAAGGTCATACTCATTTACCATTGCACCGATATCCCTGTCCCATTTGTCCCATTTATCAATATCCGGCAGGTAAAGAATTTTTTTCGCGGGTCCCTCCACTGCAAAACCAACGGTTTCGGAGAATTCATCCCGGTGTGGGACAAGGATCGGTCTTACCCGGAGAGAAGGATTGAGTGCAAAGGAACTGTCGCTCCGGAGTGGCAGCAGCCGGATATTCCGAAGCCCGATCAACTGACTCCAGGGACCATTATGCCGGAGAAAGGAATCCATCCGGGGCATGGCATATACCGGAATATCGGCAGCACCCTGCACTTCCCGGCCGAATTGCATTAGCCCTGTATAATGTCCGGTATGCGCATGGGTCAGTAAGATACCGTCAGGTGTATAATCAGGGGCCAGCGGGAGATAATGCTGCAGATTTTTTAACTGAACGGGCAGATCGGGTGTGGCATCCAGCAACCAGTATTGTCCTGCTTTCCGGTCTACAAGGGCCAGGCAACTTACATATTTGCGGGTTTCTTTTTTATTCCAGTAAGCGGCACAACAGCTGCTTTCACATCCGGTCTGCGGATATCCTGCATCCTGTGTTATGCCCAGCACCACCAGAAACTGATCCGGCAGTATACTTTCCGGAAGATAAGAGGTTTTCCGGTCCGACCTGAAGTTAAGCAGGGCGGCACTGAGCAGCAGTATTCCCACCAGGAATATCCTGAACCATCTTGAATTCATATCAGCCTGTTTTCGGAATTTTATACCCATTATAATAAGGAGCGGCCAGGTAACGGCGGTTCACTTTTTCATCCGTGAATCGCTGTCTGGCCGGGTCCCATTCCAGTCTCTTCCCGGAGCGGAAAGCAATATTGCCCATCTGGCTCAGGATGGCGATATGAGAAGCATCCCGGATGGAACACTTCAGCTCGTCCATTTTCCGGTTACGTATCACTGTTATAAAATTCTCCATGTGTTTATCCAGTCCGTTATCCGAAGATTTCTTCCTTTCTGCCTTTACTTTTTGCGGACTCCGGGTTTCTTCCCATACTTCCCAGCCTCCCCGGTCAAGCTCCAGGGTACCATGATCTCCCACAAAAGCAATGCCGTGGCTTTTATTATACAGCCCGTTTTCCAGCCCGATCGTGTGATCCCAGCTCAGGGTAAACCGGTCAAACTGGTAAAGCGCGGTCATAGTATCCGGCGTTTCCTGGGGGGATGCGGGGTCGCCGAAATTACCTCCAAGGGCGCTGATTGTTTTCGGTACGGTGGCCTTCATGCCCAGCAAGGCATAGTCAAGGAGGTGTACCCCCCAGTCAGTCATCAGGCCACCTGCATAATCCCAGAACCAGCGGAACGTAAAATGAAACCGGTTGGCGTTAAAGGGTCTTGATTTTGCCGGTCCCAGCCAGCGCGAATAGTCAACACCGGGTGGAACCGGTGAATCCGCCACATAGGGAATCGGCTTTTTCCATCCCACATAACACCAGACTTTTACCGAACGGATATTGCCCAGCTGACCACTGTGTACAAAATCAATGGCTTCCCGGAAATGCTGCTGACTGCGCTGCCACTGACCTGCCTGCACCACCCGGTTATATTTTTCCTGTGCACTGATCATCACCCGGCATTCTTCAATGGAATTCCCCACTGGTTTTTCTACATAAATATCTTTGCCTGCCTCACAGGCATCCACCATTTGCAGGCAATGCCAGTGATCAGGCGTTGCAATAATCACCGCATCTATATCCTTTTGTTCCAGCAGGGCCCTGTGATCATTATATGTTTTCACCCTGCCGGCGTCAATTTGCATTGCTGCCAGTTCCCCCATTCTTTTATCCAGCACATTCCGGTCAATATCGCAGAGCGCTGCCAGGTTTACGCCCGGAATTTTTAAAACAGCCTTGAGGTTAGACCAGCCCATCCCGTTTACACCGATCACCCCGATATTCACCTGGTCAGAAGGTGCCACCCGGTTACGGAATATGGCAAACACATCATGGCCGAACGATGAACCGATAAGTGTTCCCGCAGTTAAGGCTGAAGCCTGGAAGAGAAATTTTTTACGTGAACTCATATTAAACAATTTTAACTGTTTCCTGTTACCCATTGCCTATAACACCTGGAACCCATACGCATACGGGTCATCATCCTTATCAATCCATATCGTATTGTAGCCATAAATCCTGGCCCACCCTTCCACCGAAGGCCGGATAGCGGGCAGGCCATTGATTTGAAGTTCCTCCTCTATTCGGCCTGTAAATGTGCTGCCAATGATACTTTCATGTATAAACAGTTCCCCTTTCTTAAGTTTGCCCTTTGCATACCATTGTGCCATACGCGCACTTGTACCTGTACCGCAGGGTGACCGGTCAATGGCTTTATCTCCGTAAAAAACAGCGTTGCGTGCCGTGGAAACAGGGTTCAGCACGGCTCCGGTCCAGAGGATATGTGAACAGCCGCGAATGGTGGCATCTTCCGGATGAATAAAGGAATAACGGGCATTGATGTCTTTTCTTAATTCGCGGGCCCATGCAATGAGTTTATCTGCTGTATACTGTTCAATTCCCCGGAAATTCTTCTGGACATCCACAATTGCGTAAAAATTTCCGCCGTAAGCCACATCCACAACCAGTTCTCCCAGTTCCGGACATTCAGCTGTCAGTTCTGCACTATGGAGAAATGAAGGCACATTCGTTAGCCTGACTGATTTCACTTTTCCGGTTTCCTGTTCCTGTTCATACCGGATCTTAACCAGGCCAGCCGGAGCTTCCATCCTGATTTCACCGGGAATACGGGGCTGTACCAGCCCCTCTTCCACCGCAATGGTGACAGTGCCGATCGTTCCGTGACCACACATAGGCAGACAGCCGCTGGTTTCTATAAATAGAACCGCAACATCATTGGCAGGATCGGCAGGCGGATAAAGGATACTTCCGCTCATCATATCATGCCCCCGGGGTTCAAACATGAGACCGGTTCGTATCCAGTCATACACCCGCAGGAAATGCTGTCGCTTTTCACTCATGTTCTTCCCCTCCAGCAAGGGCCCTCCTTCCTTTACCAGCCTGACCGGATTCCCGCAGGTATGCGCATCAATACAGGTGAATAGGTGTTTTGACATGTTTACAGCTTGTTGCGGGCTAACCATTGCCCATTACACAATATCCATTCTCTTTCCTAAATTAGCGGCAAAGCTTGCCGATGGAAACCTACGGAAAGATACTACTCATTGCCATGCCAGCCTTCCTGGTGCTGGTACTTTTTGAAAAATGGTGGGGCTGGAAGAAGGGTTTTGATACCGTCCGCAATATGGATATGATCTCCTCCCTCAGTTCGGGTATTACCAATGTAACCAAATCTGTACTGGAACTGACCATTGCTATCGGTATTTACCCTTTCATGCTGGAGTACCTGGCCCTCACCCGGATTGAGAATGTGGTGCTGGTTTATCTGATCACTTTTATCATTCTTGATTTTAACGGATACTGGGTGCATCGCTGGAGCCATGAGATTAACCTGTTCTGGAACCTGCATGTGATTCATCACAGCAGTGAGGAATTTAACCTGGCCTGCGCCCTGCGGCAGAGTATTTCAGCATTTTTTAATCTCTTTACCATTCTGCTTTTACCCGCCGCCCTGCTGGGGATACCCGAACAGGTGATCGCCACGGTGGCCCCCCTCCATTTATTTGCCCAGTTTTGGTACCATACCCGCCATATCGGTCGTATGGGTTTCCTGGATAAGATTCTGGTTACCCCCAGCCATCACCGGGTACACCATGCAGTCAATCCCGAGTATATGGATAAAAACCTGTCACAGATATTTATTGTTTGGGACAAACTCTTCGGCACCTTCCAGGAAGAAAGGGATGACATCCCTTGTGTGTACGGGATTACAAGGCCTGCCAGGACCTGGAATCCCATCAAAATCAATTTCCAGCATCTCTGGCTGATGATAAAGGATGCCTGGAGGACCCGCCGCTGGGCGGATAAGTTTACCCTTTGGTTCCGTCCGACGGGCTACCGGCCACCGGATGTGGCCCAAAAATACCCGGTGTACAAAATTGAAGACGTGTATCATTTTGAAAAATATGATACCAGAACCTCACCGGCATTCAGCAGCTGGGCCTGGATTCAGTTAACCATGCTGCTGCTTTTTATCAGTTATCTTTTTGGAAACATCGCGTATATAAATAACCTTAACAGTACCTATATCTACTGGTATGGCGCATTTGTTTTCCTGAGCGTATATGCATTAACGGAGCTGATGGACCGGCATCCAAAGGCCATTTTCTGGGAAGGATTAAGGACAGCGCTGGGCCTGTATTTCCTGTACGACCAGCGTGACTGGTTCGGAGCTTCGTTCTGGTGGTCACCGGTAATGACAGCCATTGCTGCATATTTTATTATTTCCCTGCTCGTAACCGGGTGGTTTGTGGCCAGGCATAAAAAAGAAGACAGGCCTGAAACAAGCCTGTCTGACTGAGAAATGCTGCAGGAAACCAATACGTACCGTTTCCTGGATTTGCGTTATTTTTCTGCTCCGGCCTGTTTGACCATCAGCGCCTGAATTTGCTTCATAGTCCCCTCCATGCCATCAGGACTGCCATCGAGGAAAATGACATTCCCTTTGCCATATTCCGCGAAATTTTTAATGGCTTCTGTCCACATACTGAAAAGGATCACATTGGTATCAAGATTGGCCTGTTTCATTTGTTCGGCCGCTTCGGTCATACCCCGGGCAACTTCCTGACGGAAGAGTGCCACCCCCTGTCCGCGGAGACGGGCTGCTTCTTTTTCCGCTTCGGCAGAAATTTTAATCGCATTACCTTCTGCTTCGGCTGATTTGGTTTTGGTAATCAGCAAGGCCTGTCCCTCATTCTCCGCTGCGGCCTTCAGGTTATTGGAGGCCACCACCTTACTCATGGAATCAAGAATCATCTTATCAAAAGTGATATCATTGATCTGGAGGTCCTGCAGGTGATACCCCCAGGTTTCAAGCGTATGATCAATTTCAGCCTTTACATATTCCACGATTTCCCGGCGAAGTCCAAGGATTTCTGCCTGTTTTTTGGTTGCAACAAAAGAGCGGATATTCCCTTCAATTGTCCGGATAAGGGCCTGCATGAGGTCTTTATCGGCAATAAACTTAAATGCCACTTTTTTTATCGTTTCCTCTTCCGCGTTCTGAACGGAATAGAGCAGCATACTTTTAAAATACACATTTGCCTGGTCAGCCGTAACAGCCTGGAACTCGAGTTCCACCGAACGGTTCTGAATGGACACTTTTTTATACACCTGTTCAATCAGGGGTATTTTAAACCGGAGGCCGGGTGTGGCAATACGCTGGTATTTACCAAACATGGTAATAACGCCGATATAGCCCTGGTTGATGGTAAAAAGTCCGCTGAAAAAAATGAAAAGGATCACGAGAATCCACCAGTTGGAAGAAAGCCAGTTTGCGAAATCCATAATGCAAGTTTTAGGTTAAGGAAAATAGTTATGCTTTTTCTTCATAGATGCAGGCCAGGTGAACCATGGTTTCCACCGCCTTGTTCATATCCTGCACGCTGATAAATTCATGTTTGGAATGGATGGCCTGTTCCCCGGCAAAAAGATTGGGACAGGGCAGACCCATAAATGACAGGCGGCTGCCGTCGGTACCACCCCGGATACTCTCCATTTTCAGGGTGAGACCCGCCCGTCCGATTGCTTCTTTGGCATTATCCACCACCTGCGGATGGAGGTCCAGTACTTCTTTCATATTCCGGTACTGCTCGGTGACAAGAAATTCAAAGGAAGCGCCGGGATAGGTGCGCATCCGCTCTTCAATCTGGGTGCGCAGATAGTCTTCCTTTTTACCCAGCCCCTCTGTTTCAAAATCCCGAATAATAAACTCAATGCTGCATTTTTCCGCAATGCCTTCCACCCGTACCGGGTGAATAAATCCCCTCCGGCCATCGGTTGACTCCGGGGAAAGACGGTCTTTAGGGAGTGCCGCCAGAATTTCACCGGCAATCTTAAGGGCATTGATCATTTTTCCTTTGGCATAACCGGGATGGGCTATTACTCCATGAATGGTGACCAGCACACCGTCGGCGCTGAATGTTTCGTCCTCCAGCGAACCCGCATCTCCGCCGTCGAGGGTATACCCGAAATCGGCCCCCAGTTTGGCCAGGTCTACATGGGCGGTGCCTCTGCCTACTTCCTCATCGGGCGTGAAAAGCAGTTTAATGGTGCCGTGTTTTACTTCCGGATGCTGAACAAGAAAATGAGCCATATCCACGATTTCGGCCACACCGGCTTTATCATCCGAACCCAGTAAGGTAGTACCGGAAGCGGATATAATATCATGCCCCTTCAGTTTGCTGAGATAGGGATAATCAGTCATCCGCAATATCTGCGAAGGATCATCCGGCAGCACAATATCCTGGCCCTGGTAATTGGCATGCAAAATTGGTTTTACACCGGTTCCGCTGCAGTCAGGAGCGGTATCCATATGTGCACAAAAACAGATGACAGGCACTTTTTTCCGGGAGGTGGCAGGAATAGTAGCGTACACATATCCCCATTCATCAAGCTGCGCATCTGTCAGGCCCATGGCCTGCAGTTCCGCAACCAGTATTCGTCCCAGGTCCATTTGTTTGGCAGTAGTCGGCGAACTGGCAGATTGGGGATCACTTTGGGTATCGGTCTGCACATAGCGGAGAAATCGCTCCGCAGCCGTAAATCGGTAATTTTCAAACATGTTCTTTTGAATGGGTACCGAAGATACGACGAAATAAGGGCCGGATTTCTGCTTGCGGGAAAGAAAGATTTTGCCTACCTTTTGACAAACCAAAAAACCAACAACATGAAAAAATGGCTTATTGGCACCCTGGTCGGTGGCATCATTCTTTTTGCATGGCAATTTCTTTCCTGGACGGTTTTGCAATTTCATGAAGCCGAAGCCAGGTACACCCCTGCGCAGGACAGTATTCTGCAGTACCTGTCATCCCAGTTTAAGGAAAACGGCACCTATATGCTGCCCACCACAGCGCCGGGCGCTTCTGCCGAAGAAATGGAGGCCCTGGGAAGTAAAATGCATGGCAAACCCTGGGCCACGCTTACCTATCGTACCAGTTACGATCATGGCATGACCCGGCCTATGATCCGGGGCTTTCTGGTTGACCTTTTTCTTGTATTCTGCCTGATATATATTCTCACCCGGGGTGGCATACCGCCAGCCATGCGGGTCTTCGCCGGTTCGGTGGCAGTGGGGTTACTGAGTTTTCTGTACGGCCCCTACACCCAGCATAACTGGTTCCAGACCCCGACTGCAGATTTGCACGGACACCTGATTGATGCACTGGTTGCCTGGGGGCTGGTCGGCCTATGGCTGGGATGGTGGTTGAATCGGGGTAAGAGTAGGTAACAGGCAATAAGCAATGGGCAATTGGCAATTGGCAATGGATAAAAAATAAAGGCTGAGCAGACGCTCAGCCTTTATTTTTTATTTTAATCAGATCTGTTTAAGGCATGATAATCAGCGGACTACCTCCTTTAATCTCAACCAATTCAAGATCAAAAATAAGATCCTTCCCGGCCAGGGGGTGGTTGGCATCCAGCATTACCGCAGTTTCTTTTATTTCTGTTACGGTTACCTGGAATTGCTGACCCTGACCGTCAGACATCACCAGGGGCATACCGATTTCCACTTCCATTTCGGCCGGGAACCGGTCTTTGGGCATTTCAATTACCATATCCGGGTTCCGGGGGCCATACGCCTCCAGAAAGGGAATGTTGATCGTTTTTTTCTCACCAACGGCCATCCCTGTAACTCCCTCATCAAATCCCTTGATCACCATACCGCTACCCACTTCAAATTCGAGCGGTTCTCTTCCTTCGGAAGAATCAAAGGTTTCACCGGTGGTCAGACGGCCATGGTAATGTACCCTGATCGTATCCCCGCTTTTTACTTGTGACATATCGCTAATTTTTATTAATTATTTAAGGTGCAAGGTAGGTGAATTCCTCCAATGCAGCCATTTTATTATCCCGTTGCGTCTCTTGGTTTTTTTAGTATTTTCCTGTTCTTAAATCAAGTTTATGCGTTATACCCTCTTCCTGTTTCTGTTCATTTTTTTGCAGGCCGGAGCCCAGCCAACCGCTCCCCGGATCACACCGGGAGCAGAACGTCTGTCTGTATACCTGCCGCTGATCAAGGGAAAAAAGCTGGGAATCTTTGCCAACCAGACTTCCATGGTTGGCAATACCCACCTGGTGGATACGTTACGAAAACTCGGCGTTCATATTTCCGTCATTTTCGGACCGGAGCATGGCTTTCGGGGTACCGCAGATGCCGGAGAGAAAGTCAGCAATTATAATGATCCCGCAACAGGAATTCCGGTAGTTTCCCTTTATGGCCCCAAAAGAAAACCGGACGCAGATGACCTGAAAGATGTGGACATCCTTGTATTCGATATCCAGGATGTGGGGGTTCGTTTTTACACTTTTATTTCATCCCTGGAGGAGTTTATGGAAACTGCATTTGAAAACGGTATTCCCTTCTTGCTTCTGGACAGGCCAAATCCGAACGGACATTATGTGGACGGGCCGGTGCTGGACAGGAAGTACCGTTCTTTTGTGGGAATGCAGCCGGTTCCGGTAGTCTATGGTATGACGATTGCCGAATACGCCATGATGATCGCGGGTGAACAATGGCTGTCGGATAAGGCAAACGCCCGCTTTGCCTATTACAGAAACGCGCAAAATTCAGCCGATACGCCTTTCCATTTCCAGGTGATTAAATGTGCCAATTACACACACAAAAGTTACTACGAATTACCTGTAAAGCCCTCCCCCAATTTACCGGATATTCAGTCCATTTACCTTTACCCTTCCACCTGCTTCTTTGAAGGCACAGTATTAAGCGAAGGAAGGGGTACGTCCCGGCCTTTCCAGTTATTTGGCCACCCCTCTCTTCCAAAAAATCTTTTTTCTTTCACTCCCCAACCCAATGAGGGAGCAAAAAAATCCAAATGTTATGGCCAGCGCTGTTATGGATGGGATCTGGGCGGAATACCGGAAGATGTACGGGCTAAAGTTAATAACCGGCTGCAGTTAAAATGGCTGCAGGAAGCCTGGCGTCTTTTTCCGCAAAAAGACAGCTTTTTCCTGTTGCCTAAATCGGGAAATATGGAGCAGTCCTTCTTCACCAAACTGGCCGGTAATAATGAATTATGGCAACAAATCCGTGATGGCAAAAAAGAAGAAGAAATTCGCCGGAGCTGGGAACCCGGACTAACAAAATTCAAAGAAATCCGGAAAAAATACCTGCTGTATACTGACTTTGAATAAAAGGTACCACAGCACCGTTTTACACCGGGATAATTATTTTACCAGCTGCATCTTAACGGCCGTCCGGATCAGGGCGGCAATATTCTTGGCTTCAAATTTAGCCAGCAGGTTTTTGCGGTGGGTATCCACTGTGGTGACACTGACAAAAAGTTTCTGAGCAATTTCATTATTGGTCAGGCCATCCGCTATCAGTTCCAGCACTTCCTTTTCCCGCCGGGTCAGGACGACCGGCTGATGTGTATTATCTCTCAATGCATGAGAAGCTTCATCGCTGAGATATGTTTTTCCCCGGCTGACCAGACTGATCGCTTCTGTCAGCTCTTCCTGGGTCGCATTCTTCAGCACATAACCGGAAGCGCCGTTTTCCATCATCCTTTGTATAAAACTCTGCTGATTAAAAGTGCTCAGGCCAATAACAAAAACTGAAGGATATAATTGTTTTACCTCCCGGCAAAGATCAATCCCGCTCATATCAGGCAGGTTAATATCCATCAGCAGCACATCCGGCTGTTCTCTGCGGAGAAAAGCGAGACAAGAGGCAGCTGACTGGGCATGCCCGGACCACTCAATCCCTTTTTCAGCCTGCAACAGGGAGCGGATTCCTTCTATGACCATATAATGATCATCAACTATAAAAACTTTGGTTGCCATCAGAGGTTAAATTCAATGTTAACAGAAGTACCGTTGCCCGGGGCCGATTGCACATCCATTTTACCTTTCAGGTATTCCACCCTGCTCCGGATATTAATCCATCCAATTCCCTTGATGTCCTGTAAAATTACAGGATTAAATCCTTTTCCGTCATCCTCTACGGTTACATTAATACCGGTTCCGGTCCGGCTGAGTTGCACGATTGCTGTTTTGGCTGCTGCATGTTTCATGGTATTGTTGATCAGTTCCTGAACGATACGGTAAATAGCGATCGCGGTGCTTTGTTCTACGTGCATCAGCTCCATACCGAATGACTGATAAACCACCTGCAGGGCGCCACTCCGGTTGATATCTTCGCAAAAATCTCGCAGGGCAGTATCCAGCCCGAACTTCACCAGGGCCTCCGGCATCATATTATGCGCCACCCTCCGCATTTCCTTTATTGAACTGTCAAGCATATCCATACTCCGCTCAAATGCCTGTGCATTCTCCGGTGTCATGATCAGGTTTCCTTTCATCGTATTGAATGAATATTTAATTCCGGATAACATCCCGCCCAGCCCATCGTGCAGTTCTCGTGCCAGCCTGCTCCTTTCCTGTTCTTCCCCCTTTAAAACTGCTTCTGTAGCTGCCAGTTGTTTTTCAGCTTCCAGTTCCTGGATCCGCTGCTGCTGCAACTGCCGGGCATGCCGGTAATTGCGGTAAAGGAGAAAACCCAGTAAAACCAGCATCAGCGCGCCGCCCGCGAGAATATAGTTCAGCAGGTTCTTCCGGCTGATAACCAGTTGCTGAAGTTTTTTCTGTGCTTCCAGCTCCCGGATCTTTGCTTCCTTTGCGGCTGTTTCATATTTTTTTTCCAGGTCTAGTGTGGTTTTCTGCACCATCTCATTTAAAATGGTATCAGCCAGCTGTGTACTGAGCCGGGCGTATCGCTCCCCCGCTTTCATATCCTGCATGGAATACGACAAATTGGACAAGTGCGCATATAACTTTTGCCGCTGATCCCTGAAGTCGTACCGGATAGCCAGGGCCAGTGCACTGTCGGCAAACCATTTTGAAAGGGGATAGTTTTGTATAAACTGATAATGAAAGGAAAGTCCCTTGAGCGCAATGGCTTCACTTTCTGTAAGCCCCAGTTCCCGGGAAATCTTAAGCGCTTTCTCCATCAGCGGTTTTATTGCCATAAAATCACCTTCCTGGACGAGCAGATCCCCGAGGTTCAGGTACTGGGTGGCTTCCATATTCATGTCGCCGGTTTCCTTTGCAATGGACAAAGATTCCCGGAAACAGGCAGCCGCTGAATCTGCATGATTGAGATGGGTATATATCAGCCCCATATTATTCAATGCCATTCCAAGCAGAGGCTTATTGCCTGTTTTGCGTAAACCGGAAACAGCCAGCCTTCCGTATACCAGCGCCTTGTGATACTGTTTCATCCCGGTGTAGAGATTCTGGAGAATATCATTCGCCTGAGCTTCAATCCTTTCATTTTTATAGGGAGCAAAATATTTTTTTCCTTCTTCGTAATACGCTACCGCCTTTTCATATTCCTCTTTCAACCGGTATGAACTGCCCGTATTGAACAGTGTTTTTGCCAGGGTAAAATGGTCGCCGAGTTCTCTCGCAAGGGCTACTGATTCCAGGTTTAAAGCCAGCGAAGAATCATAATAACCCTGCTGGTTCAGCACAAACGTATAATTCGTATAAAACCGGATCAGCCCTGGTTTAAAATTCAGCCGCCGGCTGAGTTCCCGGGCCGCTTTGTAGTAATATTTAGCAAGCCCCGGATCACTCCCTTCATACTGCTGACCAAGATTAATATACAACTGCACTTTATTGGTATCCTCAGCCGCTGAAGGCAGAAGCCGCAAGAGGCTGTCCAGGTTCATCAGTTCCTGGGCACCTGCATTAAACCAGAATGCCAGCAGCAGCGGTAATATCAGTCGCTTCATGAAGAAAAGTATTATACACTATACAAATAAAGAGAAAACGACAGGTCCTCCGGCTCCCGGTTTTCAGGGATTTTAATCATACGCAGGAATTCCTGTTTTTCCGGGATAAAAAAGACCAGCCAACCAGGAGATATTTACATCCTAAAAATCAAGTTATGAAAAAAATCTTCATCTTAAGCCTGTTGCTGGTTTCTGCACTGCTGACTGTTGCACAGTCCGGCCGGGTTCGCATCACTTTTGCGGGTTTTGACTGTTTCCGGGAAACCTGGGATGATATCCTGCAGGCCGATGGCAAAGGGGATGAGGTGTATTTCAATTTTGGATTTACCCTGGCTGACCGGAATGGCAATACGAAGCTGAGTTATGAAAAAAGAACACAGGTCTATGGCGATGCCACCGGGTCTTTTTCCAACCGGATCAGTGCCGGTTCCTGCACCGACCTTTTTGGAGGTGCCCGGGGAGGTATTAAAGCAGGAGATACATACCGGTGCAACGATATTGTCGGGGAATATGACCTCGCCGACGGAGATATCCTGACAGTGGTGCCTACTGCCTGGGAATATGATCCCATCGCCGATAACTTAAACTCCTTTACAAGCACGATCGGATCTGTCTACAATACATTGAACCGTAAAATTGGCCCCTGGGCACTGGCTGTAAACGTTCTCACCGGTAATGTAAACGGATTAATTTTCCAGGGCACCACACTTGGCCTCAGTAAAATAATGGCAGGAGGCGACCAGGGAGAACTGGGCAAACCGGGTACCCGGCCGATTGGGATGGAAAAATATGGCGCCTTTAATTTTAAAGGACTCGCCATGCCGGTTTCAAAACTGGTACAGATCGCAGGCAGCAATATGGGATATGGAAATGGAGTGATTGCCGTTAATTATGACGAGGTGGCTGTGGGGAATACCCGGGATCATGGCAATTATTCAATACTACTTAAGATTGAATTTTTCCCCCGGCAAAATCAAAATACACAGGGCGCCCCTCCGCCTCCTCCGCCTCC
>JACSRW010000019.1 GCA_014879565.1 Chitinophagaceae bacterium
CAAAGGGATTTCGGGGAGAACTATGTACAGGAACTGGCGGAGAAAGCGGAAAATCTGCCTGCGGATATCCGCTGGCATTTTATCGGGCACCTGCAGAGCAATAAAGTAAAATATATCGCCCCTTTTGTTCACCTGATACATGGGGTGGACAGCGCTAAACTCTTACAGGAAATTGAAAAACAGGGGGCGCGGAATCAACGGGTTATTGACTGTCTGTTACAGATCTATATCGCAAAAGAAGAAACCAAATTCGGGCTGGATGAGCCGGAACTGGAAACCCTGATCCGGCAGGCTGAAGAACCCGGCAAGTTCCGGCATGTACGGATTAGCGGATTAATGGGTATGGCCTCCTTTTCAGATAATCCGGACCTGGTACGCGGGGAATTCAAAATGCTTAATCAGCTGTACAAGCAATATACCGGCCGGATTACGGAAGCCGTTCAATTCAGCAGGCTTTCCATGGGTATGAGTGGTGATTACCGGATTGCCCTTGAGGAAGGGACTACGATGGTCCGTATCGGCAGCCTCCTTTTCGGCGCCCGCCCGTCTGCAAACTACTAACTGCTGACTGCAATCTTGTTAACTGTCCCGGTATTCTTCCGTATCCACAATCTCCCCGTAATTCACAAACAATTCTTCCCCCGCTTCAATATCCCGGATGGCTTCAAAATATTCCCCGTCATTTACGGAAACCAGGTTGGGGGTGGAGGAGTGGTTGAGATAATTCACCAGGTCCATAACCTTAAAACCGTAGTCGGGTATAAAATAATGGGTCTCGTCGTACAGGCAATAGGTCTCTACCAGGTTGCGGCTATGCTCCGGCAGTTTTTCAATATCGGTGATGGGTACGCGGATCCATTCCCCTTTATTGGCTGAGAAAATAGTCCGGCACCCTTTGGGTATGGGACACAGCGCGAATACCCCGATTCCGTGTACCGGCGAGGGGCGCAGTACAGCCCAGGTGTCTGCAGATAACTCCTTCAGTAGGTTTTCCCGGTTCATGATAAATCAGCTGCCCCGCTGGGAGCCGGTATTCTGCTGCTTGCTGACAAAACCGGATTTGGGCTTGGTAATAAACTTGGAGGACTGCGCCGATGCCCCTTTCTTTTTATCGTCTTTCTTTTTCCCCTTTTTGTTTTGCTGGTTGAGCAATGACATGGATACTAATTTTCAATAAAGATAACAGATTGCATTTACCGGACAAAAGCCATCGTTCCGGGATTCTTTCGGCGACGGTGAATTTCCGGTACAAACGGAGGGAGATTTCCGGGTTTTTCATCCGGCATTTTTTATCTTCCCTGAAAATTTCCATATGCGGAGATATCTTTTTCCTGTTCTGGCTGTTTTGTTCAGCCTTTCGCTGGCGGCGCAGACCGCCGATCCCGAAACGCAATACATGCGGGATAATTACGAGAAGTTTGAATATTTTATTCCCATGCGTGACGGGGTGAAACTCTTTACCCTGGTCTATATGCCAAAAGACAAGTCCAGGACCTATCCCATCCTCATGAACCGCACCTGTTATAATGCTTCTTCCTATGCCGGATACAATACACATGGTCATCCGTCCAGATACCTGGTGCAGGACGGTTATATTCTTGTATTTCAGGATGTGCGTGGCCGCTATATGAGCGAAGGCCAGTTTAATAATATGACTCCGAATATTCCCGGGAATGACCCGAAAAACAAAAAGGAGGTGGATGAAAGCTCGGATACCTGGGACAGCATTGACTGGATGGTGAAAAACCTGAAGGGTAACAACGGGCGGGTTGGTATTTATGGTATCTCTTACCCCGGGTTTTATTCAGCCGCCTCCCTGCCGGATGCCCATCCGGCTTTAAAGGCAGTATCTCCGCAGGCTCCGATTGCCGATTTTTTCTTTGATGACTTTCATCACCAGGGAGCGTTTCTGCAGAGTTATGCAGCCGCTTTTGCTGTATTCGGTTATCAGAAAAAAGATACCACCAGGCAGGACTGGTTTATGCCGGAACTGATGCGTATGTATGGTAAAGCGCCCAAAGACGGATATGATTTTCATTTGAAGATGGGACCCCTGAAAAATTTTACGGAAAAGATTCACCATGATAATTTTTTCTGGAACCAGATTGTTAACCATCCGAATTATGACACATTCTGGCAGAAAAGAAATCTGCTGCCGCACCTGAAAAATATTAAACCGGCAGTTATGACCGTAGGCGGATGGTTCGATGCGGAAGATCTCTACGGTCCGCTGAATATTTATAAAACCATTGAAAAATCCACCCCCGGCGTTACCAATACTCTTGTAATGGGTCCCTGGGGGCATGGTGACTGGGCCGGGGAGAAGGGTAAAAGCACCCATAATCATATTTATTTCGGGGACAGTATCTCCACCTTTTTTCAGCGCGAAATGGAACGGAAATTTTTTGCCTTTCACCTGAAAGGGGAGGGAGAAAATAAATTGCCTGAAGCCTGGATGTTTGACACCGGAAAAAAGGAATGGAAGTCATTTGACGTATGGCCACCGAAAGATATTCCCCCGGTTAAAATGTATTTCGGCGAAAACGGCCGGTTGTCCCTTAATGAACCGACTGATGAAAAAGCGGTTTTTGAATATATCAGTGATCCGGCCAAACCGGTACCCTATACCTCGCAGACGGAAGGGCTTACCTTTACCCCGCGGAACTACATGAGTGATGACCAGCGCGATGCATCCCGCCGGCCTGATGTACTGACTTTTCAGACAGATATCCTGAAAGAGGATATTACCCTTGCCGGGGAAATACTGGCCCGGCTGAAAGTGGCCCTCTCTACTACGGATGCCGATTTTGTGGTAAAACTGGTGGATGTTTATCCTGACAATCATCCGAATTATGACCACAATCCCAAAAACATCATTATGGGTGGCTACCAGCAACTGGTTCGCAGTGAAGTTTTCAGGGGCCGGTTCCGGAACAGTTTTGAAAAACCCGAACCCTTTGTGCCGGGGGAAGTGACTGATGTCAATGTGCCCTTGCAGGATGTGCTGCATACGTTCAAAAAGGGACATCGCATCATGATACAGGTGCAGAGTACCTGGTTCCCCTTTATTGACCGCAATCCGCAGCAGTTTGTGGAGAATATCTATAAAGCCGAAGAAAAGGATTTTATCAAATCCACTATACGGGTATATGGCAGTTCTTCAGTAGGAGCAGGTGGCGAACAAACGCCAAAAAAAGGATTCTGATGACAGATCCGGTCCGCCCGATTATTGAGCAGTATGGTATGCAGCCTCATCCGGAAGGTGGTTATTATGTTTCCTCCTACCGGGCTGCCCTGCTTATTCACCCGGACAGTTTTCCGGGGCCGCGTCCGGTGTCAACAGCCATTCTCTTTCTGCTGGAAAAAGGAAATTTTTCAGCTTTTCACCGGTTGCGAAGTGACGAATGCTGGCATTTTTATGAAGGACAGCCCCTGCTGATTCACCAGATCAGTCCGGAAGGCAGTTTGCTGACCACCCGGCTGGGACCCAACCGGGAAAACGGAGAAATATACCAGCATGTGGTGCCCGCAGGGTATTGGTTTGCCAGTGAACCCGCTCCGGGCACACATTATTCCCTGGTGGGTTGTACGGTTTCACCCGGCTTTGATTTTGCCGATTTTGAAATGGCGGAAAAAGAACCGCTATCGGCCGTTTTCCCCCGCCACCGTGAGTTGATTGGCCGGTTATGCCGCTGATTATTCTTTTTTTCTGAAACTCAGCAGGGGCAGACTGAGTGCATGGGCCATGTCTTCCGTATGGCTGCCGCTGACGAGCTTCTCCCAGATGCTTTTTTCCCGGTGAAACATGGCAATCCAGCCGGGCTGGCTGCTTTCAATAAATTGGCGGAGCTGTTTCAGCAGGGGAATGTCCAGGCTGGCTTTTTCTTTAACCAGTTGTATATGGATATATTCTTTCTGCCGGATTATATTTTCCGCTTCTTCCGGGCTGATCCGGTTTCCGTTTGTGCCATAATCAAAGTGCAGAATTTCCAGGCGCGCCTGCAGGCGGATCGCAAAAGGTAAAACCCTGTCCAGCTCATCCCTGAAATGTTCCAGATCGGTGGCATACATCAGTTTACGGACAGGCTGGTATTTATAATCCGGCGGTATGGCCAGCACCGGTATATTACAATGGGCTATCAGGGATGATGTATTGGACCCGAAAAGGATTTTCCGCATGCCAGTCGCGCCCTGTGTACCCATTACGATCAATCCCGCTTTTTCACTGATGGCAGTTTCCTGTATTTTTTCGACAATCAGCGGATGATATTCCGCATTAACGCGGAGTCGGGCCATATCTATTCCGGACCGGATTTCTTTTTCGAGGCTTAGGGCTTCTTCCCGGAGTGCATTACAGGCTGCAGTTTCGTTTTCGCGGATCAGTTTGTTCATGGCTTCCTCCCCGGAAGCAGCGGCCAGCCGGTAAGGAGATTCATGCAATACATGATAAAGCAGCAGATCCGTGCTGTTAGCAACGGCCAGGTGCATACCGGTTGCCAGCGCGGTGCGGGCATTGGCAGAAAAATCAAAAGGCACAAGAATGGTTTTCATGTCTTTAATTTTTGGGTCAATGAATTATTTTGCCGGGATAGCCAGTACGGGTACCCTTGTGTGGTAACTCATTTTACGTGTCATGCTGTGATTAAAGAGGCGTCCAAGCAGGCTGCGTTTATGGGTGATCATGGCCAGCAGGTCAACCTGGTTCTTCGCTATATATTCGTTGATGCTGTCTTCAAAATGATGCCCGAAAAGATGTTCGGTTACTATGACCTGGTCATGCTTTTCTTTCAGTTTTTCCGCGGCATGATTGAGTATTCTGTCATCCATCAGGTAATCCAGCGCTCCGGCTTCATCTTTATCTGTAAAGATGGCAATATGCATTTCGGCATTAAAAAGACCGGCGAGTTCAAAAACAGGATCCGTCAGCGGGATGGCTTCATCCGGATCACGGATAGCCAGCAGAAAACGATGAGGCTGGCTCCAGTCATATTCCAGGGGAATCGCCAGTACCGGTATCCCGGAGCCGGCAATCAGGGCGGCCGTTTTGCTGCCAAAAATTTTATCTCTTAAACCGGTTATTCCCAGGGTTCCCATTATGATGAGCTCTGCTTTATGTTCTTCCGCCGCCACCAGGATCGTATCCAATACCGGGCCGCTGTATAACTGAATATTCACCAGCAGGTTTTCAGTCTCTTCAATACTCTGCCGGCGCATTTCCAGTTTTTCAAAGGCGGCATCGGCTATAGCCTGGCTGTATGCCGATTTAGAGAGGGTGTTTTCAAGATAAAGCGGGTCAAGATGATCACAGGCATGAATCAGGTAGAGGGTAGCCTCATTTCTTTTGGCCACCTGTACGGCATAGTCAATTGCTTTGTCGGCATTGGGGGAGAAGTCGGTGGGAACCAGGATCCGTTTCATGGCAAAAAATCTTTGTATCTGTAATTTCCTTCATTCCACCCGTATTATGGCTGACTCCACTCACGGGGCGCCCTGATTTTTATTGTCTTTCGCGCCGTACGGGACGCGGAGACAGGGCGTACACTGGGCGGATTATCGTATATTTGACACTTATAGCAAGTGAGTTATGTCTGAAGAAAGAAGCCTTAATTTCCTGGAAGAAATCATCGAAGAAGACCTGAAAAGCGGCAAATACAAATTCATTGTTACCCGCTTTCCCCCCGAGCCAAACGGGTACCTCCATATCGGCCACGCCTCCAGTATCTGTCTGAATTTTGGACTTACCCGTAAATATCCCGGGTTTACCAACCTGCGTTTTGATGATACTAATCCTGTAACTGAAGAAACCGAGTACGTGGAAAGTATCAAAGAAGATGTGAAGTGGCTGGGTTTTGAATGGAAACACGAACGGTATGCCAGTGATTATTTTGGAACCTTGTATGAATATGCACTGCAGCTGATTGACAAAGGACTGGCCTATGTGGATGACAGCAGCAGTGAGGAAATGGCGGCCATGAAGGGTACTCCTACTGAACCGGGTGTGAACAGCCCTTACCGTGACCGGACCGTGGAGGAAAACCGCGACCTGTTTGTCCGGATGAAAAACGGTGAATTTCCGGATGGCAGCCGCACCCTGCGGGCCAAAATTGATATGGCCCATATCAATATGCTGATGCGTGATCCGATTTTATACCGGATCAAACATGCCCATCATCACCGTACGGGAGATCAGTGGTGTATTTACCCCATGTATGATTTCGCGCATGGCCAGAGTGACTCCATTGAAGAAATTACACACTCCATCTGTACGCTTGAATTTGTACCGCACCGGGAACTCTACGACTGGCTGATTGAGAAACTGGAAATTTATCCTTCCCACCAGTACGAGTTTGCCCGGAGGAATATTAACTATACCGTCACCAGCAAAAGAAAATTGCTTCAACTGGTCAATGAGAAATATGTAAGCGGCTGGGATGATCCCCGTATGCCCACGATCAGCGGACTGCGCCGCCGGGGCTATACACCGGAAAGTGTGCGGGAATTCTGTGACCGGATCGGGGTGGCCAAACGGGAGAATATGGTGGATGTGGGACTGCTGGAGTTCTGCGTACGGGAGCATCTGAATAAAATAGCCCTGCGCAGAATGGTGGTTTTTGATCCATTACGGGTGGTAATTACCAATTATACCGGAAGCGGGGAGTGGCTGCAAAGTGAAAACAATCCGGAAGACCCGCAGGGGGGAAGCCGGTCAGTTCCATTCAGCCGTGAACTCTATATTGAAAGGGATGACTTTATGGAAGTCCCGCCGAAGAAATATTTCCGGCTGGCACCGGGACAAATGGTGAGACTGAAAAGCGCCTTCATCATCCGCTGTGATGAGGTGATCAAAGACGAAGAAGGAAAAGTACAGGAACTTCGCTGCACCTATTTTCCGGAAAGTAAAAGTGGTGCGGATACCAGTGGTTTATCGGTAAAGGGAACTCTTCACTGGGTCAGTATACAACATGCTGTTCCGGTGGAAGTGCGTTTGTATGACAGGCTCTTCCGGGTGGAAGACCCAACGGATGAAGCGGGGGATTTTAAAGATTACCTGAATCCTGATTCACTGAAAGTATTGCCGGGGGTTTATGCAGAGCCTGCGCTTGCTGATGCCGTTCTTTCAGATCGTTTCCAGTTTATCCGGATGGGGTATTTTGTGCTAGACAGGGATTCACAGCCCGGAAAGCTTATCTTCAACAAGACAGTCGGTTTGAAAGACGCCTGGGCCAAAGAAGTGAAAAAAGGCGGATAAGACCCGGATTTTCCATTCATTATAAAAGATTAACAGGTGCTTTTCAGGCACCTTTTTTGTTTTAAATCAGTTTTAATCCGGCAGCAGATTGTCAGATTATCCTGTTAAGCGCTGAATTCTATCATATTTACCGTTGACAGCCGTCATTCAAATCTTTTAAGAGGAAAGATAGTTTTGGTTAAAACACCCGCTATGAGCTATACGGCCATTACCCGGATCGGAACAGACCATACCATTTGGCTGAAAGGATTCGGTTTCTATAAAGACGAACTGGATATCATGGAAAGCCGCCTCGCAGAGATTGCTTCCCGCAATACAACTTTTGAAGCCCGTCAGGGGGTTGAGCATTTTCAGAACCAGTTCATTGTACAGCGTAATAATATTGATGAACTGAAGCACGAGGTGAACCTGTACGTGGAAAAACTGGGCGTGGATGCCCAGCAGCATGGCGGCAGGATGGAAAGCAATATGGTGGCCGGGCATGCCGCCCTTCATGAAAAGTATGAGGATTTTGAACGGGTCATGAACATTTTAAGGCATGAGTTCAATGAATTCCTCAGTAAATGGATGTGACTTATTAAGGTTAAAAGGTTGACAAGTTGAAAGGTTGATAAGGAAGTACCTGCCCAACCCGATAACTTGGCAACCTTTTTGTTTTTACCTGTACTCTCCGAATAATTCCCTCAGCGTATCCGCAATCTCTCCCAGGGTGCATTTTGCTTCCACGGCTTCCACCACTACCGGCATGATGTTTTCCCCGCTTGTGGCTTTGTCACTGAGCAATTGAAGCAGCTGGTCGCATTTGGCATGATCCCGGTTGTTCCGGAGTGTGCGCAGTTTTTCTGACTGCACCAGCCGGATGCTGTCATCCACTTTCAGGATCGGGGTATTGTTATGTTCTTCTACCTGGAACTTATTAACGCCGACGATAATCCTTTCACCCGATTCAATATTCCGCTGATAATCGTAGGCACTGCGGGCAATTTCGTCCTGGATAAACCCTTCTTCAATCGCTGATACACTGCCTCCCATCGCATCAATTTTTTCAATCAGTTTCCAGGCTTCAGTTTCCACTTCCTGTGTCAGGGCTTCCACATAATAGGAGCCGGCCAGGGGGTCAACGGTATCGGCGGCTCCGCTTTCATAGGCTACGATCTGCTGGGTTCGCAGGGCTATCCGGGCAGCTTCTTCTGTGGGCAGGCTCAGGGCTTCATCGTATCCGTTGGTGTGAAGGGATTGTGTGCCACCCAGTACGGCGGCCAGGGTCTGGATAGTGACCCGGGAAATATTGTTCAGCGGTTGCTGAGCAGTCAGGGTGCTGCCGCCTGTCTGTGTATGGAAACGCAGCATCATGGCTTTGGGGTCGGTAGCACCGAGGTCTTTCATGATTTTAGCCCACATCCTTCGGGCAGCTCTGAATTTGGCCACTTCCTCAAACAGGTTATTATGGGCGTTAAAGAAAAAGGAGAGCCGTTTGCCGAAAACATTTATGTCAAGACCTTTCTGCTGGGCGGCCTGTACATAGGCTTTTCCGTTGCTCAGGGTAAATGCAATTTCCTGTACGGCGGTACTGCCTGCTTCGCGGATATGATAGCCGGAAATAGAAATGGTATTCCATTTGGGCACTTCCTGGCTGCACCATTCAAAGATATCGGTGATGATGCGCATGGAAGGTTTGGGCGGATAGATATACGTGCCGCGGGCCGCGTATTCTTTCAAAATATCATTCTGGATGGTACCGGATATCTTTTTCAGATCGGCACCCTGCTGTTTGGCCAGGGCTACATACAAAGAGAGCAGGATAAAACCGGTGGCATTAATGGTCATGGACGTACTGACATCTTCCAGTTTAATGCCTTTGAAAAGCACCTGCATATCTTCAATGGAGTCAATGGCAACACCCACTTTCCCCACTTCACCTTCTGCCAGGGCATGATCACTGTCGTAACCGATCTGGGTAGGCAGGTCAAATGCCACACTCAACCCGCTTACTCCCTGGGAGAGCAGGTAATGATATCTTTTATTACTTTCTTCAGCCGTGGAAAATCCGGCATATTGCCGCATGGTCCAGAGTTTTCCCCGGTACATATCGGGTTGAACCCCGCGGGTAAATGGGTAGGAGCCGGGCTTTTCATCCGTAACGGGTGGAAGGTCCGCGCCGGAATAAAGCTGTTTGACTTCAATACCGGAATCTGTGTATTTTTTTTGCGCGTCCATATGGGAGAATTTCAGGGTTGAAAATTTATTGCATCAGCTTTTTGGCTTCATGATTCAGCGTTTGGGCGACCATTTCATGCAGGGCGCCATTTTGCTGACTCATCAGGATTTCCAGGATCTTTTTATTCAGATCTGCCGCGGTGGACTGGGGCGGGAGACTGGCTGCCACCTGGTTAACCACCATAATATTTTGTTCTTTCAGGTTACGCACGGCATCCCAGCTTACCGGACTGACATATAACTGCTGGGTACTGTTATAGTCAAACTCCTGACGGATATTCTCCGTGAGGATCACTTTCATCTCCACGGCTGACAAACCGGGCTGATTCAGCCGGCTGATCAGGTTTGGCAGGGCGATCCTTTCGGTGAGCAGAACCAGTCTTTCATAGGCCTGCAACCGCAACGGGATACTTTCAAAAGATGGCCTGGAAGGCGGGGGGGCCTGCTGCGTATTTCTGAAAATTGAATAGAGGGCCAGCAGCAGGGCCAGCGCAGACAGTAAGATACTGACAAGAGAAAGGTCCATGTAGAGGTTGGTTTCCTGCAAAAATAGGCGGATTGCGGCATCTTTAACTTTGCATCCCGACAGCCTGCCGGCTGATTATTGTCAGTAATTTTTCTTTTTCCGAAAACCCGGCGCCGCCGGAATTGTTATTTTTATCGTATGGAAATAAAGACTATGATACCGGTTCGCCTCACAGCAGGCGCCATGACAGAGATCAGAAGGCTGATGGAAGAGCCCGGTTTTGATAAAAGCCAGCGCCTTCGCTTTGGGGTAAAGGGAGGGGGCTGTTCAGGTATGACCTATGTACTGGGTTTTGACCAGGCGGGTGAGAATGATCACCATTTTACCATTGAAGAAATTCCCTGTATTATGGATAAATCCCACGAGCTTTATCTCTATGGTATGGAAGTAGACTGGCAGGACGGGCTCAATAACAGGGGCTTTACTTTCAAAAATCCGAATGCCAGCAGTACCTGCGGCTGTGGTACTTCCTTTTCCGTCTGATTTTTTTTAATTATAAAAATAAAAAGGGGCTGTCTCTGGAAAGAAACAGCCCCTTTTTTTATTTACATCCTGTTTTATCAGGCTTTAGTTGAAGGAGCAGCCGGTTTTGTTTTCGGCGCTTTTTGTCCCAGTCCGCGCTTACCACCCAGGTCCACCAGGATGGGAGCGGCCACAAATACGGATGAATAAATACCGGTAATCACCCCGATCAGCATCGCAAAGGCAAAACCACGGGTCGCTTCACCACCTACCAGGAAGAGGATCAGTATGGTCAGGAAAACCGTCAGCGAGGTCATGATCGTACGGCTCAGGGTTTCATTGATCGCCCGGTTAATAGTGTCTCCGATTGATGCCGTGGGTTGCAGGCGGGTATCTTCCCGGATCCGGTCAAACACAATTACCGTATCGTTCATGGAGAAACCGATTACCGTCAGTACGGCCGCGATAAAGTGCTGATCAATCTCAAGCGGGAAAGGCACAATATCCTTCGCGAAAGAGAATACAATCAGGGTTACCAGTACGTCGTGCAGCAGGGCTACAATGGTACCCAGTGAATAACGCCAGTCACGGAAACGAATGAAAATATACAGGAAGATCACAAAAAGAGCGAAGAGGGTGGCTTTTACCGCCCCTTTCTTCAGGTCATCCGATATCGTGGGCAGTACTTTTTTGCTCTGTTCAATATACTTATCGGTATTGAATTGCTCGTAAGTAAGTCCTGCAGGTAAGAATGACTTTAACCCTTCAAAGAGTTTAACCGATACCAGGGAGTCGGTGGTATTGCGGGTATCCCGGATCAGGTAAGAAGTGGTGATATCCAGTTTGGAATTATCGCCAATGGTTTTAATGATGGTATTTTCTCCTTCAAAAGCCTTGTTGAGCGACTCCCGCACCTGCTCTTCATTTACCTTTTTGCCGAATTGAACGGTATAACTGCGGCCACCGTCAAATTCCACCCCGTAATTGAAGCCGTTGAAAAAAGATGCCACACCCAGCAGCAATACTACTACAGAGATAATGTATGCAACTTTTCGGTATTCAATGAATTTGTATTTGGCATGTTGAAACACTTTTTTGGAAACCCCGGTAAAGTAATTCAGGTGCTTTTGTTTGCTCGTGAAAATATCACTTACCCAACGGCTTACCAGGATGCCACAGAAAAGAGACAGCAGGATACCAATGATCTGGGTGGTTGCGAAACCTTTTACAGGACCTAAGCCAAAATAGAAAAGAATAATGGCGGTCAGTAGTGTTGTTACGTGCCCGTCAAGTACGGGAGGCAGGGATCGTTTATACCCTTCATTAATTGCCGGGATATACCCTTTACCCTTGGTCAGTTCTTCCTTGATACGTTCATATATAATTACGTTTGTATCCACCGCCATACCGATGGTCAGTACCAGACCGGCAATACCGGGAGCCGTTAAGGTAGCGCCCAGACCAGCCAGGATACCAACCGTAAAGAGCAGGTTCAGGATCAGGGCGATATTAGCTACCCAGCCGCTGGTATTATAATAGACCAGCATCAGCAGGAAGATCACGACAAAAGAAATGAAGAAAGCCATGGAGCCGCTTTTAATGGCCTGGGCACCCAGGGTGGGGCCCACCTGCTGATCCTGTACAATCTTGGCCGGAGCGGGCAGTTTACCGATCTTCAGGATATTCGCGAGGTCAGCCGCTTCCTGTTGGGTATAACTTCCGGTGATGGAAGAAATACCGTTCGGAATCGGATTGATCACATTGGGCGCAGACTGTACCATACCATCAAGTACAATGGCAATCGGTTTGCCCACATTTTCTTCCGTCATTTTTTTCCAGATAGCGGCTCCGGCAGGTTTCATCTTCATTTCAATCTGCACCTTGCCGTACTGGTCAAAATCCTGGCGGGCATCGGAAATAGCATCTCCTTCCAGTTTGGCAGTCGTCCGGTTATAGGTTTTAAGGGCATGCAGGGGTACAATATCCGCCGGTTTACCCTTTTTATCCTTATCGGGTACGCCATAAGACCAAACTACATCAGAGGGGAAATTATTTCTGAACTCATTGAGATAGCTGCGGAAAAGCGCCGTATCCTTCACGGGTACATAACCGATCCAGGCAGGGTATCCGACATTACCTTTTTCATCGCGGTAAGGCTGGGCAAACATCAGGTAACGGTCAATGGTGATTTTACCGGAACTCAGGGATTGACTGGTATCAGCTGTTTTCTTTCCGCTGTCGGCGGTTTTGGAAACGGCCGAAATATCAATGGTGGTATTTGTGTCAGCGGGATTCAGTGCGGTATCCGGAGCAGCTGTTTTACTGGTGTCCGCCGGTTTGGCGGTGCTGTCGGCTACTCCGCCGTATTTCGCATTGAAGGCATTGATAGTGCGCTGCCAACCGTTTCCATAATTCTGGTCAGCAAGCGTGTACACTTCCCAGAACTGGAGATTGGCGGTACTTTGAAGCAGTTTACGTACCCGCTCCTTGTCCTTTATACCGGGCAGTTCCACATTAATCAGTCCGCGGTTGGGGATGGGATTGATGGAAGGCTGCGCCACACCAAACTGGTCAATACGGGTCTGCAGCCGGTCAAAAGTCAGGTTAAAGGCGGATTTGGCCTGGTCGCGTATATACGATTCCACTTTGCTGTCGCTGGATTTGATATCAATTGCACCGGCACTGCCTCCGGCAAAAAGATTGGCCAGCGGGCGACTCGCTTCCAGTTTACGATACTCCTGGATGAACAGGGTGATAAAGTCTGCATCACTGTTCCCCTTTCTTTTATCTGCATTGGCCAGCCCTGCCAGGAAATTCGGATCATTTGAATTATTGGCTAATGAACGCAGGAGTCCGGTCATTTCCACTTCCAGGGTAACGTTCATACCACCCTGCAGGTCAAGACCGAGGTTCAGTTCCTCTTCTTTTGCCTTTTTGTACGACATGGCGCCGTTGATACCATACGTAAGCGTGGTATTTTCGGTGGCTTTTACCAGGCTGTCATAATAACGTTGCTGGATTTTATCCAGTTCTTCGTTATAGCGATCCTGCTCTTCCTTGTTACCGGGAAATTTTACTTCCGCGGCCGGAAAGTTTTTCTTCACATAGGCTTTAGCCTGCGCATTCAGTTTCTTTTCATGGTTCTGTACAAACCAGGTAAAGGAAAGCTGGTAAAGAGAGTACACAATAAGCAGCACAGTGAAAAAGCGGACCAAACCTTTCAGTTGCATACAATGTTCGATTTACATTTTTATCCCTTCAATAATTTTTTGCAGTTGGGATAAAGGGTTTACTAAATTTTAAACAGCCCCCGTCAGGTCACGGGGGGCCGTAACGGGCGGGCAAAGATAGTTTTTTCAGTTCAAATCAGGGAAAGAAAAACAATGTCTTGATGGCTGATTTTTAAAAGTTTAAACCCGGCAAATTCCTGCTTTCTCCCACCCGCATTTTATCGGTACAAGGGCGGGGCTACAATACTGTTACCATGGAAGGGTATAAATGGGTACAGACAATGAATTTGATATAAGTACATGAAATACAATAAATTAAAAAAGAGGGGCTTTGAAATAACCCAACCCGGGCCGGGTGCCCCGATTGCTGATGGCCGTGCAGACCCCAAAAACCAGGGATGCGTTATTTGAACCAGGGGTAATCATTTGTCAGGTGAGTAGTAGGCCGACCCGCTTTATCCGGAGGTTCCGGAAAAGACTGATGCCGGGTTGACGAACCATAACCCGTTCCGGGTATTTACCTGTAGTGTCTCGCCGGTACGAACAGGAGTGCGCCGGTAAAAATAAACAGGCGTATGTCGTTTTTGATAAGCCATATAAGAACATAAAATCGTTAACTTCACGGCCCTTGAAACGATTGCCTGCTGCAAGTGAAACGGGTCTGGCGCTTTAAGCTGCCGGATCAGCATGTATGAGCAAACAATCAACATTTAAATTTTAGATTTTACCATGCAATTATCTTCTTTTCTGCAGCGCTTCAATGAACCGGAAACATTAAAGATGGCCAAACTTGGAAGGGAACTCCGGGCAAAGGGCATTGATGTGATTGATCTCAGTTTGGGTGAACCGGATTTTGATACGCCTGAACATATTAAACAGGCGGCTATAAAAGCGATCCAGGACAACTGGAGTCATTATACACCGGTGCCGGGTTTTCCGGACCTGCGGGAAGCTGTCTGCACCAAACTGAAAAGGGATAATAACCTGGATTATAAAACGGAGAATATCGTCAGTTCCACCGGTGCCAAACAGAGTCTGGCCAATGCCATCCTGGCCCTGGTGGATGACAATGATGAGGTGCTGATTCCGACTCCTTATTGGGTTACATACAGTGAACTGGTGAAAATCGCCCGCGGAAAAGTGGTGGAAATTAAAAGCACCCCGCAGCAGGGATTTAAAATCAGTCCCGCCCAGCTGGAAGCGGCAATCACCCCTGCCTCAAAGGTCTTCCTGTTTTCATCTCCCTGTAACCCGAGCGGCGCCGTATACAGCAAAGAAGAACTGGCTGCCCTGGCGGAGGTATTCCGTAAACACCCGCAACTTTTTATTATCTCCGATGAAATTTATGAGTATATCAACTTTGTGGGTAAACATGAAAGCATCGCGCAATTCCCCGATCTGAAAGACCGTGTGATTATTGTAAACGGGCTCAGTAAGGGTTTTGCCATGACCGGCTGGCGGCTCGGATATATTGCCGCACACGCAGATGTGGCCAGGGCCTGTGAGAAAGTACAGGGACAGTTTACGAGCGGTACTAACTCAATCACCCAGAAAGCAGCAGTGGTGGCCTTGACAACCGATCTGAAACCCACAATGGATATGGTGGCGGAATTCACCCGCCGCCGGAAAAAAGTGCTGGAAATTGTGAAGGATATACCGGGTATCATCTGTCCGGAGCCGGAAGGGGCTTTTTATATTTTCCCGGATATGAGTTTCTATTACGGTAAATCAGACGGAGAAACTACCATTCACAATGCGGCCGATCTGTCCATGTACCTGCTTAATACGGCCCATGTGTCATCCGTAATGGGAGATGCCTTTGGCGAACCAAAATGTGTTCGTTTTTCATTTGCCAACAGTATGGAAAAAATTGAAGAAGGGTGGAAGCGGATTAAAGAGGCGCTGAGCAAATTGAAATGAACAGACCAGGATTGAACTGCTTGTTAACGAATTAACCTGTTAATCTGTTAACCCTCCCCGGCACAGCCGTTTATGCATCTCCAGTACCTGGGGAAAGAGCAGTACCTGTTCGTCATTCCGGAGTACAAAATCGCAGAGTTTCATTTTCATCTCTTCGTTGAGCTGTCTTTTCATACGTTGTTTCACTTCATCCGCGCTCAGTCCGTCGCGTTGCTGTACACGACGGATGCGAAGGGCCAGCGGTGCATAAACGCCAATGATATAATCAAGATTCGCGGAAGCGCCGCTTTCAAAAAGCAACGCTGCTTCACGAACCGCGTAGGGGGCTTTTTGCCTGCTGAACCATTCTTCCGAATGCCGGATCGTAACCGGGTGGATGAGTGCGTTTAGCCGGTTCAGTTTTTCGGGATCATTAAATACCAGACCGGCCAGGTATTTGCGGTCCAGCCGGCCCTCTTTGTAGCTTGCTTCACCGAAATTTTCACGGATCTGGGCCTGCAGGGCGGCATCACTGTTCATGATTTCTTTTGCGGCATCATCGGCATAATACACCGGAATACCCAGGGTTTCCAGGATTTTTGCCACCGTGGATTTACCACTGCCGATGCCGCCTGTCAGTCCGATACGTAACATGACGGAAAGATAAGAAGTTTGAAGTTTGGAGTTTACGGTTGGGGAGAGCGCGGCTGAATCAGGAACAAAAAAAGCCGGATATCATCCGGCTGTATAGAATAGTTTAAATGCTCATTTATTTCTTTGTCTCTGCAGCGGGTTTGTTCAGCGCGGTCGTCCAGTCCATACTGATCGCCTGCTTTTCAATTTTCAGATAACTGCCGGGGCTGACTTCAAGCATCAGGGTGGTGCCGTCTTCATTCACTTTATTGATAGTGCCATGAATACCCGCAATGGTTACAATCTTATCGCCTTTTTGCAGGTTTTCAATAAAGCTTTTCTGGTTTTTGGCGCGTTTGGCCTGCGGGCGGATGAAGAAGAGCCAGAATACCAGGATCATCAGACCCAGGAAAATAAACTGGAAACCTCCGCCGGCAGCCTGGCCGCCTTTGCCGTCTGCACCCGGAGGCACACAGCCTGCTAATAATAAAACAGCCGAAACGATACTGATACGAGTGGTGAGTTGGTTGAACATGCTTGTTGATTTATTTTTTTTCTGTGATATCGCCTGTAAATGTCAGGGTGAATTCCCTGGCGGGTTTGGTATTGGCAAATACATGCACATACTTATGGATGGTTCCGCTGCCACTCCCGTTAAATTTTGCTTTAATAAGGCCTTCTTCTCCGGGGGCCAGGGGTTTCTCCGGTTTTTCCGGGATCGTGCAACCACAGGAAGCGGTCACGTTTTCAATCACCAGCAATTTGTCACCGCTGTTACGGAAACGCCAGCTGATTTCAATTTCCTTATCTTTTTTCAGCTGACCAAGCTGCTGAGTGGTGGAGTCCAGCCATTCCAGACTCGTGAGCAGGGTACTGTCATTTTTTGCCTTCTCAATTTCCTCCTTGTTCAGGGTTTCAATCTTACCGCTTTTGGTGTCTGCCTCTTTACAGGCGACCATCACAGAAAGGGACAAAACGAAAATGAATGCCTTTTTCATTGTTTAAGGATTATTTCAGGATGGCAAAGGTAGAGAAAATGCCTTAGTGGCCGGGCTTTTTATAGTCCACTTTATGCAATTTGCCCTGTGCGGTAAGTTCTTTGTGAATATTGTCCAGTATCCCGTTCACAAACTGTCCGCTCTGGGAGGTGCTGTAATCCTTTGCCAGGTCAATGTATTCATTGATCGTCACTTTGGGGGGAATGGTTTCAAAATACAGAAATTCAGCCACCCCCATTTTCATCATCAGCATATCCAGTTGTGCGATCCGCTCCGGATCCCAGTTCTTTAGTTTGGGGATAATCAGCCCCTGCAGGTGTTCGCCTTTTTCCAAAACGGTACGCAGAAGATCTTTGGCAAAAGCTTCTTTATCGGGACTTAATAACTGCCGGAAATTCAAACTGCCTGGTTTTTGAAGGTAACCGCTTAAGAGCTGGATCACCATCTCGCCATCGTCATCCCAGTTGGAGAAATGTTCTTCAATATGTGAAATAAAAATTTCGTTAGCAAGCATTAAATCATTGAGAATGAATTCAATGATCTTTTTTTCATCAGCCCTTTCCCGGCTGTTTGATGAAATGTAGGTTTTGTATTCCGGTGTTTCAACCAGGGTCAGGTAGGTCTTTCTGATCAGATCCTTATCCGTGTATAATTCGGGTTTTTCCCGGCCAAACTGCTCTTTAAGCGATTCATCCTCCAGCATTTTCCAGAGCAGTTCATTCCCTGCCAGTTTGGTGTTAACATTCAGGTCTTCAGCGGAAGGAAGGTGTTTGGAGGCCCTGTTGTGCGCATCCGTTTCCGCATAACGGGTCACTTCAGAAAGAAACCAGGTAAGGTATACCAGCAGGGAACGGGTCTGCTCAAAATGCTGTTGCAGAATCTTTTGCGGATCCCCCGGTTTCATTTCACTTTCTGACACGGCCAGGGTGTAGAGGGTCTGCATCACTTTTACCCGGATATTTCTTCTGCTGATCATGGTGTTCTAAGAACTTGGTTTGGCCGGCAAATATACGGAACCGGGTCCTTTTTACCCAGTTGTTTTCCCCTGTGATAATTTGTCTTTTTGTTATTCTTTCAGAAAGCGGTGCAGGGTGGTTTTGCCATCCTGCTGTATACGCAGGTAACCGATTCCGGCCGCTAAACCCGAAAGCGGAATGGTAATAGTCTGAACCGTTCCTGTGACAGAAATCTTCCTCAGTAAACGCAGGTCTGAACCCAGCAGGTCAATTTCTTTCCCGGTAAAAGCTTTGTCAAAACGGATCGTAATGGTTTCTTTGGCGGGTATCGGAAAGACATGGATCATGGATTCACTTTCGGCTGTCCGGACAACGACGGTATGACTGTATTTCTCCCGGTTGATTTCTTCCCGGTATTTCAACCGGTACCAGTTAAGTCCGGGAACCGGTCTTTCATGCAGATAACTATATTCCTGTTCAGATTCGCTGTTTCCTCGGGATGAAATCCTTGCCAGGAGGGTGAATCGTACTCCATCTGTACTTGTTTCCAATTCAAAACCTTCATGATCCTGTTCCCTGGAAGTTGTCCATTTCAGCAGACTTTGTTTCCGGTTGACTGCGCTGCCGGTGAAACTCCGTAGACTGACCGGGAGTATGACAGCCTGGTCAACCAGGAAGAACCGGGAGAATCCCGTAAAGGATGCGGTAAATACAGTGACACCGCTCCCCAGGGTGGTTACCACGGGCGTAACGAGTACCGTATTGCCGGCATTTGCGCCCGACGCGGTCGCGGCTGTCGTTTTTGCAATACGCAGGGTGGCCGGATTTTTTCCGCCCAGTTCTGCGTTTTCAAAATAAAGAGAAATGGTGTATTGAGCGGTGCTGATGTTGCTGACAGGTGTGACAGCAAATATTTTCGCAGACCGTTCTCCGCCCAGAGCCGTGACCCAGGTAGTTCCTCCGGCATCCAGTCCGGCATCCACACAATCCAGGTTTTGGCTCAGTCCGCTGAGCCGGAAAAGCAATTTATTATTATTGGAGTAAAAATAATCATCACTTCCGACTGCAATATGCTGAGCGGCTGTGGCGCCTGCGGCCGTTTCAACAGGTGTGCCTGTTGCGCTAACTCCCAGCCGGATAATCGGTTTAATGCCGTTCGGGTAATAGGTCACGGTACTGAATGATCCGGAACAGTTAATGCCGTTTTGAAAAATCATATTTCCCTCGGTGCCGCCGCTTCCATCGGAGTAGGCGCCGGTCAGATCCGCCGCGTTGCCGGCGTCGGCCGTTCCGTTATCATAACAGATCTCAATAGCGAGGTTGCTGCTGCCATCCCAGGAAAATGGGGTGCTGAGTGTAAAACTGTTCCAGCCCGCAGTGCTGCTTTGGGAAGCAGAACTGTATACTGTTGTCATGCCTCCGATAACGGTTACCCCGCCGTTAACCAGTAACGAGGTACTGGTTTGCGCCATTTTGATGGAAAAGTTTGTATAGGGCCGGGTGCTTGCTTTTGTATGAATATAAAATTGAACGCTGCCGATACTGCCAGCACCGGTACCGGCTGCCTGGAGTTCGGCTGCGCTGTACAGGAACTGGCTCCGCTGGCTTTGCTGCCTGGCATCAAAGGGACCTCCACCAATCGTATAAGCGATTGTGCCTATATTATAGGTACCCGAAGAGGATCCGGTTGGGGCCGTGTCATTATCTCCCAGACTGATGGTCAGGGTAGGAGTGGTTGTGCCTTTTACCGCATCCCCGCCGCCGCTGTTGACTGTAAAGTCAAGCACGATTGTCTCCGATGCTTCCACATTGCCGTCATCATAAATCCGAACGGTAAAGCTCTGGGCACTGGTTGAACCCGCGCTGAAACTCAGTACATCACTCGGACTGCTGAAATTGCCATTGGTAGTTACATCATAATCCAGTCCGCGGATCGCCGTGCCGCTATAGGTTAAAGTGGCCGTAGCTGTGGCAGAGGGCCCGGCACCGATAGTCATCTGATACGTATAGTCTGTGTAACGGCGGCATCCATTCAGTGTACCACCGGTACTTTCAGACCGGGCAGAGGAAGCAAGGGAAAAATTTATACTGGTGCCGCAGGGTACCAGGGCCAGGTTGGACGGATCCACCAGGCTGGAGCGGGAGGGGAGCAGCATGGCAGCCTGGGTGCGCGCTTTCTGTCCGTTGGTAAAAAGCGTATAACAGTTGGTGTAACTCATGAAGTTACTTTCCGTATTGATGGTATAGTTAGACGGGGAGGCACAGCTGTTCAGCCCGGTCCGGCAACTGAAATCATACAATCCGCTGCCTGCATCATAGTTATTATATATCGGATCGGTATCACAAACCCGGTCGCCATTGCTGGTACAATCCGTATTTACCGGGCATTGGGTATTATTCGCCGAACCCTGGAAGGGATGATAAAGATTCAGGGCATGTCCCACTTCATGGGGTAACGTTTTTTCACCTGCTACCATCTGGGTGGCCAGCATTACCGTTCCGTCGAGCGAAGAGGAGGAACCGGGGAAATAGGCAAAACCTGCAATGAACTGTCCGGATGTGCCATCTGCCCCGTCAATCTTGTTCACCAGCCAGATATTATAATATTTAGCCGGATCCCAGCGGGAAAAGTCTTTCATCGTCAGTTCCGGACACCCGCTGGCGGTTTGCACATTTATACCGTTGGCCGTATAGTTGGGAAGAGAAGAAGCATCCACCCGGTTGATACCTGTTGTGGCCCCGCAGGAGGGGGTACGCTGGGCCAGGGCAAATTGTATCTCGAGGTTAACCACACCTCCTCCTTCCACCGGGGCGGTCATACCCGGCCAGGTGCCGGCAAATACCTGGTTCAGGTAATCTATGGCGCCTGTAATCTGTGCGTCGGAGGGGTTATAAATACTGCCAACAGCCCCGCCGGTATGCATCACATGCACCACCACCGGAATAGTATAGGAAGCTTCTGTCCGGCTGGCAGGCCGGAGCCATTCGGGGTGTGCGGCAATATAAGCACGTATGGAGGCTTCATTGAGTTCCATCTGGCGGGCAAAGCCGGGATCAGTACGGAGCAGTTTTTCGTGTGCCAGGTCAAATCCGCAGGGAGGTTGTGCGGATACCATGGAAAATGTCATTAATAAACAAAGAGCGGCCGTATACAGGTGCTTGATCATAGATATTGGTTATTGGGCAAATATAAAAACCCGGGTTGGGATTGGCAACGTAAAATACCGGGTAAAAATGCAAAAATGTCCTTTGTTTTCAGCTAAATGTAATTTTTGCAGTTCCCGCGGCCCCCGGATATGAAAAAATGGCCCATTTCAGTTCCCGGCATAGTATTTCGTGTACCTTCGCGGTCCTCCGCAAAGCCAATGGTTGGGCGGAACCGGCCAAAACCAGTCAATAATTCTAAAAAATCAATACAACTATGGCTAAGAAAGTCAATGTTACTCCGCTTCACGACAGGGTTATCGTAAAAGCAGCCGCCGCAGAAGAAAAAACAGCCGGTGGTATCATTATCCCTGACACGGCAAAAGAAAAACCCCAGCGTGGTACCGTGATCGCTGCCGGCCCCGGAAAAAAAGATGAACCCGTAACCGTTAAAACCGGCGATACCGTATTATATGGTAAATATGCAGGCACCGAAATCCAGATTGACGGGGAAGATTACCTGATCATGCGTGAATCAGACATTCTGGCAATCGTCTGATAACGGAAGATAGTGCGGGAGCGGGCACGGAACGACAGCGCGGATCCGTGAGTTGTTCTTTTTCCCCGCCTGAATAGAGCTTCTAAAAAAAACATTCAAACAAACAAAAACAAAAACTGATATGGCAAAGCAAATCTTCTTCGACATTGAAGCAAGAAATAAGATGAAAAAGGGCGTGGATACCCTGGCCAACGCCGTGAAAGTAACCCTGGGTCCTAAAGGCCGTAATGTGGTTATTGAGAAAAAATTCGGTGCTCCCGGTGTAACCAAAGACGGGGTAACCGTAGCCAAGGAAATTGAACTGGAAGACCCGATTGAAAATATGGGTGCCCAGATGGTCAAGGAAGTGGCTTCCAAAACCGCCGATATTGCCGGTGATGGTACCACTACCGCTACCGTACTGGCTCAGGCCATTATCAGCGAAGGACTGAAAATGGTAGCCGCTGGCGCCAACCCGATGGACCTGAAACGCGGGATTGACAAAGCGGTCAGCCTGGTGGTGGAAAACCTCAAATCCCAGAGCCAGACAGTGGGAAGCGACAGCAAAAAAATCCAGCAGGTTGCCACTATTTCCGCCAACAATGATGAGACAATCGGTAAACTGATTGCCGAGGCTTTTGCCAAAGTGGGTAAGGAAGGGGTTATCACCGTAGAAGAAGCAAAAGGTACAGACACCACAGTAGATGTGGTGGAAGGAATGCAGTTTGACCGCGGTTATATCTCTCCTTATTTCGTTACCAACAGCGAAAAAATGGAAGCTGAGCTCCAGAATCCCTACATCCTGATCTACGATAAAAAGATCAGTAATATGAAGGATATTCTGCATATCCTGGAGAAAGTGGCTCAGGGTGGCCGTCCGCTCCTGATCATCGCCGAAGATCTGGAAGGTGAGGCACTCGCCACACTGGTGGTAAACAAACTCCGGGGTACGCTGAAAGTAGCAGCTGTTAAAGCGCCTGGTTTCGGTGACCGTCGTAAGGAAATGCTCCAGGATATTGCCATCCTGACCAAGGGTATTGTGATCAGTGAAGAGCAGGGGTATAAACTGGAAAATGCTGATCTGAGCTATCTGGGTCAGGCTGCTTCCGTTACCATTGATAAGGATAATACAACAGTAGTGGGCGGCAAGGGCAAAAAAGAAGATATCAATGCCCGTGTTAACCAGATCAAAGCCCAGATTGAAGTCACTACTTCCGACTATGATAAAGAAAAACTTCAGGAGCGTCTGGCTAAACTGAGCGGTGGTGTTGCCGTTCTGTATGTTGGTGCCGCTACTGAAGTGGAAATGAAAGAAAAGAAAGACCGGGTAGATGATGCCCTGCACGCAACCCGCGCCGCGGTAGAAGAAGGGATTGTACCGGGTGGTGGCGTTGCCTATATCCGCGCTATTGAAAGCCTGGAAGCCAAAGTTCGCGGCCAGATTGAAGATGAGCAGACCGGTATGGCGATTGTACGCCGTGCGCTGGAAGAACCGCTTCGCATTCTGACTGCCAATGCAGGAATTGACGGCTCCATTGTTGTTCAGAAGATCAAGGAAGGTAAGGGAGATTTTGGTTTTAATGCCCGTACCGAGGTTTATGAGAATATGTTCAAGGCCGGTGTAATTGACCCGACTAAGGTTAGCCGGGTGGCGCTTGAGAACGCCGCTTCTATCGCCGGTATGCTGCTGACAACAGAATGTGTGGTAGCCGATAAACCCAAGAAAGAGGAACCCCATGCACATGGTGCCCCCGATATGGGTGGCATGGGTTACTGATAATGAAGTGACTGACACAAAAAGCCCCTGCAGAATGCAGGGGCTTTTTTTAGCCGGTATAGCTAAAAAATGCTGTTTGGGAATATGCAAAAAACCCTAATTTTAACAGCCTTTTAGTCTATCATCAAACTATAATTTATGCGAAAATTTTACAAAGCTTACCTGGCTATCCTTGTAGTCAGTTGTCTTTCGTTTTCTGCGGCCGGCCAGCAAAATTACTGGTCACTGCATAATGAAAGCAGCCGGATTACTCCTCACAAAGCGGTAGCACGCACTTCCTTCCCCAAAGAGTACAAGCTGTTTAATTTAAACGTCATGCCCCTCCGGCAGCAGCTTTTCTCAATAGTCGGCGCAAATGCAGCCCGCCGCGCCGCTGTAATATCTCTGCCCAATGCAGAAGGCAATCTGGAGCAGTTTGAAGTTTTTGAAGCGTCCAACTTTGACCCGGCCCTGCAGGCCCGGTTCCCTGAAATCCGTGCCTTTTCCGGCCGCGGAATCCAGGATCCCTCCGCCATGCTCAAACTGAGCATTTCTCCGCAGGGTATCCAGACGATGGTATTCCGGACAGATAAGCCGAATGAATATATTGAGCCCTATTCTTCTGATAATGCTGTGTACGCAGTATTTAAAGCTCAGCGCGCCAAGGGCGGTCTTCCCTGGATTTGTTCCACACCTGACCAGCACCTGGCAAACAGTATCCAGAACCAGGTTTATTCCATCAGCCCCGAAGCCAATAACGGAGTTTTAAAAACCATGCGGCTGGCCCAATCCTGTAATGCGGAATACTCCAACTGGTTTGGCGCATTCAATGCCTCTCAGGTAGGACTGGTACTGGCAGCCTTTAATGCCACCCTGACCCGGACCAATGGCTGTTATGAAAAAGACCTGGCCCTGCACCTGAACCTGATCCCGACCACCGACCAGGTGATTTTTTACGATCCCGTTACTGACCCCTATACATCCATGGGCAACTGGAATAACCAGCTTCAGACCACGCTAACCAATATTATCGGTGAAGCTAACTACGATATCGGCCACATGTTTGGTGCATCAGGTGGTGGAGGTAATGCCGGCTGTATCGGTTGTGTGTGCGTAGATGGCCAGAAGGGCAGGGGGATCACGTCCCCGGCAGATGGTATCCCCCAGGGTGATAATTTTGATATAGACTATGTGGCGCATGAAATCGGCCACCAGCTGGGTGCCAACCATACCTTCTCCATGTCTAATGAAGGTACAGGGGTAAATAAAGAAGTGGGTTCCGGTATTACCATTATGGGTTACGCCGGTATCACCAGCCAGGATGTGGCTCCCCACTCTATTGATATCTTCCACCAGGCTTCAATCCAGCAGATCCAGGTGAATCTTGCCACCAAGACCTGTCCCATTACAACAGATCTGACCGGCGTGAACGCCACCCCGGTGGTGAGCCCGCATCCGAATTACACCATTCCCATTACCACACCTTTTGCGCTTACCGGCTCAGCTACTGACGCCAATGCCGGTGATGTGCTGACTTATTGCTGGGAACAAAATGATAATGGTACATCCGCTGTAACAGGTAATGCCAGTGTGGCCAGTCCTACCAAAACAGTCGGCCCCAACTGGCTGACCTTCCCGGCCACCACCTCCCCGACAAGGCTTTTCCCGCGTCTGTCCACAATTCTTACCGGGGCTTCCGTAACCGGACCACTGCCCGGCGGAGATGCGATTGCCAATACCGAGGCCCTGAGTTCCGTATCCCGTACCCTGAATTTCAGGCTTACCGTACGTGATAACAGCCCTTACAGTTCCACCACTCCCCTGAAAGTGGGGCAAACAAATTTCACCGATGTGGTGATTACAGTAGATGCCACCGGTGGTCCCTTCCTGATTTCTTCACAGAATACAGCTACCAGCTGGGAAGCAGGCAGCAACCAGACAATCACCTGGTCTGTGAATAACACAACTGCCGCTCCCTTTAACGCAGCAAACGTGAAAATCTCGCTGTCAACAGATGGCGGTAATACATTCCCCATTGTACTGGCAGCCAGTACCCCGAACGATGGTACTGAAACCATTTCCGTACCGGCCAACCTGACCACAACCGGCCGGATAAAAGTGGAAGCGATCGGAAATATCTTCTTTGATATCAATAACGCAAACATCACCATTACCCCGCCCCCGAATGGATTCACTTTCAACAGCCCTGCACCCGTAACGGCTGCTTGTCCTGCTCCGGATGTGATGACTTCAGGTAACCTCACCGCTACCTGGGTGGGCACATTTACAGGTGATGTAAGCCTGAGCGCTGTGGTCAGCCCTGCAGGACCGGTAGTGAGCCTGGGAAGCAACACACTCACACAGGCGTCTCCCTCCACTACTGTTTCTCTGAGTGGTATGTCAACCCTGTCTCCGGGTACCTATACCGTTACCGTTACCGGCACCGGCACCGGCGCCCCGACACAAACCCGTGCGATCCAGTTTACCATTAATCCGGGTTCCGGTCCGGCAATTACCACAGAACCGGCTAACCAGGCTGTATGTGCCGGTACCAATGCCACATTCAGTGTAACATCCAGCGGTACGTATCAGTGGCAACTGAGCACCAATGGCGGTAGTACCTGGTCCAATATTGCTTCGGCTACTGGTTCCAGTTATACAGTTACCGGTGTTACCACTGCCCAAAACAGTTATCAGTACCGTGTAATTGTTACCGGACAGTGCGGCAGCACTACATCAGCCGCTGCTACGCTGACGGTTAATGTGGCTCCTGCCGTTACTTCCCAGCCGGCCAGTCTCAGCCTTTGTTCGGGCAGCGCAGCTTCCTTCAGTGTTACAGCCACCGGCACCGGTATCGGATACCAGTGGCAGGAAAGCACCGATGGCGGCGCCAACTGGTCCAATATTTCCGGCGCTACTGCCGCTACCTACAATATCGCTGCGGTAGCCGTTGCGGATAACAACAAACAGTTCCGTTGTGTGGTGACAGGTACCTGTACCCCTGCAGCCAATTCAGCGGCAGCTACCCTGCTGGTTTCGCAGTCTATTACTATTTCTAGCAACCCGAGTAACCAGACTGTTTGTGAAGCCACCAATATCAGCTTCAATGTGGCAGCCCAGGGATCCGGTCTTTCCTATCAGTGGCAGGTAAGTACCGATGGCGGCACAAACTGGACCAACCTGAGCAATACAGGTAACTACAGCGGCGCCACCAGCACAACCCTGACGATTACCGGCGTTCTGCCTTCCCAGAATAACTACCGCTACCGTGCTATTGCATCGAATGCGGCCTGTAACCCGGGTATTTCCACAGCGGCTACCC
The DNA here is from genome assembly GCA_014879565.1 of Chitinophagaceae bacterium. GTDB lineage: Bacteria > Bacteroidota > Bacteroidia > Chitinophagales > Chitinophagaceae > JJ008. The sequence goes on from JACSRW010000019.1 coordinate 26,931, forward strand.
TTACCGTAAATACCTTCCCGGTTATTACCACACAGCCTGCCAGCGCCACTATCTGCGCCGGTGCGGCCCAGACATTCAGTGTTACCGCTACCACCGGTGTGGGCACGCTCACATATCAGTGGCAGTTTAGTACCAATGGCGGAAGTACCTGGACAAACATAGCCGGTGCTACCAGCGCCAGCTTTGCACAGACCAATGTACTGGTTGGCCAGAATGGTTATCGTTTCCGGGTAATTGTAACGGCCGGTTGCGGCTCTGTAACTTCCAATGCAGCCACCCTGACAGTTAATGCATATCCGGAGGTCACATTCAGCCTGCAGCCCTTTATCTGCGTTTCTGATCCGGCATTGAGCCTGAGTGCTTCACCTGCCGGTGGCAGCTTTGCAGGCCCGGGTGTTTCCGGAACTGTGTTTACGCCTTCTGTTGCCGGTGTTGGACAGAAAACTGTTACATATACCATTTCAAATGGTTCCTGCCAGACGGTCGCATCCCGGATTATTAATGTGAATGCCTGCGAAGAGCGTCATGTTACACTTGACCAGTATTCTTCTGTAACCGTGTTCCCGAATCCGAGCAGCGGCCAGTTTAAAATCCGTCTGAACTCTGATCTGTACAGCAAGCTCAATATCCGCATCTATAATGCGATGGGCCAGCAGGTACTGACACAGGTGAACAGCGGTCTGACTTATGGCGCTGTGGTGGATGTTAATATGGGCACCCTGCCCGGTGGCACCTACCACCTCTTCCTGTCCAATGATGAAAATGGATTTGTGAAGAGAAGCTCTTCTTTTGTAGTTTACCGTAAATAACAGGACAGAATCTTCCCTATAAGTCCCGGCTGCCCAGGCAGCCGGGACTTTTTTGTTCCGAAAGCCCCTTAATCCTGCCGGAAAGGATGTTCTGTCTTACCTTTGCGGCCGTTTCCGGGAAAATGCCGGGGGCATTTTAAAAAGTGTATTTTCTATGATCAGTGTAAAAGACCTGAAACTCGCCTACGGGAAAAGAGTCCTTTTTGAAGAGGTTAACCTCAATTTTACCAAAGGAAACTGTTATGGGGTTATAGGCGCCAACGGTGCCGGAAAATCCACTTTCCTGAAAATACTGGCCGGGGAAATTGAACCGAATAAAGGCTCTGTTACGATCACGCCGGGTGAACGGATGGCCGTACTGAAACAAAATCAGTTTCAGTTTGATGAAGAAACCGTACTCAATACCGTTATGATGGGACATACCAAACTCTGGGCGGTAAGCAAGGAACGGGAGGCTATTTATGCCAAAGCTGATTTTACCGAAGAAGATGGAATGCGTGCCGGTGAACTGGAACATGAATACGGTGAACTGGGTGGCTACACGGCAGAAAGTGATGCGGCGACATTCCTCAGTGAACTGGGGGTAAAAGAAGCGTTTCAGCAATCCCTGATGAAGGATATTCCTTCCAACCTGAAAGTACGGGTACTGCTGGCACAGGCGCTGTTCGGTAACCCGGATATCCTGCTGCTTGATGAGCCCACAAACGGTCTTGACATCGAAACCATCAGCTGGCTGGAGAACTTCCTGGCTGATTATGAAAACATCGTACTGGTTGTAAGCCATGACCGTCACTTCCTGGATGCCGTATGTACGCATGTAGCCGATGTGGACCGCCAGAAAGTAAAAATATTTACCGGTAACTATACCTTCTGGTACGAGTCATCCCAACTGATGGCCCGCCAGATCAATGATAAGAACAAAAAAGTAGAGGAGAAACGCCAGGCCCTGATTGACTTTATCGCCCGTTTTAGCGCCAATGCCAGTAAAAGTAAACAGGCTACTTCCAGGAAGAAAGCTCTAGAGAAACTGACCATTGAAGAGATTGAACCCAGTTACCGCAAATACCCCGGTATCATCTTCCAGCAATTGCGGGAAGTAGGGAATCAGATCCTGAACATCGAGAAATTAACTAAATCAGTGGACGGCCGCGTACTCTTTAAGGACGTGACCTTCACGGTGAATAAAGGCGATAAAATCGCTTTGCTCAGCCGCGACCCGCTGGCTGTCACCAATTTCTTCAATATTATAACTGCTGAAACAACGGCTGACAGCGGATCCTATGAATGGGGGAGCACGGTAACCCATGCCTACCTTCCACAGGAGAACAGCCAGTACTTCAACGGGCAGGATAACCTGATGGACTGGCTCCGTCAGTTTGTACCGGATCATGTCAAAGATGTGGATGAACCCTTTCTGCGCGGTTTCCTGGGTAAGATGCTTTTCAGTGGCGAAGATGTGCTGAAAAAGACCAATGTACTCAGCGGGGGAGAGAAGGTTCGCTGTATGATCAGCCGGATGATGCTCCAGAATCCCAATGTGATATTGCTGGATCAGCCCACCAATCACCTCGATCTGGAAAGCATTCAGAGTTTCAACGAACAATGTACCGATTACAAAGGAATCGTACTCCTGACCAGCCATGATCATACTTTTATGCAAACCGTGGCCAACAGGATCATTGAATTAACTCCCAAAGGAATCATTGACCGGCTGACAACCTTTGATGAATACCTGGAAGACGAAAGGGTGAAGCAACTTCGGGAGGAATTGTATAGTTGATGAAAAAGAGAAAAGGATATTGCTGAACATAGAAGTTAGTAGTTAGTAGCGGCTTCGTTGGGCAGGGCTGTCGCCCGACAGAAATAGTAGTTTTCCTATAGCTGAAAATTTGCATTTCCGCGAGTCTGTTTTTATCTTAGCAGAGACCAACTGATAAAATATTATTCCGGAAATCCATGCCTACCGTACCTGTTAGTCCTTCCGGGAAAAATGCGTATCCGGCCGGGAGGTATGTACCGCATCCAAACCGGTATATTCGGGTTGAAACCGCAGAAAAAATGTATTGAGCCCCGCTTTGCGGGGCTTCTTTTTGCCCATTTATTCGCATTCCTTCATATCTTCCCTTTTATATGTCTGCTGCTTCCGCACTTGCCAAAAAAATCGGTTTCTGGTCAGCAACCTCCCTGATTATCGGAAGTATTATCGGTTCCGGAGTTTTTATGAAGCCGGCAGGTATGGCCGCACAGTTGGGTTCGCCGGTATGGCTAACCCTTGTATGGATACTGGCCGGTCTATTCTCCCTGTTCGGCGCCCTGGTGTATGCGGAACTCGGTGCCATGATGCCTGAAACCGGCGGGATATTTGTTTTTTTCCGGAAAACATTCGGCGATTTTACCGCGTATCTCTATGGCTGGGCTGCATTTGCGGTCATCAATACCGCGGCCGTTGCAGCAATTGCCTTTGTATGCGCTTATTATGCCGATTATTTCCTGTCATTGCCCCAATTCTCCGAAAGCACGGTATTGCATTATTCCTGGCACCTGCCCTATATTGGAGACCTTTATCCGCTCCGGCATTTTGGCGTTAAAATGCTGGCGATAGCCATGGTCCTGCTGCTCACGGCCCTGAATTACCGGAGTGTAAAAGCAGGCAGTTATTTCCAGGTGTTATCCACCCTTCTGAAAATCGGCATAATTCTGGCCCTGGTACTGGGAATATTTCTTTCCGGGAAAGGATCTGTAACAAATTTTACAACTGCCTTGTCACCACAAACCGGTACCGGCCTGCTGGGCGGGATTATAGCCGCCATGACGGGTGCTTTTTTTGCCTATGACGGATGGATCAATATCACGTCTATGGCCGGGGAAATAAAATCTCCCGGTAAAAATATCCCCCGAAGTCTCTGGCTGGGCGTTCTGATTTGTATACTGATTTATGTGCTCGTAAACCAGGCCTATCTTTATGTACTGCCGGTGGAAGCCGTGGCGGCTTCAGACCTGGTGGCGTCAGATGCTATGCGTGTGGCCTTGGGGAAAACCAGTGAAGCCGTGGTAGCTGCCATGATTGTCATCTGCACATTCGGGGCGATAAACGGCAATATCATGGCCACCGCCCGAATAACCTATGCCATGGGGAGAGACCGTGTATTCGCCCCCTGGGCGGGAAAAGAACATAGCCGGTTCGGCACACCGGGTAACGCATTGTGGCTGCATGGCAGCTGGACCTGCCTTTTTATCCTGACCGGCTCTTTTGATATGCTGGCAGATATGTTTGTGTTTATTACCTGGATCGCCTATGGACTGGGCGCAGCAGGCATCTTTATGCTCAGAAAAAGAGAGCCCTTAGCCGAACGGCCTTACCGGATCTGGGGTCATCCCTGGATTACCCTGCTCTTTATCGCTTTTTCAGCCTTTTACCTGGTGAGTACGCTATGGAATGATATAAGTAATTACATGGCCCACCGGCAACCTGTCATCAATTCCCTGCTCGGATTACTCATTACCGCAGGCGGAATACCTTTTTATTTTTTCTTCAGAAAAAGAAATAGAACAGAAACAGATTAACGGATCAGCAGTACGGTGCCCTTTAGTATTACAGGTTTTCCTGACCGGCGGTCTGTATAGCTGAATAACCAGGCATAAATGCCTGTTTCCTGCAGTTCACCGTTTATCCGGCCATCCCATCGCCCGGTGGCCGATTGGGAGGCAAAGACCAGTTGTCCGCTCCGGTTGTATACCCTGAAACGGGGAGCCGTAACCTTGTCAGCATTAAGCGGAAAAAGAAAATCATTCAGTCCGTCATTATTCGGTGTAAAGGCTGATGGAACGGAAACAATACAACTGCTCAGCAATTGCACCGTACGTCGGGATGTGTCATAACAGCCGCGCCTGCTGTTTCCGGCAACAAGACTAATCAGTATGGTTTGCTCGGTTGCCGGTGCCGGGAAGCGTACATTCGCGGGTATGAACTGGTCACTGCCTGTATTATTTCCCCAGTCCCATTTCCAGAAATCTATGCTGCCGCTGCTTTCGTTAACCACTGCCAGCGTATCACCCGGGCAGATATTTCCACCGGTGCTGAATTGTGATTTTACCGGACTGTAACCTGTCAGGGTCTGTTCGGCTGTGTCGCTGCAAAGACTATTGGAGACAATCAACCGGACCAGATGGTTACCGCTTTCTGAAAATGTAAATACCGGAGCAGGTTCAGTACTGTTTCCTTTGTTCCCAAACTGCCAGTACCATTGGCTGGCCTGACCACTACCGGTATGTATGAACCGGTAGGTGGATCCGGCACAGTTTTCATCGGCTGTATACCGGAATAAAGCGGAAAGGGGCGCCGTTATAGTGAATTTCCTGTCTTCTGCCGCATTCATAACCGGCCTGCCACATTCATCGAGGATAAGTTGACCATTGATGCCTGCCGCATTCAACTTTACCAGGTAATCACCTGCGGCCGACAAGGGAAATTCAAAACGCAGCAGTATTTCCCTGCAGAGTCCCAGGTTATTGCAATTTAAGGGCATGGCAGAACTTAACCCGGCGGGACCGGGTCCGGTAATACTGAACTGGCTGCCATCTGCAGCAACAGAGGCACACAGAATATCATCACTGAAGCGTATGCGGATCGTTTCTGACCGGCATCCGTTTGTGACAACCGATTCCGGGATTACAGGAGGATCCGTACCGGCAGTAAAAAGAAGCGTTTGTCCCTCTGGGATTACTTTGTCACAGAGATCAAGTAAACTGTTATTGTCGGAGCCTTTCTTTATCAGCAGACTGTACTGGCCCGGAGGCAGGGCCTGGGCCAGGGTAAGGAAAATTGAGTCACTCCCGAAAAGGGAACTGCAATCGCCGGGAATGGCTGCTGTTACGGCTATGCCATTTGACAGGAGAAAATCAGAACCATCTGCTGCGACTGTGCTGCAGTCAATTTTTTTATTTAACCGCAGGAGCAACCGCTTTCCGTCACAGCTTACACTGATATGGTCCATCCGGGGTTCTACCGGATCTGCAATACCCGCACTGCCACCGGTTATTGTTAGTTGGTAATTGCCGGCAGATCCCTGGTTGGCCACCATAAGCAGGTAAGTGCGCCCCTGCAGAATCTGCGGCATTTTACTGAAAACAGCCTGCCCTGAGCCATAACAAACAAGCAACTCCGAACCGTCGTCTGAAGCGCCGGTTTCACCCGGCTCGGGTGACCAGTTGGCGGCAACGAAAAGCGCGGGTTCTGTAAAAATATCGTATGGGTTTCTGCCGGTAATATCAAAAAGCTGCCAGTCAAAGTTGGCCGTTGCCTGATCGGGCCGAATCAGGAAACCCAATGTGCCGGAACTGAAACAGGCCATCCGGAAAAATGTTGGATTCGTATTCTGATAGGAGAACCCGGAACCACAGGCAACCGGTACGGCCGTGGTTCCGCAAAAAGTAGGCGTATTTACAGTGAGCGGTTCAGATCCGCAGACAGGTACGGCAGAAATAGGGGTCTGTCCGGGGAAAGTACAGTTTATTTGCCCGTAAATTTTTTGCAGGCAAAACAAAAAGAGAAAAAATAGGCGGACTGAACCGGACATACTATTGTACTGTTAATGTACAGAAAATCGGTGAAAGGAACCGGCCGGATGCCTGCTGTAAAAAGGAAATACCCGCATTCGTAAAACGGAGCTGTCTGATCTGGCCGCCCCTTAGTATCTTGCAGACCGTTAACAGCCTGAAGTATGAAATATGCAAAGTGGACCGGTCTGGCCGGCGCAACTCTTCTTATCGTGTCCGTGTTTCTGCCCTGGGTTACCATCAGTTCCCGTAACCTGGTTATTACCGGTATGGAATCCACCGGTACCAATTATGGCAGTCCCGGATTACTGAGTGTTGTCTTTGTCTCTCTTTATGTGCTGTTTTCCTTTATCCCCCGTTTATGGGCCAACTGGGCCGCCGTTATAGCAGCGGCTATGAACAGCGCCTGGGTGATCCGGAATTTTTTATTACTGGCCACCTGCAGGGCGTATGAATGCCCGGTCAGAGAAACCGGCTTTTACCTGATGATTTTAGGTTCGGCTGTTGTCTTGCTTTCCTCTCTCTTCCCTGATACAAAATCCGGTTCGGTCCGTAACAGGTAAAAAAACAATTTTTTCCGTTTTTTTCCCTTGGCCTGCTGAAAGATCTGTACGTATTTCGGATCCGGTTGTTTGTTGGACAGCCCGGACGGCTCCGTGCTGACAATGAAATCAACGTGCATTCATTCATTAAACCTTTCCTGTATGAAGAAAATCAGTATTGTTTTTCTTTCTTTATTTTATTGCCTCACCGCCACTGCACAATTGGCAGCCTGGGACTTTACCGGTGAGAATGCGCAACTCAGTTCAGTGGCCGATATCTCTTCACCGGAATTGTCATTCGTTCCGGTACTTTCAAGGGGGGCCGGCGCTCAGCCCAGTTCAGCGGTAAACTCTTTCCGGACAACCGGTTTTCAGAATAACGGGCTGGACCCTTCTAATAGTGATTATTTTGAATTCAGCCTCGCCGCCAGTACGGGATACCGGTTATCATTTTCATCTATAAGTTCACGGATGAATGGCACAGCTTCTTTTGCCGCTGCTCCGGGTGTGAGCCACCAGTATATGTACAGCACAGATGGAAATACCTTTTTTCCCGCCGGTTCAGTCATCGTTACAACCGGTACGAACCAGGTATTTACGGTGGATCTGTCGGTGATACCCGGTTTGCAGCATATTACAGCGGGCACAACGGTTACATTCCGCCTTTTTGTGTCCGGTCAGACAAGTACTGGCGGCTGGGGCTATTTTTCCGGATCCGCCGGTCAATTGGGATTGGCAGTTGAAGGTAATCTTGCGCCTGTTTCCGGAATACCGCTTTTGCAGGTTAGTCCCCCGGTACTCACAGACTTTACCGCCGTTCAGGGAAATATTTCGGCGGAACAGAGCTGTCAGCTTTCAGGAACCAACCTGAGCGGAGCTGTCAATATTACCGCCCCTGCGGGTTTTGAAGTTTCGGGGCAATCCGGAAATGGCTTTTCCGGTTCGGTATCGGTTCTTCCTGTGGCAGGCACAGTGAGTACAACAATTTATGTTCGGATGAATACAACATTGCCCGGCCCCCAGAACGGAGTGCTGAGCTTTCAGAGTGCCGGTGCCAGTCCAAAAGAAGTGAGCCTTCAGGGACTGGTCTTGAGACCAGAGCCATCTTCTCATGTAAGCGGTTTTATGATGATGGGCAGCAGTGCTTCCACAATCACGACGGCCTGGACAGATGCAGGCGGATCAGTACCGCCGGAAGGGTATTTACTGAAATGGAGTGATGCCGGATTTGCTGCTATCCTGCCACCGGCAGACGGGATACCGGAACCGGATGGCCCGGGCCGGATCAATATCGGGCAGGGTATACAGACAGTAATACTGGGGGGACTGATACAAAACCGTGTTTACTATTGCCGGATTTTTCCTTATACCAATACGGGGGCTTACATTGATTATAAAACGGACGGACTAATCCCGGAGATAAGCGGGACGACCGCTGCCGGAGCCTGGGAAGATTTTGAAACAGGCAGTAAAACCGGTTACGCGGCCGGCAATGTAACCTGTTCTGCCGGCAACTGGAATCTGACAGACGCCTTACTCGGCACGGATGCCAATGACAGGAAAAATGGTGTGAAATCGGTCCGTATCAGAAATGGGTATGCGCAAATGAATTTTGATATCAGCAACGGGGTGGGTATCGTTCAGCTTTACCATGCGGTATATGGGGCCGATGCCAACGGAACCTGGAAACTGGAAGCTTCCAATGACGGGGGAAACACCTGGGGCTATAGCAGCGCCGAAGTCATCAGTTCATCCACCCAACTGACCCCGGCAATTTTCCCGGTCAATATGGCCGGGAACGTACGCCTGCGGATTATAAAAACAGACGGGGGAACCAACCGGATCAATATAGACGATATTACGTACACCCAAAATGCGGCGCTACCGGTGAAATTCGCGGAGGTGAAAGCGCAGCGAGTGGGTAATGCCATCCGTATCAGCTGGAGTAATCTGACAGAAACAGATATGCTTTCTTATTCGGCTCAGCGTATGAAGGCCAATGGGGCCTGGGAAGAGCTGGTATCGGTAAAGGCAGCTAAAAATGACGGCGGCCGGGCGGATTATCAGTACATGGATCAGCATCCGGCAGAAGGAGTGAATCTTTACCGGATTGAGGCAAATGAAACAGACGGGAAAAAACTGTACAGTGTAATCCTGCGGGCGGATACAAAAAATACAGAAACCGGAATATCAGTTTTCCCGAATCCCGTAACGGAAGGTGTTTTCTCCCTGCAACTGAACGGACTCGCGAGGGGCGTTTATCAGGCAGGAATATACAATCTGTCTGGTCAGCAGGTCCGGCAAATGGTAATCAGTAATAAAGGGAATAATGAGACAGAAATGATTTCCTTGCCTGCCGGATTAAAACCGGGTCTCTATACAATACGGATTAATACGGAGAATGGCCCGCTCAATAAACTATTCCTGGTGAAATAACCGTTGTGTGTTGTATTGATAAGGGCTGCTGAATGGCAGCCCTTTTTTATTTATTCTTAATCCAGCACCCGGAGACTGTCGCGGATGATATCAATGGCTTCGTCCATCTGTTCAGCAGTGATGACCAGGGGAGGAGCAAAGCGGATTTTATCTCCATGTGTGGGTTTGGCCAGCAGCCCGTTTTCTTTCAGGGCGAGACAGAGATCCCAGGCGGCTTCCGGATTTTTATGTTGTATAACAATGGCGTTAAGCAATCCCTTTCCCCGTACGATAGAAATATGCGGGGAGGAAAGGTTGCGTAAACCATCACGCAGCTGTTTACCCCGGTCGGCCGCATTTTCAGCCATCTTTTCATCTTTCAGCACCTGCAGGGAAGTCATGGCCACGCGGCAGGCAAGCGGATTGCCGCCATAGGTGGAACCGTGTTCACCGGGCTTTATCGTCAGCATAACCGGGTCGTCGGCCAGCACCGCGCTGACCGGCATAAAGCCACCACTCAGGGCTTTTCCCAGGATCAGGATATCAGGGCGGACTTCCTCATGATCACAGGCCAGCATCTTACCGGTACGGGCCAGTCCGGTTTGTATTTCATCCGCAATAAAAAGTACGTTTGACGTTTCACATAACTCTTTTGCTTTACGCAGGTATCCTTCATCCGGTACTACAACCCCCGCTTCTCCCTGGATGGGTTCCACCAGGAAGCCGGCTACATTTTTATCAGCCAGTGCCTGTTGCAGTGCGGGCAGGTCATTATAGGGAACCGGGGTGAAACCGGGCATATAGGGTCCGAAATGATTCCGGGCAGAAGGGTCACTGCTGAAAGAAATCACCGTGCTGGTACGGCCATGGAAATTGCCTTTGCATACAACAATAACGGCCTTCCCGTCTTCCAGTCCTTTTACTTCATAAGCCCATTTACGGCAAAGTTTCAGTGCGGTTTCAACAGCTTCCACACCGGTATTCATTGGCAGCACTTTGTCATAACCAAAATACGCAGTGATATAGCGGGTATATTCTCCCAGCAGATCGCTGTGAAAAGCCCGGGAGGTAAGGGTTAGTTTTTGGGCCTGTTCAAGAAAGGACTGAAGGATTACAGGATGACAGTGGCCCTGGTTAACAGCGGAATAGCCACTCAGGAAATCAAAATATTTTTTGCCTTCCACATCCCAGACAAACACATTTTCTCCTCTGTCCAGTACAACGGGAATGGGGTGGTAATTATGGGCACCGTATTTTTCTTCCATTTCCAGGAAATGGCGGGAAAGTTCAGGTAAGACTACAGGCGTATTCATTGTTGTTCATTTTTATATGATGGATAAATGAAGAAGACAGCCGGCTTATTGCCGGCGCACAACAATGTGTACTCAGTGATTGAGCAGGTCAAGATTAGCGCCTAATACGCTGCAGATAAGAGGAAGATTTGCAGGCATGCTGCAAATTTACAAAAAAAAGGGATCAGTTGCCGTCGTAAATCACTCCCGTTGTAGGGGTCTCTTTAAGTTCTATCCGGCTAAGCTGGGGCAGGAGGGGTTTCAGTTTGTCCCAGAACCAGATGGTAATATTTTCAGCGGTGGGATTTTCGAGCCCGGGAATCTCATTAAGCAACCGGTGATCTACCAGATCAATCAGGGGTAATACCCGGTCTTTCAGTATTTTGAAATCCATGATCCACCCGGTTTCCGGATCAGGCCTTCCCTTAATATACACCCGGAGGTGATAGGTGTGGCCGTGCATTTGTTTGCATTTGTGTCCTTCAGGAACAGCCGGCAGAAAATGGGCGGAATCAAAACCAAACTCCTTGTAAATCTCCATACTGAAAAATTAAAGCGCAAAAATAACCTCCTTTCGCGGAAACTGTATGAGCAGAATCAGACTCTGAAATTTTTTACCAGCCAGCCCGGAGGAAAGGAGAGCGACAACTCCCTGTCACCGGAAAAAATACCGTACACACTGCTGCCGCTTCCGCTCATCGCAGCATAAAGGGCGCCGGCCCTGTATAATGCTTGTTTTATCTGTCCGATTTCCGGAAAACGGCGAAAAACTGTTTTTTCAAAATCATTGATCAGCCGGTCTTTCCAATGCTCAACCGGTTCACAGATAATAGTGGTCAGTTGCTCGTCCGGAATACCCGGTTCAATTCCGGCGAAGGCCCCGGCAGTAGGTACATGTATCCCGGGGTTAACAAGAATAAGCTGATGGTTGTGCAGGGTGGTGGCGACCGGCTCCATCTTTTCTCCTCTGCCTGTAGCGAGACAGGGCTGGTTAAGCAGGAAAAAGGGACAGTCACTTCCCAGTTTCAGGGCATATTGCAGCAATGTTTCAGCGGGAATTTCAAGCTTGTATTGTTCGTTGAGTAACTTCAGGGTAAAGGCGGCGTCTGCGCTTCCCCCCCCCAGTCCGGCTCCCATCGGAATATTTTTATACAAATGCATCTGTACAGCCGGCAGATCCGGGTAATTTTCTTTTAATAAACGGTAAGCCTTTACACAAAGATTGTCTGCTTCTGTACCGCTAACCGCCAGTCCGCTCTGGCTGAACCGGACATTTTCCTGCGGGGCAGGGTGCCGGTCCGTTATGATCTCCAGCACATCGGTAAAAGGCAGGGGATAAAAAACCGTTTCCAGGTCATGGTAACCATCGTCTCTTTTGCGGAGTATTCGGAGTCCCAGGTTGATTTTGCAGTTCGGGAATACAATCATGCGCGGTGAAGACTTTATTTTTTTCTCCGGCTGTTGATTTCATCGCGGATGGCAATGGCACGGATATAGTCTTCATTTTCCAGTACTTCATTCAGGAGATGGTTGAGTTCTTCCAGCGTCATTGTTTTCAGGTCTTCGTTGCCTGTATGCTGTTCTTCCTCCACCACCACTTCCTGTTTTGTTTTTTTCTTTTTGCCTCCCCCGGTGTCTTCCATCAGGATACCTGCACTGTCAAGGATGTTCTCGTAGGTATAAATGGGACAGCCAAAGCGGACAGCCAGGGCAATGGCGTCGGAAGTACGGGAATCAATTTCAATGGTATCGTTCTCGCCGGTACATACCAGTTTGGAGTAGAAAATGCCTTCCTGCAGATCACAGATGATGATTTCATGCAGTTCAATAGCGAAAGCGTTCATGAAATTTTTCATCAGGTCATGGGTGAGGGGGCGGCTCGGAGCCATCTTTTCCAGTGCCACGGCAATAGCCTGTGCCTCAAAGCCCCCGATGACGATCGGTAAACGCCTCAGTCCGTTGATTTCTCCCAGTACCACCGCGTAGGAATGGGTTTGTGTGATACTGTGTGAAAGGGCCACGATTTCCAGTTCGATCTTCTTCATACGATGCCACGAAGCTACGGTTTTTCGGCTGAAAATTTAGCGGACAAGGCCTGATTTTGTACCCTTTACGTATGAATTCAGGTGCGGGTAACTATAAAAAAAACCGGGCTGCCAGCAACCCGGTTTCACTTTTTTATCAGGCGGTTCCTCTTAGTTTTTTGATGGCGGCTGTCATTTTAGGTACGACCTCAAAAGCATCGCCCACAATCCCGTAATCTGCGGCCTTGAAGAAAGGCGCTTCGGGGTCCTTATTAATCACTACAATCACTTTACTGCGGTTTACGCCCGCCAGGTGCTGGATGGCACCGGAAATACCAATGGCGATATAAAGGTTGGGCGCAATGGCAAAACCGGTTTGACCAACGTGTTCATGATGCGGCCTCCAGTGGGCATCAGCCACCGGGCGACTGCAGGCCGTGGCGGCATGCAGGGATTGGGCAAGTTCCTCCACAATGCCCCAGTGTTCAGGCCCCTTCATCCCTCTTCCCGCGCTGACCACAATTTCCGCTTCTGTCAGCGGCACTTCTCCGCTGGCTTTCTGCACCTGCAGCGTTTTTATCCGGCCGGCTTCCACAACGGCGTCCATCGGTACCACTTCCGCCAGGCCTTCCGAAGTGCTGACGGGGTAGGCATTCGGATTCAGGGTGATAATTTTCACCGGGGTGTTTACCCTAACAGCGGCCCAGGCTTTACCTGAAAAAACATTTTTCCGGACTGTAAACCCGTTTTCTGTTTCAGGCAGCGCCACCGCACCGGATACCAGACCGGCTTTTAAACGGACGGAGAGCCGGGGGGCAAGGGTTTTACCCGTAATCGTATTCGACAATATCACCGTATCCGCGCCTGTACCAGCGGCAGCCTGAGCGATAATTTTGGCGTAAACCTGCGCGTCAAATGTTTGCAGCAACGTTTGATTTACCTGGTGAATTTTTTTAAGTCCGTATTGTCCCAGTCCGGCCAGGTTGTCCTGAACGGCACCCAATATTATTCCTTCTGCCACCGTTCCATTTTTCTCGGCAAGCTTTGCCCCGTAACAAATCGCCTCCAGGGAGGCCTTTTTGATATGATTATCGGCTGTTTCGATGAATATTAAAACTGACATAGTGTGTTGTTGAAGTTTACACCCGTTCTCCCGGGTAAAGTTTGGATTTCGTGCTTCGTACTTATTATATCGCTTTCGCTTCTTCGTGAAGCAATCTCACCAGTTCCTCCACATTTTCCGCATCCACCAGTTTTACACCGGCTTTGGCAGGAGGCAGCCCGTAACTGGTAACGGCGGTGAAAACATCAGCAGCCACCGGTTCCTGTACTTTCAGGGGTTTTGTCCGGGCGGCCATAATTCCCCGCATATTGGGGATCCTGGCTTCCGCCATTCCCTTGGTGGCGCTCAGGACCAGGGGGAGGGGAGCTTCGCAGGTTTCTTCACCGCCTTCAATTTCGCGGTTTACGGTGGCAGTCGTACCGTTTATATCCAGTTTGGTGGCCATCGCGATATAGGGCAGATCCAGTAACTCCGCAACCATGCCTCCGATTGAAGAGCCATTGTAGTCAATGGTTTCTTTACCGGTAAAAACCAGGTCGTAAGCGCCCTGCCGGGCTACTTCCGCTATCTGAAGCGCCACAGCATAACTGTCATCACTTTCCAGGTTCACCCGGATGGCTTCATCCCCACCCAGCGCCAGGGCTTTACGAATGATGGGTTCAGTATCAGCGGCACCAACGGTTACCAGGTGTATTACGGTGGAAGGATCGGCTTCTTTGAGTTCAATGGCCCTGACAAGGGAATACCATTCGTCATAAGGGTTGATAATCCACTGCACACCGTTCACATCGAATTTCGTGTTGTTATCGGTGAAGGCTATTTTTGCAGTGGTATCCGGTGTTTTACTGATGCATACCAGAATTTTCATTAGCGTTTATTTAATCGTTAGTGAATTAGTTGTTTATGCAACTAAAACAAAGATAAGTGTCTCTTTCTAATTCCGGGCATTTCCCGTACAAAAAATTTTATAACATGGACAGAATTGAAAAGTTGCAGGAATTTCTGAAAACAAGTCCTTCCGACAGCTTTCTGCTGCATGCCCTCGCCCTGGAATATATCAAAACAGGGGAGGAGACGCGTGCCCGTCAGTTATTCGAGGAAATCCTTCACCGCGAGCCGCATTATGTAGGCAGTTATTATCACCTGGCTAAATTGCTTGAAAGAACAGGCGATACAGATGAAGCGGTGAAAGTATATGAAAAGGGAATGGAAGAGGCTAAAAAAGCGGGGGATAACCATGCTTATAATGAACTCAGAAGTGCCTGGGAGGAACTGACTTTCTGATACACATGCAAACACTGACAGAAAAATTTAAACAAACAGTGGCAGCTGAACTGAAGTTGCCTTCTTCCGTTTTTTTGCTGCTTGCTGTCAGCGGTGGACTGGACTCTGTTGTGTTGTCGGATCTTTGTTACCGGGCCGGCTACCGGTTTGCAATCCTGCATGTCAACTTTCATCTGCGGGGAGCAGAAAGTGAAAGGGATGAGCAATTTGTACGCAGGCTGGCTGAAGCTTACCAGGTGCCGGTATGGGTACAGGCATTTGATACGGCTGACTGGTCGGCCCAAAACAAATTATCTGTACAGGAAGCTGCCCGGATACTCCGCTATGAATGGTTTGAGGAAATCCGGTCGCAGCAGGAAACAGAAAAAGGAAAACCGGTATACCTGCTCACAGCACATCAGGCAGATGATAATAATGAAACCCTGCTGATGCATTTTTTCCGCGGTACAGGTTTACATGGTCTTACAGGTATTCCGGTCAGTTATGGAAATATCCGCCGGCCGTTGCTGGGTTTTTACCGGAGTGAACTGGAATCGTATGCGCTGGAAAATAAACTAAGCTGGGTGGAAGACAGTTCCAATCAGTCTTCGGCCTATACACGCAATTTTTTCAGAAATGAAATCCTGCCGGCCATTCGCCGGATTTACCCGCAGGTGCAGGAAAATCTGCAAAATAATATCAGTCGCTTCAGGGATGCGGAAGTATTGTACCGCCAGTCGGTGGAGCGGTTAAAAAAGAAATTATGCAAACCGCAGGGGGCGGATATATTTATCCCTGTTAAACAACTGATGGCTTACCGTAATAAAGCCCTGGTGTATGAAATCATCCGGGACTACGGATTCGGCGAAAAACAAGTGGATGAATTATATAAACTGGCGGAAAGTGAATCGGGTCGTTACCTTGAATCTCCCGCTTTTCATTACCGGATCATTAAACACCGCGACTGGTTTGTTATCAGTCCTGTGCATACAGCGGAGTCGGCCATCCGGGTTGTAGAAGAGAATGAAAAACAGGTGATTTTTGAAAAGGGGATTCTTCAATTTGAAAAAAAGGTATGGACAGAGAAGCCGGTTCCGGACAAAGAAAATGAAGTATGGCTTGACAGCCGGCAACTGCAATGGCCATTACTGCTGCGGAAATGGAAAGCCGGCGATTATTTTTATCCGCTGGGGATGAAAAAAAAGAAAAAAATCGCCCGCTTTTTAATTGACCGTAAACTGTCTCTTTCCCAAAAAGAAGAAGTCTGGGTGCTTGAAAGCAACAAAAGAATCTGCTGGGTGATCGGATTAAGAATGGATGAACGCTTCCGCCTGCAGAAAAACAGCACCCATTTTATCGCCTTCCGCTGGTTATCCTGATCAGCCAAACTGGATCAGGTCACGAAAGCTTACCGCGCGTACCTGCTGGAAAAAATAATCAAGCACGGGATAGTCTGCCCAAAAATGACATACCAGCACGGTAAAGCCGATCCCGAATACGGCGCCGAATATATGGGCTGAATGGTTGATATTATCCCCGCCCTTCCTGTCCAGTATGGATGAGATAACGAGATACAGAATTCCGAAAAGGAAGCCGGCAATATATACAGGAATAAACAACAAACCCATACCCATCAGGGGATTAAAGAGAATGCTGGCAAATACAACAGCCGAAACCGCGCCGGATGCCCCCAGGCTTCTGTAATGATAGTTGTCATGTTGTTTGGCATAGGTGGGCAGGATAGAGGCTCCCAATGCCAGCAGGTAAAGACCCAGGTAAATCCATTTTCCTTTTTCACCGAATACATCCAGGAATTTGAATTCCACACCCAGGTACACCGGACCACCAGCCGTGTTTATTTTACCTTCCCCGAATATATAAAGGGCAAACATATTGAAAAGCAGGTGCCCGAAATCGGCATGGATCAGCCCGCAGCTGAAGAAACGGTACCATTGACCTCTTTTAACCGCGGGGGGATAGAAGATCATATCCTGCAGCATGCGCGGGTTGCTCATGGCTGTCAGTGAAATAATGGTGGTAATGATAATAATGATCAGGGTGATGGAAATCTGCATATAGAATTAATCCGGGTAAGTTAAACTTTACTTGTGATGATATTTTTCATTATTCAGGATCGTGCAGGCCCGGTACACCTGTTCGGCAAGAATAAGCCGTACCAGCTGGTGCGGAAATACCAGTTGCGACAGGCTCCACCGGAACCGTGCTCTTTGCTGTACCGCCTCATCCGTGCCAAAGGCGCCGCCGATCAGAAATATAAGCTGACGCACACTTTCATTGGCTCTTTGCTCCATGAACCGCGCCAGCCCCTCTGAACTCAGTTCTTTGCCCCTTTCATCCAGCAGAACAAGATAATCTTCCCTGCTGAGTTTATCCAGGATCAGCTCTCCTTCTTTTTTCTTCAGATCCGTTTCACTGAGCGCAGCCGCATTCTTCGGAGCGGGTATAATAACCCAGTCAGTCTTATAGTACCGGTTTATCCGCCGGGTAAATTCCACCACACCCTCCTTAACATAAGGTTCATGTATTTTCCCCACTGACCAGAATGAAATTTTCATACCCAACCCATTTATCTGCAAATCTGCAAATCTGCTAATCTGCAAATCTGCAAATCCTCTCAGAATCCTTTCTTCCCTTCTTCCTTTATCTCCACCTGTGTCACCTTCCCGTATTTCTCTGCAATCTTCCGGATATCGGCAGCTTTGCCCACGAGTACAAACTGCAGTTTGTCTTTGGGGAAATATTTAGCTATGATTTCTTTTGCCTTGTCCAGGTTCAGTCCGTCCACATTCTTTTCAAAATTGTTGATGAAGGATTCGTCAAAATTATACCAGAACATCTGGGTCATCAGCCCGGCCAGCTGACCGGCGGTTTCATAACGGGGAGGGAATTGTCCTTTTACATAGTTTTTGGCGGATGTCAGGCTTTTCTCGTCTATGCCCTCTTTGTGCAGGCGGTTCAGTACTTCCAGTGCTTTGTCAATGGCCGGTTCAGTGGATTTGCCGGCGGTGAAGGTACTGATCACGAAACTGCCGCCGTTTTTCAATGCACTGAAACGGCTGCTGGCGCCATAGGTCAGTCCGCTGTTTACCCGCAGTTCATCGTTGAGCATGGAGGTGAAACGACCACCGAAAAGGGTATTGATCACATCGATGGCTACAAAATCGGGATTATTCCGGGCAATACCCGGAGCGCCGATATAAAAGGTGGTTTCGCGGGCATCGTCTTTATTCACCAGCAATACCCTGTTTTCGGCAGGTTTAGCGATGGGGGCGGAGGCGGCATTACCGGTTGTTTTGGGACCTTTTTTCCAGCCAGAAAAAAGGGCGGTGATTTTGGCCCGCATTTCTTTCGCGTTAAAATCTCCGGCCACACTGATAGCGGAGCCATCCGGCCGGTAATTAGCCGTATAAAAAGCCTTCAGGTCGGCAGTAGTTAATCCGCTGACGGTGCCGGGTTTGCCCTGCACAATATTTCCGTATACATGATCGCCGTAAAGAAACTTGTCAAAATAGGAGCCGATCACTGAGCGGGGACTTTCTTTTTGCTGCTCCAGGCTTACCAGCAGCCTTTTTTTCTCTTTGCTGAATTCGGCGGTATCAAATACGGGTTCCAGCAGCAGATCGCGGATAATCGCCAGAATTTTTTCCCGGTCTTTGGCTGCGAATTTGGCCGATAGTCCGGCGGATTCCTTGGATGCATAGGTATTAACGGAGGCGCCGAGAAAATCCAGTTCTTCATCCAGTTTTGCCTTGCTGAAATTTTTAGTCCCGTGTTTCAGGGAAACAGCTGTCAGGGAAGCCAGTCCGGCTTTTTCCCCGTCATAGATCGCGCCAGCAGGCAGAATGGCTGAAACGCTGATCACCGGCACTTCGTGCTGTTCCATCAGGTAAACAGTAAGGCCGTTGGCCAGTTTGAATTTTTCGTAGGCCGGCAGTTTATAGCCCTGGGCGGTAAGCTGTATGCTGAGTACAAGAAGAGTCAGCAAAAAATATAATTGACGTTTCATGGTTATTCTTCAGTATTCGTTTTTAAAACTCCCACCGTGCGGTTGGATTTGGTAAAATATTTCCGGGCCACGCGCTGTACATCGGCAGCGGTTACTTTATTGTATTGGACCGGTGCATCAAACATTTTGCGATAATCGCCGAAGAACACTTCGTAGGTGCCGATATTGTTCGACTTTCCGTTGATGGTTTCCACCTGCTCGTAAAATTCCAGCAGCTTCTGGTTTTTTATTTTCTGCAGTTCGGCTTCGCTGATACCGTCTTTTTTGATTTTTTCGATCTCGGCGTAAATCGCGTTTTCCAGGGTTAATTCCTGTACACCTTCCGAAGCCACCGCGTAAAACTGGAAGAGGGTGGGGTCGAAGCTTTCACTGAAAGCCGTCACAACATCGGTAGCCAGTTGCTGCTGGTCAACAACCGCCGAATAAAGACGGGAAGATTTACCGCTGCTCAGGATGGAACTGAGAATATTCAGCGCGTAATAATCTTCATGTCTGGTTTCCGGGATATGATAGGCAATCATCAGGTAGGGGGTGGCCACTTCTTTTTGCACCAGCACGCGGCGTTCGCCGGTTTGCGGCGGTTCGGTGATATGCACTTTCGGCGGATCGGGTTGTGCGGGGATAGGTTCCAGGTATTTCTCGGCCAGCTTTTTCACCTCTTCCATCCTGATACCGCCCGATACCACCACTACGCAGTTATTGGGGGCATAGTAGGTTTTAAAATACCGTTCCAGGTCGGCCTGTTTCCAGTTTTTCATATCATCCTCATAACCGATAACAGGCCAGTGGTAGGGGTGTTCCTGGAAAGCGGCTCCCTGTACGGTTTGTCCCAGCAGGGCCCAAGGGGAGTTTTCCAGGCTGGTGCTGCGTTCGCTGAGTACCACGCCTCTTTCACTTTCCACCATTTTCGGGTCAATACTGAGGCTGGCAATCCGGTCGCCTTCCAGGTCAAAGATCACTTCGGCGGCTGAGGCGGGGAACCAGTTGGTATACACGGTAACATTTTCCGTAGTATAAGCATTATTGGCGCCGCCGTTGAATTCCATGGTCTGGTCGAATTGTTTAGGGCCATATTTTTTCGCTCCGTTGAACATCATATGTTCAAAAAAGTGGGAGAGGCCTGTAATGCCCTGGTATTCGTTACGGCTGCCGACCTTGTAGAACAGGTACATATTGGCATTGGGAATGGAGAAATCCTCCACTACCAGGAACTTCATCCCGTTTTTCAGGGTGAAGGTCTTGACGTCATCTGCTTTGAGCTGGCCGTTTACCAGGAACGGCAGCAGCAGGAAGGAAAGGAACAGTTTTTTCATATTCAATAGTTAGGCGGGTAAAGCTACGGAAAGACGGGGAGACATGAGTCGGGAGACGGGAGACAGGAGACAGTAAACAGTTGGCAAGGAGGGTTCTGTGGTGGCAGAAATGTCTCTTAAGTCATGCTTTTCTTTTGTTTGAAATATCAAATTCCCTATCTTTGCCGCCCGTTGGCCCTCTGGCCAACTGAACAGCGCATCCCGGCCACCGCGCCGGGAAGGTTTCAGGAGAAAAGAAAATAAAAACTGGCTCCTTAGCTGAACTGAACAGAGTATCCCGGCCAGCGTGTCGGGAAGGTTTCAGGCGAAGGGAAAATAAAAATACTGGCCCCGTAGCTCAACTGAATAGAGCATTTGACTACGGATCAAAAGGTTTCAGGTTTGAATCCTGACGGGGTCACAAAGGTCTGCCACCAGCAGGCCTTTTTTTGTAGATTTCGAGCGAAGCGAGAAATCTTACTTTTTCCCCTCTAAAATTGCCTTGTCATTTCGAGCGCAGCGAGAAACCTTAGAAAAAATGCCTCTAAACGCTGCTATCCGGCCAAAGGAAAAAGGAACTGT
>JACSRW010000039.1 GCA_014879565.1 Chitinophagaceae bacterium
TCCGTCGTCGGCAGCGTCAGATGTGTATAAGAGACAATATAAATACAACGGGAAGGAGGAACAAAGAAAAGAGTTTAGCGATGGAAGTGGATTAGAATGGTTAGACTTTGGAGTAAGGATGTATGATAATCAGATAGGACGATGGATGAATGTTGACCCGTTAGCAGATAAAATGCGCCGGTGGTCACCGTATAATTATGCATTTGATAATCCTATTAGATTTATTGACCCTGATGGAATGAGTCCTGCTGATATAATAGTTTTACTTCAACGTCCAACAAAGGGACATCAATCAGGTCATCAAGCAGTTTTAATTGGTGATGATAAAAATGGATGGACTTTTTATTCTAAAGATGGTGCTGCGAGTAGTAGCGGTGGGTCAAGTGGAAAAGGTCATGCATCTATTGCTATACCTTTTAAAACACTTGATGAATTTACAAATTCTGCGTATAATACATTTAAGGGTGATTATGCTGACGGTAAAGGGAAGGCTACTTCAGAAACAGATAAGGATGGGAATGTCAGAACAAGATTTACGGATGGCTTTCGAATTACTACTGATGCGGCTACAGACGAGAAAATGAAAACAGCGGCAGCTGCAGAAGCAGGCACTGCTTATATTTTGGGATTCCAAGATTGTACTCATGTCGCAAAGGAAGCATTAAATGCCGGAGGATTAAATAATGGAGAAACTTCAGAAATAACTCGTATTCAGGGTAAGTCGGAAATTGAGTATAAATCAACTCAAATAAACTGGTTGCCTGCCACTAAACAATCTGAAATTGAGAAAAGCAATCCTGGTGTAGGTGTTGATAGTCAACTGAAGCCAATACCGGTAAATATCCCACCTGTTCATAGGCCGCCGATACCACCGTCACGTATTGATAATTTAAGACCAAAACCCGTAGTTACAATACAATAGTAAAATTTAAGAAATTGAGAGCGACCTTTTATTAAAATAAATCAATGATGGGTAAAATATTTTATACACTATCGCTACTATCAATAATTTTTTCAATCTTGACAATGATAGGTTGCGATAATGGTAATGGATTATTTGGGCATAGCGAAACAAAAGAAGAAGCTAAAGTGAATGGTGCAATAGTAATGGAGTATGTGCCGGATAAAACAAATTTTAATCTCCTTGACGGGACGAAAATGCAAATTGACACAGCCTGGACGGAAATTAGTTTTACGTATAAAAATGGAGGTAAGGTCTTTGATTCAACATATGGCTATAATTTTGCGGTCCCATATAAAAGGGAAGACCCGGAAAATTTTTCCTTTACTTTTAGCCTTGCCGATACGGCAAATCGAATGTTTACTAATGGCAGGGAAAAGAATGCTTGTCAATTACGGCCAAAATATTTGTATGATAAAATTCAAGTATTATTGGAGCAGAAAAATACCGACACATCTAAAGGCTGGATGCAGCCGATTATAACTGATACGATAACATTTACTAAGATTAAATAAAGAAGCCCGGCGCTGCCGGGCTTCTATAATACTCCCCTAAAATCAGACCAGTTGGGTCGTTAGCTAAGTTAAGATTTCCTTCATTTCCTGATGTTGTTAAGCAGCACTTTGAACGCCTACAAGTAAATGATTTATAAAGGTGACTGGCTATTTAGAAATTCTAAAGGTGAGATTAAATCAATATTTGATAAAAAATGGGGTAATAATAAATCTCCTGAAAATTTAGGAAATATTAAAAATTATTCAAAGAATGCGCAGAAAGGGATTAGGACGACGAAGGCTGTTAATGTAGTAAAAGTCGGGGGCAGGGTAATTATTGTTGCCAGCGTTACAGCCGACATATACAATGTTTTTATTGCTTACAACAGCAACGACCCAAATGCAGATGCCGTTCTCGCAAAAGCGATTGTTAATACAGGAATGACGGGTGTTGCTTTTATTCCCGGAGTTGGGTGGGCGCTTGCCGGAATATATTTTACAATAGATGCGACTCTTGGTTGGGAAAATGCAATACCGAGTTATATTGAAACAGAAAATGCTAAAACAGATATGCGAGAGCAAAAGATTATGAACTATAGTGATTTTAAATTTGCACCATGATACCGATTTATGACAGAGTCTATTATACTCTTTACCGTATGATATTAAGGCTGACCAATATTTTTGAAATGGAAGAAGAAATGCCTCGTATTAACGCCGTCTTGATGTTATCTCTATTAACAACTCTTAATATCATACCCATATTGTTTTTAATTTCAACACTTACGGAAGCATCAATATTTTCGGGAAGTAAGATTCGTATTATGATTGCGCTTTTCCCAATAATTGCCTTTAATTATTTGTTGATTTTTTATAAAAGCCGGTATAAACGAATTGAAGAATATTTGTCTGCTAAATGGAACAAAGAAAAAGTAAAGAATATTTTAATTACTTTTTTTTATTTACTCTGTACTGGCATTATTTTATGGTTTTCATTGAGAACCAGTAAAGGAAATTTTTAGATGGGGGTAGCCAACTGCCTCATTTTAATGCAGACCAGAACCCTGCATAAGTTCTGTAAGTCACCTAAAAAAAGACGTTTTAAAGGCAACCACAACGAGTCAATCAGGTTATTCATATTTTTTATCTTTCCCGATATTTTCTCCTTCCGCCGGTTTAACCGAAATTGCAGGACCTGAAATCAATGCGCATGAAACAGATTGCCACCCTCCTGCTTTTTTTATTCAGCACACAATTGCACCAGGCACAGCCCGGCAATGTCCGTATCGAAAAATCTGTCGACTCCCTGCTCCGCCTCATGACCCTGGAGGAAAAAATCGGCCAGATGAACCAGTACAATGGTCCCTGGGCCGCTACCGGTCCGCTGACCAATGACGGCAACCTGCTCGACCAGGTGAAAACCGGCAAAGTGGGCTCCATGCTCAACGTAACCGGCGTACAACGTACCAGCGAACTGCAGGCACTCGCCCTGCAGTCAAGACTGAAAATACCCCTGCTCTTCGGACAGGATGTCATTCACGGCTACCGAACCATCTTCCCCATTCCGCTGGCAGAAGCCGCCAGCTGGGACCTGGCCGCTATGGAAGCCGGCGCCCGGGTAGCTGCCACCGAAGCCAGCGCGGCCGGTATTCACTGGACCTTCGCCCCTATGGTGGACATAGCCCGTGACCCCCGCTGGGGCCGGGTAATGGAAGGAGCCGGGGAAGATCCTTACCTGGGTTCACTGATTGCGAAAGCAAGGGTAAAAGGATTCCAGGGAAAAGGATTCGGAGATACCAGCGCCGTAATGGCCTGCGCCAAACATTTTGCCGCCTATGGCGCCGCCGTGGGTGGCCGTGATTATAACAGCGTGGACATGAGCCTGCGTCAGCTGCATGAAGTGTACCTGCCCCCCTTTAAAGCCGCCGCAGAAGCCGGGGTGGCCACATTTATGAACGCATTCAACGACCTGAACGGAATACCGGCTACCGGTAATGCCTACCTGCAACGCAGCCTGCTGAAAGGAGACTGGAAATTCAGGGGCTTTGTGGTCAGCGACTGGGGCAGTATCGGCGAAATGATCCCCCACGGGTATTCCGCTAACAATAAAGAAGCCGCCCTGCAGGCTGTCAATGCCGGCAGTGATATGGATATGGAAAGCCGCAGTTACCTGCCCCACCTCGCTGCCCTGGTGAAGGAAGGCAAGGTGAAAATGACAGTGATAGATGATGCCGTACGAAGAATCCTCCGGAAGAAATTTGAAATGGGGCTCTTTGCCGATCCATATAAATTTTCCAGTGAACAACGGGAAAAAACACAATGGAACAATCAAGCCCACCGCAAAGTGGCTTTTGAAATGGCCAAAAAAAGTATGGTGCTGTTGAAAAATGAAAAAAATCTGTTGCCCCTGTCCAAATCCACCGGCCGCATTGCCCTGATCGGCCCCTTTGTCAAAGCAAAAAGCGACCACAACGGGTTCTGGAGTTATGACTGGCCCGATGATACGACCCGGATCGTTTCTATCTGGGAAGGCGTGCAGCAAAAACTGAATACCGGCGCCGCCCTGCTGTATGCAAAAGGCTGTAGCATTACGGGCGATGACCGCTCCGGTTTTGCGGAAGCGGTGGAAACCGCCCAAAAGGCGGAGCTGGTCATTCTGACCGTGGGAGAGGCCCGGGATATGAGCGGGGAGGCCAAAAGCCGCAGCACCATTCAATTGCCCGGTGTACAGGAAGAACTGGTGAAAGCGATCGTGGCAACCGGTAAACCGGTGGTGGTACTGATCAGCGCAGGCCGGCCCCTGGTATTTAACTGGACAGCGGATAATGCCCCGGCCATCCTCTATACCTGGTGGCTGGGTACCGAGGCGGGGAATGCCATCGCTGATGTGCTTTTCGGCGATTATAATCCCTCCGGCAAACTGCCCATGAGTTTTCCGCGTACAGAAGGCCAGATTCCCGTTTATTATAACCATTATAATACAGGCAGGCCGGCTACCAATGACAGCGACCGCTTTTACCGCTCCGCCTATACCGATCTGTCCATCTATCCGAAGTATCCTTTTGGATACGGACTGAGTTATGCCCGCTTTCATTACAGCGATGTCCGGCTCAGCGCCAAAACCCTCCGGCCCGGTCAACCCATCCAGGCAGCGGTAACCCTTACCAATACTTCAGCAACCGGGGGCACAGAAACGGTACAGCTGTATATCCGGGATCTTACCGCCTCCGTGGTCAGACCGGTAAAGGAACTAAAGGGGTTTCAGCAGGTATTTCTCCACGCGGGGGAAAGCAAAGAGATCCGCTTCAGCATCAGCCCGGAGGATCTCCGTTTTTATAACGACCGGCTGCAATACATCTGGGAACCGGGCAAATTCAGGATATTTATCGGCACCAGTTCAATGGACGTGAAGGAAGCGGAATTTGAACTGATGCGGTAGTCATGGTGCGTAGGCCTGACGCAGCAAGGCAAATCAGGACATATCGAACCAATGACTATTTCACTTCTTCAAACTCAATATAATCCCCCGCTTTATGCCCGGATTCTTTGGGGGCCGGTTCCTGCGGGGCAAAGCCTTGCTGCTGCCGCATCTGTTCCTGCATACGGTTTTGCATTTCGCGAAATCCTTTTTTGATTTTCCGGCTGGCGATATAAACCGGGATCACCAGTTTGAAAATAAACTGATAAAGGATGTACAAACCAATCGCCAGTAACACATATTTCATGGGACTGTAAAGATAGGAAGCCCCCCGCTGGCCCTGCCGGCTTTTTGCCGCCTTTTACCGGTTTTTCACCGCTGCCGGACACCAATTTGTTTTGGGCGCTACCATATTATTCCCTTACCTTTGCACCGGAATTAAACGAGAGAAGGGAACGGTGCCGTTCCCTTCTTCTTTTATCAGGCATGAACAAAGACACCCAGATACAGGCGATTACGGAAAAAGCGGAGGCGCTGATAGCCGAAGATCCCGAACTTTTTTTGGTGGAAGTACGGATAAAACCCACCCACAATATAAAAGTGTATATTGATGGAAACCAGGGAATTAGCGTGGATAAACTGGTTCAGTATAACCGCCGGCTCTACAAAATCATCGAGGAAGCGGGCTATTATCCTGAAGGCGAATTCTCGCTGGAACTCTCCTCCCCGGGTCTGGATGAACCCCTGAAACTGCACCGCCAGTACCTGAAAAATGTGGGCCGTTTTGTGGAAGTACTGCTGGCCGACGGGGTGAAAAGGGAAGGAAAGCTGGTGAGTGCCACAGAAACAGAGATCGGGGTGGAAGAACATAAAGGCAAAGGGAAAAAAGCGGAGATGATTCTCCACACTATTCCCTTCGATCAGATAAAAACAACAAAAATTCAAATCAAATTTTAATCAAACCGGATTACTAAATTTTGCGCTATGTCTAGTATTAACCTGATTGACGCATTCCAGGATTTTAAAGATGCGGAAAACATAGACCGCCCGACCATGATGAAAGTGGTGGAAGATGTCTTTAAAACCCTCCTGCGTAAAAAATACGGCAGTGATGAGAACTTCGACGTGATTGTGAACGCGGAGAAAGGTGACCTCGAAATTATCCGCCGCCGGATGATCGTGGAAGACGGACAGGTGGAAGACCCGCTGGCCCAGGTAGCTTATTCCGATGCGGTTAAAATTGAACCCGACTTTGAAGTGGGGGAGGAACTCTATGAAGAGATTGACCTGCTCGATTTCGGACGCCGCGCCATCCTGGCTGCCAAACAAACCCTGGCCAGCCGGATCAGCGACCTGAAGAAAAATGTACTGGCTAAAAAATACGGCGACCGGATCGGGGAAATCATCAGCGCGGAAGTGTACCAGGTTTGGAAAAAAGAAATCCTGCTGCTGGATGAGGAAGGCAATGAACTGATCCTGCCCAAAAGCGAACAGATCCCCCAGGATTATTTCAAAAAAGGAGAGAATATCCGTGCCGTGGTGAAAAAAGTGGATATGAAGAACAACAGCCCGGTGATTATCCTCTCCCGTACTTCGCCTGATTTCCTGGCCAAACTGCTGGAAATCGAAGTGCCGGAAATCTTTGATGGCCTGATTGTGATCAAAAAGATTGTGCGCGATCCGGGTGAAAGGGCCAAAGTGGCCGTAGAATCCTACGACGACCGGATTGATCCCGTGGGCGCCTGCGTGGGTATGAAAGGCAGCCGTATTCATGGAATAGTACGCGAACTGAAGAATGAGAATATTGACGTGATCAACTATACCAGCAATATCCAGTTGCTGATCCAGCGCTCGCTGACCCCGGCCAAGATCACCAGTATGGAACTGGATAACGAAGCCAAACACGCGAATGTGTACCTCAAGCCCGACCAGGTATCCCTGGCGATCGGCCGCCGCGGGGTGAATATCAAACTGGCTTCGGAACTGACCGGCTACGAACTGGATGTGTACCGCGATAACGAAGGCGAAGAAGACGAATTTGATATTGACCTGGAAGAATTCAGCGATGAAATTGATTCCTGGATCATTGACGAACTGAAGCGGGTGGGTTGCGATACCGGTCGCAGCGTACTGAACCTGACGGCGGAAGAACTGGAACGCCGGACCGACCTGGAGAAAGAAACCATTGCGGATGTGCGGAGGATATTGAAAGAGGAATTTGAGAAGGAGTAAGGAGAGTGGAAAGTGAGGAATGGAAAGTGGGGGGTGGTGAGTATAATTCAAAAGATTAAAACAACTTAATGGCAGAAGTAAAACTTCCACGATTATTAGCTGCGGCTAAAGAGTTTAACATCGGACAGGACACCCTGGTGGATTTCCTGGCGGGGAAAGGTTTTTCTAAAGACGAACTGAAACCGACCTCCAAGCTTACGGAAGACATGTACCGGGCCCTCCAGCAGGAGTTTCAGAGTGATAAGGTGGCGAAAATGAAGAGCGACCAGCTGGAACTGCCCAAGGGCTCGCAGGCGGAAACCCGCAAGAAAAAGGAAGAGGAAGAAGTCGTCTTCAGGAAAGAGGAAAAGCCCGCGGCAAAAACCGTGAAGAAGGAAAAAGAGGAAGAACCGAAGCCCGTGGTGGAAGAAAAACCGGTACCGGCGGAAGAGCCCAAAGAAGCGCCCGTGGTGAAAGAACCGGAAGAAGAAGTGAAAAAGGAAACTCCGGAACCGGAAGGTCCCAAAGTGCTGAAGAAAATTGACCTCTCGGCAATTGACTCCTCCACCCGGCCAAAGAAAACAGCCAAAGCGAAAAAAGAAGAAGCGCCTGCCGCGGAAGAAAAACCCGTAAAGGCCAAAAAAGAAAAAGAAGAAGTGCCGGTACAGGAAACCCCGGTGGAAGAAACCCCGGTGGTACCTGAAACAACGACTACAGAAGAACAGCCGGTGATCATGAATATCGAGGTGGAAAAACTTACCGGTCCGAAGATTCTCGGTAAGATCGAACTTCCGGTGAATAATGATACCCGGCCGGTGCGGGATGAGAAGAAGAAACGCAAGCGTATTCCCATTGAGAAGAAAGACAACAAACGCGAAATCTTCATCAATAAGGAAGAAGACAAACGTGGCGGCGGCGGAGGATTCCAGCGGGGACGTGGCGGGGTGGCCGGCAACCGGCGCGATAACCGCGGCGTAAAACGCGAGGAGAAACTGATTGACGAAAAAGAAATCCAGAAGAAAATACAGGAAACCCAGGCCAAACTCTCCGGTGGCGGCGGGAAAGGCAAGAGCCTGAAGGCCAAACACCGCCGGGAAAAACGCCAGGAAATGGCGGATGCCATGGGCGAAGCCGCCGACAGCCACAAACTGCAGGTTACCGAGTTCATCAGCGTAAGCGAACTGGCCAACCTGATGGATGTGAGTTTTGCCGAAGTGATCAGCAAGTGTATGGGTCTGGGCATCATGGTTTCCATTAACCAACGTCTCGATGCGGAAGTGATCGAACTGGTGGCCGGTGAATTCGGCTTTGATGTCGAGTTCATTGATATGGAGAAACAAATGGAAATGGAGCACGAGGATGAAGAGGATGATGAAGAGGACCTGCAGCACCGCTCGCCGATCGTGACCATCATGGGTCACGTTGACCACGGTAAAACCTCCCTGCTCGACTATATCCGCAACGCCAATGTGGTAGCCGGGGAAGCCGGGGGAATCACCCAGCATATCGGGGCCTACCAGGTGGAACTGCCCAACGGCAAGGAAATTACCTTCCTCGATACTCCCGGTCACGAGGCCTTTACGGCTATGCGTGCCCGTGGTGCCAAGGTAACCGATATCGCGGTGATCGTAATCGCGGCAGATGACGCGGTGATGCCCCAGACCCGGGAAGCGATTTCGCATGCCCAGGCGGCCGGGGTGCCTATGATTTTCGCCATCAACAAGATTGACAAGGATGGCGCCAATTCACAGAAAATTTATGAGCAGTTATCGCAGATGAACCTGCTGGTGGAAGAATGGGGCGGTAAATTCCAGAGCCAGGAAATCTCTGCCAAGAAAGGACTCAATGTGGAGAAACTGCTGGAGAAAATATTACTCGAGGCCGAAATGCTCGACCTCAAGGCCAATCCCGACCGCGAAGCTACCGGTACGATTATCGAAGCTACGCTGGATAAGGGCCGCGGATATGTGGCCACCCTGCTGGTGGAAAACGGTACCCTGCGTCCGGGCGACCTGATCGTGAGTGGTCAGTATTACGGACGGGTGAAGGCCATGTTCAACGAACGGAACAAAAAAGCGGAAGAAGCCGGTCCCTCGGCGCCGGCTGTAGTACTGGGACTGAACGGTGCCCCCCAGGCCGGTGAGAAGTTTAAAGTGTACGAAGATGAGGCCGAGGCCAAGGAAATCGCCAACCGCCGGGCCCAGATCCTGCGCGAACAGGGTATCCGCACCAAAAAACATATCACCCTGGATGAGATCGGACGCCGTCTCGCCCTGGGCAGCTTCAAGGAACTTAAGGTCATCATTAAGGGTGACGTGGATGGTTCTGTGGAAGCCCTCAGCGACTCCCTGCAGAAACTGTCAACCGATGAGATCCTGGTGAGTGTGATCCACAAAGGCGTGGGCCAGATCAATGAAAGTGATATCGTGCTGGCCGAGGCCTCCGATGCCATCGTGATTGCCTTCAATGTGCGTCCTTCCCTGCAGGCCTCCCGCCTGGCGGAAAAAGCCGGTATTGAGATCAAGATGTACTCCATCATCTATAATGCCATCGAGGAGGTGAAGAGTGCGATGGAAGGTATGCTTGAGCCCAAGGTGCAGGAGAAAATTGTGGCCAATGTGGAAATCCGCGAGGTGTTCAAATTCGACAAAGCCACGGTGGCCGGTTGTTATGTACTCGACGGAAAAATCAAACGCGATTCGAAGATCCGCCTGATCCGCGACGGTATTGTAATCTATCCTACCGGTGAAGGGGTAAATGCCGAACTGGGCTCCCTGAAACGTTTCAAAGACGACGCAAAAGAAGTATTCTCCGGTATGGAGTGCGGTCTGACCGTGAAAAACTTCAGCGATATTAAAGTGGGGGATGTGGTGGAAGCGTATGAGATAGAAGAGGTGAAAAGGACATTGTAAGTGGAAAGTGGGGGGGTAAAAAATATTTGTTAAATAAGGATCCGGAAAGGGATTGCTCCCGGCCGGTGAGCTACTTTTGAAGTTATGCGTAGTATGAAGAAATTCTTCTCTTGTGCTTTTTTACTTCTTGCCCTGACGGCCGGGGCCCAGGGCCAGCCGAAAAAAGTGGTGGCAGATAAGATATCAGGGATTGTGGGCGATAAAATCATTCTCTATTCGGATATCCGGAACTCACTGGCCGATATTGTGCGCCAGGGACAAACGGTGCCCGAAAACGCGGAATGTATGCTGATGGAGCAGGCGATTATTTCCAAGATCCTGATGCTCCAGGCACAGAAAGACTCCCTGCCGGTTACCGATGAGGAAGTGGAAGCCGACCTGGACAACCGGGTTCGTACCTATATCAACCAGTTTGGCAGCCAGGAAGCCCTGGAAGAAGTGGCCGGCAAAACCATTTACCAGATTAAGGATGACGCCCGTGAATCGGTAAAGGAACAGAAACTCGCGCAGGCCATGCAGCGCAAGATCGTGGACAATGTGCGCATCACCCCGATTGAAGTGAAAGCCTATTTTGAAAAAATTCCCAAAGATAGTCTTCCTTTTTATGAAACGGAACTGGAAGTGGGTCAGATAATTTTGTATCCCAAAGCCTCCCGCGACCTGGAACAGTATATCGTGGGCGAAATGAATAATTACAAACGCCAGATAGAAACCAAAATGACGGATTACTGCCGCCTGGCCAAACAGGTGTCGGAAGACCCGGGCAGTAAGGATCGTTGCGGACAGTACCAGATTAACCGCACGGAAAAAACCTGGGATCCGGTATTTCTATCCACCGCATTCCGGCTGAAAGAAGGAGAGATTTCCTCCCCGGTAAAATCCAAATTCGGTTTTCACCTGATCCAGCTGGTACAACGAAACGGGGATGATGCCATTGTGCGTCATATCCTGCGGATTCCCCCGGTGACGGAAGAAGAGATCGGCCAGGCGAAAGGCAAACTCGATACCATCCGTGCCAAAATCATTGCCGGCACCATGGGCTTTAACGACGCGGCTTCCAAATACAGCGATGAGGAGTCTCATAAATATGCCGGGCCCTTTATCATGAACCGCGACGGTGCGCCTTTTGTCACTATTGATCAGCTGGACCGCGAAATGGTGAATATGATCGGCAAAATGAAAGTCGGCGATATTTCCCAGCCCACGCCCTTTGAAGCAGAACAGGGAAAAAAAGGAGTGCGGATTGTGTACCTGAAATCCAAAACCGAACCGCACCGGATGAACCTGAAAGACGATTACAGCAAGATCGCCAACTTTGCCCTGGAAGAGAAGAAGAGCCAGACGCTTGACAAATGGATCCGGAATAAACTGGCCTCTTATTATGTTATGGTAGATCCGGGTACGGCGGCGGAATGTCCCCAGCTTAAAAAATTCAACGCGGTCACCAGCAGTTTCTGATACACCATTTAATAATACTATTCCACCCGTTGCTCCTGTTTAAACAGGCCGGCAGCGGGTGGTTTTTTTTTGGGTGTAAATGCGAGATACATTTTTTTTCAGCGGTGAAATACTGTTATCTTTAATAAACCTGAAATGATACCGACCCATCGCCTGCCATGAGTTATTTATCTGATTTTTTTGCCGATTCCCGTCAGTTCCTCTATTTCCAGGCTGATGCGGACGGCAATATTTATAAAGCAAATTCACTTTTTCTGCATTATGCTGGTCTTCCTGAAAGTCAGCAAACCAGGTTTCCGGTTTCAACGGTGCTGTCGCAAGGTGAATTATTGCGTTTTCTATCCCATATCCGGGAATGTATGACCACGCCGGGGTGCAAAAAGAGAATTACTCTCTGTATGGTAAATACCCGGGAACCGCTTTGCCTGGACTGGGAATGTTCTGCCTGGCAGGACCCGGATGGAGGGAGGGTATTGACAGAAGCTATTGCCGCAGTACCTCCTGTGGGTTATCTCGCCACAGAACGCCACATGGCTCTGGAGAAAAGTGCGGAGGGGCTCTGGATGTTTGTTACGGATGTGCCGGTAGAGCTCAATCAGGATCCGGACAAAGTGATCAGCAGCTGGAAGGAAAACGGGTATCTGGTAGAGTGTAACGACAACCTGGCCCGTATGTATGGCTATGAAAAAGCGGAAGATCTGATCGGAGCCAGGGCCAGAGACATGCTTGATTTTTCAAACCCCCGGTTGCTGGAAGAATTCAGTCAGTTTATCCGGAACGGATTTGCCACAGCCACCGTTGAAACCCGCGAGTTCGACCGGAATGGTCATGTAAAATATTTCCAGAACCGGATGACCGGCATTGTGGAAAACGGAAAGATGAGCCGGGTATGGGGTACCCAGCAGGATATTACCGCACAGCGGGTAGCGGAAGAAAAACTCCGGGAAAGCGAATTGTTTTACCGGAATCTTTTTGTGAACTCGCAGGACGGTATTCTGCGGGTGGATGCGCAGGGAATAATCACATTCGCCTCTCCTTCCATAACCCCCATACTCGGATACGAAATCGGGGAAATGACCGGGCACTCCTGTTTCAGTTTTGTACATCCCAATGATGTGAACCTGGCAAAAGAGGCCCTGACTACCGAAATACAAAATGCCACCACCATTGAGTTTATCTCTGTGCGGGTTAAGAAGAAAGACGGAGACTGGCTCTGGTGTATCGTACGCGGACATAACCTGCTTGAAAACCCTCAAATACAGGGGGTGGTCGTCACATTTTACAATGATACATTCCGGAAAAAAACGGAAGAGGCGCTGATGGAAAGCGAAACACGGTTTCGCCGGCAGGCCACGATTCTGCATAATGTAAATGATATTATCGTAACCACCGACCTGGATCGGGTGGTGACCTCCTGGAATCATGTGGTGGAAAAAATGACCGGAATTTCAGCGGAAGCAGCCATCGGCAAACCTTTTCGCTACGTGATTGAAACGGAATACTTCCCTTATACCAATGAGCAGGTAATCAGTATTGTCTCTTCCCAGGGTATCTGGAAGGGAGAAGTGAGTTTTATGGGAGCCGACGGAGAAAAAAAATACCTGCTGACTACGATTTCCCTGTTGCGTGATGACGAGGGCAAACGGATTGGTTTGCTCGGGGTGGGCAAGGATATTACGGAGAGCAAAAAAACCACGGCCAAACTGGAAGAGAGCGAGCTGTTTTACCGCAACCTGATTACCCATTCCCTGGATGGCATTGTGCTGACAGATAAGGAAGGTAACATACGTTACTGCAGTCCCTCGATCCGTAAAATTTCCGGCTATGATATTGCCGAACTGCTG
>JACSRW010000012.1 GCA_014879565.1 Chitinophagaceae bacterium
AGATGTGTATAAGAGACAGCCTTTAACAGGGGTAAATGAGCGGAAGACGAGACTCGAACTCGCTACCTACAGCTTGGGAAGCTGTCGCTCTACCAGGTGAGCTACTTCCGCAGGTCAGAACAAAAATACTAAACGGATTTAAATTTCAGTTTTTTTGCCAGCCAGCTTTCCCCCGCAGGGATGATCCAGCTTTCTTCCAGTTCTTTTTTGGTCAGTACCGTATTATTAAAATACAACGTGTTTTCATTGATAAAGCCATTGTCTGCTGCATACTTCAGCTGAGAAAGGGGAAGTAATTGCACTTTGTCTTTTATGACAAAAGCCAGGCTGGTTCTGTCAAACAGGGTTACTCCGAATTCTTTTTCAATTTCCCGGATAAACCGGACCGAGTTGTCCGTGCTGCAGCCGCTCACCCCGGTGGTTGTTTCGTCTGCCATCAGGATAATAAACTGACCAAAAAAAAGGTAGGCTGCCCCTTTGATGGGAGCGCCGTGGCTTTGCCAGTTCCGGACAAACTCATGCAGCCTTTCTTCCACGTTCAGGGCTTCTCCCATGCCAAAAAGGCGATTGGACTGGTAAATCCATACCCGGGAATCCGGGTGAAAATTACCGTCCAGCAGGTATTTAAATTCCAGGTTCATGCCGCTAAATTACAACCAAATTATTGCCCGGAGATATGCAGCAAAAGAATGAAAACTGGATGGCTCAATGGACTTGTCCGCCTGCCGAATGGCGCCGATTTAACCGATGGTTACTGGCCCGGAAGGGTTTAAAGGGGCTGCTGCTCTTTATACCGAGGCTATTGCTTTCGGTCCGCCCGGCTGAAGTAAAAATTGGGTTGGAAGAAGTATATATCAACAAAGAATATCATCTGTTGCGGGCGCCCGGACTGCGTTTACTCCAAATAAACATTTTTGAAGCGGGGGATATGAATATTATGGAACTCCGCGGGGGGGGGAAGCACCGCGGATATTGTATAAGGATACCCGTTCCCCGGGGAAAATTAAAAGAGGCGGTAATGCTTGAATACCGGTTCAGACAGCTTTATGCACTCTGATCTTCCAGGCTGGCCGCAACCATTTCGGCTATATCCAGCACTTCAACTGCTTCTTCTTTTTCTTCCAGTTTGACTCCGTCGGTGAGCATCGTGTTACAAAAAGGACAGGCAGAAGCAATAAAACCGGCTCCGGTTGCAAGGGCTTCCCGGGTTCTTTCCACATTAATCCGGCTTTCGCCCTTTTCTTCTTCTTTAAACATCTGGGCGCCTCCGGCCCCGCAACAGAGACCGTTTGACCGGCATCTTTTCATTTCCACCAGCTCGGTTTCCAGGGCCTCCAGCACTTTCCGGGGGGCCTCATAGATATTATTCGCCCGGCCCAGATAACAGCTGTCATGCCAGGTAATCTTTTTCCCTTTATAATTCCCTCCTTCTTTCAGCCTGATTTTTCCCTCATCCAGTAATTGCTGAAGCAGGGTGGTATGATGTATGACTTCATACTGACCACCCAGTGCCGGGTATTCGTTTTTCAGGGTGTTGAAACAATGGGGACAGGCGGTTACAATTTTCCGGATACCATAATTATTCAGCATCTGTATATTCTGGTAGGCCATCATCTGGAACATGAATTCATTCCCGGCTCTCCTGACAGGATCACCGGTGCACATTTCTTCCTTACCAAGTATAGCATAATTGATTCCCGCTTTATCCAGGATCAGTGCAAAGGCTTTAGTGATTTTCTGTGCCCGCTGGTCAAAACTGCCGGCACAACCGACCCAAAAAAGAATTTCCGGTTGCTCACCGCGGGCAGCCATTTCGGCTACAGTTCGGATTATCATACAATGAGATTAAGAATTCCCGGCAATAATACGCATAAATAAAATAGGGCAGGAGGTTCTCAGTACCAGCTCCACCCGGCTATAATAATTGCCGCAGCGATCATCAGCAGGGCGATCAGGCCTAATGTAATCCAGCCCATCATCCTGCCTCCCCTGGCTTTCCGGTCATCCGGATTTGATTTCAGGGCCATACTTCCCATCACTATAGCCAGGATGGAGGCCACCAGAGATCCGATAATAACATAAGGGACAAAAAAGCCCAGGGCCAGCAGGCCGAGTGCTACCAGGCCCATAACAAAAGCCGCCTGCCCTTCGGATTTTTCCCGGAGCGCCCGTTTAGCCTTCTGCTTCATAACCAGGAACCCGATCTTTTCTTTCAGTGTCAGTTTGCCTCCCCTGAGTTTTTTAAAATCCTTCATTTTCATGGAAGCGATCTTACGGTAAAGGGTCTGTACATCCATCCGGTTGGCAGGTTCAGGTGTACTGAGGGCATAACCGGCAGCGGGCACGCTGAAAAAGATCAGTAAGAAACTGAAATAAAGCAGTGGGGTGCGCATAAGTTCCAGGTTTTGTACTTAAATGTATCTAATAACAATTTATTCTCAAAATTTTAACCGCTTGTTTACATTTGCGGCAATCAATCTGCATGAAGAAATTTTTTCAAAAGCTGCTGAACTGGGAATTGTGGAATTTTTATGTACTCTATCTGCCAATCAGCCCGGTCTGGTTCTGGTACTGCCTGCGCAGCGGTTCGTTATGGTTTTTCAGTTCCTCCAATCCCACGATTACTTTCGGGGGCTTTGAAGGGGAGGGGAAAAAGGAAATGTATGATCAGCTCCCGGCGCACCTTGTGCCCAAAACGATCTATATCCTTCATGACAGTCCTTTTGCGGCGGTAAAGGAAAAAGTGGAAAAAGCCGGTTTCCGTTATCCATTTATTGTAAAACCCGATGTCGGTATGAAGGGCATCCTGTTCCGGAAGATTGAAGATGAAGAACAATTACGGAAATACCATGAAAGAATTCCGGTGGAATATATTGTACAGGATATGGTGGATCTGCCGGTGGAAGTGAGTGTGTTTTATTACAGGCACCCTGCAGCACAGAAAGGAACGGTCAGCGGGTTTATTCAGAAAGAACTTTTACATGTGGTAGGCGACGGGCAATCCACTTTACAGGAACTGGTGGAGCGGCATCCCAGGGCCCGTTTTCGCCTCGAAGAAATGCGGCACCGTCACGGACATCGCTTTGACAGGATTATCCCGGCAGATGAGATCTTTTACCTGTCGTATGCGGGTAATCATAACCGGGGCGCCCATTTTACCAACCTGCATGCGGAAATCAATGAAACGATGCACAGGCTTTTTGATGAATTGAGTCACCAGACCCGATTCTATTACGGCCGTTATGATATCAAAACCACCTCTATTGAAGAGCTGAAACAGGGGAAAAATTTTCAGATTCTTGAGTTTAACGGGTGCGGGGCGGAACCCAATCATATTTATGACTGCGGTATGCCTTTGCCAAAGGCTTACGGGGTTATACTGGAACACTGGAAAGCACTGTACCGGATCAGCCGCTATAATCACGTTAACGGTCATCCCTACTGGTCTTTTAAAAGGGGATTACAATTCCTGAAAGATTCCGGAAAACATTTTAAATTATTGGAGAAATTTGATTAGTAACGCTGCGCCAGCGTCGGTTGTGTAAAGCGAATTCAAAAAATTAATGGTTCGGTAATAGCATGAAATCCCTGTTTAAAATATTCCTGACCGGTATGCTGGTGAGTTTCCTGGGGTCCCTGCCGCTGGGAACCCTGAATATTGCGGCGATGCAGATTTCCATCTCCAGCGGGGTGACGGCAGCCATGCTTTTTTCGGCCGGTTCCCTGCTGGCGGAAATTATTTATGTCAGAATCTCCCTGGTGGCCATGGACTGGGTACGTAAACAGGAGCGTATTTTAAAAGCGCTGGAATGGGTTACATTTTTGATTGTGGCCGCCCTGGCAGTATTCAGTTTTTATGCAGCCCTGCATCCGAAAGTGGAGAAAAACATGGTGCTGGACAGCCCCCTTCCGAAGTTTGTGCTTG
This sequence comes from Chitinophagaceae bacterium, assembly GCA_014879565.1. Classification (GTDB taxonomy): domain Bacteria; phylum Bacteroidota; class Bacteroidia; order Chitinophagales; family Chitinophagaceae; genus JJ008. The sequence continues at coordinate 3,926 of JACSRW010000012.1, forward strand.
GTTTTGTAATGAGCGCGGTGAACCCGGTTCAGATTCCATTCTGGTTTGGCTGGAGCACTGTGCTTTTTTCAAAAAAAATTCTGCTGCCACGAGCCGATCATTATAACACATATATAACCGGAATCGGGATCGGCACATTCCTGGGCAATGCCCTGTTTATCTTTGGCGGGTTGCTGATCGCGCAAAAGATCAATACAAACCAGCATGTATTGAACTGGGTGATCGGCAGCATATTTGCCCTTACTGCACTGATCCAGCTCTGGAAAATTATCCGGAGAAAAGATGCGGTACACCAGCTGGAACACCCGGAAGAAGTTACCCGGGTGGTGGAAGGCCAGATGGAAGTACTGGGTATTGATGAACCGGAATCGCCTAAAACCGGTAACCCGCAGAAAGGGAAGGAATAAACCTTTTCCCTACGTCTTCATTAAGAGAGTTATACCCTCTGCTGAGTTCCAGGGTATAGCCAAATCCGAGAGCCGGGGCTGTATAAATTCTTTTCCCGAAAACAAAATGATAGCCGGCTTCGGCAAAGGGGGTTATCAGCAGACTTTTTTGCCGGGTTTTTCCTTCAAAATCTTCCAGAGAGAAAAGCAGCCGGGCGCCCCCAAAGGGATTACTGCCTTTCAGGTTATTACCAAATGCCCGCCGGTAACCCAGATAAAACCCAAAACCGGAAGAAACGGAATACGCTTTTGCGGAGGCAAACTGCCAGGTAATGCCTGCACTGAAGCTGTTTTTATCACTGAAATTTTCTCCCCTGGCTGCCACTTTAGTAGTACTGTAACCCTTGCCAAATGATTTCAGGCCTTCCGCCCCGAGTTCAAATACCTGTTGTCCGGACAGGGATACAGCCATGAGTAAGCCTATAGCCAGGCTCAGTTGTTTTTTCTGCATATGTCAAAAACGTAAAAAAAAGGATAATAGTCTGTGAAATTACCTCCCGCCTTCGCCAAAAGGCTTCGGGGTACAAAGCATCCGTTCAACTTTTCATTTCTTCCGCCCATTTATCTCTTTCATCGGGACTGAATTTCCAGGGGGCAAAATTATTCTCCACATTGCCAAACATGGCCGTCCATTCCTGGGGAGAATTACTTTCTTCCATAACAAGGTATCTGCGTAACTGCAAAATGATATCCAGCGGACTGATACTGACAGGGCATTCCTGCACACAGGCATTACAGGTGGTGCAGGCCCTTAATTCTTCAACGGATATATAATCATGCAGCAGAGACTTGCCGTCATCCCGAAGCTCCTTTGTTTTGTTCAGATTCCGTCCGACTTCTTCGAGCCGGTCACGCGTGGCCATCATGATTTTTCGCGGAGAAAGCTGTTTACCCGTCATATTGGCCGGACAGGCTGCTGAACAGCGGCCACATTCTGTACAGCTGTAAGCATCCAGGAGGTTTTTCCAGCTCAGATCCTGTACGTCTCTGGCGCCGAATTTCAGCGGAGTGGCTTGTTCGCCGGCAGGTGCCAGTTCCGGTTGCATGGCATAAAGCACTTCATTTTGTACTGCCGGCATGTTTTCCATTTCTCCGGCTGGTTTAAGCCGGGCGTAATAAGCATTGGGGAAAGCCAGCAGGATGTGCAGGTGTTTGGAATAAGGCAGGTAATTGAGAAAGGCAAAAATACCTGCAATATGAAGCCACCAGCAAATCCTTTCGGTCGCGATCAGCGCTGAATCGCTGAATCCGCTGAAAAGGAATTGCAGGTTTGCCGAGACAAGAAAGTTTCCGGTCGGATGGGCCGCATAATGTTCAGCACCCCGGGTCTGTAAAATGGTATCAGCCGCATTCATAACCAGGAAAAGTGACATGAGGATGATCTCGGTAACCAGGATATAATTGGCATCTGACCGGGGCCAACCCCTGAGGTCACTGCTGGCAAAACGTTTCAGCCGGACCAGGTTTCTGCGCAGCAGAAAAACAATACAGGCCAGAATCACCAGCAAGGCCAGTACTTCAAAGCTGTTAATCAGGAAACTGTACAGGTTACCAAGCGGAGCGGCAAAGAGACGGTGAGAGCCGGTAATGCCGTCCAGTACAATTTCCAGTACTTCAATATTGATGATGATAAACCCGGCATATACCACCAGGTGCAAGAGAGCTACCAGCGGATTTCTGAACATTTTTTGCTGTCCGAGTGCCAGCAGAAACAGGTTTTTCCACCGGGCAGAGGGGTTGTCACGCAGGTTCTCATCCCGCCCGAGAAAGATATTCCGGCTGATCTCTCTTACTTTCCGGGAAAAAAGGTAGACCGCCGTGGCACTCAGCAGTACAAACAGTATTTGTTGGAGCAGTTGCATGGTTATGAATTGCGCTGCTAATTTAAGGGGAATTGGGGAGACAGGAGTCGGGAGACAGGAGTCGGGAGACAGGAGTGAGGAGAAGGGACATGGCTGTCAGCCTGCCTGCTCGCCTCGCAAAGCTTTGGCTAAGCGGGCCGGCCGTAGTAAAACGAAGGCGGGAGCCTGCCTCGCCGGCAGGCGGGCGTGTTGAAAGGTGTTGTTGCGGAGCCTGGAGGCAGTAGGCAGTAGATAGTAGATTGTAGATAGAAGTCTTATAGGGGGATATCAAACCCCAAACGCAAACTTGCCAGGTCAGAAATGCAGGGCATTCACCCGGAACTTGCCGTTGCTGAATTCAAGCGAGGGGGCAGGGAATTTAAAACTACTGAGTACCGAGAACAGGAACCGGAGTGCTTTATTATTGGTTTTGATTTTAGAGAGGTCAATATCCGGTGCAAGGTACCATTGCCGGTACCTTTTAATATCAGGTCTGTTAAAAATGATATTCCCGTTTTCATCTTTCGCTGTGTTATCTGTGCCGCCGAAAAGTCCTTCTGCCCCATAGCCCACCGATAACGATAACCAGGAAGGTATACGGCTGTCCGGAAAAAAAGGCCTGAGATTTATACTGGCCCAGTAGGTCTGACCATTGTAATCCTTCAGCATTCGTTCGGCCCAACTCCGCCCGAATAATGTATTACTCCGCTGATTAAGTTCCGGATCGGCATACGTTTTCCGGTGAAAGGAGAATTTCAGCTTTATACGCTGATCATCCCAGGCCAGTTCCTGTGCAACCAGCATACCGCTGCCCAGGATATTGGCGCTGAAATCGGCCCAGCTCCATCCCCATTCCGTACTGAAGCCATCCAGCACTTCAATGACAGTCTGGTAGAAAGCTCCGCTCATACCACCGATCCAGATTCTCTTTTTTCTGTCCATTCCGGTCCAGCGCCATAATTCCATACTGCCCCGGCTCTCCACATAGGCGCTGTATAAATGGCCGGCTTTATCCATTTGTTTCCACTCCGGCCAGTCATTAAAGGAGTGGAATTTTCCCTGCGGATAATTTTTGTACCAGGCATTATACAGACCGATCATAGCTGCGCTGTAGCCGGCAAGATTGGCGGAGGCTACCAGCCAGGTTCTTCTTCTTTTTTGCGTTTCACTGAGCGAAAGACGTGGGCCGGCCTTTAATGATGGCAAAACAGGAGTGCTGTCAGCCGGCAGCCTGAATTTATATCCGGATTCTTTCGGGATAACAGGCGGGACTATGTTTAGAGTATGCCCCGGGGAAGCCGGCTGCGCGGTAATACCCGAGGTGAAAAGAAAAAGTGTAACGGTCATCCACCAGCGGTATCTGATGATTATAAGAAACGGCCTTTTTCCCTGCCCTTTCCTGCCTGTTCCCCTTTTCTTATCCGGATTCATTCTCCAAAAATACAGGGAACCGGCAAACCCGCTTGCCTAATAGTAAAATTCAATAACTTTCCGTCCTATTTGAAACCTTCAAACCTGAAATGATATGGATGCTGCAATTCTGGCCAAAGTAGATGCCTGGCTTTCCGGCAATTTTGATGCCGCCACCAAAGATGAAATAAGGAAATTACAAGCTGAAAAACCGGATGAACTTGCGGATGCATTCTACCGCAACCTTGAATTCGGCACCGGGGGCTTACGCGGACTCATGGGGGTGGGAACCAACCGGATGAATAAATATACCGTTGGAATGGCCACACAGGGTTATGCCAATTACCTCAGACAATGTTTTCCCGGCGGGGTAAGTGTGGCGATTGCACATGATTCACGGAATAACAGCCGGTTTTTCGCTGAAACCACCGCTAACGTTTTTGCAGCAAACGGAATAAAAGTTTACCTTTTTGAGGCGCTACGGCCCACTCCGGAATTGTCGTATGCTATCCGTACCCTGAAATGCCAGGGCGGGGTGGTATGTACGGCCTCCCATAATCCCAAAGAATATAACGGGTACAAAGCCTACTGGGATGACGGTTCACAACTGGTGCCTCCCCATGATAAGAATGTGATTGCCGAAGTGGAAAAAATACATTCAGCTGATGAAGTGAAGTGGAGCGGCGGGGAAGAGAATATTCATCTTATCGGGAAGGATATGGATGAACAGTATATGGAAATGGTTAAGGGGCTGAGTGTATATCCCGAAATCATTGAAAAACATAAAGACCTGAAAATTGTCTATACCCCGATTCATGGCACCGGAATAGTGCTGGTACCGCCGGTGCTGGAGCGGTTTGGTTTCAGGAATGTGCATATAGTAAAGGAGCAATCTGTACCCGATGGTAATTTTCCTACTGTTGTATATCCCAATCCTGAAGAAAGTGAAGCCATGAGTTACGGGCTGAAACAGGCTGAAGCCATGGATGCCGATATTCTCTGTGGTACCGATCCGGATGCTGACCGACTGGCCATCGGCGTAAAAGATTCACATGGAAAATGGGTGCTGATGAACGGTAACCAGACGGCTGTGCTGGCATTCAATTACCTGATTGAAGCGCGTAAGTCAAAGGGAATTGCCGGGCCCGATGATATGGTTATTACCACGATCGTCACCACGCCCATGATTGATGCCATTGCCGCTGCCAACCAGGTGGCCTGTTACCGGGTACTCACCGGGTTTAAATGGATTGCCGAAATGATCCGGGTTAAGGAAGGAAAAGAAAATTATATCATTGGCGGAGAAGAAAGTTTTGGACTGATGATCGGTGATAAAATCCGCGATAAAGACGGTATCAGTGCTGTGGCCCTGCTTTGTGAAATGGCAGCCTACGAAAAAGAAAAAGGGCGCAGTCTTTTCGAAAAAATGGTGGACCTCTACGTGCAATATGGTTTTTATAAGGAAAACCTGATTTCCATCACCAAAAAAGGAATGGACGGCCAGCAGCAAATTGCGGCAATGATGGAAGCATACCGGAATAATCCGCCCAAAACCATTAATGGTTCCGCCGTGGTGAAACTGCTGGATTATGAACTGCGGAAAGGCTCCGATCCCCGGACGGGAGAAAGCTGGCCCATTGATTTGCCTAAATCCAATGTGCTGCAGTTTGAACTGGAAGACGGAAGTCTTATTTCCGCACGTCCCAGCGGCACCGAACCCAAGATCAAATTTTATTTCAGCGTGAAAGGCAGGCTGGATAAACCCGCTGATTTTGACCGGGTCAATGCGGAAATGGATACAAAGATCAAGGCTATCATTGCCGATATGAACTTATAGCAAAAACAACAGCAAAAGGAAGCGGCTTTTAACAGCCGCTTTTTTATTTTTGCAGCGCTTATGAGACCCACAGAAGACAGTTACAGGCATAAAGGTTTACGGAAAAAACTAACGGATACGATCCGTGAAAAAGGTATTACAAGTGAAGAAGTGCTGCAGGCGATCAGCCAGATTCCCCGGCATTTCTTCCTGGATTCCGCTTTTGATGAAGTGGCTTATGAAGACCGGGCTTTCCCGATCGGGGAAGACCAGACCATTTCCCAGCCTTATACGGTAGCCTACCAGAGCCAGTTGCTGGAAGTGAAAAAATTTGACAAAGTACTGGAAATTGGTACCGGCAGCGCTTACCAGGCGGTTGTACTGGCTGAACTGGGCGCGTTGGTTTTTACCATAGAGCGGCAGAAAAAATTATTTGACGCCAATAAACAATTCGCGTTCCTGAAGAAATACCCGGCCATCAAATTTTTTTACGGAGACGGATATGAAGGATTGCCCACTTATGCCCCGTTTGACAAGGTTATTATTACAGCCGCAGCACCTGAAATACCGGCTAAACTGGTGGGGCAGATGAAACCCGGTGGTATGATGGTTATACCTGTAGGCGCAGGGGAAATACAACTGATGAAACGGATTACCAAACTGGATGACGGAAATCTGAAAGAAGAGGTGTTTGACCGTTTTTCATTTGTGCCGATGGTGGAAGGAAGGAGATAGGAGTCGGGAGATAGGAGTCTGTTCTTTCAGGATTGTCGCAAGCCCGACTATTGGTTCTTCGGTTCTTGGAACTTGAAGAAAAGAACCAAGAACCAAATATCAAGAACCAAGGCCTCCTTTCAAAAGGGTCGTAAGCCCGACAATTGGTTCTTGGATCTTGGAACTTGAAGAAAAGAACCAAGAACCAAATTACAAGAACCAAAGCCTCCTTTCAAAAGGGTCGTAAGCCCGACAATTGGTTCTTCGGATCTTGGTTCTTTGGATCTTGGCTCTTCGTCTTTCTCTCAGGCAAACTGTTCCAGTAATGCAATTCTTTTTTCCACCGGCGGATGGGTGGCAAACATGTTATCCCAGGAAGCAGACTTATGCGAGGAGGGTTGCGGATTGTCAATAAACAACTGGGCAACATCCCGGCTTTCTACCGCTTCAATAGCCGGATCGGCCGAAATTTTCCGGAGTGCACTGGCCAGTGCCCAGGGTTTTTTTGTGAGTTCCGCCGCACCGGCATCCGCCAGGTATTCCCTTTTCCGGCTGATGCCGAAACGCAACAGGAGCGATATCAGGTAGGCAATGGCTGTTACCACAATAGCGATCAGTATGATGGCGCCGCCTCCTTTATTATCACGGCTCCGGCGTCCGCCACCTGTAAAACGCAGGCTGCGGAATGCCATTTCCGCGAGGAAGGAAAAAATGCCCACAAATATGATGGAGAAAATCAGGATACGCACATCCCTGTTTTGTATATGGGTTAGTTCATGCGCAATCACGCCTTCCAGTTCGTCGTCATCCAGTTTTTCAATTAGCCCCCTGGAAAGGGAAATTGCATAAGTACGCTGGTCAATACCGCTGGCAAAAGCGTTTAGTGAATTATCTTCAATAATATACAGACGGGGGGTGGTGATGCCACGCGAAATACAGAGATTTTCCAGCAGGTTGTATACTCTTTTGTTTTCCTTTCTTTCCAGGGGTTTACTGCCGGTAGCTAAGCGTATAAACGCGGAATGGCCGGTCCAGGCAATTAAAAACCAAAGCCCCGTACCGGCGATTACCCAGGGCACAACCTGGTAAAACAGGGGCCATGGGTCTTCTCCCTGATTCCCAGCAGCAAAAAAAATCAACAGCCAGCATATACCGAGCAGCAGGGCCGGAAAAGCTATCAGCAGCAAAACCGAATTCCGGTTATTCCGCCTGATCTGTTGTGCAAGCCCGGTATATTCCATGTCAGGGCAGCTTAATTGCGGTTATTTTAAAACTGAATTTTTGGCGGCTCCTCCATTTGTTTACGGGTGTCTGTTCCCAGGTCAAACATAATTTCTTTCGCAAATCCGAAGTTCCGGGCCACCAGGTTGCCGGGAAAGGATTCAACCGCATTATTGTATTCGGTCGTGGCTGCATTGAAAAACCGCCTGCTGGCAGCGAGTTTGTTTTCAATATCACTCAGTTCTTCCTGTAATTGCAGAAAATTCTGATTGGCTTTCAGATCCGGGTAGGCTTCCACCTGTACTTTAAGACCGGCAAGGGCGCTGCTGAGTTGCTGCTCTGCCACAATTTTTCCGTCAATCGTGGTGGCGCTCATCGCGGCCGTGCGGGCTTCGGTGATTCTTGTCAGTAGTTCCTTTTCATGCGTGGCATAGCCCTTTACCGTATCCACCAGTTGCGGTACCAGGTCGTGCCGCTGGCGTAACTGAACATCAATGTCGGCAAATGCATTCTGACGGCGGTTCCGGAGGCGGACGAGACCGTTATATAAACTGATAACCCATACTACAAGCAGTACGAGCAGGCCGATAATAATCAATACTGGCATAATGGTAAATTTTAGCTTCCTGAAATTAGGTAAAAAGAGAGTTGTTTAAACAAACAGCCGGTTGAATTTCTGCTGATTTTATCCTTATCTTTCGCACACATTTTTTGGCTTATGCGTTTAATCCCTTTTGCCGTATCAGCAGCGGCGGCTGCCGGGCTGATTTTCGTCCTGAACCGTCCCCTGGGTCCGGCCCCGCCTTTAGGTAAATTACTGAGTCCGCATACAGGATTCTGGCAGAATGCGGAACCGGCCGGGGCTTCTTTTGACGCCGATCTGCAACTGGAAGGACTAAAGGGGATGGCGGAGGTTTATTTTGATGAGAGACTGGTGCCGCATGTATTTGCGGAAAATAATGAGGACCTCTATTTTATCCAGGGCTACCTGCATGCGCGTTTTCGTCTGTTTCAGATGGATCTGCAAACCCGTGCGGCTGCAGGCCGGGCCAGCGAACTGGCAGGGCCCCGGGCAATTGAATATGACAGGGAGCAAAGAAGGCTGGGAATGGTCTTTGCCGCTGAGAACGCCGTCCGTGAAATTGAAAAGGATCCGGCTTCCCGGCTGATTTTTGATGCCTATACAAAGGGGGTGAATGCCTGGATCAGTTCCCTGCGCGAAGCCGATATGCCACTAGAGTATAAACTGCTTGACAGCAAACCGGAAAAATGGACGAATCTCCGCAGCGCCCTTCTGCTGAAAATGATGGCAAAAATGCTTAGTTCGGGTACTGAAAACGACCTGGCGTATACCAATGCCAAATCTGTTTTTATGCCCGATGAATTACGCCGGCTTTATCCCCAGGTACATGATTCCCTTGTTCCCATCATCCCCAAAGGCACTGTTTTCCCGGCGCCGGCTATTGTGCCGGTTCCTCCGGCATCCGCTGATTCCTTATATATTGGCCGCCGGGATACGGTAAAGATGAAAGAAATATCCAGACCCGATCCGAATAACGGCAGCAATAACTGGGTGGTGGCCGGCAGTAAAACGGCCAGCGGCGCTCCCATCCTCTGCAATGACCCGCACCTTGAACTGTCACTTCCTTCTATCTGGTATGAAATTCAGTTGCAGAACAAAGAAAGCAACGCGTACGGGGTCTCCCTGCCCGGCACTCCCTTTGTGATAATCGGGTTTAATGACAGTATTGCCTGGGGGGTAACCAATGCGCAGCGTGACGTAAAAGATTATTATGAAATCAAATTCCGGGACGCCTCCAAAAAAGAATACTGGTTTAATGGCAACTGGGAAAAAACGGAGCCGAGAGAAGAAATCATTCATGTTAAAGGACAATCGCCGGTAACCGATACGGTTTATTACACCGTTTTTGGTCCGGTTATGTATGACGACCGATTCACGAATGACGCTGCCGCCAGCCGGAATCTGGCTGTTCGCTGGGTAGCCCATGATCCCAGTAATGAGGGTAAAACCTTCTTCTGGCTGAACAGGGCAAGGAACTATGATGAGTATGAAAAAGCTATTCGTGATTTTCAATGCCCGGGCCAGAATTTCATTTTTGCTTCCAAAACCGGTGATATTGCCATCTGGCAGCAGGGTAAATTTCCGGCCCGCTGGGACCGGCAGGGTTTGTATGTAATGCCGGGTGAGGACAGCAGCTATATGTGGCAGGGCTTTATACCACAGACTGAAAATCCGCATGCCAGAAACCCGGAAAGAGGGTTCCTGGAAAGTGCTAACCAGCGGCCTGCTGATTCCACCTACCCTTATTTCATTCCCGGCAGTTATATCACTCCCCGGGGGATTACTATTGAGAACAAATTATCCGGTATGAGCGGGATCAAACCTCAGGATATGATGGCCCTGCACAATGATTATTTCAATACCCTGGCGGAAGATGCCCGGGAAATTTTAGCAGCGAATGTGAAGGAAAATGAGCTGGATGCAAATGCCCGCCGCTACCTGGATATACTCCGCGGATGGGACCTGATGGCAGGTCCGGATTCAAAAGGACAGACTGTTTTTCAGTGCTGGTGGGATAGCCTTGAAACCGAAATATGGAAAGATGAACTCACCCGTGTGCATCCGCAGGCTCCCTGGCCGGAAGAGCAAACGACGATGGAATTGCTGAAAAAGGATACCGCGCTCCGCTATATTGACAATATAAGTACAGCCAGAACCGAAACACTGGCAGATATCGTGACACTCTCCCTGAAAAAAGCGGCCCAGGAGTTATTGCAGAAAGAAAAAGAAGGGAAACTGGAATGGAGCCTGTTCAAAAATCCAACGGTTTACCATCTGATTAAGGATCTCAAACCTTTTGCCAGGCCGGGTTTGCCGGTGGGGGGAAACGGGAATATTATTAACGCCATCACCCATAGTCACGGTCCTAGCTGGCGTATGATCGTTCACCTGACTGATCAGACGGAAGCCTGGGGTGTTTATCCGGGTGGCCAGAGCGGGAATCCCGGCAGCCGTTTCTATGACAATTTTGTTGATCCCTGGGCCGCTGGCAAGTATCACAAACTCTGGTTTATGCGGCCGGGCGATCGTACAGATAAAAATGTAAAATGGGTAATCCGGTTGCAGCCTGCTGGCTGAACCGGCTGAAATAAAATTAGACATGTATGAAATTTATTACTGCTATACTGCTAACAGGATTACTGGGATTTTCCGCCGGTGTAATGCCGTTCTTGCCCTGGTGGGGCTTTGCACTTACAAGCCTGCTGGTGGCCATCCTGGTGCATCAGAAAGCCGGTAAAGCTTTTCTGTCAGGTTTTCTTGGTCTGTTCCTTTTATGGGGAGGACTGGCCTGGTGGATAGACCAGGGGAACCAGGGGATTTTGTCACATAAAATGGCAGAAATTCTGCCGCTGGGAGGGAATAGTTACCTCCTGATACTGCTTACAGCAATAGTGGGCGGACTTGTTTCCGGCCTGGCTGCGCTCAGTGGCAGTTTTGCCCGGGCCCGCCGGCAACACTAAAAAGATCCTGCTTCCCTGTCAGATGCTGCAGATTATGTAAATTTGCGTGCTGGTTATAATTAAGCTTTATTCCGGCGAAATTTGGTTCAGCCTGCAACTGTCCAATTATTTATTAATTATCCCTTTCACCGGGGATTCAGATTTCAACAAGATGGCCCTCCATAACCGCATCTCCCGAAGGGAGCTGAAAGAAATGATTTTAAAGGATCCCACGCCCCGGACCACCATTTCCTTTTATTGTTATTTTCCGGTTTCTGATCCGGTTTCCTTCCGGAATGAATGGTATCGTGCCTTCAGTGAAATGGGTGTTTTGGGACGTATCTATGTGGCCCATGAAGGCGTGAATGCACAACTGAGTGTACCCTCTGCCAGGCTGGAGGTTTTCCGGGATTATTTATACAAACATGAAGCACTCAACGGTCTCCGCCTGAATACCGCCGTGGATGATGACGGGAAATCTTTTTTTGTACTGGATATCCGTGTTCGTAAAAAAATAGTAGCCGATGGTATCGAAGATCCGGCATTTGATATGCGCCGCAAGGGCCGGTATGTGGATGCGGAAGCTTTTAACAGGCTGACTGAAAACCCGGATACAATTGTTATAGACATGCGGAATCATTATGAGTATGAAGTGGGCCACTTTCTCGGTGCAATAGAAATTCCGTCGGATACCTTCCGGGAGCAATTGCCCATGGCGGTGGAAATGATGAAGGACAAAAAGGATGCCCCCATAATTATGTATTGCACCGGAGGCATCCGTTGTGAAAAAGCATCAGCCTATATGCTGCACCGGGGGTTTACCAATGTATTTCACCTGGAAGGTGGTATCATCAACTATACCCGGCAGGCAAGAGAAAAGAATCTGCCTGTAAAATTCATCGGTAAGAATTTTGTTTTCGACGAACGCATGGGCGAGCGTATCAGCCCGGATATTATTGCGGTCTGTCACCAGTGCGGCAAACCTGCCGACACCCATACCAATTGTAAAAATGACGGTTGTCACCTGCTCTTTATTCAATGTGAGGAATGTGCCGGCACCTTTGAAGGTTGCTGCAGCCAGGAATGCAGGGAGATACTCCACCTGCCGGAGCAGGAAAGAAAGTTGCTGCGCAAAGGAAAGGACAAAGGGCAGCAGGTATTCAACAAATCAAAGCACCGGCAGATGAAAAACAGGGGATGTTCCTGAAAGAGGTTATCACCGCACTACCCATTTCAGGCATACCGGCCTGCCGACTGCTATCCGGTGACCGCTGTCGCGCAAAAGTCCGGTTTCTGCGTCTCTTTGAAAGATCACTACTTCATCGCTGTTCTGGTTCCCGGCCAGCAGCCATTTACCGGAAGGGTCAAGCGTAAAGTTACGTGGACCCCGTCCCAGGGTTGACTGGTGGCCGGCCAGCGACAGGGTCCCTTTTTTGCTGATCCTGTACACGGCTATGGTATTGGAGGTTCCCCGGTTGGAGGCATATAAAAAACGCCCGTCGGGAGATACATGGATATCTGCGCTTCCGGGGAAACTGGCATCTCCGTCCGGCATCGTACTGATTCGCTGTATTCTCTTTAGTCGTCCATTTTTATTCCGGTAGACTACCACGGTTCCGCTTAGTTCTTCCACCAGGTAACCGGTTTTATGGCCAGGATGCAGTATAAAATGGCGGGGGCCGGAACCCGGATCGGAACCGGCATATGGCTGTTTACCCGGCGTCAGTTGCCCCGTTTTTTCGTTAAACCGGTAAATCCAGATTTTATCTGTACCAAGGTCGGGTACAAACAAATGCCGGTTATCGGGGGAGATGTAGGTGCAATGCACGTGCGGCCCCTTTTGCCTAACGGTGTCGGGACCTGAACCACGGTGAGGAATAACCGAAACACCGGAGGAGAGACGGCCATCCGGCTCTCTTTTTAATACCGATACCGAACCACTGGTGTAATTTCCTGCAAAAATCCAGTTTCCCGTGCGGTCGCACTCCACATAACAGGGATGATCCCCGCCTGTACTTTGTTTATTTATAAACTGAAGTGTACCGGACTCCGCGTCAAACCGGAAAGCCGCTACTTCCCCGCCTTTGCCGTTTGACGCGTTTTCAGCAACAGCATAAATCATCTTTTTATCCGGTGATACCGACAGATAAGAGGGGTTAGCCGTCTTCACATGACTCAGGGGTGTGGCGGTTCCGTCGCCGGTATTAAACCGGTACAGGTAAATGCCTTCGCTTTTAGGTGAATCATAGGTGCCGATCAGAAGATAGATATCCTGGGCGCAGGTAGCCACTGAGAAAAGCAGGAACAACTGGAGGAAGAAAGGACGCATGCCGGTTGATTTTGTGTGAATTTCCTCTATTCCTTTCATTTTAACAAACGCTTGACGAATAAGGAAATTTCTGGCACAGTCTTGTAATCATTACAGTTGTCAGCAATTATTCACCTTTAAATCAGCAGCCATGAAACGGATTTTTACTTTATCAGTTGTTTTTATTCTTTCGGCAGTACTGCTCAGCAGTTGTGTGCGGGAAACTATTTACGATAACCAGGAGGGATACTGGCTCTCCAAAGAAATGGGGGAGGTGGTGTACAGTGATCCTTATTGTGATTATTATGTGGTGGAAACCTACTACGGTTATACCATCATCCGCGCATACAGGAGTTACAAACCCTGGGAAGGAAGCATCGTCTATGGAAATTTCAGTGCCAGGGGTACAAGGGATATGTACAACCGGACTTCCGGTACAATATTCACCGGTACCGTTACTGATTACTGGCTGAGCTACACAGACGCACAGTATGCGCTTGATTATTATTGTCCTTATATAGGAGGAAAAGGAACCACCCGTGAATTCAGGAAGGCTGTGGTAGTGAAGCGGGCAGCGGGGAATGGGCAATAGACAATAGGGAATAGGCAATAGGCAACGGGCAATGGGCAATGGGTTGTTCCTCCAGCAGAGGAGCAACCCGTTTTTATTTCAGTTTAAGGAGGGAGGCCAGTATGCGTTCATGGGTTTCTTCTTCGGAGAGTGGTTCCGGACGGAAGGGTTCACCGATTACTTTTTCATACAAATCAATATAACGCCGGGATATCGTGTTTACCCATTCATCTGTCATTTCGGGCACCTGTTGTCCTTCTTTACCCATAAAATTGTTCGCAATCAGCCATTCTCTTACAAATTCCTTACTGAGTTGTTGTTGCCTTTCCCCGGCTGCCTGACGCTCCGCAAAACCTTCCGCAAAAAAATACCGGGAACTGTCAGGAGTATGAATTTCATCCATCAGGCAGATCCTGTCACCCTCCTTGCCAAATTCGTATTTGGTATCCACCAGGATTAGGCCCTGCCGGGCGGCAATTTTCCGGCCTCTTTCAAAAAGGGCCTGGGTATATTTTTCCAGGATCGCCCATTCTTCAGCCGTGGCCAGACCGGTTGCGATTATATCTTCCCGGCTGATGTCTTCATCGTGTCCCGCTGCTGCTTTGGTACTGGGTGTAATGATGGGATGGGGGAAAAAATCGTTCTCTTTCAAGCCTTCCGGGAGGGGGACTCCGCAGAGTTCCCTTTTTCCAGCGGCATAGGTTCTCCAGGCATGTCCGGTCAGGTTTCCCCTGATTACCATTTCAATACGAAAAGGCTGACATTTCTTCCCGATTGATACATTGGGTGCGGGAACATCCAGCAACCAGTTGGGGCAAATATCCCGGGTGGCATTGAGCATATATGCTGCTATCTGGTTCAAAACCTGTCCTTTATAGGGAATCGGGCGGGGCAAAACTACATCAAAGGCAGAAATGCGGTCGGAGGCTACCATGACCAGCAAACGGTCACCTATGCCATACACATCCCGTACTTTTCCTTTGTAAAAACTGGTTTGATCAGGGAACACGAAATCTGTCATGCACCGAAAGTAGGAAGGGCCGGAAAACCCACCAATCCGGCCCTCTTTAAGATTTTAACAATTTATCCAAACCGCACAGAAATGCCGGCCGGCCACCAGCCCCGGGACCAGGTGCTTTCCCCTTAAAAATTAAATTTTTAGATAAACCTGACAATGCTTATTTTTCCGCCAAATTCCAAAACCAAAATTCCCTATTATGAGAAAAAGCTACCGCTATTTAGCTTCCTCGCTGATGGCTGTTTTGTTTTCGCTTGCCGCTTTTGCCCAGACTGTAACCGTCACCGGTTCAGTCCGTAACAGCACATCTAAAGAAACGGTACCGGCTGTTTCCGTTTCTGTAAAAGGAACCACCAGGGGTACTTATACGAATTCAGACGGTGAATTCACTCTGAATGTTCCCAAACTACCAGTTGTACTTGTTTTCAGTTCAATCGGTTATGAAGATCAGGAAATCACTGTTTCGGATGTTTCAAAGCCCGTTTCAGTGGATTTTAAAGTGAGCTCAGCCCTGGGTCAGGAAGTAGTGGTATCTGCTACCCGTACTCCCACGCGCCTGCTTGAATCACCGGTAACGGTGGAGCGCCTCAATAGCGCCGTATTGCGCAATACGGCTGCTCCCAACTATTACGAAGCTATCGGAAACCTGAAGGGCGTGGATGTGCATACAGCCAGTCTTACTTTCCGCACCATCACCACCCGTGGTTTTGTAAGCAGTGGTAACACCCGTCTGAACCAGCTGATTGACGGTATGGACAACCAGGCTCCCGGTCTCAACTTTGCCGTTGGTAGTGTGATCGGCCCCTCTGACCTGGATGTGGACAATGTCGAGGTACTTTCAGGAGCTTCTTCTGCACTCTACGGATCCGGAGGTATGAACGGTACTGTTCTTATCACCACCAAAAATCCGTTTAAATATCAGGGGCTCAGTTATAACATCAAACAGGGTTTGATGCATGCTGACAGCAAACAGCGTGGCGCTGCCCCGTTTTATGACTGGTCTTTCCGCTGGGCCAAAGCCTATAACAACAAGCTGGGTATTAAAATAGCAGCCCAGCTCGTGAAAGGGGCTGACTGGGAAGCCGAAGACTACCGGAATAAACAACAGATCGGTATCCTTTCCAAAGTCGTGGGCGGAAACCGTCAGAACGATCCCAATTTTAATGGTATCAATATTTACGGGGATGAAACCAGTGCAGATATGGCCGGTTTCTCCTACTTCGTACAGGATCAGACCCGCCGTACGCTGCTTGGCGCCACCGGTGGTGCTTTTGATGTGGTGAATGCCGCCAATGCCTATTTTGGTGTACCGGGGAATCCTTCACTGCCCGGTGCCATTGGTATGAATCCTTACCCGACCAATGCACAGATCGCCGGCTTTATTTCCGGTCTTTCTTTCCTCGGTGCTGCCGGCCAGACGGCTGTGCAAAACATGATGCCTTTCTATCTGGGCATCAACCGTGGTTATTTTAATAAATCCAGCGTTTCCCGTACCGGTTACACCGAACAGGATCTGGTAGATTACAATACCCTGAATGTAAAATTCACTGCCGGGGTACATTATAAGTTATCAGATAAACTGGAAGCATCCATTAACACATACCTGGGTACAGGTACCACTGTATATACCGGTGCTGACAGGTACTCGCTGAAGAATCTGAAAATGGGTCAGCACAAATTTGAACTCCGTCATAAAAACTGGTATGTACGTGCGTATACTACCCAGGAAAATGCCGGGGATTCTTACAATGCTTCCGCCCTTGGCGCCTTCCTCAACGAATCTTACCGGGCAAGTTCTGCCTGGTTCCCGCTGTATATCGGAACCTTCTCCGAAGGCCGCCGCCTGAATGGCGCTGCAGTCAGTGATTTTACCCTGCACCAGGCCGCCCGTGCTTCTGCTGATGCCGGACGTCTGGTTAAAGGAACCGCTGCTTACGATTCAGCGATGGCCAGAATCAAGAGTACACCCATCCGCCGCGGTGGAGCCCTCTTCCTGGATAAATCTGATCTTTATGCCGCTGAAGGACAGTTCAACCTGTCTGATATGATCGGTATCAGCGACAAGATTGACATCATGGTGGGTACCAGCTGGAAACAGTGGGTAATGAATTCCCAGGGAACCATCTTTGCCGATACTGCCTCCGCTATCCGCGTAAATGAATACGGTTCTTACCTGCAACTGAAGAAAAAACTCTTCAACGATGTTCTGACCCTGACTGCTTCAGGTCGTTATGATAAACAGACCAATTTCAAAGGAAAATTCACCCCCCGGATCTCCGGTGTCTTCAAAGTGGCCCGCGAGAATTTCCTGCGTGTGTCTTATCAGACTGCTTATCGTTTTCCGACCAACCAAAACCAGTATATCAGCCTCGTTACCGGATCCGGTGTGCTGATGGGTTGTCTGCCTGAATTCCAGGATTTCTATAAACTGAATTCCACTCTGCCCGGATTTACCGCTGCCAGTGTGCTTTCTTACCGTTCCGGTTCTCTGGCCGATTCCGGCCGCCTTGTCCGGGCTCAGTACCGGGAAGTTAAACCGGAAACAGTTAAATCCTACGAGATCGGTTATAAAGGCGTCATTGGCAAGAAACTGCTGATTGACGGGTATTTCTATTACAGCGAATACAAAGACTTCCTGGTTTCCGAAGCAGTTGTTCAGTCCAGGGCCGGAAACCGCTTTGAACTCTATTCCCCCTATAGCAGCACCAATCTTTCTTATGTACAAAACTCCCGTGACAAGGTGAAGTCAATAGGCTGGGGTATCGGACTGGAATACCAGCTGGTGAAGAAATATGTGGTTTATGCCAACGTATTTTCGGATGAGCTCCGTGACGTGGATCCCACTGTTGTTACCTACTTCAATGCACCGAAATACCGCTTCAATATCGGTCTGCGCAATGAAAATGTATATAAAAACATTGGTTTCAATGTTGTATATAAGTGGCAGGATGACAACTACTATGAAGGTACATTCGTAAGTGGTACACTGCCTCATTTCGGATGGCTGGATGCGCAAATCAGCTATCGCCCGGCCGGCACGAAAAGCACCTTCCGTGTAGGTGGTACCAATATCGGTAACTTCTACGCCCGTACGGGTTTTGGAAGCCCCTCTGTTGGTGGTCTCTATTATGTAAGTTACGGTTACAACCTCTTCTGATCTGACGAAAATTGGGTTATAAGTATAACGGGTCCCGCCTCAGCAGGCGGGACTTTTTTTTGCTAAGGAGGAGCGGGGAGTGGTGAGTGGTGAGTGGCGAGTAGTAAGTGGGGATTAATACAATACTTTCGAGGTCTGGGCGATTTTGTAGCCCTTGTGATAGAGTTGCAAGGAATAACTGCCGGAATAGTAAGCATCGGCATTGATGGAAAAGGTCAGGGGTTTCACTTCCCCTTTTTCATATTCAAACCGGATTTTGCGGGTGTAACTTTTCCGGTCGCCGCTATGGGTAGTCATTGGCGTTGCCGATTCCCAGACGTCCGGGGTCAGCACTTTACCGTCGGGCTGGGTTATAATGATAAATATTTCAGCCCCGTCATAATCCATGATATTATTCTGAACAGAAAAAGAAATAACCAGTTTGGAGGTTTTGCGGGCCAGGCTGGTTTCTGTTTCTTTATCATTTTTCAGGGTGACCGGTATTAGTTTCATTTCAGAAGCCACAAAAAGAGAGGCCAGGTTCACCTTCTCCGCCAGCGCTTTGTTTTCATCACCCAGTTTACGCATGTTATCCTGGAGGCCGCTGATTTCCCCGTTCAGCCGGTTCATGGTCTCACTCATTTTCAGCTTTTCTTCCTCCAGGTTCAGTTTTTCCCCTTTCATTTCTTCCACCAGCCCTTCCAGTTCTGTGATTTTCCGGCGGGCCAATAACATGTCAGCCGGATTAGCTCCCTGTTTCCGCAGAATAGTATTAATCTCAGCCCGCAGGCGGTTGATTTCGGCCATCCTGTATTCCAGGGCCGAGCGAAGAGAATCCGCTCCGCTCCGGGTGGAGTCAAGTTGCTGATCGAGGGATTGCAGCGAGCGGGCGTATAATTTGCGTAAAGAATCCTGTACGGCTTCCGCCACCGCGGTAGAGTCACGCACAAAGATTTCCTTCCGTTGAGTGGCGTATTGCGTTTTATCGTAAATATGATAAACCCAGGTACCCGTCAGCCCCAGCGAGAGCATGGCCAGCAAGGGTGTTTTTATATCTTTCATGCGGGAACCTGTTTTTTTCCAGTTTTTTACCTGAAAGTGATTTGCCGGTTGAATGCTGTAATGAAAACCAGTCCTGGTTTATTTGCTCAGCGTCTGATCCACATAGGCGGAAACCCATCCTACCTGTCCGTTTTTAACCAGGTAAAAATGCTTGGTTTCAAAGGCGGATTCAAACTGCCGCATAATTTTCCAGAGCAGCCCGGCACCCGACAGCAGGGCTTTCTGATCAAATACTTTATGAACCCGGAGAATCTCCTGGCGGGCTCTTTCCTTACTGGCCGTATTGTTGATATTTGAAACGAGAAAATCAGCGTTGTAGGCCTGAAAATTTTTCAGCAGCTTTTCATTGAATTTAACCAATTCATCAAAGGTGATGGAAATAACAGGATTGTCTGTCAGTTCCGGATGCAATAGGGTGGCTGTTGCCCAGGCAATACCACCACTCACGGCGATATTATCACTCAGCGGGTAGGCCCCGCTTGCATTTACGGCGTAAATGATATCCGCGTTTTCGGCATTCAGCAAAACCCGCTGGAGGTGTTTGTGATAGTTGGGAAGGCTCATATCGCCGTCACAACGCTTTTCCGTTTCATTGAATGTACTCTTGGTTCCCCAGTTGAGCTGGAAAAGCCGGAAATTAGCCGTGCTTTGTCCGTCGGGGAAAAAACCGCCCTTGGTATTCCCGCTTCCGATATCAATCAGAAAAGTGGTAAAACGTCTTTTGTCCGGAACTATTCCCAAATGAGAGAGTCGTGCTTCCTGCATCACATCCACCACTTCCACTTCCCGCTGCGGTTCACCGATCCTGACCCGGAAAGAGTCAATCAGCTGCTGTATTTGCGCGGATTTATTTTCTTTCTCCGCCTGCATTTTTACCCCGCTGCTGATTACCGTAAAGATTTTCTTTGCAGGAATTTTCATGTCCCCGGTAGCTTTCTGATAGAGTCCGCAGAGTCCGTTCAGGGTGGCTGAAAAAGTAGAAGGGGAAAAACTGATAAAATCGGTATTCACCGAGGTGTCTTTCAGAATATTAAAAGCTCCGGTGCTTTGCGCATTCTGTCCGATTTCAATTACGCTCATCTTTACCCCTTTGGCCCCGACTTCAATGCCTGAGTAAACAGAAGAATTATTGTACTTAACAGGCGCAGCGGTCTGGGATTCAGCGTTCAGGCTGCAAAAAAACAGACTTGTAAAACAGGCGTATGAAATACCTTTCAATATCCTCATGATAGTTAATTACTTGAATGTTAAAAATAGGAAAATACCACGTGCTTCTACTTAGCTGAATTGGGCCCGCGGATAATTGTGAAAAACTTGTGGCAAAAAGGGGAAATAAAAAAACCTTCCTGCAGGGAAATAGCCGCTGACAGGAAGGCTTCTGGCAATTGTTTGCCGGTATATTTTTAACCGAAAAGGCCGCCTTTTTTCAGGCTTCTTACGCCTTCGCCGATCTTAAAGCCATTGTGATAAATCTCAACCTTGTAATTCCCGGTTTTGAAATCATTCTGTTTAATCGGGAAGGAAACAGTCTGCCTGGTACCCTGCTCATAATTTACCGGAATGCGGGCCGTAAAGGTCTTGTCTCCGTCAGCCCTGGTATTCAGTACATTACCTGCATCACTGATAACTTTACCATCGGGGGAGGTAACAATCAGGTACATATCTGCCGGGCCGGATTTGGCAATTCTGTTCTCAATATCGAATGATACGACCAGTTTGTCCACTCTTTTTGCGGTGGAAGAAACTTTCTCTTTCCCGCTTTTCCTTTCGTCAACCGGTGTTACTGCAATATTAGAGGCGCTGAAAGTAGACCCCACATCCACTGTTTTTTCAAGGTTTTCTTTTTCTGCTTTGGTGGATGACAGGTTGGTTTCCAGTCCCGCTTTTTCCTCCTTCAGGGTGGTATTGGCGGCTGTCAGTTCCTGGTTCTCCCCGGTAAGTCGGGTTACTTCCGCTTCCAGGCTGGTGATTTTATCATTCAGTTCGGTGATCATGGCCCGGGCTTTTGTCAGTTGGGCCTGGGTAGCGTTTTTATCATTCAGAATACGCCGGATTTCCGCTTTTTTGGATTCAATTTCCTTTTGCCGGTCAGACAATTGCCCCTGCAGATTATTGTTGGCTCCGGTTATGGAGTCCAGCCGGGTCAGGGCGTTATCAAACTCAGTCTGCAAATCCGCTTTGGCAGAATCCAGTGAGGCAATCTGTGTTTGCTGCTGCATAATTTTTTCACCGGACTTATTTTTGTCCCAGAGAAGATAACCCCAGGTACCGAGTAATCCGGCTGCCAGCAGCCCGATTATAATGTTCTTGCTATTTTTGCTGCTGTTCGGTTCGCTTTGCGGAGTCGCCGAGGGATAATTTGTGTTTGTCATATCAGAATGGAATTTTTGTTTTTGGGAGATGCCGGCTTTTCATTTTTTCATAAACCGGTTTATTTTTTTAAGGTTTCTTTTGTTACCAGTTGCCTTGTTAAATTTCTTCCGGTACACTAATTTCCGAAAACCGTGCCAGATTAAAAAACAGCCTCCTTTCCTGAAAGAGAATAGCTGTTAATTATCTACCTGAATAGCTGAAATATAACAGTTTATGAGTGCAGAAAAGATTCTTTCAGATTGGAAAAAAAAGCAGTTTCACCCGCTGTACTGGCTCGAGGGAGAGGAGGAATTCTATATTGATAAGGTGATGGATTATGCGGAACACCAGATTCTGCCTGAGTCAGAAGCCGCTTTTAATTTAACCATCTTTTATGGCAAAGATGCCAATTGGGCGGATGTACTGAATGCCTGCCGCCGGTACCCGATGTTTGCGGAAAGGCAGGTCGTTTTACTGAAAGAGGCCCAGCAAATGAAGGATGTGGAAAAGCTGGAGCCTTATATTGAAAATCCGCTTTCCTCCACTATCCTGGTGGTTTCGTATAAAGACAAAAAGCTGGACGCCCGAAGAACCTTTGCCAAATTGATCAAGGAGAAGGGCGTGATGTTAACCACCAAAAAACTGTACGACCGGGATCTGCCGGGCTGGGTTCAGGAAATGCTCCAGTCCCGGGGACTCACTATTACCCCCAAAGGACTGGCCCTGCTGGTGGACCATATCGGGAACGATTTATCCCGGATTGAGAACGAAACTGAAAAAATATCGGTGAACCTGGGCAAACGTACCCAGATTACCGAGGATGATATTGAGAAGTATATCGGGGTCAGTAAAGATTTTAACATTTTTGAGCTGCAGGCTGCTATCGGGGCCCGGGATTTACCCCGGAGTATCCGCATTGTGCAGTATTTTGAAGCCAATCCGAAGGCAGCTCCCCCGCAACTGGTAATGCCCTCTCTCTATAGTTTTTTCAGTAAAGTCTATATGGTTTTCGGGGTCTCCACCGGGGATGAAAAAACGGTGGCCGCCTATATCGGGATTGCCCCCTTTTTCGTGAAGGATTATATCCAGGCTGCCCGAAAATATGGATTTGAAGGGGTGGAAAAGATCCTGCTCCTGCTGCACCAGTATAATCTGAAAGCCGTAGGGGTGGGCAGCAATTCCTCCAACGATCCTTCTCATCTGAAGGAACTGGTGGTGAAAATCATAACCTGAATCAGGGGCTGTTTTCTTCCCGTTTACAACTTTTTTCCCTTCATTTGCATCTCATTTCATACAAACTTATAACATGAAGAAAATTCTTTTCAGTTTACTGACCTTATCCGGCCTGCTGCTGGCGGGCTGCCTGGAAACCACCCAGGAAATTACAATCCAGGAAGACGGAAGCGGAACCCTCACCAGTACCAATGATATGAGCGCCATGCTGAGTGTGCTCAAACAAATGGGAGGTGACAAGCAGGCAGAAGAGGCGGATAAATCCATGGACTCCACTTTTTCCATGAAAGAAATTGCCGACAGCCTGCCCAATCTGACGGAAGCGCAGAAAGAGATGATCCGGAAAGGTTCTTTACGGGTGATCATGAATCTTGATGATGAAAAATTCATGACCAAAGTGTCTTTGCCTTTTGGCACTCCGGCAGATATCAGTACCTGTAATACCGTATCCCAAAAACTTATGGCCGAATCCCTGAAAGGCAAAGGAGAGTTGCCGGGAGCCGGAGAGGAAGGCGGGATGCCCGAAACCAAAACATTTGATGATTATTACAAGCTGGAATTCAGCAATGGCCTGCTGGTAAAAACCCTTGACAAGGAAAAATTCGCAGGCGCCGCCGAGGATCCCTATTTCAAGAGTATCCAGGAGACAGCGGCGATGGGTCTTACCATGAAAACCACGTATGTTATCAACCTTCCCCGTCCTGCAAAGACCGTGGAAGGAAAGGGAATTACCCTTTCAGAAGACCGGAAAAAAGTCACCTTGTCGGCCGAACTGGAAGATTTTCTGGATGAACCGTCCAAACTCGAGTTCAGGATTGAATACTGATTTGAGCTGAATACAAAACCGGCCAGGTCTGCTACTGCTGACCTGGCCAGTTTTTTTATGGAGCTATGCGGGTCAGAGCACCGCCAGGCTGTTTACTTTATCCTTTCCGATTTGCTCGATCAGGGCATCCAGGCTGTCAAATTTCCATTCGGGCCGAAGGTATTTTTTTACCGCCACCCTCAGGGTCTCCCCGTAGATCTCCCGGTTGAAATCAAATATATTCACTTCAACCACTCTCTTTTTCCCGTCTACCGTAGGCCGGAAACCGATACTCATCATGCCTTTAAAGGGCTCCTCAGTTCCCGAAGGCCATGCATACACAGCATAGATGCCGTTGGCCGGTATAATTTTATCTTCTTCCTCTATTTTCAGGTTGGCAGTGGGATAACCCAGTTTCCGCCCGATTTTATCCCCATGTACAACCGTACCGCAAAAGAAGAAATGGTGGCCAAGCAGTTTGTTGGCGGTATCTATATCGTTCTGCAGAATGGCTTTACGGATTAAGGTGGAACTGATTGAATTATTTTCCAGTACATGTTTGGGGATCTCCAGGAGCCGGTAACCATAGACAGGGGCCAGTTCTTCCATTAACTGGTAATTGCCCAGCCGGTCTCTTCCGAATCGGTGGTCAAATCCGATAATAATGGTATGCGGACTGAATTTCTTTACCAGGAAATCCCGGATATATTCCAGGGCAGACTGGTTGGCAAATACATCTGTAAACGGAACAATAACCAGGTGATCAATGCCGGTTGCCCTTAAGAGGGTAATTCTTTCCTGGATGGTTGTAATCAGGCGGACGCCCATAAATTCTGAGGACACCACTTTCCGGGGATGCGGGTGGAATGTGATGATCACGGTTTCCCCGCCGGTCACCGCCGCCTCTGCCTTCATTTTTTCAATAATCTGGCGGTGTCCAAGGTGTACGCCGTCAAAAGTGCCGATGGTCACAACGGCCTGCCGGAAACGGGGTAATTGCTCAATGTCGTAATGAACCTGCATAAAGTACAAATATACATCCAATTTCAGATGCCGTTTGCCCTTTATGCAAACCCCAAACTTCCCTTACCTTCGCCCCGGATTATTCAACAAAATTTCACTTCATGTCCCTATATTCCAAACGAGGCGTATCGGCCCAGAAAGAAGAAGTGCATGCCGCCACCAAAAATCTGGACAAAGGCCTATACCCGAATGCTTTTTGCAAAATTTACCCCGATGTGCTTTGTAGTGACGAAAACTGGGTGAATGTGATGCATGCCGACGGGGCCGGCACGAAAAGTATCCTGGCCTACCTCTACTGGAAAGAAACCGGGGATGTTTCCGTCTGGAAGGGTATCGCGCAGGACGCCATTGTCATGAACCTTGACGATCTGCTTTGTGTGGGTATCTATGATCAGCTCCTTTTTTCTTCTACGATTGACCGCAATAAAAATGTAATTCCCGCCGAAGTACTGGAAGCGGTGATCAATGGAACACAGGAATTTTTTACTACCATGAAGGGGTTCGGGGTGAACATCACCTTTATGGGCGGGGAGACCGCCGATGTGGGCGATGTGGTGCGTAGTATTGCGGTAAATGGAACCATGGCCGCCCGCTGGCCCAAAAACAAGCTTGTTACGAATGAAAAAATACAGGCCGGAGATGTCATTGTAGGCCTGGCAGGGTTCGGACAGGCGAATTACGAAACTGAATATAACAGCGGACTGGCCAGCAACGGGCTCACCAGTGCCCGTCACGATGTGTTGCACAAAACATACGGAGCCCGTTTCCCGGAAAGCTTTGACACTTCGCTTGATGAATCAGTAGTCTATATCGGTCCGCACCGGATGACCGATGAAGTGAAAGATGGTGACCGGGTGCACCAGGTGGGCAAACTGCTTTTATCACCCACGCGTACATTTGCCCCGGTGATGAAGGCCCTGCTGGAAAATCATTTTGACGCCATTCACGGACTGATCCATTGCAGCGGGGGCGGACAGACCAAGTGTTTGAAATATATTCCGGAAAATGTCCGGATCGTCAAGGATAATTTATTTACGCCTCCCATTATATTCAATATCATCCAGGCCGCCAGCAAATCTGATGACCGCGAAATGTACCAGGTCTTCAATATGGGTACCCGGCTGGAGATCTACACCAATGAAAAAGACGCGGAAGCCATTATCAGCGTCTCTAAAAGTTTTGGCGTGGATGCACAGGTAATCGGCAGGGTGGAAGCAGCTGATAAGAAATCGTTAATTATCAGAAATGCCGGTATGACGATTGAATATTGAAAAGGAAAAATGGTATTATCCTTATCTTGCAACTGACTGAAATAAATAAAACATGTCTGAAGCCATTATAGAACTGAAGAATGCGAATATTTACCAGGGCAATAACCTGATTTTGCAGGAAGTGAACCTGACCGTGAATAAAGGAGAGTTTGTTTACCTGGTGGGTAAAACCGGTACCGGTAAATCCAGTTTGCTGAAAACGCTTTACGGGGAACTGCCGCTGAAAGAAGGAGAGGGGACGGTGGCCGGGTTTAACCTCCGGGAACTAAACTGGAAAAAAGTGCCTTATTTACGCCGTACCCTGGGAGTGGTTTTCCAGGAATTTCAGCTGCTGACTGACCGGAATGTAAATGATAACCTCAAGTTTGTACTCCGCGCTACCGGCTGGACCGATGAAAAACTGATGAATGAAAAAATTGCGGATGTGCTGGATAAAGTGGGATTAAAATCAAAAGGCTTCAAAATGCCCTTTGAAATGAGCGGTGGTGAACAACAACGTATTGACATTGCCCGGGCCCTGCTCAATTCACCCAAGCTGATCCTGGCAGATGAGCCGACAGGTAACCTTGACCCGGAAACCTCAGACGAGATCATGCACCTGCTCTTCCAGATTGCCAAAGATTACAATACTGCGATTGTAATGGCTTCTCATGATTATATAGTGGTGCAAAAATATCCGGCCCGTATGATCCGTACCGAACGGGGCCGTGTGCTGGACAATGCTACCATAAGTATTGACTAAGCAGGCCGACCAGGGTTTCGTTACTGCGGGAGAGACCCATTAATTCTTTCCGTAACCTGATTTCTTCCTCCCCGAAAGGCTGGTGATGTAACTGCAGTACAATAGAGGCAATGGCTGCTGCATTACTGCCCGTATGACAGGCTGCTTCCAGCCCGGTGCCCTTTACCATCGCTTCATTGGTAACACAGTGCCGCCCGGTGTACAGGGCGTGTAATAATTTTATCTTAATACCTGTGGTACTGAATGAAGGCAACACATTGATATGGGCCTTTCTGACCAGGTCGTTCATTTCAGTTTCAGACGGGTTGGCCACCAGACAGGTATGCTGACAAAGATGGGCCAGTTTGCTGAGCCGGCGCGAAGGATTTTTTCCGGCTATGACAAAAGGCACTTTTATTTTAAAAAAGACTTCCGTGAGCAGCCAGATAGCCGCTTTTTCATTTTCCGGTACACTCAGATTGCCATGATAGAGACAAAAACTACCCATACCCTCCAGGCATTTTACTTCCACATACGGTGTAAAGGCCGGCAGGAAAAAAGTGCCGGGCAACTTATAATCATCCCGGAAAAACCGTTCTTCCGCTGTTGAAATAGTCGCATAAGAAATGTCCTTTGGCAGGTTCTTTTCATAGCGGGCTAACAACCGGCTCTCGTTGAGATAATAAATCTTGCGAAACAGACTCTGGGTACTGGCCGCCAGGTAGCGGTAATACTCACTTTCATTGTTGTGCAGTCGCACGACTATTTTCCGGTTTTTATTCAGCCAGGGAAGGATGCCTGTGCAATGAACCCCTTCCAGTAAAACCGGATGTTCATCCCCGTTCAGCCGGTCTGCCAGTTCCCTGTTTATACGGGAAGAAACGATGTAAGGTAGCCGGAATGAAAAACCCCGGAACCCTGTTTTGCGTTCATAAATGTGGATGCTTTCACAATACCGGTTGAGTTCGGTTGGGTGCCCGGTTTGCCGGTAACTGAAATAGTGAAGGTGTAGCTTAATGCCGGCCTTATGCAGGGCCCTGATCCGGTAAAACATATCCACAGCACCGCCATAATCAGCCGGCCAGGGGCAATCCAGACAAACGATATGTAGGTGTCGGCTCAGTGTTGAAACAAATTTGAATAAAAACGGATGAGTTTCTTTTCTTCTTCCTGCCAGTTCAGCACCTCCCTGGCCCGGAGGCAATTCCGGCGAAGCCTGTCGTAAAGAACATTGTCATGCAGCAAAAGGTTGAGTGCGGCGGCAATTTCTGCCGGCTTATTATTGCCAATCAGTATGGCAACTTCCCATTCCGCATTCAGTTTCCGGTATTCCGGGTAATCCACCGTAACCTGGGGCAGGCCGGCATGCAGATAATCAAAGAATTTATTGGGCAACGCGAGGTATTGGTTCAATCCCTCTCTGTCGGGAACAGCTACGGCTATTTTGGCCTGGAGGGCGGTTTCCCATAATGCGTCGGGGCTGAGCATGCCCCTGAGTTCCACCCGGTCTTCCAGTTTTTCCCGGCGGATCAGTTCTTTCAGCCGGGGCATAAAATTACCGTCGCCGCAGATAACCAGGCGGGCATTTACGTCATGCATGGCAGGGATCAGTTGTTCAAAACCCCGGGCTTCGTTAACGGCTCCCTGGTACAGAATAAAGGGGGGAGCATCCGGTTTACAGTCCGGCAGTGGTCTCCATACCGGCAGATTCCGGATGGTTTCATACTGGCAACCGTAACGACGGTTGAATTCGACGGCGATTCCCTCACTGACAGTATAGCCGGCAGGAAACCGGGGCACTGCGGTTTTTTCCACCTTCAGCCAGAGCCGGTGAATCATTTTCCGGCTGATAACTTCCCGCAGTTCGGTAAACAGTTCATGGGCATCATATACCCGCCGGATTTTTTTCAGTTTCGAAACAATCAGACAGGGGAGGATACTGTCCAGGTCAATGGCACAGACCGCGTCCATTTTCCGGAAAAAAAGGAAAAAAAACAAACGGAGATTGTATTCCGCATAAAAGGCTTTCCCTTTTTCAAACCAGCAGTGTAACCGGTATTGCTGAAAAGCAGCTTTTAACAATGGGGGAGAATTTTTCTTTTTACGGCCGATCAGCAATACCTCATAACCGTTACGGGAAAGGCTCCCGCAGATGCGGTGCATCCGCTGGTCATAGTGGAGGTCATTGGTAACCGTAAAACAAATTCTTTTCAAGTGTGTGGCTTAAATTGAAAGAGGTTTTGCAAAGATGCAAAACCTCTTTCAATTCGTTCCGGAAAACAACTTACTGCCCCATATTCATATTTTCAGATCCGTCGCTGCCATTACTGCGGTTGTTTTTCCGCTTGAACAGATTCGGGTCAAATTTACCGAAGCGCCAGCTGAAATTTACCCTTGCCACCTGCGGATCACGACGGCGGAAAACTTCCTGGGTGAAAAAGGCTGATTCGGAGAAGATGTTCTGACGACGGGTCCGGAATATATCATTGATATTAACCGAAACAGATGCCTGGCGGTTTTTCAGAAACTCATACCGAAGGCCGGCGTCCACATAATAGTTTGCTTTTACATAGCCCTGTGCGGCACTGGCCTGGCCAAACATACCGCCACCTCCAAACATGCCACCCCGGCCGCCGCCGCCACCGCCGCCACTGCCACCGGGCGGAAGGATAGTTTTGGACTGGTATTCACCCGATAACTGCAGGCTGAAGTTTTTGGGTAATTTGAACGTATTGTTCAATTTAAAGAACCAGCTGGCAAAGGGATCCTGCTCCGGCTGATTGGGAATATTCAGTTTAATTTTTGAGGTAAACAGGTTCAGATTAGTGGTCATATCCCACCATTTGGTCATTTTGTTACGGGATACCAGTTCAAGACCGGTCACATAACTGGAACTGGCATTGATAAAGGTATTGACCAGCACTTCTTTGCCGGAAACCTGGTTGGTTTCACGATCCTGGTAACGGGTAATGAGATCGGTGGTGTTTTTGTAATAAACTGATGCAATAAAATTATCCCTGTTTTTAAAGGTTTTCTGGTAAGACAATTCCAGTGAATTGGTGAATTCGGGGCTCAGGTTCGGATTACCCCGGCTGATATTAAGTGAGTCGGAATAGTCGGTAAACGGAAAGAGCTGCCAGAAATTCGGCCGGTTGATTTTCCTGGAATAATTCAATTGCAGGTCCTGCTCTTTTCCGAGTTTCTGTGTCAGGAAAATACTGGGGAAAAGGCTGACGGGGAAACTGATTTCAAAGCTTTGTCCTTTATCGGGCAGGTTGCCTTCATAATCGGAACTTTCCACCCGCAGTCCGAGCTGGTAACCAAAATTCTTTACCTGGTTGGAATAAGTAGCATAGGCGGCAAATACATTGTCCGTACTGTTATAATTGACGGATTGTTCCGGAATCAGTGTCAGGCTGCCATTGCTGCCCACTACGTAGAAGTTGTTTTTATTGTCCACTTTGCGAAACTGAGCACGCAGACCGGTCTCCAGTTTGGACTTTTCATTGAAGGGGCGTGTATAATCAGTTTGCAGTACGATATTCTGATTGGTGCCATTTCCGTCCTGTTGCTGGCGGAATGAATTCAGATACGTATTCCCGGGCACCTTATAATAATCAGTGGAGATAGCATTCAGATTCTTGTTTTTGCTGGAATTGAAGTTTACATCAAAGGTCCATTCTTCACCCTGGCGGGGAAACAGGTGTTTGAAACTGATCATGGCCCCGTTGTGATTGAACTGATTTTGCGTATTGGCGATCCGTTCGTTGTAGGAAGAACTGACCACAGGATAAAGGGAGTCAATATAAAAATCACTTTCTGCAAAAGGCGTGAAGCGCCCCTGGCCTAAATTGCCCGCTATGGATAACGTGTTGCGGTTATCCAGGAAGAAATCAAAGCCACCCCGGAGAAAAAGGAAACGGCCTTTGGAAACACTGCGGTCATCCTGGTGCATAAAGGTATTGGGATTACCAATAAGGGTAGTTCGGTCGGTGGTGCCTGTGCTGATTGATTTCCGCTGATTCATATTGGCATTCAGGAAAAAGTTCACTTTATCCATCCGCATATTGATATCCCCTCCGAGGCCAATCCGGCCGCGGGTGTCCACATTGAAACGGGTACTTCCGCTGTATCCAACACGTTTATTTTTCTTTAATACCACATTCAGGATACCGGCGGTACCGCCCGAGGCATCAAATTTGGCTGAAGGGTTGGTGATAATTTCCACCGATTCAATAGCATCCGCCGGAATCTGTTCGAGTGTCAGATTGGTAGGCCGGCCATCCACAAACAATTGCGGGGTATTATTCCGCATCGTTACATTCCCGTCAATGTCCACACTGATAGAGGGGACATTACGCATAATATCCACCGCGGTACCGCCGGCGGAAACGAGGTTCTTGTCTACATTGAAGACCTTTCTGTCAATACCCAGCCGGAGACCGGGGTTAGTAGCTGTTACTGTTACGTTTTCCAGCGTTTTTTCCGATACGTTGATCTTAATATTACCCAGGTCCTTATCCAGGGCCGCCATCATCGTGTTCATATCACTGCCGCCCCCGGGTTTGAAATCGAAGGAAACGGATTGTTCGTAGGGCGCAAAGCCAATAATGGTTACCTGTAATTTAAACTGGCCGAAGACCGGTATATTTTCCAGCCTGAAATCCCCATGGGTATCCGTCAGCATACCAGCCACCACCACTTCTTTTCTTTTCCGGGTGGCTGTATCCATCCGGTTCTGAATAAGCTGTACTGAGGCGTATTCAATCGGTTTGGAGCTTTTGGCATCCACTATTTTACCGTAAAAAGCACCCGTCATCTGGGCCCTTCCATTTCCGGGCCTGTTCCCGTTCCCGCCGGGTTGCTGACCAGCAGAAATGTAAGTAATTAATAATAAGCAACTTATAATAGCTATATTTCTCATCAACATAATTTCAGTATTAGACGCCTAAAGGCACATGAACTTGCACCAGGTGCAGATTAACTTGATAAACGGAGTAAGACAACCACAGGGGGAAAAAGTTCAGCCTTTTTATTGTGTCAGCCAGGTGAGCAGGATCTGAAGCAATCCGATTATAAAACCGATTACCGCGCCGATGATTTCCACAAAACGGAATTCTTTGGACATAATCTGAAGCAGGATTTCTTCAAGCTTGTCGGATGAAAAGCCCGCTACTTTCTGGATTACGATATGTTCCAGGTCGAGTTCGGTACGCAGGTTGGACGCATATTGTTTCATGACCACGGGAAAGAGTGACTCAATTTCCACCATAAAAGCGCCTTTCAGTTTGCCGATCGTTTTATCCCCTATGAACATACTGATCATAGGCATTTCCTGCTGTATACGGTTCCGGAGAAAATCATCTACATGACTTTCAATAAGGGGCATGATTTTTTTCAGGTTATCCGGGTTACTGATCCGGTTTTCGATATCCTGGTAAGAGAGGAATTCATCACTCACCAGCCGGCCCAGTTTCTCCGCAAACTGCTGCTGTCTTTTTGGAAAAATACCCTGCAGGGTTATCCCCAGGAAACGCCGGGGTTCACGGGGATGAAAAAGCATTTTTATGGCGATCCAGTTGGTCACCCATCCGATAAAAGCCGAAATAAGCGGAATCAGAAAAAGCCAGTAATTCATAATTGGTATAAAATGAAACCCCGTCTCTGTTGAAACGGGGTCCGGAACAGGGTGGCTGACCGGGTTCGAACCGGCGACCCTCAGAACCACAATCTGATGCTCTAACCAGCTGAGCTACAACCACCATTTTTGGGACTGCAAAAATAGGAAAATTGAATGTTCCGGAAAAATATTCAGAAGATAATTTGATTATCCGCACTAACCCTTCGTTATTTTCCCCGGCTCAGTCAACCATTCATCAAAAACCCTTGTTAAAAGCGTTTACAGGCAAGAAAAGCAGGCATTTTACGTTATTTTTGGGTTTATGTCCGCTACTTTAAAATATCTGATAAATATGAAAAGACTTCCCCTGGTTGTGCTGGTGCTGGCTGTTGGTTTTATCCTGGCGTTTAATCCGATCGGCAAAGCTTCCGACCGGTCTCTTCCGCCAGGCAATTATGAAAAAATCATGAAGCTGGTGGGTCAGATGCTCTCTGAAGGACATTACAGTCCCCAGCCGATTGATGATGCCTTTTCAAAGAAGGTATTTAAAAAATATATGTCAGAGCTGGATGCCGATAAATCAATCCTGCTCCGGGAAGATATTCTTGCCCTGAAAAAGTATGAAACCAGGGTGGATGATGAAATTAAAGGCGCTGCGGTTGAATTTCCGCTGGCTGCCGGCAGAATCTTTAACGCCCGGATTGAGGAAGCGGCAGCGCTGTATACTGAACTGCTCGCCACCCCCTTCAGTTTTACCGCCGATGAAGAAGTGAGCCTTGATACCGATGAAATGGACTTCACGGCCACCCGGGCTGAGCAAAAAGAACGCTGGAGAAAGAAACTCAAATTCATGACACTGGAGCGGTATGCCGATCTT
The DNA here is from genome assembly GCA_014879565.1 of Chitinophagaceae bacterium. Lineage (GTDB taxonomy): Bacteria > Bacteroidota > Bacteroidia > Chitinophagales > Chitinophagaceae > JJ008. The sequence goes on from JACSRW010000012.1 coordinate 36,893, forward strand.
TTGGATGTCAGGGAAAAAAACAAAGGGAAGGAAGGGTTTGTGGTGAAGACGGATGAAGAACTGGAAAAGGAAGCCCGGGAGAGAGTCAAAAAAATAATGGACCGCACCTTTGAAAGGTATCGTTTCAAGTTCAATGATGATGATAAGTTTAACCTGTATGTGAACAGTATTACGAATACCATGGATCCGCACACCGAATTCTTCCCTCCGGTGGATAAACGCTATTTTGACGAAGAGATGAGCGGCAGTTTTTTTGGTATCGGAGCCTCCCTGCAATATGATGAGGGGAATATCAAAATTACCAGTATTGTTACAGGCAGCCCGGCCTATAAGTCGGGCGAATTACAGGTTGGAGATATTATACAGAAAGTAGCCCAGGGTAAGGAAGAGCCGGTAGACCTAACAGGATTCCTGGTAACAGACGCGGTGAAAGTGATCCGTGGTAAGAAGGGAACAGAAGTCAGGCTGACCGTAAAAAGAATGGATGGATCGGTGAGGGTGGTATCGCTGATCCGGGATAAAATTGTACAGGATGAAACCTTTGCCCGGAGCGCGGTTGTCAGCGAAGGCGGCTCCCGGATAGGTTATATTTTTCTGCCTGAGTTTTATGCCAATTTTGATGACCCTACCGGTAACCGGAGCTACAAAGACGTGGAAAATGAGGTGAAGAAGCTGAAGGAGGAAAAGGTGGACGGGATTGTGATTGATCTCCGCAATAATGGGGGCGGATCCTTATATGATGTGGTGCAGATGGCCGGCTTATTTATTGAGGAAGGGCCCATTGTACAGGTTAAAGACCGGGATAATCAGCCCAGTGTATTAAAGGATAAAGACAGGAATGTGCTTTATACGGGCCCGCTGGCTGTTATGGTGAATGAATTCAGCGCTTCTGCCTCTGAAATATTTGCAGCCGCTATCCAGGATTATAACCGCGGCGTGGTGATCGGAAGCACGTCCACCTATGGAAAAGGAACCGTGCAGCGGAATATCGGACTGGATCCGGAGAGAGGATTTTCTATGTCCAATTCTGAACTGGGTACAGTTAAACTCACTTTGCAGAAATTTTACCGCATTAACGGAGGCTCTACACAACTCCGCGGGGTGAGTTCCGATATCGTGCTTCCGGATAACCTGGAATACCTGAAAGTGCGTGAAAAAGACAATGAAGACGCCCTGCCCTGGGATGAGATCAGCAAAGCCGGGTATACCAGCTGGAAACCTGGTTATGACCTGGAAACAATCAAACAGCTGAGCCGTGACAGGCTGGAGTCAGATCCTACATTCCGTTTAATTGCCGAAACAACCGAGTGGTTGTCCAAACAAAGTGACCGGAAATATTCCCTTAAACTGGATACGTACCGCAAAGAGCAGGAAAAAGTAAAGGCGACCGTAAAACAACTGGAATCTTTACTGAAACTGAAAGGGCAACTGGATGTATCGGCTTTGTCGGCAGAAACAAACAGATGGGCCGAGGATAAAGCCAAACAGGAACGTTTCCAGGCCTGGCTGAAAGGATTGCAAAAAGATATTTACCTTGATCAGGCCATTAAAGTGGTAAGGGATATTATCAGCCAGCAAAACCTGGCAAAAGGAAATACGGCTGAACCGGTAAAAAAAGCTTTCTGATTCCTCAGCGCTGAAAATTATATTCCCCGGTAAATTGTACCGGGGATTTTTTTACCCAAGGTATTTTTCTTTCAGGATGGTCCAGTGGTGCTGCAGATGCCCGGCAATAATAAAGCCAATTCCCCTGACATATACCGGCCAGCCGCTGGCTATACCTGTTTTCTCCAGCTTTTCTTCATTGAATGAATTAAAAAGGATTTCCGTAGAGAGCCGTACAGCTTTGAATTCTTCTTCCAGGCTTTCCCAGCTCCTGTCAGACGCGTCTGATTGCGCAGCATAATCATTTTCATCAAAGGAAGGCAGGGGTTGTTTCTCTCCCCGGGCAATACACAAAGCCCGGTAAGCAAAAACCCGTTCGGCATCCAGTATATGCTGGATAACTTCCCGGATGCTCCATTTCCCTTCCGCGTAGCGGTAATCCCTTTTTTCAGGCGGAATGTTTTTCAGAAAACCGGCAAAACTGATATGCTGTTTTTTCAATACCTCTTTTAGATCGGCTGGTTCCACCTGCCGGATATAGCCATGGTACCATTCGGGAATGCGGGTAAGATCGGGATGTGTCATACTTCAGATTTTATGGATAACCTGAAGGTAATAAAAACAGTTGTTCGCATTTTAACTAATTAAAGAAAGGCCCCGCCAGGAATGGCGGGGCCTGAAAATCGAACGTTAATAGAAATTTTATTGTTTAATGACCGCTATTGATTGAATAACTGAACCATTGCTGTCCCTTATGCTGGCCAGATAAGTCCCCTGGGCCAGCCGGCTGGTTTCTAGCGTCAGCACATTCAGTCCCTTTCTGGCATTGAATAGCTGCTTTTGTACGGGCAAACCCGCCTGGTTATGTAAAACCAGGGTACAGGTTTCAGTGTTTGAAACCTGAATATTCAGCTGAAGCTGGCTGTTAAACGGATTCGGATAGGCACGGATTCCGCCGGTTTCCTCTTTTTGTTCATACCTGACAATAGCAGAATACATTTCCCCGCCTTTCGCGTCAACCTGACGGATCCGGTAATAAACCGGGTATGTTCCGGATAGATTATCCGTGGCGGTATAGGCTTTATAACGGTCGCTGTTTCCGGCGGCTGCCTGACGGTGACAGGTTATCCAGTTGCTCCCATCCTGGCTCTTCTGTAATTCCATATAACTGGTCTCCGCTTCAGACTCGGTGGAAAATTGCACCATGTTTTTACCGTTCAGGGATTCAATAGATTTTATCTTAAGCCCCCGGGATGGCAGGGTGGACAGGCTGGCACATTGGGAAAAGCTGATGTCATCCAGGGCCAGGCTATTGCCGCAATCTCCAAAGACATCGTTGATAATCCGGTACCGGATCGTACCTGTACCGGGGGGTAATATAAATCCGCTGTTAATTTTTACCCAGGAAGGATTGTCTGTCTGTGTGATCGAAGGGGAGGTAAAGCTGCTCAGGAACATAAATATGCTCGCAGAAGAAAGATATTCAACTTCAATTTTTAGCCGGGGATTGGTGGTATTGCCCCCGCAACTACCTGTCGGGTTCACATTCATAACAAAGAGCGAAACCATATAGTAGGTGCCTGTGCTGAGTCCGGATATGGTATCCAGGAAATAATCTCCGTCAGCATAACCGGTATTTATCACCATCATCTGGCCATTCGGATCTCCGGTATGATCGGTGCTGTTATGCCATTCAGGTCTGGCCTGGCTGTTGGGAACGATGGTATATTCTCCTGATTCAGGTTCGGTACCTCTCATCGGTTTCATTACGGTTCTGCCTTCATCCAGCAAGGTGCCGTCCTGGGTTCCGAAAGTTTCTCTGAAAATCAGGGATTCGCCCGTACATATAGTCTGGGCACTGAGGGCTGAGCAGATAAAAATGCCCAGCATCGTTAAGGAAAGGTTGTGGATGGTTTTCATAAGTTCGATTTCCTGTTCATAACACCACTATTCCCGTGCCTGAAATGAAGGCATTGGAATATAAGTAGTTATGGTTGACAGGGGTGGTTTGTTATCTCAAAAGTGGAAAAAAATTCCAGAAAAAGGAATGATTTGGGGAAAAAAAATTTTGGCCGGTTAAAAAACCGGCCAAAATGAGGGGAATGTTTCAGGCTATGGTAATACTTCGGTCGAGGTAAACATCCTGAATCGCATGCAGGATACCGACCCCTTCCTCCATGGGCCGCTGGAATGCTTTTCGTCCGCTGATTAATCCCATTCCTCCGGCCCGCTTATTGATCACGGCCGTGGTAACAGCTTCTGCCAGGTCACCGGCGCCAGATGAAGCGCCACCTGAATTAATTAGACCGGCTCTGCCCATATAACAGTTCGCCACCTGGTACCGGCATAAATCAATCGGGTGATCGCTGGTCAGGTCTTCGTAAATCCGTTTATCATTTTTCCCATAGGGAGATTCCTTAGTATTCAGGGCCAGGTAACCGCCATTGTTTTCCGGCAACTTTTGTTTGATGATATCGGCTTCAATGGTTACACCGAGATGATTTGCCTGCCCGGTCAGATCTGCGGATACATGGTAATCCTTTTCTTTTGTTTTAAAAGCAGGATTGCGCAGGTAGCACCAGAGTATGGTCGCCATACCCAGCTCATGGGCCATTTCAAATGCCCGGCTCACTTCCTGGATTTGCCGGGTGGATTCATCGCTGCCAAAATAAATGGTTGCGCCCACTGCTGCCGATCCAAGGTTCCAGGCAGACCGAATGGAGGCAAACATGACCTGATCGAATTTATTCGGATAGGTTAAGAATTCGTTATGGTTGATTTTCAGAATAAAAGGGATTTTATGTGCATATTTTCTTGAAAGAAAGCCCAGTCCGCCATAAGTGGTGGCAACCGCATTGCAGCCGCCTTCCAATGCCAGACGGATGATATTTTCCGGGTCAAAATAAACCGGGTTTTTGGCAAAGGAGGCCCCTCCGCTATGTTCAATTCCCTGGTCAACCGGCAAGATGGATAAGTAGCCCGAACCAGCCAGGCGGCCGGTATTATACATGAGCTGGAGACTTCTCAGCACCTGGGGATTCCGGTCCGATGGCATCCATATCCGGTCCACAAAATCAGGACCCGGTAAGTGTAATTGCTCTTTAGAAATTGTTTTGGACTGGTGTGCAAGCAGGTATTCCGCTTTGTCACCCAGCAGTTGCTGAATGGTGGCAGGCATTGGTTGAAGGTTTGAAGTTTGTAGTTTGGATTCCTGATTCTTTTTTCCCAAGTTCCAAGAGCCAAGATCCAAGAGCCAATTGTCGGGACTGAGACTCTTATGAAAAGGAGGCCTTGGTTCTTGGTTCTTTGGTTCTTGGTTCTTTGGTTCTTGGTTCTTTGGTTCTTGGCTCTTGGTTCTTTGGTTCTTGGTTTCTTTGCCAAAGCTAACAATCGTTAGTCAAACTTAAAAATCCTTCAGGTATAAAAAAAGCCGCTTTTCAGCGGCTTTTAATTTGATCAGGCGTTTCTGTTTATACAGTTCAGGTCTTCAAAAGCTGTTTCCAGTCGCTTTATAAAGGATTCTTCTCCTTTTCGCAACCAGACACGCGGATCATAGTATTTTTTGTTAGGCTTATCCTCACCCTCGGGATTCCCAAGTTGTCCCTGCAGGTAAGCTTCATGTTTTTTGTAGTTATTCAGTACCCCTTCCCAGAAAGCCCACTGGAGATCGGTATCGAGGTTCATTTTTATGGCGCCATACCCGATCGCTTCCCGTATTTGGTCCTGCGGGGAACCGCTTCCGCCGTGGAAAACAAAATAAACGGGTTTGGGGCCGGTACCGAATTTTTGCTGAATATATTCCTGGCTGTTGTTCAGGATCACCGGACGAAGTTCAACATTGCCGGGTTTATACACACCGTGCACGTTGCCGAAAGCGGCAGCGACCGTAAAAAGTTTACCCACTTTACTGAGTTCCTCATAGGCAAAGGCAACGTCTTCCGGCTGGGTATACAGTTTTGAATTTTCCACATCGCTGTTGTCCACACCGTCTTCTTCCCCGCCGGTAACACCCAGTTCAATTTCAATACTCATACCGAGCGGTTTCATACGCTTATAGAATTCCACAGAGGTATGAATATTTTCCGCGATGGGTTCCTCACTCAGGTCAAGCATATGGGAACTGAAAAGAGGCTGGCCTTTTTCCTTATAATATTGTTCTCCGGCATCCAGGAGTCCGCTTATCCAGGGCAGCCATTTTTTGGCTGCGTGATCGGTATGCAGAACAACAGGTACACCATAATATTTAGCAACATTATGAATATGAAGGGCTCCGGATACACCACCTGAAATATTTCCCTGGAGCTGATCATTGGGCATGCCTTTGCCGGCGATAAACTGGGCGCCTCCGTTGGAGAACTGGATGATGACCGGTGAATTAACTTTGGCGGCTGTTTCCAGGACCGCATTGATCGTGTTGGTCCCGATGGTGTTTACGGCAGGAAGGGCAAATTGGTTTTCTTTGGCGTCGTTGTAGAGTGCTTCCAGTTCGTCGCCGAACAGCACCCCGGCTCTGTACTTTTTCATTGCTGGTAATGTTTTTAAAAGTGGCAAATGCTTTTCAGCGGCAGGCAACGTTAAGGGCCGCTAATATAGGGCATTTCTGTAATTTCAAAACCTGACGCCCGTTCGTATATTTATGATTTTCGTTTGCTTTTTCCGATATTCTTCTGGACCAGCAGCAGGTTCTTTCGCAGGGTCTGCTTCAGGTGGGTTTTAACCACTTCACCCATTGAGGCGCACTTGTCATAGGCATTGCTCTTCATATAAACGCCCAGTTCGTTTTTCAGCTGTGCCAGTTTTTCGGGAGTGGAAATCGTGTCATGTGTCATTATATCCAGCAGGTCCTTAATCCGGTAACGGGAACTGGCCAGCCGGAAAGTAATCATTGTACGTTCCTCCGCCTGGTATTGTTCAATCGACTCCCGGTTGAGGTGTGTCAGGCATAATTGAACAAAGGGATAATTTTCTTTAAAGAACTGCGGCAGGTAAAGATTTTTTCTTCCCTCGTACGATTGCTGATCAAAATCAATACAGCGGATCCGGTATTGATAATCCTCAATATCCGGGGTGATACTTACAACAAAATTATAACTGCGCATATCGCCAAGCAGGCGGACAAAGCAGCGTTCATTGAATTTGACAAATTCCTTGGCCAGGCGGATTTTATTCGTCTCCGGGGCTTCCATCAGGTGCCGGATAAATACATCACCCGGGATACCCGGTATATGTTCTTCCACCAGGGTATCGTCACAGGTATAAAATGTAATCCGGTTGGGGGAAAGAATATGCTCCAGTTCAAGACCGTAAATCCGGGAAGCGTCTGCTATTTTAATATAGTAATGATCGTAGTTGTCATTGTATTTGTTGACAATTCGTATCCGGAAAGGGTTGGAATTGCCAAAGGAGCAATAGTCAATCCGGGCCACATCCAGGTGAGAGATATAACTGAAATCTCCTTCTGTTTTGAGGATCGCGTAGATTTTTACCAGCCCTTCCCGGATATAGTCCCATTCCCGGCTGTCATAAGAGGCTTTTTCCCAATGAGTGTGATGTCCGTGTTTGTCAAGGATCGGCGTGGACCAGGTGAACCGGCGCAAATCATGGTAGCTGACCGGCAGTTTTACTTCCCGGCCTCTTTCCTTCAGATAGCCTTTCAGTTTTTTATTGACCGGGTACATGGGCTTCTTCCGGGATGGTTTATCACCTTCATGGGTCTCCCGGTCGTTCTGATTATCTATAAAGCGCATGATTAAAGTTAGGAGTTTCGGGGGAGAGGAAAGTGGAGAGAGTAGAAAGTGGGGAGTGGGGAGTGGGGAGTGGGGAGTGGGGAGTGGAGGATTCAGCAGATATCCAGTTTTTTTCGAAGTTCCAGGAATCCGGCTGGTGCCAGCAGCAAACGACTTCCGTACCAGCTGAATATTTCTCCGTCACAGATGCTGATGCGTACTTCGGGCATTTTTTCCTGTAGTTGTAAAATATGTTTGTCCCGGAAAGGGTAGGGCTCGGACGATAACAAAACCATTTCACAACCCATTTCCATTAATTCTTCCGGACTGGTAACCGGGTATCTTTTTGCATTCCTGAATAGATTTTCAAAACCGGCGGCTTCAAGCATGGCATGTATAAACGTATCTCCCCCTGCGCTCATCCAGGGATCTTTCCAGATCAGGTAAGCGGTGCGTGGACGTTTTTTCAGCAAAGGGATGGACGAAAACGAAGATTCTATGGCCGCAGTGAGAAGCTGAGCCTCCTGCTGTTTATTCACCAGCATGCCCACTTCATTTATCATGTCCAACGCGGAGCGAAGATCATTACAATCACTGACCCATACCGGAAAGTCTTTCTCAAGCTCCGATATATCTTCTTTCCTGTTTTCTTCTTTGTTGGCAAGAATCAGGTCGGGTTCTAAACTGCGGATTAATGAAAGGGAAGGATTTTTTGTGCCTCCAATCCGGGTTTTGGATTGGTGCCAGGCGCCAGGATGGATACAAAAGCGGGTAATGCCGCAAACTTCATCAGAGAGGCCAAGAGCATACAGCAATTCGGTCTGGGACGGGACAAGGGAAATGATTTTATGAGGATGATCGGCAACGGACAGCATACGGCCACATGGATCAGTAATGATTCTCATGACGGAAAGATAGGAAACAGAAGGGAAAAGGGAGAGGGGAGACGGGTAACGGTTTTCCGTGCACCGCGCCTCCTGCTAAACTTGGTTTAGCAGGAGGGGTTCCGGATGTTTTAAAGTTCTTTCATGGATTTGGACACGGTGACACTTAGTGGTTTTCAGGACTTGGATGGATGGATTTTCGTCGGATCTGGATTGGGTTTTTCTTTCGGAATCGGATTGGATGGTTTTCGTTGGATCTGGACTTTTGGATTGGATATGGATAAACAGGACTTTCTTAGGATCAGGCTGCAAACGATTTTTCAAGGCTGGTTTTACAGGTCTTCAACGGGGTTCGGATTTAAAACGGGTTGTCAAAAAACTAAAAAGAAAAAGAGAAGTTGACCGATACTGGATTTTTAATTGTCAGGTCTTTCTAAGGATTTGGGTTTGTTAGTCTGGACGGTTTTTCTTGCTATGATATTGGACTTCGACAAAAGATTGAAACGATATCAATCAACTTCTGATACAAAAGTAATTGGCATTTCATTCACAAAACAGAGCAAAACTTCCTCTTTTTTTTACGACATTTTTTACCGTTTTTCTCGTAAAGTCATCATGTGTTTATTGCGCATTATTACAGGCAGAGCAAACGTAGAATTACGAAAAACAAAAAGCTCCTTTGAGGAGCTTTTTGAATAAAATGGTATAATATATTGAAAATCAAGTATAAATAACGGCGAAGCCGCCCGAACCGGCAGTGGTGTTAAAACGGTATACGATGCCTGTTTTTTTATTGCCTTAATTCCCGAGCGACTGAATCACGTCATATTTTGTAACAATGTGATAATTCCCTGCTTCATCTTTTGCCAGTACGGCCCCGTTCTCCCGGTTAATCAGGTGACTCAGTCTTTCCACGGGCGTATCATAGGGCACAACGGGGAAGGGGGGTTCAAGTACTTCTTTCACGCAGGCATTTTTGATCTCAGGGTTATCAAAAATTTTCTGAAACAATCCGCTTTCACTGATCGCGCCGACCGGCTTGTTGTCTTCCATTACGGGTATTTGTTCAATATCATACTTCTTCATCAGGGAAACGGCTTCCGCCACTGTCTGCGAAGGCTCTACGGTAATCAGTGGTTTCCTGCCTCTGGCACTGACGACATCGCGGAATGTTTTTACATCCAGGAAACCTCTTTCCAGCATCCACTGGTCATTGTAGATTTTTCCCACATAGCGGCTGCCATGGTCATGGAAGATACAAACCACCCGGTCTCCTTTTTTCAGCCGGTCTTTCAGTTGAATGAGTCCCTGAATACAACTGCCTGCACTGTAACCGCAGAACAGCCCTTCTTCTTTGGCCAGTCTGCGGGCCATAACGGCCCCGTCTTTATCCGTGACCTGCTCGAAATGGTCTATGACGCTCATATCATAGTTCTTCGGCACAAAATCTTCACCGAATCCCTCACTGATATAGGGATGCACTTCGTTCATATCAATTTCACCG
>JACSRW010000013.1 GCA_014879565.1 Chitinophagaceae bacterium
AATCAAACAAAAAACCCCGACCAAAAAGGTCAGGGTTTCTATGTTAGTCGGGACGACTAGATTCGAACTAGCGACCCCTTGCACCCCATGCAAGTGCGCTACCGGGCTGCGCTACGTCCCGAACTACCGGGCTGCAAATGTACAACTTCGGATTCAAATTCTGAAATCCTTCGTCTTGCATCCGAAATATCTTTTTAACCTCATTGCCGGGAGTATAATTTAACAGCCGCATCGGCCTTTTTGGGTTTATATTTGCCCTCCCAAAATGGAAAAAATGCAGCAGATTGAAATGGTCAAATCCAAGATCCACCGCGTAAGGGTAACGGATGCCAATCTTGATTATGTAGGAAGCATTACGATAGATGAGGATCTGATGGATGCCGCCAACCTGATTGAGTTTGAAAAAGTGCAGGTGGTGAATAATAATAACGGTGAGCGGCTGGAAACCTATGTTATAAAGGGAGAGCGGGGCACCGGTACCATCTGCCTGAACGGGGCTGCTGCACGTAAAGTACAGAAAGGAGATATCCTGATCATAGTCAGCTACATCCAGATTGATCTCCCCTCGGCAAAATCTTTCCGGCCGGCGATCATCTTTCCGGATGAAAATAACCGCCTGCCGGAAAAGAGCTGATCTGTTCAGTCCCCGGAGCCCAATAATGCCGGATTTCTCATCTGGGTGGTTTCAATTTCGGTTATCATCTCCATCGTCAGCGGTTTGGAGTAATAGTTATACACAAAAGGATAATCCTTTGCCTTGTAAAAATCCCGCTCATCCAGGGAAGAGGTCATCATGAATATTTTAATCCGTTCCAGCAGTTCTGCCGGGAACTGCCTGATTTTCTCCAGAAACTCAAATCCGTTCATAAAGGGCATCCGGATGTCCAGCAAAATATATCCCGGCCATTTATCGGGTAACTGGCAATGGGCATCCATCCATTCAAGCGCTGCATGCGCGGAATTAAACTCAAGAATCTCTTTCTCCGGATTGGTGAGTTTAATCATTTCATGGTTGAGTACCAGGTATGACTCATCGTCATCAATAAGCATGTAACGTTTCATAGGGAAGCTGCTTTGTTTTTAATATGCAAAATAAATACGGTTCCTGCTCCTTTAGCTGACTCCACAAAAATACGGCCATCAATATTCTGAAGGATTTCTTTACAGATATACAGGCCCAGTCCGGTACCGGGATCCGAATTGGAAGCTCTGTAAAACATGTCAAAAATTTTATCCGGTGTTCTTCCGCGATACCTTCCCTGTTGTCTTACACCCTGATGACGGTTGCTTCAATTAATTCATTGAAATTATGGCCGAGTGCCGGATGAATAACAAGCAGACTGCAGGCATCCCGGTTCTCACCCAACGCGGAATCAATTCATTCGGCTATTCCCCGGCGGGTATTAACTGCCCTGGTGCTGGCAGAATAAAAATTTAGCATAGTGATGTGATTAAATTAATTCTTTAAAATATATGGTCAGATTGAGCTTTTAACGTAATAAGTACCGGATTATTTAAAATTAAGCACTGGTACTTAGTTGGTAATTGGGGGTAACCCTGCAAAATGAAACGATAACAGGGGGATGGGTGCAATACCCGGATTTGAGCCTGACTTAATGCCGTATAGGTAATTTTACGAAGTTTGCATAAATACGGTAAGTATGACACCAGAAAGAAAGGAAAAACTGTTGACCGTACTCGGGAAAAGACAGACCGGACTGACCGTGGTGCTGGAAAACGTTTTTGATCCGCATAATATTTCCGCCGTTATGCGCACCTGTGATGCCGTGGGCGTACAGGACATTTATATACTCAACACCCGCATTCCCAGGCATAAAAAATGGGGAGCCCGTAGTTCTTCCAGCGCGGCAAAATGGCTTACCATACACCAATACGATGACAGCAAAGCCTGTTTCCGGGATTTGCGTGAAAAATACGATGCGGTATACACCACACATCTTAGTACTGGTGCCAAAGGATTGTATGAACTGGATCTTACCGGATCCGTGGCCCTTGTTTTCGGAAATGAACACAGCGGGGTAAGTGAGGAATGCAGGGAAATGGCCGACGGAAACTTTATTATCCCTCAGGTGGGTATCATCCGTTCTCTGAATATCAGTGTAGCCTGTGCTGTTACGCTGTATGAAGCTTATCGCCAGAAATCACTGGCTGGTCATTACACCCGGTATAACCTGGACCATGCTATGAAGCAGGATTTGCTCCGGCAGTGGGATCTGGCAATAAATGATAATGAAGAGAATTCTGTACTATGAAACAATACTTTTTTCTGTTAACGATGTGTTTGTTTCTGCATAGTAATGCGCAGGAAATCCGGTCTGTAAAAATCAGTGAACTCAGGAAACTTACAGACAGTGTCCGGCATCCTGTTTTGGTGAATTTCTGGGCCACCTGGTGTCAGCCCTGTGTGGAAGAAATTCCCTGGATGATGGAAGAGGTCAGCAAATACCGGCCGGATAGTCTGCAACTCTGGCTGGTGAGTCTTGATTTCCGGGAGCAGTTTCCCATAGGTATTCAGCAAACGATTCAACGCAGGAAATTTGCCGCCCGTTTCTTCTGGCTGGATGAAACCAATGCGGATTATTTTTGTCCGCTGGTGGATTCAGCCTGGTCCGGGGCTATACCGGCCACCCTGCTGCTTAATCCCCGGAACCGTTTCCGGTATTTTACCGAATCACAAATCAAGCCGGCCCGGCTGCGGGAACTGCTGAAAACAATGCTGCTGCCCGGAAAAGATCAGGAGGGGAACTGAAAAATCATGGCTATACCTTAAGGACTATCCGTTCTGACCGGACTCCATCTCTTCTTTCGCCTTTGCCAGCAACAGCAAAAAATAGATTCCGGCCCCCAGGCTGGTAAATCCAAACAGGATACCCATAATACTCTGATGATAAAAAGCTTTGGCCAGGGCATAGCCCACGCCTACCATAAATCCGATAATCAGGACCCGGGTTAGTGTTGTACGGGAAAACATAAGCATGGTTTTAAATGAGGGAATCTGGTTCCCTGTTTGGATGCGGGGAGTTAAGTTTTCCATAAAAAAAGTCCGGTTTTACCGGACTTTTTTTCAGAGTCTTTTAATCGTACAGCCAACCGAACGGGATTTTTTTATACTTATTTCTTTCCCGGCAGTCATTTCTTTCATGGCCTCTATGAGATGTTTCCGGGTTACGGCTCCAGCGTCAGACGGATTGTCGTCAATCGCACCGTGATAAACCAGTTTATCTTCTTCGTTAAAAAGGAAACATTCCGGGGTGCGGTTGGCTCCGAACGCATCCGCCATCACCGAGTTCTTATCAACCAGGTAGTGCCAGCTGTACCCCTGGTCTTTGGCATAGGCTTTCATTTCTTCCGGTGAATCATCTTCACTTCTTTTTGCTTCGTTGGGATTCAGAATAACCACCCCGATTTCGCTGGCATCTGCAAAGGCGCAGGCTTCTTTGGTGCGTGCCTGGTTTTTGATGACATAGGGACAGGTGTTACAACTGAACATAACGAGCAGCCCTTTCTTTTTCCGGGCATCCCGGAAAGAAATGTCGCGTCCTTCCACATCTTTCATCTTCAGATCAGGGTGGGGGAGGTTTGAGCCGATCGGCAGCGGCTCCCCGGTTATCGGGAAAAAGGAGAATAAAAGAAAGGCTGGTAAAACGGAAAACAACTTCTGTTTCATACTGACAGGTTTTGTTCCTTAAAGTTCGGAATTCAGGCAGAAATTCCCTCTTCACCCGTACTGTTTTCTTTCCGTTCATCCGCAATTTTTTTCAGGGAGGAAATACTGACATTCAGCTCAAATCCGATCAGGAGTACAAGGGAATTCATAAAAATCAGCGCCATTATAATCAGGATGGTGCCGATTGAACCATAGAGCTGGTTATAATTCCCGAAACGGGAGACCCACCATGAAAAAGCGAAGGTCATCAGCAGCATCAGGAAGGTAGCCAGGATGGATCCCGGATTGATCAGCTTCCATTTTTTATGTACGGAAGGGGCATGACGGTAGATGAAGGAGATACAGGCAAAAAACAGGAGGACTACCACTGCAATCCTTAGGTTATTGATCAGGGCCAGGAGGAATTCATTCCGGATTCCCAGCCATTTGAGTACTACGCCCCGGGCCACCAGCAACAGGACAGATGCAAATACAAACAAGTAAAGAAAAAGGGTGATTTTGATCGCCACCAGCCGGCTTTGCCAGTTTTTCCGTTTCCGGAAACCGATGTAGTTCTTGTCAAATGAGCGCATGATCCCCATCATGGCGTTGGAGGAAAAATAAAGGGACAGCAGAAAACCAAGGGAGAGGAGTCCGTTCCGGGGATTATTGATAAAATCCTGCAGGAATCCGATGAGTACGGCATTGTCTTTTTCACCCGGAATCACTTCCCGGATCAGGCTGAACATTTCATCCTGGAATTCGGCGCTGATGGGTATGAAGGGGATCAGGGTAAATAAAAAAATGATGGCGGGGGGAATGGCCATGACAAAATTGAAAGCAATAGAGGAGGCTCTTTCCGTCATGCCGATCGTACGTACCTGGCCAATGAAAAAGAGTACTACATCATAGAGGGCTATGCCGTTAAAACCGGGGATGGAGCCGGATTTACTCCGGCGGATCATCCAGGCTACCGGTTTACTGCTTTCCAGTCGTTGGGATATTTTGTGCTTCAGGGCCATCTTTAACCTTTCCGCTTTTTCAGGGAATCGGCTCTCCGGTTTTGTTCTGCGTGAAATAATTTCACATACTTCTGGTGATCAGCATAATTGCTGGTGAAAATGCTGCTGCCGTCAAATTTATAACTCGCCACGAAGAATATATAATCTGTTTGCGGGGCGTCCAGTACGGCTTCCAGCGACTCCACCGATGGGGTACAGATGGGCCCGGGGGGCAGCCCTTTATGTATATAGGTATTATAGGGCGATTCCTGCCGGAGATGAGCATAGGTAATCCGGTTGAGTCCGAAATTACGGGTGACAAATTTGGCGGTAGGGTCTGCTTCCAGTTTCATATCCCGGCGAAGCCTGTTCAGATACACACTGGCAATATTATATTTATCCGGTTTGCGGGTGGTTTCCTCCTCCACAATAGAGGCCAGGATGGAAACCTGCAGGGGGTTGAGCCCCTGTTTTTCTGCTTTGGCTTTCCTTTCCGGAGTCCAGAACTTGTCCCAGGCAGTTTGGAACTGGCTGACTATTTTCCGGGGTGAACTGTTCCAGTATATCTCATACGTAAAAGGCATTACGATGGACATGACGGTATTGCTGTCCACGCCGAATTGCCGGAGTGAATCATTATTGTTCAGGTAACTGATCAGGCAAAGGGAGTCACAGTCCGTGTCAAATTTCTTTCCCATTTTACCGGCAAACAATTCCCGGGTTCTTTCTTTTACAATTACGAGTTTAACAGGCGCCTGTCTGCCAGCCCGAAGCATTTTCACCAGGTTGTAAAGGCTCATTCCTTTTTTCAGTTCATACCGGCCGGGTCTTGGCCGGGTATAGTTCATCCATCCGGCAACCCTTCTGAACCAGGCTGTATTTTTTAGCGCCCCGCTTTCCTCCAGTTGTTTACTGATGTCCTGCAGGGTTTCCGTTTCGCGGATATACAAATATTTCCGGGTGCTTTCTCCGGTTGCTGGACCTGCTGTTTTATAAGCGATAAAGATGCCTGCCAGCAGCAGCAAACCAAAAAAGGAAAGAATCAGTTTCTTTTTCATTCGGATTTCAAATTAAATAAAAAACCCGGTCTGTCGGCTGACGGACCGGGTCTTAACAGATTATCTGTTTTTTATTTCTTGCTGGTGTCTCCTGCGGCAGGAGCCGGATTCATCGGAAATGTATTGTTGTTGGCCGGGGGATTGGAAACCGGAACAGTCGCGTTGGTGGCATCATTGGTTCTGTCGGGGCCATTTGCCGGGTTGTTCTTGGAAATAAAGAAAACGGAAACCATACACAGAACCCCGATCAGGGCGCCAAAAATCCAGGTTCCTTTTTCCAGTACATCCGTCGTTTGCTTCACCCCCATAAACTGGTTGCTGAAACCGGCGATATTTCCAGCCAGTCCGCCTCCTTTGGGATTTTGAACCAGTACAATCAGCCCGAGGATAGCAGAAGCAAGGATGATCAGTATCACAAATAAGGTCGTCATATCAGTTATTTTTCTTTAAGTGCCTCAATTTTCGCTGCAAAATAAGGGCTTTTAGCGGGTTCAAGCAAACTTAATTTAGTGTATATTTCAATGGCTTTTAATGAATTTCCCTGCTTTTCCCACACTTCAGCCATGGCTTCTGTAATCACATCTCGTTCTGCAAGTGACTGGCCGGCCATGAGTTCCACTTTCTGTTCGGCCTGCTGACTGACCCCTTTCCCGATTTCCGTATCCGGCAATTTTTTGCAGGTTTTCAGCCATTCGGTAAAACTTTTCAGTTGTTTCCCGAGCCGGTCAGCCGGTTTTTCTTCGTCCCGGATCCGGATTCCCTGGGAAGCGAAATAATCAACGGTGTGATAGGGCTCAAACAGCAGTTCGCCGGCGGGTGCCGGGGAGATAACTGGAACCGGAGTGGCGGCTACCGTTTCATCTGCATTCAGATGCTGTGTTGTTTCTTCCGGTAAAGAAACCTGGCTTTCCGGGGTATTTTCCGGGGGGAGGACCGGTATTGTTTCCGGAGCTTCCCGGGGTTTTTCACCCGTCATTTCTTCCGTTGTTTTTTTCCTGATTTCGGCATTCCCGGTTTCATTCAGCAGCTGATCAGCGCGGAGTGGTTCCGGAAAATAAAGCAGGGATTTCCGGAATTGTTCCGGGTAAAGAGCCGGTTCTTCCAATTGCAATTTTTTAGCGACCAGTAAATGGGCCGCTCCGATATAAGGATACTTCCTGGCATACCGGTTCAGTTCTTCCAGGCTGCATGTGCCGAGTGAGTCTTTTTGCAATAAGGTTTTTACCAACAGATCGATGCCGGAATTCATGGCCGCAATTTACGGGAAATGCGGCTTCTCAGCGGGAGGATTTCCTTACCACTTTGAAAAAAGTTTATTGAAAATATCATCCGCCAGTGTTCGTATCATTTCCTCGGCAAGATCATTTTCCGCCTGCTGAAATGACTGGTCACCCCTGAATTCAAAACTCCGGCTGACATCATGTTTTTCCGTTTTGTCGGCTTTCCGGTCAAGCAGGGTGATCTGCAAACCCACGGTGAGGCGGTTATTGGAAGCCTGCTGTCCGGTAATAGCGGAAGTGCTGAATGAGTATTGTGTAATTGTTCCGCTGACTTCCCAGTCGGCATCATCATTGTTGGTTTGCGTGAGTTTGGTCTGGGCAACAATTTTCTGACGGAGTTTGTCGGAGAGACGGGGACTGAGTTGCGGATTAATATAGGATGCCCGGTTGTCCAGCAGGTTGACGCGGATGGTCTTAATACTGTCGGGGATGGACGCATCTGTAAAACGGTAGATGCCACAGCTGCTGTTGGCTGACAGTAAAAAGAACAATACGGCCAGGGTTGCAAGAGAGATGAAAGTCTGTACAGGTTTTTTCATTATTCTTCGATGTCGTATTCTTTTAATTTCCGGTAGAGGGTTCTTTCGCTGATCCCAAGGTCAAGCGCCGCATCCTTTCTCTTTCCTTTATGTTTTTTAAGCGCTTTAATAATCAGTTCCTTTTCCTTGTCCATGATATTAAGGCTCTCTTCCACTTCCACATGCTCGTGAATATCCGGTGTCATCAGCACCGGTTGCACCGTGCTGCCGCCAGCCGGCATATTCACCGGGATGGAAATCGGATGTACAATTTCCGGGGCGGAGCTCCTCACTTCCTTGAGTTCGCTAACCAGGTGCGGATGCTGTCCGGCCAGTTCAGGATGCTGCAACACATCAAAGAACATCCGTTTCAGTTCCGTCACGTCTTTTTTCATATCAAAAAAGAGCTTGTAGAGAATTTCCCTTTCATTAGAGAAATCAGCATGACTTCCGGGCGTATTTACCAGCACCGGCAAACGGTTGCTGGTATAGGGTTGCAGGAATTTTTTCAGCTCACCGGAACTGATCAGCTTTTGGGGCGAAAGCACGGAAATCTGTTCCGCAATATTCTTTAATTCCCTGACATTACCGGGCCAGGGATAACTTATTAACAGTTGTTTCGCTTCTTCATCCAGCTGAACGGGCGAGGTTTTGTATTTATTGGCAAAATCAGCGGCGAATTTGCGGAACAACAGGTGAATATCTTCTGGCCGGTCGTGTAAGGCGGGAACGCGGATAGGAACAGTGCTGAGCCGGTAATAAAGGTCCTCTCTGAATTTGCCTGCCTGTACATGCTGAAGCAGGTCTTTATTGGTGGCCGCGATTACCCGTACATCTGTTTTCTGCACTTTGGAAGAACCGACCCGGATAAACTCCCCGGTTTCCAGTACCCGCAGTAAACGGGCCTGTGTACCGAGGGGCATTTCCCCGATCTCATCCAGAAAAATGGTGCCTCCGTTTACCGTTTCAAAATAACCTTTTCGGGCATCCACGGCTCCGGTAAAAGAGCCCTTTTCATGTCCGAATAATTCGGAATCAATTGTGCCTTCGGGAATCGCCCCGCAGTTCACCGCTATAAAAGGATTGTGTTTCCGGGAGGAAAGGGCGTGTATGATCTGGGAAAAAACTTCTTTACCCACACCGCTTTCTCCGTTGATCAGCACGGTCAGATCGGTGCCGGCCACCTGTGTGGCCACCTGCAACGCGTAATTCAGGGCCGGGGCATTTCCGATAATACCAAACCTGTTTTTAATACTCTGAATATCCATATTGAAGCCCGGAGGCTTTTTAAAAGTTTAAATAAGATTGCCCAGGAGGGTCGCCTGAGTACAATCATGAACACGCACATCGGCATAGTCACCTGCTTTCAGAGAACTACCCGCTTTTTTGGGAAATACAATCACTTTATTCTGCGAATTCCGTCCCATCCAGTCCTGGTCACTTCGTTTGCTGTCGCCTTCAATCAATACCGTAAAGGTTTTGCCGATATCCGCCCGGTTACTTTCCAGGGAGAGCCGGTTCTGCAATTCCACAATTTCCTGCAAACGTCTTTTTTTAACGGGTTCAGGAATATCATCGGTGTAACGGCGCTGTGCCAGGGTGCCCGGTCTTTCGCTGTAGATGAACATATAACTCATATCATACCGGCTGTATGCCATCACAGCAAGGGTATCGGCATGGTCTTTTTCTTCTTCCGTACAAAAGCCGGCAATTATATCTGAAGAGATGCCGCATTCCGGTAATATTTCCCGGATACGGTCTACTTTGGCCATGTACCATTCACGGGTATAGGTCCTGTTCATCAGCTGCAGGATACGGGTGGAACCGCTCTGTACCGGCAAATGGATATACTTGCAGATATTTTCATGCCTGGCCATGGTATAGAGTACCTCATCGGTTATATCTTTCGGGTGGGACGTGGAAAACCGAACCCTTAACAGGGGAGAAATAGATGCCACGGCTTCCATCAGGCGGGCAAAAGTGACCGTCTCCTGCCCGTTTTCATCCACATAATAATAGCTGTCCACATTCTGCCCCAGCAGGGTAACTTCCCGGTAACCATTTTCAAAAAGATCACGGCATTCCCGGATGATGCTGGACGCGTCCCGGCTCCTTTCCCGGCCACGGGTAAAGGGTACAACACAGAATGAGCACATATTGTTACAACCCCGCATGATACTGACAAAGGCACTTACCCCGTTATTATCCAGTCTTACAGGAGAGATATCCGCATAGGTTTCATCCCTGCTCAGCAGTACGTTGACGGCTTTCTGTCCGCTTTCCGCCTCGGACACCAATGCCGGGAGGCTGCGGTAGGCATCCGGGCCCACCACGATATCCACAAGTTTTTCCTCTTCCAGGAACTGCGCTTTCAGCCGTTCTGCCATACAGCCCAGTACCCCCACCAGCATACCCTTTTTACTTTCTTTCAGCTTCCGGAATTCGGTAAGCCTTTTTCTGACGGTTTGCTCGGCCTTTTCACGGATGGAACAGGTATTTATAAAAATCAGATCCGCTTCGGTCAGTTCACGGGTAGCGCCGTACCCTTCCTGGTTCAGAATGGCAGCGACCACTTCACTGTCAGCAAAGTTCATCTGACAACCATAGCTCTCAATATAAAAGCGCTTCCGGTATTCATTCGGATCCCGCACAAAAGGGGCATAGGCTTCCCCCTGCCGGCTTTCATCATGCGTTTTATTCATTAACTGGTCAATCATTCCGTTGGTTTAGAACCGCAAATATACCTCAATTCCGGGAGAATGTGACATCCTGTCATATCGTGATTACATACTGATATACAATAATTTATATTTGACTGGTTTAATTTTTTTCATGGATCAAGGGCAGGTAATTATTTTTAATTACGTCTAACACATGATGCAGGGCAAAATTTTCTTTTTATTGGTTTTTAGTGGCTTATCCATAAATATGATCGGTCAGGATAAAACTGCTTCCGGTTTGCTGACCGGTAATATAATGGATAGCCGGAACAAGGCCCTGGAAGGGGCGACCGTCAGGCTGGTTGCCATGAAGGATACCCTGCAGGTATTTACCCAGCTTACGGATAAGAGCGGCGAGTTTCGGTTCGGGGGGATTGGATTTGGTTATTACCGGGTTTCGGTAAGTTATGTGGGATTTCAGACAATGAATATTGACAGTATTCATTTCAGGGCTGACCGGAGTGATTTTAACCTGGCGGATATTCAGCTCAAACCCAAGACCAGTGAAACCCTGGAAGATGTGGTGATTTATGCGGAAAAGCCCCTGGTACAGTCGAAAGACGGGAATATTACATTTAATGCAGGAGAATCCGCACTGGCTGCCGGCAGTAATGTAAGCGACCTGTTAACACAGGTACCCCTGGTAACAAAGGATGCGGACGGCAAGGTTTCTGTACGCGGGAAGGAGCCCAGGATTCTGATTGATGACAAACCTGTTTCGCTGAATATGCAGCAATTACAGGATTTGCTGGAATCCATGCCGGGCAGTTCGGTGGAAAAGATTGAGGTGATGACCAATCCTCCACCTCAATATGCCAACGAACAGGGAGGAGTGATCAATATTGTAATGCGGAAGGGGCGGGTTGGAAAGAGTGGCCGTATATCCGTCAGTGGTGGTACGCGGGGAGAATACAGTCTGAACGGCAGCTATAATTACCGGAAAAATGGGCTGGCACTCAGCATTAATACCGGGGCCGGTTTTAACCGTTATACCGGAAGCGGCTATTCCATCCGGAACAATATTTATACGGATTCAGCTAATTTCTTCAATACCATCAGTAACAGCCGCAGCCGTAATATGCGTCCGAATTTCCGGCTGAATATGGATTATGATTTTAACAAGAAACATGCGCTAAACCTGGTATTGCATTATAACCAGAGTGATGCAACCAGTTACAGCAGTACGGAATACCGGAACATCAACCGTTTTGATGAGTTGTGGAAACTGAGTCTGCGGGAGATCAGCAGTGAATCAGAAGGCTATAGTCCTTCAGCCAGCCTGACCTATACCTACCGGGGTAAACCCGGTGAAATGTTACGGTTGCTCAGCAGTTACAATTTTTCGCATAATAAGAATGACCGGGATTTTTACCAGCAATATTTTTACCCGGATTATACACCCACCGGGCAGGATTCCATACAGCGGCAGAATAACCTGACACGGGTCAACGGGCAGACAGTGAACCTGCACTATGACCGGATGCTTGAGAATAAAAAAACATTTATTTCCCTCGGGGCCATTTATAACCGTTCCAATAATCATGTGCTGATTGACGCGAGTTACCGGAAAAAGCCTGAAGGAACAATGGAGAAACTGGATCTGCTCAGCAATCATTTCCGGTTCCACCAAACCGTGGGTAACTGGCGGGCTTCCGTCAGGCAGTTACTGGGTGAGCAATTCAGCATTACTGCCGGTACCAGTGCCGAACGGACAGATATCTGGTTTGAGTTGTATAAAGAAAACAGGGAGGTAAGGAATCATTACTGGACCTGGCTGCCTTTCGGGAATATCAATAAAACCTGGAAAGAAAAACTGAGCCTGACTTTCGCCTACCGGCGCAGCATTCGCCGGCCGGGTATTGGCGAACTGAACCCGACTATTGATTATTCGGATCCGTATAATGTTCGCTTTGGTAATTCAGAACTGGAAGCATCCACATCACATAACCTGGACTTTATTATTGGGCGGACCAAAACGAAGTATTTTCTGAATCTCGGATTTGGATATAATAGTGTGGAAGATATCTTCAGCCAGGTGCGTACCCTGTTGCCGGATGGCAAAACGCAGATTACCTGGGAGAATATCAGTGGCCGGAAAGAGTGGGAAGTGAGTACCTGGAACGGGGTTACCCTCACCCGTAAACTCAGGCTGAATTTCAGTTCCAGTTATACGTATAACAAATACAGTTCTTTTGACAAAACAGTCCGCAAATTCCGGGACGGGGGATCTTTTACTTCCAATTTTAACGGGGTGTATAGTCCGACAGAATTCTGGACCCTCAACGGGGGCTTTAATGTAAACCGCTTTGCTTCGGCCCAGGGTTTTGCCCGCTGGAATACGAGTATGAACCTGGGATTGATGAGAAGGCTGTTTAACAAAAGACTGACCATTACACTGACAACGGTTGACCCCTTTGTAAACCAGCAAAGGAAAACCTTTACCTATGGGCCAAATTTCAACCTGGAAAGCTATAGTATGACCCGGACCAAAAATTACCGGTTTACTATCGGGTATAATTTCAGTAATACACCCAAAAAGAAACCGGTGAGTCTGCCTGTTAAACCTGCTTCAACACCGGCAAAAAAATAACCCCTGCCATAAACAGGGGTAAATGAGCGGAAGACGAGACTCGAATGCAGACGCGGCTATGCCGGTCTGCACCCCGACCG
>JACSRW010000011.1 GCA_014879565.1 Chitinophagaceae bacterium
GATACTGATAAAGACGGTATCAATGATGAGGAAGATAAATGTCCGACTGTACCCGGTCTGGCCCGTTATCAGGGTTGTCCTGTTCCGGATGGTGACGGAGACGGCATCAATGACGAGGAAGATAAATGCCCGACCATCCCTGGTGTAAGAGAAAATAGCGGCTGCCCGGTCATTACTGAAGAGGTTAAGAAAAAAGTGAATATGGCTGCTGCCAATATTCTCTTCCAGACCGGCAGTGCCAAATTGCAGACCAAATCTTATAAAGGGCTGAATGAAGTAGCCCAGATCATGAAAGATAACCCGGGTATGAGCCTCAATATTGACGGTCATACGGATAATGTGGGGAATGATGATAAGAATATGACCCTGAGTCAAAACCGGGCTGAGTCTGTAAAAACTTACCTGGTGAGTAAAGGGGTGGATGCCTCCCGTATTACGGCCACCGGTTACGGTGAAACCAAACCAATAGCCGACAACAAAACAGCGGCCGGACGGCAGAAAAACCGTCGTTCTGAACTGACACTCAGTTATTACAAGTAAGAACCAATTGCTTAAAGTGATCCCCTCCTTCCCGGAGGGGATTTTTTTTGGGCCGGTTGTTCTTTTTTCCACAGCCGGTTTTACAGAAAGATGGTGCTTTGAATTTCAGGAAATTCCTCTACCTTTGCGCCGCCATTAGGAAAAATTATGGAGTAAGGACAGGGTGTGGCAGGGTTTTTCTTCAAGTGGCAGTCTATGAGAGTCTAATCTTACATATCAGCCATTGTTCCGGAAACGGAATTCCATTCTTATTGGCTGATCTTTCCTCCGGAAAAATGTTCCAGCCTGCATAATCGCAAACCCGGAACACAAAAGTTAAACAAGTAATAACAACCCATATTTTCAAGTCAAAATCAAAAACAAAACAACAAAACAATAGTCATGGCTGATTTAAAATTTCAAAGAAACTTTGGTATTGCCGCCCATATTGACGCGGGTAAAACCACCACTACGGAGCGTATCCTCCGTTATACCGGTATGATCCACCGTATTGGTGAGGTGCATGATGGGGCCGCCACTACAGACTGGATGGAACAGGAGAAAGAGCGTGGTATCACCATTACCTCCGCCGCTGTAAGCTGCAAGTGGAATTTCCCGACCGATAAGGGTAAGAACACACCTGAAACCAAGCCGTACTATTTCAATATCATTGATACGCCGGGTCACGTGGATTTCACCGTAGAGGTGGAGCGTTCTATGCGTGTACTGGATGGGCTGATTGCCCTGTTCTCTGCTGTGGACGGTGTGGAACCTCAGTCTGAAACCGTATGGCGCCAGGCAAACCGTTATGGGGTACCCCGTATCGGATTTGTAAATAAGATGGACCGTTCCGGAGCCGACTTCCTGAATGTTGTTAAGCAGGTGAAGGAAATGCTGGGTTCCAAAGCGGTGCCCCTGCAGCTGCCCATCGGCGCAGAAGACAATTTTAAAGGGGTGGTTGACCTCATTAAAATGAAAGGGATCATCTGGCATATGGAAACAGAAGGAATGACTTTTGACGAAATTGACATTCCCGCTGATATGGTCGAAGAAGCCAACGAATGGAGAGCCAACCTCGTGGAAGCTGTGGCTGAATATGATGATAACCTGATGGAGAAATTCTTTGAAGATCCCAACAGTATCAGTGAAGCCGAAATTCATGAAGCCATCCGTAAAGCCACCATTGACCTGAGCATTGTGCCGATGATGTGCGGATCCTCTTTCAAAAATAAAGGGGTGCAGACTGCCCTGGATGCCGTTTGCCGTTACCTGCCTTCTCCGGTTGATATTCCGGATACTATTGGTACAAATCCTGAAACCGGAGAGCAGATTACCCGGAAAGCGGATCCGAAAGAGCCTTTCGCCGCCCTGGCCTTCAAAATTATGACCGATCCTTTCGTAGGACGTCTGGCCTTCTTCCGCGCTTATTCCGGTCATCTGGATGCAGGTTCCTATGTGCTGAACGTGCGCAGCGGTAAAAAAGAGCGGATCAGCCGGATTATGAAAATGTTTGCCAACAAACAAAATCCGATTGATTTCATTGAAGCCGGTGATATCGGTGCCGCCGTTGGATTTAAAGAGATCAAAACCGGTGATACCCTCTGTGATGAAAACCATCCCATCACCCTGGAGAATATGTTTATCCCTGAGCCGGTAATCGCTATCGCGGTGGAGCCCAAGACCCAGGCTGACGTGGATAAGATGGGTATGGCTATTGCCAAACTGGTGGAAGAAGATCCTACACTCCGTGTAAATACGGACGAAGAAACCGGTCAGACAATCCTGCGCGGTATGGGTGAGCTTCACCTGGAGATCATTGTGGATCGTATGCGTCGTGAATTCAAGGTTGAAGTGAACCAGGGTGCCCCCCAGGTAGCTTATAAAGAAGCGTTCACGGCCACTATTGAACACCGTGAGACACTGAAAAAGCAAACGGGTGGACGTGGTAAATTCGCCGACATTGTGTTTAATCTTGGTCCGGTGGATGAAGAATGGCAAAAAGAAAATCCCGACAAGCATTACCAGTTTGTCAATGATATCTTCGGCGGATCCATTCCCCGTGAATTTGTACCTGCAATCCAGAAAGGATTTGAACAGGCTATGACAACCGGTGTACTGGCCAGTTACCCTGTTGCCAATCTGAAAATCCGTGTGTTTGACGGAAGTTTCCACGCGGTAGACTCCGACTCCATGTCATTTGAACTTTGCGCCAAGCAGGGCTTCCGCGAAGCAGCCCGTAAAGCCAAGCCGGTTCTGCTGGAGCCGATTATGAAAGTAGAAGTGGTAACGCCGGATCAGTACATGGGTGATGTGACTGGTGACCTCAACCGCCGCCGCGGTATGATGGAAGGAATGGACAGCCGTGCAGGTGCCCAGGTAATCAAGGCAAAAGTGCCCCTGAGTGAAATGTTCGGTTATGTTACCCAACTGCGCTCACTGAGCTCAGGCCGTGCTTCTTCCACCATGGAGTTTTCTCACTATGCACCTGCTCCCAACAATATTGCCGAAGAGGTAATTGCGAAGGTAAAGGGTAAGGTAAATGCCTGATTCTAATCAATAAGTATAGAAACCCCGGATTTTTCCGGGGTTTTTTTTATCCGGTTAGCAACAAAAAGTTAAAAAATGCCGGATATGGCACTGTCTTTGTTATGTTTTCTAAAACCCCGTTTTTTATACCAGATCCAAGGAAAGGCCTGATTCAAAGAGTATGAAGAACTTGACAAAAGAGGCAGGGGCTGTATGTAAAACATACAGCCCCTATTTTTTTTCAGGGCTGTCAGCCGGAGGGCGAAACAGGCCGGCCAGTCCCGGTGCAGCACTGATAAGACTGCTCAGGTAAAATAAAAAGCTGAGCAGCACGGCCTTTTCACTGTCGAGCGAGAGCCATCGTGCACCTTCAAGGAATACCATTTCCCGGACACCCAACCCCCCGATACTGAGTGGTAATACAGTAAAAACAGACGAAATAAGAAACAGTAGAATATAGGCATCCGTGCTGAGAGGAATACCAAGCGCCGCCATCAGCAGATAACATTCCAATACCTGTACCGCCTGTACACAAATTGCCAGCAGGAGGGTGGGGCCGAAGCCTGGCAGGAATACGGGAAAGTATTTTTTCAGGATCCATCTGTAAACAGGAACAGTCAGGAGGCAGGTTATCAGGACAGCTGACGCAAGTAAGGAATGCTGAATATAAGGAAGCATAAAAACCGCCAGCAGCAACCCCAGTCCGAGCAAACCGCTGACCCGGTCCAGTATCACCGCAGCCGCAGCCTGCCGCCAATGCGTACCGGTTTGACGGGTAAGGATCCAAACTTTCCAGGCATCCCCGCCGATACCTCCGGGCAGGAAGAGATTATAGAACATACCGGTCCAGTAAAGCCGGATATTGTAACGCTGACTGAGCCATATACCCGTATTACTGAAAAAATAATTCAGCCGGCAGGCTGCGATCAGTTTGGACAGGCTGTAGAGCAGGACAGCAGGCAGCAGCAGCCAGCCACTGGTTTGCTGAAGAGCCTGCGTTGTTTTTTGCAGATCCAGTTTTTGTGTTATATACAGGATACAAAGGGCGGTTATTCCCAGCTTCAGGATCCATTTGGCCCGGCGGATAAAAGCGTTATTTGTATGTCGGCCCGTAAACATGAATGCAGTATATTGTTGCAAGTAAAGGCAAAAAGATGAATAAACTTATTGCGTTAATCATTGCGGTCTTCTCGTTGCTGCAGACCCGGGCTCAGGAAATCCGGCTGCTGGCCGGAATGAAATTTACGGAGAGTGGTAAGATCCGGGCAGGGCATTATTCCTTACCCGCGGGCCGAGACACCTTGTTTATTGCGGAAGGTGATAATCTGGTTCTTGACTTCAGCGGGGTTATATTATCTGGTGCCGGTAAAGGGCAATTGCCGGATGCTTTCAGCGGGGTGGCCCTGCTGATCCGGAATGCGGTAAATGTGACCATCCGTAATCTGAAGGCAGGAGGGTACAAGATTGCCTTAATGGCGCGGAATGTGAAAGGACTTAAAATTGAGCACTGTGATTTCAGTTATAATTACCGGCAAAGGCTTAACAGTACACAGGAACGGGAAGATCTATCCGACTGGATGAGTTATCACCAGAATGAGAAAGATGAATGGTTGCGGTATGGGGCAGGAATTTATTTGCGGGACTGTGAGGAGGCCGTTATCAGCGGGAACAGGGTTACGGGCGGGCAAAACGGGCTGATGATGACGCGTTGTAATAATGGCCGGGTTTACAATAACGACTTTTCATTTAATTCAGGTATCGGGATAGGTATTTACCGCAGCAGCGGTAATCAGTTTTGTTATAACCGGCTCAACTTTAATGTCAGAGGCTACAGCCACGGCGTGTATAACCGCGGACAGGACAGCGCCGGCTTCCTCGTTTATGAACAAAGCAGTAATAATATTTTTTACCGGAATTCGGCCACACATAGCGGAGACGGTTTTTTCCTCTGGGCGGGTCAGACAACCATGGATAGCGGACAGGGTGGCTGTAATGACAATGAAATCCGGGAGAATGATTTCTCTTATGCCCCCACCAACGGGGTGGAAGTCACCTTCAGCCGGGTAAAAGTGATCAGAAACCGGATATACGGATGTGATCACGGGATATGGGGTGGGTACAGTTTTGATTCGGAATTCAGGGACAATAAATTCCGGGACAACCGGATTGCGGTTGCCATTGAACACGGGGTGCACAACCGTATCGGGTACAACCTGTTTTCCAGAGACCGGGAAGCGATCCGTTTATGGGCCCGGAAAGAACAACCGGCTGACTGGGGATATGCCCGTTTGCGGGATACCCGCAGTGCAGATTATGCGATTTATAAAAATAGTTTTAATCACCATGAAAGGGTTTTCAGTTTTTCGCTTACCGACAGTATCCGGCTGGCGGATAACAGTATAAGTGGTCCGAACCGCTGGAAAGCCGATTCCACTGTAACGGCGCTGGATAGTTCGGGATTTACAGAGCCGGATACGACACTATTCATCCCCCCTTCTGTGCCGGTGCCCGCAGATCCCTTTGCGGGTAATGCCAGGCTGGCCGGCCGGGATAAAATTCTGATGACGTTATGGGGGCCGTATGATTACCGGTATCCGCTTATCTGGAATACCAATCCGGTTGATACCTCGGACCTTCTGCAGTTTGACCTGCTTGGGCCGGCCGGTTCCTGGCGTATAAAAAATTACCGGGGGGTGGAGGCGCTTTCGGTCAGCCGGGGAGTATTTCCCGCAAAGCTGACTGCCCGGAAAATAAAATCAGCCCTGACGGATATCCTGATTGAACTGGAGTATGCCGGGAAAGGCGGGGTAGGGCCATTCGGGCAAAAAATAGCGGCCGGCGAAAAATTTCCATTCCGGTTCCGGAAATTTTTCCAGCCCGTTAACTGGGAACTTGATTTTTACGCCTATGATAGTTTGTCCGGGCTGATGGATCCAAAGCGGACCCTGGCCAGCCTTGACAGCCTGCTGCTGCTCAAAACAGAAAAAACGGACAGGTTGAAATATGCCTGGTGGGGTGGCATCCGGGTGGGGCAAAGGCAGTATCCACAGTTTATTACTATGGCCCGGGGAGCGGCGGATTTTAAGCAGGGAACCTATGAACTGTCGGTGACCTGGGATGATGCGGTCAGGATTTGGCTGGACGGGGAACTGATTCTGGATGAATGGGAGCCCGCTAAATATAAATTTGACGAATCGCCCAACAGAAAAATTGTATTGCAATTAAATGGAAATCATAATTTTAGGGTTGAGCATGTGGAATTGAAGGGCTTTGCTGCCCTTTCCCTTGATTTCAGGATAATGGATTAATCCACAGGCGGGGAAAAGAGTTTGTCCACAGGCTATAAAATTCTTTCCCAACTATTTGGAAGGTATAGAAGAGCCCCTTACCTTTGCACTCCCAAAAGAAAATTGGGATTTTACACATGTCTCAGCGAATCAGAATCAAATTACAGTCTTACGATCACAACCTGGTAGATAAATCTGCTGAAAAGATCGTAAAAACGGTACGCAGTACCGGAGCCGTGGTAACAGGTCCTATTCCCCTGCCTACCCGCCGGAAAATTTTTACAGTATTGCGTTCCCCGCACGTAAATAAGAAGAGCCGTGAGCAGTTCCAGCTGGCTACCCATAAGCGTCTGCTGGATATTTACACCTCTTCCAGCCGTACGGTGGATGCGCTGAGCAAACTTGACCTGCCCAGCGGGGTGGAAGTGGAGATCAAAGCGTAGTACGCTGCGGGCTTAGCCCAACCTAGTTCTTATAAATTGTCTTTAAGTAATTGCTATTCTCTCAATCCGCCCAGGCGGAAAAAAGAGCTCTGGCTTATAAACATAAAACAAGCCATTCAGGGTTTGTTTACTGCCGGTACTTCTGTTACCCGCCCGGCAACGGCGGGCATCCCGGAAAGGATGACGGACTCAGCGCAGACCACAAGGGTCTCACGCGCTGTATCTCCGGAAACGAAAAGAAAAGGTCGGCAGCAAACGGGGATTGACTCTTCAAAAACCAGAAGTGACACACCGTCACTTTACGCGTTGAGAAGAATGTCCCAATAACCTTGAGGCATAAACTCAGAAACATGAAAGGTATTATTGGGAAAAAAATCGGGATGACCAGCATCTTCGATCCCTCCGGTAAGCAGACGGCCTGCACAATCATCGAGGCCGGTCCCTGTGTAGTGACCCAGGTAAAGACCAAAGAGTCTGACGGGTACAATGCTCTCCAGCTTTCTTTTGGCGACAAAAAAGAAAAGCACGCCTCCAAAGCCGAAGTGAACCACTTCGCTAAAGCGCAAACTTCTCCGAAGCGCTTCTCTAAAGAATTCCGTGATTTTGCAATTGAAAAAAATATCGGTGAAACCATTACCGTAGACATTTTCGCTGAAGGCGATAAAGTGGAAGTGGTAGGTACCACAAAGGGTAAAGGTTTCCAGGGTGTTGTTAAACGCCATGGGTTCAGCGGGGTGGGTGAACAGTCCCACGGCCAGCACGACCGTCAGCGCGCCCCGGGTTCACTTGGTAACTCCTCCGATGCCAGCCGTGTAATGAAAGGTATGCGTATGGCCGGTCGTATGGGAACTGACCGGGTGAAAATGAAAGGCCTGAAAGTGGTTAAGATTTTCGCTGAGAAAAACTATATCCTGGTGAGCGGATCTGTTCCCGGTCACAACGGTTCAATTGTATTAATTCAGAAATAATCCAGACCTGCGGGCTGGTAGTCACTCCGCAGGTTGATAAATCACAGAAAATGAAATTCGAAGTTTTAAATACAAAAGGTCAGGCAACCGGCAGGACCGTGGAACTGCCCGAGGAGATCTTCGGTGCTGAACCCAACAACCATGTAATTTACCTGGCTGTCAAACAATACCTGGCTGCCCAGCGCCAGGGTACTCACAAAGTGAAGACCCGTGCGGAAGTAAAGGGTGCCAGCCGCAAGCTGCATCGCCAGAAAGGAACCGGCGGATCCCGTAAGGGGAATATCCGTAACCCGCTCTACAAGGGTGGTGGTACCATTTTCGGCCCGAAACCGCATAAATATGATATTAAGGTGAACCGTAAGGTGAAAGACCTGGCGAAGATATCGGCCCTCAGCTACAAGGCAAAGGAAAATGCCATTGTGGTAGTGGAAGATATCGTAATGGATACGCCGAAAACCAAGCAGTTCATGTCGGTAATGGACAGCCTTAAAGTGGCCGATAAAAAGGTCATGTTTGTGCAGCCTGAATACAATGACAATGTGGAATTGTCGCTGCGCAATGTGCCGTCTGTACTGGGTACCCTGCTGAGTGATATCAACACCTATGATATCGTCAACTCAGAAGTACTGGTGCTGACGGAGAGTGCTGCAAAGATTTTTGCAGATGATGAAAAAGCTGAAGCCTAATTAACACATTTAAAAATTGAATTCAGATGAAACTTTCTGAAGTACTCATAAAACCCATTCTGACCGAGAAAGCCAATGCGCAGCAGGACAAACTCCGTCGCTATGCTTTCAAGGTAGCCCGCAAGGCCAACAAACTGGAAATCAAAAAAGCGGTGGAGAATTTTTACGGGGTGACTGTAACAGGGGTGAATACCTCCGTTGTTCCCGGAAAAAACAAGAGCCGTTTTACCAAATCCGGTGTGATTTCCGGCCGTAAGCCGGCTTACAAAAAGGCTTATGTCACTGTAGCCGAAGGAGAAAATATCGATTTGTATTCGAATATTTAAACCCGGGTCTCCTTTACTGAGTACAGGAGATCACAGTAATGGCAAACAACCGCCGCGAAGTGTTGAAAAAGAACTAATAAAGGAAAAAAGAAAATGGCATTAAGGAAATTCAAACCCATTACCGCCGGTACCCGCTGGAGAATTGGTAATGCGTATGCAGAAGTTACAACCAATGTACCGGAAAAGAGCCTGGTGGAGGCAAAGCCCCGCACCGGTGGCCGTAACTCTTCCGGTCACCTGTCCATGCGCTATCGTGGCGGCGGACATAAAAAGAAGTACCGTATTATTGATTTTAAGCGGAATAAAAGCGGCGTGGCCACTGTTGAATCTATCCAGTATGACCCGAACCGTACAGCCTTTATCGCGCTGCTGAATTATGCAGATGGCGAAAAAAGGTATATCCTGGCTCCCCAGGGACTCCAGGTAGGCGCGCAGGTGGAAAGTGGCGCGGATGTGGCTCCCGAAGTAGGAAATGCACTTCCGATGAAGAATATGCCCCTCGGTACCAACGTGCACAATATTGAAATGCAGCCTGGTCAGGGTGGTAAACTTGCCCGCAGTGCCGGTTCTTCTGCCCAGCTGACCAACAAGGAAGAAAAATACGCGGTACTGAAAATGCCGAGTGGTGAACTCCGCAAGGTATTGATTGATTGTTACGCGACGGTAGGGGTGGTAAGTAACAGCGACCATAACCTGCAAAGCATGGGTAAAGCCGGCCGTAACAGGTGGAAAGGGATCCGTCCCCGTAACCGTGGTGTGGCGATGAACCCGGTGGATCACCCGATGGGTGGTGGTGAAGGTAAAGCTTCCGGTGGTCACCCGCGTTCCCGTACCGGTAAGTACGCCAAAGGAGAAAAAACGCGTACAAGGGGTAAATCCAGCGATAAGCTGATTATCCAGCGCCGGAACGGCAGCAAGCTCGCCAAGTAATCAAAAAAATTAATAACACAACGACATAATCATGGCTCGTTCGATTAAAAAAGGTCCTTATGTGGCATCCCACCTTGAAAAAAAGGTATTTGCCATGAACGAAGGCAAAAACAAGAAAGGAGTTATCAAAACATGGAGCCGCCGCTCCACGATCACCCCTGACTTTGTGGGTCACACATTCGCGGTGCACAATGGTAACAAGTTCATCCCTGTATATGTGACGGAATTCATGGTAGGGCACAAACTGGGTGAATTCGCACCCACCCGCCAGTTCAAAGGACACTCTAAAAAAGAAGGATAAACCCGAAACTTATTACAATGGAAGCAGTAGCTAAACTGAGAAACTACCCGACCTCTCCCCGTAAGATGCGTTTGCTGGCAGACCTGATCCGCGGGCAGAAAGTGGAGAAGGTGCTGGCTGAACTGGAGCACAACCCCAAACATCCGGCCGTTCCCCTGCGTAAACTGGTACTGAGTGCGATCAGCAACTGGAAGCAGAAGAATGAAGGGGGCGATGAAAGCCAGCTGGTGGTGAAAACCATTTTTGTGGATGGCGCCCGTACCCTGAAAAGGATGCGTCCCGCCCCCCAGGGCCGTGGTTACCGTGTGCGCAAGCGCAGCAATCACGTAACGGTGATTGTGGATACAAAAGAAACTAAATAATAAATCGATTAACGAATAACCTGAATAAACATGGGTCAGAAAGCAAATCCGATTGGTAACAGGTTAGGCATCATCCGCGGATGGGAATCTAACTGGTACGGCAGCAAGAAAGACTTTGCCGTGAAACTGATCGAAGATAACAAGATCAGAACTTACCTGAATGCCCGTATCAACAAGGGCGGTATCTCCAAAATTGTCATTGAGAGAACACTGGGTAAACTGATCGTTACCATCCATACCTCCAAGCCCGGTATCATCATCGGTAAAGGAGGCGGAGAGGTTGACCGTATCAAGGAAGAACTGAAAAAACTGACCGGTAAGGAAGACGTGCAGATCAACATCCTGGAGATCCGTCGTCCCGAACTGGATGCGATGATCGTGGCTGACACGATTGCCCGCCAGATTGAAAACCGGATCAATTATAAAAGAGCGATCAAAATGTCTATCGCCTCCGCTCTCCGGATGGGTGCGGAAGGAATCAAGGTAAAAGTATCCGGCCGTCTCGGAGGTGCTGAAATCGCCCGTTCCGAGGAAATCAAACAGGGCCGTGTTCCCCTGCACACTTTCCGGATGGATATAGATTATGCCAACGTTTTTGCGCTGACGGTTTACGGGAAAATCGGTATCAAAGTATGGATCTGTAAAGGGGAAGTACTGGCCAAACGTGATCTGAACCCCAATTTCGTGGGTGGCAAGAGTGATGTGAGCGACCGTCGTGACCACCGTTCTGAAGGGGATCATCGTCCGCGCCGGGACGACCGCCGCGGTGGCGGAGACCGCAGAGGTGGCGGAAGAGGTGACCGCCGGGGCTGATCAGAGCCGGCAGATGGTAGTCAGGAGTCAGTAGCCAGACTACAGGAATAAAAAAAAGAGTGTAATTGCCGAAGGCAGTCGCCGGAGGCTCAAAGCGAAAAACAATGTTACAACCGAAAAGAACGAAACACAGGAAAATGCAGAAAGGCCGCATGAAGGGCGATGCCAAACGCGGTGCCACTATCGCATTCGGCTCCTATGCCCTGAAGGCCCTGGATCAGCACTGGATTACTGACCGCCAGATTGAAGCAGCCCGTCAGGCGCTGACCCGTGAAATGAAAAGGGAAGGGAATGTGTGGATCCGTATTTTCCCCGACAAACCCATTACCCGCAAGCCCCTGGAGGTAAGGATGGGTAAGGGTAAAGGTAACCTGGAGTTCTGGGCCGCTGTTGTTAAACCCGGCCGTATCATTTTTGAAATTGACGGGGTAAATGAGACCGTGGCCCGCGCCGCCCTCGCCCTGGCCGCCGGCAAACTGCCGATCAAGACAAAATTCATTGTTCGCCGTGACCTGGTTACTGCGTAATAAATACTAAATCGTACTACGATGTCAAAGAAATCAGATTTTGTAAAAAGTATCCATGGCATGAACGAGCAGGATCTCAAAGCCCGGCTCGAGGAAGACAAACAGCGCCTGAAAAAGCTGGAGTTCGCCCACGCCATCTCTCCGCTGGAGAATCCGATGACGATCCGCGGTCTGCGCCGGGAAATCGCCCGTCTGAAAACAGAACTGAAGTTAAAGCAACAACAAGCATAATTCGTCAGGAGTCCGGGAACCACGGGTCGGCTGACCTGCGGAAAACCGGTTGTCTAAAAAAACTAAAATGGAAGCAAGAAATTTAAGAAAGACCAGGATCGGGGTGGTGACCAGCAACAAAATGGCCAAGACCATTACAGTGGCTGTGGAAAGAAAAGTAAAACACCCGATTTATGGAAAATTCGTAAAAAAAACCACCAAGTTCCATGCACACGATGAAAAAGACGAGTGCAGCATCGGGGATGTGGTGAAAATTATGGAAACCCGTCCGCTGAGCAAAACCAAACGCTGGCGCCTGGTGGAAGTGGTGGAGAAAGTGAAATAAGGAACAGTCACGCGCTGTAGCGTTGTTTTTATAAACAGATTGTATTAATTGCCGGGGTGCGGTTGCACCTGAGGCACAAAGCTTAAAAAAATGATTCAGCAAGAAAGCCGGTTAAATGTGGCCGACAACTCCGGTGCCAAAGAAGTGCTTTGCATCCGCGTACTGGGTAACAGCGGACAGCGTTATGCCAGGATTGGCGACAAGATCGTAGTAACCGTGAAGGATGCGATTCCCCAGGGTGGTATCAAAAAAGGTACGGTGGCCAAGGCCGTGATTGTAC
The DNA here is from genome assembly GCA_014879565.1 of Chitinophagaceae bacterium. GTDB lineage: Bacteria > Bacteroidota > Bacteroidia > Chitinophagales > Chitinophagaceae > JJ008. Next base: position 12,525 of record JACSRW010000011.1, read on the forward strand.
GGACCACCAATAAGCTTCGCCGTAAAGACGGTTCGTATATCCGCTTTGATGACAACGCCGTGGTCATCCTGAACCAGTCCGACGAACCCAGGGGTACCCGTATTTTCGGTCCGGTTGCCCGTGAGCTCCGTGACAAGGGATATATGAAAATCATCTCCCTGGCTCCTGAAGTATTATAATTGATAAACACGGGGTAACTCCCTTCAACGTTAGATAAAATGAAAGCAAGATTCAAACCCAAGTACAACATCCGGAAAGGCGACAGCGTGGTGGTTATCACCGGCGATGATAAAGATTTGTCAAAACCCCGTACGGTGAAAGAAGTACTGGTGGACGAGGGTAAAGTGATTGTGGATGGTGTGAATATCGTCACCAAACACACCAAGCCTTCTGCCCAGAACACCAAGGGCGGTATCGTAAAAAAAGAAGCTCCCATTGCAATCAGCAATGTAATGCTCTGGGATGCCAAGGCGAAAGCTCCGGCCCGTGTCACCCGCAAGCGTGAAGAAGGCAAAACAGTACGTATTTCCAAAAAATCAGGCGAAAAGATCTAATCCGCCTGGTGCAATAAAAGAAAGTTATGAGTACAAAAACATATTCCCCGCGACTGGCAGACAAGTACAAAAAAGATGTGGTACCTGCCCTGGTAAAAAAATTCGGTTATGCCACTGTTATGCAGGCTCCCAAACTGGAGAAAATCTGTCTTAACCGCGGTGTAAACGGAGCTGTGTCCGATAAAAAGATGGTGGATGTGGCCATTGACGAGCTGACCACTATTTCCGGTCAGAAAGCTGTGGCTACCATGTCCAAAAAGGACATTTCCAACTTCAAACTCCGGAAAAACATGCCCATCGGCGCCCGGGTTACGCTGCGTGGAGACAAAATGTTCGAGTTCCTCGACCGGCTGATCTCTGTGGCCCTGCCCCGCGTACGTGACTTCAAAGGCGTTAACGAAAAAGCATTTGACGGCCGCGGTAACTACACCCTGGGTGTAACCGAGCAGATCATCTTTCCGGAGATTGATATTGACAAGGTCAGCAAAATCACCGGGATGGATATCACTTTTGTGACCACTGCCGGTACCGATGAGGAAGCCTATGAACTGCTGAAGGAACTGGGTATGCCTTTCCGTAATGTAAAAAATACTTCAAACTAAACGATAACAAACACCCATGGCAAAAACTTCCGTAAAAGCCAGGCAGGCAAAAAGGGAACGTATGGTAGCCCATTTCGCCGCCAAAAGAGAAGAGCTGAAAAAAGCCGGTGACTGGAAAGCACTGGATGAACTTCCGAAGAATTCTTCCAAAGTGCGTTTAAAAAACCGCTGCCAGCTTTCCGGCCGTCCGAAAGGATATGTGCGTTATTTCGGTATTTCGAGGGTTGCCCTGCGCGATATGGCGCTGAACGGTAAAATCCCCGGTCTGAAAAAAGCAAGCTGGTAATTTATTCAATTTTAAAAAACTTTTCCAATTATCCCGACATTCTGATCGGGACGTAGGAGGGCAAAAAATATGGTAACAGATCCTATAGCAGATTTCCTGACAAGAATCCGTAATGCACAGATGGCCGGTCACCGTGTGGTGGATATTCCCGCCTCTAATCTCAAAAAACGTATGACGGAGATCCTGTACAACCAGGGATATATCCTGAAATATAAATTTGAGGATGATAACAAACAGGGCATCATCAAAATCGCCCTGAAGTATGATCCGGCCACCAAACAACCCGCTATCCAGAGTATGGAGCGCGTTAGCCGTCCGGGTCTGCGCCAGTATGCCAAACCCGCTGATTTCCGCCGGGTGAAAAATGGCCTGGGTGTGGCGATCCTTTCCACTTCCAAAGGGGTAATGACCGACAAGGAAGCCAAAGCCCAGAATGTGGGCGGGGAAGTGCTGTGCTATGTATATTAAACCAAACTGCGTCACCGGTACATTAAGCCGTAACCTGTACAGGCTGACCGGCCGGTAACGAATAAAAACAATAAAAAAAAGACTATGTCCCGTATAGGTAAAAAATCAATCGTAATCCCGGAAGGGGTGACCGTAACAGTCGGTAAAGACAATGTGGTTACCGTAAAAGGAAAACAGGGCGAACTCAAACAGGCTGTTGACCGTGATATCACGGTAGAGGTTAAAGACGGCCAGGTTCATTTTGGCCGGCCTACAGACCAGATCCGTCACCGCGCCATGCATGGGTTGTACCGTGCCCTCATCGCTAACCTGGTGAAGGGGGTTACAGATGGATTTGTCCGTAAACTGGAACTGATCGGTGTGGGTTTCAAAGCAGCCAATCAGGGTAATGTGCTTGATCTGGCCCTTGGTTATTCCCACAATATCATCTTTGAGGTACCCAAGGAACTGAAAGTGGCAACCGCCCAGGAAAAAGGGCAGAATCCCATCATCACCCTGGAAGGTATCGACAAACAGCTGATCGGCCAGGTAGCTGCCAAACTGCGCAGTCTCCGCAAACCCGAGCCGTACAAAGGAAAAGGTGTTCGTTATGTGGGTGAAGTGGTACGCAAGAAAGCTGGTAAAGCGGCTGGTAAATAATCGATAAATGTATAATCAGCCTTGGCCGTATCAAGGCTCAAATAAAAAGAGATGAATCCGAAAGTAAAATCACAAAGAAGAAAAAATATCCGCTACCGGATCCGCGCTAAGATCAGCGGTTTTGCTGCCAAACCCCGACTGTCGGTTTTCCGCAGCAACGCAGATATCTATGCGCAGCTGATTGATGACGCCAACGGACAAACACTGGCTGCAGCTTCTTCCCGCGACAAGGATATCGCGGCTCAGAAAGGCACCAAATGTGAAAAAAGTAAACTGGTGGGCGCAGCTCTGGCCACAAAAGCAGCCGGATTGGGTATCACCCAGGTGACTTTCGACCGCGGCGGTTACCTGTACCATGGTCGCGTAAAAGCCCTGGCTGATGGCGCCCGTGAAGGGGGGCTTCAATTCTAAACAATCCTTATAACTTTTAATAGCAAGTATAAATGTCAAAGTTTAACGTAAACAGGGTAAAAGCCGGTGACCTGGAACTGAAAGATAAGGTGGTTGCCATCAACCGTGTGGTAAAAACAACCAAGGGCGGCCGCGCCTTCAGTTTCTCCGCCTTAGTGGTGGTGGGTAATGAAAACGGCGTTGTTGGGCACGGTCTGGGCAAAGCGAAAGAAGTTCAGGAAGCTATCACCAAAGGCATTGAAGATGCCAAAAAGAACCTGATCAAGGTTCCGGTGATGAAAGGAACTATCCCGCACGATCAGTGGGCCAAGGAAGGCGCTGCCAAGGTGCTGATCAAACCCGCCGCTCATGGTACCGGTGTGATCGCCGGAGGTTCCATGCGTGCTGTACTGGAAGCTGCCGGTGTAACCGACGTACTTTCCAAGTCCATGGGTTCTGCCAATCCCCACAACGTGGTAAAGGCCACTTTTAAAGCCCTGGCAATGCTGCGTGAGCCGGTCAGTGTGGCAAAAACCCGCACAGTAGGTCTCAAGAAAGTATTCAACGGCTGATATTTTATTAAGGAAATTTCAGTTCCCTTTCCACGGAAACCGGGTACTGCAAACTGAATGATATGAAAAAAATAAAAGTAACACTGGTAAAAAGTCCGATTGACAGACCTGAGCGTCAGAAGCTTACTCTCCAGGCGCTCGGCCTGAATAAGACCAATGCTTCCCGGGAAATGGAAGCTACTCCGCAGATCCTGGGGATGGTAAGAAAGGTTACCCACCTGGTTAAAGTGGAAGAAGCCAAATAATCTACGGCGGTGTACCGCCATTTTCAAACAATGCGAGCCCCGGCGCTTTTGGGGCGATGAGTAAAAAACAAAAGCAATGAAATTACATCAGTTAAAGCCTGCAAAAGGCGCGACACACAAGGAAAAACGTATCGGACGCGGTGATGGTTCCGGACATGGCGGTACCTCTACAAAAGGTACAAAAGGAGCGCAGAGCCGTTCCGGTTTCAAGAATAAAATGGCCCACGAAGGTGGTCAGATGCCCATTCAGCGCCGTATTCCCAAGCGCGGCTTTAAAAACCCCCACCGGGTGGAATACAAAGTCTTCAACCTGGGACAGGTGGAGCAACTCGCCGAGAAATATAATATCACTGAATTTACCCTCGAAAATCTTTTTATCAACGGACTGGTTGCACAGTTTGACCGGGTGAAGATCCTGGGTAACGGGGAAATCAAATCCAAACTCAGCTTCCGGGTGAATGCTGTAAGTGAAAAAGCCAAAGCGGCCATTGAAGCGGCCGGCGGTACGGTGGAAATAGTAAAGTAATTTCACTAAATTGCAACGACGCATTTAATGCGTCTTTTATGTTTTAAGCGCTTTAAACTTTTATATCCCCGTGAAGAAATTAATACAGACACTGAAGAATATCTGGAGCATTGAGGAGCTGCGCGGTAAAATCCTGTTCACCCTGATGATGATCGCGATTTACCGGCTTGGCGCTCACATTGTTCTTCCCGGTATTGATCCCAATGAAATGGCGAAAGTGGACGATAACAGCACCGGTATCCTCGGGCTGATTGACGCTTTCTCCGGCGGCGCCTTTAACCAGGCCTCCATATTCGCACTGGGTATCATGCCTTATATCTCTGCCTCCATCTTTATGCAACTGATGACGGTGCTGGTGCCCCGTTTCCAGAAAATGCAGAAAGAAGGCGAAAGCGGCCGTAAAAAAATCAACCAGTACACCCGCTACCTCACCGTAGTGGTGACAATTCTCCAGGCTTCCGCCTATGTTACTTACCTGCAGGGCATGACCCAGCAGACCGGCGGCATCATGCCGGGCTATGCCAGTTATTTCTGGCTGTCTACCGTGGTCGTACTCACTGCCGGTACCCTCTTTGTAATGTGGATGGGTGAAAAGATCACCGACAAAGGACTGGGCAACGGTACTTCTCTGATCATCATGATCGGTATCCTGGCCCGGCTGCCTCAGTCATTCCTCCAGGAGTTATCAGCCAAATCGGTGCGTAACGGTCAGATCCTGGTGTTTATCGTTGAAATCGCTATCCTGATTGCAATTATCATGGGATGTATCCTGCTGATTCAGGGTGTACGCAAAGTACCGGTAAATTATGCCAAGCAGATTGTAGGTAACCGCCAGTTCGGTGGTGCCCGTCAGTTCCTGCCGCTGAAAGTAAACAGCGCCGGTGTGATGCCGATCATCTTTGCCCAGGCCATCATTTTCATCCCCACAATTTTCGCGAATTACAATACCCAGGCCAGCGGTTTTCTCCGGGCCATCACCGATCATACCAATTTGTGGTATATGCTGATTTATTCAGTAGTGGTGATTGGTTTTACTTTCCTGTACACTGCCCTGATATTTAATCCCAAGCAGATTGCTGATAACCTGAAGCAGAACAACGGATTTATTCCGGGAGTTAAACCGGGTCAGCCCACCGCGGATTATATCGGTGCGATTATGGACAAGATTACTTTCCCGGGCGCCATCCTGCTGGCCCTGGTAGGTATCCTGCCGGGTATCGCTCAGTTACTCGGTGTTACGCAACAGTTCTCTACGTTCTTTGGCGGAACCTCCCTGCTGATTATGGTGGGTGTGGTACTGGATACACTCCAGCAGATCGAAACGCAGTTACTGATGCGCCAGTATGACGGACTGATGAAGAGCGGACGCATCCAGGGACGCCAGACTACTTCGGCTGTACAAATGTGATTTTTATTACCAGCTTATACACCCGGCAAGCCTGCTTGCCGGGTTCTTTTTTTTAAGGATATTTGCGGGATGATTATATGTAAAACGGATGAACAGGTGGAGCTGATGAGGAAAGCGGCTTTGCTGGTCAGTAAAACACTGACCGAAGTGGCCGGTATGCTGCAGCCCGGACTGCAGACAATCGCCATAGATGAACGGATCGGTACTTTTATCAGGGATCATCAGGCAGTGCCCTCTTTCCTGAATTACCATGGATATCCTTTTAATTCCTGTATTTCCGTTAACGATGTTGTTGTACACGGATTTCCCAATAAATACACGTTAAGGGAAGGGGATATTGTTTCTGTGGATGTGGGAGTAATCCTGAACGGCTGGCATGGAGATCACGCATATACATTTGCTATCGGCGATCCCGGACCCGCAACCCGGCAACTCATCCGGATTACTAAAGAATCCCTGTATAAGGGGATTGAAAAAGCCGTTACCGGTAACCGTACCGGCGATATCGGGCATGCTATCCAGGAATATACGGAAAAGATACATGGCTATGGGGTTGTAAGGGAACTGGTGGGTCATGGCCTGGGCCGTGATCTGCATGAGGATCCGCAGGTGCCCAATTACGGGAAACGCGGCAGCGGTGTAAAGCTTAAAGAAGGCATGGTGCTGGCTATAGAACCCATGATCAATATGGGAAAAAAAGATGTATTCACTGAGGCCGATGGCTGGACTGTTCGCACAAAAGACGGAAAACCCTCCGTCCATTTTGAACATGATGTCTGTGTTCGTAAAAACAAAGCCGATATTCTCTCTGATTACGGACCTATTGAAGCTGCGGAAAGGAAGAATGCTCATTTGTTTGCCGAAGGATGAACAGGCAACAGGGAAAAGGCAATAGGAAATAGGCAATAGGCAACAGGAAAAAGTCTTCGTAATAAAAAAGCTGATAGTTATAGGAGGTGGTGCGGCCGGTATTTTCGGGGCTGTTAATGCAGCCCGGATGAATCCCGATGTAAAAGTGCTGGTGCTGGAAAAAAGCAGTAAACTCCTTTCCAAAGTCCGGATCAGCGGGGGCGGTCGCTGTAATTGTACACATGCCTGTTTTGATACCGGTGAACTTAGCCGCCATTATCCGCGCGGAGAAAAATTCGTGCGTAAAGCTTTCCATCAATTTAATCCAACGGATACCATTAAATGGTTTGCAGAAAGAGGGGTGTCATTAAAAACGGAATCAGATGGCCGTATGTTTCCCGTTACAGACCGTTCAGAAACCATCATGGAATGTCTGCTGAAAGAGGTCAGCAGGTACCGGGTGGAAATCCGGATGAATGCGGACGTGGTGGGGGTGGAGGCTGAGGATAAGGCTGAGGCTGAGGTTGAGGTTGAGGCTGAGGTTGAGGCTGAGTATAAGGATAAGATTGAGGATAAACGGGAAGGGAAGGGCATGTTCAGGGTAAAACTCGCAGGGGGGGAGCTGTTACGGGCAGATTACCTGCTTGTGGCAACCGGAGGATATCCCAGAGAAAATATGTTTGATTGGCTGACCGCCTGCGGGCACAATATTGAAAAGCCGGTACCATCCCTGTTTACCTTTAATATGCCAGGGCATCCGTTAACATCCCTGATGGGAGTGTCTGTACCGCAGGTAACGATCCGGATCAATGAAACAAAACAGGAACAAACCGGTCCGGTCCTGATTACCCACTGGGGGCTGAGTGGTCCGGCTGTATTAAAACTGAGTGCTTATGCTGCCAGAGAACTGGCAGCCCGGCAGTATAAATTTTCGGTCAGGATGAACTGGCTTCCCGGGGAAAATGAACAATCGCTTGCCGCAAAATGCAGGCAGTTCAGACAGGAGCTGGCCGCCCGGAAGATGGGCACCCGCAGCCCGCTGGGTCTTCCTTCCCGATTATGGATTTACCTGCTGAGGGAAGCCGGTATACACGAAGAAAAAAGATGGGCTAATCTGCCGGTGAAAGAACAGAACAGGCTGATTAGTCTGCTGGCCGGTTCTGTTTTTGACATACGGGGTAAAACAACTTTTAAGGAGGAATTTGTGACAGCAGGCGGCATAAGGCTGAACGAGATCGACGTACATACCATGCAAAGCAAAAAAGTACCGGGCCTTTATTTTGCCGGTGAAGTGACGGATGTGGATGGGATAACGGGCGGGTTCAATTTTCAATATGCATGGACCAGCAGTTATATCGCAGCAAGCTCCATCGCTGCAAGCTGAATGCGACATCTTTTCTTTAGTCCTTTGATTGTTTTTTTACCAGTACCCAGGCACGGGCGCCCGCCAGGGCTGCCGGAATAAATAAGAGACTCAGCCAACTCTTTGTAATAAGGAATAAAATCCCGGTTACCAGCAGCAGCCACAATGGATACACCAGTAAAAGTATACCCATCACTACGGAATCATAATGCCCGGGTTCTTTGAGCCGGCTGATCGCCGTATGCCGGGCATAAAGGAACACGGGTACATTTATCAGCCAGCCGGCCAGACCGGGCAGAAGAAGAATAAAACGTAACAGAGGGTGTACCCGGACAGCGAGTTTCTCTTTCCATAATGCGGTATCATCTGCGGGTATTTCATAGACAAGTCTGTTTAATTGTTCCCGCAAAATGCGGTTGAATTCCTGGTGGCGGTGACCATCGCTTTGATGTTCACCGAGGCTGCTGTAGGTAATGATATCCCCGAACTGAATAAATATATTTTTCCCAAACCGGTTAAAGGAACTGTAATTAAGACCCACCGGTAATACCCGCAGCGGGATGCCTTCCTCCCAGGCTTTAAGGGCCAGTCTGGCGGTACCTTTCTTTAAAGGACGGAGGTGCCATTCATTGATACATTTTCCTTCACTGTAAATGGTAACAACCTGTCCTTTCCTGAAAAGAGCCAGACAATCGTCAAAAGTTTTATAGTTCTCTGAGAGGTTTTCCACCCCTTCACTGGTTCTGTATACCGGCAGAATACGGAGACGGTTGAGCAGACGGCGGTGAAAGGGTTTTTTAAAAACATCTCCCCTGGCCAAAGACCATACAGGGGCTTTGAAAAGTGTATTCAGTAATACGGAATCAAGGAATGAATTCGGATGATTGCAGGCCAGTAACAAGGGCCCCCTTTCATTCAGTCTCTCAGGAACAGAGACCCGGATTGTCCGGAAACTGATCCGGATGGCTACAGTGGCGAATAATTTCAGAATGGGGTAAAGCAAGGTTTCAGTAAGCAGGCATGGGCCTTTTTGGATACAGGTCCCGGAGTTTTTCCGGGATCACCTGTAAGGGTCAGTCAATCAATACATTACAGGCACCAATATAAGAAAATTTTTTCAACCCAAAATCCTGAGAATCAATGTTTTTTATGTATCTTTGCTGCCCCGAAATAAAACCCCTCGGGAAACAACACATGTTTGAAAACAAAATTCAAAAACAACTAAACGCTGATGCACAGGAGTCCGGTGCTGAACAGGCACCCGCTACAGCGACAACAACTGCACCTGTGGAGCCGGTAGCCACCGCTCATGATGATTTTGACTGGAGCGTTGACAAACGGAACCTTACTTCATACAGTAAGGAAGAAAAAGAAAAGTATGACAAAGTGTATGACGACACTTTTGTGCAGCTCAATGACGGAGAACTGATCAAAGGTCTCGTTGTGGGGCTCACCAAAACCGATGTGGTACTGAATATCGGATTTAAAAGTGATGGTCTGATTTCCCTGAACGAGTTCCGTGATATTCCCGGACTGGCTGTAGGGGATGAAGTGGAAGTAATGGTGGTGGAGAAAGAAGACCGGGAGGGTCACCTGAACCTGAGCCGTCGTCAGGCGCGTATAACCCGTGCCTGGGAGCGTATTGTGGAAGTGCACAAGACCGGTGAGGTAATTACCGGTACTGTTACCTCAAAAACCAAAGGCGGTCTCATTGTGGATGTATTCGGCATGGAAACCTTCCTGCCCGGATCCCAGATTGATGTGAAGCCTGTAACCGATTACGATCAGTTTGTGGGCAAGACTATGGAGTTCAAAGTGGTGAAGATCAACGAAACCATCAAGAATGCCGTGGTATCACACAAAGCCCTTATCGAAAGCGATATCGAAGCCCAGCGTGCTGAAATCATGAGCAAACTGGAAAAAGGCCAGGTGCTGGAAGGAACTGTGAAAAATATCACCGATTTCGGAGCCTTTATGGATCTGGGTGGTCTCGATGGTCTGCTGTATATTACCGATATCTCCTGGGGCCGTATCTCTCATCCGAGCGAAGTGCTTAAACTTGACCAGAAAGTCAATGTGGTGGTACTTGACTTTGATGATGAGAAAAAACGGATCAGCCTGGGTCTGAAACAACTGACACCGCATCCCTGGGATGTACTGGGTGAAAATATTGCCGAAGGCAATGTGGTGAAAGGTAAAGTGGTGAATATCGAAGATTACGGCGCTTTCCTGGAAATCCAGCCCGGTGTGGAAGGACTGGTGCACGTTAGCGAAATTACCTGGGCCAATTCACCCATCAACGCGAAGGAATTCTTCAAACTGGGTGATGAGCATGAGGCCAAAATCGTTACGCTGGATAAAGACAGCCGTAAGATGAGCCTTTCCATCAAACAGCTTTCCGCTGATCCCTGGAATGATATTGAAACCAAATTTGCTGAAGGAAGCCGTCATACCGGTCTGGTGAAGAATATCACCAATTACGGTGTATTTGTGGAACTGGCTCCCGGTATCGGTGGTATGATTCATATCAGCGATCTTAGCTGGCTGAAACGTTTCAATCACCCGAGTGAATACACCAAAGTGGGCTCCCATATTGATGTAATTATCCTGGGTATTGATAAAGATAACCGCAAACTTCAGCTCGGACACAAACAACTGGAAGAAGATCCCTGGAATACGCTGCAGGATACCTTTGCGATCGGCAGCATTCATGAGGGAACGGTTACACGCCGCGATGATAAAGGAGCTACCGTTCAGCTGCCCTACGGCCTGGAAGGTTTTGCCCCCAACCGCCATCTTAATAAAGAAGACGGCAAGAGTATCGGCGCTGATGAAACCAACCAGTTTATGGTAATTGAGTTTGACCGCAATGAAAAAAGAATTGTGGTTTCTCATACCCGTATCTGGGAGCAGGGTAAGTATGAAGAAGCGGAAGCGGCCAAAAAGGAAGCAAGGGCAGATGCTGATAAAACCAAGAAAGCCGTTAAGAATATCCAGAGCAAGGTGGAGAAAGCAACCCTGGGAGATCTGGGTGTTCTGGCCGATCTGAAGAAGAAGCTGGAAGGTAATGCCGGTAATGCCACGCCGGATGCCGCCAAGCCCGAGTAAGTAGAATCTCTTACCGTATAATATAAGGCTGTCTTATTTTTAAAAAATAAGACAGCCTTTTTCGTATAAATACGATTAATTAAACGCCGGTAAACTTGCAAAAGCTGCCGGCAGTTATTTTCTTTGTATAGCCATCCTGTAGCAAGAACCTGTATGAAGGGGGACAACCGGTGAATCATCCCGGAGGCCCCGGCAAATTAAGAACCGTACCAAAAAACAGACTATGAATCTTCCGCTGAACAGGAAAACATTTCTAAGCAATACAGGTTTACGGCTATTCTTTACCGTTATCATACTGTCATTATTTATTTCCCCGGCAACGGCCCGCTTAACCGGTATGTCTCCGGATTTTTCCCGGTGCCGGCCGGATACGGGAGGTGGTATACTGCCCCTGCATAATTTTTCCCTGACCGTAACATTGAAAGAGAATACAGTATACCTGAAATGGCTGGCTGAAAATGAAATGAATACGGAGAAATTTATTGTCCAGCGAAGCACTGACGGAATTTACTTTGGGGATCTTTCCATGGTATTGCCATCGGGACCCATCAACGTACTTACAACGTATAATTCAGCAGATGATGTACAGCAAACCGGCGCGGCTATTCTTTATTACAGGATAAAGGCACAGGACAGCCGTAATAATTATGCATACAGTAATGTGGTGCCGGTCAGGTTGTCGGTAACAGAGAGCCTCCGCTGCTGGCCCAATCCCTACGGCAATGATCTGAAAATTTCCTTCCGCGCCGCATCTGCGGGTTCTCTCAACGCGGAATTAACTGATCTGAATGGCCGGGTGATTATCCGGCAGGAGGTTCGTGTCAATAAGGGGATTAACCAGTTCTCCTTTCTGCAGGCTTCGCAGGTTAAACCGGGCGTTTATTTTGTCAGGCTGACAGATTTATCCGGGGGAGGCAGCCAGCAGGCAGTTGTAATAAAGGCAGCTGAGCACTGATTTTTATTTTCCCGCAATATTCATCCACATTTTCTTATTTTCGGCAGCAAAGAATCTTTCTGCAACGATATGGCTGCGCTGCTTAACCGAATCAGGTATTTTAACCCGGTCAGAAAACTGGTCTATTTCATTGTGGGTATGGCTACCTATCCGGGTCTTGTTTGGGTGAATAAGATGAAAATTTCCGGAACAGAACACCTTCGTGGACTCCCCCGTAATAATGTGCTTTTTGTCAGTAACCACCAGACTTATTTTGCAGACGTAATTACATTCCTGCATATTTTCTGTGCCGTAAAGTGGAGAAAACAAAACCGGCTGGGGCTGCCTTATTACCTGCTCAATCCCTTTACAAGGGTGAATTATGTGGCTGCAGAAGAAACCATGAAAGGCAGTCTCATCAGCCGTCTCTTCCTGCTGGCCGGCGGTCTTACCGTGAAAAGAACCTGGCGGGCTGAAGGAAAAGAAGTGCGCAGGGGACTGGATCCTTCTGATACCCGTAAAATCACCCGTGCCCTGGAAAAAAACTGGGTGATCACTTTTCCGCAGGGAACAACCAAGCCCTTTGCGCCGGGCAGAAAAGGAACAGCTATGATTATTAAACAGGTCAGACCTGTTGTAATACCGGTGGTGATAAACGGCTTCTGGCGGGCCTTCAACAAAACCGGATTAAAATTCAAAAAGAAAGGGAGCCAGCTCTCTGTTACTTTTAAAGCCCCGCTTGTAATTGATTACGAAGCACCCGCCGAACATATTCTTGACCAGATCATGGATGCCATCGAACAAAGTAAACAGTATATGATGAAGGGCCGGCATCACTGGCAGAGCACGGATAAATAGGCAATGGGCAATGGGCAATGGGCAAAGGGCAATAGGCAATAACAATCAGGTAAAGAGTGCCTTCAGTTCCACGGCATCGTCGGGTTTCATTTTCCCGCCAAGTATCAAACGTAATTGTCTTCTCCGGAGTGCTCCTTCAAAGAGTCTTTTTTCTTCTTCCGTTTCAGCCAGTACGGGCGGAACGGGCCGCGGTTTCCGGTTGGGGTCCAGTGCCACGAATGTATAGTAAGCCTCATTACTTTTATACTTGTACTGCTGTGTCAGATCTTCTCCCCAGACACGCATATGGATTTCCATGGAAGTGGTGAATGCCCGGGTGACTTTTGCTTCAATATGTACTGCGTTCCCCAGTTTTACCGGGTTCTCAAAGGAAATATTGTCAACGGAAGCCGTAACAACCGGGGCATTGCAATGTTTCTGTGCTGCAAGGGCTGCTGCAATATCCATCCAGTACATCAGCCTTCCGCCCATAAGGTTGCCAAAAACATTCGTATCATTCGGCAGTACTATTTCAGTCATGATAGTCAGGCTGTCGGCCGCTTTACGTGCATCCATTTTCATTATTTTATGCAAATATAGGCAGCCAGCCTGAGCGATCAGGCAGTTTGCCGTACCGGTTGCCTGTTCGCCTGCAGAAATTTCTCCTGCTGTTTCCAGAACTGGAAAAACGAATCATAAAACCGTCCGGTTGCGGGAAATATCCAGTCCCGTTCGTCTTTTATACCCGGGTAATGACGGAATGCCGGATGCTCTTTGGAATAAACAGCCGGGAACTGATGCAACCCGGGTATAGAGGCCAGTTCCCCGCAGAAAACCTGCAGACCGGGTATGTTTTGTCCGAGTGCGGTAATAAACTGAATTACGCGGCTGCTCACAGGGAATTGACGGAAATGGGAAGGTTCGAGCAGGAGTACCCGGTTGGCCTTCATATTTTTTCTCCACTCCGGATCCAGGTTATAGGAATTATACAGCAGTAAGGGCAGGGAAGGGTCCAGTGGCGCCAGGGTAGTTTCCGGAAGCGGGGTATGCCATTCCGGGATCTTTCCTTCCTGTAAAGAAGCCGGTATTTCCATACCGGGTAAATCTGCATAGGGTTTATCCAGAAAACTGTTTCGCTGCTTGCTGCCGGTGTATTTGTTGATATTCTCCTGGTTGCAGTAATATTGTTTATTACTGAATTGTCCGCTTACCCATTGCCAGCTGCAGGTATTACTGGCCAGATCGCCGTCCAGCAAATGATAGTACATCCAGCGAGCGGGCTCCGGCCAGTGTGTTTGCCCGATATTACAGGCGATGCTGGCCGTATACATCCGCATATGATTGTGCATATATCCTGTATTCACCAGTTCCCGGATCCCGGTATCAACAGCCTCAATACCGGTTGTGGCATTCAGCAGGGCCACCGGTACATTTTTCCGGCTGGTATTTGTTCTGCGGATACGGATATCCTCAAAAATCCCGTCTTCCAGATGTTGCCAGGTACGCTGAAAATATTCACGCCAGGCCAGCTCCTTTACAAACGGCTCAATTTCTTCCAACCGGTATCCTTTTACCAGCACTGACTCCAGAACCTGTTTTACGGAAATAACACCCCGGGAAATATAGGGCGAGAGGCGGGTAATATGCCCGTTCAGATAATTACGGGTGCGGCCATAAGCCAGCGGGTCTGCCTGGTTCATCCGTTGCAGAATGGCGGAGTAACTTTTAGGAAAAAACATACCTGTACAACAGGCAAACCAGGTATTAGTTTAGCCGGGTTGTTCATTTTTCTCTTTCTTTGACCGGCGGCAGCGTTCGCTGCAATACCGGACCTCCGGCCAGGTTTTTTCCCATTTTTTCCGCCAGCTGAAAGGACGTCCGCAAACCGGACATATTTTCTCCGGTAAATGTTCTTTGGCTATTCTTTTCATCCGGCCGTTTTTTGCAAAAATATTTCAGCCGCTTCCAGGTGTTTTTTTTGCTTTTCCGGGGACATTTTATCAAAAGTCTTCAGCAGCATACCCAGCCGTGGATTGCTCCCGAAAAAATCCCGGTGTACATGCATAAAGCGCCAGAAAAGTCCGTCCCAGGTTTCCTGCCAGGGGCCTTTTTCCCAGTGACCCATCTTAAGCAGATAGTTACTGCCGCTGATATAGGGTTTTGTGGTCATCAGACCGCCGTCTGCAAACTGCGTCATGCCATAAATATTCGGTACCATCACCCAATCATAACTGTCAATAAACATTTCCATGAACCACCGGTACACTTCATCCGGATCAAATTCACAGAGCAGCATAAAATTGCCCAGTACCATCAGCCTTTCAATATGATGACAATACCCGGTCCGGAGTACCCTGCGGATAACGGTATCCACCGGACCAATACCCGTTTGTCCGGTCCAGAATGAAGCAGGTATTTTCCGGCTGAAACCCCAGTAATTGCGTGTCCGCTGTACGGAACCCTCCCGCTCATAAACAATCCGGATAAATTCTCTCCAGCCGGTGAGCTGCCGGATAAATCCCTCCAGTGAATTCAGGGGTACGGGGTGCTTTTTTGCATAATCCAGCACCGTACCGAGTACTTCCTGCGGGGTTAATAAACCCGTATTCAGGGCAGGGGTCAGCAGAGAATGGTAAAGAAAATTTTCCCGGTTATGCATGGCATCTTCATAAGGTCCAAAGAGGGCCAGTTTATACTGAAGAAAATGCTGCAGCCAGTTCATGGCATCTATATTTGTAACCGGATAGCGGAATGGGGTGGCGGTTCCGGGATTACCGGGAAAATTGCTTTCCACATATCCGATGGCTTCCTCCACTTTTTCTGAGGGCGGCAAATCAGGAAGCGCGGGGGGGATATGATTACCGGGAAGCCGCAGACGGTTTTCGGCATCAAAACTCCATTTACCGCCGAGGGGTTTACCGTTTGCATCCAGCAGCAGGCCGCGTTTTTTGCGTTGTGCTATGTAGAAGTCTGTCTGAAAATAAGTTTTTCTGCCGGCAAAATAATCCTCCACTTCTTCCATCCGGTTCAGGAAACCGGGGGAGGGTGATTTGTGGCATTGAATACCTGCATTTGCAGCGGCCCGGGTTATTCTTTTTTCAAGCCAGTTGTCGGTCGTATCGGCATAATACAGGCTATGCAGTTGCTGCCTGCCCAGTTCCTCCATTAAGATTCGGCAGTCAGACTGGTCTGATGCTGTTTCGATATACACTACTTTGTATCCTTTGCTTCTCAGATCTTCCGCATACAGCTGCATGCTGGCGCGGTGGAATACCAGTTTTTGCTTATGAAACGCGTATAACCGGAAAAAGAGGTGTTCTTCGGTCAGAATTACCGGCCGGCCGGGAAAAAGGGCCGGATGTGACTGATACAGCTGGTGGGGAAAAATCAGCGTGGCTTCCTGCATAGGCCATAGAACAATCCGGAAAGCCTGTTGTTGTACGGGAAAGATTTTTTTATGGAGACACTGAAAGGGAAGAAAGTATTGATTGCAGGGGCCAGCGGCGGGATAGGGTCGGCCCTTGCCAGGCTGATGGCAGGGAGCGGGGCGGAAATCTTTCTGACGGGCCGGAGTGCTGAAAAACTGGAAGAGATACGTCTTTCACTGGGACTGGATTCTTCCCGGGTACTGGCAGCCGACCTTACTGAGCCTGCTGATGTGGAAAGACTAAAAGCCGCTTTTACCGCTGTGTTCAGCCAGCCGGATATCGTAATTAATACAGCCGGGGTTGGTATTATAAAGCCAATGGAACAGCTAAGTCCGGAAGAGTTTATTACCTCATTTATGGTGAATCTTTTTGCTCCCTTTTTACTGATGAAGGCCTTTCTGCCTTTAATGAAAGAGCAAAAGAAAGGCCTGGTCATTCATATACCGGGCGTACTGGGAAAGACACCGATGCAGGGCGCCGCGGCTTATTCCGCCTCCAAATACGGACTTACCGGGATGATGCAGAGTATCCGGGAAGAGATTAAAAGGACAGAGATCCGAGTAACCAATCTATACCTGGGCGGTACAGATACAGCCTTCTGGGATACAATTGATCTGCGGGTACAGCGGGATAAAATGATCCGGGCCGAAGAAGCAGCCCGGGCGATCTGGTTTCTCTGCCAGCAACCGGCCGGGGCTGTTGTCAGCGAGATGGCCCTGCAGCCCTTTAATCATCAGGCGATCTGATAAAACTCATAAGTGTTAGTACGGGGCATTCGCGTATTTTTGGAGTAAGTTTGCTTTCATATGGAAAAAAAATACCCGGACATTTCGTTCGACAATACCGAACTGGCATTCCAGTATAAATCCGACAAGGAACTTAAAAAAGCCAATTTCCTCTTCAATATGATGGCGAGGCCCTGGCTGGTAAAAATCGGCACCCGGCTCACTCCCTGGGCCATTAATATGGGGCTGCCTGTAAAGGGAATAATCCGGAATACAATTTTCTCCCAGTTTGTTGGAGGTGAGACCCTGGAGGAAACCGCCAGGGCTGCCAGTGTTCTGGGTAAATACAATGTGCAGGTAATCCTTGATTATGGCGTGGAAGGGAAAGAAGGCGAGGCGAATTTTGACAAGGCCAGCGATATGTTTATCAATGTGATTAACTATGCCGCCACGCAGCCCAATATTCCTTTTATGAGTGTAAAGATGACGGGGTTTGCCCGGCATGGCCTGCTGGAAAAAATGGACAGCCTGATGAAGGGACACGAAGGCAGTCTCTCTAAAAAATTTGAAAAGGCCCTGTACGATCTCAGTCCGGAAGAAAAGGCTGAATGGGAGCGGATCCATTTCCGGGTAAACCGGGTTTGTGAAGCGGCCGCGGTAAAATCCATCAGTGTTTCTATTGATGCGGAAGAAACCTGGATCCAGGATCCGGTGGATATGCTGACGATTCTGATGATGGAAAAGTACAATAAGGAAAAACCGATTGTATATAACACCCTTCAGCATTACCGGCACGACCGGCTTCGTTTCCTTGAAGACAGTTATGAAGCGGCGGTGGCTAAAAATTTTATTCTGGGCTCAAAACTGGTGCGCGGTGCCTATATGGAAAGGGAGCGAAGGAGAGCTGCGGAGAAAGGTTATCCCTCACCCATTCAGCCTGATAAGGAAAGTACCGACCGTGATTTTAACCTGGGCGTGAAATTCTGTATTGATCATATTGACCGGGTGGCCCTGGTAGTGGCATCTCATAATGAGTACAGTAATCTGTATGCCGCTCAGTTGTTAATGGAAAAAGGGTTGCCGCTCAGTCACCCCTATGTACACTGGAGTCAGTTATATGGCATGAGTGATAATATCACCTTTAACCTGGCCAATGCCGGCTGTAGTGTGAGCAAATACCTTCCCTTTGGCCCCATCCGGGATGTAGTGCCCTACCTGATGCGCCGGGCGCAGGAGAATACTTCTGTAAAAGGTCAGACAGGCAGGGAACTGGGACTGATCACCCGTGAACTGAAACGCCGGGGACTCTGACCGGTATCAGAGTTGCAGGAGTTTTTTCAACCGAACCAGGTATACCAATTCCTCGTGGTTGATTTTCCTTATGCATTCGGCTATATGCCGGGCACTGTTGAAAATTTTCATCCGTCCGGCCTGGTCAATATCTTTTCCGTGTTCAAGGAACCAGTTTTCAAACAACTGGTAGGCCTCTTCGGCTTTGATAGCTTCTTCTTCCAGTGTTTCAAATTCAAACTCGATCAGGAACGCTCTGTCGGAGCCGAACCGGTCATGACTGTCGTCATGGTGTTTCCAGCAATAAAGAATTTCTTCATGAAGTGATTTTCTTTCCTCCGGCCTGATTTTTTTATCAGCGGCAGCAATCGCGTAAAAGAGATTTCCCAATTCCTTATAAAATCGTCTTGGGTCTTGCATACTTAAAAGTAAATGCTTCCGGGTTTCCGGAGGCTGACGATAATCAGCTGCCCATTTGCCTGAGATCAAAGCAAATTAACCTCCATTCTGTTAGATTCATCAGGAATACCATACTGCGGGTATTGCCTTTCCGGATTATTCCGGTTAATTTGTCCTAAAAAAAAATGCGCAACTTATTTTCCGTCAGCTTCTTGTTTTTGCTGGTTGCCTGTAAACCGGCAGCCCGTCAGCCCCTTTCCCTTGAAGAAGCGGTGATGCAATCCTTCCGGGATGACAAATTCAGTTTACTGGAAGATTATCTGCCGACAAAGGAATTTTATAAATCACTGGGAGAGGAGGTGCAGCAACGGACTGATCCGGAAATTGACAGTTTCCTGGTTGAAAATAAATCCCGGATCAGCAGTGACTGGGAAAAAATGCGGGAAAACCTGAAGGAAGGTAAAGTTCAGCCGGAAGCCCTGAAATTTAAAGAATCGCTGGTTTATAAACCCTATCCCAAAAGTTCCATGCAGGCCATGGTAGTGATTTATGATTACCGGGGAAAGCTGTTTGATGACCTTACATTTATTGTAAAAGAGCAGGCAGGTAAAAAGTTCCTGCTCGGCATACCGGTTCCCTCTTCCGCATTCCGGATGCGTGACAGTACCCTCCGGAACAGCAACCAGGCCCGGGCAGCCCTGGAAATGCTTGATCCGGGTTTTGCACCCAAAATGAAAATCCTGGTAACCGAACTGATTAATGCCGCGGAAAAAGAAGATATCAGTTTTTTTGCGGACCGGGTGGTATACAGGGGAGAGGATGATAACCGCAACTGGAAGTCTGCCATAAACAGTTCGGTCCAGGAAGAAAAAAACCAGGCCCTGGCCCTGATGAGCCAGGTTAAAGAAGTCATGTCTGATTGTCCCGGTCTGGAATTCGGGCAGGTAATGGGCAACTCCGAGTCTGAAGGGTACTGGATTATTCAGCCGGTTAACTGTACCGGCAAGACCATACATTTTGCTTTTTTGAAAGTGGGTGACCGCTTTTTACTGGGCGACCTGGACACTGAAGGCCGTTGATTTGTTTCAATTCACAAGTTGCCAACAGGGCCCCTTTGTTTTCTCCGGCTTCGGTCAATCTTCCTAACTTGCAGGCATGCAAGCATACCTGGATTTACTGAGGCATATCCTGGAAGAAGGTACAGACAAAACAGACCGTACCGGCACCGGTACCCGCAGTGTATTTGGCTACCAGATGCGTTTTGACCTGGAGAAAGGATTTCCCCTTGTGACCACAAAAAAAGTGCACCTGAAAAGTATTATCCATGAGCTTTTATGGTTTCTGAAAGGAGAAACCAATATTGCTTATCTGAAAGAAAAAGGGGTGTCTATCTGGGATGAGTGGGCGGATGAGCAGGGAAATCTCGGTCCCGTATATGGAAAACAATGGCGGAGCTGGGAAGGACGGGACGGAAAAGTAGTGGACCAGGTTTCAGACCTGATCAAACAAATAAAATCAAACCCTGACAGCCGGCGGCTGATTATCAGTGCCTGGAATGTGACGGATCTGCCGGACATGGCGCTGATGCCCTGCCATGCCCTTTTTCAGTTTTATGTGGCAGATGGCAAACTGAGCTGCCAGTTGTACCAACGCAGTGCCGATGTGTTCCTTGGAGTGCCTTTTAATATTGCCTCTTATGCTTTGCTGACCCTGATGGTGGCACAGGTATGCGGCCTGCGGCCGGGAGAGTTTATTCATACATTCGGGGATGTGCATATTTACAATAATCATATGGAGCAGGTAAAACTGCAACTGAGCCGTACGCCTTATCCGTTGCCCCGGATGAAGCTGAACCCGGCAGTCACTGATATTTTCGGTTTCAGTTTTGAAGATTTTACCCTGGAAGATTACCAGTCGCACCCTGGTATCAAAGCGCCTGTTGCAGTCTGAGTAAATATCCGGCGCGCGACCTCAAACAACAAACCTCAAACCTCAAACCTTCATTCCGACATGCTTATTTCCCTGGTTGTTGCTGCAGCTGAAAATAATGCGATTGGGAAAGATGGCATTATGCCCTGGCATTTGCCCAATGATCTCCGGCATTTTAAGAATGTTACCTGGGGCATGCCTGTGATTATGGGCCGCAAAACCTTTGAATCACTCGGGAAAGCGCTTCCCGGGAGAAAAAATATTGTTATCACCCGGCAAACTAACTGGTCCGCTCCCGGAGTGGTGGTTGTGCAGGAACCATCGGATGCTTTATTTGTTGCCGGTGAAACAGATGCCCGCGAAGTGATGATAATCGGTGGCGGGGAGATCTATCGTTATTTTTTTGAAAAAGCCGGCAGAATTTATTTAACACGCGTGGAAGCCAGTCCGGAAGCCGATACTTTTTTTCCGGCTATTGATCCGAAAAAATGGAAACTGGTCAGTCAGCAGCGGTTTGAGGCTGATGGGAAAAATGCGTTTAATTATTCCTTCCAGACCTGGGAAAGACAAGACTGATCAACCCGACGAATTTATATGTACAGTGCCCCGCGGATCTTGTTTGCCTATCTGAATTACTGGTTCCGTGCATCCAGCGGAAAAGGGCATGGTATTCATTCTCCTTTTGTTTATTCCTTTATACGGGATGTGCTGATGGACCGGAGAACACATCCGTCCTGGGCAAGCGTGGAGGCGGCCCGGAAAAAATTAAAGGCCGACAAACGGTTATTGCAGGTGGATGATTTTGGGGCCGGATCAGTAAGCGGGGCCTCACGTTTGCGAAGGGTTTCTTCCATCGCCCGCCTTGCCGCCAAAGCTCCCCGGTACAGCCGCCTCTTGTTCCGGATGGTGGCCTTTTACAAGCCTGCTGTCGTGCTGGAACTGGGCACATCGCTGGGACTGACTACCTCTTACCTGTCATTGGCTAATCCGGCTGCAAAGGTTTTTACCATGGAGGGAGCCAAAGAGGTGGCGGCGGTGGCCAGGGAACAGTTTCAGTCGTTAGCACTTCAGAATATCCGGCTGATTGAAGGAAATTTTGACCAGACTTTACCCGTTTTCCTGAAGGAGCAGGGGGTTATTAATTTTGCCTTTATTGATGGTAATCACCAGAGGGATCCGACCCTTTCCTATTTTGAACAGCTGCTCCCGCATGCGGGGAATGACAGTGTCTTTATTTTTGATGATATTCACTGGAGTGAAGAAATGGAGCAAAGCTGGGCTGCCATCCGGCAACATCCGGCGGTTCGCTGCAGTATTGATCTGTTTTTTATCGGAATCGTATTCTTCCACAAAGAATTTCAGGAGAAACAGAATTTTTGTATTCGTTACTGACTGATTAAAGACAGCCGGGATACTGAACAAAATCAAGCCGAACGGCTGTTCGCCTCCCGGCGAAATCCAGTATCTTCACGCCCGCGGAAATATACATTCCCTTATTAACACAATCCTTTATGACGATAGGTCTGTTGAAAGAACCCCAACCCGAAACAAGGGTTTCCCTGTTGGCGGAAGCGGTTCAGTCCCTGGTAAAAAAAGGCGTTACCGTACAGGTTGAGTCCGGAGCCGGAGAGAAGGCTTTTTGCAGCGATGCCGATTATGAAAAAGCCGGGGCCGCTATCCGCTCACGTGCAGCCGTTTTAGCTGAGGCCGATATCCTGCTGGGTATACACCGGCCCGGGTCGGAAGAGATCGCCCGGTGTGCCAAAAAGATTTTTATCGGTGTTTTTCAGCCCTTGTTTAACCCGGAGGAAATGCGGGTATGGGCCGGAGCGGGAGTGACCAGCTTTTCCCTGGATATGCTCCCCCGTACCACGCGGGCGCAGGCAATGGATGTACTCAGTTCACAGGCGAATATCGCCGGTTATAAAGCAGTACTCACGGCTGCGGCTATGTATGGCCGGTATTTCCCCATGTTTATGACAGCGGCGGGGAGTATTGCTCCGGCGAAAGTACTGATCCTGGGAGCCGGGGTGGCCGGTTTACAGGCTATTGCAACCGCCAGGCGGCTGGGAGCCGTAGTGGAAGTCTTTGATACCCGTCCGGCTGTAAAAGAAGAAGTAATGAGCCTGGGCGCCAAATTTATTGAAGTGGAAGGAGCGGCGGATGCGAGTAAGGCCGGGGGGTATGCAGTGGAGCAAACGGAGGATTTCATGCAAAGGCAAAAAGCCCGGATCGCCGAATGTGCGGCTAAAGCAGATATTATCATTACAACGGCCCAGATACCTGGCCGTAAAGCCCCTGAACTGATCACAGAAGAAATGATCCGGTCGATGCGGAACGGTTCGGTTATTATCGACCTGGCGGCTGCTACCGGTGGAAATACCCCGCTGACCAAAAACAATGAGACCGTTCAGGTCCACGGGGTCAGTATTGTTGGTAATTCTTCTCTCCAGTCAACGATGCCTTCTGATGCCAGTAAACTCTATGGAAAAAATATACTCAATTTCCTGCAGCTGATCATCACGAAGGAGGGGGCCCTGCACCTGAACTGGGAGGACGATCTGGTGAAAGGCAGTTGTATCACACACGACGGAGAAATCATTCATGAACGTTTAAAATAAATATATGAATTCATTACTGTCATGGATAACCGAAAACCAGCAGATTGTCTATATTGTAATCCTGATGATTTTTGTGGGAATAGAAGTCATTGGTCATGTTCCCAGTGTGCTGCACACTCCCCTGATGAGCGGTGCGAATGCCATTCACGGTGTGGTGATCATCGGGGCAATCATTGTAATGGGTAAGGCGGAAAGTGACAACTATCTCGCCCTCGGACTTGGTTTCCTGGGCGTGATCCTGGGAACCCTGAATGTGGTCGGGGGGTTTGTGGTTACCGACCGCATGCTGGAAATGTTTAAAAAGAAAAAGAAAAACGGCTGATAACGGTAACTGTCTTTTACGAAAGCAAATAAAGAAAAATGGAACTCAATATACTTACCCTCTCATACCTGGTAGCTTCAGTGACCTTTATCCTCGGTCTGAAAATGCTGTCAAATCCCGCCACAGCACGAAAAGGTAACCTGGTGGCCGCCGCCGGTATGACGGTTGCAATAGCCGGCACAATCTTCCTGTATGAAGAAAACGGGCAGAAGCTGGGCAATTACGGATGGATTTTCGGCGGTATTCTCATTGGGGGCATTGTAGGGACCCTGGCTGCCAAAAAAGTGAAGATGACGGCGATGCCTGAAATGGTTAGTATGTTCAACGGAATGGGTGGCGCCTGTGCCGCCCTGATCAGCATCGTGGAGTTTAATCACCTGCTTCATGCCACAGAGGGTGACCTGTCCGCGCATGTTCCCACCCTGGTGATTATCCTGCTGGGTCTGATTATCGGCTCTGTTTCCTTTGCAGGCAGTATGATCGCCTGGGGGAAATTAAACGGGAAGATAAAGGACATCGTTTTTAACGGTCAGCATCTGCTGAACATTGCCTTGTTGCTGGTGATACTGGGACTGGCGGTTTACCTGGCCGGTTGGACACCCGCGACCGCTAAAATGATTTTCTTCGCAGTTTTTTCACTGGCGATTCTGTATGGGGTGTTTTTTGTAATGCCGATCGGGGGAGCGGATATGCCCGTTGTCATCTCTCTGCTTAACTCCTTTACCGGGGTCGCTGCCGCCTGCGGCGGATTCCTGTATGACAATAAAGTTATGCTTACCGGGGGTATCCTTGTCGGGGCAGCCGGAACCCTGCTGACGATCCTTATGTGTAATGCCATGAACAGATCGCTGACCAATGTACTGATCGGATCATTTGGGGGAGGAGCCAAGACCGGAGCAACAGCCGGTGGTTCCCAGGGTACAGTGAAAGAAATATCACTCAGTGATACAGCCGTGGTAATGGCCTATGCCGGCAAAGTCTACATTGTCCCGGGATATGGGCTCGCCGTGGCACAGGCGCAGCATGCCTGTCATGAACTGGAAAAATTACTGGAAGCCAAAGGGGTGGAAGTAAAGTATGCCATTCACCCGGTGGCGGGTCGTATGCCCGGACACATGAATGTACTGCTGGCGGAAGCCGATGTGCCGTACGATAAACTGGTGGAAATGGAACATGCCAATGAAGAATTCGGCAGTACGGATGTGGTGCTGATTTTGGGGGCCAATGATGTGGTGAACCCGGCCGCTAAAACGGATACTTCCTCTCCGATATACGGTATGCCCATACTCGATGTGGAACTGGCGAAAAATGTGATTGTGAATAAAAGAAGTATGAAGCCTGGTTATGCGGGGATTGAGAATGATCTCTTTTTCCGTCCCAAGACCAATATGCTTTTCGGGGATGCCAAGAAAGTACTGCAGGATCTGATAGCTGAAATAAAAAATCTCTGAGTTTAAAACTTCTTTAATGCCGCAACTTTCGTTTGCGGCTTTTTTTTGGCCCGGCAGTCCGTAGTTTTGCCGGATGTTGCTACCCGGTGAATTTCTGGCCTCCCTGCGCGGAACCTGCGGGTTCCGGGAAGATTCCTTTTGCCGGGTGCATACTACCGGTGAGTCTGTTACTTCCCTCCGGCTAAATCCGCTGAAAATGACGGAAAATCCGGCCGGTATGGCGCTCAGTAAACTGGAACAGATACCCTGGTCAGTTTATGGCTATTATCTCCCAGAGCGGCCATCTTTTACATTTGATCCGCTTTTTCATGCAGGCTGCTATTATGTACAGGAGGCTTCTTCCATGTTTATTGAACAGGCTTTTTGCCAGCTGACGGACCAGAACAGGCCTTTAAGGGTACTGGATCTCTGCGCCGCGCCGGGAGGGAAGTCAACTCATTTATATTCTCTGCTTCCTGAGAACAGTCTGCTGGTCAGTAACGAAGTAATCCGTTCCCGGGCTGCCGTACTGAAAGATAACCTGATACGCTGGGGAACAGAACGGGCTGTCGTAACCCATAATGATCCCCGTGATTTCATCAGGCTGGAGGGATTCTTTGATGTCGTTCTGGTGGATGCGCCCTGCAGCGGCAGCGGACTCTTCCGTCGTGACCCGGAAGCAATTCAGGAATGGAGTCCGAAGGCAGTGGACTTATGTGCGCAGAGGCAGCAGCGTATCCTCGCCGATATATGGCCGGCACTTCGTAAAGGGGGATTGCTGATCTATTCCACCTGTTCTTATTCAGCGGAAGAAGATGAAGTGGTAATGGACTGGATCGGTGAAATACTGAAGGGGGAAAACCAGGTTCTGCAAATCAATGAGCAATGGGGGATTTGTGAAACCAGCAGCTCCCTGGGCTGTAAGGGCTATCGTTTCTGGCCGGACCAGGTAAGAGGAGAAGGTTTTTTTCTCACCTGTTTCCGCAAACCCGGTGAAGAAGATCCGTTACCGGTGCCTCTGAAAAAAAATAAAAATCAACTGGAAAAAAGAGAGAAACAGTTACTGGCTGAATGGATAAACACTTCCGGAATGTTCCTTTTTCGGCATGAGCAGACGGTGTATGCCTGGCCGGAGCTTTTGGCCGATGAAATGGCCTTTCTGCTGCAACATATGCGGGTCCTGTATTCCGGTATCAGGGTAGGGGAACTGATCAGGGATAAACTGGTGCCCGATCATGCCCTGGCAATGCAAAACAGAAGGCAGCCTCAGTGGCCGGGAGAATCACTTTCCCCGGAGATGGCTGTACGTTATTTGCAACGGAAAGAGATCATCACGCAGGGAACCAATAAGGGATGGGTGCTGGCGGAATTCCAGGGGAAATCACTGGGCTGGATGAATATTCTGACCGGCCGGATCAATAATTATTATCCCCGCGAACTGAGGATTCTTAAGGATTTTTAAACGAAAGGTACCCTGAAAAAAACGCATCTTTGCGCTAAATCTTGTCAGTATGAGGAAAGGATGGGCGTTTTGCCTCTTGCTATTATTCCTGGGATTGTTCACAAACGGACAGAAGAATGACTTGTTGCTCAGGACGGGCGATAAAGGTCCTTACCTTGATCATAAAGTGGCACCGAAAGAAAGCTTTTTTTCCATCGGGCGGTTATATAATGTACACCCCCGGCACCTGGCTTCCTTTAACAGGCTGGATATATCAAAGGGGCTTCAGATTGACCAGCGGATCCGGATACCCCTCAGCGACACAAATTTTACACAAAAGGGGAATACGGGTACTCCTGTTTATTACAAAACAGCAGCGGCTGCCAGTCTTTCTGAAATCAGCAAACAGAGCAACGGGGTTAATCCTGCCAGGATTAAGGCCTGGAACAAACTGGGACAGGATCAGGTAAAAAAAGACAGCCGCCTGATTGTGGGATTTCTGCTGAGTAAAGAAATGAGACAGGTGACAATTCAGGATATCCCTGAAGAGAAAAAGCAACCTGGCGCGCTCCCGGAAAAGGAAAAACCGGCAGTAACACAGCAGGAACCAGTCAAAGAAAATATTCCTCCTCCTGCGGTTGTTACTCCCAGTGAATCCCGGCCCGGAACTGAACCGGATATCAGGCGATTGCCCCCGGAACCTGCTCCCGGGGATGATATGGAACAGGGTTATTTCCGGTCATGGTATGAAAGCCAGGTTAAGCAAACTCCCCGGCGGCAGGACGAAACGGTAACGGGAGGTATTTTCAAAACAGCCAGTGGATGGCAGGATGCCAAATTCTATATTCTGATAGATAATGTTGAGCCGGGCACTGTTATTAAAGTCAGTAATCCGGCTAATACAAAGATTATTTATGCCAAAGTGCTGGGCGGAATGTCCGGTATCCGGCAGAATGAAGGTTTTAATGTACGGATCAGTAATGCCGCGGCGGCCCGGTTACAGATTACAGAGACAGAAAAATTTATCCTGAAGATCAGTTATTGACTGGATGCGGATTTATAACCGGACTTCAGGAAAAATGGTAGCCCCGCAGGAAATCCCGGATATGCATTCTTTTTTTCCCTTCCATTTGTACTTCCAGTAAATGGATGTAGCCATCCAGGCAGGCGATTTTCAAAAAGGTTTTTCCATCAGTTTCGTAGGAGCCTTCCGTACTGCCCGGGAAAGTGATTTCTTTGCTGCTTTTGAAAATTTTCAGCATTTTTTCATTCAGAATCGTAAAAGCGCCGGGATAGGGACTCAATCCGCGGATCAGATTATGGATGGTAGCACAGGGCTGGCTCCAGTTGATCCGGCAGGTATCTGTGTGAATTTTCGGGGCATGTTTTAACAGTTGTCCTGTAATAACCTGGGGTGATTCGCTAAGGGTTCCGTCTGACAAACCCTGAACGGTTTTTACCAGCAGGCCGGCGCCGATAAGCATCATGCGATCATGCACCTCTCCCGCCGTTTCCTCTTCTCCAATTGCAAAGGATTCCTGTAATAAAATATTGCCTGTGTCAATTTCATGTTGCAGTTTAAAAGTGGTGACCCCGGTTAACTCTTCGCCATTTATAATTGCCCAGTTGATCGGAGCTGCTCCCCGGTATTGGGGCAGGAGACTGCCATGCAGATTCACAGAACCCATGGGAGGCATATTCCAGACCACTTCAGGCAACATACGGAAGGCCACAACCACCTGCAGATCTGCTTTCAGTTCGCGAAGTTGTTCAAGAAACTGCGGATCTCTCAGTTTCTCCGGTTGCAGTACCGGGATTTTGTTAGCCAATGCAAATTTTTTTACAGCGCTTTGCTGTAACTGCATGCCCCGGCCTGCAGGTTTATCGGGCGCTGTCACCACTCCGGCGATCGTAAATCCTGCCTCTTGCAGGGCTGCCAGGCTGGCAACGGCGAACTCCGGGGTGCCAAGGAAAACAATTCTGGGGGTAGATTTATCAGCCACAGGGCAAAAATACAAAATGCTTTACAGCCAGGCTTTTTATGTTAGCGGTTTATCTGAATTTCTTTTTAAAAGAATAAATAGTTATTTCTCTTTGCTTTTTTTGAATTAAGTCAAAACCAGTCAGGGTTGAAAATTATTCCAGGAGCTGCCTGTTTCTGCATCATAGCCAAATTTGTTTGATACCACCGGTATGCCATTTTTTTGCTGCTGGTAATACGTCCAGCCGATCCGGGTGGCACTCAGTGTAACGCTGGTTGTCATGTTGCCATCACATCCCATGGTTTCTGCACAGGAGAGGACTTTTATTTTTTCCATATTAATCCTGTATTGGATTAGAGGCTGTAAAGCTGTTGGTCTTATCACAACCACCTGCCCGTTTAACAGCCAGTCACCCTGGGCCATCGCTTTTTTCAGCTCTGCTGCAGCTCCGCTTATTTGCATGGTGAAGTTCAGTTGCGTATTGTTCTTGCCGGAAGAGCCAATACTGAGGCCGGTAATCCATCTTTCATAACCACGCGTAAGGGAGGTTCCGTTGATTTGTTTTCCTCCGGCATCCGTAAGCCGGATATAAACGTCATTTGTTTGTGACAAACTGAAAAGTGGGAATAATAAAAGGGCTATAAGAAATATACGCATACATTTTTTTTGAAGGGTTAGTGAATTTTCATTTTACATTTCAAAAGCCGGATACTTTTTTTAGCTTATTAAGCAGGTTCTTTTTTTCCTTGACTGGTTTGGCAATGCTGTCTGTATTGTTTTCAAGGGCTGGTTGTTTATCCTTCACTGTTTCCCGGGTTTTATTACCGGCTGTTTCCGTTGCAGGCATCTTTTCCTTTTGGGCAGTCAGCACGGGTCCTTTCAGCCATTCCCTGACAAATGCGGTCACCACGTCATTCACTTCTTTTCCGGCCCGGTAACAGGCTTTCCATTTGTTACTTTTCTTTTCATACTCCGGGTTCATAAATTTCTTTTTGCCGTATTTATCGGCCGGGGTCAGCTGAGCGCTGAAATCCACCGTTGCCGACAGGGCCAGGTATTCTTCCAGTCTTTTTTTTATGATACCTGACGGGTCTGCGGGATATTTTTTCTCCCAGCGGGTTTTATTCGGGGTGGGGTCTTCCCATTGGGCAAGACTGGCTTTCTGCTCCTGTATGGATTTCTCAAAAGAACTGATCACGGAGGGAGAAATCCCTTTTTGTTTTTTCATGTCAGCCAGTTGTTTTTCCATTTCTTTTACCGACTTGCGCTGGCCTTCAATCATCTCGGCATCCGGTCTCCAGGGTTCACTGGTGGGTTTGGCGGCCTCTCTTCTTTTTGTATAGTCTTCCATAAAATCGGCACTGTTGACATACATTTTTACATACGCACAAAGTTCCCGGGCGGCACCGGCTTTATCACCTGTAATGACGGATGGCAGCAAGCGGGCATAGGGGATTCTGAAAGAGAGTGTCTGGTAATAAGGGTCGTTGCTGTTTTCTTCGTCCTGTTCTGATTCACCGGTCGGGCTTTCACTGAAACTGCCGGCGAGATTACTCAGGACAAAATAGCGGGCTGTCCGCTCTTCAAGACCGAGGCGTGCAAGGATATCTTCAGCAAAACAAAAAGCAGTAAGCAGCAGGAGGGCAGCTCCGGGAAGCAGCAGCCGGAAGGTTTTTTTCATGATTAATTTTTTATGTGAATAGAGGTTTAAGTCATATTATCCCCTGGTATATTTCTTCTGTTCAGCCGGCAGGGATCAGTTTTTATTCATCGTCCAGCGTCCGCCACCCTGGGTACTGTTGCCACTTCCCCAGGTGCCATTTAAGCTGTTATTCGCCAGGGTGCCGGTAAATGAGAATGAGCCGGATCCGCTATAGGTATAGGTACCCGAAACCGTATTATTGGAAAACGAATAAGTGCCTCTGGCCAGCAAGGCGCCGGTATTACTGATGACCTGCATCGTGCCGTCTGTATTGAACTGGAAACTGTAAAAATTCGGTGTACTGGCTGTTCCGTTGCCATAGGTACCGGTCCACCGGCCAGCAATCTGTCTCTTATACACATCT
>JACSRW010000010.1 GCA_014879565.1 Chitinophagaceae bacterium
ACAAAATAATTGAAAAAAATCGTTAAATGCAAAAAAAGTATTAGAGATATTATCTTTAAATTTTGGATCTATTGGATTCTTACCAATATATGAAAGAAATTTTAAAGGATAATCAGCCTTAAATTTATTAAAGCCAACACCTTTAAAAAAATACTCCTTTCTTAGATATTCAGAAACACATACTTTGTAAACCAAGAGTCGACCTTCATTTGATTCTTTTTTTTGATTAAAAACTGTAAACAAAATAATAACCGCCGTTAATATAATAGTTAGAAATAGTTTGCCAGATTTTATTGGACCTCTAATTTCAATTAGCACGTAAACCAAACCACAAAACATTATTATTAATGCCGCCCTTGTACCATTGTGGAGAATAATCGCCAGTGATACTATCAAAGGAATTAATCTAACAATTAAAGAGAATATTTTTCTTGTCCTAAGTGAAAAAGTCAAACTAGGCAGTATAAAAAAAGAAGTGAGCGCAAGAAGGTTACTAAAGTTTCCAAAGCCCCACGTAGTTCCTATAATATATTTACTTTCCGCATGTTTTATATAATTTAACATAACAGACCATACAATCATTAAATAAAATGCAAGTAAAAAAGCAGAATTTATGTTAACCGCAGGTCTTTCATAGTTTTTTACATAATGAAAGAAAATTCCTATTATAGGAATGTATGTAAAATAATATATAAAGAAATAGAAATCTTCCTTAGAACTCATATTAATAACGAAAGTTATTAATAATAAAAAGATAAAATACCTCGTTTTGGCAGCAGCTTTAATGAAAAATAGTGAATTGTGGAAAAACGAGTAAATGAGAAAAAAAAAGATGTTTACGCAGGCTTGAATCTGAATTGAAATGTCACGAATAAAAAAATGATCATACCCTATATATTGTAAAAGATACGGCCAGTTTGAAAGTGAAGCAATCAAATAAAATACAATAATCTGTCTTGTAAGTCGCGATTTCAACTAACAACTGAATCAGTTAAAATGGATCAATTATTTATCTATTTTCCTAACCACCTTGTAATAAGAGCTCCGATACAAGTCAAAGAAAGTATGCTCGTTAAAAGCAGATATTGCAAACTTATAAAAGTTCTTTTTTTATCTTTCTTGATATATAGTGTATATTCCCTAAATAAAGAATAATTGTTAATCAAGACAAATAAAGATAATAGAAGGAATAAAAGTTCTATAAAAATGACCACGATCAAATTTATTATTAAATAAATAATAGCTTAATTCTATAAAATTAAAATCTCTGAAATGAGATGTTTCTATAATAAAAATTTGAGTATAATATATATTAATTACACCATTGGCCTATCTCACCAGAATTGTCATAAGATGGATCAACTTCACAACCTACTGAATTATAGCATGCATCATTGTTTGCTTCGTTACACATTAAGCCATTAACATATTGTAAATCCAAACTCGCAGCCATGTCCCATGCTAGTTGAGTGCAGTCTTCTACCATTTCCCATGTATCCCATGGAGAAGGGACTATATTCTCTATATAGTCTGTCCAATGATCCCAATCATCCCAACCCATTTCGTTTAGGATACAATCCCCAACCTGATCAAAAATATCAAAAAGGCCCATCTGATATTCTTGGTTTAATAAAGTTTGATTAAGATCACCTATTGTTGAACACATACTAGAACCTGTGGGATCACAAAATGTATTAGGATTGTAGTCGCCCCCTCCATTTTGAGAAAATATAACATCAGACATAGATATAAAACAAAACACAAATAATATATATTTTTTCATAAAAATTTTCATCTATTTGTTAAAAAAGAAATTACCTGTTCTGCATAGTTTTTAATTGCTGAATTTTTAATTCAATTTCCTTCTTACTCCGACTTGCTCTTTCTTTAATTTCATTGCGAAAAGTTAAATTAAATTGTTCTTTAGACATTTTCCCTTTCACTACATACTTAAAAAGCAATTTAGAGTAATGATATTGGGCAGTTTTAAATAGAGTTTGGTATGATACATTATCTTTGTTAACTAATTCCTTTGTATGATTTATATAGGCGGCATTCCTATCATTTTTGTCTGAAATCCTTTTTATATCTCTTAGCTTTTGCACAACCATAATTTTATTATTGACATTTTTGTCATTTAGCGTTTGGGTCATACTTTCAACTACTTCAAAGTATCGCTTGTAGTGCTTATCAGATTTAAGACTTTCCGAGGTTGGAAAAAACTCAGCTTTGCGTGAACATGCTACAGAAAATAGCAGACAAAGTAGGCCGAAGAAGTAATGTTTACTTGACTTCATAAATAAGGTTTAATTTAGAAAAAGGTATAACTGAATAAAGTTATAAAAAAATATTAGTGTAACAAAAAACTGTGAAAATTAATATTTTCATACAATAAAAACACCATCCGCATCAAAAAATTCATTGCACATACATTTCTTTGGCTATTTTGTTTTCAGCTATTCTATATCATAATTCTACGCTGGGTAAACCCGCCCCTGACCATTACCCAACTGGTGAGCTGGGTCAGCGGACATGGTTTAAAAAGAGACTATATCAGCAAATCCTCCATGTCGCCTTTCGCTAAACTGGCCGTTATTTCTTCGGAGGACCAGCTTTTTCCCGACCATGACGGGTTTGACTGGAAAAGCATCAAAAAAGCGATGCGGTACAATGAAAAAAAACCGGGACGTATCCGGGGGGCCAGCACGATCAGCCAGCAGGTGGCTAAAAATGTTTTCCTCTGGCAGGGCCGGAGCTGGATCCGCAAGGGCTTTGAAGTCTATTTCACTTTTATGATTGAGACTTTCTGGCCCAAGGAGCGGATCCTGGAAATGTACCTGAATGTAATTGAAACCGGTGAAGGCACTTTTGGCATTGAAGCCGCGGCGCAATCCTATTTCAAAAAACCGGCCTCCGCACTCAGCCGGCAGGAAGCCGCCCTGATTGCCGCCTGTCTGCCCAATCCCAAACGATATAAGGCTGCTCCTGCCAGCGCGTATATACTGAGCCGGGCTACGTTTATCCAACGGCAGATGCGCAACCTGGAAACTGATCCGGATATCCGCATTCTCTGCTGGCCGGAAGAAAAGAGACCGGAAAAAATCAGTAAATAAGCAGCGGGTATTTTTCACTGTTATGCGTGGGGGCATAGTGCCCAGCATTCAGGGCTGCCATCCATTTATACCGGCCGGCCGGCAGGGCCGGATCAAGTACCAGTTGCAGGCTGTCTCGCTGAAGCAGGTCCCTCACCCGAATGCCGGTAATGATATCTTTCTTCCATTTCAGCCCTTCATAAAAAGCAATACGCAGGGTATCCCGGATTTCCCGCTTCTCCTTATCCAGGAAAGTACGGTAAGCGTCCGGTATGGTTATACGGGCAGTCAGCCGGAGCGAATCCCCAGGCCGGATCTCACCCGAATAAGCAGCGGGCAGAAGCTGAAGACGGGGAAAAGACACAAAAAAGGAATCTACCCGGTATCCCAGGGGGATAACCGAACCGGGTACTTTTTGCGCATATCCCTTCCAGTTATGAGAATCCATAAACAGAACGGGTTTGCCCAGCAGGGTTTCTTCAGCGGGGGTATAATTAAACTGGCTGCGGCGGCTTTTGTATTCACTCAGCGAGTAAAATGGCAGCCCCGTATGATATCCGTATTTGGATGCAAACTGGTAGGAACTGTTGAAGACCACCGGTAATCCCCCGGTCTTATCTTTCATTTTCTCCGGCCATCCGTTCCAGGCATGCAGGTTTTTCTTTACGGCTTTCAGCGACAGGAGATCGGCGCCCATCAGCAGCCTGGCACCAATTATAAAAGGCAATGTCCCCCACATCAGCCGGATGAGCCAGCGACGGTTGTTCCGTTTTTCCGACAGGTACGCATGAGACAACAGTATCACCGGAACCAGCGTATGCACCGTCCAGTTGAGCTCCACCTTACCCCGGAAACTGCTGAGCAGGAAAAAAATCCAGGTACCTGTCATCACCATAAAAGCCGCTTTACGGAGAGCGGTATCTTTTTGCTGCCGGAAAGCCGCAGGCAACAGTACAAAAGCCGCAAAAGGACCGGCCAGCAGGATCTGGCCCGCCAGGTAACTTAGGGTAAAGGAAAACTGATAGGGATTGACATTACTTTCAAAAAGATGATACCGGAAACTGACCCAGTGATGCTGGTATTGCCAGTACAAATGCGGACAATAGAGCAGCCATGTCAGCAGACCGGCGGCCCATATTTCTTTCCGGCGTAAGAGGGAAAGCCGCGACATACCCACAAAAAAGATAACCAATACGCCATGGTATTTACTGTAAAGCAGGATACCCGCGCCGAGGGCCAGCAGACAGGCATTGGACCAGCCGGGCCGGGCATTGTACCTTTCGTAGAACCATAAAAACAAGGCAGTCCCGAATAGTAAGACCGTATCGGGCGCGGCCCAGAAACCGGCGACCTGCACGATGGCCAGGGAAAGCAGGGTGGCATAGAACAGCAGCGGATCCTTTTTCCCCGTCAGTCTTTCCAGCAACAGCAGGGTCAGAAAATGCAGCAGCAGGAAAAACAGCCTTACGCCCAGATTACCCGGGAGCAGGAGGTTGCCGGCCCTTACCAGCCAGCCGGTGAGCGGCGGATGGTCAAAATAACCCCAGTCGGGGTACAATCCGTAGAAATAGTAATAGGCTTCATCATCCCGCAGCTCCGTGAAAGCGGCCTGTGCAAAAGCCAGCAGCATCCAGACGCCGTAAAACAAGACACGATGATGTGTGCGGATCCATGAAGTCATGTGAAGAGGCAAGTTAGGTATTTCCGGGAAACAGCATTTCGTTCTTCATGCTTCGGCAAGCGCAGCATGACAAGTACAGCCGGCCCGTTCATACAGCCCCTTTCCTGTCGGTATTCATGGCCTCATTTAATTATTGCCATAAGTTCAGTTACTTTTGCCGGAAATAAGACCGCGGCTTTATGAATGTAAATACGATGCGCTGGGTGGACCGCTGGGTGGGTGTCCCTCTTTGTTTACTGGTAAGTCCTTTCCGCTGGGTGACAGACCGGCTGCGTTCCGCCCACACAAAAAAGCCGGATGTATCCCGCACGCTTTTTATCGAACTCTCTGAAATGGGCAGCGCGGTGATCGTGGATCCGGCCATGCGCAAACTGAAACAGGAAGGGGGTGGTGAGCTCTATTTTGCCATCTTTAAAAAGAATTACAAAAGCCTGCGGATTCTGCAAACCGTGCCGGATGAAAATATTTTCCGGATGAACGCGGATAACTTTATCCGTCTCACCCTCGATATTTTCCGTTTTATGGCCTGGTGCCGGAAAAAGAAAATCAGCACCGTTATTGATCTGGAATTATTCTCCCGCTTCACCGCCCTGCTGAGCCTGTTCAGCGGCGCCCGTACCCGGGTTGGGTTTGTCAACTTTCATGATGAGGGTCTGTACCGCGGCCAGCTGATGAACCGGCCCGTTCGCTATAATCCGCATGTGCATATCGCCGTCAACTTTATCTCTCTTATCAATAAAGCCCTTGACCGTTATCCGCTGCCCTATGCCACCACTGCGGTTGCTGCGGAAGAGATTGTCCTGGCCAGGGCCAACGTAGAAGAAAGTGAAATAGAAGCGGTGCGAAACAAGATCAGGCAATTGTACCCGGAATGGAAAAATGAAGCCGTGGTATTACTGAATGCCAATGCCTCCGATCTGCTTCCCCAGCGGCGCTGGCCGCAGTCCAGTTTCGCGGAAGTGGGGAAAAAGCTGCTGGAACAATATCCTGGTATGCTGATCGTGGCCACCGGTGCGCCCGCTGAAAAAAAATATGTGCAGGACGTGGTGGATGCGATCGCCCATCCCCGCTGTGTAAATTCTTCCGGTGTATTCACGTTTGAAGAACTGGTGCCTTTGTATTCCATCAGCACCTGTATGCTTACGAACGACTCAGGTCCCGCGCATTTTGCCTCGGTGACGCCACTGAAAGTCTTTGTGATTTTTGGTCCGGAAACCCCGGGACTCTACCTGCCGATTGGCGGAAACGCGGAACCCATCTACCTGGGTTTGCCCTGCTCACCCTGTGTCAGCGCGGCCAATCACCGCAAGACCACCTGTGTGGAAAGGCCCTGTATTACGGGTATTCCGCCGCAAATGGTGCTGGACCGGATGCAGCGTTTTCTGTCAACCGCCTTATAAGCCACTCAACGAATCCGTATCAGCCAGCACTTCTTCAGCTCCCGGTGACGGGTGGCCGGATTCACAAATTTCAGCGTGAGCATGGTAACATGAAAGTCATCCAGCTCCCGGATGATCTCAATCTCTTTGCCCTTCTCCTTCAGCAGTCGAAGCTCTTTGTCTGACACATACCAGGTGCCGGGTACAAACCGGGATGCATCATGAGCGGCAAGGGTATCGGCCCGGAAAGAAGAGCTATTGGTATAAAACTCAAACACAGGCGCGTAAACCGATGCATATACCGGTTGATTTTTCTCCGGTAACCGATTCAGGTAAAAGGCCGCTTCACTGGCCGACTGGTAACGGAGCAGATCGGGGTAAAAGAACCAGTTCAGCAGAAGATTCAGTATGATCACTGCTATAGCCGAACGGAAATACACCCTGGCTCCGCTGGTTCCTCCCATAAAGCGCGGGAATAATACCAGGAAAACCAGTAGTGCTGTCGTCAGCAGGATCAGTACCGGGTGTGGCAGGGCGGCCCGGTAAAAATACAGCAGGAAGGCTCCGCCGGCGAGCATAATAAACATGATGATATACTGGATAACCCGGAAAACAGCCGATGTTGTTTGAATATAGCCGGTGATCAGTACCGCCGACAGCACTGCCAGAAAGGGAAAAATGATATTGGTATAATAAGGCAACTGGAAACGGGAAAGGGAAAAAATCAGCAGGGCCAGCAGACTCCCCCCGAGGGTAAACCATTCCCCGCCCGTCTGTCTGAATCCGCCTTTCAGTTTTTTGAAAAGGGCCGTATACATCAGCAGTGACCAGGGCAGAAAGGCCCATAATAAAGTATGAAAGAAAAAGAAGGGATCCCCCTTGCCCTTCATGGGTGCTTCATTGACAAAACGGCCAAACTGGCTGTCCCACAAAAAGAACTTTATCCCGGATACATTATTCTTTCCGAACACAGTTTTCTCCGGGTGCTGGTCAAACTGGTACCAGAGACTGTAAAGTTCAGGACTTATAAATACAATAATCAGCAATAATGCGAGCAGCCAGCGGGGGTGAAAGAGTCCTTTCCAGTCTTTGCGGATCAGCAACTCGGCCGCCACCGCTCCGCCAATGGGAAAAAGGGTGAAGATGCCCTTGGTCATGATCGCACAACCCGCAAACAAAGCCGCCAGAAGCAGATGCCTGTAACTGTTCGTCTTCAGTACCCGGGAAAAATGATAAACCGATCCCATGATCAGTCCCGCGAGAAATGGTTCCGCGCGCACATCATTACTGGAGATAATGGTATGTTCTGCGGTGAGCAGGATCAGTACGGCCCAGGAGGCAACTGTCCGGTCGTAATACTGAAGCGTGAAGCGCCAGGTATAATAAGCGGCGATCAGGATAAAGAGAATACCGGGAAGTTTGTAGGACCAGGTTGAAATCCCGAAGATTTCAAAAAAAACCGCGGTGACCCAGAAGGGAAAGTGGGGTTTATCAAGCCAGTCATTGTTCTGAAAATACAGTTCCAGCCAGTTATTGCTTTGGGTGATGTTTTTGGAAAGCGCGGCATATACCCCTGCATCATAATCCATAATAGGTACCATTAACCCGCTGAAATTGGCCAGCACCGCCAGGGCGATAAGCACCTGTAATATCCTGTTATCCTGTTGTGGTTTCATAATGTAAATCCTGTGAATCTGTCAGAGAATAGCTTCCACTGCCTTTAGCGCTTTGGCCAGCCTTTCTTCATAGTTTCCGCTGATATCCACCCAGGGTACGGTTTGGTTCATCATGATGTCTTTGTACATGAGATATAGTTTCTGCCGGGTATGCAGGTCCGGGTATTCCCGGAGTTCATCGGCTATCCAGGGCAGGTCGGTATTGCAGAGCAGATAGAGATCATAGCGGCGTTCATTGATCTGGTCCAGAATATACCGGTGGCAGTTATTAAATACAAATTCGCTCCATACTTTCAGCACATACATATCTGTATCTATAAAGAGGGGGATATGCCCGCCGGCTTCCAGCAGGGGTTCGGACTGCTGTTCCAGCCGCGCGGTGTATTCATCTTCCAGGGCCAGTTGTCCTTTGGCAATGGTGAGCAGATCGTCGTACTCGTAGGCCGTACCGTTTGTATGCAGGTATTCCCGGGCATATTCAGGGCACCACTCCGTTTCAAAATGCTCAGCCAGCTGCGCACAGAGTGTGCTTTTCCCCGTGCTTTCCGGTCCGATGATGACGATTTTTTTAAGCATGTTTTCCTTTTGCCCTTTTACTCCATTCCAGCAATCCGGCCACGGCCATGAATAACAATATTACATAATAGACGCTGGTAAATACCAGTCCTTTTACAAAATAGAGAGGAACGGAGGCGATATTGGTGGCGATCCACCAGTACCAGCTTTCCACTTTCTTGCGGGTCATCAGCCACATGGCGGTAAAAGCAGTGGCGGAGGCAAAAGCATCGGCCCAGGGGATGGCGCCTTCAAAAAATTGCTCTTTCAGGAAAACCAGGGCCGCATAAAGCGCCGTATAGCAAATCAGGAAGAAAAGCAGCTGGTTGCGGAGCATGGTTTTGCCCGACCAGGTGATATGCAGCAGTACATCGTCTTTTGTCTCGTTTTTCCGCAGCCACATATACCAGCCGTAGATACTCATTACGGTATAATAAAAATTAACACTGGCCTCGCCGGGCAGGTGATAGGCAAAACTCAGCCAGATATAGATGGTGGTATTGATGAGTCCGACAGGATAGACCAGGATATGCTCCTTCCGGCTGAACCAGACACTGGCAATACCTGCCAGTACGGCGATATACTCCAGGGGAGTGGTTTGCAGCAGTCCGTCTCTGAATTGTTGAATAATATGTCCGAAATCCATTTAACCTGCCCTTAAACCGGCAGCTCTAAAGATACAGGCTATTCGATTACCGGGAATTTCTGTAACGCTTCCAGCCTTTCAGGTATTTAATTCCTTTTGATGTCTGAAACCGGGTTGGTACCTGCTCCCAGCGGCCGGCAAAGGAGCGCCATACGAGAAAATGCAGATGCGGGTTGAAAGCATAACCGGTTTTGCCACTGAGCGCAATGACCTGCCCTTTTTGTACGCTATCTCCCGTATTCACCAGTGCCCCGTTGTATTGCAGGTGCCAGTAACCCGCTCTTGAACCATCGGGATGCTGGATGATAATACTGTTACCCTCCGGCCGGTATTTACGGTTCAGGCCTCCTTTTTTCCCGTCTTCCTTCACCCGTACCACCACCCCTTCCCTGGCTGCACAAATTTTCGTGCCTCTTTTCATATTGAAATCAAGGGCGGCTCTTTCTTTATGGGTGAAGCGGCTGAAATAGCCCTGAATTACCCGGAAAGTTTTGCCTTCTTCATAGGGAAGGGCATAGACATAACTGGTATCGTCTTTAAGAATACCTTTTTGTAATTGTTTTACCTGCTGACGCAGGGGATTCTTACTGACGGAACAGGCACTTACTGCAACTATGATAAAAAAAGATAATAAGCGTAACATCATCCGGGTATGAAAATAAGGAATGGCGGTATCATCCGGTAATTAAAAAAGCCCCGCTGTCCGGCGGGGCGCTACTGCTCAGCGTGTCCATCCATGAAATCAGCAGCTGGATAAAAAAAACCTCTGCGATTTTTACGATCACATGCCTGCCAATATTATCTCTGAAAAGTAAAATCCTCTTCCCTGTATCGTTAGTAAAAGGAACTGTCCCGGTGCGATTCCCGGTGGCATTTTAAACCAGGATGAAATACCGGGATACCCATCTAAATAACCTCTGACTAATAAGCTTCCCTTCAGATCAGACAAAGTATACTGAGCTGCTGAAAGGATTTTTTTCCCTGTCTGAATATATACGTTTTCCCCTGGCTTTACCGGATTCGGCCATACCCGGATACCGGGCTTGTTTTCTCCGCAAACAAGTTTTATTTCCCTGCTATAATAGACAGAGGCGTTTTCCCGGACAACACAAAGACGGTAAAAAACATATTGACTGCTTATTGGGCTATCATCCGTGTATTTAAACACTGTGGTACCCGGCGGAAACGAGTGAATGGACAACTTATCCAAGGGCTGATAGGCCTGATTTCCTTCATCCCGCTCTATTATAAAAGAGTAAGCGGTACCGGGTTCATTCAATTCCCATTGCAATTTTGTTTTCCCTTCCGCACGTATGGCAGTTAACCTGGCTCCTGCAACCGCCAGCGGCACACAACTGTTATCCGGTTGCCGGATAATCCGCACCGAATCGCAGCCTCCTTCGGCACAACCATCCAGCAGATGCTGAATAACAATATACGTCCCGGGAGAATCCACCACGATGGATGTGGCACCTGTTGAAACTATATGTCCATCCGTGGTATGGAATGAATAGGTGGAAGTGGACAGGGGATTCAGCACCCAGATATTGGCAATATCCTGCTCCGCACAGAACAGTGGTATATCCCCGACAATATCCACCTGCGGCAATGCCCGGAAGCTGAAGGGACTGGCAAAATCGGTTATGGAAGCAGTAAAAGAGGTGGAGGTTCGGGTCTTGATCAGTACTTTGCCAAAAGCCAGGTTGCATAAAGAACCGGTGGTAAAACTCATCGGATCCAGCCCGAGTTTGGTAAGATTCACGGAAAACTCCATAAACTGAATGGGATCATACTGCAGGGACGGAACACTTCCGGATTTGATCGTACCGAAAGGCCCGGTTGCCGTGATAGCTGAATTCTGTAAGCCCTGGTAAAAAGTTCCTCCGGTTTTGGGCACAATAGACGCATAGCCATATGTGGCTCCGGCACCGGCACCGTCAAAACTGCCGGTCCAGGAAAAAGCCAGCGGGGTTATGGAAAGTGAAGCCTTATTTATCCAGATACGGGC
Source organism: Chitinophagaceae bacterium (assembly GCA_014879565.1). Taxonomy (GTDB): domain Bacteria; phylum Bacteroidota; class Bacteroidia; order Chitinophagales; family Chitinophagaceae; genus JJ008. The sequence goes on from JACSRW010000010.1 coordinate 11,038, forward strand.
TTCAATAAAGGTCAGTCCCGTATTGCCATATTCAGCAGTAAAAATAATATCGCCCACCCGGGTGGTGCTGCCATCCGCGGCAAACTGCCAGCTGGTATGGCCCGCATCCGGTCCGTAATTCTCAAATTCTCCGGTACTGCGGTTATACGTAATATCAGTCTGGTAAAGTTCAAAATCAAAATAACGGTCACCCGTAGTGCCCATCAAAGCCACAGCGCCAAAAAACCAGAGAGAATCCGCCGGTGTAAGTCCGTCGCGGCGCACATGCAGGTAACCGTCTACAATATCATTCTTTGATAATACAGGAGAAATGGTGGTGGACCAGTCTGCCGGACTCTGTCCGTTTTTACTGCCCCCGGTAAAACTCGTACTGTCTGTTCCGTGATTATCACGGATAAAAACCGCGTCGTAATAAATCCGGCCATTGACCGGACTCAGGATGGGATACCGCATCCCTCTGACAAAGGAAGCAAACCGGCTGTTCGGGTTACTGGTATATCCCGCATAAACGGCAGCGGCTCCGGTCGTGTCAATCACAAAATCACCAGCATTATCGTTGTCACCGGGAGCGGCAAACCAGTCATCATTGCCGGACAAAGGAGAAAGAAAATAATTGCGGTTAAGCTCCGCATCCACGCCAAATTCCGCCCGTATGATCGGACTGGTAATCTGGCCGTTGCTGTACAGACACGACAGCACGATGGCGGATATAACTAAGAGGGTTTTCACAGGTTGGAACCTGCTGTAAAGTTCCTTATAAAAAATACGTTTTCAACTTTTCAGCGCTCTTTATCCACAGCAATTTTCAGGATTTATGGACTTCCCCTTAGCGATGAAAAGAGTATACCCTTTCCGCAGGATACTTCAGGATGCCGTTGCCCTGTTCTGTGGGTAAATTGGCAGAGCGGTGTGTAAGATTTCCAGCCGTTTATTTCAAACCCAGATTACCTGATGACCATATGAAAAAAAAATTGAAGTTTGTCTTCAGCCTGATCTTCCTGCTGTTAGTCGTTTGCTTTTTACCGGCACAACGCTGGATGGAAAACCTGAACCGGGGAGTAGTGGCGGTGAGAGTAAACAGCAGCAAAGTATTTCTGAGCTGGCGGCTGCTGGGAACAGAAGCGGCTTCCACCACATTTAATATTTACAGAAACGGTGTAAAAATTAATACTGGTCCGGTCAGCCGTACAAATTATACAGACCTGACTACTGCCAATGGCAGCTATACCGTTAAAGCTGTAAACGGAGGAACCGAAGACAATCGCAGCAATATTGCTCCGGTATGGCCGGTACAATATCAGCAGCTGCCGCTTTCCATCCCCCCCGGCGGTACCACTCCCGACGGAGTTAGTTATACCTATTCGGCCAATGATGCCAGTGCCGGTGACCTGGATGGCGACGGGGAATATGAAATCATTCTGAAGTGGGACCCCTCCAACGCAAAGGATAATTCACAATCCGGTTATACCGGCAATGTGTTTATTGATGCCTATAAAATGAATGGTTCCCGGCTCTGGCGTATTGACCTCGGCATTAATATCCGCGCCGGCGCCCATTATACCCAGTTTCTCGTTTATGATTTCGACAATGACGGCAAAGCGGAAATGGCCTGCAAAACCGCTGATGGCACGAGGGACGGAACCGGCACCATCATTGGTAACGCGACAGCTGATTACCGCAACAGTAACGGATACATCCTCAGCGGTCCGGAATACCTGACCGTTTTCAACGGTCAGACCGGGGCCGCCATAGATACCAAAGACTATACACCGGCCCGCGGCAGCGTGAGCAGCTGGGGTGACAGTTATGGCAACCGGGTGGACCGTTTCCTTGCCGCCGTAGCGTACCTGGACGGGATCAATCCCAGTATGATATTCGCCCGGGGATATTATACCCGGCTGGTGCGCAGTGCCTGGGATTTCCGCAACGGGCAATTACAGCAACGCTGGATCTTTGACAGCAATACCAGCGGCAACGGTTCTTATGCCGGCATGGGTAATCACCAGATGACGGTGGGCGATATGGATGGGGATGGGAAAGATGAACTCTGCAACGGATCGAGTACGATAAATGAAAATGGAAATGGTTTGTATTCCAACGGACTTGGTCATGGCGATGCTCTGCATATGACAGATATGAACCCCGACCGGCCCGGACCGGAAGTATGGCAATGCCACGAAGAACCGGCGAAATACGGGGCTTACGGACTGGCCCTGAAAGACGCAGCCACCGGTTTACCAATCTGGGGTGTACCAGGCAACAACAGTGATGTGGGCAGAGCGATGGCAGCTGATATTGATCCGCGTTATAAGGGCTATGAATGCTGGGGCACCGTCGGCAGACTCTATTCCTGTACCGGCGATTCCATCGGTCCCAACCGGCCCAGTGTGAATCACGCTGTGTGGTGGGATGGGGACCTGTTACGGGAACTGCTGGACGGCACCAAACTGGATAAATGGAATTATACCACAAACAGCAGCAACCGGCTCATCTCACTGTATACAGCGGCTTATGGTTACGGGGAAAGTAACAATACCACCAAAGCCAATCCTTGTCTCACAGCCGATTTGTTCGGCGACTGGCGGGAAGAAATAATTTTACGTTCGGCCGATAACCAGTTCCTGAATATTTACACCACAATCGATACAACTCCCTACCGCTTCCATACCCTCATGCATGATCCGCAGTACCGGCTGGCGGTAGCCTGGCAGAATGCGGGTTATAACCAGCCCCCGCATCCCGGTTTTTATCTCGGCGAGGGTATGAACACTCCCCCGTTACCCAATATCCGGCTGGTGAATGATATCGTGACTGCCAACCCGGTTGACCCGGTTATGGAAACTGAAATAAATATTTATCCCAATCCCTTCCGGGAAAGTTTTACCATGCTGGCAAAAGGAAACTTCACCTGGCAGTTACTGGATGCCACCGGCCGCCTGGTGAAACAGGGTAAAGGGCTGAACCAGCAGCAGATTTATGTCCCCCTGAAACCGGGCTTGTATTTTCTGCTGATCCGGATTAAAAACAAAACCCTTACCCGGAAACTAGTGCGCGAATAAAGACCCTGGCTGTCCTTTATAGCAATAAACCTGCAAAGTTAATCCCGGTTCCGGCTGCATTCCTATGACCAGTATCAATAGTCAGTAATCCGCATATCATACAGGCCTCCGTCATCAGGGCGGTAGCTTTTATTGATGAAAAAGGACTGTGGATCGGACAACATATAACCTTTCTGTTATGAAAAAGCTTCTCTTGCTGACGCTGGCCCTGATGGCCGGCCTGGCTTTGATGGCCCAGGGAAGCAGGAAAACAACTGAATACAAATCTGCACTTGCTTTCCATGCAGGGCCTTCTTTTCCGATGGGTGATTTCAGCAGCAGTATGCCCGACAATGAAGAAGCCGGTCTGGCAAAACCGGGTATTACCCTGGGGCTGAATTACCAATACCTGTTAAACGAACAGGTGGGTATTACCGTATCCGGATTTTACAACTTCCATAAAACAAATAAACTTGTTTTTGAGTTTGACTGGGGCGATGAGGGCACAGAGACCGTAACGATGACTGCAGATAACTGGCATTTTTACGGAATTAGCGCAGGGCCCTCCCTGCAATTCAGCCTGAACAAAAATCTCAGCAGCAACCTGCATGTGCTGGGAGGGGTGGCCAATGTGCGCCTTCCGGCTTTTTATTACAACGATGAAGAAATGACCCGTGCCGACTGGGGTATCGGTCCGGTAATCCAGGGTGGCATGGATCTGAAACTGAATGCAGGCAAACAATTTTTTATTTTCCTGAACGGGGAATACCAGTATATGCGTCCCACTTTCAGAATGCTGGACATCTGGACAGATGAGTCCGATAAAGTCTATCAAAAGATTTCCGTGCTCAATGTTACCGGCGGAATCGGCTTCCGGTTCTGAAAAGGTAACGGTGATTACGATCGTCTCCCGGCTTCTGGCCGGGAGACTTTTATTAACAGTTCCGTTTTTCAATTCCAAAAAACAGTTTATGAAAAAAATTTCCCTGCTCCTGCTTTCCGTAATTATTCCCTGCTGGCTGATCGCCCAGGACGACGAAAAAGGACCCGTAGCCTCATATTATAATCCGTTTACCGCCCTTGACAATTTCAACGGCGGCGGGGTTAACAACAACCCCTCCTCCCCCACCAGCTTTACAGTGAATTTCAGCTGTCTGATCACCACCATTCAAACCTACCACTGGAACTATGGACGCGGTGCTGCCCCGGGCACTATTAAACTGGTACATGCCAACGGCACCGTTTACGGTCCCTGGAATGCAACCGGTCTGCCGGGCTCCGGCGGAGTGCCGAATGCCTTCTGGCAAACCAGTCCGAATGTGGTGATACCCGCAGGCACCTATACCGTAATAGATTCAGGGAATACCACCTGGTCCTGCAATGGCCAGTCGCAGAATAAGGGATTTACCAGAGTATTGGGAAAAAGGAAATAAAGGAGGCACAAAGAAACCGGGCAGCGGTAAGGGATGAATTATCTTTGCTTTTGTATTATTGAAAGTTGTCTCCCTTGAACGAAAGCCGGCAAACACCTTCCTCCCTGGTATATAAAGGCTCTCTCCGTAAAATGCGGATAGCCGTTGCGGCCTTTTATTTCTCCATGGGTTTCAGCTTCAGTTCATGGGCCAGCCGGATCGCGGATATCAAAACCCGGCTGGACCTCAATGAAGCGGAGCTGGGAACGGTATTACTTTGTTTACCCATCGGACAACTGCTGATGATGCCCTTTTCCGGCAGACTGGTGACCCGCTACGGCAGTAAAAAAGTACTCTCCATTGCCATTCTTTTATATGCCGCCGAACTGACCAACCTGGGCTGGGCTTCCACAGCCTGGCAGCTGGGACTGGCTCTTTTTATATTCGGTATTGTCGGCAATATGTCCAATATATCCGTAAATACACAGGGCGTGCTGGCCGAACAACTTTATGGCCGGCCCATCATGACCAGTTTTCATGGTATCTGGAGCCTCTCTGGTTTTACCGGCGGGATGATGGGTCTGCTCATGATCAATCTGCAACTGGAGCCCAGGCAGCATTTCTTTGTTACCGCTGCTATTGTACTCATTACCGTATTCATCGCCCGTTCCTGGCTGATCGGGAGTGCTTCCTCACCGGCAAGTACGGGTAAACTTTTTACCAAGCCCGAAGCCATCCTGGTAAAACTCGGCATTATCGCCTTTTGCAGTATGTCGGCCGAAGGCGCCATGTTTGAATGGAGTGGAGTCTATTTCCGGGAAGTGGTCCATGCGCCGGCTTCCCTTGTGGTACTGGGCTATACCAGTTTTATGATTATGATGGCCACCGGCCGTTTTCTGGGTGACCGGGTTATTGCGAAACTGGGCCGGAAAAAAACGCTGCAGCTGAGCGGACTGCTGGTATTTACCGGACTTTCTGTTTCCGCCCTTTTTCCCTGGATCATCACCGCTACCCTGGGTTTTGTGATTGTGGGACTGGGTGTTTCTGCCGTTATTCCCACGGTGTACAGTACCGCTGCCGGCGCTTCCCGTAAATCTCCGGGCATGGCCCTGGCCGGGGTATCCAGTATCGGTTTCCTGGGATTTCTTTTCGGTCCTCCGGTAATCGGTTATGTCGCCCAGCTCTTCAGTCTGCGGGCTTCCTTTGCCGTCATTGCCTGTTTTGGTTTACTGATCACCGTAATGGTGACAAGACTGAAAGTAATGGAAGAATAAGGCTGAGGGGAAAGCGGGAAAATGAGTATTTGCTAGCTTTGAAACATCCTGATTTTTTTAAAAAAACGAATAGTATGAAACTGGATCTCGCCACTTTCCGCCCCCTGAATGTGCAAAGGGCTACCGATGGATTTAAATGTTATGACAACCAGCCACTGACCTACTGGACTACCGCCCTGGCCGGTGAAGTTGGCGAACTCTGTAACATGATTAAAAAAATGCAGCGGGTGGAGCGCGGCGGCGTGGACGGCGGCAGCAGTTATACTGCAAAAGATATCAATAAGGACATGCTGAAAGAAGAGATCGGCGGCATTGCCATCTATCTCGACCTGCTGGCCTCCCTGCTGGATATATCACTGGAGGAGGCCATTATTGATACCTTTAACAGTAAGTCGGAAAAATATGGGTTTAAAGAAAAGGTTGAAAAGTTGACAGATTGACGGGTTGACAGGTTAAAGCGTTGACATATCTATCACGAAGCGGTAACGCACGTCCCCTTTCAGCATTCTTTCATACGCTTCATTGATCTGGTCCATACGGATCAGTTCAATATCGCTGACAATATTATGTTCCGCGCAATAATCCAGCATTTCCTGGGTTTCCGGCAGTCCCCCGATCAGTGATCCGCCGAGGCTTTTCCGGCCGAATATCAGGCTCATGGAATGCAGGGGCACAGGGTTTGGCGGTACCCCCACACAAACCATCTTGCCGTTGGTACGCAACATCCCCAGATAGAAATTATAGTCATGCTCGGCAGAAACCGTATCCAGGATAAAATCAAAATAACCCATCACAGATTTGGCCTGAGCCTCATCACTGGTTAATACAAATTTGTGTGCGCCGAGCCGCTGTGCATCGGCCTGTTTGGAGGGGGAATGGCTCAGCATAGTGACTTCTGCCCCCATACTCACGGCAAACTTCACACCCATATGCCCGAGTCCGCCCAGTCCCAGTATACCCACCTTCATCCCTTTGCCCACTTTCCAGTGGCGGAGCGGCGAATACGTGGTAATACCCGCGCAAAGCAGGGGCGCCACGGCATCCAGCGGGAGTTTATCCGAGATCTTCAGCACAAAGTCCTCATGGCATACAATGGATTTACTGTAACCCCCGTACGTTACCCCGCTGCCATCACGTTCCATACCATTATAGCTGAATACAGCCCCTTCGGCGCAATACTGCTCCAGGCCATCCTTGCAGTTATCACATTCGCGGCAGCTGTCCACCAGGCAACCGATACCTGCAAGGTCGCCCACTTTGAATTTTTTTACATGTGCTCCAACGGCTGTCACCCGGCCCACAATTTCATGACCGGGTACCACCGGGTATATGGACATCCCCCAGTCATTCCGGGCAAAATGCAGATCACTGTGACATACACCGCAGAAAAGTATTTCCAGGGCCACATCATGTGGTTTGGGGTTTCTTCTTTCCAGGGTCCAGGGTTCGAGAGGAGTGGTGGCACTGTGGGCGGCGTAGGCTTTGGTGGGATTCATATGGTTAATGTTTTGCTGAATATAAATCAATTTAACGGACTGTGTATATTAAATCTCTGTTTTAAAGTAATGAACAACCGGTAAAGGTCTTTACCCGGGTGAAAAACAATTTCTGTAGTTTAGCCGGATTAATCTTATTGCAACATGAAAAAACTGCTGCTGTTATCCCTGCTGTCTCCCTTCGGTCTCTTCGCCCAGCCGGTGAAGGAACTAATCCTTAAAGAGACAGCAAACAGCCAGTCAGCCTATGCACAATGGTACCAGTGGCTCCATGCCCATCCCGAACTCAGCCGGGAAGAAAAAAACACCGCTGCCTATCTGAAGAAAGAAGTAAAGGAAATGGGATATACAGTTACCGATTCCCTGGGACTGCAGAGCTTTGCCGCTGTATTACAAAACGGGAAAGGCCCAATCATCCTCTACCGCACGGATATGGACGGCCTGCCGGTGAAAGAAGAAACCGGACTTTCTTTTGCCAGCCAGGCACAGGGAGAAAAGGACGGGCAGCCGGTTTCGGTTATGCATGCCTGTGGGCATGATATTCATATGAGTACCTGGCTGGGTATTGCCCGGCTGATGGCCCGTTTGCGTAAACACTGGTCCGGTACCCTGATCCTGCTGGCACAGTCAGCGGAAGAAATTGGTCAGGGGGCCAGAGCTATTCTCGCTTCTCCTGCTTTTCAGCGTCTGCCCCGGGCAGACTGGCAACTGGCAATACATGATCATGCCGGCCTCCCGGCGGGACAGGCCGGCTTCTGTGATGGCTATGCCATGGCTTCGGTAGACATGATGAACATAACCATTTATGGCAAAGGCGGACATGGCGCCGCGCCGCAGCAAACCATTGACCCGGTCTTATTATCCGCCCAGTATATTACCGCCATCCAGAGTATTGTCAGCCGTAATCTTTCCTCCAATGATCCGGCTGTGATTACCGTCGGGGCGGTAAACGGGGGCACTGCCGGCAATATTATACCGGATAAGGTAGAGCTGAAACTGACCATCCGTTCTTTCAGTCCTGAAACCAGGCAGTTCATTTTCTCCAGGCTGAAAACAATCGGCAATAACCTGGCGGAAGCGGCCGGATTACCGGCGGAAAAATGGCCTGACTATAACCTGCTTGATATGTCTATAAAACCGGTTTACAATGATCCCGCGCTCGGGGAAAAACTGCGAACTGTTTTGTCAAGGGAGATCAGTGACAGCAGTTATACCCTGGTGAAACCGGTGATGATTGGCGAGGATTTCGGAGAATACAGCCAGACGCCGGAAAAAATTCCCTCTTATATACTCTGGATAGGAACCGTAGCGCCGGAGAAAAAAGGAAGCGCTGAACTTCCTTCGCTGCATACTTCCCGGTTTGCGCCGGATTACAGCCGGACCCTGCCCGTAGCGATACGATCTGTCAGCACTTGTCTGGTGCAGCTTTTTCATAGCAAAAGATAGCCGGAAATTCAGGCTACCGTTACCTTTCTTTCAATTTTCTTGGAAACCGGCATTGGCTGGTTGTAGCTTTACAGAGGAGGAGCCTGTTATGAGGAGCCGTATATTTTCAACACTACTCCTATTCCTGTCTGCCATGTGTTCCGCGCAGGAAAATAAGGATAAAATTGCTTTTTCTTCTGTGGGTGTAACTGCGGGACTAAATATTCCGATCCGCTGTTATGCGGCGCGTGACCCCGGCAAAAACACATCCGGTTATGCACTTACCGGCTTTTCTCTGCAAATAGACTTTTCCCGCTACATGAATGATTATGCCGGGTTGAAAACCAAAATATATTTCGCACAAAACCGGTTATGGCAGGGCAATAAATCCTATACTGTTTTCGGCTGGATGGCCGGCCCTCTCCTGTATAAACGTTTTGACTCCCGGTGGGAAGCCGGTCTTGTTCCGCTGATTGGCATCAGCCGGGTATTTATGCCGGGATTTGAAACGGAAAAAGGTTTATTGCCCGATGAAAGAGCCTGGACCTTTACCTGGGGGGTTGACCTGGGTGTTCAGTACCAGGCAAGCAAGAACAGTTATATCCTGCTGCAGGGCGGTCACCTGAATATGAAGCCAAAACTGGATGGGTTAACACAACTTGATTACCGGAATGAACAACACCTGCTGATGATGACCGTAGATGCCGGTATGCGCTGGAGGTTTTAATACTGCTGACAATCGACTGGCTGCCTTTTTTTATTGCAGATCCCAGAAAATGACTTAATTTATACGGAAACCCTGCCGCAAAACACTCTCCGCGCCCGCTATAACCGAAACCAAAAACCAACAATAATGAAACCGCTGTTTATCAGTTTTGCCCTGCTTGCTGTTATTTCCTGTAATAATGAAAAAGCAAAAACCACAGATACAGGGACCGACCCGGATAACCCGCCCGGACTTCCCTATACCGCCTCCTATACAAGTCACTGGAGTACGGATGTGACGGATGCTGATCTGAAAACCGTCTTGCAGTCCTATAAAGACTGGGAAACCGGTAATATGCCGGGTCTGGCCGCTGCCATGGCCGATACTGTGGATTTTGATGAAGCCGGCGGCACTTCATTCCATCTTACCCGCGACAGCCTGATGAAAATGTGGAGCTCACGCCGCGACAGCCTGCGTTCCGTTACGATTGATATGGGAGCCTGGCATAAAATGCACGCCACCGATAAAAAAGATGATGTGGTGGTTACCTGGTACAAGGAAACAGATGTGTTTAAGGACGGCCGTACAGAAGAAAATTACTACAGCGATATTAACCTGCTGAAAAACGGGAAAATAGTCTGGTATTCCCAGTACAAAAGACCGGTGAAAAAATAAGGGTGCTTAAGTGTTTCCAGGCCGGCTATAAACAACGAAAGAGATTACCGCACGATGATTTCGTCTATAAACAAATGGCTTGCCTCCCCTGCACTCTCGTGCCAGGCAGGCAGCCGGCCCCCGTTCACCGCCCGGAACCGCAGGTAACGCGCTTTGGCCTGAACCGGTGCGCCCAGTTCCTGGTGCACCGGTCCTTTCTCCTGTGTTCCGGTTTTATTCTTTACCTGCAACAACGGTGACCATATCTTCCCGTCCTCACTGCTTTCCACAATCAGTTCTTTGGGGTACATAATCCAGGGACTGATATCCTGCAGCACATGAACCCCCGCATAATGAACGGCACGCACCGATTGCAGGTCCACTACGGCTTCAAAGTCTTTGGCATAATAACTCTGCCAGTCACCGGTTTTCCAGTTCCCCGTACCCATGATCCCGTCAATCAGCGCTTCCGGGCCGCCGGCCGTGTACATGGGATGTACCGCACTCAGTACCTTCACAGAAATATTGGCCGGCACTTTATAAAATTTGCGGAAGACCATCGGAGAACGCACCCCGTTCTTCACCGCATACATCTCCACGGTGGAAGTGGCGCTGAGCGTAATTGGTTTTTTATACAGCACATATGCATTTTTCTCTCTGCCCTCACCGGATAAGGTGTACCAGATTTCCGCACCGGGATCCAGGTGAGCCAGTTTTACAATTGCGGTATCCCGGAATTTATAACTGTCCCTGTTAAAATAAGGCACGGCTGTAAAATCGCGGTCATCCACTTTTGACCGGGGCCTATCGGATTCCCGGACCCCTCTTGTATAAGCAGGTTGATTATCCATTTCAAAGACCAGTTCTCCCCCGCTGGCCAGGCTGGCATAGCGGAAGAACGTGGCGGGATGCGGCTTTCCGTTCAGCAAAACATTTTTTACATAAAAATTTCCGGGGCGGTGATTCTTCGCGCTGAGGCGGAAAACTTTTCCGTTTTTCAGCTTTATTTTCACTTCTTCAAAAAGCGGGGTACCCAGCACATATATATCCGAACCGGGCGTTACCGGGTAAAAGCCCATTGCGCTCAGTACCAGCCAGGCACTCATCTGTCCGCAGTCTTCATTGCCAATCAGCCCATCGGGATCATTGGGGTAAAATTCCGTACAGATTTTATGCACAATTTCCTGGGTACGCCAGGGACGGCCTGCATAATTAAAGAGATAGGCCATATGGTGACTGGGCTCATTGCCATGTGCATACTGGCCGATCAGCCCGGTTACATCCGCCTGATCGCGCCCGCTGAGTTTACTGCGGGTGGTGAAGAGCTCTTCGAGTTTAGCCGCAAACGCTTTTTGTCCGCCATAAAGCTGGATCATCCCGTTGATATCCTGCTGTGCAGTGAAGGAGTAATGCCAGCTATTGCCTTCCGTAAAGAAATTATTCACTTCGGTGGCCTCATAGGGATGGTACCAGAAACCCTGCACTTTTCCGCGGATATGTTTTACCCGCGGATCAAAGAGATTCCGGTAATTAAGCGAGCGCTTCCGGTAGAGATTGCTGGCAGCTGTGTCGCCCATCCAGCCGGCAAACTGTGCAATACACCAGTCATCCCAGGCATATTCCACGGTTTTGGAAGCGCTTTCATGATCATCTTCATTGCTGATAAATCCCTGCCGTCTGTAAGCAGATAACCCGAAGCGGTCACTCTCCGCATAATCGCGCATGGCTTTCAACGCCAGCGGCGCGTCAAAATCCCGGATACCTTTCTGCCAGGCATCGGTGATAACGGGCACGGAATGATACCCGATCATACAATAGGTTTCATTTCCGCTGAGTTCCCAAACCGGCAGCATACCGCCCTGCCGGTACTGCGCGAGAAAGGTTTTGATCCAGTCAAGCGTTCGCCCGCGGTTAATGATCGTCTGCAGCGGGTGCTGGGCCCGGTGAGTATCCCACAGGGAGAAAACCGAATAATTGGTAAAGCCTTCCGCTTTATGCACTTTCCCGTCGGTACCCCGGTACTCGCCGTTCACATCCGTATATACATTGGGGGCAAGCAGGGTATGATAGAGCGCGGTATAAAAGGCCACCTGCTGATCCTTTGTTCCTCCTTTGATCTCAATTTTCCCGAGTTCCTTATTCCAGTCGGCTTCAGCTTCCCGGCGCAAGCGGTCAAAATCCCAGTGAGCGATTTCAGCTTCCAGGTTCTGACGGGCATTTTCACTACTCACACCGGAAATACCGATACGAATACGAACCTCCTTTTCCTCTCCCGGATCAAATCCGAAAAAGGCCTTGATATTTTTTCCTCCGGCATTATTAATGCCGGGCTGCAGTTCATCATTTACCGCTACCCCGTAACTTTTCATGGGTCTGTCAAACTGCAGGTAAAAAAACAACTGCTGGTCTCTGGCCCAGGAACGGCTTCTGCGGCTACCCTTTACCGTTGTTTCGTTTACAATTTCCAGGCTGGCATCCAGCACTTCATCCCGGTGCTGCAGGTCAATCAGCACTTTACCTTCTGCACTGTTTTTATCAAACCGGTACCGGTGCATCCCGCTGCGGAGCGCAGTGCTGAGTTCCGCGAAAATCTGATGCTTTTCCAGTTGCACGCCATAATAACCGGCCGAGGCCTTTTCATTTTTATGGGAAAAAGGGGATGCGTATTCCTTATTCTTCCATTTTACCTCCCCGGTAAATGGCATCAGCAGGATATCACAGTAATCCGGGATACCGGTACCACTGAGATGAGTATGCGAAAATCCGTAAATCAGGGAATCGGAGTAGTGATAACCGCCGCAGCCATCCCAGCCTTCCAGCCGGGTATCGGGACTGAGCTGCATCATACCAAAGGGACGGCTGGCGCCCGGAAAAGTATGGCCATGGCCACCGGTGCCAATAAAGGGATTGACCAGGGCACTGTAGTTCTCCTGACAAAATGCGGACAGGGAGATGAGCAGGAGTACGGCTGTAAAATAAAATCGCATAAGGAAGAATTTCTTATGCGAAGTAAGGAAATAAAACGAACCGGAATCTACCTGAGAAGAGGTTCCAGTACTGGGGTCAGGCGTTCGGCCCATTTCCGGTATTCCAATGCGGAAGGATGCAGGCCGTCATTTGCCAGTAAGCTTCGGTCATAGCGGGCTTCCCGGGTGGAAGGAGTAATATCAAAATACGGACACTGGTAACGGCTGGTCACATCCCGGTTAATCGAATTAAACCAGTCAATCTCCCGGCGGATGCGTGCCGTATCCAGAAAGGATGCAAAGGGAGTTACACTGTAATCGGGAATGGAGAGTACACAAACTCTTTCTTTTTTACCCCCTGTGAGCGCAATCGCTTTTTCGAGCAACCAGGTAAAACGATCCCGGTAGCCGGTGGTGTCACTGGTCTGGTACTGATCATTTACGCCTATAAGAAGGCTCACAACATCATGTGGTATGGGACTGATCCGGTTTACTTCATTCTTCAGGGTGGTGCTTGTCCAGCCGGTTACAGCAATATAATCTGGTAAACCCATATTGATTCCTTTTTGCCTGAGCAGGTTCACCGTTTGTGCCGGGAAGCGGTCACCCGCATCCACTCCCTGCCCGATCGTATAGGAATCACCCAGGGCCAGCCAGGTTCGGGGAATTCCCGGCGGGGGTGGCGGGGGCGGGGTCACGGTATTATTTGATACCGGTTCTGCAGGGCGGCAGGAAGCTAATACAAGCAAAAGCGGGAGGATGACTGATACACGCATACTAATAAATACGTATTAAAAGGGACAAAGTTCGTCAGGCCGGCGGGTAACACAGGTCATTCCGGTTCTCCGGGGAGGATTCTATTTTTACTAAAAATTACGCCGATGCAGATTGCCGTTTTGGGAGCAGGTATGGTAGGCAGGGCCATTGCCCTTGACCTGGCAAAAGATTTTGCCGTAACCAGTTTTGACCTGAATCCGGTCAACCTGCAGGAATTGCGTAAAAAAAATCCCGCCGTTAAAACGGTGATTGCCAACCTCGGCGACTACAATCAGTACCCCGAATGGCTGGAAGGTTTTGGTCTGGTTATTCTGGCCGTTCCGGGTTTTATGGGTTTCCGGGCCCTTGAATCCGTGATCCTTTGTGGTAAGGATGTGGTGGATATTTCCTTCTTTCCCGAAGATGTTTTGCAACTGGATAAACTGGCCAGGGAGAAGAATGTTACGGTTATCGCCGACTGCGGGGTAGCGCCGGGTATGAGTAACCTGATCCTGGGACACCATCATGCTGCTATGACGGTAAATGCCTTTGAGTGTTATGTTGGCGGACTGCCCAAAGAGCGCAAACCTCCTTTTCAGTACAAGGCCCCCTTTTCTCCCGTAGATGTGATCCAGGAATATATCCGGCCGGCCCGACTGGTGGAAAACGGGAATGTGGTAACCAAACCAGCCCTCAGTGAAAGAGAGATGCTATTCTTTGATAAAGCAGGAGAACTGGAGGCATTCAATACCGACGGATTACGGTCTCTTATTTATACCATGAAAGACATTCCCGAGATGAAAGAGAAAACACTCCGTTATCCCGGGCATATTGACCTGATCATTGCGCTGCAGCAGGCCGGTTTTTTTGATACTACACCGATCCGTTTCAACCAGACAGAAATCTCCCCGCTTGATTTTACATCCAAACTCCTGTTCAAAGAATGGAAACTGGACCCCGGTGAAATAGAATTTACCGTCATGAAAGTGATCGTAAAGGGGGAGAAAAAAACCATCACCTGGGATCTTTATGACGAATACGACCCGCTGAGCAAAACCTCCTCCATGGCCCGCACCACGGGATATACCTGCACGGCCGCCGCTCACCTGATCACAGAAGGGTTGTTCACAAAAAAGGGTGTCTTCCCTCCCGAACTCATAGGTCCTGATAAAAAATGCTTTGATTATATTATCAATTACCTGAAGAAAAGAAAAGTAAACTGGGAACGCACCGACACCTGACACTCCCCGCTCACTACTCACCACTCAGCAGCATAAAACCATCCGCATCTTTTAAGAACGGCAGTTTCTCCCTGACAGTCTGCAGGTGATTCTTATCGAGTGTAAGCGTATGAATATCCTCTTCATCCCTGCGGGTATAGAGCACTTCTCCCAGCGGATCCACAACCATAGTGTCGCCGCTGTGGTAAATGCCATTCCCGTCATTCCCCACCCTGTTTACCCCCGCCACATAACACTGGTTCTCGATGGCCCGGGCCTGCAATAAAGTTTTCCAGGCATGACGGCGTCTTTCAGGCCAGTTAGCCACATAGATCAGCAGATCATATTCCGGAGAATTATTATTTTCCGCTTCCGCGGTTTTGGTGAAGGAGGATTGCCGCGCCCATACCGGAAAACGCAAATCATAACAAACCTGCAGGTTGACTTTCCATCCTTTCACCGAAGCGATCAGCCGTCTGTTTCCTGCTGTATAATGCTGGTCTTCTCCGGCAAAAGCAAAGAGATGCCGTTTATCATAATAACCCGATTGCCCGTTGGGCAGCATCCAGATCAGCCGGTTATAATACTGTTCATTCTCTTTCACCGCCACGCTGCCGGTAAGTATCACTTTTTTTGTTTCCGCGATTTTTTTCATCCAGCTGATCACTTCGCCATCCATGGTTTCCGCCAGTTTTTCGGGCTGCATGGTAAAGCCCGTGGCAAACATTTCCGGCAACAGCACGATCTCCGTTTTTTCCTTTATACCCATTATTTTTTCTTCCAGCATCCGGAGGTTGGCGGATTTGTCTTCCCAGTAAAGGCTGGTCTGAATGGTAGTGAGGGTGAGTGTGGACATAACTGATTATTCCTGCGAAGGTAGCGCATCATTCTTTCCCCAGCGCCTCCCGGATCAGCGCCGGCTCAAAACCACGGCGGGTAAGATAATCGAGGGTTTTTTTATAGCGAATCATGTACTGATCCGCTTTCAGGGAAGCATACTTTTCGTCGGCCAGCTCTTTCAGCACCCGCTGGTACTCGTCCTCTTCAATTTGTTTCATCGCCTTTTTAATACAATAGTCACTAACCTGCTTCTGCTGCAGTTCGTATTTTATTTTCACCCTCCCCCAGCGCTTTACCCGCCACTTGCCCCCGGCAAAAGCGATGGCATACCGTTCCTCATTGAGGTAATTCTCCTCAATAAGTGTGCTGATCAGCTCATCATGCTCTTTTTTCCATACACCGAGACTGTAAAGTTTTTCCTTCACCTCACTGTGACAGCGTTCCTGGTAAGCACAGTAATGCTTCAGTTTCTGCAGGGCCTGTTCTTTCGTGAGTTGTTTTTTGTACATGCTGTGCAAAAATACAACCTGCGTAAATGTTATACCTGCGTTTTAAGTGTATCCTTGAGCCCGCTGGTGGCTTTTTCCACCACTTTGTAAACGGCTTTCACCGGCACTTCTTTCCCGTTGATAATGGCCGTTCCGTAACCGGTGTAAACAGTCTGTGTTACCGCTTCCACCGAATGCCGGTTGCGGATATTACTGCGGGAGGTGCTTACGCCGGCTTTTTGCTGAGGGGTACCGACAGTGCCTTCCGGAGACAGGGTCAGTTCATCGGTGACCTTGCCCGTTACATCCGTTTCAAACACCCCGTCGCCATCCAGGTCGGCCTGTACGGCAATACTGCGGAGCGACTGGCTGTTCTGTGAAGCGGTCAGTTTTACATCACCTTTTGAGGCTACCAGTTTTTCCGTTCCTCCCGTATTATCATCCACCGCACTGGATGATTTATTGGAACGGGAGGAATTATGATCCTGCACCGCTGATTTATTTCCTGTTTTATTGGAGCGGGAAGAATTATAATCCCGGGCCCGCCCATCCCCGTCCTCATCGGGATCGGGTGCGGCAATGCTGCTGCTCTTGTTGGACCGCGAAGAGTTGTGATCCTGTACTGCTGATTTATTTCCTGTTTTATTGGAGCGGGAAGAGTTATAATCCCTTGCCTCCAGCAGCACGGTTTCATCAATCACCAGCCTTTGTTCCGTAGTAAACAGATACGCACCGGGTTCCAGGTTGCTGAATTCAAAATAGCCGGCCTCATTGCTGGTACGGCCACCGAAATCACCGCCGGGATTGCGCCCGCCCTTCACCGTCATCCCCCGGATGGGATTACCCGGACGCATCAGGGCGCTGCTGATAACCGCCCCGCCGGGCAGCGCCCCGCCCGCCATTCGTTGCTGGTCGGGTATATCACCATTCTGGAAATACTTTTTCACTACTTCGCGTTCTGCTGCCTGGCCCGCTACCAGTTCCGGACTGCCATCGCCATCCAGATCACCCGCAGAAACCGGAATGATCCGGTGAATATTGGAACGCGGACTCCAGATACCCTCTTCTTCGTTACCGGCAGCCTGCCGGTCGTTCGACTGGTTGGACTTTGTCTTCGTTTTAAGAATCGCTTCCACCCCGGCCGGACCACTTACCGGTGTAGCTGTTTCAATTACCTGCGCACTCAGCTGAATGGCGGCATTACCAGTCAGCAACTGCCCTTCTATATCAGCCGCCATACTGAGAGTGGCCTCATAGGTTTTGCTGCTTTCAAATGCCCCGCTTACCCGCAGGGCATATACGCCCTCAGGCAGGTTGGCAAAATAATATTCCCCGCATTGACCGGTTTTGGTCGTAGCTATCACTGCCCCGCTCTGCGGATCCGTTAACAAAACTTCCAGTCCGGCAATCCCATCACAATCATCATCGCCTCCGCCGGCAGTACGGGATTTATACAGCGGATTATTTGTTTCCGTCGTACTGCCTTTATACAAAGGATTATTTTTAACCGTGGTCAGTTTTACCTGCACCCCGCAGTTATCACAACCTCCGTCACCTCCTTCCATAAACACCGGCTTATGCGTTCTTTTACCCGAAGCCATCCCGCTGCCAGCTTCCCGGTTCCTTTTTCCGGATGCCATGCCACTTCCTGCTTCCCGGCTGTACAGATTTAAGACCGTGCCCCCGTCCGCCATTCTTCCTGTTGCTGCATAAGAGGCCGCGGCTGCCCCGCTGCCCGGTCCGGCAGATTTTACCGGGGTCTGATTCGTAATAATGCCGGTGGTAGCCGGACTGATCAGCTGCACCGATCCATGCAGTAATATATTGCGTGCGGCCAGATCCCGATGCACAATACCTTCCCTGGCCTGACCCTGTGAAAGGGCACTGCCGGCTTGTTGCAAACCGCTATTGACTTTCTCGCCGAACGTGGCTCCCTGTGTCTGTTTCGGTACCGTTACATTCATGGAAATGCGATTCGGCATGCCCCCGTCAATTTTTGTTTTATAGTTTGCCGCATCCTCGGGGCAGGAGAATACCATTTCTTCGGTGCGGCCATCAGGGTGGGTGACCCGTTGGGTAACGGGACCACAATTAGCAGCAGGACTGTCCGTAATCATTTCAGTAATTTCTTCGGTTATCCGTTGTCCGCTCGCCTGACCGGTTGAAACCTCACGGATTCTTTTACCACTGGCCATGCCACTGGAGGGTTCCCGGGCTGTAACCACCGATCTTTTACCGCTGGCCTGTCCGCTGGATGCATCCCGCGGAGAGCGGATAGTATAGCGGAATGTTACCCCGGCCATCAGATCCGATACAGAGCGGGAAAGCTGTAAGCCTTCAATGGCACCGCCACGGCGGATATCATAATTCTGCAGCTGGGCGCGGGTGGCCAGGTAATCAGCCCCGAATCCGAACGACCAGCCCCGGGCGGCATTGCTGTATTGCAAACCCAGTCCGGACATAAAACCGGGATATAAAGATTTATCGGTGGCTTCATTCCGGTACAATGAACGCTGAGCCCCCTGCTGACGGATATCCACCAGACCCCCGTTATTGATAAAGAGGCCGCCTTTGGCATGGGCAAAAAACTGTACGGTTTTACCCCAGCGGAAAGAAGGACCGGCCAGCAGGTAAAACTGTTGCTGGGCTGCCCGGCTGATCCGGACGGCGTCCTGCGGAAAACCGCTTCTTTTGAGAAAATCATTCACCAGGCTCTCATCCGCTTTACCGGATGAAAATCCCGAAAGCACACCCAGTCCCACGGAACTGAAAAAATAATCCCCGCCGAATTTTAACCCGGCCCCGCTGCCACGGAAAAGCAGGCTGTCGTCTGATTTGCCGAGGGCATTATTATACACCGGAGAAAAATAGAAACTCAGCGCCTGGCGGGTGTGATTGCTGCGGGAACTGTTTTGATTAAAGGCCCGGTTGACTTGCGAAAAAACAAGTACAGGCAATAGCATTACCGGGATCAGCAGACCCCGGGTAGAGGTGATGGTTTTCATTGTATCAAGATTTGCAAAGAGTAATGTACGGAATAAATTTCTAATGTGCAAGGGGGCTTTCTTTGGGAGGGGGTAGCAGAAATCCAGATTTGTACGCTGTTGGGAGAAGGTTAGTGGAAAGAGGAGAATGGATAGTGGGACTTTCTTTCAGGATGGGTCAAGTTTTTAAAAATGGATTTCTGTCGGGGTGAAGGGACTACTAACTACTATCTCCTAACTACCGTCTGCTACTTCACCCTTCGGCACGCTCCCACCTACGTAACACTCCGGTCGGCAGGCAGGGTGACATTCTCCTCAACCCCTCAACCTCTCAACCCCTCAACCCCTCAACCTCTCAACCTCTCAACCCCTCAACCCCTCAACTTTTATGCCTCCTCCAGTCTCTCCGTACACCCAAACTCCTTCTTCAGGTAATCGTCATAATG
The DNA here is from genome assembly GCA_014879565.1 of Chitinophagaceae bacterium. Classification (GTDB taxonomy): domain Bacteria; phylum Bacteroidota; class Bacteroidia; order Chitinophagales; family Chitinophagaceae; genus JJ008. The sequence goes on from JACSRW010000010.1 coordinate 30,743, forward strand.
ATCGGCTTCGCGGAAGAGATCGCGGAAAGCAGCCGCTCCGTTTTCCTTATTCATATCTAGGTCGTAAATGATCCGGCTGAGGACTATATTCTGTTTGGCGCAACTCAGCACCAGTCCGCGGGTGCGGTAATTCTCCTGCAGCAGGTATTGATAAAGCGGTTTGATATTGGCCGGATCAGCGGGCATCTGGCAGAGATAGGCATCCCCGGCAATAAAGAAATTCTCCGCATTGTACGTGATTTTGATCCGGGCCGAGCCTTCCCGCACACTCCAGGTATTGATCCCCTCGCGTGCGAGGCGCACATCCTTTCCCAGTTCCCTTAAAATATCTTCGATGGTCTTGGCCGCCCCCACCGGTTCGGCTTCTTTTTCCGGCACTTCGGGCAAAGACACTTCGGTACCACAACTCGGACAGTATTTGCCGGAATCAATATTGTTACTCGTAACCAGGTATCCGCAACTGAAACAACGCGTGGAGGCCTGCCCCCGGTTGGGCTGGTATAGCTGCAAGGCCTCCCGCAGGTAAAGCACGGGCAGGGCAAAACCCAGGTTGTCACCCCCGCGGATAATAAATGAATTCACCCCGATCACTTCTCCGTTCAGGTTTACCAGCGGCCCGCCGGAATTTCCCGGGTTGATGGCCGCGTCAATCTGTATAAATTTCAATCCCTCCCGGATCCGGTCCACTTTTGATATCACGCCCTGTGTAGCCGTATAGTTCAGGCCAAAGGGATGCCCGATCGCCACTACGGTATCCCCGTCTTTCAGCGATTCATAACTGCCCAGCCGCACTTCCGGTAATTCAATATTCTTCGGGGCTTCCAGGAAAGCGAGGTCATGCTTGCGGTCGGTATACCAGACCCGCGAAAGCGCTTTTTCAAAAGTCTTGCCCGCGATGGTAACTTCCGCATTATCGGCCACCACATGATCATTGGTTACGATCAGGTCGTATTCTTTCACATAAAAACCGGTGCCCGTACCGGTGGCGGTGGCAATCTGGATAATCGCGTTCTGGTATTTTTCGATGATCAGCTGGGGGTCCATAGGTATATTTTACTTGGGTTCCATATTCAGAAACTCCATTTCATTGGTAAAACTGAGATTGAAATTCACCAGGCTGTCAAAGCGCAGGTTCTCCACTTTAAAATCCATCTGGGGATATTTCTCCTTCCAGCGGGACTGAATTTCCAGCACCCTGTTCATAATGGCCTCTGCCCGGAACAGGTTTTGCGCCGGATCATGATAAACCAGCGAATAACCCAGGGCCGTGAAATAGTCGGGGTAGTTGACCTGCATAAAAATATGCAGCAGTTCCGTTATTACTTTGGGTAAACTGTAAGCATACTGGCAATAACTGATCCCGTATTCCATAATCCTGCAGGCAACATCCTGGTAATTATTATCCCGGTACCAGACCATATTCTGGTTAGCCGCATGAATGGATTCCGACACCGTTTTATACGGCTGCGGAGTGACAATGGAAAATGTATAACGGGAGCGGAACAAATTGGCAAAGACTTCTTCCCTGGTCATGGCTTTCAGTTTCCTGAACTCTTCGGCCATATCCCGGTTTTTTTCCGTCACCGGGCGTTCATCTTTTCTAAAATAAATCGCCGTGATCCGCTCCAGGTGGTTCATCAGCCTGCCCTCCGGGGCAATCATATAATCAATCCGGCATACCAGGGCCAGCATCAGGTAGGCAATGGCCCCGGAAAATTTATCCGTATCCATGGAGGCCGCCTGGTCCAGTGTTTCCTGGATCCATTGCTGCAGGTACCGGAACTTCACTTCCTTTTCCGCATCGGAAAGCCGGGTAATATGTTCACTGTCCGATGTCTGCAGGCTGGTAAAATCCTGTATCAGCAGGTCATCCTGCCGGTCGGCCTTGGTGGCCAGTTCCTTGAGTCCGTAATACAGTTTACTGGGACTGGCCGTACTCACTTCGCTGTCGAACCGCATACAGAGCCGGTCATTTTCCATAGCGAAGCGGCTGTAATAAAGATTAAAGTTCATCTCCAGCAGACGGCGCATCACCGGCACTGAGGGCTGGGGCATCCGGGCCAGGGTCACTTCGGCTTCCATACCCGTTTCGCTGAAACGGCCCCTTACGATCTTTGAACCCTGGAAAAGCTGAAAACGACCTTCCGCCCCGTTGCGCTCATAGACCACATTGGCAGCCTGGTCGTCGCGCAGGTAATCAAAAAAAGCGTCAAAACTTTCGGGGTACTTCTTATCCTTGAAGAGGTTATCCGCATCAGTCCAGCGGTTTACCTTGGCGGGCGGTTTATTATTATCCGAATAACGGCCGAAAACAATCCCCGGATCGGTCTCTTCAGCGGGTTTTTGTTTACCCCGGCCAAACAATTTTGCAAACATCTGTGCTTCTTTGGTATGGACAATATCCGCAAGATAAGGCCCGGAGGCCAGATTGTCAATGAAAAGAGCTGCAAACAAGTATTCCACAACCCCCCATAATTGTTGCCAGAACGGTAAAAATCAGTAGTTTCGCCGCAATCAATCAAGACTATGAAGTTTATAGCCTCTTCATCATCCCTGCTGAAACAATTACAGCATATTTCGGGCGTTATCAATGCCAATACCGTACTGCCCATCCTGGAAGATTTTCTCTTTGAAGTGGAGAAGAACAAACTTACCGTGGTGGCCACCGACCTGGAAACCGTGATGCGGGTACAGCTCGATATTGAAGCCAAGGACAGCGGTAAAGTCTGTATTCCGGCCAAAATCCTGATGGATTCGCTGAAGAATATCCCCGACCAGCCCCTGACCTTTAATATTGACAAGAATTTTGCCATCGAAATCACCAGTGATAACGGGAAATACAAAGTGATGGGGGAAAATCCCGACAATTTCCCCAAGGAACCCGCAGCGGATGATACCACTTCCTTCAGTATGACCGCTTCGGCCCTGGTTACCGCTATCAATAAAACCCTTTTTGCCACCAGCAACGATGACCTTCGCCCGGCCATGACCGGTGTGTTCTTTGAACTGGACAAAAAAGGGCTGCAGTGTGTGGCCACCGATGCGCACCGCCTGGTACGCTATAAGCGCAGCGATGTGAAATGTCCCAAGACCGATTCCTTTATCGCTCCCCGCAAACCCCTCAGCCTGCTGAAAGCGGCAATTCCCTCCACCGATGAGGAGATCACGGTAAGCTATAACAGCAATCACCTGTTTGTAAAACACGGCACCACCCAGATGAGCTGCCGCCTGATTGATGCCCGTTTCCCGGATTATAAAGTGGTGATCCCCGCGGATAATCCCTACCGCCTGACGGTAAACAAAAACGATTTCCAGAGTGCCCTGCGCCGGGTAAGCGTGTTCAGTAACAAGAGCACCAACCAGGTGGCCCTGAATATCAGTGGCAGTGAACTGCAGCTGGCTGCCCAGGATGTGGACTTCAGCTTTGAAGGAAATGAGCGTATGAAATGCCAGTACACCGGAGAAGACCTGATGATCGCTTTCAATGCCAAATTCCTGATCGAAATGCTCAATGCCACCGACAGTGAAGAAGTGAATGTGGAACTTTCCACCCCCACCAAGGCCGGGCTGATCAAACCTGCCGACCAGGACGAAAACGAAGACCTGCTGATGCTGGTGATGCCGCTCATGCTGAACCAGTAATTGGAACGATACTATTTTTTCTGCCAGCCCCTCCAGGCTGGCAGTTTTTTTTTCCGGGAATTTTGATGCCATGCTGAGCGTGCCGAAGCATGGCGAACGAAATCCCTCTTGTCATGCTGAGCGTGCCGAAGCATGGGAAACGAAAAGCCGTTTTCACGACTTCCCCCCTTCGGCACGCTCAGGGTGACACCCGTTAGCCTTTCGGCATGCTTTGTCCGACATCCTTTTTTCTTTCTACAAAAGAAATTCTACATTTATTAAAACCTCCTCATGCAGTCCCCCTTCCTCCCTTTTCAGCGATTTTCCGATCCGGGTCTGGCCGATGCGTTGGCAGAAAAACTGGAAGCCTATGGTATTCCCGTCCGGATTGAAAAGGAAAATGCCCTGCTGGATGCCGTATTCATCGGGCAGGCTGCCCAGACTGAATATGTGGTCAAAATCGCAGCCGCCGATTTTGTAAAAGCCTATACCTGCCTCGAAGAATATTACAGCAGCGAAGTGGAAGCCGCCGATCCTTCCTATTATCTGTTTTCCTTCAGCGACGAGGAACTGGAAGAGATCATCACCCATCCTTCCGAATGGGGGCCCTTTGATTACCAGCTGGCCAAAAAGATCCTGAAAGACCGGGGCATGACCATTCCCGAAAGCCGGAACAGTATTTTATCTCAGGAAAACATACAGCAACTGGCGAGGCAGTCCAGTGGCAGCGGACTGATCCTGATCGCCGTACTCTTTATCGCCTATATCATCCTCTCACTGGTGATGATGAATATCACCTATCGGTACAATTTTCCCTACAGCATCTTCCTGGTACTGATGGCCGGTTCGCACCTGGCCTGGTCGAAACGCACCCTGCCCGATGGCAGCCAGGTGCCCGTTTTTTCGGCGGATGACCGCCGGGCCGGGAAGGCCGTCTTTGCCGCAGGTATCCTGCTGCTGCTGGTCACCGTGTTTTTGCTTTTGCGGGAGCAGCTGGGTTTTTCCTTTGATCCGTTCGAGTTTTCGTTCTAGGTCAGGTCCTGTTCCTTCCCCCCTACATACCCCGGGCTGGGCCCGGGGTAAAGAGAAGTCAACCCCTTCGGGGTTGAACGCAAAATGATCCTGCATTTGAAAATCCCCGTATCTTTTCCGGAAATTTTGCCGCCATGTGGACCGATATCATCAGCTATTTCCAGGACCTTGAACAACGCCCCCTTGAACGGCTCGCGATCCTCGTGGGCGGACTGCTCTTCTTCTGGATCCTTGAAGGAGCCATCCCCCTCAGGGCCCTGCATTATAAAAAGAACAAAATCCGCCATGCCGGCGTCAACTTCTTTTTTACCGTACTGCACCTGATCCTGCATACCGGACTGGCCCTGCTGATCATCCGCCTCTCCGACTGGTGCCGCGATCAGCAATTTGGCCTGGTCTACTGGTTCGGCACGGGTGTACTGGTGACCGTACTCATCGGTGTACTCGCACTTGATTTCAGCAGCTGGCTTGTGCACCTGGTTATGCACAAGAATAAATTCCTCTGGCGCTTCCACCTCATCCATCACAGCGATACCAATGTGGATGTTACCACAGGTCTGCGTCATCACCCCGGCGATTCCCTGCTGCGCGGGATCTTCTTCATGCTCCTGATCCTGGTTTCCGGCGCGCCCATGTACGCGGTGATGATCTACCAGACCCTGGTGGTACTGGCCACGGCCTTCACCCATGCCAATATCCGTCTGCCGGTAAAACTCGACCGCTTTCTCAGTTATTTCCTCATTTCGCCCAATATGCACAAAGTGCACCACCACTGGAAACAACCCTATACCGATACCAATTACGGGGCGGTATTTTCCATATGGGACCGGCTCCTGGGCACCTATTCCCATCTCGACGTAAAAGAACTCCGCTATGGCCTCGACCGCTATTACCCGGAAGAAAAAGATGAGGATATCATGACCCTGCTGACAAAACCTTTTAAAAAACAGGATGATTCTCCGCTGAACAGCTGATACAAAAATTTATACATGAAACTTGTTTCCTTTCTGAAAACCTCCAGCAAAAAAAAGCAGGCCGGCCTGATTGTCATGTTTATTGCCATAGCTATCCTGCTGGCCTTTGTAGCTTTCCAGGTGCTTTATAAAACAGGGGTCGTGACCGAGGAAAAGTCAAGCGTTTCCGACTGGGTTTCGGCCATCATTTCCTCCCTGGCCCTGGTCAGTGGCGTGGTTGCGGTGATCCTGGCCTACGACAGTATGAAGCTGACCCAGAAAGCGGAAGAAGGTAACCTTTACCTGAATATGATGCAGCGTTACTCCGACGGTAAAATGGTGGAAGCCCTGCGGGTGCTGGCTGATTTCAGGGATGCACACAAAAACAATTTCAGGGAAGCCATCAGTGATTGGAATAAAAAAAGACTGAGCGGCGATGAAAATGCCCTGAAAATTGAAAAAGCCAGGCATATGGTCAAATACTTTTACCGGGACCTTATGCAACTGGTACAGGCCGATTATTTCAGCCGCGACCTGGCCAAACGAATCTGTAATACCGGCGGCCGCTATATCTTCAAAGAGGTGGTACTTCCAATGGATGAAGCCATTAATTCCTATACATTTGCCGGTGAATTTGCTCCTTTTGACGCGATTTTTGACGAGCTAAAACAAGAACAAAAGCATGGCGCTTAAAAAAAATGTCTGTCTGATTCCCGCACGCTACGATGCCTCCCGCTTCGACGGCAAACTGCTCAAACAGCTGGTGGATAAAAAGAATAACCGGACCAAATCGGTCATCCGCGAAACCTATGAACGAATGAGTTCCTACGGTTTGTTTGATGAAGTGCGTGTGGTGACCAACAGCGAGATCATCCGCGATGAAATTGAAAAATACGGGGGCCTCACGTTTTTCAGCAACAAGTACAACCACAACAGCGGCACCGACCGGATCGCAGAAGCCGTGGCCTCAATGGACGCCGAAATTATTTTTAATGTTCAGGGGGATGAGCCCTTTATTGACCGCAAACCCCTGGAAGAGCTGCTGGATCTGATGAACAATGATCCTTCCGATCTGCTCGTGGCCAGTCTTATGAAATGGCTGCCCGACCCGAAACATATCGAAAGTTCGGACTATGTAAAAGTGACCGTCAGCAAGACCAACCGGGCCATTACCTTCAGCCGCAGTGTGGTTCCCTTTCCCAAAAAAGAACCCGGACTGGCCCGTTATTACGAACATGTAGGAGTGTATGCCTTCACCCGGAAAGCCCTCCTGGCTTTTGCCGGTATGCAGCCCACCCCGCTGGAAAGAGTGGAAAGTGTGGAATGTATCCGGTTCCAGGAAAACGATATCCCCATCCGTATGGTGGAAACCGATACTTTTCTGCTGGAGATTGATACCGAAGAAGACCTGTTGCGGGTAAACAGCCTGCTCGAAAACGGAACCATCCGGCTCGTATAACTCCTCACTCATCACTCATTACTCATTACTCAATTCGTTCCATAGCTTACCTTTGCTCCAAATTCCCTGTATGGCATTCCGCAATTTCAAAATGGTGGGCTTTGTAATCTATGGCCGTGGTTCGTTTAACCAGCTCGATGAAATTCTGGCCCCTCAGCGTAAGGAAGGCAAACCCATGATCTTCCTGGTTGATCATTTCTTTGAAGGCAAACCCCTCGTAAACCGCATTCCCCTGCGGGGCAATGACAAAGTGATTTTCGCGGATGTCACGCATGAGCCAAAAACCACCTACGTGGACAAGCTGGCCAATAGCCTGAAGGAGGAATTCGGCACCGTATCCGGTATTATCGGCATCGGCGGCGGCTCCACGATGGACCTGGCCAAGGCTGTTTCCCTGATGATGAACAATCCCGGCTCCTCAGCTGATTATCAGGGCTGGGATCTGGTGAAGTATCCCGGTGTGTACAAGGCCGGTATTCCCACCCTCAGCGGTACCGGCGCGGAAGTTTCCCGCACCACCGTGCTTACCGGTCCCACGCGCAAACTGGGTATGAACTCCGACTTCACCCCCTTTGACCAGATTGTGCTGGACCCCGAACTGATAAAAGACGCGCCCGTCAACCAGCGTTTCTATACCGGTATGGATTGTTATATCCATTGCATTGAAAGTCTCGAAGGCACCTACCTCAACGAATTCAGCAAGAGTTATGGCGAAAAAGCCCTGCAACTCTGCCGCGAGGTATTTGTGAATAAGGACAACTGGGATGAGGAATGTGATGACAAACTGATGATGGCCTCCTATGCCGGGGGGATGAGCATTGCCTATTCCCAGGTGGGTGTGGCCCATGCGGTGAGTTACGGACTCAGTTACCTGCTCGGCACCAAACATGGTATCGGCAACTGTATCGTGATGAATCATCTCGAAGAATATTATCCCGCCGGCGTGAAGGAATTCAAATACATGGTTGAAAAAAACAAGATCGAAATCCCCACCGGCATCTGCAAGGGCCTCTCCGATGAAGACTTTGACAAAATGATCAATGTCAGCCTCGGCATGAAACCTCTATGGGAAAACGCCCTGGGTAAGGATTGGGAGAAAGTGATGACAAGAGAGAAGCTGAGGGGGTTGTTTGAGAAGCTGTGAGAAGGTGAGTAGTGAGTAGTGAGTGGGGCCTTCTTTCAAGATGGGTTGTGTTTGAAATATGGATCTCTGTCGGGGTGAATGGACTACTAACTACTATCTCCTGACTCCTATCTGACAAGGAGGGAGTCAGGATTGAATTTTCCCTCATATAGTTTCCAGTTCTGAATTAAGGGTATGTTTACCAGATTCCAGTATTCGCCGGCATTGACTTCATAATAGTACCCGCTGTCATTGTAATTGTCATTGATATTTACATAGGGAGTTTCCCAGCGGGTAGTGCCCGGAAAACCCGTCCTGATTGCTGTGGCACTTACCGGAATGTATTTTTTTACAGAATCGTTATAAACGCAGGTGACGGATAAAAATTTCCGGGTCACCAGGCTTTCTTCCAGGGTGATTTCCAGTTGCCTTGGTTTTCCTGCATTAGCTGTGGAACTGTTGTTTATTGGATTAACCCAGCTTTTAAGCCGGTTCTCATTGTTTTTTGCATTGCCTGAACAATTACCGTTAAACAGAAACCCTCCGATTACAAAAAAGATGGCTGTATGCAGACCGTATTTCTCTTTTAATAATCCGGCGGCTTTTATAAAAATGACCGCCAGGTAAATGAACAGGGCGAGGTTGAGCAGCGTCCAGAGGATGTAGAGCATAGGAAAGGTTTGTACAAATATAGGGAATAGGCAATACGGAATAGGAAGTGGGGCTTTCTTTGCGAGGGTTATCTGAAATCCAGCATTGTACATTGTTGGGAGGAGGATAGTGGAAAACAGAGAATGGAAAGTGGGCCTTCTTTCAGGATGGGTTGGGTTTGAATAAAGGATCTCGGTCGGGGTGAATGGACTACTAAATTCTAACTGCTAACTTCTGCCTTTTCTCTTAATGAACGCGATTCTCCGGTCAACCGACTCCCGTCTCCCGTCTCCGTACTCCTGTCTCCGTACTCCTGTCTCCGTACTCCTGTCTCCGTACTCCTGTCTCCCGACTCCCGTCTCCCGACTCCGCACTCCCGTCTATATCACTATCTTCGTTTTTATGAAAAAGGCTCTTTTCGTTCTTCATCTCCTTTTCCTGCTCAGTGGCCTCCGGGCGCAGGACAGCAGCCGTGTGCTGACCCTGCTTTATACCAATGACCTGCATGCACACCTGGAACCGCAGAAGATCGGGTGGATCAGCCAGGACCGACTGGTGGGGGGATTTGCCAATATCTCCACCCTGGTGAAAAAAGAAAAAGCAGCTAATCCGCATACGCTTTATGTGGATGCGGGAGATTTTTTTACCGGTCCCTATATCAGTTCGCTTACCAAAGGCGCCGCAGTGATTGATGTGATGAATACCCTCTCCCTCGATGCAGCCTGCCTGGGTAACCATGAGTTTGACCACGGCTGGCAGAATGTACCCCGGCAAATGAAAAAAGCGCGTTTCCCGGTGCTGAACGGGAATATATTCCTGCAAAAAAAGAAAAACAAGCTGCTCTGGAAACAACCTTACCGGATCGTAACCATCAACGGTATCCGGATCGGACTCATCGGTCTGCACGGGAAATTCGCCTTCTACGATACCATCGCCGATGAAATGATACAGGGGGTGGAATGCCGCGATGAAGAAGTTTACCTGAAAAAGTATATCGCCAGACTGCAACCCAGGACCGATCTGCTGATCCTGCTCGTACACGAGGGCATACCGGGCCGGCAGTCCTCCACCGGCAGCGCGGATGTGGCCCGCAACCTGCAAAAAGATATTGAACTGGCGCAAAGGGTGCCGGGGATTGATATAATGGTTACAGGCCACGCGCATCAGGGCACCCGGGAACCGCTGTTATCCAACGGTACCCTGATCGTATCCACCGATGCCCTGGGAATGGAACTTGGTAAACTGGAGCTGCGCTATGATCCGCGCGCAGATAAAATTGTGTCGTACAAAAACCAGCTGGATTATATCTACGATGATGCCGTACCGGATGACAGTATGACCCTCTCCGCCATTACCCGGTGGAAAGAAAAACTGAAAATCATTACCGCCGAAAAAGTCTGCCGGATACCCACACCGCTTACCCGCTCTTATGGGGAAGAATCGCCCATGGGCAATATGGTTTCAGATGCCATATTGGACAGCTGGCCTGGTACCGATATCGTTTTCACCAACAGCGGGGGTTTTCGCCAGGATATCCCGGCGGGAGAAGTCACCGTGGGCGATCTGATCTCCGCTTTTCCTTTTCCGAATACGGTTGTGATCTGTGAACTGAAAGGTTCGGATATCCTGGAACTGCTGGAGCACGGCGCAGGACTGACCAATGGTATCCTGCAGATGTCGAAGGGGATGCGTATGCAATACAACCCGCAAAAGCCCATTGGACAAAGAGTAGAAAGCTGCAGCCTGAACGGTCAGCCAATTGAAAAAGACAAAACCTATAAAGTAGCCAGCTCCAATTTTGTGGCCGATGGCGGCGATGGCTTCCTGGCCTTCAAACGCTCTTCCCAAACCAAAAGAACAGGCGTGGAGATTGTACAGGTGATGAAGGAATATTTAAAGAAGAGAGAAGTGTATGAACCGGTGGTGGAAGGGAGAATAAGTGTGAGATAGGAGTCAGGAGATAGGAGTTAGTAGTCCACTCACCCCGACGGAGATCCATTTTTCAAATCCAACCCATCCTGAAAGAAGGCCCCACTCACTACTCACCACCCACCTTCTCCCAATTTTTCTTAGATTCACCTTGCAAAAAACCAACCCATGCGCCCCCTCTTCCTCATCCATTTCCTCCTCCTCCTGTTCCCCGCCTTATCGCAGGTTTCACAAAAAGAAGAGGAGCAGTTTCTCCGCATTTATGAGCAGCAGCTGACGCAGAGCCTGAAAGTCCGTAGTATGTCGGACCCGGAGATTGACCGCTATATCAGTACGGCCCGGGGCTCGGTTACCACTATTGCCGGTTTTGCCCGCGAGCTGGAGAATATTTTTCCGCCCGCCAGTGCCCGGGAAATGGCTGTACTCTTCTATCTCTTTGCCAACGATACCCTGCACCGGTATTTTATTGTTCCCGGCAAGCTGAAAGAAAAAAGCAGTATGCCCATGACCCGGGCGGCCATTGAAAAACTGAATACGGATGTTTATGCCGCGATGAATATTTACGGGCTTACGGCCAACAGGGCGCCCAGGGAGCGGGGACTGAAACCGGCCGCCGCTGTAAAAGCCACGGTATCGCTGGAGCGGGCCCTGGAGCAGGCAGCAAAGGTTTTACTGCCGGCGGGTTTTGATGAAAAGTTTAAGCACCTGGTAGTGGTACCCGCTTTCAGTATCGGGGCCTTCCCCTTTCAGTTATTACGGCCTTATGGCGACAGCTCTATGCTGGTGGATAAATGCAGTATTACGATTTCTCCCAGCCTGATGGACCTGGTGGCTGTGCGGAAGCGGATGTTGCAGAAGCGGTTTATGGGGCGGTATGATGCCTATGAGCTGGAAACAAAAAGTGCCTTTACGCTCGACAATCCTCTTTTTATCTGTAATCCGAAATATCCCGCCGGCGGGCCATATGCTTTTCCCGATCTGCCCGGGGCGGTGAAGGAGATAAAAGCCAGTCTGCCCTATGCGAAGCAGTACCGATTGTTCCAGGGCGCCAAAGCCAGGAAGGACAGTGTGATCCGTTATATCCGGGAGGCCGACCTGGTTTATTTTGCCACGCATGGCATTGCCGCGCAGGAAAATCCGCTGGATAATAATTTCCTGGTCTTAAGCGGGAAGGATCCCTATCTCACGGCCCGTAATATTATGCAGTTGCGCGACAGTACCGGCCAGCAGGAGTTGGGATTTCCTGAAATGGTTATTCTCTCAGCCTGCCAGACGGGTCTGGGCAAGTCAATGGAAGCCGGTTTAACCGCCGGTATGGCCCGTGCTTTTCTGATAGCCGGGGCCAACCAGGTGATCATGAGTTTATGGAGTGTGGATGATGAGGCTACGGCCTATCTCATGAGCCGTTATATTTATCATCTGCAGCAGCCGCATGCGTTCCTCGACCCGCGCAGCATCA
>JACSRW010000003.1 GCA_014879565.1 Chitinophagaceae bacterium
TGAAGGAGTTCCCTTGTTGTTGCGGGGAGTTGGTGTTGCGTGAAGGAGTTCCCTTGTTGTTGCGGGGAGCTGGTGTTGCGTGGAGGAGTTCCCTTGTTGTTGCGGGGAGCTGGTGTTGCGTGGAGGAGTTCCCTCGCTGTTGCCGGGAGTTGGTGTTGCGTGAAGGAGTTCCCTTGTTGTTGCGGGGAGCTGGTGTTGCGTGAAGGAGTTCCCTTGTTGTTGCGGGGAGCTGGTGTTGAGTGGAGAATTTCCTCGCTGTTACCGGGAGTTGGTGTTGCGTGAAGGAGTTCCCTCGCTTCGCTCGGGATGACAATTTTCTTGAAAGGAAAGGGTAAGATTTCTCGCTGCGCTCGAAATCGTAAAAAAGGGGCAGTGAATCACTGCCCCTGTGCGTTAATTATTCCTGTTAATGTATGCCCGCAAACCGTAGAGGGCATTGTTGCTGATTTCGTCCAGCAGGCAGCCCAGCATTTCGCTTTCAGCGGGAGGCATTTCCCGGTGGCGGTTCAGTTGTTTTTTGTCCTCTTCCCCGAGCGCTCTCTCGTCACCGGTAAAGTGACTGAAACGGCTGTTCCACTGGTGGGTTGCCTGGTAGGTATGGCTCCATTCGCGGCGGCCTCTTTCATCCCTGACAGTTACCAGCAGGTCGGCAGCGGCAAACAATGACTGGCGTGTTTCATAGATTGTGGCCTGTACCTGGGCATATTCCCTGACCACACTGTCCGGGCGGTAAACGGTTTCTTTGACCAGCACCCGGCGGTTCAGTTTACGGCTGCTGCGTTCTTCCCGGAGAAAACCAGGGTCCAGCCGGGTAAACCGGATACTGATTTCCTTGTCCACACGGATCTTCCTGCCACGGGCATCCCAGGCGGAATAATACCGGACAAACTCATGGCCACTGTTGTTTTGTAACCGCCTGATCAGTTCATCATCCAGGTTGCTGCGCCCCGGGGCATAGTTGCTGTATACATAACCACCTTCCTGCTGCATGGGTACAATCACCACATTGGTTACCGCATAGGCAAAGGCTTCTTCCTTTTTCTGCAGGGCATCACGGTGGCCGGGTATAAATCCCAGGGCAGCCTGGAACTCCCGGTAAGCCTGCCGGTAACTCTCTTTATCGTATCGTTGCATAAAGGAGAGGCCCCGGTCATACCGCACTTCACCGGCTTTTTCCCGGTGACTGACCAGCTCGGCCCGGTAATCTGCCGGTCCCAGCAGCGCATATACATCCGGCACCCGTTGTATGGCATCATGCAACCGCTGCAACGATTCATATTCGAAGTAATTTCTTTCCCATTTCAATTCATCCCGGCTCTGTTCATTGGCCCGTATCCGGCCTTCATGATCCTCCACCGCGTACCGGTAGGCATTGCGCAGGGTGCTGATCAGTCCGGCATCACCCGGATCTTTCTGCAGCTTTTTGGCTGCCAGTTCCACCGCCTCATCATAGCGTCCTTTTTCATACAGTTTGCGGGCACTCCGGCAGGAGGTAAATAAGAGGGTAAAGCCGAGTAAGGTTAATGTGTAGAATTTTGTACGCATAGGCACCTCCTTTTTAGAATAGCCTATCCAAATTATGGTCCGTTTCACAGGGAAAGACCGCTTATTAGCCAATCCTTAACAATTCAGCGGGTTTTTCAGTCTTTAAGTATATCCCGGATAAAATTATGGTAGTCATCAAACGCGGGCAGGTTATTATGTCCGCCCCCGTTTATGCGGATTAATGTCACTTTTTGCGGGTTTAACTTTTGCAGGGCCTCGCTGTGGCGGATCGGAATCAGCCAGTCACGGGTGCCATGGAGAATATAAGTATGGCAGGGAACCAGGGGAAGCCATTTATCTGTGCGCAGGTGAAAACGAAGGACTATGCGCAAGGGCAGTATCGGCAGGAAACGCTCAATCACCCGGAGGAAACTGAAATAAGGTGCATCGAGAATCAGGTAACGGGGATGATTATCCGAAGCCAGTTTGGCGGCAAAACCACTGCCCAGACTCCGGCCGTAAACAATCAGATGATCTTCCGGGTACTTCTCTTTCAGCCGGTCATATACAAACTGCATATCATCCAGCATTTCCTTTTCACTCCGGGGCCCGGTACTTTTGCCAAACCCCCGGTAATCCACCAGCACCACATCATAATTATACCGGTAAAAATCTTTGGCATAACGCGCCCATCCCTTTATACTGCGGCTGTTGCCGTGAAAATACAATATCAGTCCGCGGGCATTCTCCCGGTAAAAATGGAGCCCGTTGATCCGTACGCCCGGCTCTACATCAAAAAAATACTCCCGGAAGGGAACATCATACCGGAACAGGAAGTCCTGCTTCAGTTTCTCCGGTTTGAAGATGAATATTTCCTGGAGAAAATAAGCCAGCAGGGAAAGTGCGGCGATTCCGCCGGCGATATACCAGATGAAGAGTGGCAGGGTTGAAATGTTTTCCGGAAGTTAAGTTAATCCTGGAATATGGGGAGTAGTGAGTAGTCAGTAGTCAGTAGCTCACTCACTACTCACTATTCACCACCCACTATTCCTCCACTCTCCGCAACCGCAGATTCGTTACCGGCGCCACAATCAGCGGGAATTTTTCGACAGTTACATTGGACAGGTCAAGCCCGAATCCTTTTTCTTCAGAGAGACTGTGGTCTTTCAGCCAGAAGTAAACTTTCATCAGTACTCTTTCAAAGAAAGGCAGCTCATTGTCCTGGCTCAGGTATTTCTCCATCACCATAAACTGGAAATCACCGATGGTACCGCTGTTTGCCAGGCTTTCGTAACGACTGATAATATTCACTTCCTTATTGGCCACCAGGTCTTCCACCACTTTGCGGAACATCAGGTTTACCCGGGGTTCCATCCGGAAACCGAGGCGGAAATCCACCCGGATAATATCATTGGGAATGATATGCTCCACTTTGTATTCGCAGGTATAGGGATCATCCACCGTATCAATATGCACAAACCAGTAAATATCCGCCCGTTTGGGTTTTTTGTTGAGGATGGAATAAATGATTTTATGCTCAATCTCCTTGGGGTTATTGGCACTGGTCATATAAACCAGGTGGGTGGCGTATTTCGGAACAGATTTGTCATTGCTGAGCTCCTGTATCTTCGGTATATAATGTTCAAGCCTGACAAATTCCACGTAGCGGTTTTTGATCTTACGGGCCCGGTACCACACATACATCACAATAAACATCACCATGCCGATGATCAGGGTGATATAACCGCCATGAGTGAATTTTACCATCAGGGCCACCAGGTAACCGATTTCCACCACCAGGTAAAAGCCAAGAAATAGCCAGATCAGCGGGGATTTTACCCGGTGCAGCACCAGGTAGTTGGCAAACAGCATCGTGGTGGCCAGCATGGTTACAATAATGGCCAGCCCGTAAGCGGCTTCCATATTGGATGATTTCCGGAAGAACAAAACCACACCTACACAACCCAGGAACATCAGGAAATTAATAGTGGGAATAAATAATTGGCCCTTTGCTTCCGAAGGATACCGGATCCTGAGTTTGGGCCAGAGGTTCAGCCGCATGGCTTCGCTGATCAGGGTAAAAGCCCCGGATATCATAGCCTGGCTGGCGATAATCGCGGCCGTGGTGGCAATAATCACTCCGGGTATAATAAACCAGTGCGGCATCAGGTCGTAAAAAGCATTAATGGCCAGTTTGTTTTTTACATCCTGGGTAATGACCAGTCCGCTCCGGTGGGATAAAAGATAGGCTCCCTGCCCGAAATAGTGAACCAGCAGGCAGAGTTTTACATAAATCCAGGAATACCGGATATTACCGCGTCCGCAGTGTCCCAGGTCACTGTACAAAGCCTCGGCTCCGGTAGTACACAGAAATACGGCGCCGAGCAGCCAGAATCCCTCCGGGTAGGTTTGCAGGAAATGAATTGCGTAATAGGGACTCAGGGCTTTGAAAATAGCGAGATCGTCAAACACATGTACAAAACCCAGCACCAGCAGCATGGTAAACCAGACAAACATCACCGGGCCGAAAAGTTTACCGATGGAAGCCGTGCCAAACTGCTGCATAAAGAAGAAAAGGGTCAGGATGGACAGCACAATAATGACCACCGTGTTGCTGCCGTCTTCAATTCCCAGTGCCGGCAGTTCCTTTAGTCCTTCAATAGCCGATGTGATGGAAATCGGGGGAGTGATAATCCCATCTGCCAGCAGGGAAGCCCCGCCGATCATAGCCGGAATCACCAGCCACTTTTTTCGCCGCCTGACCAGGGCGTATAAGGCAAATGTGCCGCCTTCCCCCCGGTTATCAGCCCGCAGTACGAGTACCACATATTTCAGGGTGGTCTGAAGGGTGAGGGTCCATATAATACAGGAAAGGGTGCCCAGGATCAGGTTTTCATCCACCATCCTTTCGCCGATAATGGCATTGAATACATAAAGGGGAGAGGTGCCGATATCGCCATAAATGATGCCCAGCGCAATCAGTAAACCGGCAGCGGTGGCCCTGTTCGTCGGATGTTTCACGTTTTGGTATTTGTTAAGGTTCACTGGCGCCCGCCCGGATTCCCCGTAAGGAAGCCCGCAGGTACAGATTTTGCTTCTGTTTCGGCAGATTTACAAAGGTATAGTCAAAATTCCTTTACGGCGAACAACCGTGGAAACTTTCCCGGTCGTCTGTTGTTGGGAGTGGGGACTGGATTGTGTAAAGCCGGATTTTCCGGCATCTCCGGCAGGGTGGCCGATGGCTTTATGCCAAAAAATGAATAAAGACAGCGGCGGCAATAGTCCCGCAGCGTAACTTTAAACTTAATATGATGAAAAAGTCCTTTCTTTTAATGCTCCTTCCGGCAGTCCTGCTGCTTGTACTCAGTCAGCCCGCCGCTTCACAGAAAATTGTGTATTCGGAGAAAAACAGTGATGATACCCGCCGGCTGAACTTTGAAATAATCGGAAAAATCGGGGGCAATTTCCTGATTTATAAGAATAACCGGAGTAAAAACTGGATTACGGTATTGGATAACGAAATGCAGGAGCTGGCCCGTGTGAACCTGAATTTCCTGCCCAACGATGACCGGATGATAAATACCGATTTTTTCCCCTATTCTGATTTTGCCTGGATGATCTACCAGTACCAGCGGCGTAATGTGGTCTATTGTATGGCGGCCAGGATTGACGGCATGGGCCGGCAAACCGGGGATGCGGTGGAACTGGACACCACCCATATCGGATTTGCGGCAGACAATAAGATTTATTCCGTCATCAGCAGTGAGGATAAAAAACGGATCGGTGTGTTTAAGATCAACAGCCGTAACCGCCGGCTCTACCTGATGACCACCCTGCTGTACAATGACCGGCTGGAACTCCTTAAAAAAAGCCGCCTGGAAATACCCATGGAAGAGCGCAATGAGAACCTCGGCGATTTCAACCTGGATAATGAAGGGGATATCGTGTTCAGCAAGTTTCTCCGTACGGGGAACGACAATATCAGCACGGCCTCCTTTATTATAAAAAAAGCGATGGAAGACACCCTGATCGTAAAACACCTCAATATTGAAAAAACCTGGCTCGACGAAATTCATATCAAGGTGGATAATTACAACAAGCGGTATTTTCTCTCCTCCTTCTATTACAAAGAACGCAGGGGGAATATTGACGGGTATTATTTTTATATCTGGGATAAAGTGAGCGGACAGCCCCTGGTGGAAACAGTGAGTATATTTTCGGATGAACTGCGCCGGGAGGCGCGGGGGGATGCCAGTGCGAAAATGGCCTTCAACGACTATTTTATCCGGAATATTATTACCCGCCGCGACGGAGGATTTATCATCAGCAGCGAAGCCTATTACACCACCTCCCGTTTCAACAGCTGGAACCGCTGGGATTACCTTTACGGATCTCCCTACTGGACACCCGGCTTTAACAGTTATTATTATTCTCCTTTTTATGACCGTTTCTGGTGGGGCAGGGGACCTTCCAATCAGGCCGTCAGGCACCATGCGGATAATATCACTATTATGTCATTTGACAGTAAAGGACAACCGGAATGGAATAATGTGGTAGGTAAAAGCCAGTTTGATGACGAAACCGGGGATCTCATTTCCTACCAGGTCGTAAATACCGGGGAACAGATCCATTTCCTTTTCAACCAGCAGGAAAGACGGAATAACCTGCTCAATGATTACAGCGTAAAACCTTCCGGTGAAATGACCCGGAATCCCACTTTGAAAAACCTGGATAAAGGGTATGAATTTATGCCCAAATTCGGCAAACAGGTCAGCGCCAAACAAATGATCATTCCCTGTCTTTATCGTAACTATATTTGTTTTGCCAAAGTAGATTATAACTGAATCATAAAACCCGCTGCTTTATCCGGTGCTTGGACTATTCAAACAAAAAAATCCGGCAAATTTTATTTTGCTCCTGGTTTTCGGGATCCTGATCAAATTGCCGGTTTTCCGTGAACATCCGGTGCCGGCAGAAACACCGGGTGACGGGGTCCTTTACCGCTGGCTACTGGATGCCCTCTCCGGAAAAAATCCGCCCCCTGCTTTTCTGTTTCCGGCTTTTTCCACCGGCCTGCTTTTTATACAGGCCCTTTTATTAAACAGGCTGATATCCCGGCACCGGATGATGAACCGGCAAACCTGGCTGCCGGGTATGTCCTTTTTGCTGATCACCTCGCTGTTCCCGGAATGGAATTTTTTTTCCGCGCCGCTGATTGTAAATACATTTTTACTCTATATCCTTTCCGCTCTTTTCCGGATATATAATCAACCCTCACCGGGTACCACCATTTTTAATACTGGTCTTGCCCTGGGTATATCGGTATTTATATTTTTCCCTTCCCTGTTTTTCGGCGCCTGGATACTGATCGCGCTCATGGTGATGCGGCCCTTCCGGATGAATGAATGGCTGATCGGGCTGCTTGGTATTATGACACCTTTTTATTTCTACGGCATCTGGCTTTTCATAAAAGGAGCATTTACCTGGCAGGCATTTTTTCCGCCCCTGCACCTGAATATGCCCGACCTGGAACAATCCCTCTGGCTGGCCGCCGGTCTTTTCCTGCTCACCATCCCCTTCCTGATCGGCAGTTATTATGTACAGGACAGTCTCCGGAAAATGCTGATCCAGGTTCGTAAGGGCTGGAGCCTGGTTCTCTTTTATCTGCTCGTGGCAGTCCTGGTTGCTTTTGTCAACAGCACCGGTAACCTGTCCAACTGGGTACTTGCCGCCGTTCCTTTTGCGGCTTTTCATGCCTGTACCTATCTCTATTCAGGTTTCCGGATTATCCCGGTATTGTTTTTCTGGCTTAGCCTGGCCTATATCCTGGCTTATCAGTATGCGGGGCCGGGATGGTAGGGGAGAAAGGAGAGTGGAAAGTGGAGAATGGAAAGTAGAGAATGGAAAGTGGGGAATGGGGGGCAATCCGGAATCCGCTTATCTTTGCCTTTTCCAAAAAACAACCCCGATATGAAATTTGGCGTAGTCGTTTTTCCCGGTTCCAATTGCGACAGAGATATGTATGATGCCCTGCACGATGATCTGGGACAGGAAGTAACCATGCTCTGGCATAAAGACCGGGATCTGAGCCGTTTCACTACGGAAGATTGTATCATTCTGCCGGGAGGATTCTCTTACGGGGATTATCTCCGCTGCGGGGCGATTGCCCGCTTCAGCCCGATGATGCAGTCGGTGATTGAATTTGCCCGGGCCGGCGGAAAAGTATTCGGCGTTTGTAACGGGTTCCAGATTTTATGCGAATCGCATCTCTTACCGGGCGCATTATTGCGGAATGCCAATCAGCAATTCATCTGCCAGAATGTACATATCACCAATGGCTCCGGGAAGGCCTGGAAGATTCCGGTGGCACACGGAGAAGGACGATATTACGCGGATGAAAAAACCCTTGATGAACTGGAAGCCAATGGCCAGGTTATCTATTATTACAGTAATGAACAGGGCCAGGTAACCCCGGCTGCCAATCCCAATGGATCCACCCGTTCCATCGCCGGTATCTGTAATGCTGGCCGGAATGTTTTCGGCATGATGCCCCATCCGGAAAGAGCCTGCAGTTCCATACTCGGAAATACCGATGGCCGGGAAATCATCCAAACCCTCCTGATGGCCGGGCAACTGGTGGGCTGATTTTACCGTCTTTTCAGGCAGTATACGCTTTTGGTACTTAAGTCAC
Source organism: Chitinophagaceae bacterium (assembly GCA_014879565.1). Lineage (GTDB taxonomy): Bacteria > Bacteroidota > Bacteroidia > Chitinophagales > Chitinophagaceae > JJ008. Next base: position 8,177 of record JACSRW010000003.1, read on the forward strand.
AGGGCACTGCCCGGCCGGGGATTAAATTTGCCCCGGATTTTTAACACCAAAATTGGTTTTTATACCGGAATTTTGAGCTTCAATGAAAACAGCAAAAATGAAGAAATCTCTCTTGCTTTTTTTCCTGGCAGGATTTGGTTTAATGGCCTGCGGACAACAGAATAACCCTGTATCCTGGAGTTTTACAGCGAAGAAAACCGGGGATAAGACCTGGGAGCTTCAGATGAAAGCCACGATGCTCCCCAAATGGCATCTCTATTCCCAGACACAGCCCGAAGACGCTATTGCCATCCCCACCAGTTTTGTTTTCAGTCCCAACCCGCTTTTCACACTGGAAGGTAAAGTGAAAGAAACAGGTAAAATAGAAAAGTACTTTGACAAGACCCTGGGGGTTTCAGCCAACCAGTATTCCAATAGCGTGCTGTTTACCCAGGTGGTAAAACTGAAAGGCAATGCCAAAACCAGTATTACCGGCACCGTGGAATACCAGACCTGTGATGATGAGAAATGCCTGCCCCCCAAAAAAGTGAATTTTAAAGTGGCCCTGAACTGAGCCGATTTTTTATCAATATTCCGGGGCGGCGTTATCCTACGCGGCCCCTTTTTTTAAAAACTGCTTTATGCTGCGCCGTTTACCACTGCTCTTCCTCAGCCTCACCCTGTTTATTACCGGTATTGGCCGGGCACAGGACAGTGCCCAGTATAAATGGGAGGTATCAGCCAGGAAAACCGGGGAGGGACAATATGAACTCCGGTTCCGGACAGCCGGCAGCAGCGGCTGGCAATTATATGCGCCCGACCAGGAGCTGGGGGGTATACGATCGGTGGACCTGGTATTCCCGGATTCCGCCATACAGGTGATCGGACCTTTTAAAGTGATAGGCCCGGTTAAAAATTTTCCCAGCCCCATTTTTGACGGGCAAATGGTCCGTGTTTTTGAGGGAGAAGCAGAATGGATAACCACCATAAAAATTAACGGAACAGTGCCGGCTACCCTACAGGGTACCCTGTCCACTTTCTATGGAGATAAAGAAGGCTTTAATCCCGACCTGCCCCTGGCATTTGCCGTGGCGCTGGAAGGAGGAGTGGAAACAGCCGCCATCAAAGTAGCCGGACTGGATATTCATAACCCGGTTACCCGATGCGGGGATGAAGGCACGAAAGACAAAAGCCTGCTGGCTATTTTTCTGCTGGGATTGCTGGGCGGACTGATTGCCCTTGTCACTCCCTGTGTATTTCCGATGATTCCTGTTACGGTTACTTTTTTCACCAAAAAATCAACTGACCGGAAAAAAGGAGTTACCAACGCCGTACTCTACGGATTTTTTATCCTGCTGATCTATGTACTGATTACATTGCCTTTTCATATTGCGGGCAAGGCGATCAGTCCGGAAATCTTTAATAATATTTCCACCAACGTATGGCTGAACCTGCTCTTCTTTGCCATATTTGTGGCTTTCGCTCTTTCCTTTTTTGGCTTGTATGAAATCGGGCTGCCCTCTTCCCTCGCCAACCGGGCCGATGCCAAATCGGGTTTGGGAAACCTGGGGGGTATATTTTTTATGGCAACCACCCTGGCCATTGTATCCTTTTCCTGTACCGGTCCGCTGCTGGGAACCCTGTTGGTAGGGGTGGCTGACCAGGGTGCCTGGCCCCTGACGGTCGGGGCGGCTGGTTTTGGGATCGCGCTGGGATTACCCTTTGCCCTTTTTGCCATGTTCCCGAACTGGCTGCAGTCATTACCCCGTTCCGGTGGCTGGATGACGGATGTAAAAGTGGTGCTCGGTTTCCTGGAGCTGGCCCTGGCTGTTAAATTTTTATCCAATGCAGACCTGGTAAAACAATGGGGATTATTGAAAAGGGAAGTGTTTATCGGGCTGTGGATCCTGATTGGTTTGCTGATTGTGTTATACCTGGCCGGAAAGGTTCGGATCGCGCACAGCAGCCCGGTGAAAAAATTCTCCTTATTACGAATCGGGTTTATCCTGCTATTCGCTGCCATAACTGTTTATTTACTGCCCGGTCTGACCAATACCAAATGGGCGGAACTCCGGCTTATCAGCGGTTTTCCCCCTCCGCGTTCCTACAGTCTTTATAAGATAGAAAAGAAAGACCTTTTTGAACCGATACACAACGACTATGCCGGCGCCCTCGCAAAAGCAAAGGCGGAAAACAAACCCGTGCTGATAGATTTCACCGGCTGGGCCTGTGTGAATTGCCGGAGAATGGAAGAAAAAGTATGGCCCGACAAAACCGTTGACAGCCTGATGCGGAATGAATTTGTGGTGGTATCACTATATGTGGATGAACGGAAAAAACTGCCCCTGGCAGAACAAACCGTGGAAAAACTCTCCAACAATACAGAAAAGGCTATCATTACTGTCGGAGATAAATGGTCTGCCTTCCAGATTGAAAACTTCGGCGCTACGTCCCAGCCTCAGTATGCAATTATCAGTCCGGATGAAAAAGCGCTCACCCTGACCAAATACTATACCCCCGATCCGGCTGAATTTATTAAATGGCTGGAATGCGGGCTGGAGACGTTTAGGAAAACGGGCGGGAAAGGGCAATAGGCAATACGGAATAGGCAATATCACCCTGTAGGGGAGCATTGTGGAATGGATAGTGGAGAGTGGGGAGTAGGGAGTGGGTAATACGGAATAGGCAATGTTACCCTGTAGGGGAGCATTGTTGAATGGATAGTGGATAGTGGAGAGTGGGGAGTAGGGAGTGGGCAATAC
>JACSRW010000014.1 GCA_014879565.1 Chitinophagaceae bacterium
TCCGTCGTCGGCAGCGTCAGATGTGTATAAGAGACAGGTTGGAAATATATTACAACAGTCATGTTTATAAACAGCAACTCCGTACTATTTTCTTACTAAAAAAATTCCGCCCAGCAGCACCAGGCCAAATATAATAAGGATGGCCCCATTTATCCGGTTCATGATATGGATATTATGGGGCGTGAGTTTATTCCGGATTTTACCGGCGAGAAAAACTTTCAGCAGGTCGGCCAGCAGCACCAGGATCAGGGCCGTGGTATAGATGATAATCTTATGCCGGGTGGAGAAACGCAGCAGGGTACCGGAAATGGTAAACCAGAGAATGATCATTCCGGGATTCATCAGGTTCATAAAATAACCGGACAGGGAAATTTTCAGGAGATCTCTTTTCCGGTGTTTGAAGACCAGTTTCCCGTCTTCATTCAGTTTGAGTTTTTTAAAATACAGAAAGTAAACGCCGAAGAGCATCAGCAATACACTGCCCGCGATACCAATCGGTTTTTCAAAGGCAGTGAGCTGGAGAAAGGTTTCGGTGAAAACGGTGGAAAGCAGTACCAGGGTAATATCGCTGGCCGATACACCAAATGCGAAGGCCAGGCCTCCCTTATGCCCGTTACTCAGGCTTTGTTTGATAACGGAAAAAAAGATCGGGCCGACGGAAAGACTCAGCAGCAGACCGAGGGTCAGACCTTTTAAAACGGCTTCAGGCATGAAAACAAAAGTACGAAGTACGAACTACGAAGTACGAAATGAAAGCCGTCTGTTAAGAATTTTTTATTCTTGACCTGGTGCTGGTAATGGAAGCAACTAGTATTTTTAAAATGGCTGTTCCTTCATCAATAAGCAGATTTATTCTTACTGAAAATTTTTCATTAAACCGATTTAACAGCTCCAGAAAATACAGTGTTTCATCTGCTTCTTCCTCAGCAATTTTGAGTTTATTGATAAAATCTGCGTCTGATTTAGCACGTTTTGCGGCCCTGTAATTGGCGCCTATCGAGGAAGATGACCTGATGAGTTGGCTGGTATAAGCTTTGTTAAGTTGATTTTCGGGGAGATCGCGTATTAGCGTTGCTACTTCAACTGCAAAGTTGAAAGTTCTTTGTTTTAAATCATTCATAGAAGGTTCAGGTTTATAGCGGTAATCTTTCAGGCAGAGCGTATCAAACTTGCCGGACGTTTCGTACTTCGTATTTCGTAGTTCGTACTTCTTAATTGCTCCCTCAAACCTCTCCTGTATTCAAATACCTCTCCCATTCCTCCAGCATCTTTCCTTTCATCACCCGGGGAAATTTGTGCTGGCTGCCGAGTTTGCCCTTGAGTTCCATAAAGTGCAGGAACTTTTCTTCGGGAAGAATTTCGAGGAAGACCTCTTTCAGGGCGCTGTCTCTCTCTGTGGCATAATCGTCATTTAAGGCGCGCAGGTGGAAATCAATCCGCTGGCGGACTGCTTCGGGATCGAGGGTATCATTGGTGCCGATATACCAGCGGTGTGCGAAAAAGTTCTGGTAAGGGAAACCTACTACGGTGTATTCCGGAATACAGGCATTGAATTCGTCACTGACCATTTCAATCGCCTTGTTCATATTGTCTACACTCAAGTGTTCGCCGGTAAGACTGAGGAAGTGTTTGGTGCGGCCGGTGATCACCACTTCATTCCGTTCCAGGTCGGTGAATTTCACAGTATCGCCAATCAGGTAACGCCAGGAACCTGCATTGGTACTCATCAGCAGGGCATACTCTTTTCCTTCCTCCACCTCATGGATCATTTTAGCATCGGGATTGGCCACTATATGCCCGTCGTGATCAAAATTCTTATCATCAAAGGGTACAAATTCAAAGAAGATATTATTGTTCAGGATCAGTTGCATGCCTTTGGCATGCTCCCGGGTTTTGTAGCCGATAAAACCCTCGCTGGAGAGATAATTTTCAATATAGACGATGGGTTTGCCCAGCAGCCGCTCAAAGCCTTTTTTATAGGGCTCAAACGCCACCCCGCCATGGACAAAAAAGCTGAAGTTGGGCCAGATATCATGAATATTTTTCACCTTGTAATGCTCAATCACCATTTCCATACACATCTGGCACCAGGCCGGTACCCCGACAATATAACCGATATCCCATTCTTTCGCGTGCTCAACGATTTCGTGGAGTTTTTGGTTCCAGTCGCTCATCGCCGCAATCCGCCCGCCGGGTTTGTAAAAGGTCTGGAACCAGAACGGTCTTTTTTTCGCGAGAATACCACTGAGGTCACCGGCGTACCAGCCGGCTTTGCCTTTTTTCAGATCCGTAGCTCCGCCCAGCATCAGGAAACCCTTGGTCATGGCTTTTTTATTGGCCTCTTCGTATTTGATCAGGCTTATAAGCTGGCGGATATAATTGATCGTATTGCTGCGCAGCAATTCGCTGGTAACGGGAATGTATTTACTGGCGGCTTCGGAAGTACCGGAGCTGAGCGCGTAATACTTGATCTTTCCCGGCCAGGTTACATCAGGTACGCCGTCGAGGGTTTTTTTCCACCACTCTTCATAGATCTTATTGTAATCATGTACGGGTACCAGTTCCTGGAATTTTTTGCCGGGATGTTTGCTCAGCAGGGCCTCGTCAAAATGATAGCGCTGGCCGAATTCGGTAAAGCGGGCTTTCTTCAGCAATTTCTTCAGCACCCGCAACTGCTGCCGGCGTGCGTCGTTGGGAGGCAGACGCAGGGCAGCGGCAATCGCTTTCGGAATCCTGATATCAATAATCGTGGCCATTCGTTACACAGTGTTAAACTTAAAGTTACGGATTGTTCATTGTTAGCAACTGCGAATATACAGCAGCGGCCCGCCATTTGATCAATCTCCCAGGTGCCGGTACAGCCGGCCGATGAGCTCCAGGTCTTTTTGCACGGTATAATCCCGGGCATACCAGAAATCAGTCATCTGCAGGCTCTCTGCCGAGATCACCTGCGGTTGTGAGAGGGGCAGTCCGTTACAGGCAATTATTCCCGGCCGCAGGGGAGGCAATCCCGCTGCTTTACCGGCATAACCTACCCAGGAATTTTTTCCGCTTATCACCCGGAAACAACGGCCCAGAAAAACAAAAGGCTTTTTCACCAGCCAGATATGCAGGGGAAAAAGAAGAATACCGGCGATAGCGATCCCGGTTTCAGCAAGTCTTCGCAGGCGTCTGTTATAGGGATCACTGATGCGGTATTGTTCTCTGGAAACTGATTCACCTGAACTGTCCTTCGAGTCACTCCCGATGATACTGTGACTTCCGTTGCTGTGTATTTTTGCGCTGATTCCTTCGGGCAATTGCTCCAGCCGGGAGATAATCTCCTTATACGTTAATTGTCCCTGACAAAAAATGATTTCGCGGAAGGGCAGCATGGTGGCCAGGGAAGGCAGACTGCTTATTTGCCCGGCTCCGCCGGTATCAGCTTCCGTTACAGCAATCCGGCCCAGAAAGGGCTGCCGGTAACCGGCTTCATTCAGTAATTGCTGAACCTGTTTTGTTTCCTGCTCCGAACCGGCCACCACATATACCTGGTGCTCTTCCTTTTCCCGTGCGCTGCTGAGTACCCCTGTTTTTACCAGCAAATACCGCAGGAGACTGATCAGTACAAAGGCCGATATGGCTCCAAAAAGCACAATACCCCGGGAGAAACGGTACTGTTCGGGTAAAAGGGAATAAGCTGCCAGCAGGGTAATCACCGCGATGGCGGAAGCATGCAGTACTTCGTTCCGGCGGTACCATTTATCGTAGAGCCCGGCATAATAGGCGGTCAGTAGGAAAAAAACAGAATAGGCCGGAAAAGCGATCCATAAAAGCCGGTTTTCATACTCCATCTCGGGCCTCACCCATCCGGTCCAGGCCAGTTTTACCAGCCAGAATGATAAGAGGATCAATCCGGCATCTATCAGGGGCAACCCGATCTTTTGTACAAAACGGCCGATTGCACTCAGACCCGCCCGCAGCCAGATCGCCAGGTGAATAAGTCCGTTGAAGATACCGGCTCTTTTACCTCCGTAATGTTTACGTACAAACAGGCTCATGGCCTGGTAAAACATCCGCACATAATTTATACTCGACTTCCGGGTACTTTCTCCTTTGAAATGGATGATGGGGGTGTCGGCGAAATAATAATTCTTCCAGCCTGCTTTCTGTATCCGGTAACTCAGGTCCACATCCTCCCCGTACATAAAAAAACGTTCATCAAAACCCCCGACCTGGTCCAGCACTTTCCGGGGGATCAGCATAAAGGCCCCGGCCAGCACATCCACTTCATTGTTTTTTTTCTCCTCCAGGTGACCCAGATGATAACGGGAAAAAACCGGGGAATGCGGAAACAGTTTGGAAAGACCAGTAAGCTTGTACAGGGAAGTCATGGGCGATGGGAAGGCCCGCTTGGATTCCCGGAGAAAACGCCCCGAGCCATCCAGCATCCGGCAGCCCAGTCCCCCGGCTTCCGGATGACTGCGGAAAAAAGCAAGGCATTGAGTAAAACAGTCTTCCGGTACCAGGGTATCCGGATTCAGGAAAAGCACATAGGTTCCCCGGCTGGCGGCCAGTCCCTGGTTACAGGCCCTGGCAAAACCCAGGTTTTCGCTGTTGCGGATGAATTTCACCGCAGGAAAAAGAGGCTGCAGGTAGGCCAGGCTGTTGTCGGAAGAGCAGTTATCCACTACAATGATTTCCCCGTCGGTTTTCAGGGCCGCCTGTACGGAAAAAAGACACTGCTCCAGGAAGTGCTTCACATTATAATTCACTATGATAACCGAGAGCTCCAGGGAATTAATCTTATGGCACGAAGTAAGCCGATTTTACCAAGAGTGCAAAATAGCCGGAACCGGCAGGATTTGATTTCCGATAAAGCCTGCCCGGGTCTATCTTTGCCCATGCTTAAAACCGCACTACTGGAGGCCGCCCGGGCCGGCGCCGCTGAAATCATGCGCTTTTTCAACGGGGAATTTGTGATCAGCAACAAGGAAGGAGTGAATAACCTGGTAACCGAGGCTGATCATGCATCGGAAAAAGCGATTCTGGCTGCCATCCGGCAATATTTTCCCGATCACCAGGTGCTGGCTGAAGAAACCGGTGAAATCATTCAGGAGTCCGATTACAAGTGGATCATTGACCCCATTGACGGAACGGTGAATTTTGCCCATGGCATTCCGCTGAACTGTGTATCCATTGCCATTGAACACAAAGGAGCAATTATCATGGGCGCCGTCTATAATCCCCATCTCAACGAGTTTTTCTTTGCGGAAAAAGGAAAGGGGGCTTTTCTCAACGATAAACCCATCCGGGTAAGCGAGGAAAGTTCAGCGGTGAAAGCCTGCCTTGTAACCGGGTTTCCTTACACATATATAAATATGCCCAATGGTCCGCTGGAAGTTTTTGACCGCTTTATCCGCAAAGGGGTGCCGGTCCGCAGACTGGGCTCGGCCGCGATTGATTTATGCTGGGTGGCAGCCGGCCGCTTTGATGGATTTTATGAACATAAACTGGAGGCCTGGGACAGTGCCGCGGGCAGTCTGATGGTAACGGAAGCCGGGGGACGCATCACTGATTTTACCGGCGCCGCCTATTCCGTTTACCAGCACCGGGTGCTGGCCACCAACGGGAAAATACATGATGAAATGCTGGCGGTTATCAATAATGAAAAAGAACTATGAGTAAAGAAAGAACTGAAATCAGCAGCCTGGGTGAATTTGGTCTGATAGAACACCTCACCCGGAATATTGAATTGCAAAACGCCTCTTCTGTATTGGGTGTGGGAGATGACGCGGCTGTGGTGGATCATTTTGGCCGGCAAACAGTACTCACTACAGATCTCCTGCTGGAAGGCGTACACTTTGACCTGATTTATACCCCCCTGAAGCACCTGGGATATAAAAGTGTCATTGCCAACCTGAGTGATATTTATGCCATGAACGCGGTGCCCACCCAGATCCTGCTCAGTATCGGCATCAGCAACCGCTTCAGCGTGGAGGCTTTGGATGAATTCTATGAAGGGGTGTATGCGGCCTGTGAAAAGTATGGAGTAGACCTGGTGGGAGGTGATACCACGTCTTCCCAGAAGGGACTCGTGATTTCCGTTACAGCTATTGGCGAAGTGGCTCCCGGTAATTTTGTGAAGAGAAGTACGGCCCGGCCCGGCGACCTGCTCTGTGTAAGCGGCGATCTCGGGGCTGCCTATGTGGGACTGCTCTTCCTGGAGCGGGAAAAAAAGATATTCCTGGAAAGTCCCGGTGTTCAGCCCGACCTGGAGGGAGAGTCCTATGTAATTGGTCGTCTCCTGAAACCGGAGGCCCGGAAAGACATCATCGCCTTTTTTGCGGAGAATAAGATCCTGCCCACGTCCATGATGGATATCAGCGACGGGCTCAGTTCCGAAATCCTGCATATCTGTAAGGAAAGCAACTGCGGCTGCGTATTATACGAGGATAAAATCCCTGTTTCTGAGGAAATGCGGAATGCGGCCTTTAAATTTGAAATAGATCCGACCGCCTGCGCGTTAAGCGGGGGAGAGGATTATGAACTGCTTTTTACCGTGGCCCAGTCAGACTATGAAAAACTGGTGCTGAATGAGCAGATCAGCGTGGTGGGGTATATTACAGAAGCGGAACAGGGAGCCCATATCCAGACCCGCGGAGGTAATAAACACGCTATCACAGCCCAGGGATGGAATCATCTCCGGGGATAAAAACTGTTAAACCTTTCTGTGTTCAATGAGGAATATCCGTACGGTTTTCCTGTGTACAGTATTGTTCGCCTCCTGCAGCGTGAACAAATCTTCCTTTTCACCGCAGCGTAAATACGCCCCGGAACAACTGCAGCGGGATTTTCATATTTACCGGACGATCCTGGAAGAATACCATCCTTCTCTTTACTGGTATATCAGCCGTGACAGCCTGAACAGTTATTTTGAAAAAGGGAAAGCCGCGCTGAAGGATTCGCTCACCGAACCGGAATTCCGCAAAATACTGGCCTATATCACCGCAAAAATCAGTTGCGGACACACCAGTATACGGAATTCCAAAGCCTGGAACCGGTATTATGATACGGCCCGTCTCACCGGGATGTTTCCGCTGAGTATGAAAGTGTGGAATGATACTATGGTGGTGACGGCCAATCTGAATCGCCGGGACAGTGTGCTGCGGAGAGGCACTCCGGTTATAAAAATCAACGGCAAACCAATCGCTCAAATTACGGATACCCTTTTCCGTTATATATCCACCGACGGGTATAATCTGACCCATAAATATCAGTCACTCAGCAACCGTGGCTATTTCGGATCGCTGTACCAGCAGGTTTTCGGGTCTTCACCGGTTTATACGATAGAATACCTTGACAGTACCGGCTCGGCCCGCGGGCTGAATGTGCCCCTGTATAATCCGCAGGCAGATACAGCGGGCAGAATGGCTATCCGGCCCCCGGCCAGGATTCCGCGTCCTACCAAAAAAGAGCGGAAAAGACAACAGATCAGCACAATCCGCCTGCTGCGGATAGATACCGCCGGCCGTTCCGCAATGATGACCCTTTCCACTTTCGGGAAGGGCTATGGCCTCCGCAAATTTTTCCGGCAGTCATTCCGGGCAATGGAAAAACACGGGATCGCTCACCTGATCATTGATGTGCGGGGGAATGGTGGCGGTAATGTAAACAACTCTACCCTGCTGACCCGGTACCTGGCCGACAAGCCCTTCCGGATAGCGGATTCCCTTTATGCCATACGGAAAAGAGGCACTTATGACCGGTATATAAAAAACCAGTTCTGGAACCGTTTATTTATTTCGGTATTCACCCGCCGGAAAAGAGACGGGCTCTATCATTTCGGGTATTTTGAGAAGAAGAATTTTCAGCCCAAATCCCGGAATCATTTTGCGGGTAAAACCTATATCGTAACCGGGGGTAATTCTTTTTCAGCCACAACACTGTTTGCATCCGCGCTGATCCGGCAGGAAAATGTGCTGGTAGTAGGTGAAGAAACGGGCGGCGGGGCCTATGGAAATTCCGCCTGGCTGATACCTGATGTAAAACTGCCGGAAACCGGAGTTCGTTTCCGGCTGCCGCTTTTCCGGCTCGTCATTGACAAATCACTGCCGAAAGATGGCCGGGGTGTAAGGCCTGAAGTATATTCATTACCCAGTATTGAAGCCATCCGGCGCAATGCTGATTTTAAAATAGAAAAGGTAATGGAACTGATCCGGGCCGATCAGGCACAAAAAAACGACCCCGGACTGTAGCCCGGGGTCTGTATCGCTGGTATCTGCTCAATGTACTTATTCTGCTTCCGCCACTACTTCCTTAACCTCCGGAATCATTCTTTTCATCATACCCTCAATTCCCGCCTTCAGGGTGATCATGGAAGAGGGACACCCGCTGCAGGAGCCCTGCATAGCCAGGTTCACCGTGCCGGCTTCGTAACTGCGGAACTGGATGGCGCCCCCGTCCATTTCAACAGCCGGGCGTACATAATTGTCCAGTAATTCTTTAATGCGTTTAACCACATCATCATCATCGGCCGCCACTTCATTGCTGCTTACCGGTTTTACAGTGGCCAGTTCTTCCTCATTGATCACCGGCTTGCCTTCTTCCAGGTAATCTTTCAGGAACTGACGGATGGACGGAATTACATCATTCCAGTCCGTTTCCGGGGTTTTGGTAAGGGTCACAAAATTGCTGGCGATAAATACCGCCCGGATAAAGGGAAATCCGAACAACTCAGTGGCCAGGGGAGAGGGTTTGGCACTCTCGGCATCCGGGAAATCAATGCTCTTGCCAGGATATAACAGCTTGTTAGCCACAAACTTCATCGTCTCCGGGTTGGGCGTCATTTCGGTATAAATACTGATAATGGGATTGCCTGTTTTGATCATAGCTCACTAATTAATACGCAAAAATAACAAGATTCCGGAGAGCTTGTTTACGAACTTGGGAAGGAACTTCCTCCTTCGCTAAAGCTACGGAGGACGAAGTTCCTCCTTCGCCGGAGGCTGGGTACGGAAAGCATCATTGTCATGTTGAGCGTGCCGAAGCATGGAGGACAAAATTTAGAACCTCTCAACCTCTCAACCTCCCTCTGTAAATCTTCCTGTTTTCTTCAAAAACCGGATCAGCGCATAAATAAGTGTCAATCCGCCCAGTACCCCGATCAGCCAGGTATTCCGGCAGGATTCGCTATGGCCGGTAAGTTCGGGGTAATTGAGTAACAGGATCAGCGTGATACCAATCAGCCAGATAAACTGGGTGGTATGTTCTTTCAGGATCCAGCGTTTCCAGTTAAAAGCCATACTGCCAAAGGTCTTACCAATACCCCTCAGGTTAGGGAACCAGCGGTTTACTTTTTTACAGTATTCATCGAAACCGGGACCGAATTTGCCCCGGAGGAAATTCTCCTCAGCCAGCACAATGGCCTGGTATATAAAAAGGAATACCGGGATCATGATACCCACATAAAAAAGGGAATTGGCCAGGATGCCCACACCCAGTAACATCAGGATATTACCCACATACAACGGGTTCCGGCAATGGGTGAAGATCCCTTCCGTAACCAGTCCTTCGGCATAGGGCTTGCCTTCCTTGCCACCCCGAACAATATACGCCAGTCCGATCGTGAGACCCCGGATCAGCTGTCCGAGACAGGTTACAAACAGACCCAGGATTATGGGGAACAAATAATAGCTATCCCCGAAAGTCTCTTTGGGAAAAAGAGGCCAGGAGGGAATGAATAAAGCGGCGTAAAAAAGGATGAAAATCCAGTTACGATACCTGAAGAAGAAGTTGCCGATGTTGACCATACTAATTATGATAAAAAAATTAAGAACCAAAATACAAGATCCAAGAACCAACTTTCTTACTCCGTAATAAATTCTGAATGGAGGGTCATTGGATCTTGGCTCTTCGGTTCTTGGCTCTTTGGTTCTTTGGTTCTTGGATCTTGGATCTTTGTTTCATTGGTTCTTTTCGTACTTATTTTTTTACTGCTACAAGTCCTGCAAAATTGAACCACTTGAAAAACACTTCACAGTGATCAAAACCCTGGTCGCGCAGCAGGGTAATATTTTCACTCAGTTTATAGGGCACCAGCACATTTTCAAGGGCCTCTCTTTTCTGGGAGATTTCCAGTTCGCTGTAATTATTGCGGCGCTTATAATTGTAATAGTATTTAATGAAGTCGCGGTTGAAGTTGCTTTCTTCTGCCAGGATCTTTTCCACCAGGATCAGTACGCCGCCGGGATTCAGTCCGTTGTAAATATCCCGCAGCAGGCGTTCGCGGTAGATCGGGCGTACAAATTGCAGGGTCAGGCAGAGGACCACTACAGAGGCGTTTTCCACCTTCACCCCCTGTCCCAGGTCGGCACAGCGCAGTTCATAGGGCCGGGAGAAACCGATTTCCATCAGTTTGGATTTGCATTTGTCAAGCATCTCCTGGGAATCATCCACTCCGATAAAACGGATATTCTGGTCCACCATGGTGTCCATACCGATCATCGTAGTGCCGGTGGAGCAACCCAGGTCATACACAAAAGTTTCCTCACGGGCATGATCAGCCGCCAGTTCGGCCATCATCCGCTGTATCTCGCCGTAAAAAGGGACAGAGCGGTTGACCATATCATCAAAAACCTTGGCCACATTGGCCCCGAATTTGAAATCACTGGCCTTTTCAATTTCGTCTTTAAAAACCTCATCTTTGCCCATAAGAGTCTGAAATTTAGGCCCAAATGTAATAATTTTTATCAGGGTCCGAACCAAGCGGCCCGGAACTTGTAAAGGAAGTATGAAAAAAGTATACCACCTGGCCAACTGCACCACCTGCCAGGCCATCCTGGCGGAAACGGCCCTGGCAAAAAAGGGATTTCTGCTACAGGATATCAAAACGGAGAAGATTACACCCGCCCAGCTCGATGAAATGAAAAAACTGGCAGGCTCCTATGAAGTTTTATTCAGCCGCAGGGCCCTGAAATACAAAGCACTCGGCCTGAAGGATAAACAATTAAGTGAAAAAGACTACCGGAACTATATCCTGGAAGAGTACACGTTCCTCAAACGCCCCGTTGTTATCAGCGGCAACCGCATTTTTATCGGCAGTGAGAAGAAAACCGTGGCGGAGCTGAAAGCGGGGAGTGGGGAGTAGTGAATGGAAAGTAGTGAATGGAAAGTAGGGAGGGGGAAAGAGAACTATATTTCAAAAGTCGGGGGACTCATTGTATAAAGTTCATTTCTGCTTTCGGCCCACTTTCCATTCACTACTCTCCACTTACCTCTTACATAAGTAATAAAATCAGCAGCTGCGCCGCCACAATCCGTAAAATCATGGTCAGCGGATATACGGTGGCATAAGTAACGGAGGGAATATCGCTTCCGGCCATCCGGGTGGCGAAGGCCAGGGCGGGCGGGTCGGTGGAGGCACCGGCCAGCAGTCCGCAGATTTCGAAATAGGTTTTTTTGAAATACTTATGCGCGATAAAGCCTACAATCAGCAGGGGCACCGTTGTAATAATCACCCCCATGCCTATCCAGCCCCAGCCACTTCCGTCTGCAAATGCAATGGAAAGGTTTTTACCGCTGCTCAGTCCCACACTGGCGAGGAAAAGACTGATACCGATTTCCCTTACCATCAGGTTGGCGCTATGCGTGGTATAATTGTTCAGGTAAAACAGGTTGCCGAAACGGCTCAGGGTAAGCGCGATGATCAGCGGACCACCAGCCATACCGATCTTCACGGCAACCGGCATATTCGGAAAATGGATCGGAACACTGCCAAGAATCACGCCCAGTACAATTCCCATAAAGATGGGTGCCAGGTCGGGTACTTCCAGTTTTTTCAGGGAATTACCCAACGCTTCTGTTACCACCTGTACCCCTTCTTCCGTACCTACTACTTTTACTGTATCACCCAATTGCAGGAAGATATCTCCGTGCGGCACCATTTCTATACCGGCGCGCTGCAGACGGGTGAGGGTGAACTCCTGTTGTTGTAATTCGGGAATATCTCCGATACGGCGATGGGTCACTGCCGACCGGGTTACCACGATATGCCGGGAGATCAGATCACTGCCCTTGGCGTTTTTCAGGTTCATATTGCTGGGCGGTCCGATCAGGAGTTTGAGTTGTTCCATTTCCTGTTTGGATGCGACAACCAGCAATACATCATTTTCAGAGAGCACCAGGTCGGGGGTGGGGGTAATGATTTCCCCGTTGTGAAACATCCGCGATACCACCACCGGTTCTTTCAGCATGTCAAACAGTTTCCGCAGGGGCTGTCCCACCAGCTGTTTGTTTTCCAGGCTCAGGTGCAGCGATACCGGTTTTTTGGCCCGTATTACATCGAGTTTGCGGTGCAGTTCCTGTTCGGATTCAATATTGACCCGGAAAATTTTCCGCAGAATGATCAGCGATCCGATAATGCCGAATACACCGAGCGGATATGCGCAGGCATAGGCCAGGGTGATCAGGGATTTATCCGCTCCGCTGGCATGCATATCACTGACCGCAGCCTGGGCAGCAGCCAGACCGGGTGTATTGGTAACAGCACCGCTCATCACACCGGCCATCACGGAAATACTGTTATGGCTGAGCAGGTAGAGAATAACGGTTATGATAACACCGATAGCTACGATGGCCAGGGCCAGCAGGTTATTGGCCATCGCATTTTTTTTCAGGGAAGCCCAGAAACCGGGTCCTACCTGTAAACCGATGGAATAAACAAACAGGATCAACCCGAACTCCCGTAGAAAATGTTCGGTATTGGCATCTGTTTCCACCCCGAAATAAGAGAAGATAAGGCCGGCAAACAAGACCCAGGTGATCCCCAGTGAAATCCCCGCAACCCGGATACGTCCCATCCAGATACCGATAGCGATCACCAGTCCATACACAATTACTGACTGGGCAATGGAGGTCTTGGTGAAAAGATCATATAACCAGGCTGGCATAATAAATGAATTAAATGGAAGAATAACCCTGGACGCACCGGTCGGTGAAGAGGCGGTGGTCCAGGGCGTTCATTAGCAGGCAATCAGCCAGAGGTCATCCTCTTTCCGGCTGCAGGCCCCAATGTTCAGGGGAGCGCCACAGGGCAGAAAGAAGCAGTTCGCGCATAAAGAGAAACTCTTTAGGCAGTTTATCATACATCCTTTCAAACAGTTCTTCATGGGAAAGGAGTTCCTGTTTTCCGGGTTCCCGGTCAACCGTCATAATTCTCGCAAATTCTTCTTTGCTGAAATCCAGACCTGTCCAGTCAATATCCTCATAACGGGGCATCCAGCCGATCGGGCTTTCTACTGAGGAGGCTTTACCGTGAATACGGTCAATAATCCATTTCAGCGGACGGATATTTTCACCAAATCCCGGCCATATAAATTGTCCGTTCTCATCTTTACGGAACCAGTTTACCCCAAAGATACGCGGAGCATTCGGCAGGTCACGGCCAAATTGCAGCCAGTGATTCACATAATCCCCGATATGGTATCCCATAAAGGGCAGCATGGCAAAAGGATCGCGGCGAACTTTGCCGAGCTCTCCGAATGCGGCAGCTGTCATTTCACTGCCCATGGTTGTGGCCAGGTAAACGCCAAAGTTCCAGTTAAACGACTGGTATACCAGGGGTACACCGGTACTTCTGCGTCCGCCGAAAATGAACCCTTCAATATGTACACCATTGGGATTATCCCATTCGGCATCAATGGCGGGGTTCTGGTAGGCCGGTGCGGTGAAGCGGGAGTTGGGGTGTGCAGCCGGTTTGCCACTGGCCGGGTCGTAGGGTTTTCCGTGCCAGTCGGTAAGGCCTTCCGGAATTTCCTTGGTCAGCCCTTCCCACCATACATCTCCGTCTTTAGTAACGGCCACGTTGGTAAAGATGGTATTGGCCTTGATGCTCTCCATCGCATTCGGGTTGGTCTTGTAGTTGGTACCGGGGGCAACACCAAAATAGCCGGCTTCCGGGTTGATCGCATACAAACCGCCATCTGTTCCTTTGTGAATCCAGGCAATATCATCGCCAACGGTAGTTACTTTCCAGCCATCAAATTCTTTTGGCGGGATCAGCATCGCAAAGTTGGTTTTACCGCAGGCACTGGGGAAGGCAGCGGCTACATAGGTTTTTCTTTTATCAGGACTTTCCACGCCCATGATCAGCATGTGTTCAGCCAGCCATCCTTCTTCGCGGCCCATTACAGAAGCGATTCGCAGGGCAAAACATTTTTTACCCATCAGGGCATTACCGCCATAACCGCTTCCGTAAGAAATAATCAGTCTTTCTTCCGGGAAGTGGGAGATATATTTTACATCGGGATTGCAGGGCCAGGTGCTGTCCTGCTGGTTGCCTTCCAGCGGGGCACCCACAGAGTGTACACATTTTACATAACTCTTCTTCTGGAGATAAGGCATTACCTCACTGCCCATACGGGTCATGATACGGGTATTTACCACTACATACTCAGAGTCGGTTAACTGCACGCCATAACGGGAAAGCGGCGAACCAACAGGACCCATACAGAAAGGAATTACATACAGTGTGCGGCCTTTCATACAACCCTGCATCAGGTCCTGGAGTTTTTTCTTCATCACCACCGGTTCCATCCAGTTATTGGTGGGGCCGGCGTCTTCCTTCCGGAGACTGCAGATAAAGGTTTTGTCTTCCACGCGGGCCACATCACTGGGATCGCTGAAGCAGGCAAAACTGTTTGGTCTTTTTTCGGGATTCAGGCGGATAAAGGTTCCTTTGTCCACCAGCTGCTGACAAAGACTGTCGTATTCTTCTTTAGAACCATCGCACCAGTGTACTTTACTGGCTTCAAAAAAAGAAGCCATTTGTTTTACCCATGTTTCGAGTTCAGCCCTCGCCGGAGCTGTTTCCATCGCAAAAAAATTGGATTGTTGTGACATAAACAGTAAGATTTAAATAAGGAATCTGTATAAAGGCTGGCAATCGCGACGCTGAAAAGAAGATAGTATTTCAGCACCGTAAAAGTCAAAATAAGTGTTTCTATTTGTGATGCGCTTCATCATAAACCCGTATGAGTTTAATTAGGTGACTGGCTGTTTTTGCATTTTTGGTCCCCCGTTGCTGTGTAATACCATCCACGCAATCAACGCACTGCATAACATAAATACCGCGCCGAGCAAAAAAGCGATACCCGGAAAATAAACCGGTGCTGCCGGGGAGGTAAAATAACGGAACAGGTTATTCATGATCAGCGGACCTATAATGGTGGTCAGGCTCATCAGGCTGGTCAGCGTACCCTGCAGCGCTCCCTGTTCATTGGGCGGTACCCGGCCTGCAAGGATGGATTGTAAAGCCGGTCCCGCTATACCTCCCAGGCAATAGGGTACCAGGAAAAGGAACATCATCCAGCCCTGAGTGGCGAATGCAAAAAGCAGTAAACCGGCGCTATAAAGTAACAGTCCCGTATAAACGGATTTTTCATTCCCGATACGGGGATTGATCACCCGGGTTAATCCTGCCTGTACGGCGCCAACAAGGATTCCGACAACCGCCAGGGAGAGACCCACCATTCCTTCTGTCCAGTGAAAACGGTACATCGTAAAGAAATTCCAGTTACCCTGTACCGACTGCGCGGCCAGGTAGATCAGGAAAAAACAAAAAGCCAGGCCATCAATACCCGGGTATTGTTTCAGCAGACGAAGCGCCCCCAGCGGGTTGGCTCTTTTCCATTCAAAGGGCCGCCTGTTTTCCTTAGCCAGTGATTCAGGTAATACAAAATACCCATACAGCGCATTTACGAGGCAAAGACCGGCGGCTGCATAAAAAGGAGCGCGCAGCCCCCAGCCGGCCAGCAAACCGCCCAGGGCCGGGCCGATCACAAAGCCGATGCCGAAAGCCGCCCCGATCAGGCCGAAGTTTTTGGCCCGGGTTTCAGCAGTACTGATATCTGCGATATACGCCGAGGCTGTGGTGAAACTGGCCCCTGTAATGCCTGCAATGATCCGGCCCGCAAAGAGCCAGCCATAAGAAGGGGCGAGGGCGAGAATGATATAATCAATACCAAAACCGGTCAGAGAGGCCAGTAAAACCGGACGGCGGCCATAACGGTCACTCAGATTCCCGATTACCGGGGCGAATATAAACTGGGTAACAGCGTAAACGGAAATCAGCCAGGCGCCATAAGAACTGGCTTCATTAAAACCGATTCCTTTCAGTTCTGCGATGAGTTTGGGCATAACGGGAATGATCAGTCCCCAGCCCATTACATCAATTATTAATGTAATGAAAATAAATCCGACGGCCGCCTGTCGCTTATCCCGCATAGCAGAGTTTCAATGTATTGCTAAGATCAGGCATTGTTTTCACCTGATGAAATTTTACCAT
The DNA here is from genome assembly GCA_014879565.1 of Chitinophagaceae bacterium. GTDB lineage: Bacteria > Bacteroidota > Bacteroidia > Chitinophagales > Chitinophagaceae > JJ008. Next base: position 16,325 of record JACSRW010000014.1, read on the forward strand.
CATTCCTGTGTTAAGAATCTTAACATTTTGCGGTATGTATAGCAGGAATACCGGATTATCTTTGCGCCGTTAAGGCATTGGGACCGCTTGCCAGCCCGATCATTGTTTCATTTTTTAATTTCTATCTTATGCGACTGACATCCCTGGTCATGGCGACCACATTATCCGTTTTTCTTTTTTCCTGTGTGAGCAGCAAAAAATTCAAGACTGCGCAGGCAGATTACGCCAAACTGGAAGAAAGATTTAAGACAACAGAAAAAGACCTGAATGAATGTGGCGAGGAAAAAGCGATTCTCGCCCGGCAGAAAGAAGCCCTGGAAAGGGAAAAGGCCCTGCTGAATACCCGGGTGAATGACCTGACCGCCCAGGTGGATTTTCTGAAGGAAAATAATAACCAGGCGCTCAAACAACTGGAAAGCCTTTCAGTGATTTCCAGTCAGCAGGCGGAAAGCATCAAAAAATCAATGGAAAATATCGGCGCTAAAGATGCCTATATCCAAACCCTGCAGCAGCAGATGGCGCATAAAGACTCCCTGAATATGGCCCTGGTGATGAACCTCAAGGGGGCTATCGGCAACCTGGATGATGAGGATATCAATATCAAGGTGGATAAGGGAGTGGTATATATAGATATATCAGACAAACTGCTTTTCAAAAGCGGCAGTTACGAAATCACCAAAAACGCAAAGACAGTACTGGGTAAAGTGGCCCAGGTGCTGAAAAACCAGCCCGATATGGAGTTTATGGTGGAAGGCCATACCGATAACGTACCTTACCGGGGTGGCGTGCTGCAGGATAACTGGGATCTCAGTGTGAAAAGAGCCACTGCCGTGGTACGGATGCTGCAAAAGGAATATGGCCTCGATCCTTCCCGGATAGCTGCCGCCGGCCGCGGGGAATACAAGCCCCTTGCAGAAAACAGCAGCAAAGAAGGCCGTGCTGCCAACCGCCGCACACGGATCGTGGTGCTGCCCCAGCTGGATCAGTTCTTCAAACTGCTGGAGCCCAACCAGGGCAAATAAAAAGAACAGAACGAAAATAAAAAAGGGGCTTCCGTCAGGAAGCCCCTTTACTTATTATTCATTATTCATTACTCATTACTCATTATTCATTACTCATCACTCATTCTCACTTGAACGTCCGCATATAGTTTACGATCGCCCAGATATCATTGGCATCAGGAATTTTTTTCTTGTAAGCGGGCATATCTTTTCTTCCTTCAAATGTTTTATAGAAAAGAGCACCGTCTGTCTGGTTGTGGAAAGCGGGTTTAGTGAAATCGCCGCAATCCGTATCCAGCTGGGCAGCTTTCGGACCATCTCCTTTTCCTTTGGTGCCATGGCAGGATTTGCAATGCTGGTTGTAAAGGGCCTTACCATTTGTCAGGGAGGCGGCATCACCTTTCAGGGGATTGACTTTGTTCTTATAGGAATCCGGCACAGGCCAGGGCTCCTGTGTGTTGTTTTTGGGTACAAAAGCCATCAGGCCGATGACCAGCGCAGTACCGAGAAAGAAACTGAGATTTTTTTTCATGTTCATTGTTTTGCTATTTAGATGTGAAAAATTACGGTTGCGTTGCATGGGGCTGCTCCTTCCGGAGGCGGAATAGCTCGTATACGATTACCGCGTAGTGACCCCAGACCGCGGTCATTAAAATAATAAATGTGATCAACATCCACAAGGGGGGATTGGAACTCCACAATGCCCGGGGCTGATCCTCAATGCGGTTGGACACCGGAACGCCCCATTTCTGTACACTGGCTGTTTCCAGGAAACCATAGGTCTCATGTTCATCCAGCCGGCCCAGCAGGGTGATATTTCCCAGCGGGTCTCCCGGCAGACCGGCCGGCACTTCCACGCTGGCATCCCCGTTTTCATCGGTGGTACCTTCCCCGATTTTGAGGGGATTAAAACTTCTTTTTACAAAAAGGCCCAGGGTAGCTTCGGGAACCGGTTTTTCCTCACCGGTTGACAGATCCAGAAGGCGGAACTGTACACTGTAAAGCTCACCTTCTTTCACGGGTGTCATGATGAGCAGGGCTCTTTTCACGATCACTTCCCCGCTGCCTTCTTCCATATTCTTCGGTCCGGCCACCACTACTTTATAACTCAGGCTGCCATCAGCCAAAGCCTTTACGCGGTCAGCTTTTACGTTAAAGACGGCGATACCGTTCAGGTCGGTGCGGAGGGTGCCCAGTTCGGTTTCAGCAGAATCCGTAAGCTGGTAAAACACCGCTTTCAGGCCATAGAGCTTGCGCATTTTTCCGTCTACCTTGGCTTTTACCGTGGCTTTCAGGTCCACCGAGCTGTCTCCTTTCTGTATGCAGAGCAGTTCAATAGAGGGAGAGATCAATTCAACGGCTTCTTCTTCTTCTGCCGGAGCTGCCGTGGTGGTATCGGCAGCCGGTGCGGCTCCGGTATCTGTCTGCGCATATACCTGATTGACAGAAAGAGCCAGGATAAGCCCCCCGGTCAGTAACCCCGCGGAGCACCTCTTTATCATGGTCAGGAATCTTTGTTTCATATAATTTCTTTTAAAGGGGTTCTTAATGCTGTTCGTGCTGCAACTGGTGCTTCTCATGTTCGGTATGCGTGTCTTCCAGACCAGATACCGGTACTACCGTTACAAATTTTGACATCACGGTAAAGAACAGCAGGAAGGTGGCAATACCCGCGATGGTCAGTGCCCATTCGGGCCAGGTGGCGCTGTACTTCACATATTCCGCCCGGGTATCCTGCATCGGCAGCAGGGTAGCTTCCAGGGTGGGTACAATGATCAGGTAGCGTTTCACCCACATTGCCATAACCATAATAAAAGCACCGGCAGCAATATAACCCGGCTTACGGGTGGCGGGGATAGCCACAATCAGCATCGGCAGGGCGATACCGGCCACATTGGCAAAAAGGGTCCAGCCGCCGTATTCAGACATGCTGAATAATTTATGGATCAGCTCACTGTCCCATTTTTCGGAACCAAACCAGGCGGTAAAATATTCAGAGAAAGTAAAGTAACCATAACCGGCTGCCAGCACAAGCATGATATAACCGAGATAGGTAAAATGCCGGTCGGTGAAGTAATAATCCAGTTTATACAGTTTGCGGTAAAACCACATGGCCACAATCAGTACTCCGCAACCGGAATATACGGCACCGAGTACAAAATAGGGTCCGAAGATAGTACTGTGCCAGCCCGGCCGCAGGGTCATACCAAAGATCCAGGAGAGGATTGAAGCCACCACAATGGAAAGCGGGATCATGATGATCGCCATCAGGTTCTGTGAGAGCAGCAGGTGCCTTTTCTGGCTGGCTGCTCCCCGGTAACCCAGGGCCAGCATTTTATAAATTTTTTGTTTCCATTTCGGCACATTCAGGTTGGCATCGCGGTACACGGCCAGGTCCTTGATCAGGGCCAGCCAGAGAAAGAGTACCGCACCGGTGAAGAAAGTCACCACCGCCATCACATCCCAGGTAAGCGGTGACTGGATACGCGGATAAATAAAGAGATGGTGCATCCGGTCAAAGCGCCCCACACAAAGCAGGATAAAAATGGGCCCCACTATTACTGAAATCAGGGTCATGAACTGGGCCAGCCGGATAATCGGTTTGCCCCATTTCACTTTGAAAAGATGCAGTAAACCGGCAATAATAGCCCCGGCATAACTGAGTCCGATAAAAAAGATGAAGTTCACGATAAAGAGACCCCATACCACATTATCCCGCATACCGGTAATACCGTGGCCTTTGGTGATCTGCAGGAAGAGGGCATAGAGACCTGCCAGGATACAAAGCACATAAAAGACGGTCCAGCCCCAGGCTCTTTTCCCGTAGGTTTCAATATTCTTCCGCTGGTATTCGAAAGCCTGTTGTTGATATGTATTGAGTTCCATAATGAAGAATGCATTAAATGATGAAAGAGGGTGTCGGCTTATTCCTCTGTTTCCGCTTTTTTACCCAGGAGATCCTTGTATTCCTTAAAGCGCTCCCGGATAGCGGAGTCCGCATCCTGGTAGCCTTTTTCCACCGGGAAGGAACGGTCTTTCGGCGGCAGGTAATAAACCCGGGGTTTGGTTCCCAGTTCTTCCTGATAGCGGTAGCCGCCCTTATCGGTAATCAGTTTGGTAAAGCTGACCGTTTCCAGTCCGTTACTGACGGTATCTTCATTCTCATCCCCGAAATAAAATACACCGTTCGGGCAGGCTTCCACACAGGGCGGGAGCAGGCCTTCGCGGGCACGGTCGGGACAGAAATCACATTTTTCCACAGTGCCCACTTTGGCGGGAATGCCCGTTTCGGGAGAATAGGCCAGGTCGCGGATATCCAGCGGCAGTTCAGGCTCATCCCAGTTGAACACGCGGGTGGAATAGGGGCAGGCGGCCATACAGAATTTACAGCCGATGCAGCGGTCGCCGTCAATCAGCACCAGTCCATCCTGTCTTTTAAAGGTGGCATCCACCGGACAAACCTTCACACAGGGAGGGTTGTCGCAATGGAAACATTGTTTGGGGAACCAGTAGGGGGCGGCTTTGTCACTGTCTTTAAGCAGTTTTACAGTCAGCCACTCCACGTCTTTGGGGCGATAGTGCCATTTCTGACAGGCAGAAATACAGCTTCGCGCGTTTTTACAGTTGGCAAGGTCCACCACCATCACAAATTTTTTCCCGGCGATTCCCTCGCGGGCTTCCAGTTTGGATACGATGGACATATGTTCCTGATGATTGAGATAGGCGGAATCAATTTCCACAATCTCCCCTTCCGGCGACAGCAGTTTTACCGTTTCACCGGGGGCTGCTTTTTTGGAAGAGCAGGAACAGGCCAGGCTGCCGCAAGTGGCAGTGGCGGCAGTGGCGATGGCGGCGGTCTTGATAAAGTTCCGCCGGCCTTGGTCTTGGATTTCTTCCTGTTTCATTTGTTGGTATTATATATTAATTACAGGATTTTACTCTTGATCCTTGGAGGGATTTTTCATCCAGTCGTAGATGTCTTTATTGCCGGCTTTTTTCCGGTTGACAGCCTGTTCGAGCACCGACTTGTCCACTTCCACCAGTTTCCCGTCCGGGGTCAGCATTTTTATCTTCTCAGCACTTGCTTTTTTTGAAAGCAGGGAGGAGAAAAAATCACGGCGGGAATGGCCTGTTTTTTTGTTTTCCTTATCCATATGAAAACTTTTTTTAATGCAGTGATTTAAAAAGTAATGCAACTTATCGAGGCCTGATTGACAATCTCATGACAGATGTCAACAGGCTGCGTGAGAAACGTCACAATCTTACTGTTTTTGATGGCTATTAGCAAGGGAAGTGACAAAAGTCATATAAGCGTCAGTTTCTTGTCATGGTACTGTCAGCCGGCCCTGGATATTTTTGAAACTGCATTTCGTTAAGGATAGTTCTTTTATGACACATCCATTTTCAACAGCTAAACTCGCTTTTATGAAAAAAGTATCTCTGATCAAGGCCGCCACCGGATTCTGTGCAGTGTTGCTGCTGTCGGCTTCTGTAATGCAGTGTACAAAAGATGGTACACTCGCCAGGCAGCTTGACCGTTCCTACACCGCACCTGCCGATTCCACGGTCTATGCACCCTTCTATGACAACCACACCATCGCTACGGCCGACAATGTGCCTGATGTGAATGACATCATCAAATCACGCGGTGTGCAAACCATTATGTGGCAGTACTGCGGTACCTCCAACTGCCATGGCGGGGCAAAAGATGCAAACGGTAATGTGATCCCCGGTAAAGTGAAGCCGCAGTTTGGCACCTATATAGATATCATGAAGTATATCACCCCCGGAAGCCCCGAAACCAGTAAGTTCTGGGAATTTGTGGTTACCAATGATTTTGACAATGCAATGCCTCCGGTTAACACCGGTCTGGAAATGACTGTTCGTGACAAGAGCATCCTGTATAACTGGATCGTCAACGGCGCCAAAGAAAATCCCGATCTGAAAGATTTCCGTCCCGCCGCGATCCGCCTGATGGTGGATGGTTGCGGTTCTGCCAACTGCCATAACCAGGCTACCGCTACCGGCGGCTGGGCCCGTAAAGGCCTGATCCCCGGACTGGTTTCTTCCGATACTACCCAGTACACCTATATTAATCCCACTACGGGTTCAATCACTAATTATTGCCAGCTGCTGAATACAACAGCCAACAATAACCTGATGACCCGTACCTGGCAGTCCTATAAAGACAGTGTATGGAAATTCTATTCTGATACCGCTGCCAATGCCAGTTTCCGCCCCTGGAAAACAGTGAGCACCCCGGTATCTGCCCTCAGCACCCGCGGTCCGCTGATGAACTACGACGATATCCTGATGGATATTCTTTATCCGAAATCAGTACGGACAGTTTCTTCTGTAGTTTATACTGACCCGGTAACCAGCAAGGGCTATTATGTAAGAGGTAACCCCCTCGTATCCACCGACTGTTTTGTGAGAAGGATGGACTCCACGCTGATCTACCGCAACCCGCTCACCCTGGTGGAAACCTCCAAAAACGGAAGCATGGCCTATGATGATGGTGGCTTCAATCCCAATGAAGTGGCCCTGTTCAAAGCCTGGTACTTCGCCGATCCGAATATCCCGGATGTATGGAAATACGGTATCAACAATGTCGGCATCTTCAAATACCGCAAAACCGGTACCTGGATCACCAGACGCTAAACAGGCCTAACCTCATTTGATCATGCTTATAAAAAGATTTAATATGAAAAAGAATATAATACTGGCAGCGCTGGCCGTTTCGATGCTCGCCTACCTGTTGCCTTCCTGTTATAAAAACAGAAACGATGTTCCCGAAATTCCCCGGGTTTCCTTCCGCAAAGACGTGGTTCCCATTATGACATCGGGCGCCTGCGGTTGCCACAATACCAGTGTAACCGTGCGGGCGGTACTTTTCTCCGATCAGCGCCTGGCCCCCTATCCCTATATTTATTATGATGCCATCCTGGCCCGCCGCGGACAGTTTGAGTCATGGGTAAATGGCGGCACCCACCCCGGTGGCGGTGAGATTGATTTCTCCCCCAGTGAAAAGAATATTATCAAAAAATGGATTGATCAGGGTGAACCCTATGATGATGGTTCCGGTTGCACCATCGCGGCCAACCTGACCTATACCACCGATATCGTTCCGATTTATACCTCCAGTTGTAAAGGCGGTACCTGTCACGGCGGTATTGCAGTAGCGCTGGATTATAATAAAATGGTGGCTTCCAAAACCTCCCTGCTCACTATCCTGAACAGCGGTGGTAACCAGGGTCACCCCGGCGGTACCCTCAGCCTGACTACCTGTACCGTTAACAAATTCAAAGAATGGATCAACCAGGGCATGCCCCAATAATTGAACACCCAAAAAAATTAAACACATGAAAAAGATATTTGCACTTATACTCGGACTGGGTTTTGGGGTTGTGACCATGGCCCAGGATGCCCCGGCAGAAGAAACCAAGACGGCTGCCAAACCCAAATATGCCAGGGCTACCTTTAACTCCACCCGCATTATCAATATGCACAGTGTGGAAATCATCGCCCCGGGCAGCATGCAGTTTATGATCTCCCACCACTTCAGTCCCCTGTGGCCTGAAGGAGGTTCCAACCAGGATAACCTGGCCGGTCTGCTCGGTCTGAACTCCGGTCTGGCTTATACCTATCTCTCTTTTGATTATTCTCCCAAGGCCTGGATGAACCTGGGGCTGGCTGCAGCGGGCCGCAACCGCTATGAAGGCTGGGCCAGATTCCGCCTGCTGCGTCAGCAAACCGGACCCAAGAATATTCCGGTTACAGTAGGCTGGGTTTCCCTCTTTAACGCCAACGCAGCCAGCGATAAAAGTGTATCTCTTACCTGGAATAAATACTCTTTCATGCACCAGCTGCAGATTGCCCGGAAGTTTTCTGATAAACTCTCCCTCCAGCTGATGCCGACCATGATTTATTTCAACGAGATTCCCTATGGTATTAACAATACCAATTCGGTATGGTCACTGGGACTGGGAGGTAAATATAAAATCCACGCCAATAAGAATATCACGTTTGAATATGCCCGCCAGTTTAATATGTATGAAAACCTGATTGACAAAAACGGGAACATCGTGAACTACAAACCCGACCTGCTTTCCCTGGGTATGGAATTCAATACCGGCGGTCACCTGTTCCAGTTCTATGTGGGCAATACCACCAACTCATCAAATATTGATCAGCTGGCCCGGAACAACACCAACCTGAAGTTCCGCAACTGGTCATTCGGCTTTACCATCAACCGGAGTCTCAATCTGAAAAAATAGGATAAAAGAATCCACTGTTCTGAAAAAAACCTGCAGGGGCTGTGTCAAAGATACAGCCCCTGTTTTATGCCACCTCCTCAAACATCCCCGTCTGTTTATTCTTCCGCACATTATCCGCCCTAAAATACCGCCCGTTCATCGCCACATAGACACCGGGTGGCAGGGTCTGGGAAAATGCGAGGGCGCTGCCCAGGTTGAAGAGGCCGTCGGAACTGCCGAATTTGATGGGAATCATGGCACCGGTCAGCACCACGGTTTTATCTTTTACTTTTTGGGAAAGCATTAAAGCGGTTTCCGCCATGGTATCCGTACCATGGGTGATGACAATCTGATCCTCCTCGCAGTTATTGCACTGGTGGACGATCAGTTCCCGGTCCTCATCCGTCATTTCCAGGCTGTCAATCATCATCAGGGTGCGGATCTCCACGGGTACCTTGCAGCGACCCATTTCCAGCAGGTCATGCATATGGGTATCGTTAAAATAAAGCTGACCGGTGATTTCATTGTATTCCTTGTCAAAAGTACCTCCGGTGATAAAGATGCGGATCGCCATTGTGTGCAGTTTCGCGTAAAGGTAAAAGAAAGGTCCGATTCAGGCTTGGCCGGCGAATCAGTAACTTTGCAACGGAACGGGCGTTGGCATCGTCTGCTGAATTGGTTTAAAATCCGGCCCGCGCTTAAAACAGTCAAATGGTAAACACATGAAATTATTTTCCCGAATTCTCCTTTTCTGTCTCCTGCAAACAGTCTTTTTACTGAACAGCAACGCACAGGGGGGTAATGCCGAACCCTGGAGCGCCAAACAATTACTGGATCCCGCTGAACTGGCAAAGACCATCAATGCCGGCAAAGCCCTGCCCTATATTTATTGTATCGGACCCAGTGCTGTCATAAAAGGTTCCGTGGATATCGGACCGGGAAATGAAAAATCCAGTATTGAAAAACTTAAAGCCGCTGTATCCAAACTGCCGAAAGACGCGCCGATCGTGCTTTATTGCGGCTGCTGCCCTTTCCGCAACTGTCCGAATATACGCCCGGCATTCAGCCTGCTCAATCAGCTGAAGTTCACCAACCACAAACTGCTTAACCTGGCCACCAATATCCGGGTTGACTGGATCAGTAAGGGCTACCCGGTTGCTCAATAATCAATGTATGCGAATGAAACAGTTATTGTTTTTACCCGCCATACTGGCTTTTTTATTCAGCCTTTCAGTCAGCGCACAGGAGCAGGAACTGAAAACAGGGGATAAAGCTCCTGATATCCGCCTGCCCACCACAGCAGGTGATACCGTTACTCTTTCCTCCCTGAGCGGAAAAATCGTGCTGGTGGATTTCTGGGCCACCTGGTGCGCGCCCTGTATCACGGAACAACCTGAACTGGCCGCCCTCTATAAAAAATTCAGAAATACCAGCTTTCAGGCCGGCACCGGTTTTGAGATTTACGGAGTATCACTGGATAACAAAAAGGAAAGCTGGCAGGAAATCGTAAATAAGCTGAAAATTGACTGGATCCAGGTGAGTGACCTGAAATTCTGGGCTTCCCCGGTAGCCGCCACCTACGCCATCCCGGAATTGCCTTATAATGTGCTGATTGATGGAAAAGGTATGGTGCTGGCCGTAAACCTGCATGGAGCAGAACTGGAAAAATTTCTGACATTGATTGCCGTAAGCAAAGAATAAACAGGGTTTTTCCCTTGTATAACAGCTTTGCAATCATTTAGATAAAGGTGGAAAACTAAACCCGTGATTTTTTTCGTTGATGTAAATTAATCCCTATTTTAGCGGGCCTGAAACAAAAAAGGTCCTTCCGTAGAAACGGATTGACCTCTAACGATTGCTTGCCATATGAAAATTCTTCGAGTAAGAGCTTTTAGGTGCTGATTTTGAATTAGTTACCAGCTTTTTTAGAAGATTTTCTCTTTACCTTTGACCTCTGACCGCTTGCTTCTCTGACGATTGCTGCCGTATGATTAATCTTCTGACACAAAAGTAAACAGCGGTACCTTGTCCGGCAAATCAACTATAGCCCGGTTTTATCATCGCTAAGGGGACCTGTGATCGCTGAAACCCTTGCTGGCAGCGGATTTCAGAAAAATATCACCATGATGCCCAACCGTTCCGCCGACATATTATTTCAGCTGATAAAATCCCTTGAAAAGGCCGAAAAAAGGCATTTCAAACTCTATATCAACCGCAGTTCCGGAAAGGAAGAGCTGAAAATCGTCCGTCTTTTTGATGTGCTGGACAAGATGAAGGAGTACGACGAGAAGATCCTGCTGAAACGGATGGAGGATGTGACCAAGCCCCAGCTTTCCAACCTGAAAACACATTTATACAAACAGATCCTGGCCAGTCTGCGGCTCCTGAAAAGTGATGACAGCCTTGACCTGCAGCTGAACGAGCAGTTTGACTATGCGCATATCCTGTACAAGAAAGGACTGTTTATGCAGAGCCTCCGGATCATTGAGCGGGCGAAGGAAACGGCGCGCGTAAACCAGAAATACAATTTTCTGCCCCAGCTCATCGCCCTGGAAAAAAGAATTGAGGGATTGCATATTACCCGGCATATTCATACCCGGGCGGATGCGCTTTCACTGGAGGCCAATGAGGTCAATAAACATATTGACAAAGTTGCCCGCCTGTCAAACCTGGCCCTGCAGCTTTTCAGCTGGTTTGTACAGCACGGCCATGCCCGGGATGAATATGATGAAAAGGATATCCGCCGGTTTATGACTCAGAACCTGCCTTCCGGTGCCTGGAAGGAAACCGGTTTTTATGAGCGGATGTATTTATTCCAGAGTTATACCTGGTATGCGTTTATCCGGCAGGACTTTCTCCAGTATTACCGCTATACACAGAAATGGGTTGACCTTTTCCATGAACAACCGCTTATGATCCGGGTGGAAACCGGTCATTATATCAAGGGCATCCATAACCTGCTCAATGCGCATTTTGACCTGCGGAATCACCGGCAGTTTGAAAAAACCCTGAAGCAGATGGTAGAATTCTCCCTGTCGGAACGGGTGAGGGAAAATGACAACTTCCGGGTGCAGCTCTTTATCTATATCAGCCAGGCAAGAATTAACCAGCATTTTATGCGCGGCACTTTCCGCGAAGGTTTGTCTCTGGTGCCTTCCATTGAAAAGGAACTCGCCGAGAACGAAATCTTCCTGGACAGTCACCGCATCCTGGTGCTGAACTACAAATTTGCCATGCTGTATTTCGGCAGCGGGGATTACAATACCAGTATTGATTACCTGCAGCAGATCATCAACGATAAAACAAATCTCCGGTACGATCTGCAGTGTTATGCCCGCCTCGTACATCTGCTGGCCCATTATGAACTGGGCAATGATATGCTGATGGAATCCCTCACCAAATCGGTATTCCGGTTTATGACCAGGATGAAAAACCTCACCGCTATTGAAGAAGCAATGATCCGCTTCCTGCGGAACTCTATTACCATACCTGCCCGGCAACTCAAACCGGAGTTTGAAAAATTCCTGCAGCAGATCAAACACCTGGAGAATAACCGGTACCAGACCCGGGCCTTTGCTTACCTGGATATTATTTCCTGGGTGGAAAGTAAAGTGTACAACAAGCCCATGGAGGCAATTATTCATGAAAAATACCTGGCCAGTAAGCGAAGGGCTGAGTAAACAGCATCAGTCCTGAAGCAGGCTCGCCACCATGCCGGTTCCTTCGTGAAATAGCAGGGCCAGATCAAACTGAAGCGGAATCAGCAGGATCCCTTTTGTATTGATAAATCCCCAGCGTTTATTCCGGCATACGGCTGCCAGTCCTTCCGAAAAAGGAATCGCGTCATCATACTCAAACCCGATAACCATCCTGCCTTCCCGGTTAATAAAGCCTTTTTTCCCTTTTTCATTTTCCACCAGGGCCAGTCCTTCAGGTGAAAAGGCGCTCCGGAATAACGCGGCAAAAAGCTCTTTCCCTTCCTGGTCAATCAACAGGATTTCGCCATCGGTATCTGCCACCAGGGCCGTTCCTCCGGAAAAAGACCGGGCTGCCGGGTAACGGGCGGGAATCTGCCATTCGCCCCGGGTGTTAATATAGCCGTACCGGTCACCGGAGCGGACAAGGGCCAGTCCCTCCCTGAACCCGTACACCTGTTCAAACCGGAAGGGGATCACCAGTTTGCCTTCTTTATTGATATAACCCCAGCGACCGCCCTGGCAAACCGGAGCCAGTCCTTCTGAAAAATCGGAAGCATCCTCAAACCGGAAGGGAATCAGCAGGGCCCCGCTTTTATCCAGGTAACCAAAAAGAGAATCCCGGCGAACGACTGCCCTGTCTTCTTTAAACGAATAAAGCATATCATAAACCGGGGGTGCCAGGAAACGCCCGCCTTTATCCAGGTATCCGTAACGGCCGTTTATTTTCACAATGGCCAGTCCCTTACTGAAATTATACGCATAATCAAACCGGAAACCGGTAAGACTGTCCCCGTCCTGAAAAATAAATCCCCACTTATTTCCTTTTCGTACCGCGGCGACACCTTCACTGAAATGGCCCGCACTGTCGTAGATACAGGGAATGACCAGTTGCCCCTGCCGGTTCATAAAGCCCCATTTGCTGTTTTTCAGAACCGGACTCATGTTATTGGAGAAAATTCCGGTCAGCACCCCCTGCTCTCCTTTAATCAGTGTGGAACCCCAGGTACTGATATAATCAATCCTGATTTTTTCCCTCTCATTACCGGGTTGTATTGTCTCCGGCTCTTCTTCCCGGTCGGCTTTTACAAACTCCCCTTTTTTATTGATAAAATAGGCATCCCCGCTTTTCACCCGGGCCAGGCCATCATAAAAAGGCTCCGCTTCCTCAAAACGGCAGGAGATCACCTGAAAATAATTTTTACCATCTGTTTTATAATAGCCCCATTTTCCGGATTGCCGGACCGCAATCATACTGTCACTTATCTGGCCCAGTTCTTCGTACAGGCAGGGCAGGACTTCATTTCCTTTTTTGTCAATGAGTCCATGCAATTCACCTTTGCGGACTATATGCGCAAAACCCTCTGTAAAGGGAAAGGCCGTTATAATTCCTTCCCCGATATTGGTGATGACTCCTTCATTTTTCCGGTTGATATAGATATAGGATTCCACAGCCCCTTCCATCAGGGTCATGACGGCGGCCAAGCCTTCACTGAAACGTTCAGCTCTTTCATACTGGGGAAAGATGACCGGTTCTCCGGATGTATTGACAAAGCCATACAGATCTCCCTGGCGGATTACAGCCAGCCCTTCATAAAAAGCATCCACCCAGTCGTATTCCGGGTTGATCAGCAAAACACCTTCCCTGTTGACGATCCCCCATTTTTCCCCGATGGATACGGCGGCCCGCTCCTCGCGGAAGGGACTCACAAACGTAAAACGGGGGGCACTCAGCATTTTTCCGTCTCCCTGGTACAATCCGTAGTTGTCTCCTTTCTTTACCCAGTACAGTCCGCCTTCATCGGGTATCATATCATCAAACTGGCAGGGAATACCGGCTCCGCCGGTAACAGATACCGTACCCAGCTTACCGTTTTGCTTTACGATACAAACACCCCCTATAACATCTCCGGTAGAATCATACACAAAATGAGTCATTGTCTTTCCAAAGGGATTGATAAACCCCCATTTTTTTCCCAGTCTTACCGGGGCCAGTCCGCCTTCAAAATAACCGGCCGAATCATACCGGAACGGGATGAGCGTATCGCCTGTTTTATAATGGACAAAGCCATATTTTCCGTTTTTTTCTGCGGGATACAGGAAATATTCATCACTTACCCCTTCTTTCACCGGGGCACTGTTGAATAGTAGTTGAGCCGCGCTGAATTCTTCCGGTAACAGGACGGACTGAGCACGGCTTTCTTTGCTGATCAGCAGCCATACCAGCGATAGGGTCAGGAAATACCTTAGGTTCATATATTACCAGTTTCGGTTTTGAAATAAAAAAGGTGGCGGGGGCTTTGACCAGCGGGTTTTGCCGGTGCAGTTTTCATTACAGCCCTGGCTGTATCGCTTTAAGCATTTTTCCAGGCACTCAATTTCATTTTTGCGCTGTTCAATACCGGCGGAAAGCAACTGTACCTGGTTATAAAGATCTTCGCTGTTCGCGCTGGTTTTCCGGATAGTGTGCCAGCTGTAACCGGTCACGGCAAGATGCGTATAGGTTTCACCGATGATTTTGGCCAGTTCAAAATAATCACCCGGCATCCGGATGATTTTGCTGTCGCCGACAATTTTGGGGAAAGGCGCCAGTTTTTTAACCAGGTTTTCATACTTCGTGATATGACAGGTTTCCAATAAGCCGTTCAGGAATAAAAGAGTTTCCAGGTCGGCCTTCACCATTTCTTTTTCGCCCTTCATTACCTCCTGCACATGCGCGCCCAGGTCAAGGCCCATGCCTATCCGGTCGGCCAGGTCCTGCAGTTTATTGAAATCAATATTGGCTGCCTTGCTTTCCGCGATCAGCCATTTCTGTAATTCCGGGCTGGATTCGCCAAAGAGTTTACTCCATTGCTGAAACAGGATGGGTTTTACTTCCGGGCTCATCATATCCACAAAACAGTACTTGATATAGATACCCCCGATCCAGGGTACGGCATTGGCAATAATATTATTCATGGACTTGTCCATTTCCTCACTCCAGCGTTCCAGTTCGCCGGCATTATTTGCCAGGCTTTTTGACAGGGATTTGATCCGTGACTGGGCGGTTTTGATATCGGTCTTAAAAACCCGGATAGTATTTTCGGCTTCTTTGATTTTTTCCTTAAAAGCTTCCTGTTCTTTTCTTTCGGCTTCCTGGCGGGCGGCTTCTTTTTGTTTCCATCTTTCTATCTCTGCTTTGCGCAATTCCTCATTCTGTTTTTTTTGTTCCTGGGCGGCTTTGTTCTGTTGTTTTTCTTTGTCCAGGGCTGCTTCGGCTTCTCTCAGTTTACTGCTGTAGCTGGTATTCCAGGGCACTTTACGCTGGGCTTTCCGTAATAAACGCACGGCTTCATCCCAGTCACGCCTGTTCATGGCGCTCTGGGCTTTCTGGTAATGCTCCCGGGCCTCTTCCGCTTTTTGTTCCTCTGTTTTTACAAAAGGAAGGCGGTAGCTGCCGGAGTTACCGGAGGGCTGTGAAGGAGCCGGTACATGAACAGATTGGATGCTTCTGCCCGACCAGCTCTCCAGTTGCCGGAGAGCTGTCTGGGCCTGACCTTTGTTGGCAAAGCCGGAAAGCAGTATAAAAAGAATGAAAACGGAGTTGCCGGTCGGGTAAATGCTGACAGATTTCATACGGATGTAGTTAAGCAGGGATGTCCCAATATATACTCCGTTTATGCCGGTTACAATGAGAAAAAGCAGCGGCAGCGCTGAGTTGGGTCATCCTGTACGGCTTTTTACGGGATTACCTTTTGTGAGGTCCAAAAACTCCCGGCATGAAACCCTTTATACTCCTGTCGTCTTTTTTCCTTTTTTGTCAGACCACAGAGGCCCAGCAATTCCTGATCCGCTATGATCTGGCGGAGGAAGAAGTCCGGTATTTCAAAATCCGTAAAAGGGGAGATACGGTTTCTGTTCCGGTGATCTCCCTGGTTTCCGGGCAAACTGTCAGCCTGCAGTTGCTGAATGCCTCAGGTGGTTACCGCCAGCGGATTACCTATATCAGCAAACCGGAGCCGGCAGAATCCGTGCTGATTCCGGGTATCGGGAATGCGGGTTCCGGTCCCTTGTCAGCCCTGTTGCCGGCTGCGGAAAACAAGCTGCTGGAAACGGCTGATATTTTCAGGACCACAGGGGCAGACCGGCCGGATAATAAGCGTGCCGATGCGTACCTGCAAAACAGGGCCCGGCAGTTATTTACGGCAAAATACAATGAATTCAGCGCTGCCTCCCGTTTATATGCGCAGGCGGCTTTATTTGATCAGCAGTGCCATTTTCTCTGGAAAGAACTGGCCCGACTGCGTTACAACACCGGCGATAAAGGAGAACAGATCCGGCAATCGGCCACTGAAAAAACCGAGGGACTCTTTCCGGGTGCCTCCCGTGATTTGTCCCTGATCCTGCAGGTAAAAGAGGAACAAAATACATCCGCCCTTGGCCAGCAGCTGGCCGGCAGCCTGCAGGCGCTTGAAACTGTTTACGGGAGTTTTGCTGACCTGGAAATATTTTCTCCCGCGGCCGATTCACTTCTCAGGCTGGCCAGGAACAGAACTAAGTACACCCTGCCGAACGGCACAGGTGCCGGCAGTTTAAGCGGAGACCGGTTAAGGGAACAGATTGCCTCCCTTTTCAGCAAAATCAGTCATGATCAGTACCGGCAACTGTCCCAGCTGGATATTAACCGGCAAACGGTTACAGCCGCGATAGATTTTTTACCTGCGGTTGATTCCATTACCTCCCTCGCTTTGGAAGATAACCGGCCGGATAGTTTCCGCCGGCTGATCCCCATCCTTAAAAAAGAACCGGTTCGCTTCCGGAATACTTTTGGTTTCAGTTTTGTGAGCTATGCGGAAAACCGCTGGCACTATTTTGTTCGCCCCGATGGCGTGATTGACCGGGAAGAAGCCGATTTGTTTCAGCCGGTGGCGGTGAGTTTCCTGCATTTTTATGCCCCCCGTGACAAAGGATTCCGGTGGGGCGGATCATTTGGCGCCGGTTTACCGGTGGGAGGGGATAATACCAAACTGAATATCCTGCTGGGCCTGAGCACATTTTTCGGAAAGAATGATCCGGTCAGTCTGACTCTTGGTATTTCCGGCACACAGGTGAAAAAACTGTCCGGTTACAAGCTGGGCGATACCGTGAATTTTACGGAACTGGGTGCCGGCCATTTTGCTTCTGTATACCGGGCGGGTTACTTCTTTTCACTGAGTTTTAATCCGGCCAGTCTTACTTCAAATGACTGATATGAAATCTATATGTTTCCTGCTGCTCCTTGCCGGACTGCCTGGCCTGTTTTCCTGCAGGCATCCGAAAAACACGGGGGTGCTGTCTGAAAAAAATGTTAGCTGGACCGTAAAAGGCTGTGCGGAATCGGGTACCAAACCAACCCGGATAACAGAACCCGGGAAAGCCGGACCCGGTGATTTTATGGACGAATGGGGAAAAATAGTGGTAGCGGGAGATTCGCTGGTTTACAGCCGGACCATGCAGCATTTATGTTGCCGCCAGGTCAGGCTGAGCGCTGAAAGAGAGCCGGGATTGATCACCGTACGGGAATACTGGTACGGGAAAGCCTGTAAATGTCATTGCAATTCCTCCCTGCGGCTTGTACTGCGGCAGCTACCTGCAGGCGCTTACCGGGTGCTGGTAACAGCAACCGGCACCGATCCGGTGACCGACAAAACGGCTTATGGCACCGATACCCTGCTGACTCAGGAAGTACGTATCATGGAATAATTATTCACAGGCCTCCTGCTTTTTTACCCTCTCGGGCATTCCCCGTAATTTGCGGCCATGAAGGATTATTTAAGCGGCCTGAACGAAAGGCAGAAAGAAGCCGTGTTGCATAAGGATGGGCCGATTATGATTGTGGCCGGGGCCGGCAGCGGAAAAACCAAGGTACTGACCACCCGTATCATTCACCTGATGGCAACTCACCGGGTGGATGCATTTAATATTCTCGCGCTCACATTTACCAACAAGGCGGCGAAGGAAATGAAGGAAAGGGTCGAAAAGATTTTAGGCGACGGCGAAGCCCGTAATCTGTATATCGGCACTTTCCACTCCGTATTTGCCCGTATCCTGCGGTTTGAGGCGGAAAAAATAGGCTATCCCCGCAACTTCACCATTTACGACACCGATGACGCCAAAAGTGTGGTGAAGGCCGTGGTGAATGAGATGAACCTGGATGACAAACATTATAAGCCCAACCTGGTTTATAACCGTATTTCATCGGCGAAAAACGCCCTGGTGGGACCGGCCGAGTACCGGAATGATTATGCCATCCAGCAGGAAGATATGCGGGCCAACCGCCCGGCTATCGGGCAGATCTATGATGCCTATGTAAAGCGCTGCTTCCGTAACGGGGCGATGGATTTTGACGACCTGCTGCTTAAGTTTTATGAGCTCCTGAAAAATGTGCCGGAAAGCCTGGCCCGTTACCAGCATAAGTTTAAGTATATCCTCATTGATGAGTACCAGGATACCAACCCGGCCCAGTATGAGATCATCAAACTCCTGGGTGCCATGCATGAAAACGTATGTGTGGTGGGAGATGATGCCCAGAGTATTTATTCCTTCCGCGGGGCCACCATCCAGAATATCCTGCAGTTTCAGAAAGATTATGAGGAAGTGAAGATTGTAAAACTGGAACAGAATTACCGCAGTACCAAAAGTATCCTGCATGTGGCCAATGAGGTAATCAAAAAGAATAAAGGGCAGATAGAGAAAGTGCTGTTTACCGATAACAGCCAGGGAGAAAAAATCCGCCTCGTGCGTACGATGACGGATAATGATGAGGGCAAGTTTGTGGCTGATACCATCCAGGAACAGCGGCTGCGCAATCATTACAGCAATAAGGATTTCGCGATTCTTTACCGCACCAATGCCCAGAGCCGTGCCTTTGAAGAATCGCTCCGCCGGATGGGAATACCCTATACCATCTACGGGGGTATCAGTTTTTACCAGCGGAAAGAAATCAAAGACCTGGTGGCCTACCTGCGGCTGATCGTCAATCCCAATGATGAAGAAGCCCTGAAAAGGATAATCAATTATCCGGCGCGGGGTATTGGCAAAACCACCATTGATAAACTGATACTGGCTGCCAACCAGCAGAACGTATCCATGTGGCAGATCCTGGAAAAAGCTGCCGCCAACGGGTTCAGGGCCGGTACCCTTTCCGCCCTGGAGGATTTTGTGCTGATGATGAAAAGTTTTGCCAGTATGCTGCAGAAGCATAATGCCTATGAAGTCGCTTTTCATGTGGGTAAGCAGACCAATCTGGTGAAGGAACTGTTCAACGATAAAAGTGCAGAAGGGGTGCAGCGGTATGAAAATATCCAGGAATTACTCAACTCCATCAAGGAGTGGACGGAGAGTCCGGATACCGATGAGGGAGAACTGGTGGATAAGAGCCTGGCTTCCTATCTGCAGCAGATTACCCTGCTGACTGATGCGGATGAAAAAGATCCTGATGCAGATACGGTGAAACTGATGACCATTCATGCGGCCAAGGGACTGGAGTTTTCCTGTGTATTCGCGGCCGGACTGGAAGAAATGCTCTTCCCCAATGCCATGGCCATCAATACAAGGGAAGAACTGGAAGAGGAAAGAAGGCTGTTTTATGTGGTGATCACCCGGGCCAAGCAACGGCTCTGGATTACCTATGCCAATACCCGCTACCGTTTTGGGCAGCTGGTGCAGAACGATCCCAGCCGCTTTATTGAAGAAATACCCGAAGATCATCTTGACCGCAGTTTTGCCGGCGGCGGCACCCGCAGCCAGGGGCTGAACAACTGGAGCGGCGGAAATGCTTTCAATCGCATGAAGGGCTGGGGCAATGAGGATAAATACAATGATGTAAGGGAAGCGGAAAAGAAATACGGAGCGCCCCCTTCACAAAAGGGCACAAACACCCCTTCTTACCTGGCTCCCAAAACCACTGCTCCGAAAGTGGTGGAACATACCCCTTCGGCAGATTTTGTGGCCAGTGATACATCCAATCTGCAGGTGGGGCAAAAAGTGGAACACCAGAAATTCGGTTTCGGGGAAGTGATGAAGATGGAAGGCGCCGCACATAACCCGATTGCCACAGTGAAATTTGAACATAACGGGGAGAAGAAGATAATGCTGAATTATGCGAAGCTGAGGATTGTGAATGACGAATAATGAGTAATCAATAATGAATAATGAGTGATGGCTGAGCAGTCATTAAAGGTTTGAAACAGTTTCTATAAGCAAGCAGTTAATAAAACATTTCAGCAATCAGCGTATTCAAATCTGTAAAAACGCTTCGGTGTTTACTCATTACTGATTTCTCATCACTCATTACTGATCACTCCTTCCCCTTCTTATTTTAACAGCAAACAAACTTTTCCACCCCTATTTTCGTTTCCCTTTTCCACATGCCCACCGCCCGACAAAAAAGAAGAATCCGCCGTTTTATCCTGGGTCTTGTATTGCTGGCCCTGCTGGCGGCTGCCGGATACCGGGCCTGGGAATGGGCGCAGTTACGCCGGGCAAAAGCCGTGCATTATCCCGCTTTTGGCATTACGATCCCGGGGGGATATTCCATACATGGCATTGATGTATCCCGGTACCAGCACCGGATTGCCTGGGAAGAGGTGAAAAAAATGGAAGTGGAGACCATCCGGATGGGCTTTGCTTTTATTAAGGCCACGGAGGGAACCTCATTTACCGATCCGCAGTTCCGGCGCAACTGGTCAAAGGCAAAAGAGGCAGGCTTGGTCCGCGGGGCCTATCATTTTTTTATTCCTTCCCGGAGCGGGGCGGCCCAGGCGGAGCATTTCCTGAAAACAGTTCGTTGTGAAAGCGGGGATTTTCCCCCGGTACTGGATATTGAACAACTGAATGGAACAGCAGTTTCCCGGCTGCAGCAGGAAGCGCTGACCTGGCTGAAAATGGTGGAAGCCGAAACAGGGGTCCGGCCCTTCATTTATACCAATGTGGATTTTTATAACCGGTATCTGGGGGAGAAATTTGACCGCTATCCCCTCTGGGTGGCCCATTATTACCAGCCACAGCAACCCCGTATAGAAAGAGGCTGGCACTTCTGGCAGCACAGCGATAAGGGCCGGGTAAACGGGATTGTTTCGCCGGTAGATTTCAATGTGTTTAACGGAGACTCGGCCGCTTTCCGGGAAATACTGATTCCCTGATTTTTTTGTTTATGACAAAGGGAAACGGGCACGAATGATCCGTAGCCGGTATTCAGCCAGACATTTTGTACAATGAGCCCATTTTGGATACTGGATCTTGTTTCCTGCCACCGCCTCCGTATCTTTCCGGAAATCAGTTTATGGAACAGGGCTGGGACCAGGATGTAAAAGCTTTTTTTATCCGCATCATCAATGCGATCGCCCTGGTATTAAGCTGGGCTTTTTTCGCCCTCACAGCCGGGCTCTATTTTGAACTGGCCGATTTTTCCCGGCAACCTCTCTGGCTTTCCCTTCTTTTTTACATGGTATTGGCTTTCACTTTCGGACTGCTGGTTCGTTATTTGCGGCGGGTATGGAAGAAGAAATAAATACCGTCTCCACGGGATAGGCCGGCAGGGTTTCAGGGCCTATTTTGACGGATAATTTCACCTCCATGGAACTGAAACAAATCAGTAAACGACTGGTCATATATGGTACCCTGGTCATCTGGACCATTAAGTTTTTTCTGCGCCCCTTTTTCAGTTTTGAAGCGCCCCTGCAGTTTTTCCTGGGTATTGCGCCCAATTTCCTGGGCTCTTTCCTGATTCCCTTTGGAGCCTGCTGGTTTTTCAGCGGCCGGAATCACCGGCTCGCCAGACTATTCCGTACCGAAGATGCCGGAGATCTCCGGCAGGTATGCCTGCTGGGCTTTGGCCTGCTGGTGCTGAATGAATACCTGCAACTGTTTCCGGTTTTCGGCCGGACCTTCGATTATTTTGATATTCTTTTTTCTTCGGTCGGATTGTTTTTTGCATGGATAACATTCGGCCGCCTGCAGCAGAAATGGCAGCTGGCCTGAAAAAAGGAGCAGGCATGGTTACAGAAAAATCAGTGATTGCAGTCGTCCGCATGGGCATGGTTATGCACCCTGCATGACCGGTAATTGTTTATATGCGCCACCACAATAAGTAAAACTGCCGGTATCAGCAGCCAGTTGTGGTATTCAATGAAGAATTGCTTCAATACCAGGAACAGGAAACCGGTATAAAAAAGCGCCATCGGCAGCAGGCTATGGTGATGCCTCTTAAATCCGTGGTAGAGAGAATAAGTACCGATAACCAGCGCCAGCAGGATCATCCCCACTTCAAAGCCGGTATGGTGAATAATATTGATGCCAAAAAGGGGCAGGGTACTGAAAAACAGGGGTAACATGGCACAATGAATGGCGCAGGCCAGCGAAGCCCCGATTCCCCATGCGTCCCAGTTTATCCTTCTTTTCATTTGAGCCGGTAAAGATAGCAAAAAGCAACATAGTTGCAAAATCTTGCCCGACCCGGCAATCTGAACCAGTCAGCCCGTACCTTTGTTTTTCAATTACACACTATGTCAAAGAAGGGCTGGCTATATCTCGCATTTTTTGTTACCCTGGCACTTGGTTTTTATTTTGCCCTGGCCCGGCTGATTCCCGGGTATACCAATCCCAAAGTGGCGCCCGTTAGTTTTATTCGCCCCTTTCAGTTTACCACCCAGGAAGGCAAACCCTTTACAGAAAAAGATGTCGCCGGAAAGGTTTTTGTAGCCGAATATTTCTTCACCACCTGCAAAACCATCTGCCCGGTGATGAATAAATACATGAAAGGGGTTGCGGAGGAGATGAAAAATGAACCGGATTTCCTGATTCTTTCCCATACCTGCGACCCGGATAACGACTCAGTGCCGCAAATGAAAAAATACGCGGATTCTCTGGGGGCCGATCCCGCCCGCTGGATTTTCCTGACCGGCCGGAAAGACAGTCTCTACAATATGGCCCGGATCAGTTATACCATTGATGACCCCAATAATAACCTGCAGAAAATAGAAGACCAGTTCCTGCATACCCAGTTCTGGGCCCTGGTGGACCGTAACGGGGATGTGCGTAAAATTTATGATGGCATCAAAAAAAGCGAAGTGAAGCGTATGATCCAGGATGCCCGTAAATTGTTGCAGGAAAAATAACCGGACCCCAAATACCATCACATGCCAGCTAAAGACACGTTACCGGATTTTGAAGAAAAAATTGCTTCTCTCCTGAAGAAAAGTCACCTGAGCGTGACCGAAAGCCGCCGCAAAATTCTCCATCTCTTCCTGGAACATGCCGGCGCACTTTCCCACGGGGATATTGAGCGAAAGGCGGGTGAGAAATTTGACCGGGTTACGGTCTACCGCACCCTGCAGGCCTTCGTGGAAAAAGGGATCATTCACACCATCCCCACGGCGGATAATTCGATACGTTATGCGCTATGCAAGGATGACTGCTCGGCCGGTCATCATCATGACCATCATGTGCATTTTCTCTGCCATCGCTGTAACAATACCTATTGCCTGGATGATGTGGTTACACCCGATATCAAACTGCCCAGGGGGTATGTGGCCGAACAGGTGGAAGTGCTGGTGGAGGGGGTTTGTAAGAACTGCCGGTGAGGTGGGGAGTGGAGAGTGGAGAGTGGAAAGTGGGGAGTGGGGAGTGGAAAGTGGGTTTCGCCCTGCAGGGGCGTATTGTGGGTAGAAAAGAATTGTTATTGATCTTATCTGGCACCCTGTAGGGGTGCATTGTGGTGCATGGAGAGAAATGGGATGGGGTAAAAAAACAAAGCCCCGGTGTAGAAACAGCGGGACTTTAGGTTAAGGCTCTGATTAGTAGCTATTTTATGCTGCTAAGCGTTCAGACAGCAATATGGTCATGTGCAATGGAGCACCTATTTTTCTGATTCAAAAGTAATATCCTGTTTTCATATTTCCGAAAAAATGATATACCACTTTCAGGGTATTTTTT
>JACSRW010000017.1 GCA_014879565.1 Chitinophagaceae bacterium
CCTCCCTGCCAATAAATTGAAGGCTGGCGGTCCAGACGCGCTGAAAGCGGTCTGGATGCAGACCCGCCTTAGCGGCGTCTGCATTCGATCCCGTCAACTCCCACAGAGGCTTCAAAGAAATTTGAAGCCTTTTTTTATAGGATCTTTACGTATTCCGGCTTGTTCCCGGCACCGGAATTATTAAAATCCGGCAGACTTTCTATTTTTGCAGTTATGCGGAATGTAAAAGAAGATATGCGGACGGATGTGCAGGAAGAAACCGATGTGCTCACAGACCATGAAGATCCCTGCCACCTGGTGGTCTGGAATGATGAGGTGAACACCTTTGAATGGGTGATAGAAACCCTGATGACCGTTTGCGGCCATACCCATGAACAGGCAGAACAATGCTCCTATATCATCCATTTTCACGGCAAATATGCTGTCAAAAACGGCACATACGAAGACCTGAAACCTTTATGTGATGCCATTACTGAACGAGGCATCAATGCCACCGTGGAAGTAGTGGCCGGTTAAATACCCCATGCCCCTTTTTGTACTTGATACGGAAATCAGTTTTCCGCCCGTATGCCTGGCCGGACCGGATGGCCTGCTGGCCATGGGAGGTGATCTCTCCAAAAACAGACTGATTGAAGCTTATAAAAGGGGAATTTTTCCCTGGTACGAGGGAGATACCATACTCTGGTGGTCGCCAGACCCTCGTTTTGTCTTATATCCGGATGAATTCAGGATGAGTAGCCGGACACAGACGCTTATCCGTAAATCCGCCTTCCGTTTTACCATCAACGAAGCATTTCCGGAAGTGATCAGCGCATGCAAAACCATCAAACGTCCCGGGCAAACAGGAACCTGGATCACCCCCGAAGTGGAAAAAGCCTATACGCTTTTACACCGGGTAGGATATGCGCACAGCGCGGAAGTCTGGCAGGATGGTCAGCTTGCCGGTGGCTTATATGGTATTCGTATCGGAAAGGTTTTTTTTGGAGAAAGTATGTTCAGCCGGGTAAGCCAGGCATCAAAACTTGCCTTTACTTTATACGTTCAGCAGCTGATAAAGGAAGAAACGGAACTGATAGACTGCCAGGTTTACACCCCTTACCTGGAAAGTTTTGGCGCCCGGATGATCCCGCGAGTGGAATTTATAAAGGAAATTCAGAACCTGGTTTCCAGGTAATGCGGCAGCATCGCCTTCCAGGTATTCCAGTCATGCGGCCATTCGTTGCCCCAGATGTCCAGCTCATAATGTATTCCCTTATCAAAAAGAATACGGGCAAAGCGGCCGGCACTGGAAGGATCTTCATAGGGACCGCTCCCCGACAAAAGATGAATATGCCGGCTGCGGCGGATCTGCTCCAGGATACCATGATCAGTCAGGTTGGGCATATAATGCATCGGACTGTTAAAATAGACGTCCTCATCAAAGTATCCATCCGTATATTCTGTCAGTTCATACACCCCGCTCATTGCCATCACACCGTTCAGCAGATCCGGCCTTTTCAGAAAAAGATTCATACTGTGCAGGGCACCGAAAGAAGCGCCGCAGGTTATGATGGGCGTATCCTGACTGGTGTTGGTCCGGATAAAGGGCACCACTTCCTCAAAAATATAATTATTCCATTGCTGGTGCCGGATGGCTTTGTAGCGCGGATCAGCGCCTTTGTTCATCCAGCTCTCTTTATTTATACTGTCAACCGAAAACACTTTTACTTTTCCGCTTTCCACCCAAGAAGCTATCGTATCTATTAAGCCAAAACGCTCGTATTCCAGGTAATCCGCCGAGGCTGTTGGCACCAGCAGTAAAGCAAATCCGTAATGGCCATAAGCAGCAATGGGCATTTCTTTATTCAATGATGGGCTATGCCAGGAAGATAAAAAACGATTCATCCTATTCTGTTTTAAAAGTAAATAACCGGAGGCGGCGAAGGTAAGCAATCCCGGCCGCCCATTTTATGGCATATTTGCCATACGGTGAGCCGCTTATCCATAGAAAGAAAAAAAAGGGCGTAAATTTTCTTGGTTAAACCACAAAGTAATACTACTTTTATTTTCAGTATTTTTACGGTTTGTTTAATAAGTATTTTTACGTACTTTTTGCAAAAAGCTGATAATGATACTTCTGCAAATACTGAATCCAATACCGGGTTGAACAAGCCTCCGGCACTAAAACGGCACTTCCAGTTTCTGTGTAAAAACACTTTTTTTGAACAGGCCCTTGAGGTTAAGGACCCAAAGCTGGTTAGTTATGAATGACGCCCCTATCCGTATCATGCTGGTTGACGATCATCAGCTGGTACGGGAATCCTGGAGGATTCTGCTTGAAAACAACCCCCGTTTCCATGTGGTGGCAGACTGTGATGGCGGAGAAACTGCCTTACAACTGATACCCGAACTGAAACCCGAAATTTTATTGCTTGACATTAATATGGCCCCTATGAACGGATTCACCCTGGCCCGTAATACCATGCAACAACTACCCTCGGTAAAAATCATCGGACTGTCTGTACATAATCAGCCCAAATATGCCCACCGGATGCTGGAGCTGGGTGCCCGGGGCTTTCTGACCAAAACTTCCCCGCTGGAAGAAATCAATCATGGCATCCTGGAAGTATACAGGGGCAAGGTTTATATCTGCGATGAAGTTAAAAGAAATATGCCCCCCGCAGGATAAGACCCTGTTTCTGCCTCTACAGATTGCCTCAAATAAGGTAAATTTGCGCCCTTACTGCACCAACCGGTAATACCCGGAAACCAGGCAGCCAGGAAGCAACTATGGAATTAAACAAAAACTTTGATCACCGACAGGCGGAAGAAAAATGGTACCGGCACTGGATGGATAAAAATTACTTCCACAGTGAACCGGATGAACGCGAACCGTACACTATTGTTATCCCCCCTCCTAACGTGACCGGCGTGCTCCATATGGGGCATTGTCTCAATAATACCATTCAGGATATCCTGGTCAGAAGAGCCAGGATGCTGGGTAAAAATGCCTGCTGGGTTCCCGGAACGGATCATGCTTCCATTGCCACCGAAGCGAAAGTGGTGCAGATGCTTCGGGAAAAAGGAATCGCCAAATCCTCCCTGTCGAGGGATGAATTCCTGCAGTATGCCTGGGAGTGGAAAGAGAAATACGGCGGCATTATTCTGCAGCAACTGAAAAAACTGGGCTGCTCGCTTGACTGGGAACGGACCGCTTTCACCATGGATCCGGATTATTACCGCTCGGTGATTTCCGTCTTTATTGACCTCTATCAAAAGGGATATATCTACCGGGGCAAAAGAATGATCAACTGGGATCCCAAAGCCAAAACCGCCCTGAGTGATGAGGAAGTGATCCGTAAACAAACACAGCAAAAACTCTATCACCTGCGGTATAAACTGGATATACCCGGAGATGAATATATCGTGATTGCCACCGTACGGCCGGAAACCATTATGGGTGATACCGCCATTTGTGTACACCCGGATGATGAACGCTACAAACACCTGCACGGCCAATTCGCCTTTGTACCCCTGATCAACCGGCGTATTCCTATCATCACGGATGAGTATGTGGCGATGGATTTTGGCACCGGCGCTTTAAAGGTGACACCTGCCCATGACATGAATGATAACCAGCTCGGGCAAAAACACGGACTGGAAGTAGTTGATATCTTTAACGAAGACGGAACCCTGAATGAAGCCGCTCAGCTTTATATCGGGGAAGAACGTTTTGAAGCCCGTAAAAAAATCAGCCGGGAACTGGAAGAAAAGGGTTTCCTGCTGAAAACCGAAGACTACAGCAGCGAAGTGGGCTACAGTGAAAGAACAGATGTGGTCGTTGAACCAAGACTCTCCCTGCAATGGTGGGTGGATATGAAAAAAATCTGCGGTCCCGCCCTGGACGCGGTAATGCAGGATGAAATCCGGTTTCACCCGGCTAAGTTCAAAAACCTGTACCGGCACTGGATGGAAGGCATCAAGGACTGGTGTATTTCCCGCCAGCTCTGGTGGGGACACCGTATTCCTGCCTGGTACGACAAAGAGGGCCGTTTTGTAGTTGCTGCCGACGAAAAAGAAGCCGGCGTCCGGTATAAAGAACAATTCGGAACAGAGGCGCCTGCTTTACACCAGGATGAAGACTGCCTCGATACCTGGTTTTCTTCCTGGCTCTGGCCCTTTGAAGTATTCAAAGGATACAGCCAGCCGGGTAATGCCGATATCCGGTATTATTACCCCACCAATACGCTGGTGACCGCCCCTGAAATTATATTCTTCTGGGTAGCCCGTATGATTATGGCAGGTTTTGAATACCAGCAGCAATTACCTTTCCGGGAAGTGTACTTTACCGGAATTGTTCGGGATAAACAAGGCCGCAAAATGAGCAAAAGCCTGGGCAATTCACCCGACCTGCTGGAGATGATTGACGTGGAAGGTGCCGATGCCGTGCGTTTCGGTATCATGATCTCCTCCCCTGCCGGGAACGACCTGATGTGGGACCCCTCGGGCAATGAACAGGGACGTTTTTTCATCAATAAAATATGGAATGCGCTCAAACTGGTGAAAATGTGGGAAGCCCGGCAGGATGGCCAGGCGGAAAAACCGGCCGATAGTTTTGCCGTTGACTGGTTTGATAACCGGCTGAAAGAAGTCAGAAAACAACTGGATGACCAGTTCCGCGATTTCAGGCTGAGCGAAGCCCTTAAAACCATCTACTCCCTTATCTGGGATGATTTCTGCAGCTGGTACCTGGAGTGGGTAAAGCCGGGATTTGTACAAGCTGAAGAAGGGAATATACAGCAGCCAATAAGCACTTTTGTTTACAACCGGACCATTGACTTTTTTGAAGAACTCATGCAATTGCTGCACCCCTTCATGCCGTTTGTTACTGAAGAAATTTATCAGCAGTTAAGGGAGCAACAGACGGATCTGACCATCAGTCAACTTCCGGAACCGGCAGCCTTTTCAGAACCCCTGCTGCATTCGGCCGGCAGGCTGAAAGAAGTGATCAGCGCCATCCGGGATGCCCGCGTGAAAGCACAACTGAAAAACAAGGACAGCATCCGGTTACATATACAATCAGCCGAACCCGGTATCTACGACCCTGTTTTGCGTATTCTGGAACGACAGATCAATGCAGAAACGGTCAGTTATACATCTGAACCGATCCCCAACAGTATAACGGTTGTGGTACAGAAGGATAAGTTCTTCCTGGAAACGACCGGAGAACTGGATACCAGCGCCCAGAAGGAACAGCTGGAAAAAGACCTGGTTTACCTGAAAGGCTTCCTGCAATCCGTGGAAAAGAAACTGGCCAATGAGAAATTTGTGCAGAATGCCAAACCGGAAGTGATTGAAACGGAAAGAAAAAAGAAGGCGGATGCGGAAGCGAAGATCCGGGTAATTGAAGAAAGCCTGGCTTCACTCGGTCACTAAAATGATGCCCTGTTTTCTCCGTATATTTTTACTGGCCGGATACCTGTTGCCGGCTACAGGATTATTTGCTCAGAACAGCAACTGGGAATACCGTTTTCTGCGTCAGCTGGAAGCTAAGCGAACCGAAGCCGGGAACCGGTTTAATAAAAACCTGTCTGCCGCCAATGACTGGATCTGCGCGGGAGTACCGACTGTCCTCTTCACCGCTGGTGTACTGAAACGAAACCCGGAAATGAAAAAGCAGGGACTGATGATCGGAGGCAGTCTCGTTCTTTCTTCAATACTGACCAAAGGATTAAAATGGACAATTGACAGACCACGGCCTGCTGAAAAGGACAGCAGCTTTACAGCGGTATTATTTAAAAAAGGACATTCCTTTCCTTCCGGACACAGTTCCCTCTCCTTTTCAATGGCCACATCCCTTTCCCTTCAGTTTCGCCGCTGGTATATAGTTGTCCCGGCTTTCGGCTATGCCTGCCTGGTATCCTGGTCAAGACTCAGTCTGGGTGTGCATTACCCGACAGATGTACTGGCTGGTGCCATAACCGGCGCCGGATCGGCCTGGTTAACGGAAAGAGGCAACCATTGGCTGCAAAAAAGAAAATCTAAAAAAACAGAACTGCTTCAGTACTGATTATTTGGGGAAAATACTTACGGGCATAACCAGTTCAAATAAGGTTCCCTTCCACCCATCAAACTGGTCCCTGTCCAGCAAATGACTCACCCGTATGCCAAATGTAAGGGCGTACTGGTTCCACCATTTGGTATCGGCAAATAATTCAAAACCTGCACTCCGCTGATTCCGGGTTTGTTTTTTATCCGTAGAATACACTTTGGTAAAATCATAAAAAAGATTGGCCCGCAACCGTTGAATATAGAGCAGATTGCCAAAACCCCAGTCGGGACACCAGATCGGCAAATGGTAATTGGCCCCCATTTTCCACATACGGGAAAAATACCGGCCGGTAAACCCTCTTGAATATGCAAAACGGTTCCCGAACAGGACCTGCAGCAGGGTGTCTCTTTCCTGGAAAGCAGCCTGCAGCACCAGGTTATGATGCGCCAGTATACCTGGAAGATAAAGGGATGCAGATTGATTAAACTGACGTCCCTCTGTATTTCCCAACGCATGTCTGAAACCGGCTGAAACAGCGATTCCCAGTCTTGGATAAATATGCTGGGCGGCTCTTTGCGCCTGTACCGACCAGCTGATTCCGTGAGATAAATAACTGAAACGGGTGTTGCCCAATGAATCTTTATAAAAATCCTTATTGAATTCATTACGCCATACATAAAAACTGCTCAGTGAAAAATTATGAAAGGCAGTTCCCCGGGTTTTGCTCAGGGGCAGGGTCAGTCCGATCCGGCTGTCGAGCTGATTCCAGTTCCGGATACGGTTACCTATCCGCTGTTCCCGGCTGAAAGTGTATTCCGTGCCGGCACTGAGCCAGGGAAAAGCGGCCCCGTAAATACCGGTGAAACCCACAGCGCTGGTGCGTTCCGATTCATTATAGAGATAATAGATTTCAGTCTGCAGGGTATTGAGCACATTCTCGCCGTAGAGGGAAAAAGTAAAAATCGGATCTTCATAATAGGGCCGGAAGCTGTGAAAATTCAGCAGGCGGGTTGACTTACGGTAAGGGATAGCCGAAAACTGACGGTTGCCGGCACCGGTTTCCGGATAATTCACAGACCCGGTTGCCACTTGCTCCCACACCTGCATATCCACCGGCTCCCATTCTTCAGGGCGCATAGGTAATTGTCTCAGCTGGTATCCCTCGGCAGTATATTCAGACCAGGTCAGTTTTTCCGGCCCGGCATTTACATAGTATTTCCCCCCCGGGCTGTTTGTCACACGGCTGATCCGCCCTTCACCGGGACGCAGGGCAAAAATATCGTCGTTCCCCTTATAGGAAGCAGTAAAATAAATAACCCCGTTTTGGATACATGGATAACCGACCAGCGTAAAAGAAGGCGGGGTGAGCCGGGTTGTTACGCCTGTGCGGATATCAGCAATGGCCAGGGCCATCCGGCCATCTTTCAGCCTCACCGCCGTTACCAGCTGATGATTATTCATGAATTTCGGGTCTGTAAAAAGGGTGATTTCCTCGGCCATGATCCGTTGTTGTATCTGTCCGTTGGATGCATCCAGTATATGCAATTCAGCTTTCCCCTGTTCTGATACCTGTACGGCGGCTACCAGGCTGCCATCCTCCGAAATATCGGGGGTAAAATATTTAGACCGGCTGCTGAGCCGGATCTGCTTTTTGTTGCGGATATCCAGCACACGGAGCGCTGAATAATCCTGCCAGCCCCAGCGGGGATGGTTCTCATAAGCAGCATATACTATTTTCCCGTTCCGGTAACTGAACTGTTCATCTATGGATATGTCCCGCAGCCGGATCCGGTGTTCACCATCTTTATCCCGGATAAAAAAAGCCGGCCGGTGCCGGTAACTGGCTTTCAGGTATAGCAGGGAATCAGAACCGGCCTGGTAGGGGAAATAATAACTGGTAACAAACTTTTTATTAACCGGAAGCAGGAATGGAATGGCCTGGTCACCCGTTGTTTCTTTTTTCCCATACATCCTGAAAGCTTCTTCCCGGAATGTTTTATAGTCCACGCCGGCATGTTTCTTTATGGCTGCCTGGAAGGGATAAACCAGACTCCGGAAAGCGCTGGCATCCCGGGTGACTTTTTCCCAGAAATCCTGTCCGTACTTTTCCCGGCCATAATGCACCAGTAAATAACCAAGATTATAATGATTGGGCACCCAGTCCTTAAGAGAGCCATTCCTGAGTTTCATCCAGCTGTAATTTTTCCCGGCCTGCCAGAGCGCAGGATACGCATTCATAAAAAGGGGAATCCGGCCCCGGCCCTGGGCGCTGAGGCGCGTTTCCTGGTCTACCGCATCCCCTTCATAAAACCAGTCGGGAACAGACGTATTAATGGCCAGGGCAAACCCGTCATCGCCGAAAAGGGTTTTGGCCACCCGGCTTAGTCCGTTGTTGAAATTATTGAATTGCTGCACATGCCGGTACTCATGCAGGGCCAGCTGATCAGTCCAGCTGACACTACCCTGCCCGAAATTATTCATATCCGGGGTGAGGTAGAATTCACTCCGGAATGGGCCCAGTTGTACATAGCCATTCGGGACCACTGTGCTGTTCTGGAGTACTATATTTATTTTACGTAGCTGGTTGCCAAGAGATGCCGGTTTATCTGCCGCCAGCCTGTGCACTACCGAAGCCACCCGTTTGGCCTGACTGTCCAGACCGGAAGGAAAGATGATACGGGCCGTATCCGTATCCACCTGCATCCATTTCCTGGAAGGGGCATTCCCCCCGAACTGCTGGGCATGCACTAAAACCTGAATTCCTGTCAGAAATAACAATAGAAGACAAGACCGCATGGTAAAATATTTTATCAGGAAAGTTACGTGGATTCAGTTTGTCTTACAATCCCCGATGCAATAAGTTCGCGGCCGGCAGTATCTTTGCCAGATGGCAGAAGACCTCATAATTCATACAGGAACAAAGGAAGAACAATACCGTACACTGATTCCTCAATTACAGGCCCTCCTGGAAGGGGAAACCGACCTGGTGGCTAACCTGGCCAATGTAGCCGCCGCCCTGAAAGAACAGTTTGAATGGTTATGGATTGGCTTTTACCTGGTAAAGGGAGATGAATTGGTACTGGGGCCTTTCCAGGGACCGGTAGCCTGCACCCGCATCCGGAAAGGAAGAGGGGTTTGCGGAACCAGCTGGGCGGAAGCCAGAACCCTTTTGGTTCCGGACGTGGAAAAGTTTCCGGGTCATATTGCCTGCAGCAGTCTTTCCCGCTCCGAAATTGTGG
This sequence comes from Chitinophagaceae bacterium, assembly GCA_014879565.1. GTDB lineage: Bacteria > Bacteroidota > Bacteroidia > Chitinophagales > Chitinophagaceae > JJ008. The sequence continues at coordinate 9,271 of JACSRW010000017.1, forward strand.
TTCCATTAATACGGAAAGGACAGGTAGTAGGCGTACTGGATGCAGACAGCACAGAACTGAATACCTATGATGATACAGACCGGCACTTTCTGGAAGAGATTGTTAACCTGCTGAATTTTCCGGATGGAAACCCTTGAAATCACCGTATCGGGTACTGTGCAGGGTGTTTTTTTTCGCAAACATACCCGCGATGAGGCGCTCCGGCTGGGGTTGTCCGGCCTGGTGAGCAATCAGCCGGATGGCACCGTTTTTATACAGGTCACCGGCGAAAAAGAACCCTTACAATTATTCCTTTCCTGGTGTCAAACCGGCCCACCCCGGGCAAAGGTTACCGCTGTCAGGGTAAATCAGGCACCCCTCCGTCTTTACAATGATTTTCAGATTCTCCGTTGAGAGAAGGTTTCCGGAAATCATCATTCCTGATTACATTTATCCTGTCAACCCGGTAACGTTATACTCAAACAAACCATTCTTATGATAAAATTACGCGGCAACAGACGTCTGCCGACGAGCTGGCTGATTTGTTTTACCCTCCTGTTTTTTTATAGTTGCAAAAACCCGTCAGCCGAAAAATCAGGCTTCCGGATGAATTGTGTTTTACTCACCCATGCACAGGTCAAATCCTGGGCCGACAGTGGCTGGACAAGGCCTGAAAGTCCTGTCCGGATACAAACGATCCTGCTGCAGTTCTTTTCACCCGATGCGGATCATTCCAATGACAATATGCAACTGGTTGCCTATCCCGGCACCGGCATAACCGGCAGTATTCTTAACGGACGCCGGTTACTTGAAACAGACCCGCAATGCAAGCCGGTTCAACTAAAAGGGAACATGATTCTGGGCAACAATGAAATCAGCCTGGATTCGCTGGGAATTCTGAAACCCGACGGACAACCAGCTGATTTTGAATTTGTGCGTTTTACTCCCCGCCGTTTCAGCAGGGATAATGAATATATCACCTTTGACACCGAGGTGGTTTACCGGGGAAAACCGGAAGCAGAAAAAACCGGCCCCACCTATCCCTGTCCGCCTTATTGCTGTCCGCCGGAATGTGACTGATCTTTTTTTATCATGAACCAACTGCTGAAAGAAATACAACGATGGCTGGAAGTATGGCCATACCTGTTACCGGTAATAATCCTACTGGCAACCCCAAACGGAATCCGCAAATCCGGTATCCTGGGCTGGTTTATCGCAGGCGGATTTTTGCTTAGCTTTTTATCCACTTTTACCTGGAGATATGGCGCCCTGCTGCCCGAGCAACTGCGGAATAACAATATACTCTATAACCTGAACAGCATTCTCCGTACCCTTATCTGCGGATATTTTATTGCGCGGCTTTCTTTCCTGGCATCCTACAGGCATTTGTACTGGTCAGGCTGGCTGTTTACCGGGTTTCTCCTAATTAATTTTATATTCTTTGATTCCGTTTTCCTGCTTAGTACACGCCTGCATGCTGCGGAAAGTATTGTGTTGCTTACCGCCTGCCTGACGTTTTTCCTGCACCTGGTGGCGGACGATGAAGTCCGTTTACGGCAGCTGGCTGCCCCTTTTATATTTTGTGCGGGTCTTGCAATTTTTGAGTCAGTAAGCTTTTTTGTTTACCTGTTTTTTTATCCGAACCTGACAACAGATTATAAGTTGTCTAAATTAGTGTTCAACATATCCCGGTACAGTTATGCCTTTTTCATCATCATGACCGGTATCTCACTTATCGTACAGTTCCGGATGGAAAAAAGCAAAAAAACTGCATCCGCACTATGACAAATAATCTTGCATATCATGTTATAACGGCCATCATGGTCATGCTTGGCCTGATGTTAACCGTACTGCTGACGGTGCTGATCACCATCCGGAAAAGAAACCAGCACCGGCGTACACTTGATAAATTACGGCAGGAACAGCAGGAGCAACTGGTGGAGGCGGCGGTGCGGAGTGAAGAAAATGAGAGGCACCGGATCGCAGAAACCCTGCATGATGAAGTAGGCGCGATCCTTTCTTCCGCGAAGCTGCATCTGCTGGGAATCAGGAAGGATAAACTGGACGAAAAAGACCTGGGACTGCATGAAAAAGGAGCCGGTCTGCTGATTGAAGCTATCCGGAAAGTAAGGGGCATCTCCCATAACCTGCACAGTAATATTCTCCGGGAATTCGGACTGAATGAAGCCCTCTCCCATTTTCTTTCCAAAACCTGTGAGGGGACAGCCATCCGGACAGAAACAGCCCTGGATGAAAACTATCCGGGAGATCCTGAAAAGGATATTACCCTCTACCGGATAGTCCAGGAGATGCTGAACAATATTCTCAAATATGCCGGTCCCGGCCGGATCCGGATCAGTTCGAACATGACAGGCCAGCACCTTGAACTGTTGATCAACCATAACGGAAACGGGCTGAGTCAGGAAGAATTTGAACAGTACAGCTTCGGTAAAAAAGGGCTCGGCCTTAAAAATATCCGGAACAGGATTACCTTGCTGAAAGGAGCTGTTTTTTTCACCAAAGAACCGGGAGACTGTCGTATCCGGATAATTATACCCCAGGTCTTACCCCTCCGGCCAAATGGAAAAGATTAAGATTGCCATAGCAGATGATTATAAGGTTTTCCGGGATGGGCTGGCTGCTATACTGGCCATAACTCCGGACATGGAATTAATATGTGAGGCCGAAAACGGCATTACCCTGCTGGAGAATATAAAAAAGGAATTACCGGATATTATCTTAATGGACTACAAGATGCCGGAAATGGATGGTGCGGAAGCGACCCGGCAGATAAAGACAACATATCCATCCGTCCGGGTGATCATCTTGAGTATGTACCAGGATGAATTGTTCACGCGCCGATTTATGGAAAGCGGGGCAGATGCCGTTTTGCTGAAAGATGCGGATCAGGCGGATATCCTGGCAACAATCCGGCGTTTATGCTTTACTGCCGGTTAACCCGCGGAGGTTTCTGATCATATCCGCCGTCATCGCTTCCAGTCCGAATTCCTCCTTCCAGCCCCAGTCGCCACGCGCCACCGAATCATCAATACTCTGCGGCCAGCTGTCGGCTATCTGCTGACGGTAATCCGGTTTATAGGTGATGGAAAAGCCATTCACATGCTTACTGACTTCGTTGGCAATTTCCCTGGGAGAAAAACTCATTGCGGAAATATTGTAGGAGGTGCGTACTTTGATTTTATCTGCCGGCGCTTCCATCAGTTCAATTGTGGCACGGATCGCGTCAGGCATATACATCATGGGCAGATAAGTATCCTCCTTCAGAAAACACTCATAGCGGCCTTCTTCCAGCGCTTCATGAAAGATTTCCACGGCATAATCGGTTGTACCACCTCCGGGTGCCGATTTATAGGAAATCAGTCCCGGGTAACGCAGGCTGCGTACATCCACCCCAAACCGATGGTGAAAATAATTGCACCAGAATTCCCCGGCATATTTACTGATTCCATACACAGTAGTGGGTTCAATTACCGTTTGCTGGGGACATTGCTGCCGGGGAGAAGTCGGACCAAATACCGCGATGGAGGATGGCCAGTAGACTTTATGCAGTTTTTCTTCCCTTGCAATATCCAGTACATTGAGCAAACCCTGCATATTCAGGTTCCAGGCCAGACCCGGATTTTTTTCCCCGGTGGCAGAAAGAATGGCGGCGAGCAGATAGATCTGGGTGATATTCTGCCGGATCACCTGCACATGCAGCATTTCTTTGTTCATGACATCCAGCGAAACATAGGGACCGGTACCTTCCAGCAGCGGATTTTGTTCCCGGAGGTCGGAAGCGATCACGTTGGCATTCCCGTAAATTTTACGAAGGGCAAGGGTGAGCTCCACCCCGATCTGGCCGGAAGCTCCGATCACGAGGATTTTATCTTTAATCATAGCAAGCTTTTTTCCGGGACAAAGATGGAACAAGCCGGACCAAATTCCAACTTAAAAAATAAAACAGGGCGGGTTCCTTTATTTTTGCAATATGAAAGATTTTATGCGCGATCTGTTTACCGGACAGGCATACGATGAAAATAATTTTTTCCTGCTGGCAGGGCCCTGCGTGGTGGAGAGTGAAGACCTGGTCATGGAAGTGGCTGAAAAAGTTTCCGGACTGTGCCGGCAATACCGGATTCCTTATGTATTTAAGGCTTCATACCGGAAAGCCAACCGAAGCAGTGTTTCTTCATTCACCGGACTGGGCGATCAGAAAGCTCTTGAGATACTGAAAAATGTCAAAACCAGGTTTGGCATACCGGTAGTTTCCGATATCCATGCCCATGAAGAGGCGGAAATGGCAGCAGCCTGTGTGGATATATTACAGATTCCTGCCTTTTTATGCCGGCAGACAGATTTGCTGGTAGCTGCGGCAAAAACCGGGAAAATCGTCAATGTAAAAAAAGGGCAGTTTCTCAGTGGTCCGGCCATGAAATTCGCCGCGGAAAAAATCCGCCAGGCCGGTAATGATAAAATTCTTCTGACAGAACGGGGAACCACTTTTGGGTACCAGGACCTGGTGGTGGATTACCGCAATATTCCCTGGATGCAGGAGCACGGCACCCCTGTGGTAATGGATGTTACACATTCCCTGCAACAACCCAACCAGGCCGGCGGCATTACCGGAGGCAATCCCCAGCTGATCGGAACCATTGCCAAAGCAGCCATCGCGGCCGGGGCTGATGGTTTATTTATTGAAACACACCCCAACCCCGCTCAGGCCAAAAGCGACGGGGCCAATATGCTGCAACTGGAAAAACTGGAAAGCCTGCTTGAACAGCTGGTGCGTATACGTCAGGCTATTTTGTAAGTATCCATACCAGCAATCAGCGGAGATCCTCCACACTTACACCGGGGTATTTGGTCTTATCAAATACAAACTGGTTGTCTGTAGCCGGCACATTGGGTTTCATACTGGTAACCGTATAAGAATAGCGGTTGCCCCCGTTTTCCAATACTTTGGTACTATAGATCGTCTGGGCGGCTTTATCAATCTGAAGGTAAACTGTATGGAAGGATTTGCTTTTATCCACCGGGGTCATCTGGATTTCCTGGAGGGTTTTAGTACCGACTTTCTTTTCCCCGTTCAGCGTATAAAAGAAGTCCTTATCATAAAAATTGGAGAAAAGTTTCTGGGGGGTGATGGTGTTGGCCGTCGGGTCAACAGTACTTACAGTCACTTCATTAGCTGCTTTATCATAATTCCAGACGGTGGTGCCGTTACAGAAAATCTCCTGTCCCCCAAAACTGAGTTTATATTTGGTTCCCTTCATCAGGATGGTTCCGTTTTTGGTGGAGAGGGCTTTCCCGGCAGCATTTTCCACTTTGTAGGTAAAACTGGCCTGTACCGTTTTAAAGGTCTTAAACTTGGCACTTACCGCATCCAGGATCTTTTTGGCTTCCGGATCATTTTTCGTTGGATTTTTTTGCGCAAAAAGGGAGCCTGCAAACAAGGACAGTACAGCGCTGATAATGTATAACTTCTTCATCTGTTGGGTATTGTGTGAATGCCCGCCCGGGGCGGCGCAAAGATAACTCAATTAACGGATTAGATAGGTACTGAGGCCCTGAGGTTGCATTCAGACACTTTAATTAACAGGCCGGTAACAGGAATTATTAATCAGGATCAACCCAGTCCTTCCAGGTGCTGCTGCAGTTCCGCTTCTGTTTTAATGAGCACATCCCTGGCCTTACTACCCAGACTGGGGCCAACAATGCCGGCAGCTTCCAGCTGATCCATAAGCCGGCCTGCCCGGTTATAGCCCAGTTTCATTCGTCGCTGAAGCAGGGAAGTGGAACCGATCTGGTTTTGCACGATCAGCCGGGCAGCATCTTCAAAGAGCGAATCGCGGTCATTGATATCAAACTCCCGGTCATCCAGCTCTTTTTCATCCACATATTCCGGCAGTAAAAAGGCCTGGGGATACCCTCTTTGTTCACTGATGTAATCCACTACATTGTCTACTTCCGGCGTATCCACAAAAGCGCATTGCAGACGGGTCAGTTCCCCGTTGTAGGAAATCAGCATATCCCCCTTTCCTATCAGTTGTTCCGCGCCACCGGTATCCAGGATCGTGCGGGAATCAATCTTAGAAGATACTTTAAACCCGATTCGCGCCGGGAAATTCGCTTTAATGGTACCCGTAATAATATTCACGGAAGGCCGCTGGGTGGCAATGATCAGGTGAATACCCACCGCACGGGCCAGCTGGGCCAGGCGGGCAATCGGCATTTCTATTTCTTTTCCTGCAGTCATGATGAGATCGGCGAACTCGTCAATCACCAGTACAATGAACGGCAGGTACTGGTGCCCTTTCTGGGGATTGAGTTTGCGTTTGATAAACTTCTCATTATACTCCCGGATATTCCGGGCTCCGGCTTCTTTAAGCAGATCATACCGGTTGTCCATCTCAATACAAAGGGCATTAAGGGTATTCACCACTTTTTTGGTGTCGGTGATTATCGCTTCTTCTTCCCCGGGCAATTTGGCCAGGAAATGTTTTTCAATCCGGCGGTAGATACTCAGTTCCACTTTTTTCGGGTCAATCAGCACCAGTTTGAGCTGGGAAGGATGTTTTTTATACAGCAGGGAAACCAGGATCGCATTTACCCCGACGGATTTACCCTGACCGGTGGCACCCGCCATCAGCAGGTGTGGCATGGTGGTGAGGTCAACAATAAAGTTTTCATTGTCAATCCGCTTACCAATGGCAATGGGCAGGTTAAAATTGTTGTTCTGAAATTTTTCCGAAGCCAGCAGGCTGCGCATACTCACGACTGTTTTCCGGATATTGGGCACTTCAATCCCGATTGTTCCTTTACCGGGAATCGGGGCAATGATCCGGATACCCAGCGCAGCCAGGCTGAGCGCGATGTCATCCTCCAGGTTTTTGATTCTGGATATCCGTACACCGGGCGCCGGTACAATTTCATACAGGGTCACGGTCGGACCGATGGTGGCGCTGATTTTCTGGATCTCAATCTGGTAATTACGCAGGGTGGCAATAATCTGGTTTTTGTGATTCTCCAGGTCAGAGGTATCCTGCACGATTTTTTCACTGCCATGTGTCTCCAGCAGGTTCAGGACCGGGTATTTATAATCCCGCAGATCCAGGGTAGGCTCATAGGGAGGCAGGTTTTCCACCGTTGTGGCGGTTTCTTCAGCCGGTTTTTCCGGAGCTGCCTTAATTTCAAGCTCCAGCTCCTCTCCTTTCGGAATCCTGACCGGCGGAATATTTTTTTCGCTTTCCCGGGTAGTATCCGGTTCACCGGAATCATTTGGGGTAACCGGTTGGGTAATGATAGGGCTCAGCTCAATTTCTTTGTTTTTTTCCGGTGCGGGTATGGGCGGAACAGGAGTTTGCTGAATTTCCGCCAGAGGCTCTTCCGGTTCTTTCTCCACCATCTTCAGGTCGTGCAGGGGTTCATCATCCGGAAACTGAATAGCCAGCCCCCGGTCTCCTTTCAGCTGATTTGCTTTTGGATTATTCTTCTCTTCTGCATACAAATCATTCACGGTTTTCCCGGCACCCGCAGCCGGCAACTCTTCTGTGCCGGTTTCCGCCGGCAAAGGACCAGCGGGGCCGGTAGATTTTTTCGCGTTGACAGGCCAGCTAAAAGATGGATTAAACTGCCAGATAAAGTAGGCAATCGCCATCAGTAACAGAATGGCCGCTGTACCAAGGCTTCCTACCGCTCCTGTGAGTTTATTGCTGATCAGATTCCCGACGCCTCCGCCCCAGGAGAATCCGCTGCCGGCAAAAAAGAATGAGAGGGAAACAGATAATACCAGCAGCCCAAGCGTCACATATTTAAGATTTCGCCAGATGGAAAAAACACGGCTCCGGAAGAGCAGGTTAACCCCCACCACAAAAAAGAAGGTACAAATAAGAAAAGAAGCTACCCCGAATGCCCGTACAAAAAAGTAATGCGCCACCACGGCACCCAGATTACCAAGCAGATTAGCGGCTCTTTGCTCTTCTTCCAGTAAACCACCCAACCCCTGCTGGGCAATATCCTGGTCTTCTTTCCAGGTAAAAATATAAGAGGCAAAGGCCGTAAACAGAAAAAGGGAAATCAGCAGGAAGACCGCCCCTGTTATCTTCCAGGTACGTTCATCCCGGGCCAGTGTTTTCAGGTCCACCGTTTCCGATTTCTCCTTACGGAACTCCTGTAATTCCTCCCCCCCGCTTTTTTCCGGATTTGGGTCTGGTTTTGTTTTCTTTTTCAGCCGGTTAGCCATGGCGCAAAGATATACAGTTTGAGGGTTCCGGAGGCCGGAGGCTGACCGGCAGGCTCTATAAAAAGATGCCGGGAAACCTTACATTTGAGGCGAACAAGATTCATGAAATTACCCCAGACCTTATTCTTTACGGTTGTCCTTTCCCTCTGTGCTGCGGTATTGCCGGCTGTCGCACAGGTTCCCGACACCAGTACTTTCACGGATATCAGCACAGTGGTACTGGAATTTAAACTCCAGGGAAAAGCGAAAACAGCTATCAGCGACGGGGCCTTACCCGGGGAAAAAATTATTCCCGGCCTGCCGTTTACCCGTGACAGGGGAATCTACAAAGGTCCGCTCACCAACGGGCTTGTCACCAAAAGAATTTTTGTTCAATTCAGTTTGTACAATAGTGCCGACACGGTAACCACCGTTTATTTTTGCCCGGGATTTTATTTCAGGGACATCCTGCTATACCGGCTGGATCAAACGGGAATCAGCCGCCAGCCTTCAGTGCTTCCTCCCGAAGAAGGAAACAGGGCTTTCAGACAGATCCGGCTAAACCCGGGAGATTCCGCCACTTATGTGGCGGAGCTTTTACCGTTAAAAACCTATAACAACAAACTCCATCCGCGGCTGATCGGAGCCAGTCATGTGAAGGCTTTTCTCGCCCAGCTTCATGCACATTACAGCCGGGCCGACCTGATTACCTATCTTTTCTGCGGCCTGTTGCTGATGATGATCCTCTTTTCGCTGACCAATTTTTTCCAGGGAGGTAATAAGGAGTTTCTCTATTATTCGGGTTATGCACTTTTCCTGGGCGGCCTGCTTTTCCTGCAAACTTTGTATCACCTGAATACCAGTCCTTTCGGTCTTTTTCTTGAAGGGTATTTCGATTTCATACTCCAGGGAACCGGCATTGTTTTTTACATCCTCTTTATGAAGAAATTCCTGGAGACCGGATTACGCCACCCGTTTCTTTCCCGGCTGTACAATACCGCCATAGTCCTGCTGGCAGGATCCATGCTGCTGTTTACCTTGCTCCATTTTTTCAGCGGCACCTACGTTCCCGAATTCCTGGTGGAAAGCATGACGAAAATACTTTTGCTGGTATTGGTGCTGGCCTATCTTGGCTATGGTCTCCTGCACTGGAATGATCATCTGCTCCGTTATTTATTCTGGGGCAACTTATTTCTTTTTCTGTTTTCCGCTTTGTCGCAACTGGGGATTCTTTTTGATGAACAGTTCAAAAAGCTGCCCGGGCTGCTGAATTCATCTGTTCTGTATTACGAAATCGGCATTTTTCTTGAACTGGCCTTTTTCCTGGCCGGGCTGAATTATAAAAACCGCCAGCACATCATCAGCCAGACCCGTGAACGGGAAGCCCTGAAAGCACAGAACCTGCTGAAAGAATATGAAAAGGAGATAGCGGTGTATAAAGCGCAGCAGGAAGAACGGCAACGGATCTCCGCCGATATGCACGACGAATTGGGTGCCGGGATGACGGCCATCCGGCTGATGAGTGAAATTGCCCGCAACAAAATGAAAGAAAACACCCCGCTGGAAATTGAAAAAATCTCCCAATCCGCCGATGATGTGCTCAATAAAATGAATGCCATTATATGGAGTATGAACAGCGGGAATGACACCCTGGACAATCTCGTTTCCTATATCCGGTCTTATGCCATTGATTATTTTGAAAACACACCCTTTGATTGCCGGGTGAGTGTACCCGATCAGGTACCCGGCGCGGAACTGAGTGGCGATAAAAGAAGAAATGTTTTTCTGGCCGTCAAAGAAACCCTTAACAATGTACTGAAACATGCAGGTGGCGACCGGGTGGAGATCATCGTCTATACCGGTTCCCACTTACGGATTCTTATCCGGGATAACGGCAAGGGTATTGATCTGGAAAATATCCGGCGTTTCGGAAACGGGCTAAAAAACATCCGGCGCCGGATGGAAAATATCGGCGGCCGTTATGATATATACCGTGACAATGGCACGGTGACTCTCCTGGAACTGCCGCTTTAACTTTTTTTGCGCAAAACAGCTGTCATCAGCAGTAACCAGCCGGCAATAAAAAGCACTCCGCCAACCGGTGTTATGGGGCCGATCCATCGGGTTTCCATTCCGTTTATTTTTAGCCAGGTAAGTACATAAATGGAACCGGAGAAAAGGAATATACCGGCCAGAAACAACCCACCCGACCAGTTTAAAAGCGGGGAGGCGTATTTTTCAAACAGGATACCAATTGCCAGGAGCCCCAAAACATGGAACATCTGGTACAGAACGGCCGTCTGGTAACTGCGGATAATTGCCTGGTCTGCTGTTATCCGTTGCAAACCATGGGCACCAAATGCGCCCGTTGCCACGGCCAGTCCGCCCAGTAAAGCTGCCAGGGCAATAAAATTTCTATGCATGGAAAATTTTTTCAATCAGGGAATCCAGTTCAACCGGTTCTTCAGCCACTTCCAGTTGTGCCTGTTCATAATAAATTCTGCGGTCAGCCATTTTTTTGGCAATAAAGTGCTGTAATTGGGTATCCGGAATATCCCGGATCAGGGGACGTTTGTCTTTCTGTTTAACCAGTCTATCAAAAAGCACATCAGGACTGGTATTAATCCAGACGGTGGTGCCGGCATCATTCATATAATCTATGTTATTAAAATAACAGGGTGTGCCGCCCCCGGTAGCCATAATAAAACTGTCGTGGCTTTCTGTAATGATATGCAGTACTTCCTTTTCCAGTTGCCGGAAAGCCTCCTCCCCTGCGCTGGCAAAAATCTCCGTAACGGGTTTTCCGGCCTTATCCACCACTTGTTCATCAAGGTCAAAAAAACGGATCCCCAGTTTTTCACTGAGCAGGCGGCCCCAGTGTGATTTACCGGAACCCATAAACCCTATCAGAAATACTTTCATTACTTTTTACCTGCTGCCAATTACCCATTGCGTATTGGCCATTGCCTGTTGCCTACTTAAACGCATTAAACCCTGTCACATCCATCCCCGTAATCAGCAGATGAATATCATGGGTGCCTTCATATGTGATCACACTTTCCAGGTTCATCATATGCCGCATGACCGGGTATTCGCCGGTTATTCCCATCCCCCCCAGTATCTGACGTGCATCGCGGGCAATCTGGGTGGCGATTTCACAGGAATTCCGTTTGGCCATACTCACCTGCTGCGGGGTTACTTTCCCTTCGTTCATCAGTACACCCAGGCGCCAGTTCAGCAATTGCGCCTTGGTGATCTCGGTTATCATTTCCGCCAGCTTTTTCTGCTGAAGCTGAAAGGCGCCGATAGGTTTACCAAACTGCTGCCTTTCCTGTGAATAACGGAGCGCCGTATCGTAACAGTCCATAGCCGCCCCGATTACCCCCCAGGCAATACCATAGCGGGCCTTGGTAAGACAGCTCAGGGGGCCCTTAAGCCCTCTCACCCCTGGAAGAATATTTTCTTTCGGCACTTTTACATTGTCAAAGACCAGTTCTCCTGTTGCAGAAGCACGGAGGCTCCATTTACCATGCGTGGTGGGAGTGGAAAACCCTTCCATGCCCCTTTCCACAATCAGTCCGGTAATCACACCCGCCTCGTCTTTGGCCCATACCACAGCAACCTGCGCAAAGGGGGCATTACTGATCCACATTTTGGCGCCATTCAGTATTACATGATCGCCTGCGTCTTTGATCGTTGTAATCATACTGCCCGGGTCGGAGCCATGGTCTGGTTCTGTCAGACCAAAACAGCCCAGCCATTCCCCGCTGGCCAGTTTGGGCAGGTATTTTCTTTTTTGCTCTTCACTTCCATAGGCATTGATCGGGAACATAACCAGGGAACCCTGAACAGAAGCAGTGGAGCGCACCCCGCTGTCCCCTCTCTCCAGTTCCTGCATCATCAGACCATAGGAAATATAATCCAGTCCGCCACCTCCATATTCCGCCGGCACAGTCGGACCAAAGCAACCCAGTTCTCCCAGCTGTTTAACAATCTGCTGCGGAAATTCTGCCCGCTGGGCATAGTCTTCAATGATGGGTGAAATTTCTTTTTTTACATAACTCCGGACGGCGTCACGGATCATCAGGTGCTCTTCTGTCAGTAAAGCATCTACCTGGAAATAATCGGGGCTCTGAAAAAGGTCAGTACGGGCTGCCATAGCAATCAGTTTTTTTAGATTACAAAGGTATTGAAAAGGGGCTCAGTTGGCGCAGCATGGACATTTTTTACCGCTCCGTCCCGCCTGCAGCCTTTGTTCAAAGATCTTACTGCGGGTGTTATCCTTTTTTTTATCTTGAATAAAATCTCCTGTTATGCACAAAATAGGTATCCTGCTGACCGTTTCCATTTTTTTCAGTTTTTCCGCCGCCGCACAGAAAGACTCGTCCGCGGCACCGCCCCGGATCAAACAGTTCTGGCTGGTTGTGCTCAAAACCGGTCCCAGGGACAAGGAAATAACCGATACCGCCGCGCGGAATAAGCTGTTCGCCGGTCACTTTGCCAATATGAACCGCCTGCACAAAGAGGGAATTCTTAAAGTAGCCGGTCCCTTTGGAAAAAATGATTTTACCTGGAGAGGCCTTTTTATCCTGGATTGTAAAACCAGGGAAGAAGCCGAAGCGCATGTCAAAACCGACCCTACAATACGGGAAGGTATATTTATAACGGATATAGTACCCTGGTATAGTGAAGAAACAGGAAGTTTTGCACCGCAGTCTGTGCAAAAGTAAATAGTAGTTTGTAGCCTGAAGTAACCGGTAACCGACTACAGACTACCAACAACCAACTCCGGCCTGCCGTCTACCGGCTAACATAGGCCGCCATCTCTGCCTGGTATTCATGTGCAGCATCACGCGCTTTTTCTGCGAAATCAGTACCGGAAGAGGCAAATATTATTGCGCGGCTTACATTCACCAGGATTCCGCAATCTGCATTCATAGCTTTTTCACTGATGTCCTTTAAGGAGCCCCCCTGTGCGCCTACTCCCGGCACCAGGTAAAAATGATCAGGTGTAAGCCTTCTGATATTAATAAATGAATCTGCCTGTGTGGCCCCGATCACAAACATGGTATTTTCGGGTGTACCCCAGCGGGAAACCGTTTTCAGCACTTCTTCGTATAACAATCCTTCCCCGGCTCTTTTCAGTTCAAAATCGGCAGCTCCTTTATTGGAAGTCAGTCCGAGCACAATCGCCCATTTACCGGCATGCTGTAAAAAAGGCTTAACACTGTCTTCTCCCATATACGGGGCCACAGTCACCGCATCAAAAGGAAGGGTTTCGAAAAAGGCTCTGGCATACTGATCTGAGGTGTTTCCGATATCTCCTCTTTTGGCATCTGCTATGGTGAAATGGGATTGGCCGATATAACGGACCGTTTTCTCAAGTGTATCCCAGCCCCTTGCTCCCAACGCTTCATAAAATGCCGTATTGATCTTATAACTCACACAAAATTCGCGGGTGGCATCTATGATAGCTTTATTAAAGGCCAGTACGGGATCAGGCTCCTGCCGCAGGTGAACAGGTATTTTAGTAATGTCCGAATCCAGCCCTACACAGAGATAGGATTCCTTTTGCCGGATCAGTTCCACTAGTTCTTTTCTGGTCATGCCGCAAATTTATACGCATCCGGACAGGGCGGTACGTTAAGTTATACACTTTCTGCCTCCAGCAGTTCCCGCAGGCGGGTTACAAAGCGCCAGACTTCAGTATAGGTATTATACAGGGCAACCGGTGCAAAGCGGATCACATCCGGTTCTCTCCAGTCAACGATAAAGCCTTCTTCCATCAGTTTATTATAAACGGATTTTCCGTTTTTCAGCATCAGCATTGACACCTGGCAACCCCTTGCTGCCGGATCGGCGGGGGTTATAAAACGGATTTTTTCACCTCCGGTTTCCAGGTCCAGTTCCTCCAGTAAATCCCACAGAAAACTGTTCAGATGCATTCTTTTATCCTGAATCCGGTCCCAGCCGGCATCCTGCACAATCTCAAGGGCCGCCCGGTGAGCCGCATACAATAAGACGGCCGGTGTACTGAGCTGCCATCCTTCTGCACCGGGCATCGGCACAAACCCTTTTTCCATTTTAAAGCGGTTATGCATATCGTAACCCCACCATCCGGCAAAACGGGGAAGGTTTGCCTGGTGGTGTTTTTCGTGTATAAACGCTCCGCCAATGGCACCCGGGCCGGAATTCAGGTATTTATAACTGCACCAGCAAGCGAAATCAGTGCCCCAGTCATGCAATTGCAGGGGTACATTACCCGCAGCGTGGGCCAGGTCAAATCCCGCAACTGCGCCGGCTGCCTGTGCGGCTTTAGTGATTGCCTCTATGTCAAATAACTGTCCGGTATAATAATTGATCCCGCCAAAAAGAACCAGGGCCGTCTCATCCGCATGAAGGCGGATGGTATCCAGTATATCTTCCGTACGCAGGGTAAACTCTCCTTCCCGGGGGCTGACTTCAATTACCGCCTCATCCGGATTAAATCCATGATGCCTGACATGCGTTTCAAATGCATACTGATCACTGGGAAAGGCTTTGGCCTCGCAGATAATTTTAAAGCGTTTTCCGGAAGGACGGTAAAAACTTACAAGCAGCAGGTGCAGGTTAACCGTGAGCTGATTCATAACCACTACTTCCTGCGGTTTTGCCCCCACAATCCGGCTGAGCGTGCCAGTCAGTTTATCATGGTAATGCATCCAGGGCTCTTCTGCCTGAAAAAAAGACTCCACCCCCAGCGTTGACCAGTCCTTCATCACCCGTTCCATATAAGCGGAAGCATTTACCGGCTGAAGCCCCAGGGAATTACCCAGGAAATAGACGAGTTTCCGGCCTTCGTTCTCCGGAATAATAAACCGGTTCCGGAAGGAGGCAAGCGGATCTTTCCTGTCCATTTCTTCGGCCTGTGCAAGGGTATAGTGCATACAGTTTAAATTAAAAAGCTCCTGTTTTGCCCCCGTCAACCGGAATGCTGGTACCGTTGATATAAGAGGCAGCCGGACTGGCCAGGAATGCGGCCAGGGCAGCAATTTCACAGGTTTCACCAAACCGGCGGGCCGGAATTTCCTTTTGCATTTTTTCTGCCAGTGTTTCCGGGCTGATCTGTAAAGCTGCTGCATTTGTTTCCAGCAAACTTTGTAATCTGGCTGTTTTAATAAAGCCGGGTAAAATATTGTTTACGGTAATGCCTTCCGCCGCCACTTCCATTGACAGGGTTTTGGCCCAGCCTGCGGTGGCAGCCCGGATGGTATTGGATACCCCCAGGTTAGGAATGGGCATTTTAACAGAGGTGGAAATGATATTGATGATCCGGCCATATCCGGCTTTTTTCATACCCGGCAATACGGCCATAGTCAGTTGCTGGTAATTAATGAGGTGCTGCTGAAAAGCCTGCAGGAATAAATCCGGCCCGGCCTGCTGAATCTGACCGGGAGCCGGCCCCCGGTGTTATTGATTAATATATGAACGGGGGGCTTTCCGGTCAGACTGTTTGCAACCGCTTCCACCTCTTTGGGATCTGCGAAATCAGCTACGGCATAGCTATGAACCTGACCAGATTCCGCATTCAGTGTTTTGACTTTTTCCAACAAACTGGTTTCATTCCGCGCAAGCAGGATACAAGTGGCCCCTGAAGAAGCGAGTTCCTGTGCAATGGCCAGACCGATACCCTGTGTACTGCCGCATACCAGGGCCGTTTTATCTTTTAAAGAAATATTCATGCGAGCAGATTATTTGGAGGCTATTTTGCGGGAAAGACAAGTGGTTTCCTGTTTTTCATTAAACCGGCGATTGTGCGCGCATCCCCTTCCTGCCTGTCCAGCTCCCGGATGATATTATCATAACTCAATTCATCCCTGTTCTGGCTAAGTTTAAGAACATTATCCAGTTCCCTGACTTCAATTTCAAACCCGACAATAGCCGTCAGCAGCTTGTCAAGATAGGCAGCGGGCAGGTTATCATAATAAGTCGTGGATGATTTATTCCCGTTTTCAAAATGCAGGGAGAGGCGACGCAGCAGTTCCGTCATTTCTTCTTCGCGCATCCACCTGACGGTACCCCGGGCGTGCACAGAAATATAATTCCAGGTAGACCCCTGGTAAGGATTACCCGTATACCAGCTGCCGCTGACATAACAATGCGGGCCGGTATATATCACCAATGCCTCCGGGTTGTCCTGCAGGGCCTGGTGATGGGTGGACTTACGGGCGATATGACCGCTGATAAAAATTTTGTTCTCCCGCTTTTCTGTCAGCACAGGCACCTGGGTGAGTTCGGTTCTTCCGGCAGCATTTGTGCCGATCAGGTTCACAAACGGGTAATCCTGCATAAACCGGTATACCGCTTCCGGATCCTGTTCTTTATAATGCGGGTAATTATACATGCGCTTTAATTTCAGCGAACTGCCCTCTTTACACTTTTTCCGCAATTTTTTCCGCACTCAGGTTGGCATTCCGCATGGCAATACTGCGGACAACAAAGGAGGCAAACCCTTCAAATGCATTTTTGGTGATGGCATCATCACTCATCATGATGGGTACACCCTGGTCACCGCCTTCCCGGATACTCTGAACGAGGGGAATCTGTCCGAGAAATGGCAGATCATATTCATCCGCCAGCCTTTTGCCGCCTTCTTTGCCAAAAATAAAATATTTGTTATCCGGCAGTTCAGCCGGAACAAAATAACTCATGTTTTCCACCAGTCCGATAATCGGAATATTCAGCTGTGCCTGGCCAAACATAGCAATCCCTTTTTTGGCATCCGCCAGGGCCACATCCTGCGGCGTAGTGACAATAACGGCCCCGGTGACGGGCACTGTCTGCATCAGCGTGAGATGTATATCGCCGGTACCGGGAGGCATATCAATAACCAGGTAATCCAACTCATCCCAGTATACATCCGTCACAAACTGCCGGATGGCACTGCTTGCCATCGGTCCTCTCCAGACCACGGCATTTTTTTCATCCACCAGCAGCCCGATACTCATCAGTTTTATCCCGAACCGTTCCAGCGGAATAATCATTCCCTTGCCTTCTATATCCATCATCAGCGGACGTTCCCCGCGTACCCCAAACATAATAGGCACACTGGGACCATAAATATCTGCATCCATCAGTCCGACCTTGGCTCCGCCCTGTGACAAAGCCAAAGCCAGGTTGGCCGATACGGTTGACTTACCCACGCCCCCTTTACCACTCACTACGGCAATAATATTTTTGACTTTTGGCAATACCGCTCCCTCATCCACCCTTTTGGTAGTGGTATTGGCTGTAAAGTTTACCTGCACATCCGCCTCCTTGTTTACCAGGATATGTATCGCATTCACACAGGCATTCCGGATCATATCTTTCAGGGGGCAGGCCGGTGTGGTCAGTACAACGGTAAAGGAAACTGTATTTCCGCTGATCTCAATATCTTTCACCATGTTCAGGGTTACCAGGTCTTTTCCCAGGTCAGGTTCCTGCACATTACTCAGGGCTTCCAGTACTTTCTCTTTGGTCATAAACAAAGTATTTGTTAAAAAAGAATACGAAGGGCAAAGGTAAACATCAGGCGGGTCAATTTGTTGTAGGAAATAGGCAACTTGTCCCTATTTTTGACACAGTGAAGAAATTTTTACTCTGTACAGGCATATTCCTGGTTTTTCTCCCCCAATTTTCCCGGGCCCAGTTTGAAAGCTCCCGGGATTCGGTCGTGCAGTTATTCGGTATCATCATGACAGCCGACAGCCTGGTAGGTATTCCGGCGGTAAGTATTATGGTAAAAGGCCAGAACCGGGGAACCATATCCAATAACCAGGGAGTTTTTTCCATTGTGGTCCTGAAAGGAGATGTCGTGGAATTTTCACATGTATCCTACCAGTCCAAAACAGTCCGCATTCCGCAGAATCTTGAAGGCAATCAGTACAGCATCGTTCAGCTGATGGTGGCTGATACGGTATACCTGCCTGCCACCATTCTGAAGCCCAGACCCACCCCCGAACAATTTGCCCGTGATTTTGTACGCAACCAGGTGCCGGATGACGAATATGAGATTGCCCGCAAAAACACCAGCGCTGCCAAACGAAGGATATTGATGCGCACCACGCCC
Organism: Chitinophagaceae bacterium; assembly: GCA_014879565.1. Taxonomy (GTDB): domain Bacteria; phylum Bacteroidota; class Bacteroidia; order Chitinophagales; family Chitinophagaceae; genus JJ008. Next base: position 27,564 of record JACSRW010000017.1, read on the forward strand.
GGTGATGGCGGGGAAGCCACCAAAATGCAGCTGAACCGTATTGCCACCCGGGCCACTTACCAGGGGCAGGCTCCTCCCCAGAATATCTTTAATCCCGCTGCCTGGGCAGATTTTATTCAGGCCTGGAAAAGAGGGGATTTCAAAAACAAAAATTAGTCCTTACCAGCCTCTCCTAACAACTGTTCGGGATATCCCGCTTCTTCCTATTTTTGCCGGGTTAACAGACTGAAAGAATACCCGGCACAAATGCTGCCGGCAAAATAAGCTTCTATGATTGAAAATGGCGGTAATGTATCTGTAATCGGCGCCGGTACGATGGGGAATGGCATAGCACATGTTTTTGCATTGCGGGGTTATAAGGTGACACTGATTGATGTTTCGGCAGAAAGACTGGAAAAAGCGGTGGCAACGATCAGTAAAAACCTGGACCGGATGGTGGCTAAAGAGATCATTCGTAAAGAAACCAAAGAACAGGCGCTGAAGAATATTGAAACGGCTCTTTCGGTAGCGGAGGGAGTGAAACATGCCGCCCTTGTGGTGGAGGCCGCAACTGAAAATGAAGCGCTCAAGCTGAAGATTTTTGAAGAGATGGATGCGCATGCGCCGGCTGATTGTATTCTTTCCACCAATACATCGTCTATTTCTATCGCGAAAATGGCTGCGGTTACAAAAAGGCCGGACCTGGTAATCGGGATGCATTTTATGAATCCTGTACCCGTGATGAAACTGGTGGAAATTATCACCCATTCCGGTACGGCAAAAGAAGTTACCGACAGTATACTGCGGATCAGTAAAGACCTCGGTAAAGTCCCCTGCGTCGTGAATGATTTTCCCGGGTTTATTTCCAACCGGATCCTGATGCCCATGATCAATGAAGCAGTTTATGCCCTGCATGAGGGCGTGGCAGGTGTAACGGAAATTGACACCATTATGAAACTCGGTATGGCCCACCCGATGGGGCCGCTGCAACTGGCCGATCTGATCGGTCTCGATGTGTGTCTGTCCATCATGCAGGTGCTGTACAGCGGGTTCGGCAATAATCCCAAATACACAGCCTGTCCCCTGCTGGAAGAAATGGTGAAGGAAGGAAAACTGGGCTGGAAAACCGGCGAAGGTTTTTATATCCACGAAGCAGGCAGTAAGGAACTGAAGGTCAGCGCCCGTTTCAGTTAAGCGGCGAATCAGATCTTTTCGGCCTCCAGGCCCTTGAGGTCTTTTAGCCGGAAGATAACTTCATCATACCTGTTCCTGGGAATGCCTATTTCAAGGTGACAAAAAAGCTGTACATCCTGCCGCATTACGGGACAGTCAAAGTGTTTCACCACACGCATAACCTCATTCATCATAGTGTAATCAAAATGCAGACGGTAGGGTATCAGCACCGGTTTGGTTACCGTGGGTATTACCTGGAGCGCAAGTGCCGTGGCGGTTTTGTATGCATTGATCAGTCCGGGTACACCCAGTAAAGTGCCGCCGAAATAACGCACCACTACCACCAGAATATCGGTCAGCTGCCGGCTGTCAATCTGCCCCAGTATGGGTTTACCGGCCGAGCCGGAAGGTTCACCGTCATCACTGGCCCGGAAGTTCAGTCCATCAAGTCCAAGGCGGTAGGCAAAACAATGATGAACGGCTTTGGGATGTTCCTTTTTCAGCGCCGACAGCTTTTCTTTAAAATCAGCCTGGTCTGACAATGGAAAGGCATAAGCGATAAACCGGCTGCCCCGGTCACGGAATTCGGCCTGCCCGTTTTGACTGATTGTAGTATAATAAAAGGAATCTGCTTGTTTTTCCGCCACTCTACCGGGTTTAAAAACGGCAAGATAAGGCTTATTGCAGAAAGGCCGGACGACTGTACCATTGAAGGAGATCCGTTCCCAGTTGTATTTCTTTTTTCAAAGCGGCCGGAGGGAGCAGGGGTGCGGCAAGCCCCTCCCCTGTCTTCAGCTGAGTATTCCGGATGATCCGGATTTCATCCCATAAATCTGTTTCAATAAATGATTCCAGTAAACGGGCTCCGCCTTCCACCAGCACACTTTGCAGTTGTAAATGATGGCAGGCATTGGCGATGGCCGCAGCTAAGGGGATATCCGTCCTGATTTTGTGGTAATCAACGGCGGTTGTTCGCCCCTCCCTTTTTTCATTCAGCACAATAGTCGGCTGGCTGCCGTCAAAGACCCTGAGAAAATCCGGCAAACGCAGGTTTCGGTCCAGTACCAGCCTTACCGGCGAAGTTCCTGGTGTCAACCGGTTCGTGAGTTCGGGGTTATCCAGCAGTATAGTATTAGTACCGGCGAGAATGGCTGCTTCCTCACGGCGCCAGCTATGCACCAGGCGGTTGCTGTACGCATTACTGATCAGCAGCCTGCCCGTTCCGGCTTTTGCCGCGATAAATCCATCAGCGGTTTCCGCCCATTTCAGAATAATATAGGGTCGTTTCTTTTCATGAAAGGTAAAAAACCGGGCATTCATTTCCCGGCATTCATTTTCCAGTACCGCTTCTGTCACACGGATACCAGCCGCTCTCAGTTTTTCAATCCCTTTCCCGTTTACTTTGTCAAAGGGATCTCTCCCGCCAATAACAACCCGGGCGATCCGGTGATGAACAATCAAATCCGCACAGGGAGGCGTTTTGCCATAATGCGCACAGGGCTCAAGTGATACATACAGGGTTTTATCCGGATCCCCGTCCGGTGTATTTGCGGCCAGTGCATGTACTTCCGCGTGTGCTTCTCCATAGCGCTGGTGCCAGCCTTCTCCGATAATCCGGTCATTCTTTACCAGCACTGCCCCAACCAGCGGGTTTGGCGCCACCAATCCCGCACCCCTGCGGGCCAGTTCAATACAGCGGTACATATATTGCTGGTCTGTTGTCACGGAGCAAAGTTAATGAAATGGACAGCGGCCGGGTCCTGGAGCATCTTAACCTCCTCCCAATTCTTATCTTTGGCCATGACCCTGCATGAAGCCACTTTTTTCCTGCTGAACAAACTGCGTTCAATGTACGATGAAGGAGAGGCTGCGGCCATTACCGACCGGGTAATGGAACACCTGACCGGTTCGGGCAAAACAGAACGGATGCTGTACAAACATTCGGTGATCACGGGAGAGGAAGAACAGCAGCTGCAAGATTATACCCGTCGTTTGCTGAACCTGGAACCCGTACAGTATGTACTGGGAGAAACCTGGTTTGCAGGTTTGAAATTCCGGGTCAACCCCCAGGTACTGATCCCCCGGCCGGAAACGGAGGAACTGGTAGAATGGGTACTTTCCAACTGCGTCACTTTTACCGGCGAAAGCCTGACCATACTGGATATCGGAACCGGCAGCGGTTGTATCCCGGTTACCCTGAAAAAAAGATTCAGCAAAGCGCATATACATTCCTGTGACATATCAGCCGCGGCCGTGGATACAGCCCGGCAGAATGCAAAGGAACTGGGAACAGCTATTTCTTTTCATGTGCTTGATTTTCTTGATCCCTTAACATGGGAATCGTTGCCCGATGCCGGTATTATCGTCAGCAACCCGCCGTATATTCCGGCTTCAGGCAGTAAAGAAATGCATGACAATGTACTCCGCTTTGAACCCCATCAGGCGCTCTTTGTTCCTGATGAGGACCCCTTGCTTTTTTACCGGGCCATTGCCGGATTCAGCCGCCAGAAATTAAATCCGGGGGGAATGATTTTTCTAGAAATACATGAAGACCTGGGAACTGCAGTGACAGAACTTTTTAACCGACAAGGTTACCACACTACACGCAGAAAAGATATGCAGGGAAAGGACCGTATGGTAAGGGCCGTCAAAGGGGATTAGTCCTGCACCCTGGCCACTACTTTCGCGGTGTCTCTTTTGGCAATTCCCATTACATGAAACACCCCCCCATAAAATGCGGCGGTATCCGCATTGATGACCACGGTGGGTGTATCCACAAAAGCTTTTTGCTTGCGGATTTCCAGGGAAAGCAGTGAATCAAAGAGGGCCGCCTCCACTTTATTGGTGCCAATGAAGTATTCCTGGTTTTTATTGATAGACACCATGATATCCTGTTTGGCCTTTGTTTCTTTTTTACCCCGGGGCAATCCGACCGGTACCACATTGGGATTGGCCAGCGTGGCCACGATCAAAAAGAACATCAGCAGAATGAACAAAATGTCATTCAGTGAGTCGGTAAAGACCTCGGATTCCTGTCTGTGTTTCTTTCTGAATTTCATGAGGCGGATTTAACGGGTGGGTTCTTGCAGAATATCCAGGAAATCGGCAGAAGCTGCTTCCATTTTGTTCGCCGTTTTGTCAATCTGGGTATTCAGGTAACTATACCCCAGGTAAGCGATCAGCCCGATCACCAGACCGGTAATGGAAGTAATCAGTTTAGTATAAATCCCTCCGGAGATAATCGTCACGTCGAATTTATTGGATGAAGTGATACCCGAAAAGAGCTGCATCAGGCCGATCAGGGTGCCGACAAATCCGAAAATCGGGGCGGCTTTTGAAATTACTGAGAGAATAGCCAGGTTTTTCTCCAGTTTGTACATTTCCAGCTGTCCCACATTATCCATGCTTTTTTCAATACTGTCAATCGGCTTACCAATCCGCTGGATACCCTTATCAATGATCCTGGCCACCGGGTTGTTGGTATTCTTGGCAAAATTCCGGGCGGCAGTCACATTGCCGCTTACAATATTGTCGCGGATAATATTCATGAAATTGCCGTCAATTTTGGCGGCATTCCGGATAGCGATGGATCTTTCTGCGAAAATGTATACACCGAGCAGCAGCATGGCGCCCAGGGGCAGCATGATCCATCCCCCCATTTGCAGTAATTCAAAAAAACTCAGTTGCCCGTCGTGATTGGCATCCCCGGCCAGCCGCTGAGTGGCCTGGGTGAGGGAATCTGTAATCTGCAATAAATCCATCATACGTTATTCTTTAGGTGGAATAAATGTAAGGCAAGCGGGGTAATCAAGGGTTTGTTTGTTTTCAACACCTGTTTACATCCCGGCAAAGAACGAAAAAAACTGTGCCACGTTGCGGGCCCATTTTACAATTTAGAGGAATTTAACAGTCCGCCCCTGCTGCTATCTACTAACTGCTAACTCCTGACTCCCGTCTCCCATCTCCCTACTCCCCTCCCTGCTTTCTCAAATATTTAGTCAGCACTACGATCTGCTGTCCTTCAATCCGGCCTTCAATCTGTTCTTTATTATCAGGCACCAGCCGGATATTACGGATAACGGTTCCCACACGGGCATTTACAGTAGAGCCTTTAACATCCAGGGATTTTGTCAATACCACATTGTCGCCGTTTTGCAGGATAGCTCCGAAACAATCTCTGTGAAGTTCTACCGTGCCATCACTTTCATGATCCCCGCTGGCCCTGGCCCAGGTCAGTTTCTCTTCATCCAGGTACAGCATATCCAGTTGTTCTGCTGCCCAGCTTTCGTGACGGTGACGGTTCAGCATCCGCCAGGCCATCACCTGTACAGCCGGTACTTCACTCCACATGCTGGAGCCAAGGCATTGCCAGTGTCCGCTGTCCGGCATTTCTTTTTTTTCCACCTGAGCCCTGCATTTCTGACAAATAAGCACGGCATCGTCCATATTACCGGTGGCGGGTGGCACCTCATACACACTGAGGGCCGTGCCGGATCCGCAGAGTTCACACTGGTTACCGCTTCTTTTCCTGAGTCTTTCTTCCTGGTTCATTCACTTGTTTTGAGGCCGCGAATGTAAGTATTTAGGAGGGAGTTTTATGAGGGAATAAAAAAACCCGGGGTTCCGGCGTAAAAGATACCGCCCATAAGGTATTCTCCCGGCAGGGGAAATAGAGTATTTTACAGCCTGTAAAAACCCGGTATGAAGGTCCGCACAATCGTTTTTCTGTTTGTATGTCTTCTGTTTTCAGCCCTTGCTCAGGCACAGGCTGTGCATAATAAACGGCAGCGGCTCGACAGCAGCCGTACGGAATATATTTATTACAGGATTGAACATATCCTTCGTTTAAAACCGGATTCCGCGATAGCCCTGATCCGGGCCGGTTACCAAAACGGTCTTTTTAAAGGGGCCTCCGGTACCCTTTTTACCAGCCGGGAAGCCGGGAAAGGAACCAGCAGGGAATCGGCGGTAAATATGGGCACCGCTGAAGTTATCGGGCTGACGGATACAGCAGCCCGGGTCCGGATCAGTATTTACAGCCGGAATAAACAGGAGAGTTTTCATCCGGGAGACCTCATAAAACTGGAAACATACCCGGTGGCCGGTATGCAACGAAACCTTTTCTACCAGCTGGCCAGCCTGAATATCCGCTTCCTGAGTAATGCCCGCACATCCATTGTGGAACTGAAAGAGATACTCTCTAATACAGATCCTGACTTTGAACAAAAACTGGCCGGGCGCTATGCGGAAGAGATCCGCAGTTTCCGGGATGAACTGGCTGAATATGCAAAAACCGACAGCCGGTTCTCCACCGTTTACAGCAGTGGCCCTTTTAAAGGGAAAACAATGGTGGATGTTTTTGGCAGTACAACCTGGTACGACCTGATGGCTTATTTCCATTTTGTCAGAATGTACCCGGGCAACTTTATGGGGAATGACTGGAAGATAAACGAAACCTATGCCACCTGGGTACTCAACAATGCCCCGCCTGCTGAAGAAAACCGGCGCTGGTTGCTGCCCCTGATAGAAAAAACAGACAAGGAAGATCTGAATGAATTCCTTCAGCATACATCCTTTTATATCCGGTCTGATACCCTGTTGCAATGGACCAGCCGTATCAGCGAATTGCAGCAGGAAGGGAACACTAAGGGATCCCTGGAACTATGCAACAAACTTATGCTGATCGCTTCCCGGTTGGGCGACAGGAAGGCGGAGACAGAATTTTTGTATAACCGGGCCTGGCTGTATGATCAGCAGGGAGAACTCAAATCTGCCCTGGAAGACGCGAAGGCCACCTTTCAGCATGACAGGAATAATACTAATTACAAATACCAGTATGCCGGCTTACTGGGCAAAGCTGAGCAACTGGAAGAAAGTTACCGGCTTTATGAAGAATTACTGAAAGAATTGCCCGGCAATACCAGCATCATGGGTAATTATGGCTGGTACAAACTCTATGGCGGCCACCTGGAAGAAGCGAGTCCTCTTTGCCGGGCGGCCTATTTCGGCGAGCCCGGAAGTATGGCGTATGCACTCAATTACGGTCATACATTTTTGCTTGCAGGAGAAAAAGACAGCGCCCGCTATTATTACCAGAAATGTCTTAACAACCTGTATTATCCCAATGAGTTTGCCAGCGGACCACGTGCTGACTTTGAATTTCTCTTTAAAAAAGGCTGGAACCGGACCGGGGTCGCGGAAATGGCCGACTGGATGGAAAAAGAATACCGTGAAAAATATGAAGCCTATACCAGGAGTAATGAAATATGGGATAAAGCCAGGAAGTTTTATGATAACCGGGACTACCTTTCAGCCGCAGCTACCTGGAAATCCTATATCAGCACGCTCCAATCAGGAAGGGAACCACCGTATAAGTATATTCATAATGCGCTGAACTGGGCTGGTCTTTCCCACTACTATGCCCGGCAGTATGACAGCGCCATTTATTGTTATAAAGAAGCGCTGCGCCTCGCCCGGCAGCATCTTGATTCAGACACATATCGCCCGGATGACCCGGCCGACGATTTTATCCTGGCAGATTATGACCGGATTACGAATTTTTATGAGCTTACCGGCAATCGTCCGAGGGCCGAACAATATAAAGCCCTTTACAATGCGGAAATGCAGAAGCTGAAAGAACGGAAAAATCCGCCGCAACTGCACCTGATCGCACTGGCAGGTGCTCCGGGAAAGGATGAATACGAGCCATGGAGAAATACAAAACTGGTTTATGATTCATTACTAAGCCTGCATCCCGAAAGGAATAAAAAAGCCATCAGGCTCCTGCTTAACGGAACCCGGCTTACACGCGACAGCCTGCTTTCCGCGCTCAACCGGGTACGCAGCGGTTCAAAACCGGAAGACATTTTCATTTTCTACTATGCCGGAGAGTACAGTACTGCACAGGGACAGGCCTGGATGAATTTTAATCCGTCTGACAGTCTGAATGGCAGGCTGCCACTGGAAGAATTGCTGGAACAGACCGACCTCGTTTATGCCAATAAAAAAATGCTGATCACCGATCAGCCCCAGCCTGCTTTCCCCGGTCTCATGTCTTCCCGGTATATCAATCCCGGAGCCAATGCCACGGAAATGATTTTCCTGGGTCCGGGTATGGAATTCCCGCAACAGGATGACGGGCTCTCATTATTTACCGGTCAGTTTGTAAAAACGCTGTCAGACCTGCGAAACAAAGGATCATTTACTGCACGTGAACTCGCTGAAAAAACCGGATACCGGATCGGCCGTGAACAATATTACCTGCCCGTGGTGAGTTTTGCGAGCAGCAAGGATTTTCTGCTTTATGAAGCAGGGAAAAAAGAAGACCAGGGCGGCCTGACCCGTGGACTGGATATTAAAAGCAGCAGCGGAAATGCCGAGCCCTCCAGCAATACCACACAAAGGAATTATGCCCTGATTTTCGCAACAGATGAGTACCGGGACCCCGGATTCAACCGGCTGGCCAATCCGATCAACGATGCAACCGCCCTTGGTAATCTGCTGAAAAACGAATTCGGATTTGAAGTCACCCTGATAAAAAATGCCGGACGTGATGAAATGGAAAAATGGCTGAGTGATTTCCGCGACAATAAATCCTATGGCCCCAACGATCAGCTCCTGCTCTTTTTTGCAGGACACGGGGTCTACCATGAAAAGGCAAAAATGGGCTATCTGGTTGCCAATGATTCCAAACTCAATGATCCCACGCATAAGACCTACCTGTCATACAGTGATCTTGGAAATATTTACCTGAAAAATATCAGCTGCAACCGGATTTTCCTGGTGCTGGACGCCTGTTTTGCCGGTACATTCTTTGATAACAATGCTGTGAGAGGCAGTCCGGAAGTAGATGCAAAGAACCTGTCAACCCTGATGCGGAACGCAGCCAACAAAAGATTTTATAAAGGGATTTCCTCCGGGGCCAAACAATATGTGGAAGATGGTAAACCCGGACAGCATTCCCCTTTTGCCGGTAGTTTTCTGAAAACGCTCTTTAATAAAGCGATGCAAAAAAGTTTTGTTACCGCGGATGAAATTATCGGGGAAATAAAAAGCAATCCACCGGCGGCTACTGCTGTTTGTGAAGGGAATTTTCATTACAGCGATCCGCTCAGTCATTTCATTTTCCGGCTGAAAACGGCGGAGTCCGGGTCAGAAATACGCCAGGACAATCTGAAAGGAAAATTATAAGGACATCCGGGTTGGCTCATTATTTACCGTGCGCCAGATACCCAGGGGATTTCCGTTTTTAAGTTCATCCGGCAATAAAGCATCCGGCCAGTTCTGGAAAGCCAGGGGACGGGCAAAACGTTTAATGGCATCGGCTCCAACCGATCCGAAGCGGGCATCGGTGGATGCAGGGAAAGGTCCGCCATGCTGCATACTGAGACATACTTCCACCCCGGTAGGCACCGCATTCCAGATCAGCCGGCCGCAAAGATTTTTCAACGCATTCACCAGTTCAGTATGTGACCGCACTTCTTCATCTGTAGCCATCAGGGTGCAGGTGAGCTGGCCCTCCAGTTGGCGGGCCACTTCCAGCATTTCCGCTTCAGAGGCGCAGCGAACCACCAGCGAATAGGGTCCAAAGACTTCTTTATGCAAAAGGGGATTGCCCAGGAATGTTTTTCCGTCAACCGTTGCCAGGGTGGGCTGTCCGTATAAACTGTCTTCTTCGCCGCTTCCGTTTTCAGGTTCAGCCACCAGGTGTACATTTTCCTGCATCAGGGCTGCCTCCCGGTTCCTGCTGTAAGCGCAGGCAATTCCCTGGTGAAGCATGAGCCCGGGAATACATTGACGGATCGCTTTGCCCAGGTCATGTATAAACTGCTGTAAAGCCTCCGATTCAACACCAATCAGCAAACCCGGATTGGTACAGAACTGGCCAACGCCAAGTGTGATAGAGCCGGCATACATGGCGGCAATTTCAGGCGCGGACTGACTAAGTTTTTCAGGCAACAGGAATACCGGGTTAACGCTGCCCATTTCTGCAAATACAGGTATCGGCTCCGGGCGCTGCGATGCCCAGTCAAACAATTGTTTTCCGCCGGCAAAGGAACCAGTAAAGCCGACTGCTTTGCAATACGGATGTGTAACGAGGGTCTTCCCCACTTCATATGAAATCCCAGTAACATGAGAAAACACACCCTCCGGCATTCCGGTATGTTGAGCTGCCCGCAAAATAGCCTCAGCCACCTGCTCAGAAGTATCGGGATGGGCCGGATGCCCTTTTACAATCACCGGGCATCCCGCTGCGAATGCACTCGCTGTATCTCCCCCGGCTGTAGAATAGGCAAAGGGGAAATTACTGGCACCGAATACAACCACCGGTCCTAAAGGGACCAGCATTTTCCGGATATCCGGTTTAGGGGGATTTTTTTCAGGCAGAGCGGTATCAATCCGGGCTTCCAGCCAGTCTCCTTTCTCACAGGCTGCCGCATAAGATTCCAGCTGATAGATGGTTCTGGCCCTTTCCCCTCTTAAACGGGCTTCCGGCAGATTGGTTTCCCGCATTGCGGTCCGGATCAATCCGTCACCACAGGCATCCAGTTCCGCAGCAATAGCCCGCATAAACCCGGCCCTTTGCCGTAAAGAGAAATTACGGTACACGTGAAATGCATCCCATGCTTTTTGCAGTACCTGCTGCATTTCCTGCTGCGATGTATCTGAAGCCATTTGTTTGAAGTTTGATTTTTGGGGTTTATTCCCTATTGCCCATTGCCTATTGCCCATTGCCTATTGCCCCTTACCCAATACCGGCCTGCTCTCAATCCCCTTCTCAATCACCGCCAGTATCCGGGCTCTTTCTTCTCCATCCAGTATCAGCCGGGGGGCACGAACATATTCTGAACCAATACCGGTTTTAGACGCGGCCAGTTTGATATACTGCACAAGTTTAGGGTGAATATCCAGTTCAAGCAAAGGCATAAACCAGCGATAAATCGCTGTTGCTTCCGCGATCTTTCCTTCTTTAACGAGGTTATAAATTGCCGTTGTCTCTTTGGGAAATGCGCAAACAAGTCCGGCCACCCAGCCATCCGCGCCCAGGCACAATTCTTCCATGGCCAGTGTATCCACCCCACAGAGAATTTTAAACCGGTCACCAAAACGGTTTTTCATCCTGGTCAGATTGGTCACATCCCTGGAGCTTTCTTTTAATGCCGTTATGTTCTCACATTCCGCCAGTTCATCAAACAAAGCCGGATGGGCATCAATTTTATAATCCACCGGATTATTATAGATCATTATGGGAAGGGAGGTAGCCCGTGCAACGGTTTTAAAATAATTGACCGTTTCCCGGTCATCCGATTTATACCGCATCGGAGGTAAAAGCATCAGTCCGTCTGCGCCCCATTTCCCGGCGAGCCCGGCCTGTCTTACGGCTTCGGTCGTTGTACTTTCCGCGATATTCAGAATCACGGGTATTTTTTTTCCAGGCCTTGCCAGTGCTGAAAGCACCATTTGTTCCTTTTCCTGTTCGGTAATTGTACTGGCTTCGCCAAGAGAACCACCGATAATTACCCCTTGCACACCGGCATCCACTTGTGCATCCAGGTTTTTTTCAAACAGGGACAGATCCAGCCTGTCATCTTTTGTAAAAGGGGTAAGCAGGGCGGGGAAAACCCCTTTCCATTCAAATTGCATAATTGCGTATTTATGGCTAAAGATAAGACATTCAGAGTTTTGAAACAGATCCGCTTATTTCCCAAACAAGAGTTTATCCAAGCAGAATATTTCCTTATTTTCAGGCCTTATATTCTTATATAACACAACAAAACATGTTCAATCTCTACATCAGAAAAGCAGGTCTGCTCACGCTGTTTCTTGTCGTATTATCCATGGCGGGTTTTACACAGCAAACACCTGATTATACCTTATTGCTGAATTCCGGAAAGTTTATTCCGGAAGAAAATATCAGCCGGATCCGTAAGGAGTCAGCAGAAATGACCGGCAGTCTTTTTGCCGGTAAAAATTATCTGACCCTTCAGTTCAGAAGTCTGCCCACAGCTGCAGAAAAGCAAAAAATGGAAGCAGCCGGAATTATCCTGAAGGATTATATTCCCAACCTGGCCTATACAGCAGTTGTAAACAGTTCGGTTTCTGTTGAGCAGTTAAAAAGTTTTCCTCTTCGCAGTGTATTCCCTTTTTCTGCCGCACAAAAAACCGTGCCGGCCCTGCTCAGCGGACAGGTACCTGCTCATGCTATAAAGCAACCCGGTTATGCGGATCTGACTGTTATTACTTACGAAACCATGCCCATCGGAAAAATTGCCGGCAGTCTTTTCCCGCTCCGGGTATCCATTCTGGAAGACATGCCGATGTTCCGCAGTTTTACCCTGAGAGTGCCCCAGGCAAATATGCAGCAGGTAGCCGCCCTGCCCTTTATTCAATGGGTGGAGTTTATTGATGTGCCGAACCAGCTGGAAAATACCCTTGGCCGGACGTTGCACCGGGTAAATACACTCAATGACGGCCCCCGGAACCTGAAAGGAGATGGGCTGAATATCGGTATCTGGGATGAAGGAGAAATAAGTCCGCATCTTGATTTTAGCCCTTCCGGCCGTCTGAACCAGATGGAATTCAGCAGCCCCTCTCAGCATTCCACCCATTGCGCGGGAACAATACTTGGCCGCGGACTGATTAACCAGACCGCACGGGGTATGGCGCCGAACGCGCGGCTTTATTCCTATAACTTCAGTGGCAATATTCAATCGGAAATGGCGGCCGCCATTCCCGCGAATAACCTGGTCGTGAGCAGCCATTCCTACGGCGGATCCGCAACCTGCGGCGTAAACGGATCCGGTGTGGTGTACTCGTCCACCAGCCGGGCCACAGACATAAACCTCAACACATTCCCCTACCACCTGCATGTGCATTCTGCGGGTAATTCCCAGACTGCCTGCTCCGGCGGATGGTCCACCATTACCGGCAGCGGTAAAACAGCCAAAAATAATATCCTTGTTGCCAACATTACAACCGCAGAAGCCCTGAGCGGATCGAGCAGTTGTGGTCCGGTACAGGATGGCCGGGTAAAACCGGAGATCAGTGCATTTGGCACCAGTGTGTTCTCCACTTCCACCCCGCTGAATGCGTATGCCACGCTCTCCGGTACTTCGATGGCCACACCGGGAGTAGCGGGATCCGTTTCCCTGCTGGTACAACGGTATAAACAATTGAATGGCGACAACCTGCCCCCTTCCACCCTGATCAAAAACACGGTCCTGAATACGGCCCATGATCTCGGTAATCCGGGTCCCGATTACCGTTTTGGTTATGGCCGGATTGATGCACTGAAAGCCATCCGTATCCTGGAAGATAACCGCTATGTAGTCAACACTATAGGGACCGGGACGGCCAATGATATTACGATAACAGTACCGGACGGGGCTGCCCGTCTTCGGGTGATGCTGACCTGGAATGATCCGGCAGGGGCCGCTAATGCCAATCCGGCACTTGTCAATAACCTTGACCTGACTGTAATTAACGGCCCGACCACTTCATTGCCCTGGATACTGGATCCCCTGAATCCTTCCAATGGAGCCACCAACGGGGTAGATAATGTAAGTAATATTGAACAGGTGGAACTAAATTTTCCGGCTGCAGGTATTTATACCCTTCGCGTGGCCGGTACCGCTGTTCCGGTCGGAGCCTCCCAGGAATATGCTCTGACCTGGAATATTGATCAGCCCTATATTGAAGTGACATACCCGAATGGCGGAGAATCATTCAGCCCGGGATCGAGCGAAACCATTACCTGGGATAACGCGGGGATCAGCGGTACCCAAACTGTTGAATATTCTGTAAATGGCGGAGCTACCTGGAACCTGATCTCATCTTCGGTTTCCGGTTTTACCACCCGCCTGGTCTGGTCTGTACCTGCCGGTGTAAATACTTCCACAGCCCTTATCAGGGTTACTTCCGGTTCGGTGAGTGATCAGAGTGATGCCACTTTTAAAATTCTCGGTACAGTCAGTGGTTTTTCCGCTAACGGTACTTCCTGTAATGCCGGTGAAGTGAATTTCAGCTGGACGGCTGTTGCTAATGCCACCCATTATGATATATACCGGCTTGACGCGGCCAGTGGCCAGTTTGTATTGCATGCCGGTAATATAACAGGTACAAGCTATACCGCCACGGGCCTTACCCCCAATACCAGTATGTGGTTTACCATCCGGAGTAAAAACAGCAGCACCGGAGCGGAAAGCGAAAGATCCAATGCGGTGAATGTAACCGTATCCAATGGAGGAGGCGGACTCGGAGCCGTAGGAACGATCAGCGGACAAAACACCGTTTGCGGCAATCCCTCCAATGTGGTGTATTCAGTCAGCCCGGTAACCGGCGCCACTTCATATACCTGGACAGCGCCTCCCGGTGCAGGCATTGTAAGCGGACAGGGAACCACGTCTGTTACCATCAGCTTTGGGGCAGGCAGCAGCAGCGGAAACATATCGGTATACGCCAGCAACGGAGCCTGCAATACCGCCCCAGCCACCAAATCCATTATAGTGGGCAGTACGTCTGTAGCCGCACCGGCTTCCGGAGGCAACCAGACCCAGGTGGTATGTGGTAACAATACCCTGCCTGTACTTACCGCCACGGCCAGCGTAGCGCCCGGCTTCTCCATTACCTGGTACGATGCTCCCACCGGTGGTAATTTCCTGATTAACCCGGTTTTAAACACAGCCGGATCCGTTACCTATTATGCTGCCAGCCGGGACAATGCCACTGGCTGTGAAAGCAACCAGCGCACGGCGGTCACACTGACCATAACAGTAGTACCGGATGTGACCGTATCCGCCAGCGGCTCCACCCAGTTCTGCCAGGGAGGAAATGTAATCCTCACTGCCTCCAATGCCGCTTCCTGGAACTGGAGTAATGGCGCCACCACCCAAAGTATAACGGTAACCAATAGTGGCAATTACACTGTAACAGTCAGCAATAACGGTTGTGCCAGCACCAGTACGGCCGTTGGGGTCACTGTAAATCCCCTGCCCCAGCCGGTTATCACCGCAGGAGGCCCGACCAGTTTCTGTGAAGGCGGCTCCGTGACCCTGAACGCAGGCAGCCATTCCTTCTACAACTGGAGCAACGGGGCAACATCACAGAATATAACGGTGAACAATAGTGGAAATTTCACAGTGACCGTAACGAACGAGGAAGGATGCAGTGCCACTTCCGCTGTCACTGCGGTGTCGGTGAGCCCCAGTCCGCAAGTGAGTATCAACGCCGCCCCTTACCAAAACCTGTATCCCGGTCTGAATACCACCCTCAGCGCCCAGGTAAACCCGGCTGGTAACTATAACTATAGCTGGAGAAGAAACGGCAACAGCACAGGCGGCAATACGGCAAACCTGAGCGGAATCGGCATTGACCAAACAGGCTCCTACACCGTAACTGTCACCAATACCACCGGGCTACCCTGTACCAATACTTCTTCCGCCCTGGTCATCGGTGATTCGGCCATGTACCGGCTCTTTATACTGCCGAACCCGGCAGACGGGGAATTTGAAGTGGTATACTACAGTGCCGGTAATAATCAGTACACACTCAGCATCAGTGACGCCAAAGGAGCGACTGTTTTCCGTAAGGCATACAGCATCAGCGGGCCCTACCAGCGTATGCCGGTTGATATGCGCCAGGCCAATAAAGGGATTTACCAGGTCGTGCTGACAGACCGGTCAGGTAAAAAACTGGCTGCAGGAAAAGTCCTGATACACTAAAAAAACCGGATTTGCATTTTATATAAAAAGGCCGCATCGTGCGGCCTTTTTTATTTTTCAGTAATCCGGCTAACCCAGTGATAAATGGCTTCCTGTGCCGCCATACCTGATTCTTCCGGTGGAAAAGCCAGGTTTTCATACCCGCTGGTAAACAGGCGCGCTTTTTGACGATCAGCCCATTGCAGCTGAAGTATCTGTTCTGCCTGCTCTTTCAGTCCGGGATCTTCCAGCGGAAAACACACTTCAATACGGCTGCGCAGATTCCGTTTCATCCAGTCAGCGCTCCCCATAAATATTTTCTTTTCACCCCCGTGATGAAAAAAGAATATCCGGGCATGTTCCAGGTAACGGTCCACGATCCTGACCACTGTAATGTTTTCACTCTGGCCTTCCAGTCCCGGGGCGAGACAACAAATCCCTCTCACAAGCAACTTGATTTTCACCCCGGCTGCAGCCGCTTCATATAACCGGTCAATCATCCGGCGTTCCTGGAGATTATTCAGTTTGATAAAAATCAAAGCTTCACGACCGGCACGTGCTTCTTCTATCTCATACTGTATCAGGTTTTCAAAAACAGACACGAGATTAAACTGCGATACCAGCAGTTTTCTGAAAGGAATTTCTTCCGCCCCGGCCGGTTGTTTGCCGGAAACCAGGAAACGGAACAGCCTATCCAGTTCCTTCCCTTTTTCCGGGTCGGCACTCAACAGCATATGGTCTGTATAAAAACGGGCGGTATTCTCATTAAAGTTTCCGGTACCCAGGCAGGAATAATAAATGGTTTGTCCTTCTTCTTCCCTTTTTACCAGGGCCACTTTGGCGTGCACTTTCAGATAAGGCAGGCTGCTGATAATCCGGATACCCGCCGCCTTCATTTTTTTGGACCACTTCAGATTGTTTGCTTCATCAAAACGGGCTTTCAGCTCCACAAATACAGTTACTGTTTTACGATTACGGGCGGCGCTGATCAGCGCATTTACAATCCGGGATTCAGGTGCCACCCGGTAAAGGGTAATACAAATTTCCTTTACCAGCGGATCGGTAGCCGCCTCATTAAAAAAGCGCAATATGGATCCGTAACAATGATACGGGAAATGAAGCAGGTGTTCCCTTCCCCGTATATAAGTGAAAATCGCCTGCCCGTTGCCGAAATACGGATACTCAACCGGAGGCCAAACCTTGTCACTTAACCGGGTTTTATCCGGTAAAGGCAGCGAGGCGAAGTCTTTCAGGTTATGATAAGGTCCCCCGCTGATGAGGGCCCGACGCGGAATTTCCAGGAGACTTGCCAGGAAATCTTTTAATTCCTCCGGCATACCCGGAGCTGTTAATAAACGGGTAGCCGGCCCCCAGTCCCTTTTCTCCAGTTGTCTTTCTATTTTAAGTGCCAGATCCCCCTCAAATTCATCTTCCAGGTTCAGCTCTGCATCCCGGGTGAGTTTCACAGACCAGGCATCCTTTATCACCGCTCCCCTGAACAAAAGAGGAAGACAATCCCGGATGATATCATCCAGGAAAAGAATCTGCCATTCACCGTTTTCTCCGGAACAGGTATAAAACCGGGGCAACTGACCGGAAGGAATATTCACCAGCGCATAACTGCCTTGTTGAGACGGCTGCGCATTCTCCAGCGATACCACAAAATAAAGCGCATTATTTTCCAGGAATATTGTACCCCTGGAAGCCGGGCTGAGATAAAGAGGCTGCAGAAAGGAAAGCACTTCTGACAGAAAATAACTTGTCAGCTTTTCACGCAGCGTAATGGCGGCTTTTTCTTCGTAATACAAATGAATGCCGGCCGTATGTAATGCCGGTATCAGTTCCTCGCGGAGGATACGGCCATATTCTTCCTGCTGAGCATTAACCCTCATCAGCACTTCTTCTATCAGGTCATTGGGGTATTCGGAACTGAGAGAGATTTTTTTACTCTCCCAGCCACTGAAAGCGGTGATGGCAGGCACTCTTACCCGGTAAAACTCATCCAGGTTGGAAGAAAAAATCGACAGAAAAAGAAAGCGGTTATACAGGGGAACTGCAGGATCTGCCGCTTCCTGCAATACCCGCCCGTTGAAACTCAGCCAGCTCAGGTCTCGGTTCAGGTAAAAATACGATCCGGGAATCATGATGGGTATTTGGGCTAAGGTATGAAATGCCACTGCATGTTTGTCATTCCCATCCCTCCCCCCGGTATTAATTTTCCGCTGCGCTTTGTATTAGAAAAATGCGTAATGACATAAATCAGCAACCGTTTTGACCCCTATCAAAGGAATGCCATGAAGAACGGGCTTAGATTGTGACACCTACCACTAAACGCTTCCATATGTTTGCCCTCCGACCCCTACGGCAGGGATTCCCTGTTCTCCTTGCCATCATCCTGCTGACCGGATTACAGAACAGCTATGCACAAACGCCAGAAGACCTCGAAAAAATGGGCAAAGAAGCCCAGGGATTTCAGTTTAAACTGAAATTCCGGGGAAGTCCGCCACCCACAGCAGACGATATTAAATTCAGGGCGATTACCGAACTACTCAACAAGTATAAAGGGCAGGTGCCGGCTGATTTGCAACTCCCTTTCCGGGCACAGGGTCCACAGGCTGCTGAAAAACCATTCCTGACGGATGACCAGCAGGCTTCCCTGAAAGATCAGTCCACCCGTTTCTTTCGGGAAATGGCGGAAAAAAACCTGACTGTTCAGGATCTCCAGAAATACAAGGAAGTATTTAAAAATACAAATCCCATGCCCGGAGATAATCCGGCAGATCCCCGGATTGCATGGCGTGGCGCTTATGAAGGCATTGAAAGAACCCTCATGGGTGGCCGGACCCTGCTAATCATGGACGTTTGGAAACAAACCATGCTGGATTATTTCCGGTCACATCCCGAAGCGGTTGGCGTGGTGTACGGGCAGATGGATATCGGCTCCTGGGTGAAAATGAATGTGGACGGACTTGGGTTTGCGGCGGATATAGACTTCAGTACCATCGCCACCGATTCCAAAAGCAACCAGGCCATCCATAACCTATTTGGTGAAAACCTGCGCCGGGCCAGTGGTCTGGGCATGATTCCGATTGATGTGGTGCATACTGCCCACGGACTCGCCGGGGCGGAAGTATTTATCGGGGAATGGGGCAAGGCATTTGCTGAAGTGGATATGCTGCGGCGCGGCAAGTGGAAACTGATTGAAGTAATTAAAAATGAAAACGGACAGATCGTAGACATCAGAACCACGGAAAAAGAAGGCAAGCAGCTCTTTATGGAAAAAGGGATTGAAGCGGAACTGAAAGCCCAGCAGAAAGATCCGGCCAACCAATTTGATCCGAAAGAAAAATACCCTGAACTGTCTATAAAAATGGAACCCATGCTCAGCCTGGAAATGCTGCGGCATGCCATCCATGATATTGAACATGGTCCGTTCGAGGGCGGACAAAAGATCATAAAAATGATCAAATACACAGAACGGAGTTTCTTTATGATCAGCGAAGCCATGAAGGAAGTAGCGCCCAATGACCAGAACACCTATTTCCGTCTTTCCCCCGAAGAGGCCCGGTTTAAAACGCTGTGCGAACAGGTTATAAAAAACAAAGGAGACGGACGCCGGATCGCTGTATTGCTGGAAGAATTCACCGGACAGAAACTGGAACATGCGGAACAGGCCAGGCTGATTGCCGAATCCATTACCGAACAGTGCAAAAAGGCCATGCTGAAAAATGCCGGGAACGCGTACGGTTACCGGATAAAAAGTATTGCCGCTATAAAAGAAGATGAACAGCGCTTTGAAGAAGCAGATAAATTCCTCTGGCAAATTGAAGAGGAATTTAATAAAGGATTCCGCGAGGGAGGAACCGAAATTCCTAAATCCATGCTGCGGGCACACAGTATACTGGTGGATTTGCGGGCCGGAAAAATTCCGCCCGACCTGATGAACAGCCGGCTGGAAGAACTCAACCGGCTGATGGAAGAAGAATACAAAGTGGACAAATCCCTCGTGGAAAGACTGATTGGTGATCCCTGGGCACCGGTACGAAATTACCTGGTCAAAAAAGGATTCGGCCCGGAAGCCGTACAGAAGGTCCTTCTTAAGATGAAAAGTGTGTTTGCAGATAACTGGCGCCGGTATGCCCCGGAACTGGCCCAACGCCCTGCGCTGTCGGCTTATGAGTTTGCCAATCACGTTCAGCAGAAACTGAACGTGCTGAATGAACATCTGGCCAAAACAAAAGCAGGCAAAATCATGTCAAATGACCTGCTGAACTATGTGGATAATACACTGGCGCTATATGATGCCTGGTTCAGCGGAAAAACAACCGCGGAGTGCGCCTGGAATTTCAGCTGGACAGCCGGCACTATCTGGATGCAGGGAAACTGGCCTTTCACCGCTATCCCGCTGGGCATCTTTAATTCAATCCAGTCACGCAGTCCCGCTCCCGCAGCTATGGCGGTAGCTTTTTATCTGTTCCCCTTTGCCGGACAAACCTATATGGTAACGAACCTGATTGACAGGCTTATCATCACACAGATCAGGGACTATACATTCAGAAGCCACCTGGACAAACTGGCGGTAATGGCTATCACAGATGGCCAGGGTCATGTGGTGCGTTTTAAAGTACCCCGTGCCTTTACCGGGTTATCCGGTTCCGCCGATTCCCTGGAAACCGACCCTGATATTCCGGTTGAAGATCCGGGCCGCACGCTGGGTATCAAATCCGTATTTTATAATGAAGCATTCTTACACTGTCCCGATATTAAATACTTTGAAGGACTGGTTCCCCGGCAAAGTGACCGGCTGGGCAGTTATGAAACAAAGTTGAAAAACCTGAACAGTCTCTTTGCTTTTGACCAGGAATTCCTGGGTTACCTCGCTGCCATCCGCCAGTTTAAAGAGGAAAAAGAGAACGGAACCCTGGAAGAAATACTGGAAGCTGAGATCGGCAAACAAAGAACCAAAATGCTCGACAGTCTCGGCCTGGTTATCGAAGATCACCTCTGGAAAGCTGTATTCAACGCCATTGAATCCACCAAAAAATCGGAGAAAGAAGGCGTGATCGGTACACTCGAAACCATCATTGTGGCCTTGCAGGATTCTCTTTACCTGGACGAATGGAATATGAAAAAAATTGACAGCCTGTCCCTGTTGCTTAAAATCAGAAAACAGGTGGAAAACGATCCGTTGTATATCCAGTTGCTGAAAGACCGTTTCTCAAAAGGTACTGCCTATGAAAGAGTGGCTATCCCCACCCTTGAATACTATATTAAAGTTTACCGGCAGATTAATCAGCTGCGGCCCAAACTATTTGAGATATGGCATCCCTTCGGCGTGGATGGTTCAAAACTGCAGGAAGATCCGATGCGCCTGGTTATCCTGGGCGGCCTGCGGGGTGCCCCCATGCTGACCACCGATCCGGAGAAAGATCTGCAACGCACTATTCAGTGTATTGAAGCCCATGCCAAAAGGGCAAGTGAGATCCGCTATGATCTGGCTGCAGCCCTGAGCCGTCCCATTAAAGACTCAGATAAAGAAGATAAGGAACATTTACGCATACTGGGCGAATACGGATTTGGCTTTGAAAGACTGGTGGATGCCGGTCCCGGAGGCCGCAGTCCGCTTTTCCCGGATGAGGCCAACGAAATCAACACCCGGATGAAAACCCTCCGGCAGGCATACCAGGACTACCTGGCCCGGTTGCGGGAAGGTCCGGCCCTCACCTTACGCATCCAGGTTAACGGCGAACAAACAACCACAGAAACAGAACCGGTATCGGCAGAAGCGGAACTCAGAAACGAACAGGAAAAACCCGTACCCGTACCGGCTGATTGTAAAATAGAGTGGTTTCTCTATGACAAAAGTTCCTCTAAAGAATCTAAAGTGGCGGAGGGTAAAACCGTTACGCATGATGCAAAAACTCAGGGGGACTTTGTGTATATCGTACGGCTGTTCCGCAACCGTAATAACCAGACCATTGAGGTGGCCAAAGGCTACTGGAATATCAGCGTACACCCATTTAATTTCAATGACCCTTCCAAAGGAATCAAACTGAAACTGCCGGCACTCATCAAACAGTATGATGTTTTTGATGTCTCAGCTGAAATACCTGCTTTACTGAAAGGCAGGATGAATGACTGCAGCTGGAACTGGGATGCCCTGACCGGTGATAAAAACTGCGGAGCAGCCAGGTTGCAGGTGCGGCAGTCCATGGAAACCACCGGTCCTGATGGAAAAAAATACCTGCAGGACAGCATAACAGTTGGTATTTCTTTTAAAGTGACAGATCCCGGAGCCAGCCGGGCTTCCTACCATTCCTTTAATAAAAAGGTGAAGTATCAGCACATGAGCCTGCATGTGAAGGCAACCGACATCTGGGAAGGTGGTGCCGGAACAAACTGGTTCAGGCTGGAAAGAAAGCCTGTAAAGAATGCCCCGCGTGTTCCCGGCTGGTCAGGTGACGGCAAAGCGATCAGTACAGCAGAAGCACATGCCACCGTAGGGATGAAAGACGACACCCCCTTTGGTTATGAGGAAGTCAATACACTGGAAGATCTGCAGCGCCTGATGGAAAAAGAAGCCAAAGAACAGGAATACAAAAAACTGCAGGTAAAGCCCATTTCCGTCGGAGATTTTAAAGGCTATGGACTGTACAGCGACTTTTATTATTCACCGGGTGGCTGGAGTGATGCCGGTTACAGGTCAGCCGGAGCCGGAGCCAGTTTCACAGGTTATGTGATGAAAGGGAAAAAATTCTTTGAAGTGTACTGGAGTGCAGGAGCCGGCGGTGCCTTTGACAACAGTGACAGGGGCTGGATGATGAGTATGGTAAAA
The DNA here is from genome assembly GCA_014879565.1 of Chitinophagaceae bacterium. GTDB lineage: Bacteria > Bacteroidota > Bacteroidia > Chitinophagales > Chitinophagaceae > JJ008. The sequence goes on from JACSRW010000017.1 coordinate 50,250, forward strand.
CAACTGGCGAATGAGTGTATCTCCATTCTTACCGGTGCCTCCTTTACGCCGGATGGAAGACTTACCCGCTCACCTTATACCGGACCCAAACCCGATGGAAGCGACTTCCCGCAAGTGGTTATCGAACCCAAACCGGATACGATACAGCCGGGTTCCAGGGTAATCGTGAAAGCCGTGATTAAAAACGATAAAGCGGATTACGGTCCGTATACCTATACCTGGACCGGGCAGACAGAAGGCAATACCAATGTTGCTGCTGTTCAGCTTTCTTCGGCCAGACCCGGCAAACAATCTGTAACCGTCACCGTTGACGGTACGGTCCCTCCGGGCAGTGCCAGCCTTGAATATGTGGTGGCTCCGCTGAAGCTCCGCCTGATAAAAGTAGCTCCGGCCGGTAACAAGATCGTAGTGGGCATGCCTGTAGAACTCCGGGCCGAATTTGTAAGTGCGGTACCAGCTGGCAAAAAATTACAATACCTGTGGCAACCACACCCCGAAGAAAAATTTACTCCCTTTGAAGGCAGTAACGGAAAGAGTATCGTCACATTCAATAGTCCGGGTCGTAAAAAAGTCTGGGTGCAGGTGCTGGATAAAACTACAGCAGAGACCATTACACTCGGAGAATCAGAACAACTGGAATTGGAGGTGGAAAAACCAGGGTTCACCATTGTGTTTAATCCGGCCAAAGCCCCGGTAGGACAACCGGTCACTGCAACGATAAAAACCAGCCCGGAAAAACTGGATGATATCAGTTACCGGTGGATGCCCCCCGGAGCAAATGCCAATCAGGTAAGTGCCTCACAGGATGGTACTGAAATAACATTTTATGCCAAAGACGCCACGCAGGTAACCCTGGAAGTACTGGCGCTGGTAAAAAGTAACGGAGAGGAACTGGGAAGAACCAGGGCCTATTTTACAGCAGACAGATACCTCGTTAAAACAGAAGGTCCAAAAGTACAGGGCCCCAAACCCATGATCTGGCAACCGGGTAAAGGTCTGGTGGAGGTTGATAAGGAAATAGCTGTACATCAGCAGGTGGAATTCACCGCTGTGGTTACACCACAACCATCCGGAACCATCACCTATAACTGGCAGGTTACAGAAGGCAATGCTTCCGTCAGTAACCCTGCTTCCCGTGATGTCAGGGTAACCGCCCTTGAAACCGGTACGGTTAACATGCAGGTAACGGTGAAAGATGCCAACGGGGTTGAACTGGGAAAAGGTCTTGCCTCCTTCAGCGCCACAATATCATCCGAACAGATCAGCCAGGGAGCCAAAGAGAAAAAGGCTTTTGAGGAAAAAATGAACCGGGCAAGACAATTAATCAAAGAAGGAAAACTGGATGAAGCACTTACACTCGGTGAAGAATTGAATACAATGAATTCCAAAGAGGCCGCCGGCCTGATGAATGAACTGGCAGAAGCATGTAAGAAAGCCGGTAAAGAGGCTGCTTATGAAAGAGATTTCAGCCTGGCCATTAAGAGAATGGAACAGGCACTTCGCCTTAAACCAGGGGATGTAACCGCCAAAACGCAACTTGACCAATACCGGAAATGGCAAAAGGAATGGCCGGCTGTTTTAGCTAAAGGCAATGAACTGGAATCCCAGATTGCCGCTAAAAACACACAAACTGCAGAAAAACTGGTGGCCGATCTGAATCGTATGCAATTTTCCATGCCCGGCCAAATGGCCAATAAATGGTCACAGGACAAATACAACAAATATGTGCAGCTGCTGAAAAGATGTGATTCCGCATGGACCATAACCCGTACCAACTGGACCGGTCATTTTAAAGACAATGATTTTGAAAACGGACTTAAAGGTTTGGAAGCCTTTAAAAATGAATGGACAGGATCTGTTGCCACCATGCGGGAAGTGGCAAGCTCCATACAATTGTGTAAATCGCAGATAGCCGAACAGAACAGGCTGTACAATGATTTCCTGCAAACCCGGTCTGCCATGGAAAAAGGTCAGCCGGTTGACCCGAAGAAAACCCCGGTATCCATAGAATATACGGCCAATAGCCGCTTCAGTTCCAAAGACCCGAGAAGACAGGAAATGATTGATTTTGCCCGATCCATGACGCAGAAGCAAAAAGAAATGGCTGCTAACCGGGAAAAGGCGGAACAACTGAAAAAAGAAGGGCAGCGGGCTGAATCCCTGGGTGATAAGGAAGCAGCGCTGGAAAAATACAAGTCCAGTGTCGCCCTGGTTCCGGACGCTGTTCTGGAAAATAAAATCAAAGCCCTGGAAACTGAAGTTTCAGCACTCAAAGAAAAATACCGGAAAGCGGATGCGCTATGGAAGGAAGGGGAAAACCTGGTAAAGAAAAAGAAAACAAAAAGTGAAGGGCTGGAAAAAATGAAAGAAAGTCTTCGCTGGTGGAACAGTCCGGACCGTATCCGGCGGGTGAGAGAGCTGGAAAAAGAAATCAATGGCACGTACTCAAAACTTGACATGAACGGAACCTGGAAGCACGGAAGCAGTGAGAGCTTTACATTTACCGCCCTGGGTGAAGGTCGTTATGATGCTGTGGAGAAGGGCTTTGGAAATGCAAAAGGCACACTGGATATGATGGGGAACACCGGTCTCATTACCTACTCCACACGCGACGGGCTGGATGGTCAGTATATACTCACTGTATCAGCTGATGGCAACAGTGCGGTGGGAGAATGGAAAGACACGAAAGCCAGCGGAACCCGGAATTTTGTCCGGACCAGTAAACCGGCAACCGCAGCACCCCAGGTTTCAAAAACAGATCCGGCCAAAAAGGAAACCGCCAAAGAGGAACCAAAAAAGAAAAAGAAAACCTTTGGCGAGTTTCTTGAAGGGGTCAATAAAGGGCTCGGAAAAATTGACAGTGTGATCACCGGTAAAAAACCCGCCGAGAAACCAACTGATCCTCCTCCGCAACCTGCACCGGGTAAATCCGATGATAAAGGAGTAAACCCCGCTGACGCCAGTGCAGAGGAAAAAATTTTCGATAACGGGAATATCGGCGGAGTTTCCAACGGACCTACCCAACCGACAACATTCACCCTGTCAAAAGCCACTTATATAACCCGGATAGAAAATTATCACTACTACAACGGTGGAAAAAAACCGGGTACCATTGCTGTAAAACACAGCAACGGCCAGGTATATGGTCCCTGGCAGGCTTACGGACTGATCGGTCAGGGAGGGGTACAGAATGCCACCTGGGTGGTACAACCGAAAATGCAGTTGCCCGCCGGAACCTATACTGTCATTGACAGCGATCCCTCCACCTGGTCACAAAACGGACAATCAAAAGGCTGTGGCTTTACGGTTGTCTGGGTTCCCAAAACAGCGAAACCCGTGAGCACAACAAAAGAACCTGCACCGGCTACCCCGCCTGCACCGGCGCCAAAAACAACACCGGCGCCGGAACCGCCGGCCACCACTGTAACCGGGACACTCTATGGTACGGTGTTTAAAACCAGGGAAGAAGCAAAACCATCCAATCCGTATGATTTATCAGGGGAGCCACTTCCCAACACCGCTGTAACCATCCGGTATACACTCAACGGGAAAGCCGTATCCAAAACAGTCAACAGCGATGCCAACGGCAAATTTGAATTCACCGGATTACCACTGAATACCGTAATACAGGTTAGCAGTCGAGGGATAACCGTGAGCAGATCATTAACAGCCGGTACAGCCAGGCAATACGTTCAGTTTGGCTGGGACGGTGAAATAGAAGTAAAATAAACCTGTATGGAAAACAGAAAGATTATCAACAAGCCACGCCGGACCATGTACCGGGCAATTATAACCGGGCTGGCACTGATCGGAGTGGCCGTGATCGGTGGCTCAAGTATTGATGGTATGAAAGGAGGTTATGCCCTGATTTTTATCAGTGGTTTTGCCGCCTTGTCAGCCTTTATCACAGCGGCTGTCTTTCATCCCAGGGCCCGTGAGTTTGACAGACTGCTGGATGAGTTACAACCATTGGCGCACTGGAAATATACAGACGCCGAATGGGAAGCTTTTATCCGGGAAGATCTGCGGGAAGTGAAAATGGTCAACCGGGCCACCCTGAAGCTGGTCCTGATCATATCAGCCGTTGTTTGCCTGCTGCTTGTGATTATTTACCGTGATACGCTTTTTATCCTGATTGTGGCAGGCATTATGCTTTTACTGACAGCCGTGGGGTCACTGGCGCCTTATTTCAGGAGCCGTGTTTTACGCAAAGGAGTACATGAAGCCATTATCGGGGAAAAATCTGTCATGATCGGAGGAAGCTTTCAGCTATGGACACAATTGGGGGCGCATTTAACCGGCGTGGATATTTACACAGACGCACCTATACCAGTGCTTCATATTATTTTTGAGTACCCGACCCTGCAGACTTCCCAGGAAGAAATCATCCGGGTACCGGTACCTGACGGAAAAATGGAGGAAGCAGCCAGAGTGGTTGAACAGTTAAGAAAACAGATAATTTAGAATAACTTAAGGAATCAACTCATCATATATGCCGGATTTTAGGTCAATAAAAACAGAAGTGGATGCCAGTTACCTATATGCACAACTGGCCGCACACGAAGAAGACAAGGCCGTGGCTTCTATATTTGAGCAAATGAGCGCCATTGAAAAAGGGCATGCGGAAGCATTTCTGAAAAAGATGAACATTCCGGCAGAACAAATGCCCGCTCCCTCCTTCCGGGCCAGGGCCCTGAACCGAATCGGGAAATTATTCGGGTATGATTATGTGCTGGGTATATTAATGGATACGGAAAAAACCCTGTCCACTTCCCTGCTTTCCGTTAAGAAAAAAAACAATATGCCGCTGACCGGCACGGAAAACAATCACGTCAAAATTTTAAGCAACATCATCAGTAACTCCGGCATTTCCGGCAGTACGATTGCCCGTTTTGAAACCAGACACCGGTCAGTGGGGGGAAATGCGCTCCGGGCTGCCGTACTCGGTGGCAATGACGGACTGGTTTCCAATTTCAGTCTGGTCATGGGAGTGGCCGGAGCCACCCAGGGTCAGGAAGGAGTGTTACTTTCCGGACTGGCCGGGCTGCTGGCAGGCGCCCTATCCATGGCGCTGGGCGAATGGATCTCCGTTAAAAGTTCCCAGGAATTATATGAAAACCAGATGGAGATCGAAATGGAAGAACTGCAAACCAGTCCCGAAAATGAAATGAAAGAACTGGAGCTTATTTACAAAGCGAAGGGAATCCCGGATGAGCAGGCCAGGGATATGGCCTCTCAACTGCTCAAAGATCCGGAACATGCCCATGCGTTATTGGTCAGGGAAGAATTGGGCATCAATGCAGAGGAATTAAAAGGATCCGCATTTGAAGCGGCCCTTTACTCTTTCTTTCTGTTTGCCGTAGGAGCCATTATACCGGTCTTTCCCTTTATGTTTCTATCCGGAACCCAGGCAATTCTGCTGAGTGCCGGAGCCAGTGCAGCGGGCTTGTTCATCATTGGGGCCGCCATTACCCTCTTTACCGGAAAAAGCATCTGGTACTCCGGATTACGCCAGGTTATTTTCGGACTCGCAGCGGCTGCCATTACATTTGGCATCGGGAAGATGATAGGGGTAACACTGGCCGGCTGAGGAATTTTAACAGGGATTTAAAATTATTTTGCCGGCTGAACAACCAGCAGCACAGACAAAGTTTCGTTTTTCCCTTACCTTACAGGCTAAGAAAAAAAATTGCGGTCTGCACTGGCAACCATATTAGCCTCCCTTTTTCTTTTCAGTTCTACTGAACTGCATCAGTTCGTAAAGTTACCTGAACTGATGCAGCACTTTCAGCAACACCGGAAAGCAGATCCGGCTATGGACCTGTTCGCCTTCCTGCAACTGCATTATACCGCCAATCACCCGGAAGATAATGACGATGATGACGACATGGAACTGCCTTTTAAAGAACTCAAAGCAACGGGGCATGTTGACACGGTAATTACAATGAATAAAACGGACCATCGTTCCTGCCCTGAGTTTCCCGTAATCATTGAACCGATCACCCATCCGGAAGGCATGCCCCGTTACCGGTCCAATGCGGTTTTTCATCCTCCCAAAGCCTGAGCGTCCATACTGATCACCCTGTACAATGACTGTTCATTGTACCCCTGTATCTATTCCTCAATATAAAAACTTATTGTATGAACGCAGCGCAAATTCATTTAGCCCTGAATCATGTCCCGTTGTTTTTATCCCTGATTGGCGGACTTGTACTTATCCTGGGCATTTTCCGGAAAAACAATGCCTTTATTACCTTATCGCTCTTTATGCTGATAGCAGGCGCCCTCTTTACCGCGCCGGTATTTTTAACCGGAGAAGGAACAGAAGAGCTGGTGGAGAAAGCCGCCGGTGTGAACGAAGCGGCGATCGAAAGCCATGAAGACATGGCCCAAATCTCCTTAATCGGTATCATACTTACCGGTGTTTTCGCCCTCGCGGGATATGTTTTACGTAACCGGCAATCCATTTACAAAGGGATCCTGACACTGACGGTCTTATTTTCACTGGCTTCTTTTGTAACTATGGCGCAAACAGCTCATCTGGGCGGATTAATCCGGCACACGGAACTGCAGACGGGCCAGGCCGGTGGCAATAATGAATCCGGCAGGGAGGATGAGGAAAAAGAGAAAAAGAAAAAAAACGAACCCGGTTTATTAAATCCGGAGAACAACAAGGCCGACAGTACCGGATACAGTAAAAAAGAAGGGAAAGAAGACGATGACGATTAATTCATTGTTCAGACAGGCAGTATTTCTCCCGATTTACTGCCTGTTTATTTTTTTACGCCAGTTTATCTCACCCCGATGGTTGTAGTGTATAATTTCCTCCAGGCGGCCCTCCCGGTTGTATAATTTCCATTCCTTTATCCGTTTCCCTTGATGATACGCTCCCTGGTACCAGCCGGCGTCTGGTTCATCCCGGTGAATCCACTTGCCGGTGCGCAGTCCATCCCGGTAATAACCTGAATCTTTCACCAATCCGCCCGGGAAATAATTCATGAATAAGCCTTCATGAAGGCATTGTACAAATACCGGTTTGTAAACTGCCCCGTTTTCTGCATTCTGTTCAGCATGTTTCCCCAGGGTACGGGCACTGATTCTTCCTTTGCTCTCCGGAAAAGAGTTCACGGCATCCAATTGAGACAATGCTTCTCCCCGGTTGCGCTGATACCATTCGCTTAAATAATAAAAACTTCTTTTAGGATGGTATCGCGCCATTTCAGCCGTGATACGCCAAAATTTACCCGAACTGTAATGGCGTACCGCCAGTAAATGCCCCTGTTCATTCCAGATTTTCCACTCCCCATCCGGAATATTATTCACCAGACTTCCGGAATCACATCGCTGGCCATTGTGGTACCAGCTCTCCCAGACCCCGTTCAGTTTACCCCTGCTGATGTTTACCCGAAACAGTTGACTGCTGTCTGCATTCATTCCGGCACCGGTTGAATACGGCAGCTCATAAGGCAGCGGACTTATAACGGCCACTGCGCCCGCAGCTCCTGTCACGCCAGCCGGAACCGTATCAGTTGATTGACCTGATATATTCATGGAGAGTAATAAACAACAACAGGCAAAAAAACATCGCATCACAGCATCTTTTTTCAAAGTTACAGCCCTCATCCGCATGCCACTTATGATGGCAGGTATATTTCCAAATAATCAGCGGATTTATTGACTTCTTTCTTCCCGGATTACACTCCCGTTATTCCACCACTTCTCCCTCCAGGTCATAATCATAGGCCCGGGTGATTTTTACATTCACAAACTCTCCAACAGGAAGTTTTTTAGCGGAGTGAATCACCACTTCATTATCCACTTCCACAGAATCGTATTCTGTACGGCCGAGGTAACGGCCGGCTTCTTTTTTGTCAATAAGCGTTTTAAATACTTTTCCTACTTTTTCCTGGTTCAGTTCATAGGAAATCTCCTGCTGTACTTCCATGATCTCCCGGGCCCGGTTCTCTTTTTCCTCAGCGGGCACATCATCTGCCAGGTCATAGGCCCCGGTGCCTTCTTCATGTGAGTACGTGAAAATGCCAACCCGGTCAAACCGGTGCCGTTGGAGGAAGCCTTTCAGTTCTTCTACATCGGCTTCAGTTTCTCCGGGAAACCCGGCAATCAGTGTTGTACGCAGACAGATGCCCGGCACTTTCTCCCGGATCGCCGGAATGAGCTCCTCCATTTCTTCCCGGGTAAGCTGCCGTTTCATTGCTTTGAGCATATTATTCGCGGCATGTTGCAAAGGCATATCCAGGTAATTGCAAATATTATCCCGCTGACGCATCACATCCAGCACATCCATCGGGAATTTGGACGGGTAGGCATAATGGAGGCGTATCCACTCCAGTCCTTTTACATCGGCCAGCCGGTTCAGCAGGTCAGCCAGCATTCGTTTCTTATAAAGATCCAGTCCATAATAAGTAAGCTCCTGGGCAATCAGCATCACTTCTTTCACCCCCATTTTCACCAGCCCTTCCGCCTCGCGGACCAGGTCGTCAATGGATTTACTGACATGCTGTCCCCGCATCAGAGGTATGGCGCAGAATGAACAGGTACGGTTGCAGCCCTCCGAAATTTTCATATAAGCATAATGCTTAGGGGTTGCCAGCAGTCGTTCCCCCACCAGCTCTGCTTTATAGTCAGCTTCCAGCTGTTTCAGTATCTGTGGGAGTTCCATGGTGCCAAAAAAGGCATCCACTTCCGGGATTTCGGCCTCCAGGTTGTTTTTATACCGCTCACTCAGGCAACCGGTCACATATACTTTATCCAGTTTTCCCCGGCGTTTGAGTTCTACCTGGTCAAGAATTGTATTGATACTTTCCTCTTTGGCCTTATCAATAAAGCCACAGGTATTCACCACTACGATATTATGATCCAGTTTCCTGTTCTCGTGCACAACGTCAATATCATTGGCGCGTAACTGTCCGCTGAGCACCTCACTGTCCACCATGTTCTTGCTGCAGCCCAGGGTAATAATATTAACCTTGTCTCTTGTTATTTTTTTTGTCTTCATTGTTTGATTTTTGACCGGTCAGGCGAATGGTGAGTGGTCAGTATGTCCCCCACTGCCTATTGCCCATTGCCTTCTCCCTTCCCGAGACTAAACAAACTATCCACAAACTCATGTTTATCGAAAACCAGTAAATCTTCCATTTTTTCTCCTACCCCGATAAATTTTACAGGTATTTTAAACTGGTCAGCAATCGCCAGTACAACCCCGCCCTTGGCCGTGCCATCCAGTTTGGTAATAGCCAGTGCCGTTACATCGGTTGCTGCGGTAAAATGCTTTGCCTGTTCCAGGGCATTCTGACCGGTACTGCCATCCAGCACAAGCAGTACTTCATGCGGTGCCCCGGGAATGGTTTTCTGCACCACCCGTTTGATTTTACTGAGCTCATCCATAAGGTGTGCTTTGTTATGCAGCCGGCCGGCTGTATCAATCAGCACCACATCCGACTTGCGGGAAACGGCACTCTGTACTGTATCAAAAGCCACGGCAGCAGGATCTGATCCCATGGCCTGCTTTACAATAGGTACGCCAACCCGTTCGCTCCAGATAGTCAGCTGGTCCACCGCGGCGGCCCGGAACGTATCCGCCGCTCCGAGCAGGACTTCCTTACCCGCTTTTTTGAAATTATACGCCAGCTTGCCAATGGTGGTGGTTTTCCCCACCCCGTTTACGCCCACCACCAGTACAACATAGGGTGTAACAGGCAAAGCGGAATCAAAAGCATAACTGTTGGATTCGGGCGCATCCGTCAGGAGAGCTTCAATCTCTTCCTGCAGCATTTTATTAAGTTCTGCCGAGTTCAGGTATTTGTCTCTCGATACTCTTTTTTCAATCCGCTCAATGATTTTGACGGTGGTTTCAATACCGACATCGGCCCCAACCAGCGCTTCCTCCAGGTTATCCAGCACTTCTTCATCTACCGTACTTTTTCCCGCAATCGCTTTGGTGATACGGGACAGGAAGCCTTCCTTGGTTTTCTGCAAACCAGCATCAAGACTTTCCTTTTCTTTTTTTCCGAACAGCTTATTGAAAAAACCCATGGTGATATGTTTAAGAACCAAGAATCAAGAACCAAAGAACCAGGAACCAAAGAACCAAGAACCAGGAATCAAACTGCTCCGCGTTGAGGGAAGCGGTTTTAAATTAAACAACAAAAGCCATTCGCAGGAACGAACAGCTTTCATATACATCAGATGAGGGCAATTATTTCTGGGCCAGGAAATCCTTCACTTTATCCTTGTGCACCATTTGCTCCTTAAAGGTATAGGCACCGGTTTTCGGACTGCGTACAGCCTTAATTACCTTGGTATAATTTTTTGCTTCGGCGGCCTGCTTGGGGTCTTTCTTGATCGCCGTTTTTGCTGCTTTTGCCATTTTGTAAAGTTGATATGATTATGAGTTAATAAGTTTAAAAGGCCCTGTCAACCAGTCAACCTGTTAACTTTTCAACTGATTATTTAATTTCCTTGTGAACAGTCACTTTCTTGAGGATGGGGTTGTATTTCTTCAACTCCAGACGCTCGGGATTGTTCTTTTTGTTTTTTACCGTGATATAACGGCTGGTGCCGGGCTGGCCACTGTTTTTGTGTTCAGTGCATTCCAGGATGACTTGTACACGGTTACCTTTCTTTGCCATGATTATTTCGCTTTAATAATGTTAGATTTTTTCTCCTTTCGCACGCAGTTCTTTTACCACACTGTACAGACCATTCTTATTGATGGTCCGGATTGCTTCCGTGGACAGCTTCAGGGTAATCCATTTGTCTTCCTCGGCCAGGTAAAACCTTTTTTTCTGCAGGTTGGGCAGAAAACGACGCTTGGTCTTGATATTGGAGTGGGAAACCTTGTGGCCTCCGATCGGGGTTTTACCAGTAACCTGACATACTCTTGCCATGATTGATACAAATTTTGGGACGGCAAAGGTAGGGGAAATCAGGCAATTACTAAAGTATACAGGCTCTTTTTTTGCATTTTTATTCTGCGGCTGACCCGGAAAGGCCTTCCGGGGCAAATTAATACCAATTTCTGAACCAGTCCGGGCAGGATGCCCCCTTTTGTCAATTGCCCCTTTTCGGATAACTTCGCAGACTGTAACGCACAACTCAATTATTTATCAACTAATTAGAAAAAACATGGCATACGATGTCGTTGTTCTTGGAAGCGGACCGGGTGGTTATGTGGCTGCTATCAGGGCTTCCCAACTGGGATTAAAAACCGCTGTGATTGAAAAAGAAAGCCTCGGCGGAATCTGCCTGAACTGGGGCTGTATTCCTACAAAAGCACTCCTGAAAAGTGCACAGGTATACGAATATATTAAACACGCCAGAGAATTTGGAATTGAAGCCAGCGGCACCCCGGATTTCGGTGCGGTAGTGAAAAGAAGCCGTGGGGTGGCTGATAAAATGAGCAAGGGTGTTCAGTTCCTGATGAAGAAGAATAAAATAGACGTTATAATGGGTTTTGGCAAACTGATTGCCAAAGGGAAACTGGAAGTAACCGGCGCTGACGGCAAAACACAGGTGGTCGAGGGCCGTCATATTATTATTGCTACCGGCGGCCGGAGCCGTCAGCTCCCTTCAATGCCCATTGACGGTAAAAAAATTATCGGGTACCGGGAGGCGATGGTATTACCTGAAATGCCCAAATCAATGATTGTCGTGGGCAGCGGCGCCATCGGGGTAGAATTCGCCTATTTCTATAACAGCATGGGCACCAAAGTGACCATTGTTGAATTTATGCCCAGGATCGTACCCGTGGAAGACGAGGACATCTCCAAAGAACTGGAAAAGCAATACAAGAAAAGCGGCATCGCCATTATGACCAGCAGCGAAGTGACCAGTGTGGATACCAGCGGAAACGGGGTAAAAGCCAAGGTTAAATCCGCTGCGGGAGAAACCGTGCTGGAAGCCGATATCCTGCTCAGTGCAGTGGGTGTGGCGGCCAATATTGAAGGCATCGGACTGGAAGGGCTGGGTATTAAAACAGAAAAAGGTAAGATCCTGGTTGATAAATACGGCCAGACCAATATTCCCGGGATTTATGCTATCGGAGACGTAACCCCCGGACAGGCCCTGGCCCATGTAGCCAGCAAAGAAGCCATCAACTGCGCGGAAGCCATTGCCTACAACGAAAAGAAATACGGTCATCTCCCCGAAGCAATTGACTATAACAATATCCCGGGATGTACCTACTGTGTACCTGAGATCGCCTCTGTGGGTTATACGGAAAAGCAGGCGAAAGATGCCGGTTATGAAATCAAAGTTGGCAAATTCCCCCTCAGTGCCAGCGGTAAAGCATCAGCAGCCGGTCATACAGAGGGGTTTGTGAAAGTGATATTTGATGCCAAATACGGGGAGTGGCTGGGAACTCATATGATCGGTTATAATGTAACAGAAATGATTGCCGAAACTGTAACCGCACGTAAACTGGAAACTACCTACCACGAAGTTTTAAATGCGATTCACCCCCACCCGACTATCAGCGAAAGCGTAAAAGATGCGATTGAAGTGGCCTATGGGGAAGCCATTCATCTGTAATAATCGTAATTTACTGAATAAAGCAAGGGGCTGCTGGTGATACCAGCAGCCCCCTTTGTTGTTGAGCAGTCGGAAAATTTGGGCGCCTAAGCATACGCCCGCAGCGTTAGTTATTTCAGGTTGCGACTTAAAGTTTTACAAACTTCATCCTCATAGACAAGCCCTGATCGTTATTTGCTGCAAGAAAATAAATACCAGGGCGAAGTTTATCCACATTCAGGCTGTGGATTTTTGACGTAACTACCTCACTGGTAATCTGTTGCCCGGAAACATTTGTCACATAAATTCTTTTGCCGATCCAGCGTGCATCATATGAAAAATCAAGGTAAAGAATGCTGTTAACAGGATTGGGAAAAATCCGGATCTCCAGCCAGCGGGGCTCTCCTTCATCCAAGGGCTGGCTTTCCTGAATCAACGGTTTGTCCAAACCGGCCGATTCCAGCAAACTGTGCCGGGGACCTCCAAACGCAAAGGAGGCCCACATCCGTTGTTTTTGCCCATGGGTAAACAGGTTTGTACAAGCGGCAGCCGTAAAATCCATATAATTCATGTACATATCACCTGCCGGGCCGTTCCCGCAGGTAACCCTGACCGTTGTGGGACAGCCGGGAGTATAGGCAGCCTGTTTGGGCGTATCTGAAACACCGTCATCGCCACAGTATTCATCCCCCCAGATATGCTTTAAACCCAGCCAGTGTCCGGCTTCATGAATGATCGTTTCATAAGAAGGATTAAGAGCTCCCAGTCCCAGCACAATCCCGTCCAGCGAAACATCCGACCCGGGTAAGGTTGAATAACCCGCAAACTTCTCCAGATTACAAACCCAGATGTTAAGATATTTTGAAGGGTCCCATGCATCAGATCCCGTTTCAGCAGATTTTTTCATCCTGTCATCCATCGTCCACTTCAATACAGGGCTGTATTTCCGGATAATGCCATTGGTATAACGCCGGCCAGGATCAGAGGTGGCCAGGTGAAATTCTATCATACAATCAGCCGCCAGTGGCCTGAACACAGCCGGGGTATTGACCGTATCGGCATTGCGACGGCGAAAAGCCCGGTTCAGCATGTCCAGTTGGGCATATACCTGCGCATCGGTTATTTTCTGATCGGCTGTATGATAAAGGTTGTGGAACACCACAGGAATCTTGATGATCCCGTTTTCCAGGCGGTTTGTTCCGGGCGCTGCCTGCACCTGTCTGATAAATTCTTCAGCACGGTTTATGGCGAGTCTTTGACCCGCATCGGTCTGTAGCTTCGCCCTGCTATATAAATGCGTTGCACAGGGCTCCTGAGCCTGTACAGCAGCTGAAAAAACAAGTAAAAAAAAGACAATCCGCAGTTGTCCCGCCTTCATAGTTCCAAATTATTAGGTTCACAATGGGCACAGGAAATGGCTGGGACTTTTCAATAGATTTGGACACACAAAAGATGGAAACAGGACTTATAGGAAGGAATCTCTTGGGATACGGTTCGGAAGGGAATTCGGGGGATATTGAAAAGATGATTGCCAAAGATAAACGGAATAATCGTAAAATCCTATAGCCAAATCATCGTATTTTTACGAATACCGCGACTTTGTTTAACAGGGTATTCGGAATCCGCATTGTACTTTTGCGCCAGCTTAAACTGAATTATGAAATACCTGATCGGGATACTGGCCCTTTGCTCCCTGGCCGCCTGCAAAAATGATGATAATAACGGGAGTCCGGACCAGCCGGCCATACCCGCTCCCAGGAATATCACTTATTCTATCCTGTCAACGTTTCCGCATGATACCGGCTCCTATACGCAGGGACTGGTCTTCTACAAAGGAGAATTGTACGAAGGTACCGGTCTGGAAAACCGGTCAAAACTGTTGCGAACAGACCTGAAGACCGGAAAAGCCCTGCAGAGCCTCGCCCTGCCGCCTGAGATTTTCGGAGAAGGCATTACAATTCTGAATGATACAGTGTACCAGCTTACCTACAAAAACAATAAAGTATTTGTCTATACCCTTCCCGGCTTTAAAAAAATAAAGGAATACAGTGTAAATATGGAAGGCTGGGGACTTACCAATGATGGTAAAAACCTGATTCTGACCAACGGGTCAGGAGATCTTTACTTTTATGACCCGGCCGGTTTCAGACTCCTGCGCACCCAGACTGTAACGGAAGCCGGCAGCCCGACTTTTAACCTGAATGAACTGGAGTTTATTAACGGTTATGTATATGCGAATCAGTACACCTACCCCTATATTTTCAAAATAAATCCCGAAACCGGGGTCATTGAAGGAAAAGTGGACCTCTCGCAGCTATGGGACCGGATCCGTCAGAAAAGACCCGAAATCCACCCCTCCGACCTGGTCCCAAACGGCATTGCCTGGGACAGCGTGGCTAAAAAAATGTACATCACAGGGAAACTCTGGCCTGAACTTTTTGAAATCCAGCTCAGCGAATAATTATTTTTTACCCAGTATATAGATCACCGAACTGCATTTCCGGATATCCCGGAGGGCTCTCAGATTGGAGTGTAAGCCAGTCAGAAATGCGGGCAACAAACGGGTGGAGCCATACCGGTACCGGCTGCTGAGAAGCGATACATAAAAACTATCATACCACATAGGTTTACAAGCCTCCAGCTTCAACCCGTGGCGGTTCGCAAGGCCTTCCAGGGAGGCCGGGGAAAAGTGATAGAGGTGGCGGGGCACATCCCAGGCAGCCCAGCAGTCACCCCATTTGGCCGCATCCCCGGATGTATAATTGGGCACGGCTATAACCAGTTTGCCATTTTCCCTGAGTGATGCAGCCATCTTTTTCATATATCCCTGCAGGTCATGTACATGTTCCAGTACATGCCAGAGCGTAATCGCATCAAACTGCTGATCGGGTAATGAATAAAAAGAAGATGTGTCCTCTAAATGGATGCCAAAACTCTCTTCGGCTACTTTTCTGGCTCCGGCATCCGGCTCAAGTCCCGTTACTTCCCATCCCGCATTTTTCATTTCTGCGGCAAATGCCCCCGTTCCGCTACCCAGGTCCAGCAGTGCCCCCTTCTCCTTTCCGGTTACGGTCCGGATCAGCTTCCGCTTCTGCCGGATTGTTCTTTTTCTAACCAACTGGTAAAGCCGGTTGATGAGCCCCCGGTTTGTATTGGTATGCGATATATAATCTTCCGACTGATAATAAGGGCCAATCGCGGACAAGGCCGGTATATCCTGGGTAAAACGTGCTGTACAGGCCACGCAATGAAGTACCTGAAAGGTTTCACCTGATACGGAATGATCCCGTACTGACATGACCGATTGAAGAGCCGGGGAACCGCATACAGGGCAGGAAGTATAGTGAATGATTTCTTTCATGAAGGTAATGGGTTAGGTAAAACCAGGAATTTTAAAGGGAAAAATCAGGGAAGTAACCGGTAAGTACCGGTTGACTCCGCAGGTACCAGTTTCGCCGGATTAGCCGTAGCCCCGCCCCCAATCCCGTTTTCTGAAAAATGCCAGCCCGCAAAAGATACTGCAAGCAGCCCGGCGACCAGCGCCCATGCCCACCAGTAATCTCTCGTTGCGGTTTCACCACTGAGCAGTTTTTCCATCTCTTCTGAACTCCTTTCGTCTTCGCCCACCCGCACCGTGTGGCTGGATTTATCCCGGATCACTTTTTCTGCAGGTACTATGGCTTCCGGACTGTTGGCGGCAGCAGCAACAAAACGGATATCGCCGGCAAGCCCCTGGCTGAAACGGCCCACACCCTTCCAGTCAATGGTGCTCCCCTCCCGTAATTCCTTCTTAAACGCAAAGGAAAAATCATTGTAACGGATTATGGCTTCCCGGTCTGAAACCTGTAAAACGCTGCCCAGCCAACTGTAAAAAACGAGTCCCGGGGGCTCATCGGCTGGCAGAAGTTGTACTGAATAGGAAGGAGGTTCTGCCTGTTTTTCAGCAAAATTGAGTTGCGCAGCTTTTCTTTCCAGTTGCAGTGTACCTATACCCGCCAGCGGCATCTTCCGGTGCCGGATCAGGTATTGGTATAGGATTTCATACATTTCAGTTCTTTTGATCGAACGAAAATACGATTCCGCCCACAAAGTTGAAGCCATAAACCGGGTATTGGTTCCAGCGCTGGTATTCCCGGTTAAAAAGATTGTTGAACTGAGCCCAGAGATTAAGATTCTGCGTAATCCGGAATTCAAGTCCCGCATTAAGGTCCACGGCTCCTTTAAGCCTTTCGGGTGTATTATTCTTCTGCAGATACTGTGCTCCTCTCCAGGCAAACAAATCTGTTTTCAGCCAGAGATCCCGGATTACCTGTAGCCGCATAGCGGCCTTCAGTTCCAGGGGAATCATACCCCAGGCTTTGGCCTGGCTGGTAAAACCGGTAAACTGGTTAAACTGCAGTCCGGTAATCAGTGAAAATTTTTCCCCGATCGTATACCCCAGTTCGCCGCCCAGGTTCAGGACATTCATCTTATCCTCATAAACTACTTTAAAAGATTTTCCGTCACCGGCTGCTGTGGTATCATTAATAAACAGGGGCTGGTTATTTAGCCGGTTAAAACCGACCTTGGCGGCATAACTGAAATGATCCCCCACTGTGCCCTTAAATCCGGCAAAACGCTCTTCAATCCAGGTATTACGCAACTGATCAGGTAACCATAGCCAGGGATTTTCGCCGGCCAGGTACTGATAACTGGTCTTACGCAGGTAACCGGACCAGCCTGCCTGAAAGGTAAACCGTTTGTCTTCCGTTCCGATATCGGCCAGGAGATTGGGAAACATCTTGAATGTGCCATTATCCCATGATGGGCGGATACCTGCCTGGATACGCAGGGAAGATGACTTATATGAAACAGACGGACTGATATAATAAAGCGTATTATTAATCGCCGTTTTATTCTCCGGGGAAAACCGGGTCAGATCAAACGTGATACCGAGATCTACCGAAAAATGCTGACCAATCGTTTTCTGCAGAGGGGCGTTTAATACCGTGTTACTCTCACTATTCTTATGATTATCTGAAAAAACATCAATCTTCAGCTCCGGGTTATAGGTCAGTCCGAATTCCGTTTTATTGATATTATGAAAAGCCAGCCGGCCGCTGATTGTCTGGAAACTCTGTTTCAGCGAATCAACCGGCAAAACCAGGGTTTCAGGCTGGTACCCGTATTTGTAGGTTTTATCACGATACATACCCAGCGCAGCATCCCATTGCAGGTTGTTCCCCGTTTTCAGATAACCGGCCAACCGTATCCGGGTATTGCTGAAATCCTGGTAATCTCTTTTGCTCTGGGATGACAGGTGACGGGCATAAATATTTAAACCGGCTGTTTCCCCGTCGCCCAGAGTGATACCTGCCTGGATAAACGGTGTGCGGAGGCTGCCAAACCCGGCCTTTATATAACTGCTGTTATCAAACTTCACAGCTGAATCAACGGAAAGCGCCAGCGGCTTCAGGGATCCGGGCTGATAACCCAGTACCAGGTTCTGGTTGGGAATAGCATAACTGAGCCGGGGTTTTGTGGTATCCGGAGCCGGCGGGGTAGCATTGAAATTAATCTTCGCCGATTCCCGCAGTACGGGTTTGAAACTGGAGACAATGGTCACCCCTCCCTTGCCGCTGCTGTCTTTCTGGGCAGCCAGGCCGTTCACCAACATTAAACCGGCGAGAAACAGGTACAATTTTATCAGGCTTGTTTGCTTCATGTCTTTTGTTTGGCGGTTGTTTAATTCCCTACTTTGCTTTCTTTACTTTCTTCTTCAGTCACCCTGTCCAGTTTCTCCTGGGCTTCCTTTTTAAATTCAGCATTCAGGGTATTATCCACGATACTCTGGTAGGTAGCTTTCGCGTTGAAATAATCTTTCTGCCGGTAATAAATGTCCCCGAGAAGAATATAGGCTTTTGTCACCCAGTAATCATAAGAACCGGATTTATTGATGGTTTCAAAAGCTGATTTTTCCGCATCCGGAAGCCGGTTAAGCTGGAAATAACTGGCGGCAATCTCATACCGGGCTTCCGCGGCCAGGGCTGCTTTATTGATCTGCACCACCGATTTAAAACTGTTGATGGCATTCCCAAAATCACCTCCTGCCTGGTAAGAGCGGGCAATAGCCATATTAGCGAGAGATTTATCATCAGCACTGCTTCCTTTGGCCGCGGTGAGTTCCTTCGCGTTTTCCATGGCTTCGGTCCATTTCTGCAACTGGTACTGACTGCGTAACAATCCCCGCATGGCTTCCAGCCTGGTTTCCTGTCCGGAGGTAATCTGTTTCAGCTGGGCAAAATAGGTTTCCGCTTTTGCATAGTTTTTCAGCTCAAAAAAATGCAGACGGGCCGCGGCCAGTACCGCTCTTTCCGCATACCGGTTGGGGGCCAGGGCGGCTACCGATTCATAGCCGGTGAGGGCATTGTTCCATTCTTTACGGCTGAAATAAATTTCCGCCCGGTTAAATTGGGCATCCAGCATATATGCTCCCTGGGGAAATTGTGCCAGATATTCATTAAAACCGTTCAGGGCTGCATTCATATTCCCGTCATCATATTGTTTTTCTGCAGCAGCATAGGTCAGCGAATCTTCCGTATTTGTACTGAGCGGACGGCCCGCCTGGCGCATAAAGGACGCATATTCCCCGGGTTTCCCTTCTTCCACATAAATGATCTTAACATTATCAATCGCATCCCCGGCTTCCGGCGCGTTGGGATATTTTTCCACCAGGGTTTTAAACTGGCGGAGGGCTTCCGGATTATTATCAATATTATAGTAGGAAGTGCCCAGTTTCAGATAGGCCTGCGGAACCAGGCTGGCATTGCCGCTGCTTTTAATCACATTGTTCAGGTAAGGTATCGCATCCCGGAATCGTTCATCACCCATATACGTATTGGCTACTTCCATATTGGCATCCGTAACCAGGGCAGAAGCCGGGAATTTCCGCATCATGGTGTTCAGCAGGGAAATTTTTTCTCCCGAGCTTTTCACACCGGCCAGCATAGCGTTCTGGAAGGTGGCATAATCTTCTGCCGGCCAGGAGTACCGGATAACATTATCATAAACAGCTTTCGCCTTTGTATATTCTTTGAGCATAAAATGGCAATCCCCTGTTCGCAGATAGGCGTCCTGTACAAAAGCGGTGGAACTGAGCGTGGGATTTTTCCCCAGTGGTTCAAAAAAGCCCAGGGCTACCGCATAATTTTCTTTCCGCAAATAGCAATAACCCAGGTTATACCGGGCATGCTGGGCATTGGCTTCACCGTTGGAAGGCGAACCGGCTGTAACATACGCGTTATAATAACGGATGGCGTCATCTATGCGATTATTTCGGTAAGCCAGTTCCCCTTTCCAGAATTGCAGAAAAGGAAGCACCTGGGCATTGTAAGGGTCCTTCAGCGCCTTATCCAGCAGGGCATCCGCGTCTGCCAGCTGACCATCATTGATAAATTCAGTGGCCCTCCCGTATAGTATCCGCGGATAAAGCCTTTTGGCATTATCAGAAGGCTTAGCCAGGCTTTCCAGGAGAGATTGGGCATCCCGGTAATTATTGGTATTGGCGAGCACATCCACTAAAAGTTCTTTTGCCTCGTTATTATACCCAGAGTTCGGGTAATCGGCCAGGAAAGAACTGAGGCTGTTCAGCGCCTCATCCTGGTAACCCAGTTCGTAGGAAAGTTTTGCATATTGGTATTTGGAAATCTCTTTCTGCTCCGGATTGCTGCTGTTGGAAGAGCAGAACAAAAACGCGTTGCGGGCGTTGGATTTCTGCCCGGTTTTCAGGTAGGCATCCCCGAGCAGGTACATGGCGTGCTGACTGAGCGAATCTTCCTTACCACTCAGTTGCCGGAAACCTTCAATTGCCTTTTCCAGCTGTTTGGTCTGATAATAAGAATAGGAAAGTTCATATAAATCTTCGCGCCTGACTTTGCGGGAACGGGCCACAAAATCTGAAAGGTACGGCAGCGCCTTCGCGTATTCTTTTTTCTCAAACCAGGCATGCCCCAGCATTTGTTTCAGCTCCAGATCGTAATACTGGGTATTGCTGCCGGACTGCAGTTTTTGCTGGATATAACTGATCGCCTCGTCTTTTTTTCCCTGTACATAATAAATCTGCGCTATATAATAGGGCACCACGGTTGCATAATTCTTCTCATTTTCCACCACCCGGAAAGCTTCCAGCGCCTCCCGGTACTGCCCGTCTCTGAAAGCCAGGAAACCATAGTAATAGTTTGCGTCCGTATAATTAGGATCTGATCTGTCCTGGCGGATTTCATTAAAAAGAGGTTTGGCTGCGGCAAAACGCTGCAGGGTAAAATAGGCATACCCCTGATGAAATTTCATATCCGCCGTTTCGCGGCCGCTGAGGTTCACCTGGTTTGTCTGCTCATAGCGGGTCACGGCTTCCCCGTACTGTTCCCTGCGGAAAAGATACTCGGCAAGGTGAAACTGCAGCATCTGAACCCGGGTATCGTTTTTTTCTGTTTCAATATACGACAGCGCTTCCTCTTCTGATCTTTCTTCCCCCTGTTTCAACCCGCATACAATGGTATAATATTCCGTTTCCTGTACCGTAACTGTATGATTCGCCCTGTCTGTCTCGCGGATAGCGGCACGAAGTTCTCTGAACAATGGCCAGGCCAGACTGTATTTACCCTGCTGGAAATATTCCTTTGCCTCTTTAAAAAGGGCGTCGGGATCTTTATAATAACGTGTTTGCTGGGAGGAGAGCGTCAGGCTGATCAGGATGGCGAGTGCGGGCAGACTGATATACTTCATTGATTTGTCCTTTAACCGGTGGAGGTTTAACGTTGCGAATATTCAACTTATTTCAGCCGGGACCAAAGATCATTCCAAACAGGTGTGGATAAGTGATGAATTATGCCGGCTTTAACAAATCCGGCAGCGGTGTCCATTACAAATGACCCTCTTTTTGCCCACATTTTACAATACCTTTGGCGATATGTTTATTACCGAAACAAAGATCCGTGTCCGGTATGCAGAGACCGACCAGATGGGCGTTGTTTATCACAGTAATTATTTCCCGTATTTTGAATCTGCCCGGGTTGAATCTATGCGGCAACTGGGGATTTCCTATGCCGAAATGGAAAAGACCGGGGTAATCATGCCGGTGGTGGAAGTGCAGTGCCGGTATATCCGTCCCGCCCGCTATGACGATTTACTGACCATACGCACCACCTTAAAGGAACTGCCCCTTCATCACAAGATCGAGTTTCACCAGGAAGTATACAACGAACAGGAAGAATTGCTGGCCTCCGGCCGGGTACTGCTCTATTTTATGGATGCCCGGGGCGCTAAAAAGACCACCATGCCGGCTTCCCTCAGAGAAAAACTGGAACCTTTTTTTGCCTAAATTTATAAATGGAGTACCCCGAACAGCATTCCGAAATTCCTGAGCCGGCCGCCGCAACCCACAACGGGGAAAACCACCCCTACCCTCCAAAATTCAGTCTGCCTGAAGGAAAGGAAAGTCCCTGGCTTAAATCGCTTATCAGCCTCGGCGCCTACCTGCTCCTTGGGTATTACATTTTTCCCGGATATAAAATTTTGCTGCTGATTACAGCCATCGTGCTGATTCACGAAATGGGACATTTTCTGGCCATGAAATATTTCCGGTACAGTGAACTGGGAATTTTTTTTATCCCCTTGCTGGGAGCCTATGTCTCCGGCAGTAAAAGGGAAGTTTCCCAGTTACAGTCAGCAATCATACTGCTTGCCGGACCCCTGCCCGGTATACTGATAGGAGCTGCTTTATACCTTGCTGACACGTACCTGGGCCCCTTGTATTTACTGGATATCCCTTACACCCGGATTGCCTGGTTATTTATCCTGCTTAACCTGATCAATCTGTTGCCGGTTTATCCGCTTGACGGAGGACAATTGCTCAACCGGGTATTTCTCGACGAGGAAAGCATCTGGAGCAGGGCCTTTATCCTTTTATCCGTTGCGGCCCTGGCCTGGTTTTCCTTCAGCATGTATCGTTCCACCGGGAATCACTTTTATTTTATCCTGCTCTTTTTCCCGGTCATGATCTTCCTCCGCAGCATGGGCGACCGGAAACTGGTATCCCTGGAAAAGAAAATTGAAGAGGCGGGAATTAATGCAGATACCGAATATGAAGACCTGCCGGATGCGGACTACTGGCGGATCCGGGATATCCTGGTACAGGAACATCCTTCCTTCAGCGACCTGCAGGCCGGTCCTCCCTACAGCTATTCCGGCAAAGAGGAAAAAGTCATGCTGACCATTCAGAGCCTGCTGCACCGGCACCTGATCCAGGATCTTTCCCTGGCCGGTAAATTACTGGTATTCCTCTTATGGGCAGCCGGTATTGCCACACCCTGGTTATTGGATATGGACCTGAGTTTTTTCAGCCGGTTCCGCTGACAATCAGACCCGGTTATAATCCGGTCTCCATTGCAGAATGGATTTTTTTATCTCCTGCTGGGATAACTTTTCAGCTGCCGCCCTCTGCGCCAGCTCCGGGAGCTCTTCATCTGAGGCAAACCGCAGGGCCACCACCTGGCTCATCCGGAGTGACTTGTCCAGCGGCTTACCCGTAAGTATAAAGTGCCTGAAATTTTCTTCCGCCCGTATCGCCCTGTCCTGTGCCCGCAGGGCAAACCAACGAGCATACCAGAATAAAATGAGCAGAACCAGGGCCACTAAAACCAACAAGGCGGCACTGTATTTGGCGGAACTTTCCGCTTTAATAATGTTTACGATGCTTCCGCCAAGAATACCCAGAATAAGGGTACCTCCCACCATATGAAAAAGCGGTACATACCGGGTGTGATTGCTGTAATTCTGCGCCATTGAAAAATTGTTTTGAAGTTTGATGTTTATGGATGGTACCCCATTGCCCATTGCCCATTGCCTATTGCCTATTACCTTTCACTTCTTCAATTCATCCAATAAGATATACATTTTATTCACCAGTTGCGATGCCCGGCCGGAATAATTATTCACCAGCAGCGAAAAAATAAATTCCCGCCCGTCCCTGGCCGTATGATAGCCACAAAAGCCTTTTACATCACTGATGGTACCACTTTTCATTTTCATACCATTATACACAGGCAGGGAGGCGAAAAAAGACGGAAACCAGGGGCGGTTCCGGGCGAATTGCAGTATACTGACCTGCGCATGAGTGGTAACCCGGTTAAGCGGAGATAAGCCCGAGCCATCATACAGGTTCAGTTCATCCGGATCAATGCCTTTCTCCTTCCAGAAGCGGCGTAATATCGCCAGCCCGCTGTCGGTGGAAGCCTGCCCGTTTTGTTCACGGGAAACAGTTTTTATCAGCGCTTCCCCATATAGATTAATACTTTTCTGGTTAAACCACCAGATCAGGGAATCAAGGGGTGGGGAATAATGCGTATAAATCCAGTTAACCGTACCGGTATCTGAGGGCTGTTTTTGCAGGGAAGGACTATTCAAATCCACCCCCGACGCGAGTAGGGTATCCGCCAAACCCTTTATGAACTGCCCGGCCGGCTGCAGGATGGCTCCTGAAATTTTAAAGGCCGTTTCATTCACCGGGATTGTTCCTTTTATCAGCCGGGGCTGTGTATAAATCCAGGCATTATCGCCTGTACCTTTCGCGGCGCTGGTAACATACGATATATAAGAACCTTCATACAAACGGGGTTCCGTTTTCACGATCGTAACCGGATCTCCTGTTTTTGTCCCCGACCGGAGAAAAACATCAAACTGGTTTTCCCGCCAGTTCAATAATCCGGCACCCGCCCCGTAATAATTACCGATATCCTGGTAAATCCAGCCATCCGGTACAAGAACCGGATCTGCTTTTTCAGGAAACAACATGACGGTTTCCGTCATATCCCGGATTCCGGCTTTCTTTATCTGCAATACAAAACTGTCAATGATTGATTTTTCCTTTGTTTGCGGCCAGCGCCAGCTCCCAAAACTGGGGTCCCCGCTGCCCGAGACATATACACGTCCTTTCAGCACCGCTTTTTCAAGTTTTCCTGAATAACCCAGCCGGGTCTGGTAGCGGTAATCCTTTCCCAGTAATTCAAACGAAGTAATGCTGGTGATGATTTTCTGGGTGGATGCAGGGGCCAGTCCTGTCCGGCTGTTTCGGTCAAAAACAACGGCTCCGGTTCGGGCATCCACTACATAAAGGGAAAGCATCGCGTATTTCAGCTGACTGTCACCGGCAAACTGATTCCAGGCTTTTTCCAGCCGGTCGGCCACCTTTTGTGCCGGGATTACGGTACCTGTGCTTAACAGCAGAAAAAACAGAACAACTTTTTTCATCTTTCAGGGTTATAACTTCGCGTTTAAATTATCACTTTTCCCGTTAATCTGATTATAAATGAGACCCGTCAATGCTTCCATTATAACAATAGGTGACGAACTGCTGATCGGACAAACCATTGATACCAACTCGGCTTTTATCGCCGGAGAACTGAACAAAGCCGGAATCTGGGTTCGCCGGAGGGTAGCCGTTGGTGATGTATATGAGGATATACGAATAGCCCTGGATGAGGAAAAGAAAGAATCAGATATTATTATAATTACAGGCGGTCTGGGTCCGACAGCTGATGATATCACCAAACCGCTTTTATGCGATTATTTCGGAGGCAAACTGGTACTGAACGAAGAGGTACTCGCGCACGTAATTCACCTTTTTGAAAAAGTCTACAGGCGTCCGGGCCCCCTGCTCGAAAGAAACCGGAAACAGGCGGAAGTACCGGATGTATGTACGGTTCTGCATAATGCCAGGGGAACAGCTCCGGGTATGTGGTTTACACAGGAGAACAGGATTTTTATTTCCCTTCCCGGTGTGCCGCATGAAATGAAAGGGCTGATGAGCAGCGAAGTCATGCCCCGTTTGCAGCATGCATTTGCAGACCGGCTGCCTGCCATTCTGCACCGGACCCTATTCACTGCCGGGATCGGCGAATCCATGCTGGCAGAGTTACTGCAGGATTATGAATCCCGTTTGCCGGAATGGATAAAAATGGCTTACCTGCCCAACTATGGGATGGTTAAACTCAGACTTACGGCCAAAGGAACAGATATCGTTACATTGGAAAAAGATATAGAACCCTGGTACCAGGAACTGCAGCAACTGGCTAATGACTATCTCGTATCCCCGGAGGATGAGGGAATGGAAGTGGTGATCGGAAAGCTGCTGAAGGGAAATGGGAAAACAGTGAGTACGGCTGAAAGCTGCACCGGTGGTCATATTGCTCAGCTGATTACATCTGTACCCGGTTCTTCTGCCTATTTTAAAGGAGGCATTGTCAGTTATGCCAATGAGGCAAAAATGAACCTGCTGGGAGTGTCTGCACAAATCCTGGAAACAAAAGGGGCCGTAAGCGAAGAAACCGTTCAGCAGATGGTACAGGGCGCCCTGGAGCAGCTGAAAACTGACTATGCGGTGGCCGTTTCCGGTATTATGGGACCGGATGGCGGCACGGAAGAAAAACCCGTGGGAACAGTCTGGATTGCAGTTGGGAAACCCGGTAAAACCCAAACCCTGCGCCTGCAATTCCGCTTTGACCGGCAACGGAATATCAGCCTGACAGCTATCAATGCGCTGAATATGCTCCGGAAATTTATTATCGCTAACGGTTGATAGCCTGATTTCCCTCAATTCATTACCTTTGGCCGGTCGCTAAGGCCGGAAAGAAAAACAAGTAGTTACCTGTCCGGCTTTTCTTTTCGATTGCGTTAAAACCTGGAAGCATTATGGCCATTGTTGAATTAGTCATGCCGAAAATGGGGGAAAGCATCATGGAAGCCACTGTACTTAAATGGCTGAAACAGCCGGGTGATACAGTCCTGATGGATGAGCCCGTACTGGAAATCGCCACGGATAAAGTGGACAGTGAAGTGCCCAGTACCGCAGCGGGTGTGATGGAAGAGGTATTCTTCAATGTAAACGACGTCGTGCCGGTTGGCACCGTTATTGCCCGTATACGAACCGGAGCGGAAGAAGTAAAACCTGCAGCAACCCCATCACCAGAACTGCCTGCCGGCAAGTCCGTGTCTGCGCCTGCAGTAGCCCCCCATATACCTGAGCCTGTTCCTGCACCTGTTAAACAACCTGAAATAGTTCAGGAACTACTCCAGCAAAACCGGCCGGTACAAAACACAGCGGGACGCTTTTATTCTCCCCTGGTATTGAATATTGCCGCAAGCGAAGGGGTCGGCATGCAGGAACTCGAAACAATACCCGGAACAGGGAATGAAGGACGGGTAACCAAAAAAGATATCCTGCAATATGTGCAGGATAAGAAAAACGGAAAGACTGTATCACCCACCACACAGCCTGCCCCCGCCGCTTCTGCGCCGGCTATCAGCAGCCAGTCAGCCGTCAGCACACAACCCCTGACCGTTTCCGGTAACACAGAAATTATTGAAATGGACCGTATGCGCCGGCTGATAGCCGACCATATGGTCAGAAGCAAACATACCAGTCCGCATGTCACCAGTTTCACCGAGGCGGATGTTACAAGTCTTGTGCAGTGGCGCGAAAAAGTGAAAAAGGAATTTGAAAAAAGAGAAGGCACCAAAATCACCTTCACCCCGATATTTATTGAGGCGATTGTAAAATGTATTAAAAAGTTTCCGCTGATCAACAGTTCGCTGGATGGCGACCGGATCATTGTGAAGAAAGATATCAATATTGGTATGGCTACCGCCCTGCCCACCGGCAACCTGATCGTACCGGTTATAAAAAATGCCGATCAGCTGAATCTCGTCGGCTTATCCAAACAGGTTAACGGGCTGGCGGATGCTGCGCGGAACGGGAAACTGAAAGCGGATGATACCCAGGGAGGAACATTCACGATGACAAATGTCGGCACTTTCGGCAGCCTGATGGGCACCCCCATTATCAACCAGCCGCAGGTGGCCATCCTCGCCGTCGGCGCTATCAAAAAAAGACCCGTAGTGGTGGAAACAGAAGCCGGTGACAGTATTGCCATCCGGCATATGATGTATCTCAGCATGAGTTACGACCACCGTATTATTGACGGCAGCCTCGGCGCCACCTTCCTGACAGCGGTAGCAAAAGAGCTGGAAAACTTTAATCCAGAACGAGAAGTTTAAGAGAAGGAAATCAGGAGTCTTTATCCGGAATCCGGGAATCACCAGCAGCTGACCAGACTCAATTGCCTATTCCCCATTGCCTATTGCCCATTGCCTATTGCCTATTGCCCATTGCCTATTGCCTATTGCCCATTGCCTATTGCCCATTGCCTATTGCCTATTGCCCATTCCCTTCCCCATACGTTTTACGCTTAAACACAAACCTGTCCCCCTTCCGTTTCAGCACGAACAAAAAATTGTACTCATGATCAGCCAGGTCATCTGCCACTTTTTTATCGCAAAGCTGATTAGCAATACCGGCAATCGTGTTTGAATGACCGACTACCAGTATATTTCCTTTCCGGATTTCCTGTAACCGGCTTATCAGTATACCGGCAGAATCAGGCCGGCTGCTGTACAGGTTTAACGGCATGGAAGGGTGTATGGCCAGTAAGGGAGCTGCAGTGGATCTTGTACGCAACGTATTCGTGGAAAAAATATACCGCAACCTTTTATTTTTTAATTTCTCCTTTAACGCCTCTGCCCTTTTTTCACCGGCTGCTGAAAGGGCTACATCCGTCGACATCATTTGCATTTCAGTACGGGCCGGTGCGGCTTTTTCAGCGTGCCTGACAATATAAATGGTATTTCCGCAACCCGACACTGATAAAACTATAAGAATGAAGAAAATAATCCGCATACTGTGGTTTTTAACAGAATGAAAATAAACCGCTCTTGCGGATTTTCCATCTGTTTTATAAATTAGAAATACAAAAATCCGTAAAATGAAGTCATTATCCGAAACATGGTTTGCCGAAGGCCGTATTGATTTTGAACTCAAAAAATACACCCTGCTTGCCTATCTGCAGGAAGTGAACCGTTATTTTAATGACAACAAACTGTATCCCCAGCTGGCGGATATCATCTTCCATTACAACAATATTGTTGCCTTCCGGGAAAACAAAAAATACCTGCAGGAACAATTCCCCAAAAAACTGACCGGCCTGCAGCTGGAAAAACTGCAGTTACTTTACGAACAGATGATTGAAGACGATGAACTGATGAAGGAACTCGAAGACATCATCCACTATTCTGCTGCCCGTATCAGCAAGAGTATCAGTACCGGCACCGAAATTTATGAGTTTGTTGAAAGCAGTATCTCTATCAGTCCGGTAGGACTCATACCCCTGGATACCCGGGAAGGATATTTCTTTCTGAGCAGCGGAAGCACACGAAGCATCCGCCTTTATCACTATCGGCTCTCCATATTTGAAAAACATGATGAAAAATACAGGAGCATAAAAACCCAATTTCTGGAAAACAGGACACGCAGTGTTGCCGGCACCTATGAACAAATCAAAACAGAACTCATCCGTCTGAAAAAAGATTTACCCAATCCTGCCGTATACGCCATTGAAACCACCCTAAGTTACCCCATAGAGGAAACCCTGCTGCCGGTGGCAAAACGCAGGCTGGTGAAGGTGATCTGTTGATTGGGCGGGGTGGGTATCAGTCCGCCAGTTCCAGGCCCCAGTCTTTGCCTTTTTTCACTGCTGGCACCCCTTCGGTGATCCATTTGGGCGGTTTTTCGCCCTTCAGCAGCCAGTCAAAATACTGCTGTTCCCTGATGGAAATGTCTTTTTGATTCTTCCGTTCGCGCAGGTTATGCGCTTCTCCGTTATAATTCAGCATCCACGCCTGTTTACCCAGCCGGCGCATGGCGGTGAAGAGTTCTATACCCTGGTACCAGGGTACCGCTCCGTCTGCATCATTGGCCATTATTACCAGCGGAGTTTTGACTTTCGGCAAATGGAAAAGCGGTGAATTCTCTATATAGAGTGCCGGTTTTTCCCAGAGGGTAGCGCCTATGCGGCTTTGCGTTTTTTCATACTGGAACTGCCGGTTTACCCCGCTTTCCCAGCGTATACCGCCATAGGCAGAAGTCATATTCGCTACCGGTGCACCGGCCCAGGCTGCTTTAAACATATCCGTCATCGTAATCAGCTGTGCCACCTGGATACCGCCCCAACTCTGCCCCTGTATACCCATATTCTTTGCGTCAATCCATTTTTGCTTTGCCAGATCCTGCGCAGCGCTGACCACATAATCATAACAACTTTTTGCCGGATGCCCGATGGTATACCGGATATCAGGAGAAAATACAATATAACCCCGGCTGACAAAAAAGGAAATATTCAGCCTGCTTCCTGTTGGTGTGGGCGGTATATAACTATGGAGAGAATTTGAGTGGGTTTCATAGAAATACAGGATAAGCGGATACTTTTTCTGCGGGTCAAAATTCTCTGGTTTATACAGCACCCCCTCCGCCATTTTGCCGTTGAAAGCTTTCCATTTATAGAGAGAGGCGTTCCCCCAGTTATAATCCTGCTGCTGGTTATTGATGGATGAAAGTCTGACCGGCTCTTCCGGGGTATTGGGCTGTTGTATATCTGCAAACAAATCAGGAGACAGGGCAAATGTTTCTCTTGTATAAATCAGCACATCCGCTTCCCGGGCCTTTCTGACCGGACCAAAACTATACGCGCCTCCTTCGGCCCTTTCAAAAGAAAAGAGATCCTTCAGCGGAGACCGGATCAGCTGCTCTGACTTGTCCGTTTCATTGACCATTTTATAATAAACCGTTTCCCCGGCCCTGAAAAAACGGGCCTCCGGATCGGTCGGCAGGTGACGGATCCTGGTTTTACCGCCCCTACCTGTACCGGTGATACAAACCGGATTCTGTTTTCCGGCCGGATCACATTTCCATACATCATACTTGTCGTACACATATAAGGCTGCATCCCCTTCCAGCCAACCCATAATTCCGTAAGGATTCGGGTCATCCGGCGTATCGTGTTCTTCATTCCAGAGCGGAAACGTAATCTGCCTGCTTATATTGCTGATTACAGCTCCATCCCAGGCAAAATAATGCCGGGCCTTACTGTCGTACCAGCTGATATATTTACCGGAAGGAGAAATAAACTGGGGGGTAATGATCCCCTGTAAATCTTTTTTAACCAGTATGGCCTTACCTTCCTGCACACTGATTGAATAAATATCCTTTTTTGTCCGGGCTGTCCACTGGCCTTCAATCCTTTTACCATAATCCGAAACCCCTACAAACAGATCCCCGTCTCCTTCATCCGTCTGATACACCACCGGAATCTCTTCAGAGCCCAGTTGCCTGAACTGCTGTTTATCCAGTTGATAAACTGCCAGGTAATTAGTCTGTAAAAGCCTTTGCAGGTTGAATAATTGCTGGGTTTGCAGGTAATCATCCTTATAATGCCAGATATCCAGTTTCACCAGGTCCATCTCCACCAGGCTGGTATCCTTCGGAGCCTGGATCGGTGCCGTTCCGAAAAAAAGCCGTTTCCCGCTTTTACTGAAATTCAGGGTTCCGAATTCACTAACCGTCATTCCCAGTTTCATCCCCACCGTATGTTTATCTGCCAGCAGCAGAGCGCTGTCCTGACCGGTTTTGAAATACCAGACCTTGTAAAATTTTTGTAACTCTTTTGGCCGGGCATCTCTTTCCGCCAGCCAGGCAATTTGCTCCCCATCCTCAGAAAAAGTGAATCCCCGGAAATCATTCCCGCCCCGGCTGAGTATGGTTTGTTTTCCTTCCCTGTTATCAATGAGCAATACAGCAGGCTTACTCAAACTGTCTTTGGGATTGCGTGCCTGCTCCACAACCAGTTTTCCGCCTTTCGGGCTGAATACATATTCCAGCACATTCGGAATTACCTTTTCTTCTCCGCTCAGGAGGTTGCGTAAAACGAGATCGGTACCCGCATCCGCAGCCGCTCCGGCGGGTTCATCCCCCTCCGCATCCGGCATAAATTCATAAAGAAGATCGTTCCCGTCTTCGTCCCTGGCCTTTTTCTTTTTTGACACAGGCACAGTGAGCAACTTTTGCAATGAATCAATTACCCGGCTCAGGCTGTCAGCCCTTCTTTTATCCGGTGAATCGGTTTTTTTGAGAGGCTCTTTTTTCTCCGGTGTTTTCTCCCGGTGATAAGCCAGCCATCCGGCTTCTTTTTCGGGTGTCTTATAACTCTTTACTCCGGGCACTTTCAGTACACTGTCTTTCCCCAGTTCCAGGATTGCAAGACTGTCACGGGGCATTTCATCCGGCCTTTTCTTTTTAATCCGCGCTTCCCTGATATCTTTGAAAAGGGGTTTGATCCGGAAAATCACAAAGCGCTTATCTTCTGTTATCACCGCATTATACCCCCTGGACACTGTTTTTCTGTTGCTCCCGTC
This sequence comes from Chitinophagaceae bacterium, assembly GCA_014879565.1. GTDB lineage: Bacteria > Bacteroidota > Bacteroidia > Chitinophagales > Chitinophagaceae > JJ008. Next base: position 82,113 of record JACSRW010000017.1, read on the forward strand.
GGCTTTTTGAATTACAAGCTCATTATCTCCTTCCTGAGGTTCAATCGTATAAACTACCCATTGACCGTCATGACTGATCAATCTTTCACCAATCCGTTGCCAGTTATCATACACAGTGTGGTCAAGCGGTTTTTTCTGGGAATAAAGATTTACGGCTGCAACCAGAACAACGCTGGTCAGAAGAAATTTTCTCATAAATTAATAATGATGGCCAACAAATTAAGGCAAACAATTCAAAAACTCAGTTGTTCTATTGTGGCAATTCCTAATATGAAAAAGTTTTTCTCTTTTTTCCTGCTTTTTAGCCTGTCCTCCGCCCTTTTTGGCCAGCGTATCGGTTCTGTCACCGGTACGGTAAGCGATAAAAACCTGCAAACTGCACTGGCCGGGGCAACAGTGGAAGTGATGGGCACCGGCCTGGCCGCCATCACCGATTCCCTGGGCCGGTTCCGGATCAGTTCCATACCTCCCAAAACTTACACCCTTCGCTTTTCGCTTATTTCCTATACGCCGTTTACGCTTTATAATGTTGTAGTAACCTCCGGAAACGAACGAAATATAGATGTACAACTGGAGCCGGATGTAAAAAAACTGGAGGAAGTGCAGGTAAACAGCAACCGGCGCACTGCCCGGGCGGCCAGTCTGGAAACTCCCCTGAGTGTGCAAAGGCTTACCACGGAAGAAATCCGCAGTAATCCCGGCGGCAATTTTGATATCTCCAGAGTTATCCAGGCCCTTCCCGGAGTGGGTGGCACATCGGGCAGTGTGGGCGGCTACCGGAATGATATAATCATCCGGGGGGGGGCTCCGAATGAAAATGTTTATTACCTGGACGGCATTGAAATCCCGGTTATCAACCATTTTGCCACCCAGGGAAGCGCGGGAGGACCGACCGGTATTCTGAATGTCAGTTTTATTGAAGATGTAAAACTCAGTTCCTCTGCTTTTGATGCCCGTTATGACAATGCGGTTTCCTCTGTTTTTCAGTTCCGGCAGCGCAACGGGAATCCGAATCATTTTCAGGGAAACCTGCGGCTCAGCGCTACTGAACTGGCCGGCACAGTGGAAGGCCCTTTGTCCGGCAAAACCAGTTTCCTGGCTTCCGTACGCCGTTCCTATCTCCAGCTATTATTTCAGGCCATTGACCTCCCGATCCGGCCCAATTACTGGGATTTTCAGTATAAAGTGACCCACCGGGTGGATAAAAAAACAACGCTGACTTTTCTTGGTGTGGGCGCTATTGATGATTTCACCTTTGCCGCTCCCCGGAAAGCTTCCCCGGAAAAACTCTATATCCTGGACGCCACAGCCCCCATTCATCAGTGGAACTATACAGTGGGCGCCTCCCTGCGCAGGCAGATCCGGAATGGTTTCTGGAACCTGTCGCTCAGCCGGAACATGTTCGATAATCAGATTGAAAAGTATGATGAGAACGACGGGGATAATGAAAGTAAAAGAAGGCTGGGCATTTATTCTCAGGAAACAGAAAACAAACTCCGCTTTGATATCAGCAAAACAGTCAGCGGCTGGAAACTCTCCTATGGAACGATGCTCCAGTATGTAGCCTCAGAGAATGACAATTTTTATCGCTTGCGCAAAGAAATCAGAGACGAAAACGGGGCACTGCTCCAGCCGGCCCTGATCCGGGATTACCGTTCAGACATATCATTTTTCCGTTATGGTTTATTTGCCCAGGCCGGCCGGAGATTTTTTAACGACCGGCTGGGTCTGAGTGCCGGTATCCGGAATGATATGAACAGTTTTACCCGGAACGGGAAAAACTGGTTACGTACCCTTTCTCCCCGGTTCAGCGCTTCCTGGGTACTTGCTGATCAGTGGACCCTGAACGGATCGGCGGGCATTTATTATAAACTGCCTCCCTATACCCTGCTGAGCTTCCGCGACAATAACGGGTTACTGGTTAACCGGTCTGCTGAATATCTGCGCAGCACCCACTACACCATCGGCACAGAATTTCTGCCGGAGAACAATACCCGGTTTACCCTGGAGTTTTTTTATAAAAAATACCGGCATGTACCGGTTTCCGTTAAAGACGGGATTTCACTCGCCAATATGGGTGGCGACTTTGGGATTCTGGGGAATGAAGCAGTTATTACAAACGGGAAGGGCCGCACCTGGGGGCTTGAACTGTTTGCACAGCAAAAACTCAGCAGCCGCTTTTTCGGCACTTTCTCCTATACCTGGTTTTACAGCCGTTACAGCGGCGCCGACGGAATAGAAAAAGCCAGTGCCTGGGATAACCGCCACCTCCTCTCCTTTCTGATGGGCTATAAATTCAACCGCAACTGGGAGCTTGGTCTTAAATTCCGTTACCAGGGCGGCGCCCCGTTTACGCCTTTTGATATGCAGGCATCTCAACTGAATTATCTGACGCTTGGCACAGGCATTCCGGATTATACCCGGTTGAACAGCAACCGGCTGAGGGCATTCCATGCCGGTGACATCCGGATTGATAAAAAATGGAATTTCCGGAAAACAACTTTTAATCTGTTCCTGGATATCACCAACTGGTACAAGGCTGCCAACCAGGCCATACCCCAGTTTACATTCAGAAGGAATGCGGATAATACCACTTTTCTCAGCACAGATGGTCAGGCGGTACGCGAAGACGGATCCAATGCCATCCCGCTGCTGTTGTCAAATGAAGACGCGACCATCATCCCGACAATCGGTTTTATCATTGAATTCTGATTTACCGGGCATCTGTATCATTCCCCTCTCTGGTCAGTTTCCTTTCCACCCGAACCAGGAGAAAAATATGCACCAGTATGGCGGCGGCAATAATGGCAAACCCTGCAAAAAACCAACGGCTCAGGTATTTGTTTTCCTGGTAAACGGCAAAGGCCAGCAGGATACCATATACCGGTTCCAGGTTATAAGTAAGATTTACCGTAAAAGCAGATAATCTCTTCAGCGCATTGGCCGACAACTGAAAGGCGATTACAGAACAAAACCATGAGAGTACCAGCAGCCAGGCCAGGTTTGTTGTATCAGGAAATACGGTTTCGGCTGGAAACCGGTATAAATAAAAGGGCAGCAACAGGGATAAAGTCAGGAAGCCACCGGTTTGCTGCCACACGAGCATTGTTTCTACATTGGTTTTCTTGAGGAACTCCCGGTTATAGATGGGGAAAAGAGCAGCCAGTACGGCGGAAATCAAACCGATGATAATGCCGGTTTTAAACCGGGTGTCAAAGTGGAATATGATGTATATACCGCTCAGGGTAACCAGCCCCAGCAAAAGTTCAGGCCAGTTCAGCTTCTTTTTTAGAATCAGGGGTTCAAAAAGAGCTGTAAAAAAACTGATGGCGGAGAAGCAAACCAGCGCGACGGATACGTTGGCATATTTGATCGCTCCGTAAAAAGTCACCCAGTGCATAGCTGCAATAAAACCCACTCCCATGATCTGCCACTTCAGCGCGTTGGGAAGAATCCTGATTTTTTGGAGAAAGGAGAAAAGTACCCACATGGTCAGGGCAGTGAACAGTAACCGGTACCATACAATCAGCCCTTCATTCAGCGTAATCAGCCTGCCGAGTATACCGGTGAAGCCGGCGAGAAATACGGCAATATGTAACTGGAGAAAGGCCTTCTTCATTTCCGCAAGCTAAGCATTCCCGGGAGAAGAAACGTATTAATCATGTTTGGCAAGTACACGGCTGGCTTCCTGCGTATCCTGCACACTGAGTTTACGCCGGTAATTTTTAAACATGCTGTTCCAGCGTAAGCGAAGAACGCCTATAACCCCCTCTTTGATAATCCCCTTGTTCATTTTTGAAGTGCCATAAGTGCGGTCCTGGAAAATAATGGGCACTTCCTTAATCCGGAAACCCAGTTTCCAGGCGGCAAATTTCATTTCAATCTGAAAAGCATACCCGACAAACTGAATCGCGTCCAGGTTCATGGTTTCAAGCACTTCTTTTTTATAGCAGATGAATCCGGCGGTGGGATCCATGACCGGCATCCAGGTAATCAGCCGGGTATAAAGCCCTCCGCCTTTGGACAAAAGTATCCGGTTTGCCGGCCAGTTGACCACCCCGCCTCCTTTCACATACCTGGAGCCAACAGCAAGGTCTGCCCCTTCATGTTTACAGGCATGGTAAAGCCGGGAAAGGTCCCTGGGGTTGTGAGAAAAATCGGCATCCATCTCAAAAATAAACTGATAATTCCTGCTGATGGCCCATTTAAACCCATGTATATATGCAGTGCCCAGACCCAGTTTACCTTTCCTTTCTTCCAGGAATAACTGACCGCTGAATTTTCCCTGCAAATCCTTCACAATCTGAGCGGTTCCGTCAGGCGATCCATCATCAATCACCAGTACATGAAAATCTTCCTGCATAGTAAATATCGCATGCAGGATATTGGTGATGTTCTCCTTTTCATTGTAAGTGGGTATGATGACGATCTTTTCCACGATGAGGGCTGCTTGAATAAGTTCTAAGTTACAGGAATCCGTTCAGATGTCTTGTTAAAAAAAGACAACCGGTTTACCCCTTTTTCAGCAGGGTCCGGGTATAGATTTCCGTTAGTTTTTGTTTGGTATGCTGGGGGAAATCACCTTTCATCATCCAGTCATAATACTGGGGTTCAGCTTTCAGCACATCCGCCACCGGGCGGCCTTTGAACTTCCCGAAATTGAATACCTCCACCCCGTTTTCCATGATAAAGCGGCGGGCAAAATCCACCACCTGGTCTTCCCCGATTACCTTCAGCACCGAATCAACGGTGGTGCCCAGATCCGGGTAGCGCTCCAGCTGGGCTACCAGTATTTCATAGGTGGCACTGGCATCCACTTCTGCGCTATGCGCCCCGTCCAGCGTTTTATTACAGTAAAAACGGTAAGCGGCTCCCAGGGTACGGGGTTCCATTTTGTGGAAGATATTCTGTACATCCAGCAGTTTCCTGTTCTTCATGTCAAAATCCACCTGGGCCCGGAGAAACTCCTCCATGAGAAGAGGGATATCGAACCGGTTGGAGTTATACCCGGCAAAATCACAGCCGTCCAGCATCTGCTTCAACTCCTGGGCCACCTGTTTGAACAACGGTGCGTCTTTTACCATTTCATCTGTAATACCATGCACATCACTCGCGGCTTTCGGGATCGGCATCCCCGGATTGATCAGCTTCCGTTTTACACTCCGGGATCCATCAGGCAGGATCTTCACAATAGCTATTTCCACGATCCGGTCCGTTCCCAGGTTAATCCCGGTAGTTTCCAGGTCAATAAAGGCCAGGGGCTTGTTAAGTTGCAGCATCTGCTTTGATTTCTTAATGTTTAGGGCAGTAAAGGTAATTGTTTGACCGGCCCTGCAAAAATGAAATTTCCCCTTTTCCCGGGTGTTTAACCGCAGGAAAACCAGTGTTTTGCCCTAAAAAAAAGCTAAAAATACCCCCTTATTTCAGACAGAAAGACCAGATCGGATGTATCTTTGTCCTTGCAAAATAAACTGAGCAAAAAAGCGTTTTTTTATCAAATATCCTTTACATGAAAAATAGATCAATAATCGCCCTGGCCCTCCTGCTGCTGGTTCTGGCTGTGTCTTCCTGCGCTTCGCAGAAATATGGCTGTCCCGGCAACCCCCAGGCCAACTTTAAATTCAGAGGTTAATACGTACATGATCCCCGACTGGACCCCGCTTACTGACGCCCGGCAACTGGACGAACTGGTATTATTATCCGCTTCGCAACCACAGATTATTTTCAAACACAGCACGCGCTGCAGTATCAGCAGCACCGCCTGGAACCGTTTACGCCAGGCAGATCTGCCGGCCGGCACGCGCTGCTATTACCTGGATCTGTTATCTTACCGTCCCCTTTCCGCAGCCATTGCAGAAAAATTTTCAGTGACGCATGAATCCCCGCAGGTACTGCTGATCCGGGATGGAGTTTGTGTCTATGACGAAAGCCATCTGGGTATAACGGCGGATGAACTGGCTGAACAGGTGAATCAGGTTCTGTCAGGACAGGAATAATGAGTGTTCGTAATCCGGATTTTATGATTCATTTTTTTCCGATTTTTATATTTCCTATATTTGCTTCCGCAATGAGAACACATACACATATGCATCATCATCACTTGCTCCTCCAGGGGTAGGCCGTGTGGTACTATGTGTGATACATAATTCAGGGGCTTACTTCCGGTAAGCCCTTTTTATTTAATATAACCAGTATGACAGAAACATTAAAAATTGCTGTGCAGAAATCGGGACGTTTGTATGAAGGATCCATGAAACTGCTGAAAGAATGTGGCATTGAAGTCAGCAACGGGAACAACCAGCTGCGGGTGAAAGCCGCTAATTTCCCGGCAGAAATCTTTTTCCTGCGGGACGATGATATCCCGGAATATGTGCAGGACGGTGTGGCCGATATCGGTTTTGTAGGCGAAAATGTGGTACGGGAAAAAAATAAAGACACGGAAGTACACGAAAAACTGGGCTTTGGGAAATGCCGGTTATCCATTGCCATTCCTAAAAATGCCGGGGTTCAAAAACCGGCTGAACTGGAAGGAAAACGGATTGCGACCAGCTACCCCGTGATCCTCCGGCAGTACCTGGAAAAAAACAATATCAGGGCCTCTATCCATGAAATCAGCGGATCGGTTGAAATTGCTCCCCGGATCGGTCTGGCCGACGCGATTTGTGACCTGGTCAGCTCCGGATCCACCCTTTTTACCAACGAGCTGAAAGAACTGGAAACCATTCTTCAGTCAGAAGCCGTCCTGATCAGTAACCAATTACTGCAGGCTGAGAAAAAAGCTATCCTTGATAGTCTTCTTTTCAGAATCCGTTCAGTGAAAAAAGCCCGGAACAACAAGTATGTCCTGCTGAATGCGCCCAATGAAAAACTGGAAGAGATCTGCCGCCTGCTGCCGGGCATGCGAAGCCCGACCGTTCTCCCCCTGGCAGAACCCGGCTGGAGCTCCGTACACTCGGTCATCAGCGAAAGTGATTTCTGGAACATCATTGAAAAACTAAAAAATGCCGGGGCCCAGGGTATCCTGATCATCCCGATTGAAAAAATGATTGTATGATTAACCGCTATTCAAATCCAGGCCCCGACGAATGGCCCGAACTGGCCAAAAGGCCCGTCAGAAATTTCAGGGAACTGGAAAAACCGGTACGGTCCATACTTAAAAAAGTCCGGGAAAAAGGGGATAAAGCTGTCCGGAAATTCGGAAAAGAATTCGATGGTGTGCTGGTAAAAAAACTGGAGGTAAGTGAAAGCGAAATCAGCGAGGCATCCGCTTCTCTGGACGCTTCACTGAAGCAGGCAATTGACATGGCCATTGCGAATATTACGACCTTTCATCAGCAACAGGCAGAAAGCCTCCCGGTTACCGAAACACAACCCGGTGTACAATGCTGGCGCCGGTCTCTGCCTGTTGAAAAAGTAGGTCTCTATATTCCCGGGGGAACAGCGCCTCTTTTTTCCACCGTCCTGATGCTGGCCATACCTGCCCGGCTGGCCGGTTGCAGGCAAATTATCCTTTGCACTCCGCCATCCAAAGATGGCAGTGTACATCCCGCCATACTGTATGCAGCCCGGCAATGCGGCGTAACGGGCATCTTTAAAGCCGGAGGTGTTCAGGCCATCGGAGCAATGGCTTATGGCACTGAAAGCATCCCTGCCGTCTATAAAATATTCGGACCCGGTAACCAGTATGTAACCCTGGCTAAACAAATAGTGCAACAGGAATCAGTCGCAATTGATATGCCGGCCGGACCTTCCGAAGTCCTGATCATTGCCGATGACGCTGCTTATCCTGCTTTTGTTGCGGCAGACCTTCTTTCCCAGGCCGAACATGGACCCGATTCACAGGTTGTGCTGCTGACCACATCCCCCGGCCTGGCCGAGGCGGTGGAAAAAGAACTGAAAGCCCAGCTCCGTTTGTTGCCCAGGCATAAACTGGCTGCCGAATCATTAAAACACAGCAAAATCATTTGCTTCGAAAACCTGGATATGGCAATAGCCTTTTCCAACCTGTATGCCCCTGAGCACCTGATACTGGCCTGTCAGGATGCCCGGCAACTGGCAGGACAGGTTAAAAATGCAGGCTCGGTGTTTATCGGTCATTTTACACCTGAAAGTGCCGGAGATTATGCCAGCGGCACCAATCACACCCTGCCCACAAACGGCTATGCTGCTATGTACAGCGGGGTATCACTTGACAGTTTTGTTAAAAAAATCACTTTCCAGGAAATCAGCCGGGATGGTCTTGCCCGGATTGGCGGTGCCGTAATGACTATGGCAGCTGCGGAAGGCCTGGATGCCCATAAAAACGCCATCGCAATACGACTGAACTATGAATGAATTTAACCTTGACCGCCTGGTGCGGGAAAATATCCGGCGGATGACACCTTACTCATCTGCCCGTCATGAATTTACCGGCATGGCATCTGTATATCTCGATGCCAATGAAAACGCATTTGGCTCTCCCTTACCTGATAATTACAACCGTTACCCGGATCCGCTTCAGCATAATCTGAAGGAAAAGATAAGCGCCGTAAAAGGAATACCGGCTCAGCATATCTTCCTGGGAAACGGGAGCGATGAAGCCATTGATCTGCTGTTCCGGATTTTTTGCGAACCCGGAAAAGACAATGTCATCATCTTCCCTCCCACTTACGGTATGTATGAAGTATGCGCCGAGGTCAATAATGTCAGCGTAAAAAAAGTACCCCTCACCCCCGCTTTTCAGATCGACCTGGAAGCGCTGGAAGCTGCGGTTGACGAAAACAGCAAACTGATATTTGTCTGTTCTCCGAACAACCCGACCGGCAACAGCATACACAGGCCGGACATAGAATTATTGCTGAACAATTTTGAGGGGCTGGTAGTGGTGGATGAAGCCTATATCAATTATGCCCGGCAAAAAACAATGATTCCGGAACTTACTGAATACCCCAACCTCGTGATTTTACAGACCCTTTCCAAAGCCTGGGGACTGGCCGGGCTGCGGCTGGGAATGGCATTTGCATCCAATCCCGTCACGGAGCTGATGAACCGGGTAAAATATCCCTATAATATTAATACAGCCACCCAGCGGCTGGCAGAAGAAGCCCTCACCCGGATCAGCAGTGTGAATAACTGGACCCAGACTACAGTAAGGGAAAGAGAGGAACTCGCTGCTGCATTGGTCAGCCTGCCTTTTATAACAACCGTTTATCCTTCCGACGCCAATTTCCTGCTGGTAAAAATGGTAAATGCCCGCACTATTTATGCATACCTGGCAGAAGCCGGGATCATCGTTCGTGACCGGTCAACGGTAATCTTATGTGATGACTGCCTTCGGATCACCATTGGCACCCCGGATGAAAACAGGCAATTACTGGAAGCATTGAAAAAATACAGCGCATGAAAAAAATCCTATTCATTGACCGCGACGGCACCCTGATCAAAGAAGCTCCCCCGACCTATCAGATTGACTCAATTGACAAACTGGAGTTTTATCCTGATATGTTCACATGGCTTAAAAAAATCGCGGTGGAGCTGGATTATGAACTGGTAATGGTTACCAACCAGGACGGGCTTGGCAGCCCCTCATACCCGGAAGAAACTTTCTGGCCGGTACAGGAACTGGTAATGAGAACCCTCGAAAACGAAGGTATCCGTTTCAGCGCGGTACATATTGACCGGAGTTTCCCGGCAGATCAGTTGCCTACCCGGAAACCGGGCACCGGCATGTTAACTTCCTACCTGAACAATACAGATTTTGACATTCCGGGTTCCTGTGTTATCGGAGACCGGATTACCGATGTACAACTGGCAAAAAACCTTGGTTGCCGGGCTATATGGCTGAACAGTGAACCCGGCCTCGGCGCAGGTGAAGTCAATGAACGGGAAGAACAGCTTCGTGCTGTGGTGGCCCTCGAAACGCTCAGCTGGAAAGACATTTATACCTATTTGCGGCTGGGGAAACGGGAAATCCGCCATGAACGGCTGACCAACGAAACAAAAATCAGCATCCGGCTTAACCTGGATGGCAACGGTATAACAGACATCAGGACCGGTCTTCATTTTTTTGACCATATGCTTGATCAGCTGGGCAGGCACAGCGGGGCGGATCTCAGTATCCGGACCGATGGAGACCTGCATATTGATGAGCATCATACGATAGAAGATACAGGTATCGCGCTGGGCGAAGCATTTGCCAAAGCGCTGGGAGATAAAAGAGGGGTTGCCCGGTACGGCTTCTATCTCCCGATGGATGATGCCCTGGCACAGGTAGCCCTTGATTTCGGGGGCAGACCCTGGCTGGTCTGGGAAGCGGAATTCAAAAGAGAAAAAGTCGGGGATATGCCCACGGAAATGTTTTATCACTTTTTCAAATCCTTTTCTGATGCCGCACGCTGTAACCTGAATATTAAAGCTACAGGCGATAATGAGCATCATAAAATTGAGGCAATTTTCAAAGCCCTTGCCCGTGCTATAAAGATGGCTGTAAAACGCGACCCGGAGCATATGCAATTACCCAGTACCAAAGGCACTTTATAATGAGAACGGTTATTATAAAATACAATGCCGGCAACATACAGTCAGTGCTGTTTGCCCTCGAACGGATCGGTGTACAGGCAGTGGTAACCGATGATGCAGCACAGATCCTCGCGGCAGACCGGGTGATATTTCCCGGTGTGGGAGAAGCCAGTACCGCCATGCAGTACCTGCAGGAAAGAGCACTGGACAAACTGATCCTCTCGCTGAAACAACCCGTACTCGGAATTTGCCTCGGCATGCAATTACTGTGTACCCATTCTGAAGAAAATGACACGGCCTGTCTCGGTGTTTTTAAGGATGTCAGGGTACGCCGCTTTCCCCATTCCGGCAGCGGACTGAAAGTACCGCAAATGGGATGGAACAGTATCGGGGAGCTGACGGGGCCTTTGTTCAAAGAGGTGAATGAAAATACGTTTTGCTATTTTGTACACAGCTATTATGCTGAACCCAATTCATTTTCCGTAGCCCGCACGGATTATATACTGCCTTATTGTTCCGCCCTGCAAATAGATAATTTTTACGGCGTGCAGTTTCACCCTGAAAAGAGTGCGAAGGCCGGAGAACAGATACTGAAAAATTTTATTTATTGCTGACATGACTATTATTCCCGCTATTGATATTATTGACGGAAAATGTGTCCGTCTGACAAAAGGAGATTACACACGGCTTACTCAGTATAATGAAGATCCGCTGGAAGTGGCCCTTCAATTTGAAGATGCCGGTCTGCGGCGTCTTCACCTGGTAGATCTTGACGGTGCCAGGGCCGGTGAAGTGAAAAACTGGAAGGTGCTGGAAAAAATTGCCGCCCGCACCCGGCTCATCACTGACTTCAGCGGAGGAATCAGTTCAGAGAAAAATGCGGAAATCTGTTTTAATTCCGGAGCTGCCTATGCAGCTGTTGGCAGTATCGCCGTTAAAGATGAAGAGGAACTGATCAGGTGGCTGCTGCGTTTCGGTCCTGACAAGTTTATCATCGGGGCAGATGTACGATTTGAAAAAATTGTAATCCGCGGATGGACTGAATCCACCTCACTGACTGTCTTTGACCTGATCGGTCGTTACCTGACCAAAGGCGTGAAACAGTACTTCTGTACGGATGTGGAAAAAGACGGCCTGTTACAGGGCACGGCGATTGAACTCTACAAAAAAATCATGAACCGGCATCCCATGGCCGATCTGATCGCCAGTGGCGGTATTACGGAGATCAGGGAACTTGATGAACTCCGGCAAGCAGGCTGTACCGGCGCCATTATCGGGAAAGCTATCTATGAAAACAAAATCCTTTTATCTGACCTGAAACGCTTTTTATAGCATGTTAACGAAACGAATCATACCCTGCCTGGATATAAAGGATGGCCGTACGGTCAAAGGCACCAATTTTCTTCAATTGCGTGATGCCGGTGACCCGGTGGAACTGGCTGTCAGGTACTGCGAAGAAGGAGCAGATGAACTGGTTTTTCTGGATATAACCGCAACTACGGAAAGAAGAAAAACCCTTGCAGGTCTTGTCAGGCAGATTGCCACCCATATCAATATCCCCTTCACCGTCGGCGGAGGTATTCACAGCAAAGAGGATGTCAGCCTCCTGCTCGACAATGGCGCAGATAAAATTTCTGTTAATACTTCTGCCGTTAACAATCCCGGTCTGATAAATAAGCTTTCCGGAGAATTCGGCAGCCAGTGTGTGGTGCTGGCCATTGACGCGAAACTGATTGATGGAACCTGGATGGTCGTAACCCATGGCGGCCGCCAGCCTACCCCGCTGAAAGCAATAGACTGGGCGCTGGAGGGAACATCCCGGGGCGCAGGGGAAATCCTGCTGACATCAATGGAAAATGACGGCACCAAAACCGGTTTCGCCCTTGAACTGACAAGGCAAATCAGCGGAGCGGTACCTGTACCTGTAATTGCATCGGGAGGAGCCGGGACAAAGGAACATTTTGCAGAAGTGTTTACAGAGGGAAAGGCCGATGCTGCCCTGGCTGCCAGTATTTTTCATTTCGGGGAAATACCGGTACCGGAATTAAAGCGATATTTATCTGCCCGTAATATACCTGTCAGAATATGATACCGATTGTGATTGCCGGTTTTTTCATTGCCTGGTTCCTGTTTTTCCAAATCAACCGTAAAACAGCAGCGCGAAATGCCGAAAGACATGAACGAAAAAAAGAACGCTACCGCCAGTTGCTGGATACCTTAACGAAAAAAAACAACACAGAATCACCAGAAAAAAACAATACCGATGAACCCTGATTTTTCAAAATATACGGATGGATTGCTGCCTGTCATAGTTCAGGATGCGGCTACAAACCGGGTGCTGATGCTGGGTTTTATGAACCAGGAGGCCCTTGATATATCCCGGAAAGAAGGGAAGGTGACATTTTTCAGCCGCAGTAAAAACAGGCTCTGGACCAAAGGAGAGTCATCCGGGCATTTCCTCTTTGTCAAAGACATGCTGCTTGACTGCGACAAAGATACCTTGCTGGTGAAAGCCACACCCGCCGGACCTGTCTGCCATACCGGTGCGGATACCTGTTTTAATGAAACCAACCCGGCTTTTAGTCTGGAACAGCTTGAACAGGTAATAGCAGACCGGAAAAATAATCCATCTGAAAAATCCTATACCGCTTCACTTTTTGCAAAAGGGATCAATAAGGTCGCGCAGAAAGTCGGGGAAGAAGCCGTGGAACTCGTCATAGAGAGCAAGGATAACAACGAAGAACTCTTTCTGGGAGAAGCGGCTGATCTGCTTTTTCATTACCTGGTGCTGCTTCACTGCAAGGGATATCAGTTATCCGATGTTATAAACGTATTGAGTAAAAGACACCGGTAAAACCATTTAAAGGGGTAAAGACACGCGCAGGATGCAGCCGTTACCGGGTGCGGACAGAATTTCTGCATTCCCCTCATAATATCGGGTTCTTTCATAAATACTTGAAAGCCCGATTCCCCGGAATGTCTGATTGGGATCAAAACCGTTTCCGTTATCCCGGATTTCCAAAACCACATCGGTAAGTGTACAATGAAGGGCAAGTTCAACCCGGCTGGCGCCGCTGTGTTTGATGATATTCTTCAGTTGCTCCTGTATAATCCGGAAAAGAGTGATTTTCTTATCTCCCGAAAGCAATTCCGCACAATTATCAAAACGGAAATCTGTTTCTATCCGGGTGGTCACCCGCACATCTTCCAGCAGTTGCCTGATGCAGGACACCAGGTTATTCTCCCTGAGAACCGGTGTAACCAGCTCGCGGGAAAGTTTACGGATCTCTTCTACTGCCAGGCTGATATAATCCAGTCCTTTTTGTCTGACGGCGGTCTGCTCTTTGCCGGCCGGTTGGAGCATTTCCAAAAAAAGTTTTGCGGAAGAAAGTATCTGATTAACATTATCATGCAACTCCATCCCGATCCGGGTTCTTTCTCTCTCCTGTGCCTGAATAATAGTATCAGTCAGTTCTTTCTGCCTTTGTAAACGTTCCTGGATCAGCCGGCTTTCCATCTCTTTAATATCACTGTTATCCTGGATGGAGCCGATCATTTTTACAGGGAGTCCGTTTTCATACACAATAAACCCTTTGTCCCGCATAGGTTTATAAGTGCCGTCTGCACATTTGAACCGGTATTCTTCCTGCCAGGAAAACAAACCCGCTTCTGTACTTTTCCGGACCGTCTCCCCTACCCGGGTGCGGTCTTCCGGATGTATCCGCCGAAGCCACCAGGAAAGTCCGCGGGAAGCCTGTGGAAAGAAGCCCGTCATTTCCATCAGCGCTTCATTCCGGAAGATTTGCCCGGTCTGCATATCCCATTCCCAGATTGCGTCTGAAGTGGCTCGGCTGAGCATCAGCAGGCGTTCATTCATCTTTCTGAGTTCGGCTTCCGCTTTGTTTTTTTCTGTAAGATTCACCGCATGGCCACCCAGCAGTTTTTTTCCGCGGCAATCGTTAATCGGAAAGATATTGATATGATAAACAGCAGTGCTTCCGTCTGCCCATTTAATATCCTGTAAGAGTTCATGCTGTTCCCCGGTAGCCAGCACATGCTGGTGCTTCTCAAAAAGTGTTTCGCTTAAATCGGCCGGCATCAGTTCCGGTATAGATTTGTTAACCGCATCGGATTCCTCTAAACCGAAAATTTCATAAAATTTCCGGCTGGCATACTGCAGACTGATGTTTTCATCCACTACCCAGGCCATATTCGGCGTTCTTTCCATAAAGGATTTCAGCACTGCATTCTTTTCCTGCAGCACCCCGATCAGTTGTGCCGCCGGATCCTGACCGTTAACCCTATATACAGGTTGGGAATCCGTCAATGGCTGCTGGTGTTCCTCTTCATTGTTATGTTTCAAAGCACTCCCCATTTCCTTCATAATGTATTTCTAAACGATTTTTCCGGCAACCCGGCAATAATTTCTTCCAGAATAACCGGCAGTCGCATGATTTCATTGGTTTTATCCAGAAAGGCTGCGGCACCCAGTTCCCGGCATCTTTCCCGGATAATACCGCCTGTTTCATTTGTCAGCATAATCACAATGGTATCCGGATGCTGTTCTTTAATATAGGCCAGCAATTCCATACCTCCCTTTCCGGGCATATGAATGTCCAGTAATACGATTGCAGGCTTTTTCTCCTTTATTCGGGTAAAGGCTTCATCCAGGCTGCGGGCAGAAACAGTGGTAACGGAATAGTGTAATTCTTCCAGTAAAGCAGTCAGCCGGTTTAAAAACCGGATGTTATCATCAACAAGCAGTATGTGTAATGAAGTTTTCAGCAAAGGATCAGGTTAAACAGGATTCAGATTCCGGATCAAAAAAAAGAAAAGCCCCGGCAAGGGGCTGTAAACCAAATTGGCATATATATTGTATTAGCTACGACTTAATCTGACAGTTAGGGTTAACTTTAGAGTAACAACAAACCAAAGTTTAAC
>JACSRW010000034.1 GCA_014879565.1 Chitinophagaceae bacterium
TACAGTCGGACATTTATCTTCCTCATCATTGATACCGTCTTTATCAGTATCAGGAATCGGGCATCCTTTGTATTTCTCTATTCCTTTTTGTGTCGGACATTTATCCAGACTGTCAATGATACCATCACCGTCGGTATCAGCCGGAGGACGGGGAGGTTCAATTACTACCGGTTCTTTTTTCTTACCTAAACGACCGGCAAGACCCACACTGTGCTGAAAATGGTAATTGGCTGTTTCGGTAGTTACCGGCACGCGGTACTGGGAGGTTACATAAAAATGCGCTTCATCCAGCAGATTTACTTTCAGCCCCAGACCCGTGGGTAAAAAAGCTCCGTAATAATTCTTGTATTTATGTGCCCCCACCCCTGCAATAATGTAAGGCTGAACCCAGTATTTTTCAGTTGTCATTTTAAAATTCAGCAGGGCACTGGCTTCCAGAAGAAGACTGTTATCTGCGAAACTTTTATTAGGCATGGGGTAACGAAGGAATGAACCGCCCAGTGAAGCAGCCACGTCCAGGCGTGGACGTAATCCCTGAAAATAGGTAATGGCTATTCCGGGAGACATTTCCTGGATTTTGGCAAACTGCCTGTTGCTGATAACCGAAGTGAGTGATGTGGTACGAATTCTGTCAGCAGTGACAAAATCGTTCAGGAAAAAACTCACACCCAGTGCTTTCGGCCTGATCTCATCATCCTGGGCCCTCGCAGCAGGCACGAGCAGATACAATGCAAACAAAGCAGATAATATCTTCTTCATAAAGAGATAGTTTGGTTTTTATCCCGGCAAAAATAACGGGTCTGATTTAGATCCTAAAATAAATTATTTAGTTAATATTCACGGCTTTGGGAAGGTTTTTTTTAAAAAAAGAGGGGAAACACGGAACAGGCCTCCGGTTCAAATGCCTTACATTCATTTGTTCCGGAAGTATCTTTCCCGGAGAAAGCGGTCATCCCCGTAGACATCATCATAAAATACCAGATTTCCTTTTTGCCCCTCACAGGTAAAATACCGCAGAAAAACAGGCACCCGGTTGCGGAGGCTGATTGTTCTTTTCTGCTTATGTTTGAGCCAGTATTTTACAGAATCCGTCCGGGCCACCCCCTTTCCTCCATTTAGCACGCTGTCGCTTTTTAAAAGATCCCAGGCCAGTTTATCCCATTCCTGCACCCGCACACAACCATGACTGAGGGAACGCATCGCATTGGCAAAAAGATAGCGCTGATTCGTATCATGTAAATAAACAGCAAACTTGTTCTCAAACACAAATTTCATGATACCCAATGCATTAGCATCCCCGCTACCCTGCACAACCCGGTAAGGGATAGATTTTTTGTATTTGGACCAGTCAACCGTATATGGATCCACTTCATTGCCGTCCTTATCCAGCAGACTGAACCCTTTTTTTGCCAGGTAACCGGGATTTCTTTTTACCGCCGGCAGTATTTCCTTTTCAATAATACTGGCTGGTGGCACCCACTGCGGATAGGTTATCAGGGCATAAATGGCACTGTTTAGTAAGGGGGTCCTGGTTTTGGGCTTGCCGGTGATCACACGGGAGCGGATTTTCACTACCCCGCTGTCTGTTAACTCCATATAATTTCCGGAAGTATTAACCAGGATATACCGGTCCGGCATTTTAACAGGAAACTGTTTGTACTTATCCAAACTGATGGCTATCCGGGCAAATCGCTCCCGGTCATCAAGATTAAGCATACGCACCGTTCCCTCTCCGGCTTTTCCGTCAACCGTGATATTATTTATTTGCTGAAATTTTTTTACTGCAGCAGCCAGGTTTGCGGAATCAAGGGCGATACTGTCCTGACTGACCAGCCCTTCTTCAAAAAGCCTTTTTTGCAGAAGCCGGTTAAACTGCCGGGTATCCTTCATCGGAAAGGGTAGTTTGGTATATACGGCAAAACGGGCCCTTGCGAGAAAGGAAGGAAGCGCTTCCTTCAGTTGCCGGTAACCAGCTATACCGGGTTCGAGGTTTTTTATCAGGGCCCTGATTCCCTGCTTTTCAAGCAGGTTTACCTGCGATATAAGAAAACTGTCGGTAAGCAGGGTATCCTTCCTCAGTGTCACACTGTCAAAAGGCAATCTTCCCAGTTTTACATCTTTGATCAGCCGGAAAATAGCATCCGTTGAATACAAGTCAGCCAGTCCCCACCAGCGGGCATCCCGCCGATCCGATTTACCCGTACTG
The DNA here is from genome assembly GCA_014879565.1 of Chitinophagaceae bacterium. Taxonomy (GTDB): domain Bacteria; phylum Bacteroidota; class Bacteroidia; order Chitinophagales; family Chitinophagaceae; genus JJ008. Next base: position 2,207 of record JACSRW010000034.1, read on the forward strand.
TCGGCCAGGATGGTATCTCTTATTTGTGTAAGGGGGGTATAAAAATAATCCTCCGGGTAAAGTCCGAATAATTTTGCTTCCCTGATGAACTGCCAGAGTGAATCCGCCCTGTTTTCCCATTTCATATCCCGGCTCCAGAACGCAGTGTCGGCCCGCATTTTATAAAAATCCCGCAGTAGTTCCGGGAATGCCAGCACACCGGCTGAATCCGGTAAACGGCCACTGTTGGCAACCGCCTGGTCAAGCTGAAAACGGAGAAAACTGCTGATTTTTTGTTGGAGTTCGGCCGGGTCAGCAGCAACCGTATCAGGAGGCTGCCCTTTTCCCTTACAGGAAAAAAGAATAATACCAGCCAGCAAAAGCCGGATTAAAGGGTACTTGTTTGCGGAATACATAATCGGGATGGGTTTACGCCCGTTAATGGTTTGATGGTTCCCAGCCAACGACAGCCGGTACTACAAAATACTCATTTGGCCCGGCATTCCCTCTTTCCGCTACCTGATTTTTTACGGAGTAAATTTTCAGACAGGATCGGCTTTCAGTACCGCATCTGTATTTAACGGACCGTATATGTGGGGAAATTCTTCCTGTACAGAAGGGGCCAGGTCATATTGCAAACGGGATTTCAGCCTGGCGGTATCTATTGTCAGGAGTAATAAATCCGGCTGACCGGAAAAATACCTTTCCAGCACACCCTGAACCTGCGACTTTTCCGCGCAATGGATAAATCCCTCTGCGGCGAGGGAAGGGTGTTCATAAAATCCTGTCTCAAGAGCACGGCTCCAGGACTGTCCGGACGTAACATGGTAGATGAGCGCCATCAGAAAATTTTTTTTATCCGTTGTTCAAGAAGCATACAGTCAGCCAGCACCAGGGCTGTAACCGCCTCAACAATCACCGGAGCCCGGAGCGCCACACAGAGATCATGCCGGCCCCTGATGGTAAATTTTTCCACCTGACCCGTTTCCCGGTTAAGGCTTTCCTGCTCTTTAGGTGTGGAAGAAGTGGGTTTGACTGCCAGCCGGAAAACCAGCTCATTTCCATTCGTAATGCCACCCACCACACCACCCGCATGATTACTGCGGGTACGGCCATCTGCATCTTCTATCGCATCGTTATGCTCACTGCCAAACATCTCGGCAGCCGCGAATCCGGTTCCGAATTCAACTCCCCTTACCGCGGGTATGGCGAATAATATATGGGCCAGCAGGGATTCCAGGGAGTCAAAATAAGGTTCACCTAATCCCACCGGCACCCCGGATACCCTGCATTCAACAATCCCTCCCACAGAGTCTTTGGCGTCAATTGCTTTCTGCAGTCCTTTCTCCAGATCTTTCTCCCCGCCTATTGCTGTCACCAGGGCATTGATTTGTATGTCCGGCATCAGTTTTTTGGCAATAACCCCGGCAGCAACCAGACCGGTGGTGAGACGGGCACTGAAATGCCCGCCGCCCCTATAATCTTCATGACCGCCGAACTTTTGGCTGGCCACCCAATCAGCATGACCCGGCCTGGGTATACTTCGCTGGCGGCTGTAATCTTCACTGCGGGTATTTGTATTTTCAAAAAGGATTGTCAGTGGAAATCCGGTTGTTTTCCCGTTAAACAACCCGCTCCGGAATAAAGGATAGTCCGGTTCCTGACGGGGTGTTGTGCCTTTTTGTTTACCGCCTTTTCTTCTTTCGAGGTCGGTCAGCAGATCCTCTTCGGTCAGTGGCAGACCGGCGGGGCAACCGTCAATCGTAACCCCGACAGCTTCCCCGTGTGATTCTCCAAAAACGGACACCCTGAATAAACGGCCAAATGAGTTCATGTCACGGTTTATAAATTAAATGATGCAAATGGATGGGTCAGTTTCGCTCCCAATTTTTCAAGATCCCTGAAAAATCCCGGATAAGATTTGTTTACGGCATTAGCCTGTTCAATCACCACAGGACCATCTGCCCTGAGTGCCGCTACGGCACAGGCCATAGCGATCCGGTGATCGTGATGTGAATGCACGCTTGCACCTGTAAGCCCCTGCCCGCCGTAAACCCGCATCAGGTCTCCCTCAATTTCAATCTTAAGTCCCATTTTCCCAAATTCTTCCTGAAGTGTGAGTGCCCGGTTACTTTCTTTATGGGCCAGCCGGGAAACCCCTTTTATGGACGATATCCCTTCGGCGTAAGCAGCCAGTGCCACCAGGGGCGGAAAAAGATCCGGGCAGTCGGTCGCATCAAAATCAAACGCGGTGAGCGGAGAAGGATGCAGATGAATGCCCTTGGTATCCATGGCCATCCCGGCATTTGCGCGCAGGAGGGCATCCAGTATTGCTTTATCCGCCTGGGCGGAAAGAGGATCCAGGCCACGTACGGTTACAGGACCGGCCAGCACACCCGCCACCAGAAGGAATGCGCCACCGCTCCAGTCACCTTCCACCGTATAATTCACCGGTGAGCCGGAAACGGGAAGGGCTTCTCCCGCATGAAAAATAAACTTTTCATAACTTCTGTTTTCCGGAACCTTCAGTCCGAATTTGCGCATAACATCCAGTGTCAGATCAATATAAGGACGGCTTCTGAGATTATGGACCCGGATGCTGACTCCGGAAGCGCCGGCAGCGGCATAGGCCATGAGTAAACCGGTCAAAAACTGGGAACTGAGTGAGCCGTCAACTTCAATGGTCTGCGGCTGCAGCGGGCCCCTGAGTTTTATGGGTAAGCGGCCCTGGCTGGTTTCCACAGCAACCCCCAGACGGGGTAAAATTTCATCAAAAAAATCCATTGGCCTGCTGACAAGACTGCCGGTCCCGCTGATCGTAATCGCTTTTCCCGACAGCGCTGCAAGCGGTGTAAACATCCGGATACTGAGCCCGCTTTCGCCACATTGAATTTCATCTTTTACCGGATTTATCCCCCGGCTGCTTACCACCAGCAATTCACCCTTGTCTTCCAGACTGGCGCCAAGCCGTTCAATGATATTGACAGCTGCCTTATCATCATTGCTGTGTCCGGGATTGTGAATATGCGATTCCCCCTGACGGATCAGGGCAGCTGCACAGGCACGCTGCATGGAACTTTTTGATGCCGGGGCCTGTACCGGTCCGTTAAGCCGTGAGGGATGTATAGTTATTACCACGTCAGATTGCTTGTATTATTTTTTCGAGTTGACGGAGAGCTATTTTATGCACAGATCCTTTACCAATCCGGTCAAGCAGGATATAGTGCATATCTTTTTTCTCCCTTTTTTTATCCATTTTCAGAATAGAAAAAACTTTTCCCTTATCAAATTGTGCATACGCCGGCAAGCCGTACTGTTCCAGGGTTTTCACCACTTTCTCTGTTTGCCTGAAACCGGTCAGTTTTTCCGAAATATGACAGGCATACGTCATCCCAATCGCTACTGCCTGGCCATGCAATAGTTCATATTGTGTTTCCAGGGCATGACCAAGCGTATGCCCGAAGTTCAGCATTCGCCTTTCCCCTTTTTCAAATTCGTCTTTCTTCACCACACTTATTTTGATAAGGGCATTTTTCTCAATAAGGCTGCTTAACTTTTTGGGCTGACTGCGGAATACCGGCAAATCTGCTTCGCTGAGTTCAGTAAACAGGCCGGCACTTTTTATAGCGGCATGTTTAATAATCTCCGCAAACCCATTGGACCATTCCTGTTCGGGCAGACTCCGGAGCAGGGAGAGATCATGTAAAATAAAAGAAGGTTGCCGGATGACGCCGACCATATTTTTATAGGGCCCCACATCAATCCCGTTTTTGCCGCCAATAGAGGCATCCACCAGTCCGAGTATGGATGTGGGGACAAAACCAAAACGGATACCCCGCATATATACAGCGGCAATATAACCGGCCAGGTCTGTCACTACTCCGCCACCCACACCCACCAGGGTGAACTTACGGTCAGCTTCCATCCGGATCAGTTCTTCCACCACGGCATCCACTGTTGACTGCACTTTATATTCTTCCCCGGGTTTAAGCACAATGGTATTCCAGCCGCTGAACAGTTTTGCATGCGCCTTGTACACATGTTCATCGGTCAGCAGTACAGCCGATTTAGGATCCGCGATTTTGCGTAAATAGCCAAACCGGCCGGAAAAATAAAAATCCGTGGATCCCCCCGAAAACCTGGCTGTAATTTTTTTCATATACTTCTTATACTAAATACCATTGCACATTGCCTATTACCTATTGCCTATTGCCTTTTGCCTACTACCTATTACCTATTACCTGTCACCTTAACTATCCAGCACTTTCTTCTGATGGTTAATACTTTCCATATGCACCACATCCAGGTAGCGGGTAATAAATTCCTTACTCAAGCCCACTTTCTCTCCTTTGGCGGTGGCTCTTTCTATGATTTCATTCCAGCGGGTGGTCTGCAGAATGGTAATATTGTTGTCCTTTTTATATTGCCCGATCTGTTCGGCTATTTTCATTCTTTGTCCGAGTATCTGCATCAGTTCATCATCCAGGTGATTGATTTTTTGCCGCAATGCCTCCAGGGCTGCATGGTATTCTTCGGAATTTACATCTTCTCTTCTCCAGATAATCTGATCCAGCATTTCCGCCAGTTTTTCAGGTGTTACCTGCTGTTTGGCATCACTCCAGGCATGATCGGGATCTATATGGCTCTCTATCATAAGCCCGTCATAATCCAGGTCAATGGCTTTTTGCATGACTTCCAGCAGAATATCCCTTCTGCCGCAGATATGGGAAGGGTCATTGATCAGCGGCATACCCGGATATTTCAGTTTCATATCAATAGCCAGGTGCCACATTGGTGCGTTCCGGTATTCACTGTTGCCGTAGGAACTGAAACCCCGGTGAATGAGACCGATTTGTCTGACTCCTGCGCGGGCCACCCGTTCCACTGCCCCACCCCACAATTCCAGATCGGGGTTGATGGGGTTTTTGATCATAACCGGAACATCCACACCTCTTAAGGCATCCGCCACCTCCTGTACACTGAAGGGGTTTACCGTTGTACGGGCCCCGATCCAGAGTACATCCACGTCAAAAGTAAGTGCATCCTGTACCTGCTTTCCGGTTGCCACTTCAACGGTTGTGGGCAGGCCGGTCAGTTTTTTAGCCTGCTGGAGCCAGGGCAATCCTTTGGCACCGATCCCTTCAAACATCCCGGGTTTGGTACGGGGTTTCCAGATTCCTGCGCGCAGCATATCCACTTTGCCGGTGGCCGCCAGCCGCTGGGCAGTAGCCAGTACCTGTTCTTCAGTTTCCGCGCTGCAGGGGCCGCTGATTATCAGTGGACGTTTATGCCAGGCTGCCTGCACTTTCTCTTTCATGGTTTGTTCCGTTGTTTGCATTGTACAAATTTAATTATTTATGATCACTGTATTTTGATTACGTTTCTCCGGGTGTTTCTTCAGCGGATAATCCGCCGGATTTTATTGGCTTCTTCAATCAGGTTTTTCAGCTCATCCGCTTTTTCTTCCTGTATACAATCCCTGAATCGTTTCAGCTGTTCAATATGTTCGTTCAGCACATCGAGAACATTCTCTTTATTCTGCAGAAAAATAGGCACCCACATGCTCGGATTACTTTTGGCCAGCCTGACGGTACTTTCAAAACCGGCCGAAGCCAGTTCAAATATGGCATTGTCTTCTTTTTCTTTCTGCAAAACCGTATTGGCAAGGGCAAAGGAAGTGATATGGGATATATGACTCACATAAGCGGCATGAAGATCATGGGCACCGGCTTCCATCTCCAGCTGCCGCATGCCAATTTTTCTGAACATACCTTTTACCCAGTCCAGTACATCCGCATCGGTTTGCTCTGTATTACAGAATATGACCGCTTTGTTTTCAAAAGCGCCCTTCACTGCCGAAGCCGGACCGCTGTATTCCGTTCCCCACATCGGATGGGTTGCACAATACCTGCCTCTCTTTTCATGATGCTTCACCGCCTCCGCGAGTTGTGATTTCGTGGATCCCAGGTCAAGGATAATCTGATCCTTTACCCGGTTCAGGATCACGGGCAACAGGTTTACCATCCTGTCAACCGGTATAGCAAGAATGATCACCTCCGCCAGGTCGATGGCTGTTTCCAGGGGCAATATTTCATCCACTAACTCCAGTTCAAGGGCTTTCGCCGCATGCACAGGATCTGTTTCCACCCCAATCAGGCGGGAGGATAATTTTTTTTCATGTAACTGAAGGGCCATAGAACCACCGATCAGCCCCACTCCCACAATGGCAATTTTTTTCCTGTCTGTCATACTATCTTTTTTTAAGGGCTTTGTTGATACGGCTGATCGCTTCCTCAATTTTTTCTTCCGGCGCACAGAGGCTGATCCGGACATATTTTTTTCCGGCTTTCCCAAAAATGCCACCCGGTGTAATAAACACCCCGGCCGTATGTAAAATCTCATCACTCAATGCATATCCATCGGGGTAACCATCCGGTATACCGGCCCAGAGAAATAAACCGGCCTGCTCATTACTGAACCGGCAACCCAGTATTTGCAAGAGGGATTTGGCTTTTTCCTTGCGGCCCCGGTAAATATTGTTCAGTTCCCTGTGCCAGTCATTCCCCAGGGTTAATGCTTTGGCTGCAGCCAGCTGAACCGGAAGAAACATACCGCTGTCCATATTGCTTTTGAAACGTAATACTTCTTCAATCCGCCGGGCCGAACCGCAAAGCACCCCGACACGCCAGCCGGCCATATTGTGGGATTTGCTGAGTGAATTCAGTTCAAGGACATGCTCCCGGGCCCCGGGTACAGCCAGGAGGCTTTCCGGTTTATCGTTCAGGATAAAGGAATAGGGATTATCATGTACCAGGAGAATTTTATGCCGTTCAGCGAAACGCACCAGCGAGGAGAACAGACCCGGCAATGGCAGCTGACCTGTCGGCATATGCGGGTAGTTAACAAACATCAGTTTTACCTTTTTCAGTCCTCTTTTTTCCAGTTTCGCCAAATCCGGCAGATAATTGTTCTTCTCTTTAAGGCTATAAAACACCGGTTGTCCTCCGGCCAGTTTTACCGCACTCTGATAGGTGGGATAACCCGGGTCGGGCACCAGTACTTCATCACCCGGATTCAGATAGGTCATGCAGATATGCAGTATGCCTTCTTTGCTCCCTATCAGCGGCAGCACTTCAGTAGCAGGATCGGGCTTTATTCCATACCAGCGGTAATACCATTCACTGAAGGCCTCCCGCAGCGCCGGAGCCCCTTTATACGACTGGTAGGCATGTGTATGAGGTTTTGCCGCTTCTTCCTGCAACACCTTAATCACTTCCGGATGAGGTGGCAGGTCCGGGCTTCCGATCCCCAGATTGATAATCGCTTTCCCCTGCCTGTTCAGAGTCTCTATCTCCCGTAATTTCTGCGAGAAATAATATTCCCCTATTCCATTCAGCCTTTTTGCAACTTTCATATAGGTTATCTGATTATTTTAAAATTCACTCTACCCCCTGCTAACTTCTAACTACTAACTTGCATCTCCTGTCTCCCGTCTCCTATTTCCACACGCCTCTTTTATATACGCCGTACACTTTTATACCGGCAGTCAGAGGTCTTATCTCTTTCAGTACGTCATTAAATTGTTCCGGCTGGTCAAATTCCATATCAGCGTGAAAGGCATATTTAAAATCAGAACCCGGAATCGGGAAACTCTGCAGTTTGCTGAGATTAATCCCGTTTTCGGCAATCCGGGTTAATACCCGGGCCAGACTGCCGCGGGAATGATCGGTATGAAAGGTCAGGGAAGCCTTATCAGCGCCGTCAACGGGTGAAATGGTTTCTTCGCGCTGCAGCATCAGAAAACGGGTATAGTTATTTTTCAGGGTATGAATATTCGGAACAAGTACATCGAGCTGATAGAGTTCTGCCGCAAGCCGGCTGGCTATTGCAGCTACATGCCGGCTTTTATGCTGGTGAATATGTCTGGCACTCAGCGCGGTGTCATCCGTTTCCACCAGTTTCCATTTATGTTTATCCAGGAAATCATAACACTGCTGCAGGGCCATCGTGTGCGAATGCACTTCACGGATATCCTCCAGTTGTACGCCTGGGTTTACGAGCAGACACTGCCGGATCTGCAAATAGATCTCCCCGGCAATGGTCAGGTTGCTTTTCTGCAGGAGATTATAGTTCGGAAGAATGCTGCCGGCAATCGAATTTTCTATAGCCATCACAGCTCCGTCAGTTTCTTTTTTACCGGAAGCCACCTGTACCACTTCCCGGAAAGTATCACAGGGAATTACCTGTACGCTTTTTCCGTAAAAAAGTCGGGCAGCTACCTGGTGAAAGCTTCCCTCATACCCCTGAATGGACACTCTTTTCTGCATACCTACTTATTAATAACTTTTCAAAATGGCTGAGTCGTCCGGTGCCTCCTGCGGTATCATCCTGCGAATGAATACCGGTCTGACCTAAAACAAGGATCCCGGCCTTTGGCCGGGATCCTTTATGTTGTCTTGAACGTTTCTCAGTTTTTTTGCAACAAAAGCAATCCCGGCCTCTTTCCAAAAAAGAAGTAATAAAAATAGAAACCAAAAAAGGATTGCATTGTCGTCATGCTACAAATGTAATGTAACCGGGTTGTTCTTCCAACAGAGAGCAATAATTATTTTCTTTTTCCGCCGGCTTCCGCATCATTCATCCTGATTTTGCGGCCCCGGAAATTTTTCCCGTCCAGCGCCTTGATCATTTTCTTAGCCGCAGCATGCTCCACTTCCACCCAGCTGTTGAGCTCTTTCATATCAATACGGCCAAGTACATCCTTCCGGAGATCACTCATATCCAGAATAAACTGAAGAAAACTGGCCTTGTAGAAACCATCCTTTGTTCCCAGGTTTACAAACAGTCGTTGATAATTGATTTTCTCTCCGCCAAAACTCCGGCCTTTTGTATCTCTGGATTGCGTACGTTCTCCGGACTTTTCAGTTTTACGGGAACCTTCCCGGACGTTCAGATCCACCGCATTTTCATAATATTTCAGGAAGCGGTCAAATTCAAGGGCTGCAACCCGTTGCAGGATTTCTTCCTTTTCCACATCCGCAAATTTCTCGCGGAGCAGTGGTACATAGGTCTCATATTCCCCGTTACTGATATCTGCCTGCAGCATTTTATCGATAAAATGGAAGAATTGTTTCCGGCATACATCCTTTCCGGCAGGTATATCCAGTTTATGAAAAGTATTTTTTACCAGTTTTTCGATTTGCCTGAGCCGGTACTGTTCACGGGGTGTAACCAGGGCTGCGGAGATACCACTTCTCCCTGCCCGTCCGGTTCTCCCGCTCCGGTGGGTATATACTTCAATATCATCCGGCAGTTCATAATGAATCACATGGGTGATACCCTGCACATCAATTCCCCGGGCCGCCACATCGGTGGCTATAAGCAACTGGAGACTCTTCTCCCGGAAACGGGCCATTACCTTATCCCGTTGAGCCTGGGTCAGGTCACCATGCAACGCCTCAATATCATACCCTTCCCGGATGAGTGATTCGGTAATCTCCTGGGCATCGGCTTTGGTACGCGTGAAAATGATACCATATATACCGGGATTGAAGTCAATGATCCGTTTCAGCGTCTCGTACCGGTTGCTGTGCTGGGTGAGATAATACTGGTGGTCAATATTGGCATTCCCTGCATTCACTTTTCCGATCGTGATCTCAAAGGGATTTTCCATATACCGCTTGCTGACCTGCCGGATTTCAGGGGGCATGGTCGCGCTGAACAGCCAGGTACTTTCCCGGGCCGGCGTATTTTTTAAAATAAACTCAATATCTTCCTTGAAACCCATATTGAGCATTTCATCTGCTTCATCCAGCACCACATAATGAATCTGCTCCAGGTTGACCGCCTTTCTTTCAATCAGGTCAATCAGCCGGCCAGGGGTGGCTACAATGATATGCGTGCCTTTTTTCAGGTCCCGGATCTGCATACTGATGGATGTTCCGCCATAAACCGCCGTTACCTGTACCGGGATTTTTTTGCTTTTGAATTTTTCAAGGTCGTTACTGATCTGCAGGCATAATTCCCGGGTGGGACATATAATCAGCGCCTGCGGATGTTTTTGTGCCTTATCAATCAGCTGGAGCAGGGGCAGACCGAATGCCGCTGTTTTACCGGTACCTGTCTGTGCCAGTCCCACAAAATCGCGGGTTCCCTGTAATAAAACGGGTATGGCTTTTTCCTGTATGGGCGTGGGTTGGGTAAACCCTAATGCTTCAATACTGTGCAGCAGGCCTTCTTCAATACCCAGATCCTGAAATGTTATCACGTTGTATGTATTATAAATGAGAGCGTAAAAGTACGTTTATTCGTCCGTTGACCGAATTTCCGGTCCCGAACAGTTGAACGGGATGAATTAGCCGGAACCCCGTTCCCGGCAAGAACAAAGGATACTTTACCGGTTTTTTCCCTGAACTATAAAAAAGAAAGCCGTTCCGGAAAGGAACGGCCTTCAGCGATTTGCTTGCCAATTGCTTATTTCTTAGCAGCTGTATCAGCAGCAGCAGGAGCAGCAGTGTCAGCTACTTTAGCGGCAGTGTCAACAGCGGGAGCAGCCGGAGTGTCAACAGCGGGAGCAGCCGGAGTGTCAGTTGCGGGTTTGTTTTCAGAACTGTTGTTGCAGGCTACCATTACAGAAGCGAGGATTGCAATTGCAAAGAATTTCTTCATTTTCAATGATTTTTTTATTGTTTGAAATATTTCGCTTTTTATACCGTAATCAGAAAAAGGTAACCCGGAATTTTTAAATTTTTTTTTCAGGCTGCTTCCGGGTTACTATTTTTAAAAACCCGTATTAAATAAGGGAATGTGAAACAAGAGATTAACGAAAAGGGCCTCCTGCAGGGATTAGCTATAAACGACAAAAAAGCCGTTGAAACGATTTACAGGGAGAATTACAATATGATTCAGTCCCTGATAATCAATAACAACGGATCGGCAGACGACGCAAAGGACATATTCCAGGAAGCGATGATTGTGCTGTACGAGAAAGTGAGATCAGGAAGTTTTGAACTCAACTGCCTGATCAAAACCTATCTTTATTCAGTTAGTAAAAGATTGTGGCTTAAGAAGTTACAACAACTTAACCGATACTCCCCTCCTATTGAAGACCTGGAATCCACTGTCCCCGTAGACGAAGAAATTGAAGACCACGAGAAAAGAGATGCCGAGTTTGAGATGATGAATAAAGCCATCAGCAGTCTTGGAGAACCCTGTAAAAGTTTGCTTGAGGCCTATTACCTGCAAAAACAGAACATGCAGGTCATTGCAGCCAATTTCGGGTATACCAATGCAGATAATGCCAAGAACCAGAAGTACAAATGCCTGATGCGCCTGAAAAAGATATTCTTTACGCATTATAAAAACGAAAACGGACATGGGTGATATTAATGTTTTAGAGGCGGTCGAACGCTATATCCGTGGGGAGATGAATCCTGACGAACGTTTGCATTTTGAAAACCTGCGCAAAACCAGTGCTGAAATTGATCAGCTGGTGGTGGAGCATACCCTGTTTCTTCAGCAAATGAACCGGTTTGGGGAATGGAAGAAATTCCGCACTACCCTGCAGGATGTGCATACCGACCTCGCCGAAAAAGGGAAGATCAATTCAGCCCGCCTTACAGGTAAGGCCAAAGTGGTTTATCTGTGGAAAAGATACCGCCGGGTGGCTGCGATAGCCGCCAGTATTGCCGGGATCACCACCCTGACTATCAGCGCCCTGGTATGGTCTATTTCCCCGGCTGCGCCCAAATCCCAGTTCGAGGAGCTCAATAAAAAATACACCCAGCTGGATGCCCGGAGCCGGATGCTGACCCATGAGGTTAACAAGATTAAAAAAAGTAATACCGGCACAAGCCAGCAACCGGCTCCCTATACCGTGGGTGGTACCGGTTTCATTATTGACGCCAAAGGTTACCTGGTGACCAATGCCCATGTGGTGGACAAGGCCCGGAATATCACCGTTCAGAACAGTAAAGGGGTGTTTGCCGCCAAAGTGGTTTTCCTGGATCTCAACCGGGATATAGCCATCCTCCGCATTGAAGATGAAAGTTTCAAACCTTTCAATTCTGTTCCCTATGCCATCAGCCGGAATTCCGGTCAGCTGGCTGAGCCGATTTTCACACTCGGTTACCCCCGCAATGATGCAGTCGTATACGGTCAGGGTTACCTGAGTGCCAAAACCGGTTTTAACGGAGACACGCTCAGTTGCCAGATTGAAATCGCCGCCAACCGTGGTAACAGCGGAAGCCCGATCCTGAACAATAACGGAGAAGTAATCGGAATTCTCAACGGAAGACAGGCAGACGCCGAAGGCTTTGTTTTTGCCATTCAGGGAAAAAATATTTATAAGGCGATGGAAGAACTGAAAAAGGATTCCAGTTACCAGCGTGTGAAAGTATCCTCCAGATCTTCGCTGGCAGGACTTGACCGCACCCAGCAGGTCCGCAAAATTGAAGAATATGTTTTCATGGTAAACGTCAACTAAGAAACTCCCTATAGAAAAAACAAAGGGCTGTATCGCAGGATACAGCCCTCTTTTTTAAACGGAGTCTTTTTACCACAGTCCCGCAGGATACTCGCCGGCCTGAATCAGGGTGTCCAGACTTTGTTTAACAAAAGGAGCATCCTCCTTATAGGTTACCCCAAACCAATTGGCACTGGTGGGCAGTATTTCCACATTTCCGCCTTCGCGGATAAACTGGTCGGCCACGAGGGGTATAAAGAATTCTGACTTGAGTTCCTGTCCGCTGGCATGCAAAAATTCAATAAAAAGTTTTTGGGTGTACGCAAAATAAGATGGATCAAAACACCAGAAATTCATAGATACCCTCGTATCCACCGGCAGTTCGGCGGGTTCCAGTCCGTCACCGCAAAGAATCCGGCCATCTTTTTTCGCGATATTAATCCGTTCCGTTACCGTTGCGAGATTACCGGCCGCGTCCAGCCCGCAGACTCCCCTGTTCACTGTTCCGTGTTCGGAAAGTGTACGCAGCAGATCATAGCCCACAATGGCATAGGTGTTTTTATCACAGCCGTTGTTCAGAAAATTTGCCGCCTGAATAAAGGCGTCCCGTCCGTAAAAATCATCCGCATTGATCACCGCAAAAGGTTCTTTCACCACTTCTTTGGCGCATAATACCGCATGGGCGGTTCCCCAGGGTTTGGTCCGGTCCGCATTTGCCTTATACCCTTCGGTATAGGAATCCATTTCCTGGAAAACATATTCAGTATCCGCCTTCCCCTTCAGTTTGGGCTCAAAAATGTTTTTAAAGTTTTCCGCAAATTCTTTCCGGATAATGAAGACAATTTTTCCAAAACCAGCCCGGATGGCATCATAAATAGAATAATCCATGATCGTTTCACCGGAAGGCCCGAAGCCTTCCACCTGTTTCATACTCCCGTAACGGGAAGCCATACCGGCCGCAAGGATAACCAATGTAGGTTTCATAGTATTAATGTTTGGGTTCGCGCTGCGAAATTAGGCTAAATTCGCCATGTGCCGCAGTCAGCAAATATCAATCCATCTGCTATCCGCACCGACCCGGTCCGTCTGCCTCTGCTAGCAGAGAAAAATATTCAGGCAGACATGTTACGGACCGATCTGATCCACCCGGTCATCTCGGGTAACAAATGGTTTAAACTGCGCTTCTACCTGGAGCAGGCAGTAAAAGAAGGGAAAAAAGGACTGCTTACTTTCGGCGGAGCCTGGTCGAACCATATACATGCCACAGCCGCGGCGGGTCAGATGAAAGGACTAACCACCACCGGTATTATCCGGGGAGAAAAACCGGCTGTTCCTTCTCTGACACTCCGGGAAGCCGATGCCTGCGGCATGCATCTTTATTTTGTAAGCCGCGGGGATTACCGGACTAAGTCTGTACCTGCACCGGTAAATGATCCCGGATTATTGCTGGTACCAGAAGGCGGATACGGGGAAACCGGCGCCCGGGGAGCGGCCACGATGCTGGACGGATGTAACGTTAATGACTACACGCATATTCTCTGTGCTGTGGGCACCGGCACCATGCTGGCCGGTATTCAGTCCCGGGTTTCCGGCAACACCCGGGTAACCGGAATCAGTGTGATGAAAAACAATTTTTCCCTCGACAGCGCTGTGGCCGCTCTTCTGCCGGGTCAGCCTCTGCCTGTTATTCTGCATTCCTTTCATGCAGGGGGCTATGCCAGACATAATCCGGCCCTGTTATCCTTTATGAACTTCTTTTTCCTGGAAACGGGGATCCCTACCGATTTTGTGTATACAGGCAAACTCTGCCACGCATTTTACCAGCTCACGGATGCGGGCTATTTCCCTTCAGGCAGCCGGGTACTGCTGATCCACAGCGGAGGTTTGCAGGGCAACCGTTCGCTTGCTGAAGGAACGTTAATATTTTAAAAATAAGAGGAGCCCGCCCTATCTTTGTTTTTTGCCTGTGACACCAGTAATGAAAATGCAACGTCTGTTTTTGTTTCTCCTGTTTGTGCTGTATACCTGTACCTTTTTACAGGCGCAGGACACCCTCCCGCATTTTTCATTGAAAAACGCCGGTAAAAACCGGATCGTTATCAGCTGGACCAATCCGTTTGCGGATATCCGGCAACTCAGTATACAGCGATCCGCCGACAGTCTGAAAGGATTTAAAACCATCCTTACCATGGCAGATCCCACTACACCCCAAAACGGTTTTGTGGACACCAAAGCACCCGATGACAAACAGTTTTACCGTCTCTATATAATGCAGGAAGGAGGGCGATACCAGTTTAGCAAGGCAAAAAAAGTGCCTGTTGATTCCTCGGTTATCATTGCTTCGTTATTGTCTTCCAATCCCCTTGTCTCCCCGCTCTCCACCCCCGCGGCAGCCAGTATCCGACTGGTTGATTCGCTGCTGCGGATTGATTCAGTAACAAGGGCCCGGCCTGTCAGGATTGAGATCGGCCAGTTTCAGACAGGCGATTCAGCCAGTTTACCCAATGCGGTTATGGTAAAAAATATGCCGACTGCATTTATCCCCTCCCTGTATGTATATACCACCCGCGACGACGGACATGTACAGGTCACCCTGCCTGCAGATACAGATAAAAAATACATGCTGAAATTCTTTGAAGATGACGGCAGCCCCCTTTTTGAGATCCGGGAGGTAAAAGAAAAGACTTTTAAGATTGATAAAGCCAGTTTTTTCCATGCCGGCTGGTTCCGGTTTGAACTGTATGAAAACGGCAAACTGCTGGAGAAACACCGGTTCTTCCTGTCAAGCGAGTTCTGATACAATATCGGCGTTAAAAACGATACCGAAATTTTTTTTCACCTTCATTTTTACTTCTTCCATATCCAGTGAACGACCCAGTTCCTTTTGCAGGGAAGTCACTTTTTTATTCACAATCCCGCAGGGGATAATATGACTGAAATAACCCAGATCCGTATTCACATTCAGCGCAAAACCATGCATAGTTACCCAGCGGCTGCAACGCACACCAATCGCGCAGATTTTCCTTTCCTGCCCTGGAATTTCCGGATCCAGCCACACTCCTGTCTCCCCTTTTGACCGGTCGCCCCGTATACCATAATCCGCCAGGGTCAGTATGATCGTCTCCTCAATATTGCGGAGATAAAGACCGATATCCGTATAAAATTTTTCCAGGTCCAGAATCGGATAACCGACCAGCTGATCCGGACCATGAAACGTGATATCTCCGCCACGGTTGGTATGAAAGAATTCTATCTGATTCGCAGCCAGTTCTGCATCACTAAGCAGCACATGATCCTTGTTGCCGCTTTTCCCAAGTGTGTACACCGGCGGATGCTCCACAAAAAGCAGGTGGTGCCGGGTGTCTGCCCCGCTGCTACCTGATTTTAGTTCCACATTCGCTTTCAGCAGCGACTCCTGGAAATCCCAGGCATCCCGGTAAGGCATTTTTCCCAAATCCCTGAAATAAATTGTCTGCCGGCTCATAGAAATGCAAATTTACCAACAAAAAATCATCCGTTACCTTTGCCGGCTATGCAGGACGAGCGTTTCCCGGATTCCCCAGACATAAACGACAGCAGTGATGAACTGTATGAGCGTTTTTCCCTGATAATTGACAAAGGGCAGGAACCCCTGCGTATTGATAAATTCCTTGCCAACCGGATTGAAGGAGCCACCCGTAATAAACTGCAGCAGGCAATGAATCACGGGATGGTGATGGTCAACGGAGGACCGGTTAAGCCCAACTACAAAATCAAACCGGGTGACCAGGTAATTATCTATTCTGATCTCAGTCCGGAGGAAACCGACGTAGTACCGGAAAAAATGGACCTTGTCATTGTGTACGAGGATGCCGACCTGATGGTTGTTAACAAACCGGCCGGCATGGTGGTACATCCCGGGAGCGGCAATTACTCCGGCACCCTGCTGAACGGTGTCTCCTGGTACCTGAAGCAACAGCAACCGGATCTGACGGAAGATATACTACCCCGTTTCGGACTGGTACACCGGATAGACAAAAACACCAGCGGGCTCCTGGTTCTCGCCAAAACAGATACGGCCATGCGGGCCCTTGCCAAACAGTTTTTTGACCATACCGTCAAAAGACAATACCAGGCCCTGGTTTGGGGAGATCTGGAGAAAGATACCGGAACCATCATCGCTCATGTGGGCAGGCATCAGCGTTTCCGTAAATTATTTGAAGCCTACCCGGAAGGCGATCACGGGAAAGAAGCCATAACCCACTATGAAGTACTGGAAAGATTTGGTTATGTTACCCTGGTTCGTTGTATTCTTGAAACCGGACGCACCCACCAGATCCGGGTACATATGAAACATATCGGGCACCCTCTTTTCAGCGATGATTTTTATGGCGGCGATAAAATTGTAAAAGGAACAATCTATACGAAATACAAACAGTTCGTGGACAACTGCTTTGCCCTTTGTCCCCGGCAGGCCTTACATGCCAAAACCCTTGGCTTTTCCCACCCGGTTACCGGTAAAGAACTCTATTTTGACACTGAACTGCCGGAGGATATGGCACAGGTGATTGAGAAGTGGAGGAGGTATGGGAAAGGGAAAAACGGGATGAGCAATCAGTAATGAGTGATGAATAATGAGTAATGGCCGATTCGTGATGATTATGCCGCCGGCACTCATTACTCATTATTCATTATTCATTACTCATTATTCATTATTCTCAAAATCAAACAACGTCGCCGTAAACACCCCCCTTTCTCTTTTCTTGAATGCAACATCCCAGTTCCCGATATACCGGAGCAGTTTGGGTACAACAAGATTGCCAGAGCGGGTCATAGCTACTTCCATGTGCACGTCAAAATCATAGACGCCGGCATTGTAACTCATATCATAATTCCGGGCAAGGACCTCCATGGTCCGGGTACTGAACCAGGTCACCATATTATCAATAACGATTTTATCCTTCTTTCCGCCCAGGTTTTCTCTGGCTTTAATGGAAAAAATATAACAGGATTCTCCTTCATAATCGCCGAAATCTATTTGGAAATCATAAAGCTCCGCCCGGTCCGGATCAAAAATGTCAATTTTATCCCCGATAAAGGGAATACCCGGAATTCTTTTCCCGGGATTAAAAAAAAGCATTTTCAGTTGCTCTTTGTGTTTGGCGAGACCTGATTTTGAACGGGGATTGAGGTCTGTCCCCTTTACAATATTTGTTTCCCCGCATACAGTTCCTTCTGTAAAAAAAAGCCCGGCATACAATTCAGCAGTATAATAATTGAAACGGCCTTTCGCGTCATAAAAATCACCGCTGCTGTTCTCTGAAATCGTTTCCATCCGGCGGCAACCGCCGGACCGGAGCTGGCGGGTTTTGCTCATAAGCGCTGCCTTGATATGCCCCTTTTTATCCCGGATACGGATATCATTCCAGGAGGTAAAACCCAGGACCCGGAGGTTCCGGAACGCTTTGTAAAAACTGGTATCCTTTTTAACCTGATTAATAAACCGGGCAATATTCAGATCACTGCGGATAATCACTTCCGTCAGACTGACCATTTTAGCCAGCCGGGCATTATCAAGAGAGTCTTCATTCTCCTGAGCAGTTGCCGGGAGTAAGAGTAAAGAGGAGAACGATAAAAGGAGCAGGCTTTTCATACCGGTCAGCCGGGAAAAAGCATTTTATAATCAACACTGATTTTGCCTTTGGAAATATCATTGAGTTTCCCCTTCATCAGCTTACGCCGGAGGGGAGAGATATGATCAATAAAAAGTTTGCCCTCTATATGGTCGTATTCATGCAGGATCACCCTTGCTGTCAGACCTTCAAAAGTCTGTACCCGGGGTTCAAACTGTTCATCGACATACCGGAGGGTAACCGATTCCGGCCGGTAAATATCCTCCCGTATCCGGGGGATACTCAGACAGCCCTCATTATAGGGCCACTCTTCCCCTTCCAGCCCGACAATATGGGCATTGATAAAAACAGCCTTCAGCCCGGGAGCATCCGGGTATTCTGCCTGTTCTTCCTGGTTCATCCCCTTGAACATCTGGCAGGTATCCACTACAAATAAACGGATATCCCGGTTTATCTGGGGAGCAGCCAGACCCACTCCGCTGGAGGCATACATAGTTTCCCACATATCCTCTATCAGCTTCTCCAGGCATTTATAGTCGTTATCAATATCAGCAGCCACCTTCCGTAAAACCGGGTGGCCATAGGCTACAATAGGAAGAATCATACGGCAAAAATACCAATATATAAAATACGAAGTACGAACTACGAAGTACAGCCCCGCAGGTATTCCTGCAGCATAATAGTGGCCGCAATTTCATCCACCAGGGCTTTGTTCCGCCGGTCTTTTTTCTTCAGTCCCATTTCCAGCATGGCGTCTTTAGCCATCTTAGAAGTATACCGTTCATCCACTTTCTTAATGGGCATCCCGGGAAAATTCTTTTGCAGGTCCTTAATACATTTTTCCACCAGCGGGGTGGCATGGGTGGCGGTATCGTCCCAGTTCTTAGGCTCCCCGATCAGGATCAGTTCCACAGACTCACGGGAGAAATAATCTTTCAGAAAGGGAATCAACTGCCGGGATTCCACCGTAGTCAGCCCGGTAGCAATGATCTGTAACGGATCTGTTACGGCCAGCCCGGTGCGTTTTCCGCCATAATCTATACAAATGATTCTTGCCAAAGGTTATATTTTACTGATGAACAGATCTGCTATCACAAAAACGGCAAAGATCACCGAAGCGATCCCGTTGGCAGTCATAAAAGCGAGGTTGACACGCCTGAGGTCATTGGGCTTTACTACCGAATGCTGGTATACCAGCATACCGCAAAAGACCAGCACGCCGGCCCAGTAAAGCCAGCCGAATTGTCCGTATTTACCGGCATAAACCACCGCCGCTGCACTCAGCAAATGCAGGAATTCAGACACCCGTAAAGCATGGCCTTTTCCCAGCCAGGCCGGGATGGAATATAATTGGTTGGATTTGTCAAACTCTACATCCTGTAATGCATAAATGATATCAAAGCCACTTACCCAGAAAATTACTGTTACCGAAAAAAGGATAGGTAATAAGGCAAATGAACCTGTGACAGCCAGGTAGGCACCTATTGGGGCCAAAGAAAGTCCGGCCCCCAGTATCAGGTGACAAAACGGGGTGAACCTTTTGGTATAACTGTAGCCCAGTACAACAGCCAGGGCCACGGGCGACAAATAAAAACAGATACTATTGATAAAATAAGTGGTAATAACGAACAGAAAGCAATTGACCAACGTGAACAGCAATGCATTCTTCGGGGTGATTACACCGGCCGGCACTTCACGGATAGCGGTCCGGGGATTCCTGGCATCAAAATGACGGTCCAGGTACCTGTTAAAAGCCATCGCTGCGCTGCGGGCGAAAACCATACATAAAACAACCAGTCCCAGTTTCCGCAGGAGGGCCATCCAGTCAAACTGAGGCGGGAAAACAAGGGTATGCCAGCCCGGCACAACGGATGTATATTCAAAAACGCCCAAAAAGAATCCGATCAGCGCAAAGGGCATGGCGAAAATGGTGTGGGAAAATTTTATGAGGCTTAAATATGATCGTACTTTAGACATGTAAGTGATGACGAATAATGAATAATGAGTAATGAGTAATGAAACTGCTAGGAAGCACTGATTCGGGTACGAACTAATTCCCATAATACAACACCGGCTGCAGTAGCGATATTGAGCGAATGTTTCATACCCAGCTGGGGAATCTCCAGGCATCCGTCGCACAAGGCAATAGTTGATTGCTCCACCCCCGTTACTTCATTCCCGAATACCACCGCAATTTTTTCATCGGATTCAAATCCGATGGCGTTTAATTTAAAACTGCCTTCTGCCTGTTCAGCGGCATATACATTGAATCCTTCCTTTCTGGCTACTGCGATCGCCTCTTCACTGGTTTTAAAATATTTCCAGCTGACCGTTTCCTCAGCACCAAGGGCCGTCTTTTTTATTTCCTTATGCGGTGGTTTGGCAGAATAACCGATTATATAGATCGCTTCAACCAGGAAAGCGTCGGAGGTACGGAATACACTGCCCACATTATAGGCGCTCCGGATATTTTCCAGCACCAGTATGATGGGCATTTTTTCAGATGCCCGGAACTCCTCCACTGTTTTCCGGCCCAGTTCCGCCATGCTCAGTTTTCGCATGGCGCAAAGGTAAGGTCCTGCCTATTATTGTCTGACCAGCCTGAAAATGGTTTTTTCGCCTGATGCCGCCTGGCAGGACAGGAAATAGATACCCGGCGACCAGGCGCCGGTTTCCAGTTGCAGGCTGTTCTTTCCGTAAAGGGCCGCGAAGTTCCGGTTGAGCACAATCCTTCCAGATACATCTGTTACCCGGATATGTATCTGCTGCGCCAGCCTGGACCGGATATCCAGGAAGAACCAGGAACTGACAGGATTGGGATATCCGGTAATCAGCACATCGGCTGTTTCCGATGCCGGGTAATCATAACAAGGCCCTTCATTGGGAATGGAAGCGCTGATCCATCCCACACGGGCAGCAATCCAGGATTTCAGGGCCTCTATTTCACCAGCATAAGTGGAGGGTATCGGGTCCGGATTGGGCCAGATATAACTACCCAGCACGGGCCAGCGCTGAAAATGCCGCTGACGGGCTTCCGCTGTCAGGCTGACAATAGAATCAATCAGGAAATAGATCCGGTTATCACTCAGCGAAGTGTTCCGCGCCGATTTCCACCGGCACCGGAAATTCGCCTGAAAAGCGCTGTCTTTTTCAAAACGGTACCACCAGAAAGGCACCTGCCAGAAATCCTGCGTACATTCTTTATTAAACTGGTAAGCCCAGCCGGACACATCACTTCCCTTACAATAATTCGCATTCCGGAAAGCCAGGTCATAATCCCATACCGGCCCTGCAATGAGTTTACCCCCTTTGCTGTACCGGTCTTTATAGAAATAGGAACTCAGTCTGTACCCGTCCACATTCCGGCTTACTTCATTCACAATCATATAGTCAATAAACGAAGCCTCATCCGCAAACCGCCGCCAGCCCCATTGTTTGTCCTGAAATTGTGTGCCATCCAGTGCTGCTTCAAAACTATCCACATACCCTTTAATATAGGCAGTCTGTTCGGGCACAAGAGCGGTAATCTTGGGATATATATAGGAAAACCGGATATTCTGCCCGGCCGTACTGTACCAGGGATAAACAGCCGAATACCACCCGTCTGCTTCCTTGTCAATGGAAAAAATATAGCCCCCGGTAACGGCATCACCACCGGTATCAGTGGCCGCCATCTTGGTCACCGGTACCCGGCCACTGCCTCTTTTAATCTTCTCCATAAATACATAAATGCCTTTGTAGTCTCCGTTCAGCACAAGTTCCACATACCGGCAGCGGGAAGCCCAGTGCCCCAATTCCCGGGAAAACGTGTAGGCCAGAAAATTCCGCATCAGTGTTTTATCGGTATACGGGGCATACAGTACCCAGTCGCTTTCCTTTGGCATGCCAAATAAGGACTTATCCTGTGAGTTCCCGTTATTATCCCACAATTCAATACTGTACGATTTCATCGGAAACATTTGCGACGACTGCCCGCGAATCTCAATGCCTATCTTCCCGTTATAATGGTTAAAGGGATCCGAAACTGCATTCCGGACCCCCTCCCCGTTATAAATAATCCCCATATCTGCCATAATCTTGGGCTCGTTCGGTATTTCCTGCCCGTTTGTATTGATAACAATCACCGGTAAATTGGAAGTGGTGAGCGACTGTGCCCCCATATGGCCAGCCCATGCCAGCCAGCAAATCCCTAACAATAACCTTTTCATAGACTGGCAAAATAATCATTCACCCCCAAAAAAACCATGATCTCACGCCCATTGCCTATTGCCTATTTCAAATTCACAATCTTCTTATCCTTCGGATACTTCACACTGTAACTGAAGCGCAGTTTCCGGCTTTCCCCGGGTTTCAGGTCAACTTTCCAGGTCAATACCCCGGTTTCAGGATTCACCATTGCTCCGCCATCCTCTTCCAGCTTCACCTCCACTTCTTTTATGGTGCTGAGCGGAAACTGATCCTTCAGCAAAAGGTTTACATCCGTAACCTTGTTATTCTTCACCAGTATTTCCCAGGTGAAAACCTGACGGGTACTGCTTCCCGATGTCTTCAGGCTGCTCTGCTCCTTTACCAGAGACCGCTTTACGGCCACTCTTCTGTCCCTTCCCAGGGAAAGATTCAGGGTGTCGGCTGTACTGTTCGGATCAATCACTGATTTACCGATATAGGTATCATCCATTATGATATTGGCATCACCCGGCAGCAGGTCAAGGTTCTGCCAGTCGGCTACCTCTGCCAGCAGATAGGCATCTTTGTCCATCCGCGGCACAACATAGTTTTTCAGTATACAACTGATCTCCTCATCCTTTATTGTTACGCTGTTCAGCTGCCCGTCGCTGGCGATATCGTAGGGCAGGTCAATTTCAAAACTGGTATTGAGCTGACCCTGGCTGAGACTGGTGTACTGCTGCAGGGTGCTCGGATCCACCGTTTCCTGTTTTGATTTCACCCGCATGGTGCCATAACCCTGTGTCACCACTTCTTCTTTCAGTTCGTTATCATCTGTATAGGACTGAATCATGTTGCGGGCGGCATTCCCCTGCATGGCCCGTCTTTGCAGGTCGGTATAGATACCCGGCACATACAACTGGAGATACCAGGGACTGAGCACCGGGGCCGATACCCCGAAATTGGGCGTACCGGTACTGAGAATAAGTTTTGATTTTTTCCAGTCAATACCGGTTGTTTGTGTAAGGGACGCCTTGTAAACCAGTTTTACTTTATTACTCTTTGAATTCACCCGTACATCGTACAGGGCCACCCAACCGGCATTATTGGTATAATAAGAAAGTTGTACCGGAATTTCGCCCGGACGTCTGCACATTACCTGCAGGATCACTTCTCCAAACGGCTTTTGTCTTTCCGGTGTTTTATACTGGATCTGTGCAATCCGCTGACGCAATTCGGCAATACGCAACTGAACCGCTGCTATCTGCTGCCGGTTTGTATAGACAGCCATTTTGGCTTTCTCAATTTTTGCCGTGTAATAGTCAACCAGCTTAAGCAATTCGGCACTCTGGATTGTTTTTCCCTCCAGGTTACCAGCCGCTCCTTCAATCAGGGCACCCGTTTTGGCAAGCGTTTCCTGGTCAATCAGTACCAGGTTTTCCAGTCTTCCTGTTTCCTTAATAAGCAGGCGGATGCTGTCTTCCAGCCGTTCCGCTTCCCGGTTGCGAACCGGTTCAGGTGCCGGAGGCTGATACACCCGGTATCGTTGCGACAGCAGCGCCACATCCTCCGGAACACTTACCTGGAGACTGTTGATATCTGCACTGGTACTGAGCTGGCTGATAACGATGGTACGGGTGCCGGTTTCCACCTTTACACGGGCTTCATGGGTCAGTTCGGCTCCATAACCAAAATATACAGTAGCCTGGCCAAGAGTGGCCTCTCCGCGTACCGTATCGGCTTTAACCGGGTTGCCGGATTGGGCATGCAGCAGGCAGGCGGGCATAAAGAAGGCCGCCAGCAGGATGTTTTGCTTCATGAGTTGTTTATTTTTTCAACAGATGCGGAAAGGATGTTTCTTACATAAACTGTTCCTTATTTTTGTCACCCCCTGACCTAAAAAGAAGGAAAAGCAGTTATGGCGAAAGCAGCAGGATCGGAAACTCCCATGATGCAACAGCACCGGGCAATCAAGCAGAAATACCCGGATGCCATCCTGCTATTCCGGGTTGGTGATTTCTATGAAACCTTTGGCCAGGATGCGGTGCTGGCTTCCAGGATACTGGGGATTACCCTGACCAAAAGAAATAACGGGGCCGCCTCCGCCTCTGAACTGGCGGGATTCCCCCACCATGCCCTCGATACCTATCTGCACAAACTGGTCAAAGCCGGTCACCGCGTGGCGATCTGTGATCAGCTGGAAGATCCCAGGCAGGCAAAAGGTATTGTTAAACGCGGGGTGACCGATATGGTGACGCCCGGTACAACCGTCAACGATAAACTGCTGGAACATCACAGTAATAATTTTCTGGCGGCCCTGCATTTTGCCGACAATGAACAGTTCGGTCTCGCTTTCCTGGATATCTCAACAGGGGAATTCCTCTTAGCCGAGGGCGACCGGGAGTATGCCGACAAACTGCTCCAGAGTTTTAAACCCGCTGAACTGGTATTTCAGCGTCATCAGCAAAAGAAATTCCGCGAGCTGTTTAACAATAAAGTCTATACCTATACCCTGGATGAATGGATCTTTGACCGGGTCTTTGCCACCGAAACGCTGCTGAAACATTTTCAGACACATTCCCTGAAAGGATTCGGGGTGGATGATATGACTCACGGATTAACTGCGGCCGGCGCCATTATCCATTACCTGCGGGAGACCGAACATCCCAACCTCCAGCATATTGTTTCCCTGCAACGGATTGACCGGGAGGATTTCCTCTGGATGGACCGTTTCACTATCCGCAATCTTGAACTGGTTCAGGGAGCGGCAGACGGGAACCATACCCTGCTGGGTGTACTGGATAATACCGTATCCCCCATGGGTGCCCGGCTGATGAAACGCTGGATTGTTTTTCCGCTTCGGGATATCCACAAAATAAATGAACGGCTGGACACGGTGGAATTTCTGATAAAGGAAACTGAATTACGGAATCAGCTGGTACAACCCATCAAACAATGCGGCGATATTGAACGACTGGTGTCTAAAATTCCGCTGAAAAAAATTAACCCGAGAGAAGTGCTGCAACTGGCCCGGGGGCTGAGGCAGGTGGATGTGATAAAAAATCTCTGCCTGAACAACGTGAATGAATACCTCAGGCGCCTCGGGGATGCGCTCCATCCCTGCCCCTATATAGCTGATAAAATATTCCGGGAAATCTCAGAGCAGGCGCCGGCCCTTGCCGCCAAAGGCGGATTGATCGCTGCCGGTGTGAACCGGGAACTGGATGAACTCCGCCAGATTTCCTATAGCGGAAAAGAATACCTGGCCAGCCTGCAGCAGCAGGAGGCCGAAAGAACCGGCATTCCCTCCCTGAAAATCGGCTATAACAACGTTTTCGGTTACTACCTGGAAGTCACCAATGCCCATAAGAACAAAGTACCGGCTGACTGGATCCGGAAACAAACTCTTACCAATGCGGAAAGATATATTACTCCGGAGCTGAAGGAATATGAAGAAAAAATCACCGGCGCGGAAGAAAAAATTCTGCGGATTGAACTGGAACTCTATGAGTCACTCCTGAATGAACTGTATGACTATCTCGCACCGGTGCAGACCAATGGCCACCTGCTGGCGATCCTGGATTGCCTGGCCTGCCATGCCCAGAATGCGATCCTGTTCAAATACCGCAAACCGCGTATCCATACCGGCGAAGAGTGGCTGGTGAAGGAAGGCCGGCATCCGGTAATCGAACAGCACCTTCCACCCGGCGAGACCTATATAAGCAATGACCTGCATCTGGATAAAACCGGTCAGCAGATCATTATTCTGACCGGGCCCAATATGAGTGGTAAATCCGCCCTGCTCCGGCAAACCGCCCTGATCACCCTGATGGCCCATACGGGGAGTTTTGTTCCTGCCACAGAAGCCCTTATACCCCTAACGGATAAAATATTTACCCGGGTCGGGGCCTCTGATAACCTCTCAGGCGGCGAATCAACCTTTATGGTGGAAATGAATGAAACGGCTTCCATTATTAATAATATCACTCCCGGCAGCCTGATCCTGCTGGATGAAATCGGAAGAGGGACTTCTACCTATGACGGGATATCCATTGCCTGGAGTATTGCCGAGTACCTTCACCATACACCACAAAAACCCCTGACCCTTTTCGCCACCCATTACCATGAGCTGAACGAACTGGAAACCCGCTGCCCCCGTATCCGCAATTATCATATCACGAATAAAGAGGTGGGTAATAAAATTCTCTTTCTCCGGAAACTGGCACCAGGTGGCAGCACACACAGTTTTGGTATCCATGTGGCCAGGATGGCAGGTATGCCCCCCGCTCTGATCAGCCGGGCCAATGAAATTCTGAAACAGCTGGAAAGCAAACAGGTCCAGGAAGCAACCGGTGAAACCCTCAAAAAACTGCCGGAAGAAGGCTCCCGCATGCAATTATCCATTTTTGACGCCCATAGTGAGACATTTGAGGAAATACGCCGGCTGCTGGAAGAAACGGATATCAACCGGCTTACCCCGGTAGAAGCCCTGCTCAAGCTCCAGGAAATTAAAAACCGCCTGAAATAAACAGTTTACTGACAACCCGTTAGCCATTCAGGGAAAAATATTGTCAATTCAAAAAAGTTCTTATTTTTACTCAAATTACCAAACATGAAACTGCTGAAACTTACTGCTTTATCACTTCTTATAACTGGTTCCCTGTTTGTCCTTTCTTCCTGCGAAACAGATGCAGAACTGAACCGAACTACTGATTATACCAAAACCGGTATTGCCCTCACCGGCGCACAGGTAGTTCCGGTTTCTGCTTCCCCGGCCCTGGGTACCATGGATGTTTTTTATACCAGAAATTCAAAAATTCTTACTTATACAATCAACTGGTCTGGCCTTAGCGGGGCAGTTACCGGTTTAGGCATTCATGGCCTGGCTCCTACCGGTTACGCATCACCAACCCTCGTTCAGACCTTTTCAACTTCTGCCATTGTACGCTGCGCCACCGTGAGCAATACCTCCTGCGGCACCTATAAAGGAACAATGAAAGTGGATGATGTGGTAGTCAAAGAAGCAGATCTGCTGAACGGCGTTTACTATGTAAATATCCGTACTGCTGCCTATCCTGCCGGTGAAATCCGCGGACAGATTCGCTTTCAGTAATTAAACTTTTACATACGATATTTTATAAAACCGCTATCCGGCGGTTTTTTTTTATTGCGCGTCAAACCAGACAGGCTCCGCATCATTCCAGTCGCCATTGTAGTTTATTGTCAGCTCCTCCCCCGCCTGGATATCACGGATAGCAACAATCCGGATCTGCTGCTGTGCATAATCCATATCATATTCACAATTGCTGGTATAGGAATGATTATAAACCGGTACATACCCCAGGGCCATACAGCATTGCCGGGAATCCTCCCCCCATTCAAAAATATAATCATGCAGCAGGGGCTGATCCAGCAGTTTTCTTTCCTCCCCGCTCATAACAATCACCGGCGATATTTCCACCACCACCCCCGCTTCAAGAGCATCAGCGGTAAACACCCCCCTTCCCCGGTTACCGGAAGGAGCAATAAAAAGACAGGGTATAATCATATTTGAACGGGTTCAGCTGCAAATATATTTCTCCCCCCGGAAAACGAAGGTTGTTCCCGCTGCCGGCAGTTCGTATTTTTGACCCCATGACGCCGGAACTTGAACAGCCAACCCTGCAGGAACAATTTGAAGCGGTCATCCTCACAGAAGACCGGCTGGCCATCCGTGCCTTCCTGGATGACCAGCTGATCAGTGATGTGGCCAACCTGGTAGATGAATACCCGGATTACCAGGGCCAGATCATTGCCAATATGTCGGTGCACAGAGCGGCCAGCGTCTTTAAAATCCTGGATCTTTCCATCCAGAAATCTGTTATCCGGGATCTGCCCCCGAATACAACAGCCTCCCTGCTGAATGAGTTGCCGGCCGATGACCGGACCGATTTCCTGGAAGAGTTGCCAAGTAACGCTGTACGGGAACTGATCAAACTGCTGGACCCGGAAGAAAGAAAAATCACCCTCTCCCTGCTCGGATACCCGGAAAACAGTATTGGGCGGCTGATGACCCCCGATTATGTGTATGTGTATCCCTGGAACAGCATTGAGGAAGTATTTACCACTATCCGGAAATTCGGAAAAGACAGCGAAACGATCAATGTGATCTATGTGATCAATGACAAAGGGGAACTGCTGGATGATATCCGGATCCGGGAATTCATCCTGAACCCGCCCGATAAAAAAGTTTCCGAGCTGATGGACGACCGGTTTATTGCCCTCCGGCCGGAAGACGACCAGGAATCCGCCGCAGAGGTTTTTAAAATGAATAACCGGGTAGCCCTGCCCGTTGTCAGTAAAAGCAATAAACTGCTGGGTATTGTTACCATTGACGATATTTTGTGGGTAACTGCCGAGGAATTCAGTGAAGACATGCAGAAAATGGGGGGTACGGAAGCCCTGAACGAACCCTATCTGGAGATGCCGATATTCAGGCTCTTCAAAAAGAGAATTGTCTGGCTGGTTATCCTTTTTATGGGAGAATTGCTGACAGCTTCTGCCATGGCTTATTTTGAAGACGAAATCAAACAAGCCGTGGTATTGGCTTTATTTGTTCCCCTGATCATTTCCAGCGGGGGTAATTCCGGGTCACAGGCATCCACGCTCATTATACAGGCCATGGCTGTCGGGGAAATCACGATAAAAGACTGGTGGCGGGTAATGCGCCGTGAAATTATCTCCGGTTTATTGCTGGGATCCGTACTGGGGCTCATCGGTTTCTTCCGGATTTACGCGTGGCACGTTTTCGCGCCGGGTATTTACAGCGAACACTGGGCACCGGTTGGCATTACCGTCGGAATTACCCTGCTGGGCGTTGTACTCTGGGGTACCATTACCGGCAGTATGCTGCCCCTCCTGCTGAAAAGACTGGGGGCCGATCCTGCTGTCAGTTCCGCGCCCTTTGTGGCTACACTGGTGGATGTCACCGGACTTATCCTGTATTTTTCCGTGGCCTATTCCCTTTTACAGGGAACCCTTTTATAGCTTCCTTTTGCCGTCTCGCCAAAATTGCAGACATTCGTTTTTTGCAGGCAGGCAAACGTTTGCATGTTTAAAAAACCAACCTATTGTTGCAAAAAATTCAATACCATGTGCGGAATAGTCGGTTACACCGGTCACCGGGAAGCATATCCCATAATTATAAAAGGTCTCAAAAGACTGGAATACCGGGGGTATGACAGTACAGGGGTTGCCCTCCGGAATGGCGGGCTTAAAGTATATAAAAAGAAAGGGAAAGTAGCAGAACTGGAGGAAACACTGACCGGTACCAATCTGCATTCTCATATCGGCATCGGTCATACCCGCTGGGCCACCCATGGAGAACCCAGTGACCGGAATGCTCACCCCCATCAGTCATCCAGCGGCGAACTGGCGATGATCCATAACGGGATTATTGAAAACTACCATCAGCTTAAACAGGAACTCACCAATAAGGGATATACATTCAGCAGTGATACGGATACCGAAGTCTTGCTGAACTTCATTGAAGAAATCAAGAAAAATAACAATTGCTCCCTGGAAGAAGCGGTACGGGTAGCGCTGAAAAGGGTTACGGGGGCCTATGTTATCCTGCTGATGGATGCCAATGACCCGGACACCATCATCGCAGCCCGAAAAGGAAGTCCCCTGGTGATCGGGGTGGGTAAGGGAGAACATTTTCTTGGTTCCGATGCCTCTCCCATGCTGGAATACACAAAGGAAGTGGTGTATGTGAACGACTACGAACTCGCTATTGTGAAACCGGATGAACTGGTGCTGAAAAACCTGGGGAACGAGAAAATCACCCCCTATGTCCAGAAACTGGATCTTGAACTGGCGGCTATCGAAAAGGGCGGCTTTGATCACTTTATGCTCAAGGAAATATTTGAGCAGCCGCAAACGGTTTATGATTGCCTGCGCGGAAGGCTGGATGCCACAGAAGGCACGATCACCATGAGCGGTATCCAGCAATATGCGGAACAGATTATTCATGCTAACCGGATTATAATGGTGGCCTGCGGAACGAGCTGGCATGCGGGACTGGTAGCCGAATATATTTTTGAAGAACTGTGCCGGATCAATGTGGAAGTAGAATATGCATCTGAATTCCGTTACCGCAATCCAGTCATAAGCAAAGGAGATGTAATTATCGCCATTTCCCAAAGCGGGGAAACGGCCGACACACTCGTGGCTATTGAAAATGCCAAAAATAACGGGGCCATCATCCTGGGTGTGGTGAATGTAGTAGGCTCTTCCATTGCACGTACCAGCCATGCCGGCGCCTATACCCATGCCGGCCCGGAAATAGGGGTGGCTTCCACCAAGGCTTTTACTGCCCAGCTGGCCGTTCTGACCATGATCGCCCTGAAAGTCGGGTATATGAAAGGCACCATCCCGCATAAAAGATATATGCACCTTCTCAGGGAATTACAGGAGGTGCCGGAAAAAATAGCCTGGGCCCTCCAGAGAAGTGATACCATTAAGAAGCTGGCAGAAAAATATAAGGACGCCCGAGATTTCCTTTACCTGGGCCGGGGTTATAATTTTCCGGTTGCCCTGGAAGGCGCCCTGAAACTCAAAGAGATTTCTTATATCCACGCGGAAGGATATCCGGCCGCGGAAATGAAACATGGTCCGATCGCTCTTGTGGATGAAACCCTGCCCGTGGTATTCGTGGCAACCCGCGATTCCTATCATGAAAAAGTAATCAGCAATATGCAGGAGATAAAGGCCCGCAAAGGAAAAGTGATTGCTGTCATCACCGAAGGTGACGACAGTTCCGGCTCCCTGGCAGAAGAGGTCATGATCGTTCCTGAAGCCGATGAAATCATTGCGCCCATGCTCAGTGTGGTTCCCCTGCAACTGCTTGCCTATTATATCGGGGTGGCCAAAGGCTGTGATGTGGACAAACCCCGCAACCTGGCAAAATCTGTTACGGTTGAGTAATCCCGGATCTGACATGAACATAATAACCAAAAAAGCGATCTCCTCCCTCGGATACGGGTTTATTCCCAAAGAGTATATTCCTAAAGGGAAAAACGAATATTACCTGCGCAACCGGCAAAACCGGAGCGGCATCCGTTACAGACAGCTTAGCCAGGTTGAAATATCCCTGCTTGAAAAAAACGATAACAGTTCAGACAATTGGGATAAAGTGCTTGTTTCCGAAGCCTTTGATCCTACCCTGGTGAAACGCTGTTCTTTTTTCGGCCTGGTCCGGATCGGCAAACTGGAGCCGTATTTCCATGAATTCAACAATCTGCACATGCCGGTAGGTCTGTACAACAGCACTATCATCAGTTGTGATATCGGCGACAATGCCGTTATAGACAATGTAAACTTCATGAGCCATTACATCATCGGTAATGACGTCATGCTGGTCAATATCAATGAACTCGCCACCACCAATCATTCCAAATTCGGTAATGGCGTGCTGAAAGAAGGTGAAAAAGAATCAGTGCGAATCTGGATGGAAATCTGCAATGAAAACGGGGGTCGCAGCGTGCTGCCCTTTAATGAAATGCAGGCCGGCGATGCCTGGCTCTGGTCCAAATACCGGGACGACGAAAAACTGCTGCAGAAATTCAGGGAATTCACCGACCAGAAATTTGACACCAAAAGAGGCTATTACGGGAAGATCGGTGACCGTACCGTGATCAAAAACTGTAAAATCATCAAAGATGCCTGGATTGGCACCGACGCCTATCTTAAAGGAGCCAATAAAATCAAGAACATCACAATCAATTCCTCCCCGCAGGCCAAATCACAGATCGGGGAAGGCTGCGAACTGGTGAACGGGATTGTGGGTTATGGCTGCCGGATATTTTACGGTGTGAAGGCAGTGCGTTTTATGATGGGCACCAATTCCCAGCTGAAATACGGGGCAAGGCTGATCAACTCTTACCTGGGTGATAACTCAACCATCTCCTGCTGTGAAGTGCTGAATTCACTGATATTCCCTGCGCATGAACAGCATCATAATAATTCTTTTCTATGCGCTGCCAGTATCCTGGGCCAGAGTAATATGGCCGCCGGAGCCACCATCGGCTCCAATCACAATTCCCGGGGAGCTGACGGGGAACTGATTGCAGGAAGAGGTTTCTGGCCGGGCTTATGTGTAAGCCTGAAACATAATTCCCGTTTCGCCTCCTTTGTACTCATCGCAAAAGGCGATTTCCCCGCAGAACTGAATATACCGCTGCCCTTCTCTCTGGTCAGCAATGATGTGAGCCGCGACCGGCTGGTGATAATGCCGGCTTACTGGTTTTTGTATAATATGTACGCGCTGGCAAGAAATGCAGGGAAATACACCAGCCGGGATAAACGACTGGACAAGTCGCAGTATATAGAATATGACTACCTGGCCCCCGACAGTATTCATGAATTACTGGAAAGTCTCACCCTGCTGAAAAGGTTTACCGGGCAGGCCTGGGCCAAAACCCTGGGGAAAAAAATGTCGCCGGAAGCCTGCGAAAAAAAAGGAGAACAATTGCTTGAGAAATATCCGGAAACCGTAAACAGCCTGGAGATATTGGCAGAAGGTTTTGAAAACAGTCGCCGGCCGGTACAACTGATAAAAGTGGCCGAAGCATGGGCCATCAGCCGGGAAATGATCCGTTATTACGGGATTACACAACTGCTCCGTTTTATACAGGAAAAGGGATTCCGGAACTGGAAACAGCTGGCCACCCGGCTGCCCGGAAAAACAACCCGTACCAAATGGATCAATATCGGCGGACAACTGATGCCGGAACCTTCGCTGAAAAAACTGATCCGGGAAGTGAAAAACGGGAAACTGGCCGACTGGGATGCCGTACACGCATTCTACCGGTCCGTGTCTGCCGCTTATCCTGCAGAAAAATTCAGGCAGTCTTTTGCCGCCCTGTTGGAAGTGACCGGACTGAAGCCGGACGGTTTTTCCCGGGAAAAATGCATCCGGCTTTTACAGGAAAGCACCAAAACCCGTAAACGGATCAGTGACGCGATCTATTCCTCCCGTGCCAGGGATTATGAAAACCCGTTCCGGAAAATGGTATATAACAACGACGAGGAAATGAACCGGGTTATCGGCCGCCTGGATGAAAACAGTTTTATCCTCCAGCAGCAGGAAGAAGAGAAATTATATACGGAAAAGGTCAGGGAAATTATTGAACTGCTCTCCGCCTGATCTGTTATTTCTTACGGAAAAACAAGCGCACCGGCACACCCGTAAACGAAAAATGTTCCCGCAATTTATTTTCCAGGTAATTCTTGTAAGGCTGTTTGATATCATCCGGGAAATTGCAGAAAAAAGCAAAAGACGGCACGGCTGTCGGAAGCTGGGTGACAAACTTAATCTTCACCGGATTCCCCCGCACAACCGGCGGATGGTAGGCCTGGATAGCTTTCAGCATGATATCGTTCAGGGCTGATGTAGGCAATTTCCGCTGCCGGTTCTCGTAAACCTCCAGAGCGGTTTCAATCGCTTTGAATATCCTTGTTTTTTCCAGGGCGGAAATAAACAGAATGGGCACATCGTTAAAGGGAGCAAATCGCTTTTTCAGTTCTGCCTCGTATTCCTTGGCCGTATTGGTTGATTTCTCCACGAGATCCCACTTATTGACGAGCACCACAATTCCTTTTCCTTTCCGGGCAGCCAGGCTGTAAATATTCAGATCCTGGGCAGCGATTCCTTTTTCCGCATCCAGCAGGATCAGGCAAACATCCGCTTCATCCATTGCTTTGATGGCCCTGATGACCGAATAGAATTCGAGATCCTCATGCACTTTTGATTTCCGCCGGATACCCGCGGTATCGATCAGGATAAATTCTTTCTGGAACAGATTATAATGGGTATGAATGGTATCCCTGGTGGTACCGGCAATATCGCTGACAATGGTCCGCTCTTCCCCGATGAGGGCGTTGAGCAGAGAAGACTTGCCGGTATTGGGCTGCCCGATAATGGCAAATTTCGGCAATGCCGCCATTTCCTTTGTCTCTTCGGAAGCGTCCTCTGTAATCAGCTCTGTTATCCCGTCGAGCAATTCTCCCGTCCCGCTGCCGCTCGCTGCCGCAATAAAGAAGATGCGGTCAAAACCCAGGCTGTAAAATTCAGAGGCTTCCAGCAGACGCTCGTTATTATCTACTTTATTCACCGTCAGAAATACCGGCTTCGTACTACGGCGCAACACATCCGCCATGGAGTCGTCCAGGTTGGTCATACCCGTGGCGGCATCCACCATAAAAATGATGGCGTTCGCCTCTTCCACAGCCACCAGCACCTGTTTGGCAATCTCTTTTTCAAACACATCCTCACTTCCCTGTACAAAACCGCCGGTATCAATCACATTAAAGGTCTTCCCGTTCCAGTCAGCAATGCCATACTGACGGTCACGGGTCACCCCGCTGATATCATCCACAATGGCTTTCCGCTGCTCCAGCAAACGGTTAAACAAGGTACTCTTGCCCACATTCGGTCTTCCAACAATAGCTACTGTAAATGACATGTTGAATTATTTTATTTTTTTATCCATTGCCTGCTGCCCATTGCCCATTGCCTATTGCCTGCTGCCTAATACCCATATTCCTTCAGCTGCATCTCATTTTCCCTCCACTTCGGCTTCACTTTGACAAACAGTTCCAGAAAAACTTTCTGCTGCAGAAAATCCTCAATCGCTTTCCGGGCTTCCGTGCCGATTTTTTTGATCATACTGCCTTTCTCCCCGATCAGGATCATCTTCTGTGTTTCCCGGTGCACGATAATATCCGCTACAATTTTCACCAGGGTGGTTTTTTCTTTGAACTCCCTCACCAGTACAGCCGTATGATATGGAATTTCATCTTCTGATAATTCGTAAATTTTTTCCCGGATCAGTTCGCTCACAAAAAACTTTGTCGGCAGATCGCTGATCTCATCCCCCGGGAAAAAAGGCTCTCCTTCCGGTAAAAGCGCCAGCACCGGTTCCATGAATTTTTTCAGATCCGGCGAACGGGTGGCGGAAAGGGATATGGTTCCTTTACAATAAGACTTCCCCCTGAAATAGGCCTCCGCCTCTCTTACTTTTTCCGCGCTCACTTTATCGGTTTTATTGATCACCACCAGGGCGGGCACTTTCAGTTTCAAGGATGAAAAGATCGCATCCGGGGTTTCCCATTCATCACTGACATCCACCAGCAGTAAGGCCAGGTCTGCATCCTCCAGGGCGCTTTTAACCGCCTGCATCATTTTTTCATGCAGTTTGTAACGGGGCTCAATAATCCCGGGTGTATCGGAAAAAATCACCTGGTAATCCTCGCCCGTCAGTATGGCCTTGATCCGGTGCCGGGTGGTCTGCGCTTTGTGAGATACAATCGCCAGTTTCTCCCCCATCAATGCATTCAACAAGGTGCTTTTCCCCGCATTGGGCCGGCCAAAAATATTGACAAAACCACTTTTCATACTTCCTGCAAAATTGCATAAAAAAACCGGGCCGTGCCCGGTTTATATAGGGAGCTTTATTATTACTGGCGGGTATAGGTTATGATCAGCACATCGCCGGCCACCAGGTTATCGGAAGAACTTACGGTAAATGCCGAACAACTGAAATTGCCAACGGTACCCGGTATACCGTCTACCGTCATGGTGGTGCCGGAAAGGCTCCAGGTACCATTATCCGCGGAGCTGGGGGTACATACGACGCCGGCGTCCGCAATTGTATAAACTCCGCCTGCAGAAAGGGTCAGCACATTATCCCGGTCACATTCATCCAGGTAAGTTGTCAGCACATCCAGTTCCGGTGAGGAGGCAGAAGCTTTGTATTTCATAGCAGTAATTTTGTAACTGCCCTGAATGGCTTCCGTGCTGAGACTGCAGTTGTCTTTGTCTTTTTTACAGGCAGTAAAAAGAACTGCCAGTACGATAAAGGATAAGATTTTTTTCATGTCAGGTTTTTTTAATTTGTCAATAAAGGCCCCACCTGCCGGCGGGGCCTTTATTGCGAAGGGGAAGTTACCCCCATTTCATTTTAACCATTACAATGCAAAGATAACGATTGATTATCAATATCTGCAAATTTTCTCATGTTGAATAAATGAAGGTTTGCGGGCAAGTCTTTACAAGCTTCCGCTGAAGATCAATGCAAAACAATTTCATAACTGTCTTGGTACTGAAATAAAAAAAGCCAGGAGAACTTCCCGGCTTTGTCAAGAAAATG
Organism: Chitinophagaceae bacterium; assembly: GCA_014879565.1. Taxonomy (GTDB): domain Bacteria; phylum Bacteroidota; class Bacteroidia; order Chitinophagales; family Chitinophagaceae; genus JJ008. Next base: position 38,620 of record JACSRW010000034.1, read on the forward strand.
TAAGAAGACAAATTCCAAGTATTAATTAATACGAAAGCCCACTGTTATTTTTTTTAACCTGCAGATTTCTATTTAACAATTGATCTGAAATAGTATGTAAGCGTTCCTAACACTATCACTAAAAAACCAACACCTAACAGTAGTAAGTTTGGTTTTTTTACAACTGAATTCTCTTTCTTGGACAACTCAATAGCTGCGTCAACAATCATGTCTAATCCACGCATAGTGACCACACCCCAGAAAAACAATCTTATTTGTATTGAGTTACTTGTTGCAATCAAAAAAAAAGCTGCACAATTAATAATAAAATACACTTGATCTTTTCTCATTTTGCCATTTTAAGAAAGACAAAAATTATACCATTTACTTTATATTAGCTCAAACCAGCACCCCATAAACAGCCTCCGAAGTCCAAAGCCAATCCGGCAACCTTATACCAAGGTGATGCATTTTTCACAACACGCCATGCAATTTGAAAAACATCCGTCCACCCCAAAACGCTACCGCCTAATTTAGCCAAACCTCTAACTTCTCCAATTATGTCACCATATGCCGCGACAGATGCCCCAAGAGATTGAACTGTACAAGCCCAAAATTCTCCTGAAGTGATATTACAAAAACAAAAATTCTTTACTTTTTCGATAGTAGCAATAACTCCTATTTCTCTTATCCTGGGTATTGTCGACTGTTCCAATAAAATCAACGGGTTCGTTGGATAGTTTTGTCTAAAAGTTATTGAAGTTACAGAGTCCTTTATTACATTAAATATTTGTTGTTTTTCTTCAATTGAAAGATTTGCATAGTTAGGGTGTGCTTCTTCAAGAAGAATTTGTGTGGTTATATTTCCTGACGCCGCATCATATACCGCAAAAGAATCAAGCATACTAATTTTAAAAGCATTGTCAACTCCAATAATAGCATTAATCTTAAGGTTATTGATTACATTAGACTCAACAAAGTTGTAAAAATTTGTATCTGTTAAAAAATGTTTTGAGTAAAAAGCAACAGGATTTTCGATTCCTACAGGTCCCTTGGTTGATGTTGACTTTTCCTTCTGACAGGAAATAAAGAAAACAATTGCTGCAATTGCAAGGCCAGAAAGGCCCAATGTGAATTTTTTCATTGAATTAAGTTTGGTTAAAGAATAGGGCGCGAATGTACCCTTTTCCCCAAAACAAACAACTCGAATTTCCGCCAAATCCTTGTAGTAATTTGTGGATACGAAATGCCCTACATAAATGCTTGATTTTGGTCAACAAACCCCTCATTTTATTATCGGCTTCTGGCTTAACACCCGCTCTATTTCGGCGATGGATACACTAATTTGACTCATTGACTTTTCAGTGTCTTCAGCCATTTGTACAGCACTTCTTCTGCCGAAGATTTCTGTTTGCCGCGAGAATAAGCTGTATGTAATTCCGTTTACATTGCATGCAAAGCCAGCAGACTCATCAACTCCCTTGCCCGGGCTATACCTGTAACAAAAAGAAAACCCGCGACTTGCGCGGGTTAGTTGCGAAGGGGAGGATCGAACTCCCGACCTTTGGGTTATGAGCCCAACGAGCTACCGCTGCTCTACTTCGCGATGTTGAAGCGCAAAGGTAAGGCTTCCTGCGGTATCTGCCAAAGAAAAAAACGCCTTTCAGAAAAAAGGCGTTTTATCATGACTATACGGAAAAGATTTATCGGCCCTTGCTCACTGAGCCGGATCCGCTGCTTTTCACTTCACGGACACGGCACTCGCCCTTATATTTTACATCACTGGCGCCACTGGCTTCTGCAGACAGTTCCCGGTTTACCGTAATGCGGATATCACTGGCCCCGCTGGCTTTGGCTTCACAGGTTTCTGTTACCAGGTCAAACCCTTTAAAATCACTGGCTCCGCTGGCTTCTACATACAGGCGGGTGGCTGTGCCGCTGATCTGCATATCACTGGCCCCGCTGAGCTCAATTTTTAATTTCTGCACCGCAAATTTCCCCTTCATATCACTGGCTCCGCTTTGTTTAATTACCAGTTCATCGGTCTTCAGCACGCCATCAATAAAAACATCACAGGCGCCGGAAACCGTGATCTGATTCAGCTGCTTTACCGAAATATAGGCTTTGAGTTTTTTATTGCCACTTCCCCATTTGCCTGATTTACTGTACCCGATATACAGTATGCCGTCTTTAACCTCCGTTGTGATCAGCGCCCGGTCGCTGGTTGTCGCTGCACTGACAGCTACCGCTTCCTCATTGCCCTGACTGAGATATACATTAAAGGCGGAGGATACGTTTATACCGTGAAACCCACTATGCTTTCTGACTTCGGCATTCGGGTCATTAAACTGACCAAACAATACTGTTCCGGCTAAAGTCAGCAGAAAAGAGAAAAATAACTTTTTCATATACGCAAATTTTTGGCTGTATTAGAATAGGTCAGATCCGGGAAACCGAACCCCCTGTATTTGTTTTAATTTCCTTTAAAGCGGCGGCCCCTTTGTATCTGACTGTGCCTCCGGTATTGGCTTTTACTTCCAGTTCTTTTCCGGCATTTACCGTGATACTGGCTCCGGTACTTACCTCAATATGACATTCCTCTGCCACAAGGTCTTCTCCCTTAAACTTACTTCCGGTATCGCCGTTAACGTCCAGCTTTCCGGCTTTACCCGTCAGTAAAACCTGTGAACCTGTATTGACTTTTACCTGTAAAGATTCAATATCCACCTCTCCTTTCACCATGGCCCCGGTATTGACCTGCATAACCAGGCCGGTACCTTTCAGCCGGCTGACGAAATCCACCTGCGCCCCGGTATTCACCACCAGTTTATCCGGCGTACGGCAGGAAACCCAGGCTTTCAGGTTCCTGCCTTCTTTTTTCCGGCTGATGGCACCCAGTTTATTGTCATAATAAATCTTCAGGATCCCGTTTTCCACTTTTGTTACAATCTTATCCCTGTACTCAACAGTGAGAGCGCTTACCGCCACCTCATCTGTATTTCCCTGGGTAAGATAGACATGTATTCCGGTGGCTGCTTCAATCCCATGAAAAGCGGGAACGGTTCTTTTTTCCGCCAGGGGATCCTGCATAGTCTCCTGGGCAATTCCCAGAAACGGCATCAGTAATACGAAAAGGCTGTACAGAAACTTGTTCATAAACACTGGTTTTGCTGTAATACGACGGGGAAAACAGAAATGTTACAGGCAAATCTGAATTCTCCTTAATTTTGCCTCCGGATCAGTGAAACAGCATGCTGAATCACTGATTCCCAATGTCTGCCCTCCGGCAGACAGGTTTCCCGGGGTGTTTCCGTATGAACGGAATCTGAGATCATACCCGTAGAACCTGGTCAGGGTAATGCCTGCGAAGGGAAGGAATGTTCTGAAGTCCTTTCTCCACAGCGTTTCCCTCTTATTTTTTAAACCAAAAAAATTAAAAAATGAAGAGGATTTTTGTATCCGCCTGCTGGCTGGCCGTCATGTCGGCTTCCGCCCAGCAGAATCAGTCAGCTAAAGACAGTTTTTACACCCTTTCCCCGGTGGAAGTGAAAGCCATCCGGGCTGGTGAAAATGCCCCGTTTACCAAGACCAATCTCACAAAAAAGGATATTGCCGCGTCCAACCTCGGACAGGATATTCCCTTTTTACTGAACCAGACTGCATCGGTGGTGGTCAACGCAGACGCAGGTAACGGGATCGGCTATACAGGGCTCCGTATCCGGGGTACCGATGCCACCCGGATTAATATGACCCTGAATGGTATACCCTATAACGACGCGGAAAGCCAGGGTATTTTCTTTGTAAACCTGCCGGATATTGTTTCATCGGCGGGATCTGTTCAGATCCAAAGGGGTGTGGGAACTTCCTCCAACGGGGCCGGTGCTTTCGGGGCCAGTATGAATTTCAGCACCAATGAATGGAATCCGGAAGAATCGCTGGAACTGAACAACAGTTTCGGTTCTTTCAACAGCTGGAAAAACACCCTGAAATACAGCAGCGGACTGGTGAACGGCTTTTCCACCGATATCCGTCTATCCCGGATCAGCAGCGACGGCTTTATTGACAGAGCCGCCAGTGACCTGAAGTCTTTTTATATCTCCACTGCCTGGACCAATAGACAAACCACCCTTCGGTTTAATACTTTTTCCGGCAGGGAAAAAACATACCAGGCCTGGTACGGCATTCCGGAAACTGATTTACAGGCAGGCAACCGCCGGGTGAATTATGCCGGAACGGAAAAGCCGGGAGAACCCTATGATAATGAAACCGACAACTATACCCAGACGCATTACCAGCTATTCTTCACCCGGGAAGGAAAAAAGGGAATCAGTTTTAATACGGCGCTTTTCCTGACACGCGGGAAAGGATATTACGAACAATATAAAGCGGAGGAAGATTACGCGAAATATAATCTCCCCTATCCCGTCAACGGAAATGACAGCATTTTTGTTTCCGATTTTATCCGTCAGCTCTGGCTGGATAACTATTTCTACGGAACCGTTTTCTCGGTACAGCATAAAGGTCCTAAAACCCAGACAACCCTTGGGGGCGGCCTGACCCGGTATGACGGAAGGCATTTTGGCCGGATTATATGGGCCGCAAAAGGCCTGACAGACAATGGTGACTGGTATAACCTTGACGCGAATAAAACTGATTTTAATCTCTACGCCAAACAGCAGCTGCAAACCAGCCCGGCCTTTTACCTTTTTTATGACCTGCAATACCGGTACGTGGATTATACCCTCAACGGCTTCCGCGATAACCCCGGTTTATTCATAAAAAATGACTGGCATTTTTTCAATCCCAAAGCAGGCATCACCTACAAAAAAGGAAAATGGAAAGCGACCCTTTCCTATAGTGTGGGCAATAAGGAACCCAACCGGGATGATTTTGAAGCCGGCGCCGGCCAACAACCCAAAGCAGAACAACTGCACGATGTGGAAGCAGGCCTGGAAAGACAGGGGCAAAACTGGCACTGGCGCTCCACTTTGTATTATATGCGTTACAAAGACCAGCTGATACTCACGGGCCGGATCAATGATGTGGGCGCCTATACCCGTACAAATATTCCAAAAAGTTACCGGGCGGGGATCGAACTGGAAGCCGGCCTGCAATTAATTGACCGGGTATCCCTGAGCGGCAATCTCACTCTCAGCAGCAACAAGGTGCTGGATATGGAAGAATACATTGATGACTATGACAATGGCGGGCAAAAAATTAACCGTTACCCTTCCGCTACGATTGCCTTTTCCCCTGCTGTTACCGGAGGAGCCAATGTGCAATTTGGCCCGTTTGCCAATACCCGTTTCAGTTTAATCAGCAAATATGTCAGCCGGCAGTACCTGGATAACACCGGTAATACTGCGCGCTCACTTGACCCCTTCTTTGTGCAGGATCTCCGGGTTAACTATGCCGTGAAGATGAAGAAATTAAAGTCACTGGAACTGATTCTGCAGGTGAACAACCTGTTCAACACCAAGTATGAACCCAACGGGTATACATTCAGCTACATATACGGAGGGCAGCTGACTACAGAAAACTATTATTTTCCGATGGCGGGAATCCACTTTATGACCGGACTTACTATCCGGCTGTAAAATGTTAACGGGGAAAAACTACCGGTAAGCCCGGCAGGTTTTCCCCGTTTTTTTCGTTGCTGTAATCTTTTATTTTCCGAATTTTTCCAGCCAGGCGAGAATCCCGCCTTCCACATTTACGGTCTTTTGAAAACCCAGGCTGTCCAGGAACATGCAGGCCATCATACTCCTTTTTCCGCTGCGGCAATGAATGATCACTTCTTCCTGTTTCAGATCCATCAGTTCATCTGACTGCATGGTTTGGATCTGTCCCAGGGGAATCAGTTTGGCGCCGATGTTGACTTCGACGTATTCAGCCGGCTCGCGGCAATCAATCAGATGCAGTTTTTCCCCGGCGTCCAGCCGGGCCTTTAGTTGTTCAACTGTAATTGTCTCCATGTTTAAAAATCGCTGGTTAATGTATCTTTTACAGGTCTGTCAACCTGCAGCCATACGTCAATCGTCTGCCCGGAACGGATCCGGAGCAGCCTTTTTTCCTCATCAAATTTTTCCGGCACCTGCCTGTATATATACGCGTTGCAGGTATCCTGTACATCTCCTGCTGCCACTACAGAGCCAATGATAAGTCCCATGGATTCAAGCGTGGCCCGGGCTTCACAGAAGGTCATACCCGTAATAACCGGCACCGGGAATTCCTGGTTTCCAATTCCGTCACCGAGTACAAGGGAAATCACACTCCCTTTCCGGATTTTGGTACCGGGTTTTATCTGACTGCCGTTATACCACTGCTCCAGCACGGCGTTCCGCGCGAAATCAGGTTTAAAAGTGGTATCTCCCACCCGCAGATCCATACTTTTCAGTACCATCTCCGCATTCCGGAAACTATACCCGGTAAGGTTTGGCATCTCAACTTCGGGAGGCACTACGCGCCGGATTACCAGGAAAATGGTGCGGTTGGACTTCACCACTTCATCGGCTTCCGGAATCTGTTTTAATACCCGGTTTGCCGGAACGGAATCCACATATACGGAGTCCTGTATCTCCACATCAAATCCCGCTTTGCGTAATAAAGAACGCGCCTCCTCATAAGACTTGCCGGTGACTGATGGCACCGTTGCGGATTGGCCATGTCCTGTCAGCCAGTTCAGTGAAGCCAGGAATAAGGCGAAAATGCCGGCAGCAAGCAAAAGACCGGCCAGTATATTTACCCAAAGGGGGCGGTTGGTGATCGCTTTAAACATCCGGTTTCTTTTTTATTTTTTGTCCAGGCACTCCATCACCAGTTTACTGTAAAATTCATTCAGACTCCAGCCCATCGTGCGTACCTGCTGGGGGATGATACTGGCTTCACTTTGGCCGGGAATTGAATTTACCTCCAGCATATAGGGCCTTCCCTCTTCTTCCTGGAAAATAAAATCAATCCGGATTACCCCGCGGCAATTAAATGCTGTATATACCCTTCTGGCCATGTCCCGGATAATATCGGCTTTAGCCTCCTCCAGATCGGCGGGTGTGGTTTCTGAAGACTTGCCCTGGTATTTTGCTTCGAAATCAAAAAAGGATTTATCTGCATCCGCCCTTACTTCAGTGAGGGGCAGCACGATCAGCTGACCGGCCGAACGAAAAACCCCCACAGTAAACTCGCGCCCCTGCACCATTTCTTCCACCAGTACCTGATTGTCTTCCCGGAAGGCTTTTTCAATGGCAGCTCCCAGTACCTCTGCAGAGGGCTGATCCACTTTTGACATACCGATACTGGATCCCCCGTTATTTGGTTTTACAAATACAGGAAAACGGAGCCTGCTCAGAATTTCAGCAGGATTAACCGGATAATCTTTGAGCAGCAGCAGGGAATTGGCTACCGGTATACCGGAAGCAGCCGCCACAGCGGTGGCATAGCGTTTATTGAATGTAAGGGCAGACGAAGTGGCATCACAGCCGGTATAGGGTATGCCCAGGGTGTCAAAATATCCCTGCAGTTTGCCATCCTCACCGGGTGTTCCGTGCATACCGATAAAAACGGCGTCAAAATGCAGTTTGCCCTCTTTCAAAGGCAGGCTAAAATCATTCTTATCCACCGCTATCTTTTCTTCTCCCGGTGTGGTATAGAACCAGCCTTCCCGGGTGATATCTATTTTGTAAACATTGAAAAGCTGACGATCCAGGTGATTGTCAATCGTCACAGCTGTTCTGTATGAGATGACAGCTTCCCCGGAAAAACCGCCGGTAACCAGCGCGATATTCTTTTTCATTTACTTATAAAGGGATTGCTTCCCCGAAGTGCAAATATTGGAGAAAAAACCAACATGCCCAACCCGTAACAGGAGAATTCCGGAGGCTTAACAAAAATTATAGGCAGACCGGACAGAGCGGTAAAAAATAAGAAAGGTGAAGGCCGTTTCTCCTTCACCTTTTTACGACGGGAAATATCACCCGTCACAAATAGAACAGCATAGCTGTTTTGTATTACATCCTGAAATTAGGCAAAAAAACAGCAGCCTGCAAGAGGCAAGGGATATTTTTTTTGCACAGGAAAAGCACAACCGGATCAGGCGTGCAGCTTTCCCTTTTTAGCCATCAGGTCATCCACTGTTTCCTGGTACATATCATCCGGAACACAGCAGTCAACCGGGCATACAGCCGCGCACTGGGGTTCTTCGTGGAAACCCTGGCACTCAGTGCATTTATTGGGAGTGATGTAATAGGTATCCGTGGAAACAGGTGCCAGTTTCTGGTCGGCATCCACCACAGTACCATCCATTAAAGTAAAAGAGCCTTTCACGGAAGTTCCGTCGGACATTGCCCATTCCACACCACCTTCATAGATAGCATTGTTGGGACATTCGGGCTCACAGGCACCGCAATTGATACATTCTTCGGTAATCTTAATAGCCATAAAAAACTAATTAACGGGTTCAGGGTTACTTTTGCCTTACAAAATTAAGAGAGCGGAATGAATTTACAACACAGAATTTATTTATTATCAAGGCTTGGGGATTATATCATGGAAGCCCCCCCCGAGTGGCAGGCAGCCATGGAAAAAGCCGGGCTGGAAAACGGCTGGTTTATACCCGCTTTTACGGAAACAGCTGCCCGGAGTATCGCGACCCACTACCTGGATAAAAACCGTCTTGAACAATGGGCCGCACAGCAGGGCTTACCAGACAACCCGGAAACGGTCAGATCAATCGGGATCGTTATGGCCGGAAATATCCCCCTGGTAGGCTTTCATGACTGGCTATCTGTTTTTATCAGCGGGCATAAAGCAATAGTAAAGCCCTCCTCACGTGACCAGGTGCTGATCAAACACCTGACCGCAATGCTGGCCTGCTGGGATGAAACGGCCGCCATACAGACCAGCTTTGCCGAAATGCTGAAAGGCTGTGATGCCTATATAGCCACCGGCAGCAATAATTCTTCCCGTTACTTTCAGTACTATTTTGGCCGTTACCCGCATATTATCCGGAAAAACCGGACGTCTGTGGCCATCCTGACAGGCCGGGAAACAACGGCTGAATTGGAAGCCCTGGCGGATGATGTTTATCTGTATTTTGGACTTGGCTGCCGGAATGTGACCAAGCTTTATGTACCCGAAGGATATGATTTCGTCCCCCTTCTTGAAGCCTTCCGCAAATACAATTACCTGGCCGACCACCATAAATACAAAAACAATTACGACTATAACCTGGCCCTGCATATCCTGAACAAGAAATTCTATATGACAAATGGTTCCCTGCTGCTGATTGAAGACAAAAACCTGTTCTCCCCTATCAGCCAGCTGAACTATGAGTTTTACAGCGATCCGGACAAATTGGCAACCGAACTTTCCGTGAACGAAGATCTCCAGTCTGTTACCGGGGCCGGCTACCGGGCTTTTGGCAGCAACCAGCATCCGGAACTGGATGACTGGGCCGACGGGGTTAATACACTTGCCTTCCTGCAAAAGCTTTGACAGGAAGATCCGGCAGCAAGGCAAAGAACTACGAAAGCCTTAGTAAAGATTTGTTAAACTGACAGGATTCGGGAGAAACTTGAACTGACAGTTTGTTATTTTGTAATGCTAAGGCACAGGTTTTGTAAAAATCATTGTACTGAAAATTGTAAAACGCTATGAAACTCAAACAGCTTTTATTGATTGTCGCCGTAAGTGCGGTTTCGGCTATCGGCAGCGTCTGGATTTACAGCAAACTGGTCAACCGTTCCCAGGTTTCTTTTATCCAGTCAGCCGACGGGAAAGTCCCTGTAAACTATGCCGGGTTCCTGGAAAATGCAGCTGCCCCCATCGGGGAAGCCACCGATTTCACCAAGGCGGCCAACGCGGCGGTGCCGGCAGTGGTGCATATCAAGACCAAGATACCGGCCAAAAGAATCACCAACCAGCTTCCCCGGAGCCGGGGCAATGGCTTTGAAGATTTTTTTGAGCAGTTTTTCAATTTCGGCCCCCAGATCCAGCCGGAGCAAAGAGCTTCCGGAAGTGGCGTGATCATCAGCGACGACGGGTACATCGTTACAAATAACCACGTGATATCTGACGGAGCCCAGGGTGTGGCGGATGAAATTACCGTTACCCTCAGCAATAAGAAAACATACAAGGCCAGAGTGATCGGAAAGGATCCCAGCAGCGACATCGCTGTCCTGAAAATTGACGGGACCGGATTCCCCTTCCTGCTCTATGGCAATTCGGATAATGTAAAACTCGGCCAATGGGTACTGGCCATCGGCTACCCGCTGACACTCGAAACAACCGTAACTGCGGGAATCATCAGTGCAAAAGGCCGGAATATCGGCATCAACAGCCGCCAGAGCGAAACCCCGATTGAGTCTTTTATTCAGACCGATGCCGCGGTTAACCAGGGAAACAGTGGCGGAGCCCTTGTTACGACAGACGGACAACTGATAGGCATTAACTCCGCTATTTATGCCCCCACGGGTACGTATGCCGGGTATTCCTTCGCTATTCCGGTGAACCTGGTGAAAAAAATTGTGAACGACCTGATCAAGTACGGAGATGTTAAACGACCCTATCTCGGCATCGCCGCGGATAATACAAGGATCAATTCCACAGATGGCGCCTATATCGGCAATGTGGCTCCCGACGGGGCCGCAGCGGCAGCCGGGCTGCGGAAAGGAGACATCATTAAAAAAATTAACAACGTACAGGTTAGTTCCTGGACCGAACTGCAGGGTACCGTAGCCTCGCTGAATACCGGTGACAAGATTACGATTACCTATAAACGCGACGGGAAAGAATATATAACCTCCGCGACCCTGAAAGCCGAACAGGGTACCTACAATAACCTGGCTGCCTCCAATCTGGGAGACGTACTGGGTGCAGACCTGGAGACCCTCGATAAAAAAACGGCCCAGAAAAATGAAGTGGAAGGTGGGGTACTGGTTAAGAAAATCCGCAGCGGGGGTCCTTTCAGCCGGACCCGGATGCAAGACAGCTTTATCATCACCAGTGTAAACGGGGTGGAAGTAAAAAATGTGGAAGAACTGAGCCGCGCCATTGCAGGCCTTCGCGGAGAAAGTATAAGTCTTGAAGGTTTTTACGACGGATTTGACGGTATGTACCGCTACCCGGTTAACCTGCAACTGGAAGAAGAATAAGTTAGCATAAACATTTTAATCAGCAATAAAGCCTGTCCATCCGACAGGCTTTATTATTTCTTTTGAATGCCCACTCCCTACTGCCTATTGCCCATAGCCCATTGCCCATTGCCTATTGCCCATTGCCTATTGCCTATAACTACTGCCCTTTCTCATAAACCAAAAACTCCCAGGGCTGCATTTCAAAACTCCTTTCTGCCGTAAAATCATTGGCCGCACCTGAAAAAACGTTTTTAAATATCCCTTTCAGCTGGCTGTCTGTAATGTCAAAATGGAGGTTCCCCTGATTTGAAAGGTTGAGTACCACCAGGACTTCCTGCTGACCGTAGCGGCGCAAATAAGCAAGCACTTTTTGGTTTTCCGTATTGGCCAGCCGGAAAGTGGTTACAGCCGGATCTCCTGCTCTTAAAGCCGGGTTCCGGGCTTTCAGTTGCATGAGTGCCTGATAAAAGGCCGTCATTTCCGCAGCCCTTGGCCCTGCCTGTAAAGTGTCTTTTTCAAAAAATTCCAGCCTGGCTGTATTACCGGTTTCCTGTCCGGAATAAAGAAGCGGTATCCCGTTCCAGGTAGCACTGAAAACAGCCAGGGCCTTGGCCATTTCCCCGTATTTTTCATATTCCGTACCGTTCCAGCTGTTCTCGTCATGATTGGTGGTAAACCAGGCCCGCATAGTCTTATCCCCGAGATCATCATACCGCTTTAGTATTTCCAGCAGACTGTCCACCGGCCACCCATTTTCATAAAACTCTTTTGTTTTATGCATCCAGGTCCAGGAATAACTCGCATCAAACACTTCCCCGTATGCTGCATTTTCCAGTTCATCATATTCTCCCAGCCAGAACAAGGGCTTGAGCGCATCCAGCTGCGGACGGGCTTCTTTCCAGAAATCAAGTTCCACCCAGAATGCCAGATCGCAACGGAAACCGTCAATATCACATTCCCGCACCCAAAACTGCATGGCCTCAATCATGGCTTTCCGCAAACCGGGGTGAGAGAAATCCAGTTCAATGATATCATCCATACCGGATGCTTTCTGAAAATCGCCCGTCACACTGTCACGCAGATAATATTCAGGATGTTCCCTTGTCCAGCGATGATCCCATCCTGTATGGTTGGCCACCCAGTCAAGGATAACTTTAAAGCCCATGGCATGGGCCTGCTTTACCAGGTCTTTAAAATCTTCCAGGGTACCGAATTCCGGGTTGACAGCGGTATAGTCGGAACAGGCATAATAACTGCCCAGACTGCCTTTCCGGTTTTTTTCCGCAATGGGAGTTACCGGCATAAACCAAAGCGTTTCGACCCCCAGTTCGCGCAGCCGCGGCAGGTGGGCCATAAAGGCACTGATGGTGCCTTCCGGTGTATATTGCCGGAGATTAACTTCATAAATACGGGTGCTTTTTACCCATTCCGGAGCGCTGTATGTAACTGTCATGAGAGAGGGGGTTGGGTTTTCTTTTTTTTCATTTTTGGGCATCAGTTTGCAGGAAAAAAGCAAAATGACACTCAGGATTAAAGACCACCGTGGCATAACCGGTTATTTCCGGCAATTTACACATAACATTTGAGCCGGAGCGTTGTTATTAAGCATCCTGACAGTATTCATACCTTTACACCATGAAGCAATTTGATGTGCCCCTTTTTTACCGGAGTCCGCTGATCAGTGCGGTAAAGAAATCCCGGAAAGAAGCCGACAAACTGAAAAAAGACTTCAGCCCCACCCTGCTGGATTTCGGGCCGCTGCAAATCCTGCTGGCCCGGCATTTCGGATTTTGCTATGGAGTGGAAAATGCCATTGATATCGCTTTCCGGACCGTGGCGGAAAATCCCGGGAAACGGATTTATCTCCTCAGTGAAATGATACACAATCCCCGGGTAAATGCCGATCTGACGGCCCATGGGATTCTGTTTCTCCAGGATACAAACGGCAAACAACTTATTCCTTTTTCTGAAATCACCGGAGAGGATATTGTGCTTATACCGGCTTTTGGCACCACCCTGGCAATTGAAGCCATGCTCAGGGAAAAAGGCATTGCAGTAGAAAAATACAATACCACCTGCCCTTTTGTGGAAAAAGTATGGAACCGCAGTGAAGCCATTGCCCGGAAGGAGTACACGATAATTATTCATGGTAAACCGGGCCATGAGGAAACCCGTGCTACTTTCTCACATGCTGCGGCTTCCGGTCCAGCCCTGATTATACGAGATATAGAAGAAGCGAAAAAACTGTCGCTCTTTATTACCGGCACAGAAAATCCTGAAAATTTCACCTCCGCTTTCAGGGGGCAGTTCTCCGCGGGTTTTGATCCCGTCAAAGACCTGAAGAGAATTGGCGTGGTGAATCAGACAACAATGCTGGCCAGCGATACCCAGTCCATAGCAGATTACCTCAAAAAAACAATTGTAGATCATACCGGAAACCCGGATTGTTTTGCCGACACGCGTGACACCCTTTGTTATGCCACAAACGACAACCAGACGGCTGTAGCTGCTATGCTTGGAGAAAAAGCAGACCTCGCCATTGTTGTGGGCGGATATAATTCCTCCAACACCTCTCACCTGGTGGAACTCTGTGAGGAAAAACTCCCCACCTATTTTATCAGCAGCTCAGAAAAACTGATTTCCTCCGCTTTAATTTCCCATTTTAATTTTCACCGGAAAGAAGAAAAACAGACAACCGGGTACCTGCCGGATAAAACACCTGTCCGGATATTACTGACCAGTGGCGCTTCCTGTCCGGATGCCATGGTAGAAGCTGTCATCCGCAGGTTACTGGAGTTTTTCCCGGGGGCCGGCAAACCGGAGGAACTGATTCCGCAATTTGTATAAAAAAAAGCCCCGCTGTGATGCGGGGCGCTGAAAAATTAAGCGGATTTATTTATACAGTAAATCATAGTATTCATGGGCCATCCGGTTACTGTCGAACCGGAACCGTACATCCTGCATGCCATTTTTCATTACCTGTCTCCAGGTAGCATAATTTTCATAATACAAGGGGAGGATTTCTTTCAGCAGGATATCATAAATCCTGTCCAGGTCATACTGGTCCTGTTCATGTACGGGCATATGTTCATAATCGGCCATGGGCACCACAAAGCCATTGTGTCCGTGATTGATAAACTCCGGAATCCAACCGTCATTGGTTGAAAAATTCACGGCGCCGTTCATGGCCGCTGTCATGCCACTGGTGCCGGACGCTTCCCGGGGAACCCTGGGATTATTCAGCCAGATATCCGCCGCCTGTTTAAGCCGCTTGGACAATCCCAGTTCATAACCGGTGAGTACTGCCACGTTCTTGTATTTTTTACTGAGGTGTACAAGCTGGTTAAATTCACTGATGGCCGGATGATCAACCGGGTAAGGTTTTCCGGCCCAGATGATCTGTACCGGGTACCTGGTATCGTGAACCATTTTTTCAAACCGTTCCTCATCCTGGGTAATAAGACCCGCTCTTTTATACCCGGCAAAACGGCGGGCCCATACAATGGTAAATACATCCGGGTGAAACAGTTTCCCTGTCTGATCCGCCACAATATCAAAAGCTCTTTTTTTAAGGTACTTTTTGCGGTCATCCATCCCAAAGTCATCCCCGGCTTCCATGAAGCGATAGAGCTGTTTATCGGCCCAGTAACGCCAGTTCTGGGCATTAGTGATTGAAATAATCGGACAGATATTCTCATACTTACCCCACATGGCACGGGATACATGTCCGTGCAACTGGGATACCCCGTTTGCCAGACGCGCAAAACGGAGAGCGGCCAGGGAGTGATTAAACTGATCGCTGCTGTCACCATAAAGCGCTTTAACCTCTTCCACCGACAATCCGCAGAAATAGCTCATTTTATGGCAGAGATAGATATCATGTTTTTCGTTGCCTGCTTCTTCAGGTGTATGCGTGGTAAACACCAGCCTTTTGCGGACATCATTCAGGTTATTCCCGAATTTTTTATACAGATAAAAGGCGGCGGAAATACCATGCGCTTCATTCAGATGATACAGATCCGGGTTAAAGCCAAGTAAATCTATCAGTTTCGCCCCGCCCACTCCCAGCAAAATGAACTGCGCCACCTTGGTAGCCACGTTCGCATCATACAGCCGGTGGGTAATTGTTTGTGAAACATAGTCATTCTCCGGAAGATCCGTTGATAATAGGAAGAGCGGAGCAGTCCGGAAAGTTTCCGGGTTCAGGTAATAGGCTTTCACCCAAACCGGATGCTCATGAATATTAATCTGAAACTTAATCCCGGTATCTTCCAGAAAACTGTATTGTTTTTCATTCCAGGCCACATCCAGTGTCTGATCCTGGTTTCTTTCCTGGTCATAGTATCCGTACTTCCATAAGATGCCCACGCCGATCAGATTCTGCCGCAACTCATACGCGCTGCGCAGATGTGAACCGGCCAGGAAACCCAAACCGCCGCTGTAAATTTTTAAGGGCTGATGGGTGGCAAATTCCATGGAAAAATAAGCGACTCTTTTACTGTATCTTTCTTCTGCCGGGTAAGGGACCTGAAACTTTGTGAAATTCATAATGTGTTCTTTTTACACGAAGGCGCAAGATAGGATATAATCCTGAATATTATTAAATAGCTCATTTTCAACAACTGCCAGCCGAAAATACTGATACCCCCTGTTGGTTCCTCATTTTTTTCCGGGTTTTTTATTCCATTTTCTCCGGGCGTAGGATCCTTCAAAACTGCAGTCCAGGCCATGCCGGGATCCACATCCTTTCTCATACAGCCGAACCGCCCCGCTACTGAAAACAAAACTAAGTTCACAGGGATCTCCGTCTTGTTTATATACAGCTTTACCCGGGCTCACCCAACGGGCTTCTCCTTTCAGTTCACCGCTGCAGTTGCCTCCTTTTTTTTCAATATGAATAAAAAAGCTGATCCGGTCACTCTTCCGGCCATCCCTTACAGAGACCAGGTTCATTCCACCGGGACCGTAATCTGCAGCATATTTATGTTTACGCGGCAGCGTATCAATCGGGTTGATCAGTTCGGTCACTTTATCTTCCAGGGCTTCAGTAAGAATCAGCATAAACTGAGCGGCTTCTTTATTCAGCACAAATACCTCTTTCCCCTCACTGATACTGCCGTCTGTGTTTTTTCTCAGCGCCGCACGGGTAATTGTATACTTCCGGTCAAGCGTAAAAACCTGGTTCATTCCTTTTCGGGTATCCGGACTCAGCGCAGTCATGGCCGTAAGGAATTTCTCTTCCTGGTCAAAAGCCATCAGCAGCAATACCTTTTTGGACGGAATACCGGCCCTGACCAGCAGGTAAATTTCACCCTTGGGTACGGCTGTTTTACCAATAGCCTGTATCACCGGCCGGGCCGTTTTACCAAAAATTTTTCCCAGTACCGAATCGGGTACAAACTGGCTGAATACCTTCCGGCTGATTTTCAGCGAATCTTTTTCTTTCCGGTTCAGTAACGTATCCGCCGCCGTAAAGGGCAGGTTTAATTCCGGGAAGAACCCGATAAAATCCGACACCTCAACCGGGTCCTCTCCTGTCATAGATGGTGCTTTCCGTTTATCACAGGCCGTCAGCAGGAAAAGCCAGACAGGCAGAAGACAAAAAATCAAACGCAGACGCATAGTATAAATTAACGGGACGTAAGGTAACGGTTTTACCAATGCCTGTCAACAGGAATTTGGACAAATACAAAACATAATTTAGATTTGTCTAAATAATTTTTTAGATATAATGAATTATTCCGTCAGTGAGGAGAATTACCTAAAGACCATTTTTCACCTGCAGAAAAAAGAGGGAACGGTCACCACCAATGAGCTGGCTGCGGAACTGAAAACCCGGCCGGCATCGGTAACGGATATGATGAAAAAACTCAAGACCAAAAAACTGCTGCATTACCAGCCCTACCAGGGATTCCGGCTGACGGCGGATGGCAGCAAAGTGGCGCTCGGGATTATTCGCCGGCACCGTTTATGGGAATATTTCCTCGCGGAAAAACTCAACTTCACCTGGGATGAAGTGCATGAAGTGGCGGAAGAACTGGAACATGTGAGTAACAAAAAACTCATAGACAAGCTGGATGCGTATCTCGGTTATCCGAAAAACGATCCGCACGGTGATCCGATTCCTGATGCCAGCGGTAAAATTGAACAGGGCAAAAAGATCCGTTTACAGGATGCCCCGCTCCAGATTCCCTGCCGGGTTGCCGGTGTTCGTAACCAGTCGCCGGGCATGCTGGAACTCCTGGCACACAAAAAAATCAGGATCGGAACGATCCTGGAAATCCGGCAGAAATTTGATTTTGACCATTCGCTTGAAGTAAAAACGGGTAAACAGCAAATCATCACCATCAGCCGTCAGCTGGCTGAAAATTTACTTGTCACGCATGAAGACTGAACAGGAAAATTATCCCTCACTCAGCGAAGTGCACCATTCGGTTGACACCACCCGGTTTCAGGGCAAAGGGTGGAGGAAACTGCTGGCCTTTTTCGGTCCGGCCTACCTGGTAAGTGTGGGGTATATGGATCCGGGTAACTGGGCTACCGATCTGGCGGGTGGCAGCCAGTTTGGGTATACGCTTATCTGGGTGTTGCTGATGAGTAACCTGATGGCCCTCCTGCTGCAAAGCCTTTCTGCCAGACTGGGTATTGTTCGTGGCCGTGACCTGGCGCAGGCCAACCGGGAGACTTATCCGAAATATATCAATTATGCTCTTTATGTGCTGGCTGAAATTGCGATCGCCGCAACAGACCTGGCTGAAATCCTGGGAATGGCTATCGGGATCCAGTTACTTACAGGGCTGCCGCTCATCTGGGGGGTACTTATCACCGTACTGGATACGTTTCTTTTCCTGTTGCTCCAGCGTTTGGGCATGCGGAAAATGGAGGCTTTTATCATCGCCCTGGTAGCGGTTATCGGATTATCATTCCTGACTGAAATTCTGCTGGCCAAACCGGAACTGGACAAAGTGGCGCAGGGTTTTATTCCCCGTCTGCCCAACGATACCGCCCTGTATATTGCCATCGGTATAATCGGGGCCACAGTAATGCCCCATAATCTCTACCTGCATTCTGCACTGGTTCAAACCCGGAAAATCCGCCGGGATGAAAAAGGCATACGGAAGGCCCTAAAAATGAATTTCATTGACAGTGCCATTGCGCTTAACCTGGCATTTTTTGTAAATGCCGCTATCCTCGTGCTGGCCGGAAAAGTTTTTTTTGAATCAGGCCGTACCGATGTGGCTGAAATCAAGACCGCCCATGAATTACTGAAACCCATGCTGGGCTCTGACCTGGCCCCGGTTTTATTTGCCATCGCCCTGATAGCGGCCGGACAAAGCTCCACCATTACCGGCACCCTGGCCGGTCAGATCGTGATGGAGGGATATCTGCGTTTGCGGATTGCCCCCTGGCTGCGCCGGCTGCTCACCCGCTTAATAGCGGTTATACCAGCTATGGCAGTTATCCTGATTAACGGCGAAGAGAACATTGACAGTCTGCTCATACTCAGTCAGGTTATTCTAAGCCTGCAACTGGGTTTTGCCATCATCCCGCTGATTCATTTCACGAGCGACCGGGAGAAAATGGGAAAATATGCTATCCGTCCGTTTATGATTGTGCTGGCTTCCCTCATTACTGCGGTACTGGTTTATCTCAACATCAGAATGGTGGCCGAACAGGCCAGCAGTTTCTTCCGGGAATCAGACAGCTTTTTATGGAAAACAGTGATCATCCTTTCAGGACTGCTGTATATTTTCCTGCTGGGGATCGCCATTGTTTACCCCCTGCTCAGGAAAAAAAAGGGTGTTGTGCCAGCAACCGCTCCTGCCATCCATCCGCAGGTCAAATCCCTTTCAGATCTGGATGCGCCGTCCTACCAGTGTATTGCCGTGGCGCTTGATTTCAGTGAAAACGATTCCCGGCTGATCGGACATGCAATCGGGCAGGGACATACCGGTACGGAGTACGTGCTGATCCATGTGGTGGAAAGCGCGGCAACCCGTATAATAGGCCGAGAAGCCGATGACCTGGAAACCCGCAAAGACCAGGAACACCTGGATGATTATATCCGGCAGCTTCAGCAAAAAGGAATCGCCGCAAAAGGTTTTCTCGGATTTAATGACCGGATAAAAGAAATTACCCGGATTGTTAAGGAAAGTAAAGCGGATATGCTGGTCATCGGGGCCCATGGACACAGCGGACTGAAAGACCTTATTTACGGCCAGACGGTGAATGCAGTACGGCACGAACTGAAAATACCCGTACTGGTAGTCAGTGTCTGATTCAGGCGTGCGTTTTCCTGGGAGAATGGCTTTGGCGGAGCAGGTGTTTGAAACGGCTGAAAGTTTCTGGCTTTATATTCAGGTAAGACGCCAGGTATTTTTGCGGAACCCGCTGCATCAGTTCCGGGTTGCGGGTCACAAAGTTTATAAACCTTTCCCTTGGCGTCATTTTGATGAGCTGCATCTGCCATTTATCTTTTATCACCATGGAGTAGGTGACAATAATCCGGCCCATACGTTCCATCCGCTGTGATGAAGCAAACATCTTCTCTGCATCTTCAAAACTGATTGACACCATGGTGGTCGGCTCAATAGCCTCAATGGTATACTCAGAAGGCTGGCGGCTGTGAAAGGATTCCTGGCTCAGTAACATCTGTCCTTCCAGGGATATCTGGGTATTAATCTCGTGATGGTTCTTTTTATAATATTTACGGGCAAGCCCTTTCACTATAAAATTGAAGTAATTCTCCACCTCCCCGGTCTTTGTAATAATTTCTTTTTTACCAAAACGGCGGACCCGGCAAACGGGTTCAAGGTGCCGGACAAACTCCTCCTCCGTGATGTCAGTCAGCTTCTGGAGATAAGCCATAAATGTCCGGATCGCATCCATATTATTTCTGTACGGCATAAAAGGTACGATTTTTTCTTGACCTGAATCAATTCAATTAAAAACAATATTGCCACAGCAAAGGTAGAATCCTGCGGCAGGCAGGCCAATGATATAAGTCACATCTGATAAATTTGTAAGTTTGTAGCTGCCTGATTACTATCAGGTTCTCACACTAAAACCCAAATCAACCTTTATGGCAAACAAGATCAAAGTGCTGAATCCGGTAGTGGAGCTGGATGGCGATGAAATGACCCGGATCATCTGGAAATTTATCAAGGACAAATTAATTCTTCCCTATCTGGACCTGGATATCAAGTATTTTGACCTGGGTATAGAATACCGTGATCAGACTGACGACCAGGTGACGGTGGACGCAGCCAATGCCATCAAACAATACGGAGTAGGTATAAAATGTGCCACAATTACCCCGGATGAAGCCCGGGTAAAAGAATTCAGCCTGAAGCAAATGTGGAAAAGCCCCAACGGTACGATCCGGAATATCCTGGACGGCACTGTATTCCGGGAACCCATTGTAATCAGTAATGTGCCCCGGCTGGTAACCAACTGGACGGCCCCGATTATTGTCGGACGTCACGCATTTGGTGATCAGTACCGGGCCACCGACACGGTTATCAAAGGAAAAGGGAAACTTACCATGACTTTTACCCCGGAGGATGGCAGTGCACCCCAGATTTTTGAAGTTTTTAATTTCAAAGGAGATGGTGTGGCGATGAGTATGTATAACACAGATGAAAGCATCCAGGGATTTGCCCGCAGCTGCTTCAATATGGCCCTCAGTAAAAAATGGCCCCTGTACCTCTCATCTAAAAACACGATCCTGAAAAAATATGATGGTCGTTTTAAGGATATCTTCCAGGAGATTTATGATAATGAATTTAAAGCCCTGTTTGAAGCGGCCGGCATTACTTATGAGCACCGGCTGATTGATGATATGGTGGCCAGCGCCCTTAAATGGAACGGAAATTTTGTATGGGCCTGTAAAAATTATGACGGGGATGTGCAGAGTGATACCGTTGCCCAGGGCTTCGGATCACTGGGACTTATGACTTCCGTACTGATTACTCCCGACGGCAAGACCATGGAAGCGGAAGCCGCTCATGGAACTGTAACCCGCCATTACCGCGACCACCAGGCAGGCAAACCCACGTCCACCAATCCGATTGCCTCAATTTTCGCCTGGACAAGAGGATTGGCCTTCCGGGGCAAACTGGACGGAAACCAGGAACTGATTGATTTCTGCCAGGCCCTTGAAACCGTATGTATCGAAACCGTGGAAGAAGGAAAAATGACCAAAGACCTGGCCGTATGTATACATGGCAACAAGGTTAAACACGGGGAGCATTTCCTGTACACCGAGGAGTTTCTGGAAGCAATCGATACGAACCTGCAGAAGAAACTGAAATAATTTTAAATGAATAGTAAAGAGGTTGTCTGACAAACAACCTCTTTTTTTATTCCTGTAAAAAAACCTGTTACCGGAGCACCTGATTCATTTTTTCCATTTTTCCATTTAACTTCCGGTTGCAATGAAAAAAAGAACAGACTATATCACCTGGGATGAATATTTCATGGGCGTGGCCCTCTTATCTGCCCGGCGGAGTAAAGATCCCAGCACACAGGTAGGCGCCTGTATCGTCAATACAAAAAATAAAATCGTGGGAGCCGGATACAACGGATTACCTGCCGGCTGTGATGACGATCTGTTCCCCTGGGATAAAAGCGGAGACTTCCTTCAGACCAAATACCCGTATATCTGTCATGCCGAGCTGAATGCGATACTGAACAATATCGGGATGGATCTGCACGGGTGTAAGATCTATACGGCCCTGTTTCCCTGTAATGAATGCGCCAAAGCAATCATTCAGGCCGGTATCACCGAGGTCATCTATCTATCCGATAAATACGCTTCCAATGAAGTCTTTATTGCCTCCCGGAAAATGCTGGATACAGCCGGTGTGAAATGCCGGAAAGTAAGTGTCAGCCGGGAAGAGGTCCTGCTCTCCTTCCGGGAGAAGGATGTCTGAGCAAGCGCGGAAAAAAAAAGCCGCCCGATAGCAGGCGGCTGGTGCAGTTGTATAAAAATCGGTTACACTTTAAAGTGGGCAAAAGCCTTGTTGGCTTCAGCCATACGGTGTGTATCTTCTTTTTTCTTGAATGCGGCTCCTTCCCCTTTGCTGGCAGCCACGATTTCATTCGCCAGTTTATCAGCCATGCTGCGGCCATTACGCTCGCGGCTGTAGCGGATCAGCCATTTAATACTGAGGGAAATTTTGCGGTCGGGACGTACCTCAGAAGGAATCTGGAAGGTAGCTCCCCCGATACGACGGCTTCTTACCTCCACAGCAGGAGAAACATTGGCCAGCGCTTTTTTCCACACTTCATAACCATCTTCGTTGGTGAATTTGGCTACTTTATCCAGCGCATCATAAAAAATGGTAAAAGCTCCGCTTTTTTTGCCTTCCCACATCAGGTTGTTCACAAAACGGGTAACAAGTTTATCATTAAACTTGGGATCGGGCGCTAAAGGGAGTTTTTTTGCTTGTGCTTTCCGCATGACTTATTACTTAAACTTATGACTGATTACTTTTTGGCTTTTTCTTTCTTGGTACCGTATTTGGAACGGCTCTGTTTACGGTCTTTTACACCGGCTGTATCGAGCGAACCACGGACAATATGATAACGAACACCCGGAAGATCCTTCACACGACCTCCGCGGATCAGCACGATGGAGTGCTCCTGCAGGTTGTGACCTTCACCGGGGATATAGGCAATCACCTCCACTTTGTTGGTCAGACGAACCTTGGCCACTTTACGAAGGGCTGAGTTCGGCTTTTTGGGTGTGGTCGTATACACACGGGTACAAACACCCCGGCGCTGCGGACACTGATCCAGGGCCCTGGATTTGCTTTTTGCCCTGATAATTTCTCTTCCTTTACGTACTAATTGTTGAATTGTAGGCATTCTAGACCCTTATTTTTGGGAGGGCAAAGGTAAAGGTACACTGCTTAATCTCCAAAAAAATACAGCCCGATTTTTGAAAACCAGCCGGTTTTGGGGATAAAACGGACCATTTAACCGCCCTATACAGCATTTTTTTATGCAAAATGCCGGTTTCAGTTGATTCCTGAAACCGGCAAATATTCATTCTCAGACATTTAGATTAATTCAGGTCCGGATACACTCCTTTAATCCCGCCAGGTATTTCATCCCCGTCAAACACGAAACATCCAGCCATGGGTATCCGCCACCCTGCCTTCCCGTATATCGGTGATCATTTTTTTAACAGCCGGGGCGATTTTCCATTTCGTTAGGTCAAAAGTCATGGTAAAGTCTTTATAGGCGAGCTCCTTTATGGGAGAAATGGTCGCAGCTGTACCCGTTCCAAATACTTCCATATGTTTCCCGGCTTTGTACGAGTCGGTGATTTCGTCAATACTCAGGTTCCTTTCCTCCACTTTTACACCCATTTCCTGCAGCATGGTGATTACACTCATCCGGGTTACCCCGCCAAGTATTGTTCCGTCTTCCAGTCCGGGTGTTATCGCGGTATCCCCGATAATAAAGAAAACATTCATGGTGCCGCATTCCTGCACATATTTATGCTCCAGGGCATCCATCCAGAGTACCTGGTCGTATCCCTTCTTACGGGCTTCATTGGTTGGATACATAGCCGCTCCATAATTACCCGCTGCTTTCGCATAGCCCACCCCTCCGGGTACTGCTCTTACATACTTTTCTTCTACATATATCCGCATGGGGGCAGCATAATACGGACCACTGGGGCTCAGTATAATCAGGAATTTGTATTTTTCAGATGGCCTGACCCCGATCAGTTCGTCAGAAGAAAACATAAAGGGCCGGATATAGAGAGAAAAATCTTCTTTCATGGGGATCCAGTCCTGATCAAGTGCGATCAGTTCCCGCATTCCATCCATAAAAATCTCTTCCGGAACAGCCGGCATCTGCATCCGCTCAGCAGATTTATTGAAACGGATAAAATTATCGTAAGGCCGGAAAATAAAGGGATTACCCTGTCTGTCCTTATAGGCCTTGATACCCTCAAAAATAGCCTGACCATAATGAAGAGCTGCTGTCGAAGGGCTCAGCAGCATGGGCTGATAGGGCAAAATCTCTGCTGTTTTCCATTCGCCGTTTTCATATTCTGCTTCCAGCATATGATCCGTAAAGTATTTTCCAAACGGAAGGTTTTCCATATCCAGTTCCTGCAAACGGCTTCTTTCCGCCTTCCGGACGTTTAATGTTACAGCTCCAGTCATAATTGGTTATTTTTGGACTTCAAAGAAACGAAAAAAAGGGCAGACCTTTTCTTACTTTAATCAGCCAATGAATGGATATTAATCAGATCAGCCTGCATCCGGCCGCCCTTCAGGGGTTATATAAAACACATCTGGTGGACCCCGGGCCAACCGGCTCAGCAGGCAGGATGGAACAGCCGCCCCTAACTCCTGAAATTAGTACCACTGATATCCGGACTGCCCCGGATACAAAACCGAAATACCTGGGCGAAAATAAAAAAGGTATCCTGATCCTGGTGAATAACAAGGAAACCGTATTGCTGCCTGATGAAGAATTACGTTTTCTGACCGGCATTCTCAATGCCTGCCGGCTGAGCCTGGCAGATACAGCGGTCTGCAACCTTCATTCTTCGTCTGTAAAGGACTACCGGGAGCTGGGGAAGCTGTTCCACTGTAAGGAAATGCTGCTGTTTGGTGCCGGCCCCGCTGATATCGGGCTCCCCCTTCATTTTCCCGATTTCCAGAACCAGGAGTTCAACGGAGTCCGTTACCTGGCTGCACCGGCCCTTTCCGCTCTGGAAAAAGACAGGACGCTGAAAACAAAACTCTGGGCCTGTCTTAAACTGCTTTTTAACCTGTAACCCGAACTTATGAAACTGATATTTGCCACGAATAATGACCATAAAGCGGCCGAAATCCGGTCGGTCATCCGGCAGGACCTGGAAATCATTACCCTGAAAGAAGCGGGTATAGACCAGGATATCCCGGAGCCCTATAATACCCTGGAAGAAAATGCACGCACCAAATCGGCTACCGTTTATGCGCAGACCGGCACGGCCTGTTTCAGCGAGGATACCGGGCTGGAAGTAGATGCATTGGGAGGCGAACCGGGTGTAAAAAGTGCCCGGTATGCCGGTGAAAACCGTTCTTTTGACGACAATATCACCAAACTGCTGGAAAAACTGAAGGATAAACCTGACCGGAAAGCCCGGTTCCGCACCGTGATTTCGTTAATCTGGGAAGGAAAGGAGTACCAGTTTGAAGGAGTCTGCGAAGGGCGGATTCTGGAAGAAAGAAGGGGCGGCCAGGGTTTTGGTTATGACCCCGTTTTTGTCCCGGAAGGTTCCGGTCTTAGTTTTGCCGAAATGGACATGGAAGGCAAGAACCGTTTCAGCCACCGGAAAAAGGCAACGGAAAAACTGGTAGCATTTTTGAACAGCCTTGATTAAACCAATGGATTTTGACACCTGAACGCAACCAAAATATCAGCGAAAGCGACCTTATAAAGGGATGCCTGCAGGAGGATCGCCGGATGCAGGAGGCGCTTTACCAGCGTTTTTCTCCCCGGATGTACGCGGTATGTCTCCGTTATGCCGGTAATACGGAAGAAGCGGAAGATATCCTGCAGGAAGGCTTTGTAAAAGTGTTCCGCAAACTGGAAAGCTTCCGGAATGAAGGTTCTTTTGAAGGCTGGATCCGCCGCATTTTTGTGAATACAGCCATTGAACACTTCCGCCGGAAAAAATACCTGCTCCCGGTTACGGAAAAAGAAGAAAATACGCTGGAAGCCAGGAATACTTCAGTGCTGGACGACCTGAGTGCCCGTGATATAATGGCCATTGTCCAGGAATTATCCCCCGGCTACCGCACGGTATTCAACCTCTATGTGGTGGAGGGCTTCACCCATAAGGAGATTGCAGATATACTGGGTATCAGCGAAGGCACCAGTAAATCTCAGTTATCCCGGGCAAAGGTAATCCTCCAGGAAAAAGTAAAACAATTCACGGGAAAGGATAAAGATTTTTAACCAGATCATGAGCGACACCCTTCGTCAAAAACTCCTTCAGCAGGAAGTGATTCCGCCACCGGGAAACTGGGAACGGATAGCCCGTGAACTGGATGAAAAGGCAGCCTTCCGGACAACCCGTGAAAAACTACTGGAGGTTTCGGTTATACCGGCTTCCCGGAACTGGGCAGCTATCACAGACAAACTTTCCGAGCAACATATTTCCGGGAAACTGCTGGAAGCCGAAGTACTCCCTCCTGCTGCAGCCTGGCCTTCGATTGTTCAGCAACTGGACCAGAACGGCAGTAAAGAAAAAATCAGGCGATTCCCTTATTTCAGAGCCGCCATTGCCGCTGCCCTGCTGGTCAGTTCGGGCCTGGCAGTCTGGCAATGGACAAAACCAGCCGCAAACCCCGGTACCGCCGATAAGACAGAATACAGATCCCCTGTTATACAGGAAAAGGAAGACCCCAACCCTACTGTAACTATTAAAGAACTGGTGAACCCGGAAAAAAGCCGTGCAGTCATCTCAGATGAGGCCCGCGATGAAGCGGCCCTGGAGGCAAGTAAAAAAACATATGCCCGGCTGGATCTGCCCGCCAGAAAGATTGCGGGACAGGTTTCCAATTTTTATTTCCGGCAGTCGCTTCCTCTTTTTACAGAACCTGAAACACCGGCAGATGCGGAAACTGTCAAAAGCCCAGCCGGGGCAAGGTATATCACCTTACTTACCCCGGACGGCAATATGATTCGCTTATCCCGGAAACTGGAAAGCCTGGTCTGCTGTATATCCGGCGCGGGAGAAGATCCGGCCTGTAATGAACAATTGCGGAAATGGAGAGAACGTATCACTACCTCCAGTCTTGGCCATACAGGCGACAGTTTTATGGACCTGCTGCAGCTGATTCACCAGGAGTCGCAGTCAGAAAAGCAATAATTACAATTTTTCAATTACCATACCATGGGAAGAACCAGAATTGAACTGCCGGCAAAGTTTCGGTTTACCTGCCGGATTCCGGTACGGATTACAGATATTAATTACGGCGGGCATGTTGGCAATGACCGCATTTTATCGCTTATCCATGAAGCGCGTGTTGCATACCTGGATAATCTGGGTTTTTCAGAGCTCCGTTTTGCAGGCGCCGGCCTGATTATGGCAGATGTGGCGATTGAATTCAAAAAAGAACTTTTCTATGGGGATCAGCTGGAAGTGCAGGTTGAAGCAGGCAACTTCGGCAGCGCCGGTTTTGATCTTTTTTATAAACTGGAAAAGATAGTAAATGAGTCTGTGGTGACTGTGGCACATGCCCGTACCGGTATGATCTGCTATGATTATGAAAAGAAAAAACCGGTGGCCCTTCCTGTTATGGCCCGGGAGAAAATGGAAAACGCGGATTAGTGTTCATTCCAGATCCGCCAGCTCTCTTCTGCCTGTATCACCAGCATTTCTTCCCCGTTTTTAACCGTTGCCCCCCGTTCTATTCCTTTCTGGAGAAACAGGGTCAGTGGCGGATTATAAACCAAATCATACAGGAGATGCCCTTCACTAATTCCTTCATAAGGCAACGGCGGACACACCGCTGTATCCGGATAAGTACCAAGCGGAGTGGTATTGATCAGAAGCGGGTGCCCGGCTACCAGTTCAGCGGAAAGCTCATCATAGCTGATGATTCCCGGATGCTGTTTGGACCGGCTTACCTGCAGGTATGTAATGCCCAGTCTGGAGAGCACATGTAAAACGGATTCAGCGGCCCCGCCGGTACCCAGTACCAGTGCCTGCCCATGCCGGCTTTTCAGCAGGGGTTTCAGGCTTTTTTCAAAACCGGTGACATCCGTATTGAATCCTGTTTTTTTCCCGTTCCGGATACGAATACAATTACAGGCATGAAGGCCCCGGGGCATTTCAAACTGATCCAGAAAAGGAAGAACCTGTTTTTTATAGGGAATCGTGACATTCAGCCCTTCCAGGGAAGGATGTTCTGCCAGTAACCGGGGGAATTCATCTATCGCCTGCAACGGGTAGAGATCATAAGTACAATCCGTCCGCGCCTCCCGCCTGAATTTTTCCGTAAAATATTTTTTGGAAAAAGAATGGGTAAGCGGTAAACCGATCAGGCCAAACTGCCGCATCAGACAGTTTCTTTTTTATCCAGGTATAACATAAAAGTATCTCCCCGCAATCCGATCCGCATGGCCTCCAGGGGAATCACTTCTGTGGGGGCAATATTTCCGAGGTTGGCATTACAACCGAGTAATTCAATAAAATAAAGCTGCTGGGCTTTCTGCGGCGCTTCCCAGATAATCCTTTCCCCGGGTATTTGTGTAAGAATCTCCTGTACCAGACCTTCTCTGACCTCACCACTGCCCCTGTAAATACCTACATTACCGGCTTCGCGGGCTTCGGCAATGACATAGGTAGAACCGGCTTCCAGTTCTGCCCGCATCAGTTCAATCCATTTGTAGGGAGGAATAATATGGGTGGCGTCTTTGCTTCCCACTTCGCTGAGTACAGTTCCGTGTTTTGTCAGTTTTTCAATATAGCCGCATTTTTCCGCATGCGGTATGGTTATGGAACCGTCACTGACCTCCATATAACTGATGCCGAAATCGCGGCAAACGCTGATATAATCTTCAAACTGGTTCCGGATCAGGAATGCTTCAAAGAGGGTTCCCCCGAAATATACGGGGATATCATAATTGCGGTACACTTCCAGTTTTTCCCGCAGGTTGGGGGTTACGAAAGATGTTCCGAAACCCAGTTTCACTATATCCACATGCGGATGTGCCACGGAAAGAAAATTCCGCGCTTCTTCCACACTCAGTCCTTTATCCATCACCATGGTGATACCTGAAATACGGGGTTTCTGATGCCTGTCCGGAATTTGTGTGAGATTGTAATTCATACTGCTTCTGTTGGTTGGATGAACGCCTTTTTAAACGCGGCAAAAATAGGGAAGATTAACCTGAACCGGCATGATTTGTCAGGAGCATCAGATTGACTTGCGTCTTTTATAACGGGCCAGCAAATCCACCAGTTGCTGATGTTGCAGCAAAGGGGGGTGCAGGGCTACCATTCTGCTGAGCAGTTTGGGTGCCGCCTGTAAAGCGTTTTCCAGTTGTATCAGGGCCTCCTTGGAACGGCCGTCTGCAAACAAAACAGCGGCTTTATAATAAATAAACAGGGGTTTATTCCCGGTGAGTTGCAGCGCGGCATCAAGTTGTTCAAGTGCTTCATCCAGAAAACCTGCCCGGAAAAGACAGCGGGTCAGTGCCTCCCAACCTTTGGTGCTGCGGGGGCGTAACCGCACCACCTGGGTAAAATACTGTATGGCTTCCCGGTACTGGCCCTGGTATAGTTTACATTCTCCTGCCAGCAAATGATAGTCCGGCTGGTTCCGGTGCATTTTCAGGGCCGTTTCCAATTGACGGAAACATGCCTGCCACTGCCCCTCATTAAAATAGGTACAGGCGATTTTGTAGATCAGTTTACTGTCATCCTGCCGGAGGTGTGAGGCCTTTCTGTAGTAAAACCTGGCCTGCGCCGGATTTTTCAGCTTTTCATAACAATACCCGATGGCTTCAAATATCACATCTTCCGGTTTGGCAATTTCATTCACTTTTTCAAGCGCTTCAATAGCCTCCCTGTATTTACGAAGACGGATATAAGCATCCCCCATATTCCGGTAGGCATAATCAAATTTTTCCTCAATGGTAATGGCGAATTTATACGCGTCAATGGCTTTCTCATAGAGTTTTAACCCCTGGTAAGCCGCGGCCAGGTTAAACCAGGCCAGTTCATTATAAGGGTAATCGTCAATAATCTGCTGATGCAACCGGATTCCCTCTTCATTCCGTCCGGTAAAATCCGTCCAGAAACAGATTTTATACAGCGCTTCTTCATTGGTGGGTTCGGCTTCCAGCACCAGCCGCAGGCAATCAAACACCTTGTCAAAATTTTCGTAATCATCATACACATCCGCCAGCTCAAACAACAGTTCTGTCCGGTCCTCCCCTTCAAAACTGCCAATTGCCTCTTCCAGTAATTCAACTGCTTTCTCCTGCTGATCCAGTGCCAGATACGCTTCCGTTTTCAGGATATAATTGTTGATATCTCTTGCATCCAGCAAACTGGCCTGGTCAAGTATATCCAGGGCCTCGCGGTAACGGCGCAGGGCCAGCATCACATCGGCCTTTTTTACCTGCAGCAGGGCCGAATACGGATATTGTTCACAGGCCATATCCGCTGCCAGCAGGGCGGTTTTCAGCTCATCCTGTTCCTGGTAATGTTCGATAATTTTTTCAAAAGATTCTTCTTCGATAAACGACTGGGGGCGGCCATTTTTCAGATTTTCAAACCGGTATAGCAACTCCCTGAGGCGCTCGCTGTCTTCCCGGTAGGGATTATCCTGCTGCATGTTTGCGGGTCTTTAAATGAACGGATCGTTTTGGGCCGGGTTCAGACAGCAAAATCCCTTTGCCCCCTGAAATTGGTTGTTATCAACAAGTTAAGTATTATTTTCCGGGACTACCGGCCTCAAGTTTTCCCCAAATGTGCAAAATTGAAAGATTTTCTGTTACAGATTTGTAACATTTTACCCTCAGCGCCGTTAATAGAATATTAAAGTTCTGGACGAACGGTTATTTAAGTTTTCTTTTTTGTCAGTACATTTGTAAAGATGAAAAAATTCAGGCTGACCATATTAGCTAAAAACGGGTTGAAAAAAATGGGCATTGTGCTTGTTTTTGCCTTATCCGGGGCTGCTTCTTTTGCCACCCTGGGTGATGGCAAAAAATCAGCTAATAAGCCCAGTACCAGCCTGCTATCTGATCGTACAGTCAGCAAACCCGGTTCTTTCAGCCTGAAATCAGGTTATAATTATCGCGGTAATACCATTCTCAATTCGGCCTCCGATAAAAGAACAATCCGGCTGAACACCGTTGTCACCGTACAAAAAGGCCGTACTACTTTCACCGTGCCTCTTCGTAAAAATGTGGTGATCAATAAAGTAAAACTGGATTTGGGTAACCGCCAGTTTCAGCCCCGTTAATTCGCCGGCTTTCCCCCTTTACTTTCCTCATAAGTCATGACCCGGTAACCCGACCGGGGCAGATCAAATTTTGATTGCGGTACAGGATTGAAATTAATCGTGGAAACGGTATACGTTACCAGCATATTTCCAAGGGTCGCCTCATATTGCATGGCCAGTCCGGGCAGGTTGCGGTTCAGGTACTGAAAGTCTTTGTTCACCGGTACCAGGTCCCGGGTAAAATATACATTGAACGTACTGCCATCGGTCAGTTTCCCGGTTGCTTTCTGACAGGTATAACCGGCAATGGTTTTGTATTCTTCCGCATAGCTAAAACTGATCCCTTCATACTTTTTATTGGACTCCTTCCAGTTTTCCGGAGTCATGGTTATCATATACTTCTGATCGCCATATTCTTTTAAAACCGTAACCTGTCCTGTTTTGCCATCCACTATAGTGGCCTGGGTTCCAAGGGAACTGATCATATCTGACCGGGATGAGCCGGCCTTCAGGTATACCACGCTGGTTGCTCCATCCAGTAAATCAGCAGCCTGCGGGGTTTTATTGCTGGTATTGATCACTATATCATAAGAGATGGTAGCTTCCGTAAGCCGGCGTTGCCCTTCTGATAACCCGGAGCAGAGCAGCAGTACAGAAAGCAAAACGAAAGACAGTATCTTTTTCATGTTCCTTAGCATTATACTGGTTAAATAAAAAGACGTGCCAAAGTAACCAATAAGTTGCTTAAAATAAAAAACCGGGTACCTGGAGAGGCTGCCCGGTCTGAAAAAACAATTTTTTAACAAATCAGCGCTTGTTCCGCTGCTGCATTTCTTTCATTTTCTTCTGCTGCTCCTGCATCTGTTCCATCCGCTCCTGCCATTTGGATTTGGTCTTCGGTTTTTTGCGGTTTTCCTCAATTTTTGCCAGGATCTTATCGTGATCAATAATATAGTTCTGGATAATGAACTGCAGAATAAGGGTTACGATATTAGACACGGTATAGTACCAGGTAAGGGCCGCCGGAAGACTGTTAAAGAAGAACAGGAGAAATACCGGGAATATATACGGCAGGTACTTCATCATCGGGTTGCCCTGGTCGGGTGTCATACTCATACTGTACCAGGAAATCAGAAAACTGGTTAGGGTAGCCGTTACATTAAACATACTAAGATGACTGCCCATCAAAGGGATATTAAACCCGAACTTGATGGGATCATCGTAGGCAGCGAGGTCGTTTGCCCAGAGAAATTCGGCGCCGCGCAGGCTGACTTCAGCATTAAAGAAACTGAAGAGGGCAAAAAAGATCGGGATCTGTAAAAGGGCCGGCACACATCCCCCCAGCGGGTTGACACCTGCTTCCCGGAAAAGCTTCATCTGTTCCATACTCATTGCCTGCTGGTCACCGCCCAATTTTTCCTTGAGTTTGGCAATTTCCGGACGCAGTGCTTTCATCTTGGCCCCGCTCAGGTAACTGGAATAGGTCAGCGGAGATATCAGCAGCCGGATAAAAAGTGTCAGCAGGGCAATCGCAAGTCCCATACTGCCCGCGCTCATATTTTTGAAAAATTCAAAAATGGGCAGGATCACAAACCGGTTCAGCGGCCGTACAAACGCGTACATCCCTTGTCCGAGATTGACCAGTTTCTCAAAACGCTGGTCATATTTTTTCAGGATATGGTAATCGGATGGTCCGTAATAAAGGCTGAATCCTGCCGTGGCAGAAGTACCGGCCGGGAGTTTCAGCTTCATGTTTGCCGTGGATTGTACAAGGGTCCGGCTGCTGTCGGCCGGCTCAATCCATTCCATCTTACCGGAACTGAAGGGCTGTTTGGACACGAGAATAGTGAAAAAGAAACGCTGACGTATTCCCAGCCAGTTTACCGGTTTACCGAAATCCTTATCGTGTGTTTTGCTGATTGTATGGTAGTCAAATTCATCCCCAGTTACATAACCCACCTGAGTATTCTGCCTTTCGTAACTGATATCCGATTCCTGCTGCACAGCGGCATACTGCCAGTTCAGGTTCAGGTTCCCGTCGGTCAGTAATTTATCCGCGCCGTTGAATGCTGCGTCAAATCCAACCATATACTCATCCGGATGAAGGGTATACTTGTGCACGATGGCTGAAGTACTGTTGCTGTCTGATGACTGAAGACTGAAGGAATAGGTACGGGTTCCGTTGGCAGCTGTGGCAGAATCCACTTTATTAAAAAAGAGTTCGGCCGTCTGTGCAGTCTGGTTAGGGGCCGTCTGAACCGGGTAACTCAGCCGGTCAAACCCGGTGGAAGCCAGGAGAACCGGTTTACCGTCCGGAGTTTTAAAGTTTTTCAGTTCCACTTTACGGACCTGGCCTCCTTTGGTGCTGAAGGTCACCTTCATCAGGTTATTTTCAGCTACAATCAGCTGCTCTGTTCCGGTAGCGGCATCCCGGAAAGAACCGGCCGTTACAACCCGCTGCTGGGTATCGGCCCGGGCACTGTCTTTTTTCAGGACCAGGGTATCTGTTTTGGGACCATTGGCAGCAGCGAGTGAGTCCGCTACAAATTTTTCACGGGCTTTTTGTTTGCTGTATTTCAGCTGTTCCTGGTTATTGTAATAGAAATACGCAAAAAACAGCAGGGCCAGGACCACAAAGCCGATGACAGTATTACGGTCAAAGTTCATTCCGGAAGAAAATTTAAGGTCGCAAAGATAGGGTAAACGGCTGTCAGTTGGCCGGAATCAGGTTCCGGCGGTCATTCAGATCATTTCGCCCTGCATCAGCGGATTTTTTGCTTCCTGTTTTTTTTCTGCGAATTCCTTGGCTGCCTTTATAAAATGAACAAAAACCGGCTGCGGATTTTCCACGGTGCTTTTCAGTTCCGGGTGGTATTGTACACCTACAAAGAAGGGGTGAGCGGGCAATTCAATGATTTCTACCAGGCCGGTAGCCGGGTTTTTGCCACTGGCCAGCATGCCGGCTTGCTCGAACTGCTCAAGATAGCGGTTATTGAATTCCCAGCGGTGACGATGCCTTTCCGAAATCTGGGGTACCCCGTATATCCGGCTGGCAAGTGATCCTTCCCGGATCTCACAGGGATAGGCGCCCAGGCGCATGGTACCGCCTTTGGCCGTTACTTTCTTTTGTTCTTCCATCAGGTCTATCACCGGATTTTTTGTATCCGGGTCCATTTCAGTGGAATGGGCATCACCCAGCCCGAGTACATTCCGGGCAAATTCAATAACGGCCATCTGCATGCCCAGGCAAATACCAAAGAAAGGCAATCCGTTTTCACGGGCATACTTCACCGCTACAATTTTTCCTTCCACCCCCCGGTGGCCGAAACCGGGCGCCACCAGCAGCCCGTCAAGTCCGGCCAGTTTTTCCGTCACATTTTCCTGGGTGATAAATTCGCTGTGTACGTTTACAATCTGTACCTGGCATTCGTTGATGGCACCGGCATGTACAAATGATTCAAGGATGGATTTGTAGGCATCCTGCAGCTCCAGGTATTTTCCGATCAGTCCGATATTGACCTTTCCCTTGGGATATTTCAGTTTATCCAGAAACTCTTTCCATTTGCCCAGTTCAGGTTCCCGGTATTCGGAAATTCCCATTTTCTTCAGAACAATTTTATCCAGTCCTTCCCGCATCATCAGCAGGGGAACTTCATAAATGGTTGGCGCATCCGCGGCTTCGATCACTGCTTCCTGTTTGACATTACAGAAGAGGGCAATTTTACGGCGTAATTCCGGGGAAAGTGTTTTTTCTGTACGGCATACGATCACATCGGGGTGTACGCCTTCCTGGCTGAGCATCCGTACACTGTGCTGGGTGGGTTTGGTCTTAAGTTCTTTAGCGGCCCGCAGATATGGAATCAGTGTGAGGTGTACCACCACAGCGTCTTCTTCGGGTAATTCCCATTGGAGCTGCCTGACCGCTTCCACAAACGGAAGACTTTCAATATCACCCACGGTACCCCCGATTTCAGTGATGACAATATCATAGTCACCGCTCTGACCCAGTAACTGCATCCGTCGTTTGATTTCGTCGGTGATATGCGGAACCACCTGTACGGTTTTTCCGAGATAAGCACCTTCTCTTTCTTTGTTAATTACCGTCTGGTAGATCCTTCCGGTGGTTACATTATTCGCCTGGGAGGTATAAATATTGAGGAACCGTTCATAATGGCCCAGATCCAGATCTGTTTCGGCGCCGTCTTCCGTTACGAAACACTCTCCGTGTTCATAAGGGTTTAGTGTACCCGGATCCACATTGATATAGGGATCAAATTTCTGGATAGTCACCCGGAGGCCGCGGGCCTGTAAAAGTTTAGCGAGGGAAGCAGCGATAATGCCTTTTCCCAGGGAGGATGTCACTCCTCCTGTAACAAAGATATATTTAGCCATAGCTGGTCAGTTATCAAACTTATAGGCAGGTGGTAAAAAAAGCAGTCTTAACCGGTTGACCGGAATCAATAATCAAAGCCGCCAAAAAAGACTGATGAAACCCCACCCTGCTGACCATCGGAAGTAGTTCGGTAGAAATATCCGGGAGGTCGTGTAAAGGTAAAGAGAATTTTCCGAGTCCGGAAAATGAAGGATAAGATGTGGAAAAACTCCGGTCTTTCCGGTATTCCTGTTCAGTCTTTCTGGATTTTATGATAACTGGCCACCAGTCCCCTTATCAGGGAGGAACTGAAGCCCTGGTGTTCCATTTCATTCAGCCCGGCAATGGTACAGCCTTTCGGAGTGGTCACTTTATCAATTTCATATTCGGGATGGGTACCTTTTTCGAGCAGCAGTTCTGCCGCCCCTTTGATGGTTTGCGCCGCGATCAGGGAAGCGGTTGCGGCATCAAACCCGATTTCAATCCCCCCCTGGATATTGGCCCGGATATACCGCATGGCATAGGCGGTACCGCAGGCGCCAAGAACCGTGGCCGCGTCCATCAGTTTTTCATCAATAAGGGTTGTTTTGCCCAGCTGGCTGAAAAGGTCATTTATATAATCAATTTGTATTTTACTCGCACCGGCATGGGCAAGACAGGTCATGCTCTGCTGGATGGCAATGGCGGTATTGGGCATGGCACGGATAACGGGCACCGGTTTGCCAATTGCTTTCTGTAACTGTTCTATCCAAACACCGGTTATAACGGAGACGACTATGTGCTTTTTGGGATTCAGCAGTGTACGGATCTCTTTTACAATTTCCGCATAATTGTATGGTTTTACAGCAAGGATGACCACTTCGGCCTCCCTGACTGCTTTTTTGTTATCCCTGTGCACCATACAGCCCCTTTCAGAAAAACGGGCGAGGGGTGACAGGTTGCGGCGGGTGATACTGATTTCCACCGGGCGGCTGAATTCACTCATGATCAGTCCGTCGGCAATAGCCGCGCCCAGGTTTCCGCCTCCGATGATGGCAATTTTTTTTGACATGCAGCTGTTGTTGTTTCAGCAAATTTACTGCATAAACAACCGGGCTCCGCCTATAGCGAAATAAAATATAAAAAATGAACGTCTGTTAGAGGTAAGATTTTCTGCTGCTCAGTAATACTTTTTATCCCGCAGATATTCGCGTACATATTCCCCCACACCATCTTCCAGTGAAGTGAATGGCGCTGTATAACCGGCAGCCCGGAGTTTGGTCATATCCGCTTCGGTGAAATACTGGTATTTATCCCGGATATCTTCCGGCATATCAATAAACTCAATTACAGGGGATATGCCCAATCCTGCAAAAGTGGCCAGGGCCAGGTCCCCGAAACTTCTCGCCTTACCCGTGCCGAGATTGTAAAGACCGGAAGCCGGTTGATTTATCATCAGCCAGGAACATACTGCGGCAATATCTTTTACATAAATAAAATCCCGCAGTTGCTGCCCGTCCCTGAAATCCGGGCGGTGGGATCTGAATAACTTAACCTTTCCCGTATCGCGGATCTGGTTACGGGCGTGAAAAATGACACTGGCCATACGCGCCTTATGGTATTCATTCGGTCCATAGACATTGAAGAACTTAAGTCCCGCCCAGAAAGGTTGTCCGCTTTTCCCTTTTGTTTCTTTCAGGAGCCATTTGTCAAATTCATTCTTGGAAACGCCGTAGGGATTGAGGGGCACCAGTTTTTCCACCAGTTCATGGTCATCTTTATAGCCCTGTTCCCCGGCTCCGTACGTAGCGGCGGAGGATGCATAAACCAGGGGGATTGTATACTGGTTGCAGTAATGCCAGATTTTTTTTGAATATTCCAGGTTCAGCTTTTCATGCACCGCGTAATCAAACTCGGTTGTATCGGTTCGGGCCCCGAGGTGAAAGACAAATCCGATATCCGGTTTATGCTGGCTGAGCCAGTCAAAGAGGATTTCCCTGTCAACAGCCTGCAGGTATTTTTTCCCTTCGTAATTGGGTTTTTTATCGGCCCGGCTGAAATCATCCGAAATTGTTATCCGTTCATAACCTGCCCGATTCAGATAACCCAGGAGGTAGGATCCGATAAAGCCGGCAGCGCCGGTGAGCAGTATATGGGTGTCTTTATTTACTGGCATATCAGATCGTACTTAAGGCAGACCCCGCTTCTTCCCGGGATAGATAGTTACCGATCGCGTTGTCGTATTTTTCTTTCCAGGACTGAATCGTACCCCAGTCGCTGCCATCCACCAGCACTTCACCGCTGGTTACCAGGCCCAGTTCCGTATAGGGATGTGCGCCCAGTTCCTGCACCAGTTCCGGCAGTTTTTCTCTTTTCACAGTTACCATTACCCTGCTTTGTTTTTCACCAAACCAATAGGCATCTTTCCGGATCTGTCCGTCATCGGCGGTCACATCAAAACCCAGTCCGTTTACAAAACCGGCTTCAAGCAGGGAAACAAACAAACCACCCTCACTGATATCATGCGCGGAAAGGATCAGTTCTTTCCGGATCAGTGTGCTGATTTTTTGCTGGAGGCTCCATTCCTCCTCCAGGTCAAACTCGGGTGCGGGTGAATAGTGTACTTTACAAATTTTGGCCAGGTACTGCGATGAAGCGATATCCGAAGAGGAAGACCCGATCAGGAGGATAAGGTCGCCCTGGTTTTTAAAAAAGAGGGTCATTTTTTTGTCCACATCTTCCAGCAGTCCCACCATACCGATGGTAGGTGTCGGGAAAACGGGTCCATCCGGATTCTGGTTATAAAAGCTGACATTCCCTCCGGTAACCGGGGTGTCAAATCTGCGGCAGGCTTCTCCCATCCCTTTTACGGCCTGCACGAACTGGTAGTATACTTCGGGATCGTAAGGGTTACCGAAATTGAGGCAATTCGTTACACCGAGAGGTTGTCCCCCGCTGCAAACAATATTCCGGGCTGCTTCGCTGACCGCAATCATAGCTCCCTTATACGGATCTGCGAACACATACCGGCTGTTGCAGTCGGTGGTCATGGCAATCCCTTTACGGCTGCCCTTGACCCAAACTACGGCCGCGTCTCCCGGTGCATTGGTGGAACTGTTGCCGGTACCCACCATACTGTCATATTGCTGATAGATCCATTTTTTGGAAGCGATAGTGGGCAGTACAACCAGCGATTCTGCAATTTTTTTCAGGTTCTCCGGTACGGAAATAGTATCCGGGTTAAATTTCTTTATCTCTGCAAAATAGGCCGGCTCCTGATAAGCCCGCTCGTACTGGGGTGCCCCGCCGCCCAATACCAGTTCATGCGCGGGGATTGACGCATCCAGCTGACCGTTCATATAGAAATTCAGAACCCCGTCATTGGTAACTTCACCGATCACTGAGCAGGGCAGATCCCATTTTTCAAAAACCTTCTGCACTTCCTCTTCTCTTCCTTTCTGCGCCACCAGGAGCATTCGTTCCTGGCTTTCGCTGAGCAGCAGTTCCCAGGTTTTCATGTTTTGCTGACGGGTAGGCACTTTATCCAGATCAATACGCATCCCCACCCCGCCTTTTGCGCTCATTTCCGCAGTGGAACAGATAATGCCCGCGGCGCCCATATCCTGCATCCCCACAACGGCACCGGTTTGTATGACTTCCAGGCAGGCTTCGAGTAGTTTTTTCTCCTGGAACGGGTCGCCCACCTGTACGGCCGGGAGTTCCCGGGCGCTTTCTTCAGTAATATCAGCCGATGCGAAAGAGGCCCCGCCGATACCGTCTTTACCGGTGGCGCTTCCTACAAACATAACGGGATTCCCTTCGCCTTCTGCGGTGGCGGAAACAGTTTCACCCGCCTTTACGATACCCACACTCATGGCATTCACCAGGGGATTCGTATGATAACACTCATCAAAGTAAATTTCGCCCCCAACGGTAGGTACACCGAAGCAGTTGCCGTAATGCCCGATTCCGTGAACCACGCCTGATAACAGGTGTTGTGTTTTATCTTCTTCCAGTTTTCCAAAACGTAAGGAGTTCAGGGAAGCAATGGGGCGGGCACCCATGGTAAAGATATCGCGGTGAATGCCCCCGACACCGGTCGCCGCTCCCTGAAAAGGTTCAATGGCGGAGGGGTGATTATGTGATTCAATTTTAAACACCACACCCAGTCCATCCCCGATATCCATCAGGCCTGCATTTTCTTCACCGGCCTTAACCAGCATTCGGCCCCCTTCCCGGGGAAGGGTTTTCAGCCATTTGATGGAATTTTTATAACTGCAGTGTTCACTCCACATGCCCGAAAAAGCGCAGAGCTCATTAAAATTGGGGGTACGGCCGAGCTTTTGCCTGATCAGTTCAAATTCTTCGGCTGTGAGACGCAGTTGTTCAGCGGTCTTTACGGTAACTTCCATGCAACAGGTATTAAAACGCAAAAGTAACGTTTGCCGCGGATTGCCGGCTCCGGACTTTTCAACTTTGTGCTGACAATCACGGTAAGATTGGCTATTATTGCGGCATGCCGGAATATCTTCTTTTTGCGGGTTACCTGTTCCTCTTTTCCTGGCTGGTGACCCGTGTAAAGTTCTTCACCCGCTGCGGACTGAGCAAAAGCCAGCTGGTGATTATTTTCCTGCTGAAAGTGCTGGCCGGTATCTTTTACGGCTGGATCGGCATCTATTACGGCGGACATGCCAAAATGTGGGATACCTGGATCTTCCACCGGTTCAGTATGTATGAATATGAACTCCTTCTTACAGATCCCAGGGAATATCTCGGTAATCTTTTCCGGAACAGTTATGATGAAGGGCTGACCCGCTTCTTTGAGAGTGAGGGATCATACTGGAATGATTTAAAGGGGAGCATTTTCATCAAACTGCTGTCTGTTTTTAATGTTTTC
Organism: Chitinophagaceae bacterium; assembly: GCA_014879565.1. Taxonomy (GTDB): domain Bacteria; phylum Bacteroidota; class Bacteroidia; order Chitinophagales; family Chitinophagaceae; genus JJ008. The sequence goes on from JACSRW010000034.1 coordinate 78,955, forward strand.
AGCCTGGGACACTATTATGTGAATGTCATCTTCTATTCATTCCTTTCCCTTTTTGGGATAGTGGGCTTTTTCCGGGTAGTGACGGATCTGATTCCCGGGCGTAAACTTCTGATTCTCTCCGCCCTTTTACTGGCGCCTTCCTTTTTATACTGGACCAGTGGTATTCATAAAGAAGGGATGATTTTCACCGGTATTGCCCTATGCCTGTACAGTATCTATTTCGCACACAAGGAGAAAAGATTCACTGCGGGGAAAATCACAGCCCTGATCACCGGGCTGCTGATGGTACTCACCTTGCGGAATTTCCTGATCGTACTGCTTGTTCCGGCATTGCTGACCTGGGTAACAGCCAACCGATTTCCGGCAAAAACCAAACAGATCTTTGCCGGCTCTTACCTGTTATATATCCTGTTCTTTTTTACAGCCGGCTCCATCAGTCCCAAACTGGATTTTCCGGCGGCGGTCGCCAATAAACAACAGGAATTTCTGAAAAGAACGGGCCGGGCTACCGTGGCGGTACAGTTACTTGAGCCCACTGCAGCCGGTTTCCTGAAAAACAGCGGACAAGCAATTTCTCTCTCTATGCTTCGCCCTTACCCCACTGATGTTCACAACCTGCTGTCCCTGGTATCGGCTGCGGAGATTAACCTGCTTCTTCTGCTGCTTATCCTTTTTTTATGGAAAAGGGAAAAGGGTCTTTTTTCCGATCCGTTCTGGTATTGCTGCCTGTTTTTTGCAATTTCCGTTCTGCTTTCTATTGGCTACAGTAATAACAATATCGGCGCCATTGTGAGATACCGAAGCATCCTGGTACCAATGCTTGCAGTCCCATTGCTTACCGGAACAGACTGGGCTTATTACAAAAGAAAGCTATTCGGGAAATCAAATTAATTATATTTCATATGTTTTATTTTTTCAACTAATGAACGTTTTTTTATAAATAACTTCACTTATTTATCACATTTTTTCCCCGACAACCAGAATATTTCAATAAATAATTGGCAAAACAGGCATTATTCAGTTGATTTGTAAAAAAATTAACTCAAATGTCATTACGTTTTAATGCAATTGGAGGTCTCTCTGCCAGAACGGATGTGAAAGTGGAGGGTTCTGCAAAAATCACCTCCATTTTTAACAGCAATGTGTTCACGCTGAAAACAGCCCGTGAATTCCTCAGCGATGAAGCCTTTAAAAGTCTGAAAGCTTCCATTAAAGCCGGTCATAAAATTGACCGTGCCATGGCCAATCAGATTGCCAATGGTATCCGTGCCTGGGCTGAACTCAAGGGAGTTACCCATTTCACACACTGGTTTCAGCCGCTGACCGGGACCACTGCAGAAAAACATGACTCTTTCTTTACCCTGAAAAGTGACGGCACCCCGATTGAACAATTTGAGGGAGATGCCCTGGTACAACAGGAGCCGGATGCCTCTTCATTTCCCAGTGGCGGCTTAAGGGCTACTTTTGAAGCCCGGGGTTATACAGCCTGGGACCCCTCCTCTCCTCCTTTTATAATGGAGATCGGACAGGGCAAGACCCTTTGCATTCCTACAATTTTTGTTTCGTATACCGGCGAATCCCTGGACTATAAAGCTCCGCTGCTGAAAGCACTGGATGCGCTGAATAAAGCAGCGGTTGACGTTTGCAACTATTTTGATAAAAACGTTACCCGTGTTACAGCCACCCTGGGCTGGGAGCAGGAATATTTCCTGGTAGATGAAGCCATGTACAACGCGCGTCCAGACCTGGTAATGACCGGTCGCACGGTTTACGGACATTCTTCTGCCAAAAACCAGCAACTGGAAGATCACTATTTCGGCACCATTCCGGAAAGGGTTTATGCTTACATGCGCGATTTTGAAACAGAATCCTATAAACTGGGTATACCGCTCCGCACCCGACACAATGAGGTGGCCCCGGCCCAGTTTGAATGTGCCCCCATTTTTGAAGAAGTCAGTGTGGCCGTTGACCATAATTCCCTGCTGATGGATGTGATGGACCGGGTAGCCCGCCGCCACAACCTGCGGGTTTTGTTACACGAAAAACCCTTTGCCGGTATTAACGGAAGCGGCAAACACAATAACTGGAGTATGGCCACCGACACCGGGGTGAATCTCCTGGCTCCGGGAAAAACCCCGAAGACCAATCTCATGTTCCTCACCTTCTTTGTGAATACTATCAAGGCAGTACATGACTATGCGGATATCCTCCGTGCGGCCATTGCCTCCGCCCCGAACGATCATCGCCTCGGTGCCAATGAAGCCCCTCCCGCCATCATCTCTGTATTTATCGGCCAGTACCTGTCCAAGGTATTACAGGATGTGAAAGAAAGGGTGTCTGATAAAATGGACGAGACCGATGAAAGCATGCTGAAAATTGATATCCACAAGAGTATTCCGGAACTGCTGATGGACAATACAGACCGTAACCGGACATCTCCCTTTGCTTTTACCGGGAATAAATTTGAGTTCCGGGCAGTAGGATCTTCCGCCAACTGCGCCAATCCCATGACGGTACTGAATACTATTATGGCTGAAACGCTGAAAAATTTCAAAAAGGAAGTGGACACCCTGATTGAAAAAGGCGAGAAGAAAGAAATCGCGATCATGCATGTAATCCGCCAGTATATCGTTGACAGCGAAAAAGTGCTGTTTGAAGGCGACGGATACAGCGAAGCCTGGGAGAAAGAAGCAGAAAAGAGAGGCCTCCCCAATGTAAAAACAACTCCGCTGGCCCTTGATGCCATGGTAACAGACAAGGCTAAACACCTGTTTGAGAATAATGACATTTACAGCCATACGGAACTGGAAGCCCGGCACGAAATTGAACTGGAAAAGTATATCAAGAAAGTTCAGATTGAAAGCCGTATCATGGGTGAACTGGCAACCAGCCATGTATTACCCACAGCGATCCGTTACCAGAACCTGCTGGCCAATAATATCCGCGGGCTGAAAGAAGCCGGATTGTCAGATGCTGCTTTTGCGAACCAAAAACAGATCCTGGAAAAAATTTCGGAGCACATCAATAAAACAGCTGACCTGGTGGAGAAAATGATTGAAGCCCGGAAAGTTTGCAACAATATGGACAATACCCGCACCAAGGCCATTGCATACCAGAGCCAGGTAAAAGACAGCTTCTTTGACCAGATCCGGTATCATGTTGACAAACTTGAGTTACTGGTGGATGACCGCGAATGGTACCTGCCGAAATACCGGGAAATGCTTTTCCTCCGCTAATGAATACATTTCATCTCTTCCCGATAAAAAACCCGTCTTCAGACGGGTTTTTTTTGCTGACGCACCACTCACTACTCACCTCTCACTACTCACTACTCACCACATGCATGAGCTCAGCGAATTGAGCAGGCAAATTTACTCATTCATATTCTCTCTCATTACCCGCAGCACATTCCCGCCCAGTATACGCCTGATGGAGCGGCGTGAATATCCCCGCTTAATCAGTTCTTCCGTGATTTTCGGGTAAGTAGTTACATCTTCCAGGCCAACCGGAACAGAACTGACACCGTCATAATCCGATCCGATTCCAACATACTTATCCCCAACCAGTTTAACGATATAATCAATATGGTCTGCCAGCTCAGCAAGAGTGGGCCGGGCAGCCTGCATGACCGAATCATAATTTTTCTGCCAGTTTTCCATCAACCGGGCACTGTCTGCCGCTGACAAACCGGCTGCCTGCCGGCTCAGTAAGAATTTGTCTGCAAGCAGTTTTGTCTGCAGCTCATCATAAGTCCGGCTGATAAAGCCTGAATAAAAATTTGTACAGATTACCCCTCCGTTTGCCGCAACAGATTTTATTTGTTCATCTTTTACGTTCCGGAATACAGGACATAAGCTCCAGACGGAACTGTGTGATAGTATCACCGGTTTTTTTGTAACCGCCATTACATCATAAAATGTCTGCTCGCCTGCATGGGAGAGGTCTACCATCACCCCCAGTTCATTCAGCCTTTCCACCACTTTTTTTCCAAAATCACTGAGCCCCTTCCGGATACCGGGACGTTGTGTTTCATCCATGGCACTGCTGGCCCAGGAAGTGCTGTTATTCCAGGTGAGGGTCAGGTACCGCATACCCCTTGCATAGAGAGAGTCAAGTTTGGAAAAATCTTCCTCTATCATATGCCCGCCTTCCACGCCGATCAGTGCCACCAGTTTGTTCCGGTGAACGGATTTTTTTACATCCGTGCAGGAGCCGGCAAAACTCATCCTGTCCGGATTACGCAATATGATATGATGCAGGGAGTCAATTTCCTCCAGGGCATCAGCAAAAAACCCCTCCGGCCGGCGGGATTTTTCACCAGTCCAAACGGAAAAAAACTGCACATCCACCCCGCCCTTGCGCCACCGGTAAAGGTCACTGTGACCGGTTTGCAGGCGGCTGGTAATATCATGACCGGCCAGAACCAGATCAGTCAGGCAGTCATTATGTGTATCCACCAGGATAGCTCTTTTGTGCAGTTTTGCGGGATCCTGTGAATGGCTAATCAGGGCCCAGCCACTGAAAAGCAACAGATAAAATAGCCTTATGCCGGGGTGTAAGACCGAGATTTTCATTGCCAAAATGTTAAATTAAACGGAAACGCAGCTTTACCACCGAATTTAGAGCAAAGCGGCCACAAAAGAAGTAACCAGGTTGTTTTTTGGCCCGGTTTTTTTAGACCTTTGCTATATGCGTATTCTTTTTTTTATCCTGCTTTTTGCCGTCAGGGGCAGTGCCTGGTCCCAGCAGGTAGACAGCATTTATTTTCACCTGTATACCGACAGCCTGAAGAAAGGGCAGCATAATTATATCAATGTGGATGGAAAACTGAATAACGGACGCTGGATTCCCCTGACCGCCAGGGAAGTGGAGTTTTATTGCGCCACGGCTGTTTTCCAGGGCAACGAACTGATCATCCCCGTTGATTTCAGCGGCGAGAAAGTCACAGTGAAAGCAACCCTAAAAGCAAATCCCCGGATGGTCATTGAGCGGACTATCTGGATAAAAAAGTTGCCCGATCCGGAGTTGAAGGGAGACGGGAGATGGGAGATGGGAGACGGGAGATGGGAGATGGGAGACGGGAGTTAGCGGGTGCGAAATGGGAAAATGGAAGGACTTACTAATAAAAAAAGAATCCCGCAGGGCGGGATCCTTTTTTTATTTATAGTTCAGTAAGATCAGGAGAACTTTTTGGCATCTTCCAGGAATTTGGCGAGTCCGATATCTGTAAGAGGATGTTTCAGCAGACCCAGGATAGAATCGAGCGGACAGGTACAAACATCAGCGCCGGCTTCCGCACATTTTACAATATGCAGCGCATTGCGGATAGAAGCGGCCAGGATTTCTGTTTTAAAACCCTGTACGGAATAAATATGAGAGATCTGGGAAATCAGTTCAATGCCGTCCCAGTTGCTGTCATCCAGACGGCCGATGAATGGGGAAAGATAGGTAGCGCCTGCCTTGGCGGCCAGTATGGCCTGTCCCGCAGAAAATACCAGGGTACAGTTGGTACGGATGCCATTATCGGAAAACCATTTGATGGCCTTAATACCGTCTTTTATCATGGGAACTTTCACCACAATATTGGGATGTATAGCGGCCAGTTTTTTTCCCTCTTCCACAATGGCACTGAATTCAGTGGAAATCACTTCCGCGCTGATATCGCCATCCACCATTTCACAAATGGTTTTATAGTGATTCAGCACCGCTTCCTCTCCTTTAATTCCTTCTTTTGCCATGAGGGAAGGGTTGGTGGTTACCCCGTCAAGGATGCCGAGTTCATTTGCTTCCCGGATTTGTGCCAGATTAGCGGTATCAATAAAAAATTTCATGTTGGTAGATTTGAAAGGTATATGCCGGAGTAGTCCTCCTTCGCATCGCTATGGAGGGTAAAAAAAGTGGCAGGCTTATTACATCGCACCGCTCAACCACCTACTCTTGCTGCCTTCCGGCCCTGGGAGGGTTCAGCAGGAGCTGGTCGTGTAAGACCTGCCGGCGCAAAGATAAGGCAGCGGGATGAATCAAAGGGGACAAAAGCTGAAAAATTACCGCTGTATACCTGAATTGATCTGTGCAAAGCCGATCAGTTCGTCAGTCCGGGCTCCGAATGGCCTGAAATATACCAGCACGAGATACATGTTTTCTGTACCCCAGAAATTCCCTTCCGCATTTTCAGGTACCAGTACGGAACCTTCCCGCCTGGCAGCCGGCAGGGTGACATAGGAATAATTATAATATCCCTGTTTAAGATAAAGGGAGATTTCGTATACCCCTTTGGTCTCATTATACTCCATACGGGCTTTATCTGACCAGGTATAACCGGTGAGTTCCCCGAACAGGTAAACCTCCTTTCCCGGCAGGACTCTGTTGCCGGGTGGCACATAGGTAAAATGCACCCAGGCATAATCGGATTGCCAGTAGGGATTGGCATTGTCGGTATTCTCTATACTGAAAAGTCCGTTAATATCCCGGTAATAGATATACAATTGCTGCCGGCGGTCCATATCGGGCATGATATAAATATCAGTCCGGGAAGATGTATCCGAGTCAACTATTTTCTGCACGCGGTCGCTGCGCAGACGAAAGCTTCTGAGGTCAGCCCAGCGCCATTCCCGGGTAGCCGGGAAGGTGGTAAGTTCATCATCGCTGTACTCATAATAATTCCCGCGGTACAGGGTGGGCCGGTCTGTCAGCCGGCTGTTATTCCAGGAAAAATTCTGTACCATTACCAGCTTCAGATCCTGGGGTGACATGGGATTCACCTGTGAACCAGCGGTACTGACGGCTGCCTGTATCCGCTGATGCGTCTGAAACAGATTTCCGTTGAATGGCTGCAGTACCTGCGCCGAAACTGCCAGCTTCCGGTTTACCACGAGCAGTCTTTTAGTGAATACTGTCCGTGAGGTATCATCGTTAATGAATACCCGCAGCAGGTAATTGCCCCCCCTGGTGGGGACGGAATTTCTTTCCGGGAGCAGGGCCTGATAATGGGTATAGCGGGCCTGAACAATTGAGGAACTGCGGTATGTGAATATCCGGCTGCTCTGAAATCCCCTGATATAATCAAATGGCTGTACAGCAGCCGGCGTCCAGTCGGCATTGCACAACTGATAACTGTAATAATAATTCTTCACATCATTGTCCATATCGTCAAAATGCAGTTCCAGTTGTTCTGTACTCCCCAGCTGCATAACCGGGTAACTGTATATATCTCCAGTTTTAAAGAGTTTAACGCTGCGGATATTCGGCCGGTAAATATGATCCGGCAACTGGGCGCCCAGGCTGAGCGACAGGAACAAAAGAGGTATGAACCGGTATCCCATGGAAATATTTGATGAAATAAACATTTAAAATAAGGTAAAAAAAGGCAGATTTCCCTGCAGGCCCTTATTTTTGGTAAAAGACAAGGAATCTCCCCTGATGGTTGCAGGATTTATAGCAAACCGAATTGCCTTTAACCGGCAGCAAAGCTTTTCACGTTTTATCATCCGTCTTTCCATTGCGGCTACGGTGATCAGTGTGATGGTTATGATCGTTACATTGGCTTTCGCAAATGGTTTCCAGGAAGCGGTAAGCCAGAAAATATTCAGTTTCTGGGGGCATATCCGGATCCAGGAAAAACAGCCGGGGAAAGCGATCATTTCTGAAGAGATTCCGATCACCCGGAACCCCGGGCTGGAAAAAAGTATCTCCGCTGATCCGGAGGTTGTTTCGGTACACCCATTTGCCACGCGGTATGCGTTGCTGAAAACAAAAGAAGAAATTGAAGGAGTCCTTATAAAAGGCTTTGACAGTACCTATCGTTTCGGTAACCTCAGTGATTTTATTCAAACAGGGCGCCCCCCCCGGTTCACCGATTCTCTTTTCAGCAGAGAAGTGCTCTTATCCGTGTATACAGCGGACCGGATGAAACTGCGGGCAGGAGACAGCCTGATCATGTATTTTCTGAAACCCGGGGAAGAACCCAGCCCGCGGAAAATTTTTGTTTCAGGCACCTATAAAACCGGCATCGAGGAATATGACCGGCTTTTTGCCCTGGGTGATATCCGGCTTATCCGGCGGCTCAACCAATGGAGTGATGACCAGGTAGGAGGATACGAGGTATTCCTGCGTGATTATCGTGTTACGGACAGTGTCACCAACCGGCTTCACGAACTGGATTCCTTTCCGGCTACCTGGGATGCCATCAGCGTAAAGAAGGTATCTCCCAATATATTTGACTGGCTGAAAATGCAGGACCTCACCCGGAATGTGCTGATCGGATTTATGATTGCCGTTGCCGTAATTAACCTGATTACCTGTCTGCTGATCCTGGTACTGGAAAGGGTGCGTATGATTGGTGTGCTGAAAGCACTGGGAGCACAAAACTGGACCGTGCAGCAAATATTCCTGCGGCAATCCCTTTTTATCACCCTTACTGGTATCGTGGCCGGTACGGTAATCGCCCTGCTCCTCTTGTATCTCCAGACAAAGACCGGTTTTATCCGTCTCCCGGAAAACGCCTATTATCTGAGTGAAGCGGCGGTAAAAATCAGCTGGTGGGAAATACTGATCGTGGATGCAGGTACGCTGCTGATAACCCTGTTGATTCTGATGATACCCTCCCTGCTGGTGCGGAAAATTCAGCCGGTAAAAGCGATCCGTTTCAGGTAAAATGGAATAAAAGGATTCCTGCTGCAACCGCAGCATTCAGGGATTCAGCCCCTCCCCTTCCGGGAATGGTGACTTTCACATCCGCTTTTTCAAGTAATTCAGCCGGTACACCCCTGGATTCGTTGCCTAACAAGAGGATCCCTTTCGGGGGTTTGGGCATACGGGTGATATCCTGTCCATCCAGCATCATGGCATAAACCGGGCAATCCACCTGTTTTTCCAGCCAGGGCAATAATGGGGTATACGATACCGCTACCCGGCCAATACTGCCCATTGTTGACTGCACTACTTTCGGGTTATACATATCCGCCGTATCCGGACTGCAAACCACTTGTTCCACAGCAAACCAGTCGGCAATACGTATGATGGTTCCCAGGTTGCCGGGATCCTGAATACCGCAAACAACAAGTACCAGTCCGTTTTTACAGTCAGCCGGCTGATACGCATATTGCCGTACTAGTGCCAGCACCTGATTGGGTGTTTGCAACTGTGAAATTTTTTCTAATTCCTGATCGCTGACTATCTGTACCGGAACTTTTTTTACCAGCCCCGGATTTGCATCCGCCCAGTCCCGGGTGGCATACACTTCCGTGACCCGGGTAATATCCGGCTGAAGGAGCTCGTTAACAATCTTTGGCCCCTCTGCAATAAAGAGTCCTGTTTCCTCCCTGAATTTTTTCTGGCCTAAACTTTGAATATATTTGATTCTGGATTTTCCCAGCATAGATCCGATTTTTTATTTAATATGATGATGAAAGGCCGGCCATCTTTTTCTTATTTAAACCTGCTGAAACTGCCGGCTTTTCTGCTTCTCCTGCTATTCCTCGGGGCCTGTTCCGTGTTACCGCGTAATTATCCGAAAGACAAACCCTTTGTTTTCGGAACAAATATCACTGTTCAGGGCAACTTTACAAACGAAGAAAAAGAAAGCCTGGAATCCCGGCTGGCCAATCAGCTGGATGACAGTATGCGGGTACGTACCGTACGTAAGTTTTTTGCCCAGGGATTTAACCGGCCCGTCCTGGACAGGCCGGCTGTTTACAAAAAAGAAAATGCCGACCGGTCTGTGTTATATATGCGTTCCCTGCTCAATGCGCTCGGCTATTTTAACGATTCCATTTATTACCGGGACAGTATCCGGCTGGCGGGGCAAAATCAGCAAAGGGCCATTATTGATTTTTATGTGCTGCCCGGAAAGGTCGTACGGCTTGACTCCATCAGTTACAGCCTTAAAAACCAGGATTTACAAAAAATTACATCCGAAAACAAAGGAGAATCGCTTCTGAAAAAAGGGGACCCATTTGCCAAAACAACCGTGTCCCTGGAACTTGACCGGCTGGTGGATCTGTACCGGAATAACGGTTATCTCCGGTTTAACCGGGAAGAACTCAGGGGTGTATGGGATACCCTCGATCTGGATCTGCTTCGTCCCTCACTGGACCCGTTTGAGCAACTCCAGATACTGCAAAAACTGAAAGAAAGAAGGGAAAATCCCACCGCCAACCTGGAGATCATTCTTCGGCCGGGCTATGACAGCAGCAAGCTTACCCGCTATCATAACGGGCTGATTACCGTATACCCCGAATCTGGAACGGATACATCCGGTATTCGTCCCGATACCGCTTATGTAAACGGAATACGGGTTATCTCATTCCGGAAAAGTTTCCGGCCGCGCTTGTTCCCGCAGCATATTTATCTGAAGAGCGGAGAACTCTACCGGCAAAAAGACTATTTCCGCACTATTAACCGGTTCAACTCACTGGGAAGCTGGCGACTGGCCAATATTGAACAACAGCCACGCAAAGGCCAGGATACAGCCGACTACCTGATCCGTCTGATACCTGCCAAAAAATACTCTTTTAACGCCAACCTGGAAGGCAGCCAGAATCAGAATCAGTACCTGGGGAATCTGTTTAGTTTGGGGGTGAATGCAGGGGTACTAAACAGGAATTTTGCCAAATCCGCCATTCAAACCAATACGACAGTTCGTTTTGGTATTGAGCTGGGAAATAATTTTGTCCAGTCGCAGCAATCCGTTTTCAGTCATACCATTTACTTTCCGAAAGCCATGCTTCCCGGGCTGCGCCGGGTGAATGAAAATATCCGGAATAATATCAGGACGGTTTTTGGTTTTAATGCAGCCCGCACGGAAAGGAAAGAGTTATTCAATCTTACCTCTGTCAACGGCTCCTGGGGTTATGAATTCCAATACAACAAACCCGGCACCACCCGGATGCTGCAGTTATCCTGGAAGATTCCGAATATTGAATATTCAAGTCTGCAACCAAAAGACAGTCTTGATAAACTGATTGCCGCCAATCCCGCTCTTAAGAATATTTTTACAGACGGTTTTATATCCACTACCCAACTGGGAGCAACATTCACCAATACCCGTGCAAACAGCCCATCCGTATTTTCAGTCAATATTGAATTACCCTTTATAGCAGGCCTGATACCCAGTCGTTTTCTCGACACACAGTTGTATAAATTCGTCAAGCTGAATACCGAATTTACCCGGCAGTTAAAATGGAAAAAATCTTCTTTTGTAGTAAGAGGATTTGCGGGTATCGGTTATGCACTGGAATCAACCGTGAATGAAAAGAAACGGATCGCGCTTCCGTTTTTTAAACAGTATTTTGCCGGCGGGCCCAACAGTATGCGTGCCTGGCGGCTGCGAAGGCTTGGGCCGGGTTCTGTGATAAAAGATTCAAAAGAATATCCCTACCGGTTTGGCGACATTCAACTGGAGATGAATATGGAGTACCGGTTCCGGCTGGCTACAATCGCCGGCACCCGTGTGGAATCCGTAGTATTCACCGACATCGGAAATGTATGGTTTCTAAAAAAAGAAGCCGGAGAAGAAAATGAAGTTTTTAAACTGAGCCGGCTGGGAAAAGATATTGCCATCGGGATGGGTACCGGTTTGCGGCTCGACTTCACCTATTTTATCATCCGGCTGGATTATGCATACAAAGTAAAAGACCCGAGCCCGGATATTCTGAACCAGGCCAGTCAGAACAAATGGTTTTATAACTGGAAACCGCTGAACGGACAGCTCCAGCTGGGGATCAATTATCCCTTTAAACTGTAAATACGTTTAACCTCTTCTTCAAAGCCGGGCAGGGTCATGGCCTCTTCCAACCGGAATTCCCCGATGCGGGTGCGGCATAAACGGCTGAGATAGGCCCCGCAACCAAGGGCCTGTCCGAAATCATGCGCCAGGCTGCGTATATACGTTCCCGTTGAACATACTACCCTGAAATCCACTTCCGGCAGTTCAATCCGGGTTATTTCAAATGTGTATATGGTCAGTTTCCGGGGTTCCAGTTTTACTTCTTTGCCGGCCCGGGCCAGTTCATACACCCGTTTTCCATCCACTTTAATGGCCGAATGAGCCGGCGGTACCTGCAGGATTTCGCCGGTAAACTGATGGGTCGCATTTTTAATTTCCTCTTCCGTAAGCTGTGCAAACGGGCGGGGCTGTTCCGGCTCCGATTCAAGGTCATAGGTTGGCGTGACGGCTCCCAGGGTAAAGGTGCCGGTGTATTCTTTTTCCTGCGCCATAAACGCATTGATCCGTTTGGTAAACCGGCCTGTGCAGACAATCAGCAAACCGGAGGCCAGCGGATCCAGGGTGCCGGCATGACCGACTTTTTTGATCCGGACCAGGTTACGGATCTTCCGGACCACGTCGAAGGAGGTCCAGTCAAGCGGTTTATCAATCAGCAGCACCTGCCCTTCTTCAAAGGGATTTTCCTTTTTATCCATGCGGTAAAATTAAAGAGATAAGACCAGAGTGGGCGATCAGATGGATAATCTGGTTTTCAGCTCCAGGTATTTATTGACCGTATTAACGGTCAGTCCCTCCGGGGAAGTGAGTACAGCCGGTATGCCGTTTTTATGGAGCTCTTTTACCATCAGTTTTTTCTCGTAGACAAATTTTTCAGCGATCGTTTTAGTATAAATATCCTCCAGCTTTTCTGTTCTTTTTTCCAGTAAGGATTTCAGCTCCGTGTTCTCAAAAAAGACAACCAGCAGCAGGTGATACCGGGCCATCTTTTTCAGGGCCGGCAATTCCCGCTGCAGACTTTGCAGTGATTCAAAATTTGTAAACAGTACCAGCAGGCTTCGGTTGCTGATGCGGCTCCTGACCACCGAATAGAGTTTTTCAAAATCAGGTTCCCGGAAATCCGTTTGTTGTCGGTACAGGGTTTCCAGGATCTGGTTCATCTGCGTGGGTTTCTTATCGGCTGTCAGGAAATGATCCGTGTTTTTTTCAAAAGTAATCAGACCGGCTTTATCCTGCTTCACCAGGGCCACATTACAAAGAACCAGGGAGGCATTGATGGCATGATCCAGCAGGGTAAGCCCGTTAAAGGGCATTTTCATCACCCTGCCTTTATTAATCAGGCAGTAAATCTGCTGACTCCTTTCATCGGTATAATTATTCACCATCAGCTCCTGTTTACGGGCCGTGGCTTTCCAGTTAATAGTCCGGTAGTCATCTCCGCGCACATATTCCTTGATTTGTTCAAACTCCATACTATGTCCCAGTTTCCGGATTTTTTTTACTCCGGCTTCCTGCAGGCGGTTACTGGCTGCCAGTAACTGATAGCGGCGCATCTGCAGAAAGGACGGGTATACTTTCACCCCCTGTTCTGCCGGAAAGACAAATCTTCTTTTCACCAGTTTCAGCGGCGCATGAACAAAAACATTAATCGCATGAAATACATAATCACCTCTTGTTTCCGGTCGGAGCCCATATTCAAGCAGGTATGTTTCCCCGGCCGGTATATTCATTTTCCGGATCCAGTTCCTGTCCTGAAACGGATCGGGAATTTCATCAATGACACTGGCCCTGAGTGAAAACGTATACTGGTTACTGATAAAAAGCAGCACTTTGTTTTCGTCTCCGATACTGAACCTTTCCGGCAGTTCCCTGCGGGCCAGTATGCCCTCTTTTTTGCTATATACAAGCAGGATGTCTATCAGGAGGGCCACGGCGAGCAAAACCAGCAGCAAACCGGCCAGCCGGTAAAGGAAAGGCAAAAAATAGCTCAGGGCATAAAGGGTGGCTGCGAGACCGGCCACCGCGTATACTGATTTATTTATGTAAAATGAACGGATCAATCTGTGCTTTCTTAAAAAAATGATTAACGGGGCACATCCATGCCCTGGATGATCTGGCGGATGACATCGTCTTCACTGATGCCCTCCATTTCTTTATCGGGGGAAAGGATGATGCGGTGCCGCAGTACAGGAACCGCCACCGACAGAATATCATCAGGCGTCACAAAATCGCGCCCCTGCATAGCCGCCACCGCCTTTGAAGCGTTCATGATGGCCAGCGAAGCCCGGGGAGAGGCCCCCAGATAGATGGATTTATGGTTTCTTGTCTGGTGAACCAGCCTGGCAACAAACTGAAGTAGTTTTTCATCCATAACCTGCCGGCGTATCTGCAGACGAAGTTCTTTAATCTGTTCAGCAGAAAGTACCGGTTGTATCATTTCCAGCGGGGAAGCAGTTCCCATCTGGTGAAACTGGCTGAGAATGGTCATTTCTTCCGTTTCGGTGGGATATGGCACCGTAATTTTGAAGAGGAACCGGTCCAGTTGGGCTTCCGGCAGGCGATACGTGCCTTCCTGTTCCACCGGGTTCTGGGTGGCCAGTACCATAAAGGGGGCTGCCATCGGATAGGTTTTCCCGTCAATGGTAACCTGGCGCTCCTCCATGATCTCCAGCAGGGCTGATTGTGTTTTAGCAGGGGCCCGGTTAATTTCATCCACGAGTATCAGGTTGCTGAATACGGGTCCTTTTTTGAATTCAAAACTGGCTTCACGGGGATTAAAGACCGGGGTGCCCAGCACATCCGACGGCATGAGGTCGGGTGTAAACTGCACCCTGGAAAATCCGGCATTGACACTTTTAGCCACCAGTTTGGCAGTAAGGGTTTTGGCCACTCCGGGCACCCCTTCGATCAGCACATGACCATCGGACAGCAGGGCGGCAATAATCAGCCGTACCATTTCATCCTGGCCCACGATAATTTTTTTAATCTCCTGGCGAATTGACAACACCGCTTCACTCAGGGCGCTCAGGTCGGTGCGTGGCTGAAAAACTGATTCTTCCATATTCAGGCTTTTTGATAAAAAGATTCCAATTGACGGTGAAAACGGGCCAGGTCTGCAGCGCTGATATTTTCACCCAGATACAGTTCCCGGATAAAATCCACGATTCGCTGCAGCTCCGGTTCCGGAAAACCGGATTTATAATGCAGGTGACGGACAAATTCTTCATTCAGATTGCCGGTAGGCAATTTGTATTTGCTCCGCACATGCTCCAGAAAATAAGCGGCCATTTTCCGGCACAGATTCAGGTGATCTCCTTTACCGTAGTACAGCTGACCAATGGTTTTCACAAAATCCAGCGACTCATTTCGCGGTTTACGTATCACCGGTATGGGCCGTTGCCGGCGTCTCATTTCCAGTAATACATACAATAAAAGCAGCCCTGCCAGCAACCAGATGGCCGCCCGGAACGGCTCTTTTCCTTCCTCGTTTTTCATACCCATGAGCACACTCATCCAGCCCTTTTTCCGGTTATTGTTATCCGCATAGGAAGGTTTTTGACGAAGGAAATATTCATCCCATATTATGTTCCTGATCCCGGGTCGGATAACCGAAGCCACCTGTTCAAGGTAACGGAGATTCTCCTCATGCAGCAAAAAATAATTGGAAAACACCAGCGGTTCAAGGTGAACAAAAACATTTCCCGCTCCGGCCCGGAGACGGATAAAATGGGGGTGCCCGCTTCCATCCTCGCCCAGCACCTGTGTTCGGGATGAATTGATATTGGTAAAAAATGAAAAATAACTTCTGCCCGGATACTGAAAATAAACGGTATCCGTAAATGGCGGGGTCCGC
>JACSRW010000043.1 GCA_014879565.1 Chitinophagaceae bacterium
TGGACGCAGCAACCCCTCAACCCCTTCCACCTTCGCCAGAGGCTTCGGTGGACGCAGCAACCCCTCAACTCCTTCCACCTTCGCCAGAGGCTTCGGTGGACGCAGCAACCCCTCAACTCCTCAACCCCTCAACTCCTAAACCTATCCCAACGAAGCAAAAAATAAAAATCCTATCATGCATCACGACCAAAAACAAAAAGCCCCCCTGTAGATACAGCGGGACTTAAGTAATGGTTCTGATTAAGAACTTGCGTCTTATTGGTAGAAAGCGGTGGTCTTCAGGTCGAGTTTGGCGACCGGTTCCGCGTTCATTTTGTATTCAATTTTGCCTGTTTCTTTGGGAGGAGCGGGAACCTCGGCCGGTTTTTCGGATTTGTGGGCTCCGCCGCCATACATCTGGGCCAGGGTGGGGGCGATGACCAGGGAAACGATGGACATCAGTTTGATCAGGATGTTCATGGAAGGTCCGCTGGTATCTTTAAAGGGATCACCCACGGTATCACCGGTTACAGAAGCCTTGTGCGGTTCGGATTTCTTGTAATAGGTTTCGCCGTTGATCTCCACGCCTTTTTCAAATGATTTTTTGGCATTGTCCCAGGCGCCGCCGGCATTGTTCTGGAACATCCCCATCAGCACCCCGCTCACGGTAGCGCCGGCCAGGAAACCACCGAGGGCTTCGGGACCAAATACAAATCCGATCAGCAGGGGAGCGATAATGGTAATCGCACCGGGAGCCAGCATCTTTTTGATGGAAGCCTGGGTGGAAATGGCCACACATTTATCGTATTCGGGTTTGCCCTGTCCTTCCATGATACCGGGAATCGTGCGGAACTGACGGCGCACTTCTTCCACCATACTCATGGCGGCTTCACCTACCGCGCGGATGGCGAGAGAGGAGAAGATCATCGGGATCATACCTCCGATAAAGAGAGCGGCCAGTACTTCGGCTTTATAAATATCAATATGCTGGTTATCCGGCATGGCCACACCCACAAAAGCCGCAAACAGCGCAAGGGCGGTCAGGGCCGCGGAGGCAATGGCAAAACCTTTACCGGTGGCGGCAGTCGTGTTACCCACCGCATCCAGCACGTCTGTTTTTTCGCGTACATCCTTCGGCAGTTCGCTCATTTCGGCGATACCACCGGCGTTATCCGCAATAGGACCAAAAGCGTCAATAGCCAGTTGCATGGCCGTAGTGGCCATCATACCGGCGGCGGCTATAGCCACGCCATAGAGACCGGCAAACTGGTAAGAACCCCAGATACCACCGGCCAGCACAAGAATCGGCAGGAAAGTGGATTCCATACCTACGGCCAGTCCACCGATGACGTTGGTGGCATGTCCGGTGGAGGACTGACGGATAATGGAGTTCACGGGTCTTTTACCCATGGCGGTATAGTACTCGGTGATAATACTCATTAAGGCACCTACCAGCAGACCTACACCAATCGCGCCCAGTACACCCCATTTGGTGAACATGGTGCCGCGCAGTTCCATGGCCTCCGGCATCAGGAAATACACGAGACCGGCCGCTGCACCGGCAGTCAGCACGATGGAACCCCAGTTACCCATATTGAGGGCTTTCTGCACATTATCGGTATTGATACCGGCTGCATCGCTGACACGTACAAACCAGGTACCTACGATAGAGAAAAGGATACCCACACCGGCAATCAGCATCGGGAGTACAATGGGAGAATAACCACCCAGCACATCATCGCCGAATGTAACCGTGGTCTGCTGACCCAGTACGATGGTGGCCAGCACCGTGGCCACATAGGAACCGAAAAGGTCAGCGCCCATACCGGCAACGTCACCCACGTTATCACCTACGTTATCGGCAATCGTGGCGGGGTTGCGGGGATCATCTTCCGGGATACCGGCTTCCACTTTACCTACGAGGTCGGCGCCTACGTCGGCCGCCTTGGTATAAATACCCCCGCCCACACGGGCAAAAAGGGCAATGGATTCAGCGCCCAGGGAGAAACCGGTCAGCACTTCAATGGTGCGGATCATTTCTTCCGAATTCACATCGGCCGTGGGGGCAAAAATTTGTTTGAGTACGATGTAGAGACCACCGAGACCCAGTACCGCAAGACCGGAAACACCCAGTCCCATAACGGCGCCCCCGGTGAAGGATACATTCAGGGCCTTGCTCAGGCTGGTACGGGCGGCCTGTGCGGTACGCACATTGGCGCGGGTGGCTACTTTCATACCGATATAACCGGCAGTGGCACTGAATACCGCGCCCACCACAAAGGCGATCGCGATCATCCAGTGAGAATGCGGATTGGCCTGGGCCATAACAGCCAGCAGGATGCCCACAATGACAACGAAATAGCCGAGAATTTTCCATTCGGCCTTGAGGAAGGCCATTGCCCCTACAGCAATGTAGTTGCTGATTTCTTTCATGCGGTCGTTACCCGCATCTTGTTTGGAGACCCAATTGAACTTTACGAGGGTGTAAAGAAGTCCTATCAGTCCCATAAGGGGTACCAGGTAGATCAGTTTGTCCATAATAGTTTTCAGTCGATTCTTGAGTATGTATACGTTAGCAGTTGGCCGGTTTGGCCGGGCGGCAAAGATAGGGGTTGAGGTCCAATACCCCAAACCCCCGACAGGCTTTATTTTCAGGGGATTGAAGCCTTGTTTTTCCTGCCCGGGAACGACCTGACCAGGGTTAAAAAAGCCCTTTCAGCAAACGCCAGGCCGGGGGCAGATAATCTATAATATCCCCGGCTACCAGGGATTCTTCGGCTCCCTCCCGGGCGGCGAGGTCACCGGCCAGTCCATGCAGATAAACCCCGGTACAGGCGGCGGCGGCCGGTGCATAGCCCTGGGCCAGTAAGCCCGTAAGCATGCCCGTGAGCACATCCCCGCTGCCGGCAGTCGCCATACCGGGATTGCCGGTGGCATTGAAATAACCGTGACCGTCCGGCAGGGCGATAAAACTGTGATGCCCTTTCAGGACAATTATTACCTGATGTTCCCGGGCTTTTTCCATCGCTTTTTCAATCCGGTCAACATCATTGGCCGAAGCCCCGAAGAGCCGTTCAAATTCTTTGGGATGCGGAGTAAGGATGGAGCCGGCAGGCAACTGGTTTAAAAGGGTCGCCTCGGTGGCCAGGATATTCAGGGCATCGGCATCCAGCACCAGGGGCTTTTTACTTTTTTCCAGCAGTTCTTTCAGGAAAGCCCGGGTTTCGGCCGCTGTACCCAATCCGGGGCCAATGCCACAGGCGTCGTATGAGCCGGGATCGGTGGCCAATTGCGTAAGAAAAGAGGAGTGGAAATCAGTGAAGACCATGGCTTCGGGTACAGCCGTTTGCATAATGGCATAAGCCGAAGATGGCAGCTGACAGCTCAGCAGACCCGCTCCGCTGCGCAGACAGGCCCGGGCGGCGAGCACGGCAGCCCCGGTTTTGCCGTAACTGCCGGCTAACAGTAAGGCATGACCGAAAATTCCCTTGTGGGCAAAACGGGAACGGGGCCGGTAAAATTGATAAACCAGATTGTCATCCAGTAATTCAAAACGGCCGGGGTTTTCTTTTTCATATCCGGGGTGTAAACCGATATCCAGGATCTCCACATTCCCTATAGCCTTTTCATTTTCAGCCACCAGGAAAGCGGGTTTATAACACTGAAAACTCAGGGTGGTTTCGGCCTGCACCGTAAGATTGCCGCGGGAGGAATGATCGGTGAACAATCCGCTGGGAATATCAATGGAAATAACCGGGCAGCCCGATTGATTGATATGCCGGATCAGCGCGGCGGTGAGTCCCTCCACGGCCCGGTTGAGCCCGGAACCAAAGAGCGCATCCACGATCACCTGTCCTTCGGTGAAAGGATGAAAATGTTCTTCGCTTTGTACAAAATGAATATCCGTATCCGGCAGGGCATGGAGCCGGGCCAGGTTTTGCTGAAAATCATCCGTACCCTTATGTCCGAATTCGAGAATGAAAACAGAAACGGGATAATCTTTTTCCTGCAGCATCCGGGCAATGGCCAGTCCGTCGCCGCCATTATTCCCTTTCCCGCAGAAGATGGCGAAAGAAGCAGCGTCCTTTTTGTTTTCCAGCAGCCAGTTGCTGCAGGCCGTGGCGGCTCTTTCCATCAGGTCAAGGGAGGAAACGGGTTCATGGGTGATCGTGTACTGATCCCATAAACGGATGGCTTCAGCGGAATAAACTTTCATGGTAAGACTAAGTTCCGCTATTTCCGCTAAAGAAAAAATGACTAACTCACCGGGCTTTTTTCTGTGTCGTTTTTTTCGCGGGACTTTCTTTTTCCTTTTTCTCTGCAGGCAGGCTGTCACTTTCTTCCTCACTGGCGGCCGACTGGAAATAGTCGCCAAACAGATCATAGGCCCGGTGAGCTGCATAATAAATACCCCGGTTAAAGCGGTTCCCCAGGATGATGATCACTGCTTTTTCATCCGGCAGCCGGGCAAAACAGGCATTATTGCCATGCCAGCGGCCAAAATGGTAAATAATTTTCTTTCCGTTGGGCAATTGCATCAGCCGGAAACCCAGTCCGTAATTGTGCATGGACGGTCTTTCAAAGCTGTAGGGGGTAAAGGCAGCATCCAGCAGGGCGGGAGAGAGCAGCTGGCCGGAATAGAGGGCCTGATCCCAGCGCAGCAGATCCCGCGCTGTGGAATAAATATTCTTGTCTCCGTAGGTGAGATCCAGGAAATCAAATTGCCAGAAATTTCCTGAAGGACCAAAGGAGGGCGTGGCCCGGCTGCTGTCGGCCCTGGTGAAAACATAAGTATCCTTCATCTGCAGGGGACCGAATAATTTTTCCTGCATATAGACCGGGTAGGACTGGCCGCTGAGTTGTTCGATCAGCAGGGCCAGCAGGATATAGTTGGTATTGCAGTAACTGAATTTCCGGCCGGGGGCGGCTTCGGGGTTGGGTCTTTGTTTAATCAGGATATCCAGCACATCCTGGTTGCTGCAATACTGTTTGGTATCCCAGCCTGTTTTATCCATAAAATGCACATAGTTGGGCAGTCCGCTGCGGTGATTCAGCAGCATTTTCACCGTAATACCCTTGTAGGGTAATAAAGGAAAGTAACGGCTGATGCTGTCATCCAGTTGCAGTTTACCTTCCTGCACCAGCCGCAGGATGGCGATACCGGTAAAGGTTTTACTGGCCGATGCGATATGCAGAGAGGTGGCCGCGTCCATGCTGTCTTTTTTCCGCACATCTTTAAATCCCGCGTATTTTTCATAGAGCACGGTGCCTTCTTTGGCCAGCAGGATCTGTCCGCTGAAGGGGCCTTTCAGCAGGGTACTGTCAAAAAAAGCGCTGATACGGCGGTAATACTCCCGGAATGTTTCTTTATCCATTACGGCCGGTGTGGGCGGATAATACTGCAGGGAATCGTCGGGTTGTTTTTTATCTGATGCCGGGCCCATACAGGCCGCTGTCAGGAATACGAGTACAGTTATGCGAAGGAAAATAGTCAAGTAGATTCGTTGGTTTCGGGCAAAAATAAAAGCATCCGGTATAATGGCTTTTCTTTTTTTGCGGTTTCACTGCAAATATGGACAGAAAACAACTGTTAGTGTTAATATTTTGGGCAGGAGTTTTCCCGATATGGGTAAAACCGCTTTTACGAGCTTAGTATATTTGCGGTATGACGAAAGTTGTCAATACCACCAGTTATCCCAAAGAGAAGATCCGCATTCTGTTTCTCGAAAACATCAGCGACAGCGCGGTTAAAAATTTCCGCCATCACGGGTATGTGAAAGTGGAAAAGATTACCAAAGCGCTTACAGAAGAGGAGCTCATTCATGAGATAAAGGATGTACATATCCTGGGGATCCGTTCCAAAACACAGGTAACAAAAAAAGTGCTGGAGGCCGCGAAAAAACTGCAGGCCATAGGTTGTTTCTGCATCGGGGTCAACCAGGTGGACCTGAAAGCCGCTACCCGAAACGGGGTGGTGGTATTTAACGCGCCCTATTCCAATACCCGCAGTGTGGCCGAACTGGTGATTGGGTTATCCATCATGCTCATTCGCCGTATACCGGACAAAAACAAAGCCGCGCATGAGGGGATCTGGATGAAGGATGCCAAAAACAGTTATGAGCTCCGGGGCAAGACCCTGGGGATTGTGGGCTATGGCAATATCGGAAGCCAGGTGAGTGTACTGGCCGAAGCGCTGGGGATGAAAGTGTTGTTTTATGATGTGGAGACCAAACTGCCGCTGGGCAATGCAGAAGACGCCCGCAATCTGAAGGAACTGATGAGCCGGGCCGATGTGATTACCCTGCATGTACCCGAGACCAGTCAGACCAAAAACCTGATCAATAAGAACAATTTAAAATATTGCAAGAAGGGCGCCATCCTGCTCAACTATGCCCGGGGTGAAGTGGTGGACCTGGACGCCTTGCGGGACAAGATCATTGAGGGACAGATCGGCGGGGCCGCGGTGGATGTATTTCCCTGGGAGCCCGAGAAAAACGGGGACCGTTTTCAGACGCCCTTACAGGACCTGCCCAATGTGATCCTCACCCCGCATATCGGGGGCAGTACTGAAGAAGCCCAGATGAATATCGGGGAGGATGTTGCGGCCAAACTCTTCAATTACCTGGAAAAGGGTATTACATTTGGTTCACATACGGTGCCGGCGCTCGCTTTACCGCCGCAGGAGGGGAGTCACCGGATCCTGCATATCCATAAAAATGTACCTGGTGTACTGTCTGCGATCAATACCCAGTTGTCCAAAGCCAATATCAATATCCTGGGTCAGTACCTCAAGACCAATGAGGAAATCGGGTATGTGGTACTTGATGTGGACAAAAAGCTTTCTACCCAGGCATTACATTTATTGAAAGAGGTGCGGGAGACGATTAAAGTCAGGGTACTTTATTAGTTTGCCTGCTGCCCATTGCCTGCTCAGCATTGCGTAGTGCCCTTTAAAAAATAATTTCCTGAATTTTCGGAAAATATTGAAAATTGATCTACCTTTGTGCTGAAAACACAGCACTATGAAAGTTGTAATAGCCGGCGCGGGTTTTGGCGGTTTGCGGTTGGCCCGGGCCCTGAACAATAAACCAGGCTTTGAGGTTCTGCTCCTGGACCGCTTCAATTATCACCAGTTTCAGCCCTTGTTTTACCAGGTAGCCACGGCCGGACTGGACGCCAGTAATATATCCTTCCCGTTACGGAAGATCTTCCAGAAAAGCCGCAATGTGCGGATCCGGCTTACGGAACTGAAAGAGATCCGGCCGGCGGAAAAGAAAATCATCACCCATAATGAAGAAATCAGCTATGATGTGCTGGTGCTGGCCACCGGGACGGACACCAATTTTTTCGGGAATGAAAAGCTGGCCACCCATGCCTTCCCGATGAAATCCACCGTAGAAGCCCTGCAGATCCGGCACCGGCTGCTGCAATTATTTGAACAGGCCCACCGCATTACTGATCCGGAAGAAATGCAGCGGGTCATGAATATCGTGGTGGTGGGAGGCGGCCCAACGGGTGTGGAAGTCTCAGGAGCCCTGGCAGAAATGAAAAAATATGTGTTACCCCGGGATTACCCTGAACTGGATTTTTCAAAAATGAATATCTATTTGCTGGAAGGCGGTTCAAAACCCCTGGCCGGTATGCGGGAGGAATCTTCCCGGCGTTCTGTGAACTACCTTCAGAAGCTGGGTGTACAGTTGCTCTCCAATACCCTGGTAAAGGATTATGATGGAAAAGATGTGGAGCTCAGCGATGGGAAAAAGATAGCTGCCGCAACGGTTATCTGGGCAGCCGGCATTAAAGGTAATATTCCAAATGGCATTGATAAATCATTAATAGCGAGAGGAAACAGGATAAAAACAGACCGCTTTTGTCAGGTACTGGGTTTGCCGGATGTTTATGCGATAGGTGACCTGGCCTGTATGGAAACCGCGCAATATCCGCATGGCCATCCGCAGGTTGCTCCGGCGGCTATTCAGCAGGCCGAATTGCTGGCGAAGAATCTGCGATTGCTGGCTGGGCATAAAGACAGGGATCGTTTACGTGAATTTGTATACCGTGACAAAGGTTCGATGGCCACGGTGGGGCGCAACCTGGCGGTGGTGGATATGCCCAAACCGCGCTGGTCACTGGGTGGTTTTCCGGCCTGGCTGATCTGGATGGGGCTTCACCTGATGCTGATCCTGGGGGTCAAGAACCGTTTTTTTGTGTTTATGAACTGGCTGTATAATTATGTTACCTATGATCAGCATTTACGGCTGATTTTCCGGGAATTCGGGAGGGAGCAGGAGGGGTTGAGGGGTTGAGGAGTTGAGGGGTTGAGAGGTTAAGGAGCCAGTCAAGGTGCTGCCAACCCCGGAGGGGTTGACTGAATAAGCAGGAGGGCGAAGCCCGGATGCCCTTTGCCATGCTTCGGCGCGCTCAGCATGACAACATAACCCGTCTCACAAAATGAATCTTAATCGTAAACAGATGGAAAAGAAAGTATTTCTGACCGCAAGCTGGGAGCACCTGATAATGGCCAATTATGAAATCAACCCGGATATCCTGAAACCCTTTGTCCCGGCGGAGACGGAACCGGACTTTTTTGCCGGTAAGAGCTGGGTGAGCCTGGTGGGTTTTTTGTTCAACCATGTCAGGTTAAAAGGTATTTCCGTTCCGTTTCATACCCGCTTTGCAGAAGTGAATCTCCGGTTTTATGTCAGGCGCAAAGAAAACGGGCAATGGAAAAGAGGGGTTGTTTTTATCAGTGAAATTGTACCTAAACGCATGATCAGCCTCGTGGCCAATACCCTGTATAAGGAACATTACCGTACCTTGCCTGTAATCCAACTGATCGGGCAAACGGGCAATCAGCTCTGGGTATCTTATAAATGGAAGACAAGGAAAAAAGAGCATACACTGGGCGTAAAGGCTGCAGTGAGGCCGGAAGTGTTACAAAGCGGCAGTTTTGAAGAATTTATCACTGAACATTACTGGGGCTATTCCGGAAGAGAAGGAAAAAAAACCGTGGAATATCAGGTGGACCATCCGCGCTGGGACATCCATCCGGTAGAAGATTTTACGGTGGACTGTGATTTTGAAGCACTCTACGGGTCTGCTTTCGGCTGGATGAACCAGGCATCGCCGGCTTCCGTTTTTCTGGCCCATGGTTCACCGGTCCGGATTTTTAACCGTAGTTGACACCAGGTACAATGCTGCACATCTGCACATCTGCACATTTGCACATCTTCACATTTGCACATTTTCATAGTAGTTTCCTCGCTCTTGAGCGGAAAGCCGGACTTTCCAGATCCCAGCGTTCTTCGATAATGGTTTTGAGTTCCTGGCGGATTTCCGGGTAATCGTCGGCCAGTTTATTCAATATAGTCAGCGAAAAGGCCTTGACGGCAGGTTTTTCGCGGATATCAGTGATAAAATTAAAACAGCTGTTCATGAGCCGGCCACGAAGCCTTTCAGGAATGGATATATGCTCCAGTGCCCGGACCGTGTTGCGTTTAAACGCGTCCTGGAGCCCTGGCTGTTCCAGTTTTTTGATGACGGCGGCGAGGTGTTTAGTGAGCAAAGGGGGATGAGCCTGTACGGCATAACTGAATGGCCAGGCGGCCCGCTGTACCAGTTTTTTATCTTCACCGAGAAAGATTTTCATGAGCGTGTCGAAACGTTGCTGACTCTTTCCGATCCAGCTGACCACGCGCAGGCATTGAGCTTTGGAATGTTCTTCCAGCAGGAATTCGCTCAGGTTCATAGAACCGAAGCTATTATAAGTCAGGGAGACTTCCAATACCCATAATATCTTTACTTTCAAAGCAGTATATTTTTGTAAATTTAGAAAATATTTCTCATAATTTATATTATGTTAAGTAATGAAATGAAAGTCGTACCTTTGCACTGTCATAACTAACCAGCCTCGGGGTTGGTCCGGGGACTGTAATCCTGCAGTCCCCTGCTCTTTACAGGCATAAAAAAAGACCGCCGGAGCGGTCTTTTCAAAATCTATTCCGTGATTAGTTTTTGATGGAGTCATACACCTCATTCCACTTCTTTTCTTCAGCAGCCCATTTGGCCTGATCCGCGGGTTTGCCTTTTGCCATTACTCTTTTGAAGGAATAAATATCGGCCAGGTAACTGGCGGCTTTTTTATACTGTTGCTTATCGCGCATTTCCAGTTTTTCGCGTGCGGCAAAAATAGCGGCCGC
Source organism: Chitinophagaceae bacterium (assembly GCA_014879565.1). Lineage (GTDB taxonomy): Bacteria > Bacteroidota > Bacteroidia > Chitinophagales > Chitinophagaceae > JJ008. The sequence continues at coordinate 10,179 of JACSRW010000043.1, forward strand.
TTTTTCATAAGGTTCTTTGGCGCCTTCCAGGGTTTCCAGGTATTCGCGGTCGAGTGCTTCCCTTTTGGCTACATCTTCCTTGGACGCCATGGTTCCGGGTTTGGTGCGGGCCTTCATGTCTTTGGCATGCGCATCGCGTTTGTCATTCACTTTGGAAGCCTTGTTGATAAAATGGTCGCCGATATACAAATAAGGAATTTCGTATCCGGGTTTGCCTTTGGCAGATTTCAAAAAGGCCTCAATCATTTTCTTTTCCAGTTCAGGGGCATTGGCCGGGGGTACGACTCCCTCATCGGCATGTTTGGGATTCAGGGTATCATAAATAATCTCTCCCAGCACCTGGTTGGCTTTCTGATTTTCGGGGTCTGTGGCGAGCACTTCATTCAGGGCCGCCAGTTTCTCATCAAATTTGTCGGTAAGACCTACCGCAAAATCAATTTTATCGTAATCAAAATACTGGCTTTCCGGGAAAAGTTCTTTTCCGTAGGCTTTGTACTTTTCAAAATTGGCCATGTCTTTATGGGCAAATGACTGGCTTACCATAAAACGGTAAATCCCTTCAAACCCTTCTCCGCCCACTTTGGCATCAGCCAGGCGTTTGTAGAAAACCATCGCGTCTTCGTTGTTCCCGGTTTTTTCTGCAGTAATACCGGCCAGGATCAGTACGTTCGTGTCAAGGCTTACGGTAAGCAGTTTCCGGCTGATGAGCAGGTCGGAATATTCCACCGCTTTTTTCAGTTTCACCAGGCCGGTCTCCCATTTGCTCTTGCTGTAATCCTGGTAGCCTGTAGTATAATAATTGGAATAAAGATTGATGGGGCCGTTCTGGTAAGACGGATCACTCATCAGCGTCATGGCGGGATCCATGGATTTGAATTTGGCAAAGGCGGAATCTGCAGCGGCAATCAGCTGTTCGGCTTCCGGGGTGTTCTTTTTCCCTTCCGACATAGCGTAGCCGGCATAAATAGCCGTTTTGAGGATAAAAGCTTCTGGCTTAGCGGCATATTTGGCATTGTTCATACCCTTGTCCACTTCTGCTTTAGCCTTATCATACTGGTTCAGCATCAGGAGGGTCTTGGCATTGTCGTAGTTCTGCGCGGCAGCGGTCATTGTAACCAGACCGGCTGTCAAAAGAAGGAAGAACCTTTTCATTTTTGTGAGTTGAGTTGTTTATTGATTATTCCGTAACACTTTCTCCGGTAGATGCGTTTTCATCCCCGTTGGTTGCGTTAGCAGAACCATTATCCGTATTTTCTGCGGCCGTTTCTTCCCCGGTTTCAGGTTGTGAATGGCCGTTCCCGTTCTGGGTCTGGTCATCCAGGCAGGTGATGGCCGCGATTTCATCACCTTCATCCAGACGGATCAGTTTTACCCCCTGTGTGGCCCTTCCCTGTTCACTGATCCCGCTGACCGGCATCCGGATGGTTACCCCGCTTTTACAGGTGATCATGATATCCTCTTTCTCTTCCACGGCCAGTAACCCCACGAGGGAACCGGTTTTGTCTGTTACGTTGATGGTCTTCACCCCTTTTCCACCGCGGTTGGTAAAGCGGTATTCATCCACCGGGGTACGTTTGCCAAATCCTTTTTCACTGACCACGAGTACGGTTCTGGATGCATCGGTCTCAGGGTTTACACAGATCATGCCGATCACTTCATCGGTTGCGTCATCCACTTCAATACCCGCTACCCCGATGGCACCCCGGCCGGTAGGTCTGACTTTATCTTCCGAGAACCGGATCGCACGGCCGCTCTTCACCGCCATCATGATTTCAGATTTGCCATCTGTCATCCGGGCTTCAAGCAGTTCATCCCCTTCTACAATGGTAATGGCATTGACCCCTGTCTGCCGCGGCCGGCTGAAATCTGCCAGTTCGGTTTTTTTGATAATCCCTTTACGGGTACAAAGTACGATATTGTGGGCGTTGACAAATTCCTCGTCCTTCAGGTCTTTTACATCCAGGATGGCCCGTACCTTATCATCCGGAGGCAACTGAATCAGGTTCTGAATAGCCCGGCCCTTTCCGGTCTTCTCCCCTTCCGGAATCTCGTAAACATTGAGCCAGTAACACCGGCCTTTTTCTGTAAAGAAAAGCATGGTATGGTGCGTGGAAGCCACAAAAAGGTGTTCAATATAATCTTCCTCGCGGGTGCGTCCGCCCATCACTCCCCTGCCCCCGCGGCGCTGGGCCCGGTACTCTTCCGCCGGTGTACGTTTGATATAACCCAGGTGGGAAATGGTGATCACCACATCTTCTTCCTTGATCAGGTCTTTAATTTTTACCTCATTATCCAGGAAGGTAATTTCCGTTTTACGGGCATCCCCGAATTTTTCCTTTATTTCCAGTAATTCGGTTTTGATCAGCTCAAACCGCATATGTTCATTGCTGAGCAGTTCATTCAGGTGGGCGATCAGTTTCATCAGTTCATCATATTCTTCCTTGATCTTATCCCTTTCCATGCCTGTCAGCCGCTGCAGCCTTAATTCCAGGATCGCCTTGGCCTGCACTTCATCCAGTCCCCAGCCGGCATTCACCAGGTTTTCTTTGGCTATTTCCGGGGTGGCTGACTGCCGGATCAGGCTGATAACCTCATCCAGGTGATCCAGGGCGATCAGGTAACCCCGCAGGATATGCGCTCTTTTCTCCGCTTCATTGAGTTCGAAACGGGTACGCCGTACCACCACTTCATGACGGAATTCCACAAACTCGCTGATCAGGTCTTTCAGGTTCAGGATACGCGGACGGCCTTTTACAATGGCTACATTATTGATGCCATAGGAGGTCTGCAGATCCGTATGCTTGAACAACTGGTTGATGATCACATTGGCAATCGCGTCACGTTTCAGATCAAGTACAACGCGGGTGCCTTCTTTCTCATTGGATTCATTGTTCACATGGGCAATGCCCTCAATAATCTTTTCATTGACCAGTTCCCCGATCCGGTTGGTCAGGGCATCGCGGTTTACCTGGTAAGGCACTTCCGTGATAATGATCTGCTCCCGGCCGCTGGGTTTGGTTTCCACCGTCAGTCTTCCCCTTACCACCACCCGGCCCCGGCCGAAATGCATGGCGGCTTTCACCCCCTCCATTCCGTAGATGATACCCCCGGTGGGAAAATCAGGCGCTTTGACATGCTGCATCAGTTCATCAATGCTGATTTCCCGGTTGTCTATATAGGCCACACAGCCGTCTATCACTTCGGACAGATTATGCGGCATCATATTGGTGGCCATACCCACGGCAATACCACTGGAACCATTCACCAGTAATTGCGGAATACGGGTGGGCAGTACCGTCGGTTCTTTTTCCGAATCATCAAAGTTGAGCTGGAAATCCACCGTATCCTTTTCAATATCATCCAGCATATGTTCCGCGAGCCGCTCCAGCCTCGCTTCGGTATAACGCATCGCCGCAGGGCCGTCACCATCCTGGTTTCCGAAGTTCCCCTGGCCGTCAATCATCGTATAGCGCAGGTTCCATTCCTGGGCCATCCGCACCATGGCATCATAAACCGAACTGTCCCCATGCGGGTGATATTTACCCAGCACTTCCCCCACAATACGGGCCGACTTTTTAAAGGGCTTGTTGTAATGGATACCCAGTTCGTTCATTGCAAATAACACCCGGCGGTGAACGGGTTTCAGCCCGTCCCGTACATCGGGCAGGGCCCGGCCCACAATCACCGACATGGAATAGTCGATATAGGCCGTTTTCATCTGCTCCTCTATGTTGACAGGAATGATCCGGTTATGGTCACTTGTTTCCTGCGGCTGTAAATTCTCTTCCATTTGTCTTTTTTTCCGTCGCTTTTAAAGGTTGGTTTTTGGGTCAGCCACCCGTTTTTTTAGGGCTTTCCGGGGGCCTGCAAATCTACTTTTTTAGCCCCTGAAAACCTGATATAAACCCCCTTTTTTCCCGCTATTTTATCCACCTTTGTTAATACCGGTATGCCCCGTATTTTCCCTGCGGAAAACCGCCGGATTCCTCCCCGAAAAAAAGCAGCCGCCTTCTCTCCGTTTCCGGAAAAAAAGGCGGCTGAAATCCGCGTTGAATGGAACACCTCAGCGTTTCGTCAGCGGGATATAGACACTCAGCTGCACCACCCCGTTTTTAAAATCGGGATCTATTGCTGATGTACTGAAATCGCCCACTTTACTCAGACCGGCAGTATACCGGGCGCCGATCCCGAACCCTTTTTTGCCCTGGTAACCCAGTCCGGCAGCCGCTGCGAGGTCAAGGTTTTTGGCAAATTCGTTGATGGTATTATCGCCCAGTTCGTCGGAGATTTTAAAGCCTACCTGCGGACCGGCTTCCAGGTAAAACCCTGTCAGTCCCCGGTACCGTAACATAACAGGCACCGTTACATAGGTCACTTTCCAGTTATGGGTACCCAGGCTGCCGCCGGAATCAATTTTGGCCCCCTGCGTGGAGACCATGATTTCTGGCTGCAGTCCCAGTTTTCCGAATTTGAAATTCAGGTATAAGCCGCCGTGATAACCCACGAGGGCATTTTTTTTCACTGCATTAAAATCACCTCCGGAGAAATTACTGATATTGGCCCCGGCTTTCAGGCCGAGCTGGAAACTTTGCGCACGCCCGGCCTGCAGCAGCAGCAGGGCAAAAGCCATCACAATGATTTTTTTCATGGTTTGTGTTTTCGGGTTTAAAAAGATTAACGGTAGTCAAAGATAAACCCGGTAATTTCAAAATCAACCTTGATATTTGTTAAAGAAAAGGCGGCCTCCTGTTCGCCGCAGCTAAACTGTGTTGCATATGAAAACCATTCTCTTGTTTGGAGCGGGAAAATCCGCCACCGTACTGATTGATTACCTGATCGCCGAAGCGCCGGCCGAAAACTGGCATCTCCTGCTGGTGGATGCCAGCCTTGAACTTGCCTTGTCCAAAACAGGAGGATCTCCGTATGCCACGGCCCTCTCCTTTGATATCCGCGAATCTGCGGAGAGAGCAGCCCATATCAGTAAAGCGGATATTGTGATTTCCTTACTCCCTCCTCACCTGCATATTGAAGTGGCCCGGGATTGTGTACGGTTGAAGAAAAACCTGCTCACCGCTTCCTATATGGACCCGGAAATAAAAAAACTGGAAACGGACATACAGGAAGCCGGTCTGTTCTTCCTCTATGAAATGGGACTGGACCCGGGAATTGATCATATGAGTGCCATGCAGCTGATCAACAATATCCGTGCAAAGGGCGGGGAAATCCATACGTTCCGCTCGCATTGCGGGGGACTGGTAGCGCCGGAAAGTGATGACAATCCCTGGCATTATAAAATCAGCTGGAATCCCCGGAATATCGTACTCGCCGGAAAAGCGGGTGCGCATTACCGTGATAACGGACAGGAAGTCAACATACCATATGAACAGCTTTTTAACAATGAACAGCTGGTCAGTATACCCGGACTGGGAACCCTGGCCTGGTATGCCAACCGGGATTCCCTCAGTTATACAACCCTCTACGGTCTGGAAAATACCCGGACCTTTGTCCGCACCACCCTGCGTCACCCGGATTTTCTTTACGGGTGGAATAATATTATTGAACTGAAACTGACCGATGAGACCCCGGCCTATGCCTCCGACGGAATGACCCTGCGGGAACTCTTCCATGAACACCTGGAAAAACAGGGTTTTGGTCAATGGATTAACCGGAAAATCAGTGAACGCCTGGAGCAAACCCGGGCCTTACTGGAAAAACTGACGGAACTGGACGATGTGGAAACCGCGGCCGGAGAAGCCGGTGAGCGCCCCTCTTCCTCCTTTATGGCCGCCGACGCAAAAGGGAATCTCGTGGAATACGATACGGAAGCGGTAAAAACGGACGCAGCAGCCACCCTCGCACATAAAATGCATGAAGCCAACCTGACACTGAAACAACTTTTTTTCCTCGGACTGGATGATGAACAAACCCTGGTGAATAAAGGTTTCTGCAGTGCCGCAGATATACTGCAACTGGCCCTGGAGAAAAAACTGGTGTTGCATCCGGATGACCGGGATATGATTGTAATGCTCCACGAAATCGGCTATTCACTGAAAGGAAAAGAGAAAACTATCCGGAGCTCCCTGGTGGTGAAGGGCGAAAATAATCTGCGTACCGCCATGGCCAAAACGGTGGGACTGCCCCTTGGCATTGCGGCAAAAATGGTCTTAAGCGGAGTAATAAATATGCAGGGACTTCATATCCCCACTTCTGCCGGCATCTATGAACCGGTGCTGAAAGAACTGGCAGGGCTGGGGGTTTGTTTTGAAGAGAATGAGGAGGGTGAGCAGTGAGCTTGCCTGCCGGCGAGGCAGGCAGTGAGTCGTGACCAATCCGCTGACTTGTTATTAAAAAAAATGCGGGAATGAAGAAACTCGTAATCCTGACCGGCGCAGGGATCAGCGCTGAAAGCGGACTCAAAACCTTCCGGGACAGTGATGGTCTCTGGGAAGGCTATAATGTGGAAGATGTAGCCACCCCCCGGGCCTGGAAAAAAAATCCGCAGCTTGTACTTGATTTTTATAATTACCGGCGGAAAAACGTACTGGACGCAGTACCCAACGCCGCGCATTACGGTCTTGCGGAACTGGAGAAAAGTTTTGACGTACACATCATTACCCAGAATATTGATGATTTGCATGAACGGGCCGGTTCAACCAAAATCATGCATCTCCACGGAGAAATATTCAAGATGCGCAGTGAGAGAAATACCAACCTTGTATATGAAATACGCGGCGATATACAGCTGGGCGATAAAGCGGCCGACGGCGCGCAGCTTCGTCCCCATATTGTATGGTTTGAAGAGCCGGTGCCTATGATGGAAAAAGCCGTGCCCCTGGTGCTGGAAGCCGATCTGTTTGCCGTCATCGGCACTTCACTGGTTGTTTATCCGGCTGCCGGACTTGTACATTATGCCCGGCCTGAGATTCCCCTTTTTGTACTCGACAAGAAAATCCCCTATATCAGCAACAATGCCCGGCTTACAACGATTGAAAAACCCGCCACAGAAGGTATAACCGATCTGCAGCAGGCCTTACAACCCTATTGCTGATCCACTCACTACATCCGCTTCCGCTTCATCAGCCAGAAAGCCAGCCCGGCGCCAACCAATACCAGTGGCCATACACTTACAATTCCGATACCGGCATCCAGCAGCCAGTTCGCACCTGTTTTAAAGGCAGCCCCCAGTCTTTTAAAATAACCCGGACGTTCATTCGCTGCATTTTCATCGGTTATTTCATAATAAGTGAGGTTAATTGTGCTGTAGGCGGCTGACTGAGAAAGGTATTGCACCCGCCCTGCCGCCGCGTCAATCTCTTCCTGAATGGTATTAATATAACTTTGTACCTGCAGGATCTCTTCAATATTTTTTGCCTGTTTCAGCAATTCAAGGTAACGAAGTCTGACTTGTTTTTTGGATTCCATCCTGGCCCGGGTATCCACAAATTCAGCCGTTACATCCTCTGAACGGATACTGCGTTCTTCGGTTTTTTCCACGGACGCTGATATACCATTCAGCGCTGCGTCAAACTGATCCACGGGTACTTTGATCACAAGGCTGGTCTCTTTGCGCCAGTCGTTTTCCGTTTGTTCTTCTGAGGCTACATAGCCCCCGTATTGTTTTACTTTTTCCCGGATTGTTTTATAATAATCAGTCCCGTTTTTAACCTGCACACGCAGGGTGGCTGTTTTGATAATTTTTTTATCCCAGTCGGGACGCGGTGCCGGTACAGGGACCGGTTCTTTATCATTCCGCTGCTCTTCTTTATAATCTCCGGTTATACCCGCTGTGTCAGCGGCCGGTTTACCTTGCTCCTGCTGGTTGTTCAAGGATGGCACGTCAACAGGGGCTTCGGTTTTTTGATCACTGTTTTTGGCATTACAGGCAACGATCAGCAGCAACAGCATACCGATCCCTGTCAGGAAATATTTTTTCATGGCAATTATTTAGGGTTAGATGAGGATTTTGCTTTTTTGCACAAAGAATGCCCCGGCAGAAATAAATTTTATTCCCGGCCGGGGCATTCCTTTTTACTGTATGCGACCCAGCTGAATAAAAAGCGGGTCGCCGCTGGCGGAGCGGAGCGAGAGGCTGTCTTTTCCGTTCGCGGTTACCTTAAAATAACCAGCGGCCGTATCGGCGGGATTGGATTTCAGTTGCAGTGTTGCTTCCTTGGTCCACGCATAATACAACGTGTCTGTGCGGCTGCTGTCGCCCGTTGTACGGTAGGCCTTCCCGTTATCATCAAACTGGTAGTGGTAAATCAACTGCATACTGTCTGTTACCGGTTCATACTGCAGGGTCCGCCAATTACCGGTGAGTTCAGGTGTTTCAAGGCCCGCAGGGGGACCGGCTTTTTTTTCCCGGATAAAAAGAAAATAAGCGGCTGTTCCGGCTACTACAATCAGCAGCCCGATGAATACTTTTTTCATGGCTATACTTTTAAAGTGAAAGAGGTGGTTACGTCCATTGATTCCGTAAACCTGAAAAAAGTAACCCCGCGAATTTGTTAAAAGAAATACAGGGACGGCGGCTTATTTTTCACCGGCCATTTGAAGTACGATCGCCCATTCTTCCTCTGTAACGGGTTGTACAGAAAGCCGGCCAAGGCGTATCAGGGCCATATTGGAGAGCCGTTTCTCGGCCTTGATCCGGGCGAGACTGACGGGGCTTTTTAATTTTTTATACGGACTGAAGTCCACCGCCACCCAGGCTTCTTCTGTAGTGGTTGGGTCCTGGTAAGCCTCTCCGACCACTTTGGCGATCCCTACAATTTCCAGTCCTTCATTGCTGTGATAGAAAAAAGCCAGGTCGCCTTTTTTCATTGAACGCAGATTATTACGGGCCGCGTAATTGCGTACACCGTCCCAGAAGGTTTTCTTGTCTTTTTCAAATTGTTCCCAGGAATACTTGAAGGGTTCGGATTTAATCAGCCAGTAAGCCATGTGAAGATTATTTATAAAGATCAGTAACCGGAGGCCAGTACATCGGCAAGGTGCAGGGTTTTCAGGGTATGTCCCTTAGTTTTGATATAGCCCTGCAGGTGCATCAGGCAGGACAGATCGGTGGAGATCAGGTAATCGGCGCCGGTAGCGATGGCATTTTCTACTTTTTGTTCGCCCATTCCCACCGAGATCGCGTCGAATTTAATAGCAAATGTGCCCCCGAATCCGCAACAGGTTTCCACATCGTTCATTTCCACAAGGGTCAGACCTTTCACATGTGAAAGCAGTTTCCGCGGGCCCTGTTTGATCCGGCACTCGCGCAGGGCGGCACAGGAATCATGATAGGTGGCTTTGCCTTCCAGGGTGGCGCCAAAATCTTCCTGTTTGAGTACTTCGGTCAGGAATTCGGAGAATTCAAAAATGCGCTTATTCATTTCCTGCACCTGGTGATGCAGGGAAGAGTTATCAAATAATTTGGCGTAATAATTCCGGATAAAGCCCACACAACTGGCGCTGGGGCCCACGATATAATCTGTTCCGCTGAAGTCTTTAAGGAATTTGCCGCAGACAGACTTGGCATCATCCCAGTAGCCGGCGTTAAAAGCGGCCTGTCCGCAGCAGGTCTGATCGGTATTATAACTGACGGTACAGCCCGCCTTTTCCAGCACTTTGACCATATTGAACCCGGTTTCCGGATACAACTGGTCCACAAAGCAGGGAATGAATAACTGTACGTTCACGGTTTAGTTTTTAAAGCTTTCCAGCAGGTCAATCATTTTCAGGGCCGTCAGGGCTGCCTCCTCCCCTTTATGGCCATGACGCCCGCCAATTCTTTCCATCGCCTGTTCTTCAGAATTGACGGTCAGTACCCCAAAGATAACAGGTACAGGCAAAGTCAGATTCAGTTGCAGCACACCCTGGTTAACAGCCTGGCAGACATAATCAAAATGCGGGGTTTCCCCTTTGATCACACAACCGAGTGCAATATAGGCATCCGGTTTTTCGGCTTTTGCCCGGTGCGTTTGAAAAGCGCTGATCGCGAAAGGAATTTCAACAGCTCCCGGCACGGTCAGCACGATAATTTTCTTTACCCCCTGCTGTTCCAGTATGGCAATGGCGCCGCGCTCCAGCTGGTCGGTGATAAAGGCATTCCATTCGGTCTTGATCAAAACAACACAGGCATCCTTCTTCAGAATGCCTGTATCGGGCAGAGCCCTGTTAAAATTGCTGTTACTGGCCATAATCAGTCTTCAGTATTGTACACACCCAGCTGGGCCAGGTAGTTGTCGGCATCAAAAGCCTGCTGGCTGCGGGGATATTTTTCCTTGATTTCTTTGTAAAGTTTGATGGCTTCTTCCTTATTCTTCAGTACCCGGTCGGCGAAATAGGCTGCGGTAAAGAGATATTCGGGAGAATTTGCCTCATCTTTTTCAAACTGACGACCGGCTTTTTTATAATAGGTCAGCGCGTCGTCGTTTTTACCCCAGTCCGCGTATGCATCGCCGATCAGTTTATAGGCACGGGCCTGAATGAGGTCTGAACCGGTATCAAATTTTTTAAGGTGTTTTACCGCCTTTTCATATTCATTGAGTTTCAGGTAACAGCTGCCGGCATAAAAGCTGGCCAGTTTACCCGCTTTGGTACCGCTGTATTTTTCAGCGATTTTTTCAAACCCCGGGTTCTGGCCATCTCCGTTCAGGGCCAGTTTAACCGAATCATTCCGGAAATATTCTTCTGCCCGGAACATGGCTTCCACCGCTTTGCTTTCTTTCGGTTTTACCACAAAGTTCTGGTAGGCATACCAACCCCCGACCGTCACGATCAGGAGAAGGGATACAATCATCAGGGGTTTGCTGTATTTATCCCAGAAATTCTTCGCTTTCGCGATCACCGCTTCACTGCTGTCCTGTTCAATCACATTTTTGTTGTCTGCCATATTTGGATTGTTGCGTTTTTAAAATGAATTAGTCTACAATAAAAGGATAATTAGCATCTACATAAACATCTTTCAGCACTTCACTGTCATCCGGCCAGGGGCTCTCCTCGGCAAATTTCACCGACTCCGCCACGATCGCATCTACCCGGTGGTTGATGGCATCAATTTCTTCCTGGGTGGCGAATTTATGATCCAGGATAGTTTTCAGTACCTGCTGAATGGGGTCTTTGCCGCGGTATTCATCCACTTCCTCTTTGGTTCTGTATTTCTGCGGATCGCTGATGGAGTGACCTTTATAGCGGTATGTTTTAATTTCAAGTAAAGTAGGTCCGCCGTTTTCACGGGCTCTTTTCACAGCGCGGCTAACGCCATCGTGCACGGCTTCCGCGCTCATCCCGTCAATCGTATCGGCGGGCATTTCATACGCATCAGCCAGTTTGTAAATATCAATCACATTAGAGGTACGTTCTACCGAGGTACCCATCGCATAGTTGTTGTTTTCACAAATGAAAATCACCGGCAGCTTCCAGAGCATGGCCAGGTTAAAGGTTTCATGCAGCATACCCTGGCGTGCGGCGCCGTCACCGAAATAGGCCAGCACTACATTGTCGGTTCCGCGGTATTTTTCCGCGAAAGCCAGCCCGGCGCCGGTTCCGATCTGCGCACCCACGATGCCATGTCCCCCGTAAAAATTACATTCCTTGCTGAAAAAGTGCATACTGCCTCCCTTCCCTTTCGCGCAACCGGTGGCCTTGCCATAAAGTTCCGCCATACAACTGTTGACGGAAACGCCTTTGGCAATCGCCAATCCGTGATCACGGTAAGCTGTAATAAAGAGATCATCGGGACGCGTGGCGGTCAGACAGCCCGCGGCAATTGCTTCCTGGCCCACATAAGCATGGAAAAAGCCACGGATCTTTCCTTCCATTTTGTACTTCTCTTCCGCCATCAGTTCAAACTGGCGGATCAGCTGCATCAGTTCATACCAGTAGAGGTATGTTTCTTTGGAAAATTTAGCGACCACAGGCATTAAATTTGAGCCGCAAAAATAAGGGGAAAAAAGGAATTTTAATACGGTGATTTTGAGGAACTAAAACCGGACAAAGGCGATTCATAAAAAGGCCTTCCCGGTCTTTCCCCTAACTTGCATTCCTGATGCTCAGGGTTAGCCAGATATCGCTTTTTCAGTTTAAAAACTACAGCAACCGTTCTTTTGATTTCAGGGAACGGATTGTGGGAATCTGCGGCAAAAACGGGGTGGGAAAAACCAATCTCCTGGATGCCCTTTATTATCTCTGTTTTACCCGTAGCTATTTCACCCGTACTGATACACAGAACGTTAAGCAGGGTTATGCCGGTTTCAGGCTGGAAGCGCTGCTGGAAAAAAACGGGCAGGCGGAAAAACTGGTTTGTATTCTCCGGGAAAACGGCCGGAAGGAATTCCTGGTCAACGGGGAGCCTTATACCCGTTTTTCACAGCATATCGGCCGGTATCCTGGTGTAATCATTGCGCCGGATGATGCGGAACTGGTGACGGGTGACAGCCGGAGCCGAAGGGCTTTTCTGGATGAACTTTTATCCCAGCTCGACCCGGAATACCTCGCCCAGCTGATCAGTTACACCCGTGTTTTACAGCAACGGAATGCCCTGCTGAAAAAATGCGCGGAAACCCAAAGCCGGGATGAAGCCCTTTTGGATGTGCTGGATGCCCAGCTGGCAGGCCCCGGTGATTATATTTTTACCCGCCGCCGCGATTTTCTCCTGTCTTTTTTGCCGGATGTAAAACAGCTGTACCTGACGATCGCGCAGGCGGCTGCCAGTGGTGAACAGCCCACAGAACCCCTCAGCCTGGTGTATGAAAGCGAACTTTTTCAGGCCTCCATGGCGGAATGGCTGAAGAGCAGCCGGCAGAAGGATTATTTTGCCCAGCGGACCCTTTCCGGTATCCACCGCGATGAACTGGATCTGCGTTTTGGCAATCTGCCCTTCCGGAACATCGCTTCGCAGGGACAAAGAAAAAGCCTGCTATTCGCCCTTAAACTGGCAGAAATGGACCGGCTCAGTAAAGAAAAGGGATTTGCCCCCCTCCTGCTGCTGGATGATGTGTTTGAAAAACTGGATGAAGAAAGAACGGCCAATTTATTGCAGAAAGTCTGCCGTGAAAATGACGGGCAGGTTTTTATCACCGATACCCATGAAGAAAGATTGCGTGAGCAACTGGAAAAAACAGGTGAGGCTTTTCAGCTGATAAAGGTGAGTGGGGAGTAGCGAGTGGTGAGTGGGGAGTGTCCGTTGCTTATCCTAATTTTACAGTATGGGTGAATACTCTTTTAAAGAAGCGATGCAGCAATTCCTGGACGGCAGCCGGATCAAGGGCGGCATTCAGGCTTTACAGATTGAAGAGATCTGGGAAGAGATAATGGGCAAAACCATTGCCCGGTATACGGACAAACTGCAACTGATTGGTGACAAACTGATCATCACCACTTCGGTAGCGCCGCTTAAAAAGGAACTGCTTTATCAGAAAGATAAAATACGCCAGCGCGTCAATGAAGCCATGCGCCGGAATATTGTACATGAAGTGATCATTCAGTAACCGGTCCGGCGGATAGCTGCGCCTAATCAAAAATGGCAACCCGGCGGGTAATGGCTTCATCCAGGATATCATCCGTGGATACAATGCCCATGAATTTAAAATGCTGGAATACCGGCAGGTGTTTTACATGGTGTTTTTTCATAACATTCATGCATTGCTCTACCGTATCCCCCGCGTCTGCAAAAGGCAGTTTGGTGCTCATGATTTCCCTGACATTGGTATCATCCAGCGACCGGTTCATGAAAAGGGCTTTACGGGCCACATCCTGTTCGGTAATGAGTCCGAGAAATTGTTCTTTCTCGTCCATCACAATCAGGTAATCGGTGTTCTGGGTACTCATCCTGCAGAGGGCATCACTGACACTTGACTTGGGAGAGATGCTGCGGAAATGCGGCAGCTGCCTGGCAAGAATTTCATTGATTTTTTCCATCTCAGCGGATTTTAATGAAGGAATAGGGTCAAATCTGCGTACTCCTTCAATTTACTTTTTTTCAGGGAGAAAAAATCTGATTCGCCGCCGGAAGCAGGAAAATAAGTACCTGTTTACAGAAACTTTACAGTTTGGTTACATACTAACGTATGCGGATACGGGGGTCTACCAGTCCGTATAAAATATCGGCCAGCATATTTATCAGGATAAAAAAGCCGGCAGAGATCAGTACCGATCCCATCACAACCGGGTAATCCAGCTTCTCCAGGGCATCCACCGTTACCTTTCCAATACCCTGCCAGCCAAATATATATTCCACAAAAAAAGCCCCGGCCAGCAGTTCTGCAAACCAGCCGGTGATGGCGGTAATAACCGGATTAAGGGCATTGCGGAGGGCATGTTTCCAGATCACGCTGCGGGCAGAAAGGCCTTTGGCATAGGCGGTGCGTATATAATCCTGGTCCAGCACATCCAGCATGGCGCTTCGGGTAAGCTGGGTGATAATTGCCAGCGGTCTTATACCCAGGGTCACAGCCGGCAGAATAAGGTTTTGCATGGTCAGCCTTTTCTGGCCTTCATCATCGAGTACAAACCAGCTGCCGGCCACAGACAGGCCGGTCCAGTCGCTGAGAACAAAACCAAACAGATATACCATCACAATGCCCATGAAAAAGGATGGCGCGGATATGCCCACAATACTGCTGAATATGGCCCCGGTGTCCATCCAGCTGTTTTGTTTTACGGCTGCCAGCACACCCAGGGGTATGCCTACAAGAGCGGCAATCAGCATGGCCGAAAAGGCAAGCAGCAGGGTGCCGGGCAGGGCCTGCAGGAGGATTCCGCCCACGTCTCTTTTGCTCTGGTACGATTTGCGTAAGTAAGGCCATTTCAGTCCGGCTTTTTTTTCTCCCCCGAGGAAAATTCCCCGCAGGTTTTTTTTCTCAATATCCTCCCGGCTGTGTACACAAAGGGGCGAGATATCATTCAGGTAATAGAGGAATTGCCGCCAGGTGGGTATGCTCTCCCCTTTTTCATCAATCAGGTACAGTTCTTTCTGAATATTGGCCTGGGTGGCGGAATCGCCGGTCTGCCCCATTACAATACGCGAGGGATCACCGAATCCCTGGAACAGGAAAAAAACCAGTACTACCACTCCGAGCAGAACCAGGATCCCATAGGCCAGTTTGCGTAATAAAAATGGCAGCATTATTCTGTAACCGGTTGAATGGATAAACTGTCTTTTACCGGTGCGGGCATAGCCGGAATACCGGTCAGCAGCTGTTCTGCAGCAGACAGGTCAGCCCCGCTCCATTTCCCTTTGACGGTAGCCTGCTGAAGAATATACAGGGTGGGATTGGCCCGGGCCGCTGTACGGATGGTCGTATTATCGCAGGTAAACACCGGCAGCGATGCAAAAGAAGTTCCGCTGATCAGCCGGTAAGCATCCTCCGGTTTACCGCAGATAATAAAAGCCGGAATATTTTTTTGAGCGGCCGCTTTGTATACCCGTTCAAATTTTTCTTTCCAGCCGGTATCTTTTTCCGGCAGTTTTTCCGCGATCAGCAGCAGAACGGTTGGCTGGAGCAATACGGGTAATGTAGAATCTGCTCCGGAAATTCCTTTCAGGTCAAATCCTTTGATCGGGGCTTCAGCATTTCCTTTCCGGATCAGTCTATCCCTTCTGCTTACAAAAGTATATGTGCCCAGATCGGCGGGTAAATCCAGCTGTGAAAATTCATATTCCTTTCCGCCTTTTGTATATATAAAACGGATGGCGAAGCTATCGGGTACAGAACCGGGCGGTATATTCCTTTTTTCAAGGATATTATTCCCCTTTTTAAAGGGAAGACAATCCACCACAGGCAGATGCCGCAGGGTATAATACTGAAAATACAGGCTTCCGGCTGTAACCAGCAACAGGATAAAGCCAGCCGCTTTTGCCGGAATAACGGACCTGATCTGCTGCCGCCTGGCAATCAGCAATCCGATAAATATCAGCAGTACCAGATCTTTCAGGAATGAAGTCAGCGAACTGATCGGCAAACAGTCGCCAAAACAACCACAGTTCTTGGGCAAACCGGTGAAATAGGTGTACCCGGTAAGGAATGTAAAGAATACAATCAGTAAAAAAAGCAGCCAGCTGAAAAGCCTGAACTGCCAGCCCAGCAGCAGGGCGAAACCAGCAATGATTTCAAAAGCATTCATGGCAATCGCCATCGGAAGGGTTAGATGGTCCCACCCGGGAAAATGCCAGACTTCAAAAAATTCCTGCATTTTATAACTCAGTCCCAGCGGGTCATTGGCCTTTACCAGGCCGGAAAAAAAGAAGAGTATCCCTGTAATGACCCGAATTAGCTGCAGGATGTATTTCATTATATCAGTATTAATGCAAAAGCTGCGTAGTTGATAATATCCAGGTAATTGGCATCAATGCCTTCACTGACAAGTGTTTTGCCCTGGTTGGCCAGGATCTGCCGGATCCGAAGCAGTTTCATCAGGATCAGATCGGTGAAACTTTCCTGGCTCATCTGGCGCCAGGCTTCCCCGTAATCATGATTTTTATCCTGCATAAGGCTCTTTGCCCGGCTGATTATTTCATCATAAAGACGGGCCACTTCCGCTGTCTTTAATTCTTCCGGGGCACCTGCAGGTAGTTCCAGCTGAATAAGGCCGATAACGGCATAATTGAGAATACCCCGGAACTCCGCTGTGATCCCGTCTGATATTTTTTGCTCCCCTTTCTCCTGGATGGTGCGTATCCGCTGCGCTTTTATAAAAATCTGGTCCACGATGGAGATGGTGCGCAGTACCCGCCAGGCTGTGCCATAGTCGGATGCCTTTTTTATAAACAAATCCCTGCAGGAATGTACAGCCTGGTCATATTGCTGGTTGGTCTGGCTCATGTTAGTGTATAATTACCGGAAAAGCGAACCGGTAATACGCCGGCTCATTAACTTAGCTCAAAAATAACGAAGTAAGCGCATGTTTACATTGAATTGTAAGGGACGGATTTTACTGGTGGACAAACCACTGGTGATGGGAATTCTGAATATTACTCCTGATTCCTTTTACAGCGGCAGCCGGGCGGAAACACTGGCTGATGTGGTTCGGAAAGCAGAACAGATGCTTACCGATGGCGCGGCCCTGCTGGACCTGGGCGGACAAAGCACACGCCCGGGCAGTGAGCGGGTATCAGCGGATGAAGAAGCAACCCGGGTGGTTCCGGCTGTTGAAGCAGTCAGAAGCCGTTTTCCTGACTGTTTTATTTCGGTGGATACATTTTATGCCTCTGTGGCAGCCGCTGCAGTAGCTGCCGGCGCTGATATCGTGAATGATATCAGCGCCGGCAGCCTGGATCCGGAACTCCTGCCTGCAGTTGCCCGCCTGGGTGTACCTTATGTGCTGATGCATATGAAAGGCAGTCCGCAGGATATGCAGGAAAAAGCCGGGTATAACGACGTCACCCTGGAGGTGTACGATTACCTGGCGGAAAAGAAAAAACAACTGCAGGATGCTGGCATTCGGGATATCATACTGGATCCGGGCTTTGGATTCGCCAAAAACAGCGGTCATAATTTTAAATTGCTGAAACAACTGCGTTTACTGTCTGCGTTGGATGCGCCTCTCTTACTGGGAATTTCCCGCAAATCGTTTATCTGGAAAACACTCCGCACGGAGGCCGGTTCGGAAGCCACCCTGCAGGGTACAACTGCTTTACACATGGCCGGTTTGCTGAACGGCGCCTCCATTTTACGGGTGCATGATGTGGCGCCGGCAGTACAAACAATCAGGCTGTACCGCGAATTGCAAATGGCATAAAAAAAACCCCGGCGAACCGGGGTCGTTTTCCAAAGAAATTGAAATCAAAGCCTGCTGTTATACAGCTGGTTTTTCAGCGATCGGATCAATCAATATAAGTACGGTGGAATTTCGGACCGGAAGTTTTCAGGGGAACGGCGGGTTAGTAAGATTTGGACTAAAAACGGGACCGCTCAAAAAAATACCCGTCTTTCACAAGACGGGTACAAAGTTCAGGAATTCTTCTATTAAAACCTTATTATTTTGGTTGAGGAGTATCAATTTTCTGCACCTGAGGTCCGGGAGCTGGCAGCGCGGGGGCTTTCTCCTTTACATCCAATATGGTCAGGTCAAAAACCAGGTTTTCATACGGTTTGATAACGGTTGATCCGGGAGGAGGATTGCCACCATAAGCAGCCAGAGAAGGCACATAAATACGGGCCACAGCACCCGGACGCAGCAGGCGAACCGCTTCGTCAAATCCCTTGACCATTTCCCCGGCACCCACCGTGAAATTGAGGGGCTGCACATGGTTAAATGCGGAGTCAACATTACTGTCAAATTTCTTTCCTTTAAAAGTTGTCCCTGTATAATTCAGCGAAACCCATTTGCCAGAGTCAGCCAGTATACCGGTTCCCGGGTTGATGATTTCCACGAACACCCCGGACTGGGTTTTTTCTGTTTTGACATTTTTAGATTTCACAAATTCTTCCACCACTTTTATTTCAGATTTGGAGAAAAGATCTCGTTCTTTCTGCTCATCGGCAAAGCGGGCGCTGTCGCTGGTAAACACAGCCAGCACTTTTACAAAAGTCCGGATCCGGTCGCCTTTTTTAAAATGAGGAGGCATATTACCGGGATAACGCTTGAGGAAGGTATCCATCATCTGGGTAGTTACCAGGCTGTCGCCAACATGGAGTTTCGTCCATACTTCCGAGATATCATAAGGCTGACTCTGTCCGGAAATCGGAATATAAACCGGGATATTGCCCACAGAGGAAAAATAAAGGCTGTCATTGATTTTTTGTGTCAGGTGCAGTTTCAGGAAATTACCTGCCCGTACGGCCTGGGTGTCTTTACCGGCAAAAACCTGGTAAGGCATCCCACCCGGGGTCTTTTTGTAACTGGCCTTGCCACAGGAAGCGAGTATCAGTCCTGCCAACAATAAAAAGGACAAATTTTTGATCTTGTTCATACTGGGTGTTTAATTATTGAAGAAGTTTTTCGTTTTCTTTCATCGCTTGTTTAAAACGCGCTACGGTATTTTCCAGGCTGTCGCTGCTGCGGCCGCCGGCGGCATTATAATGACCGCCCCCTTCAAAATACCTGCGTGCAAAGGTATTGCAGTCAAAGTCTCCTTTGCTCCGGAAACTCCATTTTCTTTCCTCATCCCGGTCAATCACCAGGGCCACCAGTTTGATCCCCTGTATGGATTGAGGAAAATTCACCAGCCCCTCGGTATCGCCGGTTTTGATATGGTATTTGAGTAAATCGTTTTTGGGAATGGCAATCAGGGCTGTATTGTACTCATAGAAAATTTCCATCCGGTGCAGCAGCACATGCCCGATGAAACGCAACCGGTTTTCCAGAAAATTATCAAAGAGTCCCTCGTGGATTTTTCCATGGTTCAATCCCCTGGATTTAAGGTCGGCTACCAGGGTATGCACCCCCGCATGCGCGGAAGAAAAACGGAAGGAACCGGTATCTCCCACCACACCGGCATAGATACATTCACTGATTTCCTCATTGATTTTATCTCCGTAACCGGCCTCCGTGATGAAATCATAGATCATCTCACAGGTGGAACTTTTGGACGTATCGCTGATCCCGTAGTCAAAGGAGGCCGTATCCGGTTCCTGGTGGTGATCAATAAGGATTTTGGTACAGGAAAGGCTTTTCAGCTTTTCGGTCATGTTTTTGGTGCGGTGAAAAATATTGAAATCCAGACAGAAAAGCCAGTCTGCCCTGTCAAGGATTTCTTCCGCCCTGGTTTTTTCCTTTTCATAATCCAGCACCTCCCGGGTTCCGGGCATCCAGTTCACCCAGCCGGCCCAGTTGGTCGGCGAAATCACGGTAACCGTATGTCCCAGCTGCCGGAGAAAATGCATCAGGGCCAGGGAGGAACCCATGGCATCCGCATCGGGTTTCTGGTGGGTCGTGATCACAACCCGGCTGGGTTGGGTAAGGAGGGGGAAAAATTGCTGTATGGACTGCATAAAAGTAGGCAAAGGTAAGGGAAAGACCGGAGACGGGAGTCTTTAGACCGGAGACTGAAGTTTGGTGCCTGTAATCCAAAAATGTTTCCGGAAAGTGAGCCTTTTCCGGTATCCGGGCTCCCGACTCCGTACTGCAGACTCATGTCTTTCCCTTACCTTTGCGGCGCAAAATCAATCAAAAAATATGAGTAACAGAACTTTTACCATGATCAAGCCCGACGCCATGCGGAACGGACATGCCGGTGCGATCATTGACCGTTTTATTAAAGAGGGCTTCCGTATTGTCGCCCTGAAGCAGACCAAACTCAGCCAGGAAAAAGCCGGTGAATTTTACGCCGTACATAAAGAAAGACCCTTTTACGGAGAACTCGTGGAGTTTATGAGCAGTGGGGTGATTATCGCCGCCATCCTGGAAAAGGAGAATGCCGTAACCGCCTTCCGCGAACTGATCGGCGCCACTAACCCTGCCCAGGCGGCAGAAGGAACCATCCGGAAACTCTATGCCACGTCGGTTGGTGAAAATGCTGTTCACGGCAGCGACAGTGATGAAAACGCTAAAATAGAAGGTTCCTTCTTTTTCAGCGGACTGGAACAATTCTGATTCAAGTGAATTCATTAAAAAAACCGCCGGTATTGCCGGCGGTTTTTTTAATATCTTATCCTGATCTGTATAGTGGTAAGGGACTGGCTCCTGTGTGAAAAACGGGCCCGGTTCCAGGAGGGCGGACCAAAAGCACCGACCACATTATTGGAAAATCCATAGCCCTCCCGGGGCAGTCCCAGGTTATTTTTATTCATTTTCTGATCATCATTCTCATCATGGAGAATGGAAACCGCATATTCTCCTGCCGGTAACCCACTGAATAAAACCGATGCTTCGCCGTTGCTGATATCCACCTGTGCTTTCCGGAAAGCAGCAGAAGGATTATCCGGATACCCTTTATTATCCCGGTAGAGACTGATCAGCATATGTCCTTTCGCGGAACGGACAGCTTTTACGGATACCCGGATTCCGTCTTCGGCATTCCGGGTAAAGGAAGTAAACAGAATAAGCGCAAATACGCCTGAAAGTAATCGGATCATGCTGTTCATAGCGCTATAACAACTGCTTCCTCTTTTTTGTTGGAGAATCAGATCGTCCGGTTTTTTACTTTTTTATTGTCCACAGGGCTGACGGTATAACCCGCTTTCTGTAAGAGCCTGATAACCCCTTTTTCGCCGGGCAGATGGCCGGCGCCAACGGCAACAAGCAGGGATTTTTCCTTCATCAGGTCGTTCAGCCTGGTCACCCAGTTGATATTCCGGTTAAACAACATGATATCCGCGTATTCCGTCATCCCGGATGCCGGGTCATTCATAAGTGCATCCAGCGAATCAAGGTCCTGGTTCCGGTAGGCGGAAAAAAGCGCTTCCATCATTTTGTCCTCTCCCCCGTTCTGATCCGCGCTGTCCACATATTTCAGCAATTCGCCGGCCTGGTAACGATAAGGAATACTGTCGAGGAATCCGGCCTGCTGGGCAATGGTTTCCAGTCCTTTGATCCGTTTCCCTTTTTCTTTGGCGGTCTGCATAATCACCTGCTCCATGGAGACCGCTCCTTCACAGGGCATTGCCGATTCGGATAACAGGGAAGAAGCCATCATGGGTTTGTAGGTTTCAATTACCCGGAAAGGGATGGCCGTACTTTTTTTCTCAAAAAAAGCTTTGACTCTTTCATATTCTGCCGGGCTGAGCAGGTCTTTGAGGGTCGTATCTCCGCGCATCCGGAGTTTGGTCATGCCGCCCAGTATTTCCAGGAAATTATCCAGGTCCATTTCAAAATAGACATGGTCAACCTTGCTGATTACCGAATTCAGGTTATCGCTCAGGTCCGCATCTTCCTTACAGATCATATGGATGGTGCCAAATAACCAGGAGGGTTTTTCCAGTCCGTTGCCTTCAATCTTCCAGAGCAGTGTTTTCCCGGGTTCGGCTGGCTGGGCCATACAGCCCAGGCTAAGTACCCCAAGCAGGAGTAAGCTGCTCCACTTCTTCATTGTATTCATGTGTTGAAATTAGATGATCAGACATCCCGCCGCCGGTTAAGGTTGTGTGGGCGGCCTTAAAGCCGGACAAAAAGCAATCCATAAAAAGAATAATGCCGGAATGTCAGTCGCTTTAGTAAAAAACTTCCTGCCAGTATCGGGAAAAACGGGTACCCCATTTAACCCGGAGATCATTTTCCTCAACTGGGAAACCAGCCTCCTGCCGTACCGCAAGCAAAGGCAGGTTGACCCCGGCCCCCAGGGCCGCGGAAATGGTTCCCTGAACCCGGGGATTGATTTCGAGAAGCAGGTAGTTACCGACGGCCGCCTGTTTAACCTGGATACCAATATTCCCATGGAGTTTCAGTTCGGCAATGATTCGCCGGGAGTAATTAATTATTTCTTCTTTTTCTTCAAATACCCCTTCTACAGTTATGCCATTCACCATTTTACGACGAAGGCGGGGAACAATGAGCCGGGCTTCTCCCTGGTAACAAAGACAATCCACTGAATATTCGTCACCGGGCAGGTACTCGCTTACCAGCAGTTCCGGGAACGGGGCTTCCTCCAGTATCCGTAAGGCTTCAGCAGCCCGCATCCAGAGATGCCCTGGCTTTTGCTGAAAGAGCAGGGCTGATTCGCTGATATCTTCCCGCAGTATCCGTACTCCCCGGCTGCCATTGGAAACAGAGGGCTTGAAACAAACAGGTTTTCCGGGATATCCCAGTTCATGAAGGGCCTGCCGGAACTGTTCCGTGTTTTCAACGACCCGGTATGCCGGCACTTCGATCCCTCTCCATTCCAGGAACTGGTATAGCCGGCTTTTATTATTGGCAATTTCAAGGGAAGGCGCATCGGACACCAGTATTTTCGTACCGGCAGCGGCAAAACTTTCTTTATGAAGAGCGAGCGGTATGAGTTCTTTGGTCACCAGCGGCATCAGTATTTGTATGTCCCGGTCCCGGCACAAGTCGAGCAGAACAGGTACAAAGGCAGGATCATCTCCCCGGGGGATTTTTACAAAATCATTTGCCAGATAACGTCCCACACTGTTTTCACTGGCATCGGCCACTGTAACTTTCAGGGCGGGTTCCTGCCCCAGGCAATGAAGGATTCCGGCTGCGCCGGGAGCACCGGCGCCTGTCATCAGAACGGAAATTTTTACCGTTTCCTGAACACTGTTTTTTATCGGTTTACCTGCTGTGGTCATATTAACTCACTACGGCTTCCTCCCCGTACATCTGTGCTTTATATTTTAATGAAGGGGATGGCAGGAAGGGTCCGAGACCCAGTTGCGTCCATTTCTCATCTACCGCACGGATAGTGGCATCATCTGCCACAATGATATTGGGCCAGTCACGCTGGAAATTGTCCAGTTCTTTTGTTTTACGGGTGCCATCCAATCCCATACAGGCAATATATCCTTTTTCTGTGTTCTTTTTAAACAGATGATAATCCCTTTTCGGATCCAGGTTATTGCAAAAACGCCATAAAGCCGAGGTCAGGTCATTCACATCCACAGTATGCTCCAGGTAAAGTATCATTTTAATCCCCTGGGTAGCAGCATCCGGGGCCAGTTGTGCATGCAGTTCCCCGATATGCCCGGGTCTGTTTTTTTCAACAGCCACCAGGAGACAGGGTATATCCCATGCCGGCAGCGAAATATTCACGGCTTTTATTTCAGCGTATTGCTGCAACCATTGTTGTCCGGTTTTTTCCGGGTTAAATATTTCCAGTCCCTGTATATACCCCTCTTCGGTTTCTTCCTCATACTTCCGGGTGCCGTCAATACACATTTTTCCGCCAAAACCGGTTTTACTGCAACTATGATCCAGCACATCCATCGGACCGGTGGAAAAATAAATATCTGCAGCCGGATTCAGATTACGGAATATTTCCTGTGCCAGAGGCAGGAAATCTGTGAGCCGAACCTGCTGCTGAAAAGCATCATCTCCACCGGCCAGTACCAGGATTTTGTTAAACATCATCTGCCCTGCCCCCCACATGGCATTCATCACTTTTTGCCCCTGCCCGGCATAGTCTTTCCGGATTTTGGTAATAACCAGGTTATGAAACACCCCTTCAACCGGCATTTCCATATCAGTTATTTCCGGCACCATGGTCATCTTGATCGGGGCAAGGAATATTCTTTCGGTCGCTTTACCCAGCCAGGCATCTTCCTGCGGGGGAATACCTACAATAGTGGCCGGATAAACCGGATTTTTTTTATGCGTAATGGCGGTAATATGAAAGCGGGGATACCAGTCGGGCAGCGAATAATAACCGGTATGATCACCGAAGGGACCTTCCCAGATCAGTTCATCGGCCGGATCCACATAACCTTCTATGACAAAATCTGCATCGGCCGGTACTTCAATATCCGGCTGGCTGATACACTTTACCAGTTCCACTTTCTTTTTTCGCAGAAAACCGGCCAGCATGTACTCATCCACATTATCCGGGAGCGGTGCGGTGGCGGAATAGGCGTAAACAGGATCTCCGCCAAGGGCCACGGCTACCGGCATTTTTTGTCCCAGTTTTTTGTATTCGGAAAAATGCCTGGCACTCACTTTGTGTTTATGCCAGTGCATGCCGGTAAGTTTCGGACCAAAAACCTGCATCCGGTACATCCCCACGTTCCTTGTTTTGGTTTGGGGGTCGCGGGTGTGAATAACGGGCAGGGTCACAAAGGGGCCACCGTCTTTCGGCCAGCAGGTAATCACCGGCAGTTTACTGATGTCGGGATCCTGCATGATCACTTCCTGGCACTCCCCTCTTCCCTTTTTCACTTTCGGCATCCAGCTGGCAAACTGGCCCAGTTTGGGTAAGAGTTTCAGTTTATCGGTCAGACTTTCTTTGGGGGAGGAAAGCAGGTGAAAGAGACTTTCAATTTCACGGGCCACTTCATCCAGCTCCTGTACGCCCAGTGCCATACACATCCTTTTTTCACTGCCATAGGCATTCATTAATACAGGAAAATCATACCCGGTATTTTCAAATAAAAGGGCTTTCCCTCCGTTTCCGGATTTGCTGATCCTGTCAGTAATTTCTGCGATTTCCAGGCGGGGATTTACATAACTCCGGATGCGGATCAGTTCCCCTGCTTTTTCCAGGGCTTCAATAAAAACTTGCTGATTTTTCCAGGCCATAATCTTGTTGTAGGGTGCAAATGTACAACAAGGCCGGAGCAATATGGTTGGCTGTCAGTACACATTCACCGGGCAGCCATTCCTGTTTTTCCGCATGGGGTCGCCTCCCACGGCCGGTATAATGCGGTAGGTTAGATGCAGCCCGGTGAAATAATAGATATCCTTGTATTTCGGACTGCCCCGCTGAGCACCTTTAGCCGGATAAAGAAAAGATCCGCCGGCCTCATCCGAGCGGTACGAAAGAGCTACCGAAGCCGGTCCCCGCTGTGTCAGCAAATCGGCCTCATCCGCATAGTTGCCACTCACATCATCCAGATAATCGGTAAAAAGTTTACGTAAACCCAGCTCCAGTCCCAGCCGCAACTTGTCATTGATCCGGTATTTGATACCCCCTCCGAAAGGAATGGCAAGTTGGGTCAGACTATACGGTTTAACGGTATAACCGGTGAGTCCCTGTCCCTCTGTACTGAGCGGTTTCAGGAAAACCTTGCCCCCGGTTCCGTCGTAGGTATAAGGATTAAACCGGTAAACTGCCAGCCCGGCAAATGCATAGGGGGATATACGGTAACTGTATAAGTTCCGCAAATAGTATTCACCGGAAAAACTTAGTTCAACAATACTGGTCTCAAAAGAAAGATTCCGCAATACAAGGTCCGGTTTTTTATTGTAGCGGTCAGCGCCGCCAACAACTGTATAGGAAAGTCCTGAACGGATAAAGAACTGGTCACGCAACTCATAACTGGCCGTAATGCCGATTACGCCGTTTGATACTTTTTTCGGGAAGAATTTATCTGTAAGGTCTCCGTTATACGCGGATACACCTCCGAAAAGTCCCAGGTGTAAACGCTGGGCCATGAGGTTTGCCTGGGCGGTCATTAAAAGTATCAGTACAATCTTTTTTAACATCTGTGGCTGTATAACAAATTTAAGGCCGTATTCCTACCCGATTCACATAATCGGAAATTTGTATATCAGGGTTGTCAACCTGTATTGACAATCAGGGGCGGCCAATGTTTAATTAAAACAGGAAATCCGGCTTTGTCGTATAAAAGGGTGAAGCGCTCTCCTGAGTTTTTTTAGAGTAAACAAGGTTTTAGTTTAAGAACTGTACTTATTTGTGATACAGCCCTTTGTATGTTATTCCCAGGCCCGGTTTCCCGGAATAGCTGATCTTCCCGAAGTCATACCCGATACCGGTGGCCAGGTCTTCCTCGAGCAACAAGGGGCCATCCATGTCCACATGATCAATAAAGGGCAGTAAATGGGCGATGGCTGCCGCCCCGACCGTGGATTCATTCATACAGCCTACCATTATTTTCATATCCAGTTCCCTGGCCCTTCGGATCATCCGCCTTGCCGGGGTAAGTCCGCTGCACTTGGTCAGTTTAATATTTATGCCATGAAAATGATCCCTGCAGCGCTCCACGTCTTCTTCATATACACAGGCTTCATCGGCATAGAGGGGTAAAACGGATTCTTTAAACAAAACTTTCATACCCTCCCAGTTGTCTTTGGCCAGTGGCTGTTCTACCAGTTCCACTCCCAGCTCTTTCAGTTGCGGTATCAGTTGCAACGCTGTTTCCAGGTCCCAGGCAGCATTCGCATCCACCCGCAGTACGGCATCTGTGTTTTCACGAAGGGCTTTAATAATGGCGATATCATCTGCCGTACCCACTTTGACTTTATACACTGGCCAGGGTTTTTCCTTCATTTTGGCCACCATCTTTTCCACCGGATCTATACCAATAGTATAATCACAAACCGGGTTATTCCGGGTATCTCCGCCCCAGACTTCATAGAGCGGTTTTCTTTTCAGTTGTCCCCAGATATCCCAGGCGGCGATATCCAGCGCGCAAACGAGGAAATTGTTCCGGGGAAATAAATGATGCAGGTAATGCCAGTAGCGTTCCGGATCGGTAAACGCAAACTTCTCCACCATGGTCTTCCGGGCTTCCAGGTCGGCAATCATTTTCTCAACCGGAATATTATAATAGCTGATGGCCGGCGCCTCCCCGTATCCTTTTATACCCATATGCTCCAGTTCCACAATAAGGGTGGGCTGATGGGTTTTGGTGCCTTTGGATATGGTAAAGGGATAGCGGAATTTCAGGCTGAAGGGCCAGTATTGTACTTTCATGGCTACGAAGATAAAACCCAATCAACTACGAAGTACAGACTCCATACTCCAGACTCCTGACTCTGTTCTCCCGACTCAGTACTCCTAACTCCGTCCGCTGTTCTGTAAATACCCTTTCAGTTCATCATTGAATGTGTCCTGTTCCAGCAATGATTCTAAACTGAAATGCATCCGGTACTGCCAGTAATTCCGGGGATTGGCGGGGGTATTGATGCGCTCTTCCTGTGGTTTTTCGCGGCGAAGGGTTTCGCTCATACCCAGCAAATCCTGTAACTGGAAAACACTCCACATGGCGGGCGAATAAAGATGCTGAAGGATGATAGCCCGGTTAATCCAGGCTTCGCAATAAGCGGGGGCCTCGCCCCATTGTCCCATGACATGGTTATAGAAATGCTGTGTCTTTTCGCGGTTTTCTTCCCACCAGCCCCGGATGGTACTCATATCGTGGGTGGAAGGGGTAATCACAGAAAGGTAGGGGGCGTCATTGGGATGGAAGAATTCCTTCTCCGGATCTTTGGGCATGCGTTGTATTTCCAGGCTGAGTATGCCGGTCTGCCGCATCACATCGGGTACACAACCCGGCACCATACCCAGGTCTTCTCCGCAAACCAGCATATTGGTGGCGGCTTTTAACACCGGCAGTTTGTGCATAGCCTCACGGAACCAGAACTGATCCTGGCGCCGGTAGAAATAATTGATATAGAGTTCCCGCAGTTTTTCCTGGACATGGGGAATCAGGTGCCGGAAGGAGGATGTTTTATCCATCGCGATCCGGAAATGATACTCCTGCCCCATTGAACCGGACTCTTCAAACAAAATCACATTGGATATAAGGTCAAACAAACCGGCTTTCACCGCCTCATTTTCGGGCGTATTTTCCAGGTCGCTGAAATATTTTTCTACCTGTACCTGGGTAGCATAATCAGGAGATAATTCATAATAGCCGCCGTCTGCGGGCAGCAGGAACTGTTCCTTTACCCATCCGGACCTTTCACCGAAGATTTCCCAGAGTACTTCTTCAATAATAAAGGGTTTGCAGAAACGCTGTGTATCAAACCAGATACCCATCTCCCCGAATTCATTGATATGAACGGGCAGACAGGGAACAAAGCGGCCCATGATACCCTGTACGGCATGAGCAGGTATACTCCAGATCCGGAAAAAGCCAAGAATATGATCTATCCGGAACGCATCAAAATACCGGCTCATTTGCTCAAATCGCTGTTTCCACCAGGCAAAACCGTCTTCCTGCATGCTTTTCCAGTTATAGGTGGGAAAGCCCCAGTTTTGTCCAACGGCCGCAAAATCATCCGGCGGAGCACCGGCCTGCCAGTCCATATTATAGAGTTCCGGCTGCACCCAGGCATCACAGCCATGCCGGTAAATGCCAATCGGAATATCTCCTTTAATAACCACTCCCTTTTTATGCGCATAATCCACCGCATCCTGCAGTTGAAGGTGCAGGTGATACTGAACAAAACAGTAAAAACCTACGGCATCGTAAGCGGCATGGGTACTGCTGAACATTTTTTCTATATCCGTGCGACGGTAACTGCGGTGTGTTTTCCACTCTTCAAACCTGGCAGAACCATATTTATCCCGCAGGTAGCAGAAAGCGGCATAAGGCTGTAACCAATGCTGGTTATTCCGGAAAAATTTGCGATAATCATCTGAAGCCAGGCATTCCCCGCCCATGACTGCATACAGTTCTTTTAAAACGGCCAGTTTAACCTTCATCACTTCTTCATAGTCCACTACCGCTTCTTCATTCAGGTGTTTTTGCTTTTTCTTCAGGCTACCCAGTGCGGATGCATAGGTTTTACCGGCTACTTTGGGCAGGTTGATATAAAGCGGGTGCAGGGCAAAGGCGGAAATTGCCGCATAGGGATAGGAATCCAGCCAGGTATGGGTGGCGGTCGTATCATTCACCGGCAGTAACTGAATCAGTTTTAAACCTGTTTTTTTGGCCCAGTCAGCCAGTAAACGAATATCATTGAATTCACCCACACCAAATCCATTTTCAGAGCGCAGGCTGAAAACAGGAATGGCTACCCCGGCACCCTTCCAGGTATTGTTGGGAAGTCGGGCAAAACCATCGTGCAGGATACAGACCCTACCTTCCGTGGCTTCCTGCGTAATCAGACGGTTGTCCCCCTCTTCAAAACGGACAAAACTTTTCTCTTTCTGATTCCAGACCAGGTATTTGTAGGCTACAGGGAAATGGGCATCCTGAAGAGGCAAGCGGATCTCCCACCAGTTTCCCTTTCTTTCCATCCGCAGCGGATTGTTCTCATCCCAGTCACGCAGCCATTCCGTACTGCCCGTCAGCGCCAGCACTTCATTCTTTTTCAGTAAAGGGGCTTTCACCCGGAATATATGCGTATATTTTTTCGATGAGTCGGATTTCCCCTTCCCGGTATGACTCGTCAGCAGCACATCCGCAAAAGGAGCGGTAAAAAAAGCATTTTCAAATTCACCGGCATGGTTCCAGGTATCCACTACCCATACTTCCCTGTTGCCGGTAATACCAGGCTGCAAATGCCGGTCATTTCCCCATTCGGTAACGCTTTCCCCGTTTTCATCTTTCAGATGATAACGGTATATAATATTATCCTGGTCTGCCGGAGATTCGGTTTCGGTGACCCCATACCAGTATTCATCACTCAGGTAATTAAGGGCAAGGGCTTTGGACGGATCATTGTTTCCCAGTGCATCGGTATTACCGCTTACATGAAGACTTTGACCATAGCGGGTACTAAACCGTATGTAAAAATGTATCTTAATCACAATCGTTAGTCTGAAGGTTCTCGATCCTTTTATTGTGTTTTACGAACACATTAACACGAAAGTAAACAAAATCAAACGTAAAGACGTCAAAATAAACCTGATTTTTTTTAGAAATACATATGCAATCGTATGATTTTTAGTCATAAAGCCTTAAAAAACGTTTTTTGATTTAACCGGTGGCCCTTATTTTTGCGTAAATTTTTTAAAACAATGGAGCAGACAAAAAAATACAAAGGAATCTGGTGGCTGGTATTTCTCGCCTCTACGGCAGCTCTCGGACTTGCTATTTACACACACTGGGAATGGCTGACCCTGATTCTTCCCTTCCAGACCACCGCTTTTGTAAAGGCGATGGATATTATGTAATCAACCGGCTCCTGAACATAGTTGTATCATCCCGCTTTCCGGCGGGTTTTTTTTTGATTCCGGCATATTTTTGGCGAACAATAATTCATTAAATCCTACTGACATGAGATCAATTGTACTTGTGCTGATGGCCGCCGGCCTGCTCTTTGTTAGCTCTCCCGTATCCGGGACAGTTTTACCAGTATCAACCACCACCCATGCAGAACCTGATCCGGCTAAAGTAAAAGCCGCCATGGAGGAATTCAGGAGTCTTTCCCGCAAAGAGAAAAGGATGAAACTGAAAGAAGTCCGGAAAGAAATCCGGCAATACAAAGAAGCCAGGAAAGCCGGCCGCGAAGCGGATACCGATACCCTGTTGCTTGTCATCCTGGCCATCCTGCTGCCCCCGCTGGCTGTATACCTGTATGAAGGTGAAATCAACAACCGTTTCTGGATCAGTGTCATCCTGACCCTTCTTGCCTGGGTACCCGGGATTGTTTATGCGCTGGTGCTGATTCTGGGAAACCACTAGGAGATTTGCAAATTTGCAGATGTGCAGATTAGAAGATGTGCAGATTAGCAGATGTGCAGATTAGCTGATAAAGAAAGAGCCTTCCGCACGGAAGGCTCTTTTAAGTTTAAAACGATACTGTCCCACTCCCCACTTTCCACTCCCCACTTTCCACTCTCCCCTCTCCTTACTTCACACTATCCACCAGGCTCTTAAAGGTCTCGGGATTGTTCATCGCGAGATCAGCCAGGACTTTACGGTCCAGTTCAATACCTTTTACCTGGAGTTTGTTGATGAATTCGGAATAAGTCAGACCTTGTTCACGTACAGCGGCATTGATACGGGCAATCCACAGCTGGCGGTATTCGCGCTTTTTGTTTTTGCGGCCTACATACATGTAGGTCATCCCTTTTTCCACTACGTTTTTGGCAACGGTCAGTACATTTTTACGTTTGCCATAAAAACCTTTGGCCTGGTTTAATATTTTTTTGCGGCGGGCTTTGGAAGCCACTGCATTTTTTGAACGGGGCATAATTCAGTTTTTTGAGTTGTCAGCAACCTGACAGGTTAAGAATGAAGTTTACAAAGCGCTTATTTCAGGCGCAGGAGACGTTTTACAAAATCAACATGTGATTTGGCAACCGTTCCGTCCAGGCGCATATTACGCTTGCGCTTTTTGGACTTCTTTGTAAGGATGTGACGTTTGAAACTTTTCTGATGCATGATCTTTCCGGTGGCCGTCACTTTAAAGCGTTTTTTGGCACTGGAATTCGTTTTTACTTTAGGCATGATACCTTGTATTTGCTGTTACACCCTTGAGGCATTCCCCACCGGGGGACCTTTTTCGAACCTCTTCAGGCAATGAAGCCGGTTATACCCGGCTTTTAAGGGCTGCAAAGATAGGAGTTAATTCAGAATATTCCAAACCCCTTTTGAATTAGAATCGGAAAGATATATAATTGTTTGTCAATTATTTACGCCTTAAATATCTACCTTAATACGGCAAAAAAATATCCGGCCGTTTCCAGACAGCCGGATAAATTTCATATACTGCAGGATTATCCCTCTTTAGTGGTCTTTTTCTTGCCGCTTTTCGGAGCAAACATGGCCAGCATCCTGCGTCCTTCCATTTTGGGCATATTTTCCAGCACCCCGGCCTCCGCCAGTCTTTCCGCGAATTTCAGTAACAAAAGTTGTCCCCGGTCCTGGAACTGGATAGCTCGTCCCTTGAACTGTACATAGGCTTTTACCTTATTGCCTTCTTTCAGGAATTCAATGGCATGTTTGGCTTTGAAATCAAAAT
Source organism: Chitinophagaceae bacterium (assembly GCA_014879565.1). Classification (GTDB taxonomy): domain Bacteria; phylum Bacteroidota; class Bacteroidia; order Chitinophagales; family Chitinophagaceae; genus JJ008. The sequence continues at coordinate 42,354 of JACSRW010000043.1, forward strand.
CATGGTCATCGGTATTCGGCGTAAAGCGGATTTCCTTTACTTCGGAAACCTTACTCTTGGCCTTCATTTCCTTTTCTTTCTTCTTCTTATCGTAGAGAAACTTGTTATAATCAATAATCTTGCAGACCGGCGGGTCCACTGTCGGGGAAATTTCCACCAGATCCAAACCCTGATCCTGGGCCATCCGCATCGCTTCCTGGGTACTGTAGATTCCTACTTCCACATTGTCGCCCACCAGCCTGACCTGGGGAACCCGGATAAAATGATTGATGCGGTGTTCTGCTTCTTTGCGGGGCATAAACCGTCCCCTGTTAAAACCGCCTTTGTTAAAACCGCCGCCGCCACCGGGCCTGAATCCACCGCCCTGTCCGGCCGGCCTGTTGAACCCGCCACCGGGTTTTTGAGGTACTGCCATTTAGATTTTTTGAGTGAAGCATAACCCCCTGCAGGTATGCACTTGCTTGTTTTAATTTTTACCGGCCAGGAACCGGCTGCTAAAATAAGGTTTATTCGCTTTTTCTTTCTTTAATTTCCAAAACCGCGGCCCTGATAAAATCGTCTACCGCCAGTGCCCCGGCATCCCCTTTACCCTGCCTTCTGACCGCGACCTGCTGTTCATTCATCTCTTTCTCTCCTACGACCAGCATATAGGGCACCCGCATCAATTCGGTATCCCGTATTTTTTTACCAATTTTTTCATTGCGGTCATCCACTTCAGCCCGGATATCGGCCTGTTTGAGACGGGTTTCCACCTCGCGGGCATACGGAAGGAATTTATCACTGATCGGCAGCACTTTTACCTGAACCGGCGCCAGCCAGAGCGGGAACCGTCCGGCATAGTGTTCCAGCAGGAAGCCGATAAACCGTTCATGGGTTCCCAGCGGTGCCCGGTGAATGATCAGGGGTACTTCCGGCTGATTCTGCTGGTTGGTAAAACTCAGTTTGAACCGGCGGCCCTGCGCAAAATCCACCTGGTTGGTGGCCAGGGTGAATTCACGGCCGATCGCACTCCAGATCTGCACATCAATTTTTGGTCCGTAGAAGGCGCCTTCTCCTTTTACTTCCACAAAGGGTACTTTAGTGTCAATCAGCACCTGGCGTACCAGCTCTTCGGTTTCCAGCCAGAGTTCGGGTTCATTGATATATTTCTGACCCAGTTTGGCGGGATCATGCAGCGAAAGACGCATGACGTATTTCTCAATACCGAAGATTTTAAAATACTTCAGGTACATTTCATTCACTGCTTTGAACTCCTGCGCAAACTGCTCTTTGGTGCAATAAATATGCGCATCATTCATATGCAGACAGCGCACCCGCATGAGGCCGAAAAGCTCCCCGCTTTGTTCATAACGATAGCAGGTGCCGTATTCAGCCAGCCGTAAAGGCAGATCTTTATAACTCTTCGGTTCGGCATCAAAAATCTTGTGGTGATGCGGACAGTTCATGGCTTTCAGGTAATACTTCTCCCCGTCCATTTCCATAGCCGGAAACATACTGTCGGCATAATAAGGCAGGTGACCACTGGTGAGGTACATACTCTCCTTGGCAATATGCGGGGTTACGACCCGCTTGTATCCCGCCGCCAGCTCTGTTTCCTTTGCCAGTTTTTCCAGCTCTTCAATGATTACGGTTCCGTTGGGAAGCCAGAGGGGCAACCCGGGACCTACATCATCATCCATGGTGAAAATGCCCAGTTCTTTGCCGAGCTTGCGGTGATCTCTTTTTTTGGCCTCTTCCAGCATGGTCAGGTGCTCATCCAGTTCTTTCTGGGAAGGAAAACTCACCCCGTAAACCCGGGTAAGCTGTTTGTTTTTTTCATCCCCTTTCCAGTACGCTCCTGCAATACTGGTGAGTTTGATGGCTTTGATCAGCCCGGTATGCGGGATATGCGGTCCCCGGCAGAGATCCGTAAAATTGCCCTGGCTGTAAAAAGTGATTTCTCCGTCGGCCAGGTTCGCCAGCAGGTCCAGTTTATATTCATCGCCCTTGCCCGAAAAATAATTCAGCGCTTCCTGTTTCGGCATTTCTTTCCGCACATAAGCATTCCCCTGTTTGGAGAGTTCATGCATTTTCTTTTCGAGCGTGGCCAGGTCTTCTTCCGTCATTTTCCGGTCGCCCAGATCCATATCATAATAAAATCCCTTCGGGCTTTCCAGTGCGGGCCCTACCCAGAACTTTACACCCGGAAAAACTGATTCAACCGCCTCCGCCATCAGGTGGGCCGATGAATGCCAGAAGGTCATTTGTCCGTCGGTATCATTCCAGGTCAGTAATTTCAGTTGCGCATCCTGCTGAATCGGCCGGCTGGCGTCCCATACTTCACCGTTCACCTGTGCGGCCAGCACTTTCCGGGCCAGTCCCTCGGAAATCGACTTCGCAATGTCAAGCGCGGTCACCCCGGATTCATATTGCCGGACGGCCCCGTCTGGCAGTGTAATGTTAATCATCACTAAAAACTTGATTTTTAAGAGTGCAAAGGTAACGAATAATGCCTAAAGATGGCGCAGTATCAGGCGGTCAACGGATTGCTTTTTACGGGTAATCCTCCGGAGACGGGGAGTTGCTTTGTCCGGATTATCAAACATCCGGTTTGCCAGTCTGAATTGTCGCTTCCGCCAGTGCAGCAGTTTCCAGTGACCGTAATACCTGCTTAAACCGGCAGAAAGCATATGCAGGGTTCTTCCCGGGCCTTTTTCCCGGATAGTTTCCTCATAACGGGCATTAAACTCCTTCCGCAGCGCCTGCTGAAAACGGATCAGCAGCCGTCGGCCCTGTTTAAATTCCTCATAACTGAAATGCCGGTACAGGGCCTGCCAGAGGTCCCCGTTAATATGGGCATTCATCCCCAGTAACTGGTAGTGCAAAATGGTTCGGCTGCTGTCGCTGTAATAAGCTTGCCAGTTGAGTGAAGGTAGCTGGGCTGACTGAAAAAAGTAGTCAGCAAAAACCAGCATAAACCGGTGAGCAATGGCGCTCTCTTCTGGCCGGGCATTACGGTAATAGGTAAATGCCCGGGCACTGGTTCTTCTGTAAAGTGATGCAAAATGGGAAGCAATGCTTTTCGTATGGGCAACGGAGTCCAGCCTGTTCAGCAGAAGCTGTTCAGGGGACTGAGCCCATGCAGTCAAGAAAAGCAAATGCCAAAAAAAACAGGCGATGATGGCGGTGCTGATGCGCATAGTTTAAAGGGCTGTTAAAATTAGGCAACTATTGTTCCATTCCCGTTCTTTCTTCATCTCATGTTTCAGTAAATTTGTTTTTCTGAATCGTATGCGGTACCTGAAATTTTTTATGGGTCTTTTGCTGTTTGTTATTTCCCTGTCCGGATCGGCCCAGGATCTGACGGGCATCTGGCGCGGCTATTTTGTGACAGAATCATTCGACCATTACAAATTTGAAGTGCAGATCCGGCAAACCGGCAACTCGGTTTCCGGGGTTTCTTATTCCTATCTCAGTACCGTGTTTTACGGCAAAGCATCCCTGACGGGCAGCTACAACAAAGCCGGGAAAAAAGTGCTGATCCAGGAAATCCGGACTGTAGAATTGCGGATGGCCGGTGGCTCGCAGGCCTGTATCATGAAATGCAGTTTTGAGTATTCCCGATCGGGCAAAGAAGAATTCCTGGAAGGAACTTATACCAGTAAGTTTGAAAAAGACGGGGTGATGAACAAACAGGGTGATAACTGTGGTGGCGGGAAAGTGTACCTGCGGCGGGTGACAGAATCCGATTTTTATATCGAACCCTTTTTACGCGGAAAGGTTAAAAAAGGGCCTGTATATGAAAACCAGGCACCGGTTAAGAAAAGCCCGGTTACCAAACCCCTTCCCCCTTCCCCGCTGGTCAGTAAACCGCCTGTCAAAAAAGACAGTGCACAGCTCAGTAAAAAAGTCACTCCCAAAAAAGAGGTAATTGTCAATAAACCCCCGGAAAAAAAGACGCCAAAAGATCCGGTAACCACTGCTGTTCCGGAAAAAACCGAACCTGTTTTACAGAATACCAAACCGGCTGCACCCCTTACACCGGCCCCCCCGGTAATTCGTGACCGTACCAATGAACTGGTTAAGACCTTAACGATCAGCAGCAACAAAGTAACGGTGAAACTTTATGATAACGGGGAGGTGGACGGTGACACCATTTCCGTGTACCTCGACAATAAACTGGTACTCTCAGAAAAAAGACTGACGGCCGCGCCCCTGGTACTGCAGTTTGAAATGGATGAGGAAAATGATATACACGAACTGACCATGGTTGCAGAAAACCTAGGAACCATTCCTCCCAATACATCCCTGATGATCGTGGAAGCCGGGGCCAAACGTTTTGAAGTGCGTATCACTTCCACCGAACAGAAGAATGCCGTGGTTCGCTTCCGCTACCAGCGGCCCTGATCCTGCCGCTGCTGTAAATTTTCAGGAACAGGGCTTTTTTTCTGTATTTTTCCACCGTTATGGCAAGGTTCCTAATTCCGGCGCTTTTCATTTTCTGTGCGTTCAGCAGCCCGGCCCAGGATATCAATGGTATCTGGCGCGGTAAACTGGTAATGGCACCGAGCGGTTGTTTTCCTGTTTATAATATTGAACTGCAACTGCAGGTTGCCGGCAGCCGGATCACCGGCACGGCCTATCATTTCTCAGATTCCCTGAACTATGTGAAGGAAAATTTTGAAGGAACCTGGAACCGGGACAGTAACCTGATCATCATAAAGGAAATCGGTATTGTTACGTTCCGGATTAAAGAGGATTGTGTTCCCTGTATCAAAACATACCGGCTTTCCTATCACCGGGGTGGCGGCAACGTGGTAACAGAAGAACAACTGAGAGGCAGCTGGTCCACTCCCACCGGAAAGGCGATCGACGGCAAAACAGTATGTGATCCCGGTACCCTGGTACTGACAAGATTTGAAAAAGCGGCTTTTAAACCGGAACTTAAACTTCCGCTCAGCCTGACCGGCAGAAAGGCCGAACTGGTACGTGAAATAAAAGTGGATACCGGAACGGTAAAAATTGACTTCTATGATAACGGGCAAATTGATGGCGATACGGTTTCCGTATATGTAAACAGTATGCCGGTGGTGAGTAACCGTATGCTCAAAACACAACCCATCAGTGTGAATGTGCGTGTCAGCCTGAAGCAAACCATACAGGAAGTGATCATGGTGGGTGAAAATCTCGGCTCTATTCCTCCCAATACTGCGCTTATGATTGTAACAGCGGGAACAAAACGCTACCAGTTATATCTTACCTCCGATGAAAAAAAGAATGCCATGGTTCGCTTTATATACGAAAAACCGGCCCCCGGTAATCAATAATGCCGGGTGATCTCTTTTATGTATAAGTGATATTTTAAATTTAATACATGATTACGCTTAATTTAACAGCAATCATGTCAAATAGTGACTTTAATAATTGGCCAGGTTAAACCCTTCCCCTACTTTTATCGGGCAAACAATTTTAAATTCCTCAATTTATTGACGCAGAAAGCGGCTGTTATAATCACTGGTAACAGCCCTTTTTGTTTTTTTGCAGTTCTCAGAATTTAAAATTCCAGGTGACGGATGGCAGTACAGGGAATAAAGAGACCTGTTTGCCGGTTATGGTCAGATTCCCTTCCGCTATACTTCCTTCCTGATCATAATACAGGAAATAGGGATTTAACCGGCTGTAAAGATTGTATACACTGAATACCCACTGGCTGCTGATTTTTCTTTTTTTCTTTGGTACCGGTGTATAGGTAGCTGAAAAATCGAGCCGGTGATAAGCTTTCATCCTGTACTGGTTGAGCCGGCTGTATTCCTGTGTCAGCACTCCGTTGATTACATAAAACCGTTCCGGCAGGGTTACCGCATTGCCCGTGCCATATACAAATACGGCTCCCATTTTCCATTTACGGTTCAGCTCCCAGTTACCAACCACTGAAAGATCATGCCGCCGGTCGTACCGGGCAGGGTATTTAAGGCCTTCATTGAGATCGGGAAAGCGGCGCCAGGTCCATGAGAGGGTATACCCCACCCAACCGGTCCATCTGCCTTTGGTTTTATTTATGAGCAGTTCCGCGCCGTAACTCCAGCCCCTGCCAAATACAAATTCTTCCTCCGGGTCGGCCAGTGAAGGGGTATATCCTTCTTTGTATTCCACCTGGTTCTGCATATCCTTGTAATAAACCTCCAGGGAGGTTTCAAACGTATTATTGGCAAAATTGCGGAAATAACCGGCGGCATATAACCAGCTTACCTGGGGCCTGACCAGGTAGGTACTGGGTACCCAGAGATCGGTGGGCAGCGTGGTTCCGGCATTGGTCACCAGGTGTATATACTGGTAATTACGGGTGATGGCTGCTTTCAGGGAACTTTCATCATTCAGCGCATACCGGAATGTAAACCGGGGCTCCAGCCCGCCATAGGATTTAACTTTCTGAAGAGAAGAATAATAGATACTGTCGGTCTTATTGCCATTGGCATCGCGGGTGTACCGCATATAGGGTCCTGTCTGGGTAAAATTGCTCCAGCGCAGGCCATAATTAATTTTTATTTTCTCCCCGATCTCCCAGTCGTCCTGGAGGTAAAGGGCTGTTTCCGTAGCATACTTGGCGCCCTCGTTATTGGGACTAAAGACCACAGAATCCTGCCGGCCGCTTACCACATTGGGTATGAATTTGTGAAATGTCAGTAAGCCGCCAAAACGCAATTTATGGGCCGGAACCGGGTAATAATCAAAATCAGTTTTAATACTCATATCCCGGATCCCGGAGTTTAATCCGATTTCCAGGTTTTCCTGTGAGGCGGCAAATCTGAAATTATAATCATTATACACAGCCGTAGTGTTGGCGAACATCCGGCGGCTGAACACATGATTCCAGCGCAGCGTGGCAGTGGAATTTCCCCACGGTATATTGGTTTTAAACGAACGCCGGGCATTCCGGAAGTCAAAAACATCCCTTCCGAAATAACCACTCAGATAAAGACGGTCCTTATCCGAAAAACGGTAATTGACTTTCGCATTCAGGTCATAGAAATAATACCCGGAACCGTAAAAACTGCTGTTTTTGTTTACAAAAGGTTTTACGAGCGCGTCTATATACGTGCGGCGGGCGGAAACAATAAAGGAAGATTTATCTTTTTTCAACGGCCCCTGCAGGGAAAACCGGGAGGCAATCAGTCCGATGCCCCCTTCTCCCTGTAACGTATTCATATTTCCTTCTTTCATGGAAACATCCAGTACCGAAGATAGTCGTCCGCCATACTGGGCCGGCATACCGCCTTTAATCAGGGAGACATTCTTTATAGCATCCCCGTTGAATATGGAAAAGAAACCAAATAAATGTCCTGTATTGTACACTACGGCATCATCCAGCATGATCAGGTTCTGATCCGGTCCTCCGCCCCGTACATAAAAGCCGGCATTGCCTTCACCGGCACTCTGCACACCGGGCAGCAGCTGAATGGCTTTGAGAATATCCACTTCTCCCATAAACGCGGGGATCGCTTTTACCTGGCTGATGGAAAGATCAGAACGTCCCATCTGTGCATTTTTCACATTTCCATCCCTCTTTTTGCTGTACACCACCACTTCCCCGATCTGTGCCGAACGGGAAAGCAGTTCCACATTCAGCGACCTGTCCTGCTGAAGACTGACCTTAATCACTTTTCCGGTATAGGAAACATGCGAAACCTGAACCAGGTATTCTCCGGCTTCAAGGGTCAGGGAGTAAAACCCATACTGGTTACTCGCCACGCCCCGGGATTGACCATAAACGGCAATGCTGGCGCCGGCTACGGATTCACCGGTAAGACTGTCCTTAATAAAGCCATTCAGGGTAACCCTGTCCTGGGCGCAGACAGAGGTGAGGAGCATAAGCAGTACAAACGTACTGAAACAACGGTACATAAATTTTTTCAACAACGGAACGTTTTAAATGTTTTCAGCTCACCACTTTTCCCTGACCAGCGGTGTTTCCCTGCCCGGAAAAGGACCGGGAGCTGAAGGATCAGCCGTCAGCCACTGGCCCGGTTTGCCCTCTCCGAATACATCCGGTTTTTCAAGCAGGCTGAGACCGGTTTTTGTGTAATGCACCGCCCGCAGCAGATTAAAAAGTTCCCAGCTGAGCAGGTGCAGGGACATTCTTTTCTCTGTCAGTTCAGGGTCGGCAATGATCGCCTCATTTTCCGCCAGGCAGTTTTCTTTTTCCACCCAGATCGCTTCATATAAGAGACTGTCGCCGGCAAATCTGTCCAGTTTCAGCTGCCGCAGTGACCGGCCAAATACCTGTGCTTTTTCCTCTATCTCCGCCGGTATACCGTAGGCAAAAGCATGGATCAGACTGAAATAATCCCTCAGCAGCGAATCCAGCTGCTGGTTGACGGTACTGTCTCCTTTTACAGCCTGCCGGTCGGTTGACAGGGAGGGTGAATGATCCGCTGCATCCCCGCAGGCGAAAAGGCTGCATAAAATAAATGCCGTCAGTATTAAAAAACTACGAAACTGGCTTTTCATACGCATAGTCAAAGATAAACCCCTCCCGCCGCTCGGGCGAATCCTTTATTTTTGCAACTTGTTAAATTTTATTTATGCTGGCAGGTTTGCAAAATGTGACTTTTGAGTTCGGGGCCCGTACCATTGTGGAGGATGCCACCTGGCATATACAGCCGGGGGAAAGAATCGGGCTGATTGGTTATAACGGAACCGGGAAATCCACCCTTTTAAAATTACTGGTGGGAGAATACCAGCCTTCATCCGGAACGGTGGAAAGAAGCCGCAGTACTTCCATTGGTTATCTGCACCAGGACCTGCTGAGTTTTGATACGGAAGATTCAATTCTGACGGTAGCCCTGGGGGCTTTTGAAAAAGTGCTGCAACTGGAAAAAGAAATTGAAGTACTGGGAAAGGAACTGGAAAAGACCGGCGATGAAAAAACCCTCCATGCGTACAGCGATAAACTGCATGAGCTGGAAACCCTCGGCGGGTACACAATGCATCACCGCACGGAAGAAGTGCTGCAGGGCCTGGGGTTTTCCAACAGTGACCTGCAAAGGCCTTATAAAGAATTCAGCGGAGGCTGGCGGATGCGGGTATTGCTGGCCAAAATGATCCTGCAGCAACCCGACCTGCTTTTACTGGATGAACCAACCAACCACCTGGATCTTCCTTCCATTGAATGGCTGGAGAAATACCTGCAGCATTACCAGGGCGCCGTGGTGATTGTAAGCCATGATAAATACTTCCTGAACCGGATGGTGACCAAAATTGTGGAGGTATACCAGCAACAACTGCATATCTATACCGGCAATTATGATTACTACGAAAAAGAGAAAGCCATCCGGGTGGAAATGCAGCAGAAGGCCTATGAGAACCAGCAGGACTATATCCGCCAGAACGAACGCCTGGTGGAACGTTTCCGGGCCAAGGCCAGCAAGGCTGCCATGGCCCAGAGTATAATAAAGAAACTGGACAAACTGGAGAGAATTGAGGAAGCGGAAATTGAAAGACCGGATATCCGTATCAATTTCCGGGTAGATAAACAACCGGGGAAAGTACTGGTGGAACTGCACCATGTTTCCAAAGCATTTGGCGACAATGTGATCATCGAAAACAGTTCTGTGGAGATTGACCGTGGTGATAAAATAGCCCTGATCGGTGCCAACGGAAAAGGAAAGTCCACACTGCTCCGGATCATTGCGGGGGTGGAACAGTTTTCAACGGGTGAACGGAAATGGGGGCATAATGTGGAAGAAAGCTTTTATGCCCAGCACCAGCTGGAAGCGCTGAACCTGAACAACACGATCCTGGATGAAATGAAAGAATGCGGCAGCCAGATGACTGAACTGGAGCTGCGTGGTTTACTGGGCTGTTTTCTTTTCAGCGGGGATGATGCGGACAAAAAAATCAGAATCCTCAGTGGCGGGGAAAAAGCCCGGGTGGCACTGGCCAAGGTTATTGTGAGCAAAGCCAACTTCCTGATGCTGGATGAGCCCACCAACCACCTGGATATGCATAGCTGTGACCTGCTGATTGAATCGCTGAACCGTTACCAGGGCACCATCATCCTGGTCAGCCACGACCGTTATTTTGTGGCCAAAACAGCCAATAAGATCTGGGAAATAGTGGATCACCAGATTAAGGAATTCAAAGGCGGCTATGAAGAATGGGTGGCCTGGAAAGAACGGATGGCCCGGCTGGAACAGGAAAACCGTAAACAGGAAAAGCAGGTAACAGCTGCCCCGGCAGCAGAAAAACCGGCAGAGAAAAAACCGGAGCCCGTCGTAAAGCACGCGCCGGTCGCTATAGACAAGGAAAAGAAAAAAGAACTCCAGAAAATACAACGCCAGTTTCAGCAGGTGGAAACTGAAATTGCTGCCCTGACATCCCGGAAGGCGGAACTGGAAGCTTCGCTTGCCGACCCTTCCACCTATTCAGACAAAACCCGTTTCCTGGAAGCGGAAACCGCGTACAAAAAAGCAGCGGAAGAACTCGTAACCCTGAACCGCCGGTACGAAACACTGTTTGAAAAAATCATGGAAATGGAAGAATGATCAGCGAAACGCAAGACCCGCTTTAATAAAATCCGTCACCAGGTAGGCTGCCAGTTTACCGCTCTGCGGATCCGTACGCCCGTCCGGTAAACGGGTGGCCCCTTCACAAATATGCAAATAAGCAGCTTTGGCATCCGCCGCAGCAAAACTCACATACTGTCTGGCCTGCACCGGACTGATCCCCACGGGGGTCATGGCACTGCTGAGGGTATGCTGAATGGCATCCATATCCAGTTCAATACCGGTCATGCTGTCTTCTGTAAAACCGGTAGCATGGGCAACTGCCTGTAAGAAGGTTCTTTTCTGGTGAATAAAAATATCTTCAAAGGTGATACAATCAATAAAGGGATTGTTCACAATATCCACCCAGCTGTTTTGCGGAATATAGTTTTCATGTAAGCCAATAACACAGTATTTCTGCAGGTAGCCGTCTTCCTCTGCATACCGGAAAGCGTTGCCGCTATGCCTCCCTTCCAGCGGGCGGTAATCAGCATGGGCATCCAGGCTGATGCAGTTAAGCTGGGCAAGGGGGATACGTCCGGCTTTATGCCAGCCTTTGGCAGCGCCTTTAATCAGCGGATACGCATTATTATGGCCGCCGCCGATAACAATCGGTATTTTCTTCGCTGCGGTGATCAGTTTTACCAGGTTCTCCACTTCGTCATCAATGGTAAGTACCGCATGCCGGTAGGCTTCAATCCGCTCATCCTCCCCCTTGGCTTTGGTGTCAATCACGTATTGCATGTCGCCGAAATCAAAATGCCCCACCAGCAATATTTCATAGCCATCAAGAAAGTCGTTACTCTGCAGGTTGAAAAAACTTTGCAGAAAGGGAATCCATAATGTATCACATCCACCGCTGCCAAAATTCCCGCGGGCGCCCAGGTCTTCCGGCACACCGAAAAGTACATACCGTGCAGGAGATCCTTCAAAAGATTTCAGCAGGTCATTTTCATCCGTCACTACCTGCAGCCTTTCACCCATTTTTGTTTCAAAACGACGGATGCGGGTCAGGGAAAGCAGGTCCTGCCGGTTATATATTTTCAGGTGTTTCATACTGCCGTAATTAAAGTCAGCCGGTTTCTTATCAGCTTCCGATTTTTGAATTGACGAGAGCCATAATCTCTGCTTCAGCAGCGATCGTCTGTTGTTCTATAGCTCTTCCCTTTTCCACTATTTCCGTCACAAATGCAGCATCCTGGTAACCGGTGGCATTGATCCGGACATTCATGAAAGCCCCGATTACAGCTGTCCGGGCACAGAGGGCACCCACGCCGGCATCGGTTACGGAATTGGGATTGCCCTTTTCCACCATCGCCCGGATAACTTCCATGGAGCGGAAGGAAAGTTCCATAACCCGGAAGGGAATTTCCATTGCGAGCCGGGTTGCCTCCTGGATGGCCTGTGTGCGGATTTGTTTTTCAGTGTCGGTTGCTTTTGGTAACGCAAAGGCCTGCATAATCCGGTTAAATGCCAGGGTATCTTCATCTACCAGCTGCAGCAATTCCTGTTTGATCGTTTCTGCCTTTTCCGCCCATTCGCTGAATTCCTCCCATCGCTCATCCCAGCCTTTTTTATGGGAGGATAAATTCGCCACCATTCCGGCCAGGGCGGTACCCAGGGCTGCAACAAAGGCAGATACAGAACCGCCTCCGGGCGCAGGACTTTCACTGGAGGTTAAATCCGCAAAGGCTGACAAGGTCAGGTTAACGAGTTTTCCGGCTGTTTTGTCCCTGAGCTGGTATTCAATTATCCGTTCCTCCGGGTTAAAGGGAGCGAGTTCATCCAGTCCCATTGACTTCACCGCGATTTTTATCAGTTCTTTTTCAGGCACCCCGGTGGATCGTTGTTGTTTCCGTAAGAAATATTTGCCGGCATCAGTAAGTGCCTGCAGGGGAACCAGTCCCACCAGTTCAGAACCCGTAACCCGTAAACCCCTGGCCTCCGCCTTGCGGCATACCTCATCAAAAGCGATATGCAGCGGGGTAACCCGGATATTGGTCAGGTTCATACTGATCTGCGCGATGCCATACTCTTCTATATACCAGCCAATCGCCTTCACACTTTTCAGACTGCCTGGTTTATTCACTTTAACTCCGTTCTCCAGTACGTTCCGTCCGGCTTCGCGAATATCGAATGCAACCGCATTGGCACGGCGGGTACTGGTAGTATTGAGATTTACATTATAGGCTATCAGGAAATCACGCGCTCCGATCACTGTTGCGCCACGGCGAATATCCATTTCTGCGGGACCGAAATCCGGTTTCCATTCCGGTTCATGAATTTTTTTAAAGAACCCTTCATACTCACCCGCCCGTATAACCGAAAGATTACTGCGTTTTTTATCCGGCTGGGCTTCTTCATAGAGATATACAGGCAGGGAAAGCTCCTCTCCCACCCGGCGGGCCAGTTTCCGGGCCCAGGCGGCGGTTTCTTCCATACTGATACCGGAAACCGGTATCAGCGGACAAACATCCGTCGCCCCCATCCGCGGGTGTTCTCCTTTATGCCGGCTCATATCAATCAGTTCACCGGCTTTCCGGATAGCCTGGAAAGCAGCTTCCACTACCGCTTCCGGATGACCAACAAAGGTCACGACGGTACGGTTGGTGGCTTTACCGGGATCCACATTGAGGAGGCGGACGCCTTCCACCGACTCAATCTGGCTGGTGATTTGTTTAATTACAGCAGGATCATTTCCTTCCGAAAAATTGGGAACACATTCAATCAGGGGCAGCATGCAATTCGATTTGTATGCTAAGATATTGTTTGTACCCCGAATTACGGCTTCCTTTCAGAGATGGCCTTTTTTCAGTTCTTTCACCGCATAAGCACAGGCCCTGGCCGTAAGTGCCATATAGGTCAGCGATGGATTCTGGCAGGGGGACGAAGGCATACAGGAACCATCGGTGACGAAGAGATTTTTTATATCGTGCGACTGGTTCCATTTGTTCAATACGGCCTGCCGGGGGTCATTTCCCATTCTGGCCGTTCCCATTTCATGGATAACGGATCCGGGAATCATCCCGTAATCAAACCGGTTTACCCAGTCCATACCGGCCGCCTCCAGCATTTCAACGGCTGAATCCTGCATATCTTTCCGCATTTTCTTTTCATTCTCCCCGTATTCCATGCTGATGACCGGTAAGGGCAAACCCCATTTATCTTTTTTATCGGGGCTCAGACGTATCGTATTGGTAACTGCCGGCAGGGTTTCCCCATAAGCTTCAAAATAGGCAATCCATTCACCAGGATGTGTAAGCGCATCCTTCCAGTCCGCCCCGAGCCCGGCATTGTAAAAGCCGCGTGTCCAGTCAGACCGGCTGGTATAATTCTCGTACCCAAAACCGCGTAAATAATCCCGGTCATTAGTATGCAGATTTCGGAAACGGGGTATATACACACTGGCCGGCCGCTGCCCGTGATAATAATGATCCTGTAAACCGCTAAAGCCCCCCAGCGCGCCAATCATGGCATGATGATCCATCAGGTATTTGCCCAGCGCCCCGCTGCTGTTGGCCAGCCCGTCGGGATACTCAGGAGTAGCCGACTGCAGGAGAATCTGTGTACTGCCAATGGTGGAGGCATTGAGGAAAAGGAGACGGGCGTAAAATTCTGCCGGCTTCCCGTTCTCAGTATCAATAATTCTTACTCCTTTCACACGGTTCGTCCCGGGATCATACAGCAACCGCTCCACAATGGAAAATGGCCGGAGGGTCAGGTTGCCAGTCCTGGCCGCATCCGGCAGGGCTGCCGCATTGCTGGAATACGGCGCCCCGAATACACAGCCCCGGTAACATAGATTGCGGGCATGACAACGGCTGCGTCCGTTATGATCCCGGGTGAGTATAGCCATCCGGCCTATCACCAGGTCGCGTTCCGGAAATTTTTTCCGCATCCTTTCCCTGATCTGTTTCTCAAAAACATTCATTTCAAAAGGGGGCAGGAACTGTCCGTCTGGAATCTGCGGAATACCATCCCGGTTTCCGCTTATGCCTATATACCTTTCAATATGATCGTACCAGGGCGCCAGATCTGCATACCGGAGCGGCCAGTCAGTTCCGATTCCTTCTCTGGCATTGGCTTCAAAATCCAGGTCACTCAACCGGTAACAATGTTTAGACCAAAGCAGGGAACGGCCGCCAAGCTGGTAACCCCGGTACCAGGCAAATGGCTTTTCCTGTATATACGGGTGATCTGCATCATTCACCAGGAAATGTTTACTGTCCTGACCGAATAAATACAGGTTCTTCTGTACAGAATAGGCTTCTTTCTCTTCCAGGGAAACCATATTCCGGAGAGGAAGTTCCCAGGGATCTTTCATCACGGTCGGATAATCCTTTATATGTTCCACCATCCGCCCCCTTTCCAGCACCAGCACTTTTAATCCGGCTTGTGTGAGTTCTTTGGCCGCCAACCCTCCGGTAATACCGGAACCGATTACAATGGCATCATAACTATTTTCTTTTTCAGCTTTTCCGAGTATATGAAAACCGGGCATGATCCGTTAATTAGAAATGAAGACTGGTATTTGCGTTATTCAGGGTTTCCGGTCCGGCCGGAATATCCGCTTTCCATTCATCCGGCACTTTGGTATAAAGAGCGGCTTTCACAGACCCTTGTTCAGAGGTGAAAAATCCGATCAGCGTGAATTTTTTAAAATCCCTGAACCAGCGTTCCTGCTCCCGGTTCGCAAAGGCGTTTTTATCCAGTTCAGTAATCCGCTTTACCTTTTCAGCCGAAGCTAAACGATCCCAGCCGGATGCCGTTTCCTTTAAACCCTTCCGCAGGGCTGTCTGTTCTTCTTCGGTTATACATAGCCGGTACACCTGATCCAGCAGCACCGGTGTGAATACCTGTGTGGCCGAAGGGGTACCGGTTTCGGGTATAATTATATCCGTGATTTCGGTGACCAGCCGGTATTCCGGTTCCGTAAAGAAGAGCGGTGTATACCCTTGTATATCCCCGTTCCGGCAGGAAGCCAGAAAATGGCTCAGTACGGAAGGAAAAAGCAGGGGCCCGCCGATAAATCCCATGTTCTTCAGCAGCTCTCTTCTGTCCATCTTTATATTATTCAGTATTGCCAAATGTACCGGTTTCCAGACAGGAAATACCTGATTAAAATCGTTAACAGTGCGGATTATTATTTATCATCATCCGTTACGGTACCTGAACCGGACAGCGGTCTGTAAAGAACGGAAGCTGCCGGTCGCGGGGGCAGGAAAAACTCACGGGGATGACGGAAGAAATACCGGAAAATGATCCGCACAAGACGGGGATACTGTGAAAGGTGTATGCCCCGTGATTTTATGGCCACGATAAACGCAAGGGTAAAGCTGATGGCAAAGTTAAAAAAACCGATACCGGCCACGCCTGCCAGTACACCCAGCATAAACTGGGGAGGCAACTGGTCCAGCCCTAAACCATACATCCCAATGGATACATTCCCGGAAGCGATGGTGATATGCCGGATATCAAAAGGGATACCGAAAATTTTACCCACAACACCTGAAAAGCCGAGGAAAAAACCAAGGGCGAGACTGCCCGCGATAGCACCGGTGTTCCTTTCTGTAAAATTAGCCAGCCATGCCAGTCTTCCGGAAGAAAGGGAAACATTGAGTAAGGGATGTCTTAACAGCCGTTCCCGGATACGCCCGTAACGTATTTTATTTTGCCAGTACCCAGCAATAATACCGCTGGCAAAGAGGAATACGCCGGTAAAGCAGGCATACAAAAGAGAGGGACTGCGCCACAAATGCTGGTCTTTCAGTAACCGGAATGCGGCCTCTCCTTCGCTGATCTTTTGTCCGGACAGCTGATGCCAGGCCCAGGCCAGCAAAAAAGTTACCGGAAACACAATAACGAGGTTGCCGAAAAAGGAAGCAAGCTGACTGCGTGAAACCCTGGCCACCGTTGCCGCCAGTCCTTCAAGATCCGGCTCTCCCTCCGTTTTTCTGACATCCAGTGAGGCCGCTACCGCACTTGCGGTAAAAGCCGGCTGCTTGGTTGCCAGGGTGGAATTCGTCTGCTCTATCAGAATAAAGCCTGCGCTGTAGTTCACACTGTACAGGAAACCGAGGGGAAAGGGAGCCAGCTTAAGTTTACCGATCAGATTTTTAGCGATAGCGGTAAAACATATAATCAGCCCGCCCCACATGGCGCTGCGCAGCATTTTGAAAAATTCGCCGCGTGTTTCCGTGATGTATTTATGTCCTTTATGGCCCTTATGTTCGGCTATCTGGTAGGCGATATAGCCCAGTCCCTGTGACAGGAATTCAAGGATACTGTTTTTCCTTTTTTCATTCCGCACAAGCATCCGGAAAATATCCGTGAGCCTTCCGGCATCAAAATGGGTATCGGCATCCAGTACATCTGCGATCAGTTGCATCCGCTCCAGCCGGTTATTGAGTATCAGAAGCAGATAGGTTTGCTGGAGGCTGGCGCCGTTTTCCGAATGACTTTCCTGTATGTACTCCACCAGGCGGTAACAGTCCTTTATCTGCTCTTTCAGGAATCCGGAAGCTTCAAGCATTACCGCGTCGCTTTCATCCGCCTGTAAAGCTTTTCCCAAAGCCTGCACAGCCTGATGCTGTCCGACAAAAGCATTGTCGGTATCCCTGATAGCTTCCGGCAGGTAATGAAGCACTTCCCTTTCCAGTCCCAGTTGCGCTACCTGAAAGGATAAGGTGCGCAGCGCACGCATCAGATCCGTTTTTATACGTTTGTCTGTACCCTTTATCCGGAAGCCGGTTGTTTCAAAAAAACGGATCCAGGAGGAGCGGGAAATGGCTTCCACCCATTTATAATCCGTCTTTTTAAAAAAGATACTGTTCAGCACATAAAGAAAATCCGTCTCATCCTGGAGCGGAGGAATAATTTTATGCTTGAGCCGGTTAGATAATTCCTGCCAGAATCCGCGTGATAACGGTATACCGCTTTCTGTAATGGCCGATTGAAGTTTGCTGTTGATCAGTTGGGAATAGATGGCCTGTTGCAGACATCGGAGCAGGGCAGGATGTGCCTGGAGCTTGTCAATCACAACTCCCATATTTTTTTCCGCGTCCCGGTTCTTACGGCCCGGCTTGGGACGAATTTCCCCGAAAAAAGAAACCAGGAATTCCTTTCCTTCCGTCCGCTGATCCGGGAATATAACCCGTTCCTCCCGGATTACCTGGTCAAGAAAGCCTTCAGTATTTTTCCGAAACCTGAACATGGGTCCGAAAATACGATTTCACTTTTGCTTCCCGGTAAACTGAATGTTAATAGTCAAGGCGTACAACAGTGCCCCCCACAGTGGGGCTGTCTTTACAGATACAACTGTATGTATAGGATCGGGCCGTTGTGGCGATAATCCGGTATGTATAATGTGCCCTGTTCCATTTACGCCGCTCCCGGATATTGGTCCATACCTGTGTCAGCCTGTATTCACATTCATTCAGCCAGAGAATACGGAACTTCACGGTCTTGCCTGTTTTCTTATTAGTTTCTGTCTGTCTTTTTCCATTCCGGCTGAGTTCCCAGGTTATATTGTTTTCATCTGTATATAAAAAATTGCCGGACCGGAAGGAACTGCAGGGTTCCGTTATCTGGGTTTTACCTTGCGTAATAGCAAAGCAAAACATACATAGCAGCAGGGTATATTTCATAACCATTCTCCGTTTAGCATGACTTTATCAATGTGCGACTGACCAAAAGCATAAAACAGGTATGCCAGGCCGGGAACCTGTTTGGTCAGTATAAAACTGGCTTTTTTCCCGGCAACCAGGCTCCCGTAATCCTTTTGCAGCTCCAGCGCAAACGCTCCGTTGAGCGTTGCGGCATTGATCACTTCTTCCGGCAGCATTCTCATCTGAATACAGCTCATTGCTGCTACCAGGTTCATATTACCACTGGGGGATGAACCGGGATTATAATCTGTAGCCAAAGCGATGGCGCAACCGGCATCAATCAGCTGCCTGGCGGGCTGGTAAGGCATCCGCAGAAAAAAGGCCGCGGTCGGCAATAAAGTGCCAATAGTATCAGAACCGGCCAGCGAGCGGACAGCCTCCTCATCCATACTTTCCAGGTGATCCACACTGATGGCGCCCAGTTTTACCCCGGTCTGTACTCCGCCGGACGCATGCAGCTGGTTGGCATGGATACGGGGCTTTAACCCAACAGCCATGCCGGCAAGACAGATTTTTTCCGTTTCTTCCGGCGAAAAAAAACCTTCCTCACAAAACACATCAATATAATCAGCCAGCTTTTCCCCGGCAATCAGCGGCAGCATTTCTTCGGTAAGCAGCCGGATATATCCTTCATGATTTTCCTTGTATGCGGGGGGATAGGTATGAGCGCCCAGGAAACTGGCTTTGATGGCCACCGGTGACTCTTCTTTCAGTTTTTTTATAACCCGCAGCATCCGGATCTCACCTTCGGTGGTCAGGCCGTATCCGCTTTTGATTTCCACCACCCCTGTGCCCATCCGGCTTATTTCATCCAGTCGTTTACGCGATTCATTTAACAAATCTGATTCGGACATGGCCTGCAGCTTTGCCGCAGAATTGAGTATGCCCCCTCCTTTTGCCGCAATCTCCGCGTAACTGAGCCCCTTTATTTTATCAATGAACTCCTCTTCCCGGCTGGCCGGAAACACAAGATGGGTATGACTGTCGCACCAGGCCGGCAGCAGCAGTTGCCCGGATGCATCTGTAACGGTTGAGAAATGACCTTCCCGGTAAGGAAGCTCATTCATGGAACCGGTAGCCGCTATGATACCGTCTTCAATTATCATATACGCATCAGGTATACAGGGCAATTCCTGCATTTCTTTTCCCCTGAGCGGTTTTTCCGTTGAACGGGTGTTCACCAATAACCGGATATTTTGTATTAAGGTGGCTGCCATCAGCACTAAATTAAACGGAAAAAAGCAAGTGGCATACAAAAAAGCCCGTGGTAAATTCCACGGGCCTTTTTATTATGAGTTAAAAGGAGTTTTAATAAGGCAGGATGACGGTACGGGTGTTGCCGCCCTGGCCGGTCCATTCCACTTTCATATAATAGTTGCTGTTTCCCGGACAAGCGGTCGGGTTGCCGGCAGCATCCAGACCGAAAGTAGTGGATGCGGTATAGGCAGGGGTGGTATGTACCACTTTACCTGATCCGACACGGAAGGCGCAATCCTGACGAAGCACTACAGGCTGGTCAATACGGGTTGTGAAAGTCCGGCCGAAACGGTTTGTTCCCCACTCTGTAATACCGGTAACACCATTTTCGCTGTGTAGTCCGTTGATGGTGATCACCACCCCATTGCTGTAGGTATAAACCCGCTGACGGGCTACCTGCCAGGTGCGTTGGGTGCCGTTATCAAAAGTGACGGACATATTGCTGCTGGTGGCAGTGTGGGTGATATTGTTCAGGTTGGGCAGGTTAATAAGCAGTCCACCACTGACATTGGTATATGTCATAGTGCCGTTAAATGTCAGACTCTTATTATCCCGCACACGGGTTACTTTATAGTTCTGGAAAGTCAGGCTTACCGATGCACCCGGCTGGTTCCAGCGTGTACCCTGGGGCATGGAAAGTATGATGACACCGGTACGGGTCCGGTTACCCAGGCAATTGGTACCGTCAAATGTTACTGTGATGGTGCGCGGATTGCCACTGGTGTCAACAACCACCGTCGCATCACAGAAAAGGGATTGCAGATCACCGGGTTTACCGGTAAAACCGGCAGTCAGTTCAAGTACAGTATTCGCATCATTGGCTGCAGCATCGGCTTCGGCAGAGAAGCGGGACTGATCATCGGAGTGTGTGGAGGTTTCAGCGCTTAAATCTTCATTGCTGGTACTGCCTTCCTTTTTACAGGAACTGAAGAAAAGAGTCAGTGCCAGCAGGCTGAAAGCAGCAGAGAAAATACGGAGTTTCATAATCGGGGTTTAGATTTATAAATGGCTATCAGGTTAACGGTACATAGACCTTCACCGGTCTTCCGGGTTTAAAATAAAAACCGGAAAGCCGGAAAAAATAGTCTTCCGCCTTAAAAAACGTATTAATAAAAGAAATAGTGCCTGCAACGAATGGAAAAAATACGCTGCCTGCCTGTAGATATACGAAGGAATTTCATCAGAGCCTTTTAGCCAGCAGCCAGTCGGTCTGTTTATCATTCCCCAGCAGAAAGGTATGCTCCCCGAATTTTTCAAAACCCCATTGCCGGTAAAAGCGGATGGCTTTTTCATTTTTTTCCCAGACTCCCAGCCAGAGCAGGCGGGCATTGAGTGACAAAGCGAGATCAATAGCTGCCTGCATCAGGATTTTACCCCCTCCCTTCCCCTGCCCGGACTGTCGGATATAAATCCGGGCAAGTTCGGCAGCCGGTGTGCCGGGAAATTCTTCCAGATCGGCCCTTTTCTTAAGTTTCAGGTAACCCAGGGGGTGTTCCTCATCCATCAGCAGGAGAAAAATATTTTCAGCCTGTTCCACTTCACGCATCAGGGACTCCCGGGTAAACTGTTCAGCCATGAATTTATCCATATCCTCCTTCGTATTGAAGGGGGCAAAGGTATCATAGAATGTCTCCCGGCTGATATCAGCGATCAGGGCTGCGTCACCCGGCTGAGCCGTTTTAATTTTAAGTTCAGACAAGAGATAAGGAGTTTACAGTTGGCAGACAGTAGTCTGCACCCTCTTATAATTGGTATTTCAGTTTGCTGTGTTTTCGATCACCAGAGCGCTTGCCCCACCGCCGCCATTGCAGATACCAGCCGCTCCGTATTTTGCCTTATTAGCCCTGAGTACATGCAGCAGGGTAACAATAATACGGGCGCCGCTGCAACCCAGCGGGTGACCGAGAGAAACGGCTCCGCCATGTACATTAACAGTAGCAGGATCCAGTTTCATCCGCCTGGTGTTTTCAATACCTACAACGGAGAAGGCTTCATTGAGTTCCCAGTAAGCTATGTCTTCCATTTGAAGACCCGCTTTGGCAACTGCTTTGGGCACTGCCAGGGAAGGCGCGGTTGTGAACCATTCGGGCGCCTGTTCCGCGTCGGCATACCCTTTTATCCGGCCAATGGGTGTAAGCCCCAGTTCCGCAGCTTTTTCCGCACTCATAAGCACCAGTGCGGCTGCCCCGTCATTCATTGTTGAGGCATTGGCGGCCGTAACCGTTCCTTCTTTCATAAAAGCCGGACTAAGCGAAGGAATTTTATCAAATTTTACATTAAATGGCTCTTCGTCTTTACTGAAAACCAGCGGCTCACCCTTCCGTTGCGGAATTTCAACCGGAACAATCTCTTCTTCAAATACTCCTTTTTCCCAGGCAGCCTGTGAACGTTTATAACTTTCAATGGCGAACTGATCCTGTTCTTCACGGCTGATACCGCATTCCTTGGCACAAAGTTCAGCGGCGAAACCCATAGCTTTTCCGTCATATACATCCGTGAGACCGTCTTTGGCCAGTCCGTCCACCAGCTGCACATTTCCATATTTGTTACCCCACCGGATATGTTCACTGTAAAAAGGTACATTACTCATGCTTTCCATTCCACCGGCTACCACAATTTCCGCGTCACCGAGCGCAATACTCTGGGCAGCCAGGGAAATGGCTTTCATACCGCTGGCGCATACCTTGTTTACGGTCGTACAATTCACCTGATCGGGAAGACCGGCAAATTTTGCTGCCTGCCGGGCCGGTGCCTGTCCCAGATTGGCCTGGATTACGCAACCCATGAGTACATCATTCACCTGCTCCGGCCGTATCCCGGCCCTGTTAATTGCGGCTTTAATAGCAATGGCCCCCAGCTGGGTGGCAGTTAAAGATTTCAGGCTGCCCCCGAAACTACCCATGGGAGTACGCACGGCGGAGAGAATAACCACTTCTTTCATACAGCATTATTTGCGGCGAAGATAACAATTGTTCGTATAGATGCATTACCAGCCAATTCCGTAGTCTTCTCCGTGGTTACTGCTCCCACCCCAGAAGCTGCCGTGCTTCCAGTCAAAGAAAATCGCGTTGATGGGACCACTGGTACGGTCATCAAAACTCAGGGTATAGCCCATTTGCCGGAGTTCCTGTCTTACTTTTTCCGGGGTGCTTTCATGTAAAAGGATATGACCCGGTTTGGGTTTTCTATCTTCCGTTTTGCTGCCCCCGAGCGATAACCAGAGCTGGTTACTGTTGATATTCGCGGCTTCGGCTGCCTGCTGCACATTCATTCCAAACTCGGCCATATTGAGGAAAAACTGCAGCAGGTTCTGATCCTGTGTATCGCCGCCCTGTACTGCAAAGGATAACCAGGGTTTTCCATCCCGAATTGCCAGGGAAGGGGTCAGAGTAACCCGGGGTCTTTTACCCGGAGCCACCACATTAAACGGATTCAGCACACTGTCAAGTACAAAACTCTGCATCCGCTGACTCATGCCAATACCGGTATTCCCGGCAATACAGGCGGGGAGCCATCCACCGCTGGGGGTGATGGACACCACCCATCCTTCTTTATCCGCTGCTTCCACAGAAGTGGTACCGCGCCATAAGCGGTCCGTATAATTATCATCTATGGCCGCTACCGGCTCCTGCTGGTCATGTACCGGCATAAAATTTCTTCCGCTGCTGTCGGGCGCATAGCCCCTTTGGCGGAGTAAGGAAGTCCAGGGATTCAGCTTCCCTTCAAAGGGATAAGGATCTCCCGGACCGGCCAGCGGATTATTTTTTCCGGGCTGAATAAGGGAAGCTCTGTATCGGGCATATTCTTTACTGAGTAAACCCATGACCGGTTCATCCGGGGGAAAATAGGGATCCCCGTAATAGAAATCGCGGTCGGCAAAACTGAGGTTCATCGCCTGGTAAACTGTATGTATGTATTGGGTACTGTTATAACCCATTGCTTTCAGATCAAAATTTTCCAGGATATTCAATGCCTGCAGCATCACGGGACCCTGCGTCCATTGTTTCAGTTTATACACCTCGATGCCTTTATAATTCACCTTCAGCGGTTCTTCTTCCAGCGGTTTCCAGTTGGCCAGGTCTTCCTTCGTAATCAGCCCGCCCTGTTCCCGGCATCCCCGCACAAATTCTTCCGCGATATCCCCTTTATAAAACCGGTCATAGGCAGCCATAATGGCCTGTTTCCTGGTTTTCTTCTGCTGAAGCGCTTTCTGTTCGGCTTCCACCATTTTGGAAAGTGTCCGTAACAGGTCCTGCTGCACAAAAATTTCCCCGGCAAGCGGGGCTTCTCTTTTTTCACCCGGGTGCGTCAGAAATACTTTCTTACTGTAAGGCCATTCCTTTATTCTTGCTTTTCCTCTTTCAATACTGTTGGCCGTCTGCGCTTCAATCGGGTAACCGGCTGCCAGTTGCATGGCCGGTGCCAATACTTCTTTCAAGCTCATAGTTCCGTATTCTGCCAGCATATAACAAAGCCCGCCGGGGGTACCGGGCGTCGTAGCGGCCAGCGGACCATATTCAGGCGGGAAAGCATAGCCCTTACTTTTAAAAAATTCAGGTGTCGCACCGGTAGGCGCCACCCCCATCCCGTTGATGGCTATCACTTTTTTGGTTGTTGGATTAAAGATCAGGGCCTGTGTCTCACCACCCCAGCTGAGTACATCCCACATGGTACAGGTTGCGGCCAGCATGGCGCAGGCTGCATCAACCGCATTACCGCCCTGATGAAAAATCATGGAACCGGCAGTAGCGGCAAGCGGCTTGCCGGTAATCGCCATCCAGTGCCTGCCATGCAATACCGGTTTTTGCGTTTGCTGAGCCTGTACACCGGTTGCGGATAGCAGCAGACAAAGGGCAATGAGTTTTTTATTCATAAAAACAGTTTTTTATAAAAGCCATGACACTGTCTGAAATCAGGGTTCCGGGCTTTGCAGGTATGATTCTTATCAAGTCACTTCCCCGAAATTACAGAATGGAGTAATTTCAAAATAAAAAATGGCCAGATCTCATCACCGTAAAAAACACAGGGAACATGTGCGTCAGTTCAGACAGACCCATGATACCAGTACTGCGGAAGGCCGCAGTGGAAAAGCCGTCAATATTTTTATGATTGCAGGCGCCCTGGCAGGATTTGCCATCGGTTATTTTGCATCGGGAGCTGAACCGCTCTGGATGGCTACCGGATTGCTGCTCGGCGCAGCCGGCGGTTACTTGGCGGGCAGGAAAATTGACGAGGGTAAAGCCTGATCAGCACTTGCCCTTATTTTATGAAAATCAGGTTAAAATACAGATGTATTTGACTTACATTTGCTAAAAATACAACAGATGAAGCTTTTTGTTGCCGGTTTGCCGTACGATATGGATGATGCGGAACTGGAAGAATTTTTTGAGAAGTTCGGTACGGTAAGCTCCGTAAAAGTGGCCATTGACCGTGAAACCGGGAAAAGCAAGGGATTTGCCTTTGTGGAAATGCCCAATGCCAATGAGGCCAAAGAAGCCATTGAAGGGTTAAACGATCTGCATATCGGTAAGAAAGTACTGGTGGTAAAGGAAGCAGAAGATAAACCCGGCGGCGGTGGCGGCGGATTTCGTCCTAACCGTGACAGAGGTGGTTATGGCGGCAGCGGTGGCGGCGGATTTAACCGCGACCGGGGCGGTTATGGCGGCGGAAGCGGACGCCCTCCCCGTAACAGGTATTAAAAAAAACCTGAACATACTTAAGACTGTACCTTCCGGTACAGTTTTTTTTTGCCCCATATCAGAAATTAGCCTGAACTTGTCCGGACAACAACCGTTATGAACAGATTTTTTTACCTGCTCTTGCTGTTTGCACCGGTTATCAGCCGGTCCCAATCCGAAACCTATTTCCGCGTTAAACCGGACAGCAGTGGTTTTGAACTGACCCTCGCCGGCGCCCGTCACCTGGCTTCTCTTCCGCTGAAATGTATGGACCAGGAATTTCCCAATAAAACAAATCACACATCTGTAAATGACAGTGATCATGTGCTCCTGCCTTCCCGGTTACACCCTGTTTTTTACGGGTGTTTTGACTGGCATTCCGCTGTTCACGGGCACTGGATGCTGGTTCGTTTACTGAAAGCCTTCCCGGCACTACCTGAAGCAAAACTCATTCGCGAAAAACTCAGCAATGCCTTTACAAAAGAAAAAGTGGAAGGCGAACTGAAGTACTTCTCCCTGCCCCTCACGGGCAGCTGGGAAAGAACTTATGGCTGGGCCTGGCTGCTTAAACTGGATGAAGAGCTACAGACCTGGGCTGACCCGGATGCACGAAAATGGCAGGAAGCCCTGCAGCCACTTACCCGGTTAATCCTGCAACGCTGGACTGAATTTTTACCCAAACAAACCTATGCCAACCGCACAGGTGTACATCCCAATACCGCATTCGGCCTGGTCATGGCGCTCGATTATGCCCGCAGTGCCGGCAATAAATCCTTTGAAGAAGCGATTGTGAAAGCATCGCTGTACTTATATGAAAAAGACAGAAAAGCCCCTGCGGTATGGGAACCCAATGGCGCCGATTTTTTATCTCCTTCCCTGGAAGAAGCAGACCTGATGCGCCGTGTATTAAAACCGGCCGTCTTCCGGGAATGGTTTCACCGGTTCCTCAGTCCCGCGGATATCAATCATCTCAGCAGGCTGCCGGTTGTATCCGACAGAACTGATTTACAGATTGTACATCTTGACGGACTTTGTTTCAGCCGCAGCTGGTGTATGATGGGACTGGCCCGCAGTCTGCCTGCCGGTGATCCGGCAGGAAGGCAGTTAAAAAAAGCGGCTATCCGTCACCTTGCGGCCGCAGTTCCCCATGTGGTGAGCGGACATTACGGAGGTGAACACTGGCTGGCCAGTTTTGCGGTATACGCCCTGCTTAATTCCTGATTAATCCAGGTAAAGCAGGGTGCTGCTATAGGGCGAAAGCTGAAGCAATGTGCCTGCATTTAAATTCCCATCACTTCCTTCGGTTTTCAGCTTATTATTCAGGATAAACACTTTCCGGTTTGCGGGGATGGACAGCGGCATCGGTTTTCCCGTACCATTAAAGTAGAGAAAGAGCTGTTTCCAGCTGTCTCCTGCTTCTTCCCCCCGGATGGTATAGGCGATGCCACCCGCCGGCAAATCATCCGTAAAACGGATAAGCCGGCTGATAGCCTTTGGATCAGTCAGCCGGAAAGCAGGATGCTGTTTCCGCATGTCCAGTAAGGCTTTTACATAATTGACAAAGTCCAATTCCCGGCTTTTTAGCCGCCAGTCAATAGCATTGATACTATCCGGTGAATCATAGGAGTTCTCCACGCCTTTTTTAGAACGGAAAAATTCCGTACCCGCATGCAGGAAGGGAATACCCTGGGAACTGAGCACCAGCGTGAGTGCCAGCCGGTGCATTTCTTTCCGCTCCTCTTCGCTTTTATCCCGGGCAGAAAGGGTCAGTTTGTCCCATAACACATGGTTATCGTGACATTCACAATAGGTAATGGTACCCTCCGGTCCGGCAGCCCAGGGCGCTTTGGAATAATTTACCTTCTCATAAACCACCTGCGGATGCGGACAGGAAGCCACGATCCCGAATTTTATACTTTCTTCCATCCCGGCTTTCCCGCTTGCAAATCCCGGATCATCATGAATAAACACACTGCCTTTGATCCCGTCACGGATATCATCGCTGAATACGGCAATCCGGTCCAGCCTGGCGGCATTGCTTTTTAATGCCCGCAGCGAATCCGGCAAGGGCGAAGCTCCGGCGGTCCAGCCTTCCCCATACAGAAGAATACCGGGCCTTACCCTGTGCAATTCGGCAGAAATAAGGTTCATGGTTGCAATATCATGCACTCCCATGAGGTCGATCCGGAAACCGTCCACATGGTATTCCTTCACCCAATAAAGCATTGATTCAAGCATGAATTTGCGGAACATCGGTCTTTCACTGGCGGTTTCATTGCCACAGGCTGTGGCGTTTGAAAACTTTCCGTCGGCTGTCTGCCGGTAATAATACCCGGGTACCAGCTGATTAAAATTGGAGGTTTCTGTCAGGGCCGTGTGATTATACACCACATCCATGATAACCCCGATATTTTTCCGGTGAAAAGCCTGCACCATTTCCTTGAACTCCCTGATTCGTATGACCGGATTATACGGATCGGTGGCATAGGAACCTTCCGGCACATTGTAATTGAGCGGATCATAACCCCAGTTATACCGCGCATCCGGCCTGGTTTCATCAATGCTGTGAAAGTCGAAAACCGGCAGCAGGTGTACATGTGTTACACCCAATTCAGCGATATGATCCAGTCCCGTGGACAATCCATCCTTGTTTCGTGTACCCGTTTCCGTTAGTCCCTTGAATTTTCCCTTGTTGCTGAACCCTGCGCTTTCATGAATGCCCGCATCCCGCACATGTAGTTCATAAATCACCGCATCCGTTTTATGCTGAAGGGCAGGTCCTCTGTCCTTTTCCCAGTCAGGCGGATTGGTCAGGGCCGGGTTGATGATGGCGCCTCTCCCGCCGTTCACGGCTACGGCTTTTACATAGGGATCCGTCACTTCCTTCGACCATTGGCCATTGATCTTAACCCGGAAACTGTAAAAGCGGGCCGAGGAATTACCGGGCACGGTGACCAGCCAGGTTCCCTGTTCCTTTTTCTCCATCGGGAAAACGGCCACGGGATCACCGGTTTGCCCGTCTGTATAAAGTCGCAGTTCCGCAGCGGATGCAGTGGGCGCCCATATTCTGAACCGGCTTTTTTCAGGAGACCAGCTGAGGCCAAGATCATCCCCGGTATATACGGGGTACTGGCTGTAATCCTGTTTTTGTGCACGGAGATGCAGGAAAAATCCAAGCAGACTCATAAAAAAGATACTTCGTTTCATCTGAAAAAAATATATAATAATAAAGCAAGGCCGGGCAATTCCCGGTCTTGTATAAAGGTAAGTTTCCTGTTGGCTGAACCGGGATAAAAATTTTTCACCGGGATGCCCGCATACAGTAACTTGTTCTTTCAAAAGCACAGATTCCACATGGGAGACTTCCAGGTTAAGAAACAGCCCAAAAAATATGATGCAGTCATTGTAGGTTCAGGCGCCGGCGGCGGGATGGCCGCCTATATCCTCGCCAAAGCAGGATTAAAAGTCTGTATCATTGAAGCGGGTTACATGTATGATCCGCAGAAGAACATCACCCAGTTAAAAAATCCCTGGGATTCACCCCGGCGCGGCGCCAGCACCAAACTCCGTCCCTTTGGCGATTTTGATGCCTGTTATGGCGGCTGGTCGGTGGAAGGCGAACCTTTTACCAAAGAAACCGGTACAGACTGGATGTGGTGGAGAGCCCGTATGCTTGGCGGACGGACCAATCACTGGGGCCGGATCTCTCTTCGTTTTGGTCCGAAAGATTTTAAGCGCAGAAGTATTGACGGGCTCGGAGATGACTGGCCGATCGGTTATGAAGAGGTAAAACCTTTTTATGACCGGGTAGATAAACTGATCGGGATATTCGGCACCAACGAAGGACTGGAAAATGATCCGGATGGCATTTTCCTGCCTCCTCCCCGTCCCCGTTTGCACGAACTATTTATAAAAAACGGCGCAACACAGGCCGGTGTACGGGTGATTCCTTCCCGTTTGTCAATACTGACAAAGCCTATTGAAAATGACGCGGACCGGGGGGCTTGTTTTTTCTGCGCCCAGTGTTCCCGCAACTGCAGTATGGCGAAAGCCGATTTTTCTTCTCCCAATGTGCTGATTTATCCGGCCCTGAAAACAGGGAATATTGATATTGTTGCCAATGCCATGGCCCGGGAAGTGCTGACCAATAAAGAAGGACTGGCCACCGGGGTATCTTATATCAGCAAGGAAGACCTGACCGAATACCAGGTGGAGGGCCGGGTGGTTATCCTGGCCGCCAGCGCCTGTGAAAGCGCCCGGCTTCTGCTTAACTCCAAATCAGCCCGTCATCCGAATGGTCTTGCCAACAACAGCGACGTAGTGGGAAAATACCTGCACGACTCCACCGGCGCCGCGATGGGTGGCGTTTTGCCGCAGCTCTTTGACCGGAAACGTTACAATGAAGACGGAGTCGGTGGCATGCATGTCTATTCCCCCTGGTGGCTCGATAATAAAAAACTTGATTTCCCGAGGGGCTATCATATAGAATACTGGGGAGGCATGAGCCAGCCCGCCTATGGTTTCGGCTGGGGGATAGAAAAACTCAACGGGCAATTCCTCGTAAAAGGAAAACAAAAAGAGGCCGGCGGATACGGTGCCTCCCTGAAAGAAGACTATCGTTTCTTCTACGGGGCTTCGGTGGGTATGGCCGGAAGGGGCGAAGCCATTCCCCTGGAATCAAATTCCTGTTCCATTGATCCGAATGTGGTGGATAAATACGGGATACCCGTACTGAAGTTTAATGTGAAATGGAGTGATCATGAAATTAAACAGGCCCGGCACATGAAGGAAACCTTTAAGGAAATCATGCACAATATGGGAGCCGTGGTAACCTGGGGCGGAGAGGATGACGCGTCAAACAACTGGGGTTTGTCCAAACCCGGTGAAATTATACATGAAGCCGGCACGGTACGAATGGGGAATGATCCCAAAAAATCGGCACTCAATAAATGGAGCCAGGCGCATGATTGTAAAAACCTGTTTTGTGTGGATGGCGGCCAGTTTGTGAGCCAGGCGGATAAAAACATCACCTGGACGATCCTCGCCCTGTCCATGCGTGCCAGTGAATTTATCATTGACGAAATGAAAAAAAATAATTTATAGTATTCCGGTTTCTTTAAATCAACCCCCTTTTATGGATCGCAGAAAATCCCTGAAACTGATCGCCACCGGTGCCGTAGCTGTACCCGCTGTCATTGCCGGCTGTAATACCGATGAGGCAAAGAAAACAGCCGCAGACAACAAGGAACCGGTCTTTAACCTTGACCGGAATCCGGATGAACTGGCCTATGAAAAGGAGTTACTGGCCAAACCCGCCTTCTTCACCAGCCAGGAGATGGCCACTCTTACCGTTTTGTGTGACTGGATCATACCAAAAGATGATATCAGTGGCAGCGCGAGTGAGGCGAAAGTTCCCGAATTCATTGAGTTTATCGTGAAAGATATGCCCCAGCATCAGGTGCCTCTGCGCGGAGGTCTCCGCTGGCTCGACCTGCAATGCCACAAAAAATTTGAAAACCACTTTACTGCCTGTACCCCGGATCAGCAAAAGGAAATGCTGGACAGTATTGCATATCCGGAAAAAGCAAAACCGGCAATGAGCCAGGGTGTAAAATTCTTCAGCCTGCTGCGGGATCTGACGGCTACCGGATTTTACACCTCTGAAATCGGGGTGAAAGACCTGGGCTATGCCGGCAATCAGCCCAACCAGTGGAATGGGGTGCCGGCAGATGTGCTGGCCCGGTACAAACTCAGCTATACCGAAAAAGAACTGAAAGAATGTGTGCGGTTTGATTCCTGAATTTTTATCCCAATACACGCGGCATGAAAAAATTTTCTTTTTTGTACCTGCTTTTGCTGGCTGGCCTGTTTACGCAGGCCCAGTTATATGTTACCCTGCATGAAGATTGCCAGTTCCGCGGACGCACCTATATGCTGGAAGCGGGTACCTACCGGTTATACCAGATGAAAATCGGAAATGACCGGCTATCATCCCTGCAGATACCCGCCGGATTCCGGGTAACGCTTTATGCGGATGACAACTTCTCCGGCAAATCCCTGACGCTTTCCGCCACCCTTCCCTGTCTTGACAGCAGCTGGGATAACCAGACTTCTTCCCTTGTGGTTGAAGACACCCGGATTCAGCAGATTAATCCCAATGAATATGTAGTTTTTTATACCGACTGTTACGAACGGGGTTTTTCCAGAAGCCTGCGTCCCGGTATCTATAAAGGCGCGGACCTGGGTGAACTGAAAAATAATATATCCTCCTTTTCTGTTTTTGGCAATCTGCGTGTGAGGGCCTATACCCAATCAGAAGAGGCGATGGGCTATTATGGTTCCTTTGAGAAAAACGAAACCTGCCTGAACCGGAATTTTAATGACCGGATCAGTTCGCTGGTGATTGAATACAATCCCAATCCGCCGGCCGGCGGAAACGGCACATTTTCGGATGACCGTTATGTGCAACTTTTTGCAGATTGCCGGTATGAGGGCAACGGGTTGCGCCTGGAACCCGGCCGGTATACCGGAGAAAACCTGGGTTTGTTCCGCAATGCCCTCCGCTCCCTCCGGATTCCTTCGGGATATACGGTAAGAATCTTCAGTAATGATAATTTCTCCGGCAGCAGTACGGTGTTCACATCGGATGAAGAATGTCTCGCTTATCCCCAACGGGATAAAGCCGGCTCGCTTATTGTGGAAAGAAGAGGCGGATCTGCTTATCCGGGTGGGGGTTTCCCGCCCGTAACAAATGTGACGATATATACAGATGCCGCTTACCGCGGACAATCTGCCGTTTTATTGCCGGGCACTTATGGCAGTATGGCGGAAGCCGGTGGATTCCCCGAAAAAGCGCTTAGTTCCCTGCAGATACCACCCGGTTACAAAGTGATTCTATATGATCAGCCCGGTCTGCGGGGACGCAGTATTACCCTGACAGAATCCCGGAGCAGTTTTTCTATGGGCACCTGGAATGACCGGGCTGTTTCCATCGCTGTATACAGGCAATAAAAAAAATTCTGCCACCGGGGGTGACAGAATTTTTGAATACTGACAGAGGCAGCGGATCAGGCGTATTCCTCTTTTTCTGTTTTGCTGTGTTCATCAATGAGCCTGCGCTGAATATCAAACGGCACAGGTTCATACCCGTGAAAGGCCATTTTAAATTTGGCGCGGCCCTGCGTAATGGAACGGAGGGAAGATGAGTAGCCTTCCATTTCAGCCAGCGGCACTTTGGCAATCACTTTCTGAAAATGTCCTTCACTGTCGATACCTTCCACAAGGGCGCGGCGGCTTTGCAGGTCACCCATGACCGAACCGGTCAGGTCATCCGGACAAAGCACATCCAGCCGGTAAATCGGTTCCAGGATTTGCGGATCGGCCTGCTGGAATGCCTGACGGAAAGCCTGGAGACCGGCAATCTTAAAGGAAATATCATTGCTGTCAACCGGGTGCATTTTTCCGTCATATACAGATACGCGGATATCCCGCGCATAGGATCCTGTCAGCGGACCATTCTGCATCTTTTCCATCACCCCTTTCAGGATGGAGGGAAGGAAGCGGGCATCAATCGCTCCTCCAACGATACAGTTGAAGAATACCAGTTTACCGCCCCATTCCAGATCATAAACATCTCTTCCCCTAACATTGAGTCCGTCGGGATCCGGCATACCCTCAAACCAGGGTTCAATCCGCATAAATACTTCCCCGAATTGTCCGGCGCCACCGCTTTGCTTTTTGTGCCGGTAACTGGAATCCGCCATTTTACGGATAGTTTCCCGGTAGGCGATCCTGGGTTTGACAAATTTCACTTCCAGTTTGTGCTGGTGTTCAATTTTCCATTTAGCCACAGCCAGGTGCATATCACCCTGACAATGGATCAGGGTCTGTTTCAGTTCCTGTGACACTTCAACCAGCAGGGTCGGGTCTTCTTCTCTTAACTGATGCAGGGCCTGTGACAATTTCTCCTCCTCTCCTTTTTTCAGCGATTCAATCGCTACGGTCATATTCGGCGGCGGAAATTCAATGGAAGGCAGTTCATAATTTTTGCCTTTCACATGGAGGGTATTGTTGACATGCGTGTTTTTGAGCTTAAGCGTGGCGCCGATATCACCCGCCACCAGTTCATTGGCCGGAATCCGTTTGTTTCCTTCCACCAGGAATAACTGGGTGATTTTTTCTGTCACACCGGTTGTTTCATTTTCCAGTTCCATACCGCTCTTCACGGTACCGGAATAGACCTTAAAGAAGGACAGGTCACCCACATGGGGTTCGGAAATGGTTTTGTAAATGAAAATACAGGCGGGTCCGGCGGCATCACAGGTAAGCTCCTCCCCTTTTTTGGTTTTCTGGGGCGGCATTTCATTTGCGCTCGGGCACACATTATCTATAAAGCCCATCAGGCGGCCACTACCCATATTTCTTTCGGCGGAAAGGCAGAATACCGGGAAAAGGTCGTGATGAATCATGGCACTTTTCAGCCCGTTCTTCATTTCATCCTCATCGAGTTCACCCTTGTCGAAATATTTTTCCATGAGGGATTCATCGTTGCTGGCAATGGCTTCAATCAGCTCCTTATGGAGCTCGTCGGCCCGGGCTTTCTCCTCGTCGGGGATATCCACTTTTTCCGGTTTACCGCCATTATCGGTAAAGCGGTACATGGTCATCCGCAATACATCTATGATTTCATGAAAACCGGAGCCGGTCTGCCGGGGATACTGCACCACCACTACATTGTTACCGAAATGGGATTTGGCTTCCCGAATGGTACGGTCAAAATCAGCATTGTCATCATCCAGTTTATTCACCGCGAAAATCATCGGGGTCCGGAACTTTTCAGTGTATTCCCAGATAATATCTGTACCGACTTCCACTCCCATTACGGCATTGAGCAGCATTACACCGGTATCAGCCACCCGCAGGGCTGAGATTACTTCTCCGGCAAAATCATCATAGCCCGGGGTATCAATGATATTGATCTTGTAGCCTCTCCATTTGGTGTGCAGGAGTTTGCTGAAAATAGAATTACCACGCTCCTGTTCGAGTTCGTGGTAATCGCCTGTAGTATTCCGCTCCGCGATGGATCCTTTCCGGGTAATTATGCCTGCTTCAAAAAGCATGCACTCCGCTAAGGTGGTCTTACCGGAACCGGCATGCCCCAGCAAGACTATATTTTTTACATGTGAGGTATCAAATTCTGGCATAGCAATAAATTTTTAATGAAGAATTGAAACGTTCTTTACAAATCTTCTAAAGGAAGGTCAATTATGACAGGATCGCCGTTAGGGCGTTACCTGATATTTATCATCAGCCTCAGGCCGTTTTATCCAGGAACCCGCTGAATTCTGACCGGAGAGCCGTCAGCGTCAGTTCCAGGGAACGGTATTCCTCCAGCAAGCTTTCATGTTTGCTGAGAATTTCTTCCGACGGGGCTGTGTGTAAACTGCGTTCGTGAATTTTGATAGCCTGTTTCAGATCGTGGATATTGATGAGCTGGATGTGAAACTGATTGTGGAGATGTTCGACTTCCTGTAACTGATCTTTGCTGAGGGGTTTACCGGCTACCTGGCGAATTTTATTTTCATCCTGTGTGAATTCTTCACGATAGTTGCGGAGTTGCTCTCTCCAGGCATTGCACTCCTGTGAGAGCTGTGAGAGGTCTACCTGTACCATGGCTTTAAAAATTTAAAGATTAAAAAATAAAGAACTGGGGAACTGCCCGAAGCTGGCAGTTGTCCTGGGGCCGGACCGGCAGAGGTGAGTTTTTGTTACTGTTAAGGTAAGACCATTTTAATTAAAAACAAACTTTTTATACGCACATAAAAAGCAAAAGCCGGTAATAAAAAAAAAGGCTGTCTCAATAATTGAGACAGCCTTTTTTACTATTAAAATGGTACGGCTTCCTGATTAATGCCTGCGCACTTTCACCCTGGTGGCTTTATTGCCACGGGGTCCTTTTACCGTTGTTTTCCGCACGGTGGCTTTGTTACCACGGGGGCCGGTCACTGTTGTACGGCTGTGACTAACCTTGTAGCGGCCTACGGCAGCGGAATGTCTTGTTCTCACCGTTACAGAAGTGGTACGATAAGGCATATATACCCGGTGGGCACGGATGACCCGGTGCGTTTGCACAATGGCAAAGGGCCGGTGATAATGCACCCGCAGCGGATGCCAGGCATGCCAGGCGAATGGGCGCCAGGGTTTCCACCAGGCGGGATATACACGCCAGCGCCAGGGCGATATCCAGGGACGGTAAACGGGCCCGTATACAAAACGAACGGAAGGCCAGATCCATACATTTACAACCAGACCTGGCATTTCATCCAGCATTGTTTCTCCCGTGGCCGGACCACTTCCGGCAGCACTATAGAAACTCATAAAAGCCTGCTCATTTTTCCCTTCCTCCTGCGGTTCAACAATAACCTGCTCTCCGTAAATTTCCTCATCCCCCACTATCTGTATAACCGCACTGGCTTCTCCTGTCTTTTCCAGTTCAATCACTGCGATATCCTGGTTCTCGTTGTCCGAAACGGGCACCTGCAGAATAAACGCATGTACATCTCCATCAGCCTTATCCACCACCCGGATATAGTCAATCTCCCCGTCGCCGTTCAGATCCAGATTATTGACATGATTGGATTCGGTGTTGAGGGCCTTTTCAAAATCCTCAATAGAAGAAGACTGCTGAAACAATTGCAACGCGCCCTGGAGACTGAAATGATCGCCGGGCAGACCGGTGGAGTCGGCGCCGGACTGGTTCTGGGCCCCGGCGGTTAGGGTCAGCAGGATAAATCCGCCGAAGAGGGTACTGAGTTTAATGGCTATTTTCATAAAAAAGTTTTGCTTAGGACGGCAAAAAAGGCCCCGGGTTTATTCATGACCCCTGTTTTTTTTCGGTAATACGCCTCAACCGGAGACCTCTTTCTCGGTCAAAATTCAATAACTTGCCGGTCCGCATGATCGCCCCCCAGACCATACAGCAGATTATGTCCCGCACCGATATTATCGATGTGATCGGAAGTTTTGTCAAGCTGAAAAGACGGGGAACCAATTACCTGGGTCTCTGTCCCTTCCATAACGAAAAAACGCCCTCCTTTACGGTATCCCCGGGTAAGGAGATTTACAAATGTTTCGGATGCGGTAAAAGCGGCAATACTGTAAGCTTTATCATGGAGCATGAAAAGTACAGTTATGTGGAGGCCCTGAAATGGCTGGCCAACAGGTACGGAATAGAAATTGAAGAAACCTTTATCAGCGATGAACAGCGGCTGCAGCTCCAGGCGGCCGACAGTCTCTATATCATCAACCAGTTTGCCCAGCAGTTTTTCACCCGGCAGCTATTTGAAACACCCGAGGGACAGGATATCGGGCTGGCATATTTTAAAGAAAGGGGCTTCCGGGAAGATATTATCCGGAAATTCCAGCTGGGTTACAGCCCGGAACAAAAAGATGCTTTTACCCGGGAAGCCCTGGCCAAACAATATAACAGGGAGCTTCTGCTGAAAACCGGCCTCGTAGCCAACCGCTATGACCAGTTGCAGGATAATTACCGGGGACGGGTGATCTTTCCTGTACATAATCACAGTGGTAAAGTACTGGGCTTCGGGGCCCGCATACTAAAAACACAGGAGAAAGCCCCCAAATACATCAATACCCCGGAGAACGAGATTTATATAAAGAGTAAAATCCTTTACGGTTCTTATTTTGCCCGGCAGGCCATTGATAAAGCGGATGAATGCCTCCTGGTAGAGGGGTATACGGATGTGATCTCCCTGCACCAGGCGGGAATTGAAAATGTGGTGGCCAGCGGCGGTACTTCCCTGACACCCGACCAGCTCCGGCTGATCCGGAAGTATACCAACAATCTCACCATTGTTTATGACGGGGATGCAGCCGGGGTAAAAGCGGCGCTCCGGGGACTGGACCTGGCCCTGGAAGAAGGGCTCAATGTAAAACTGGTGCTGATCCCGGACAAGGAAGACCCGGACAGTTATGTAAATAAAGTCGGAGCCGCTGAATTCATCCGCTTTGTACAAAAAAACCGGAAAGATTTTATTCTCTTCCAGCTGGAAGTGGCCCTGCAGGATGCAGGGAATGATTCCCAGAAAAAATCTGCGGTTGTAAACCGCATGGCAGAAACTATTTCCAGGATCAACAAGGCGGAAGACTTCACCCGGCAGCAGGACTATATCAAACAATGCGCAGAACTGCTGAAAATAGATGAAGCGGGCCTTCATTCTCTCGTTAATAAGTTTATCCGTGAACGGGTCGTTACCCAGGAAAGAAAACAGGCAGAAACGGAGACCCGCAGTTTTGAGGAAAATGCCCGCCAGGCAGAACAGACCAATTTTGACGAAGCCACATTCAGCCTGCTCTTTAAAGATGAATTACAGGAGCGGGAAGTGGCCCGCATCCTGCTGGAATACGGCAACCGGAAATGGACCGATAACCGGCTGGTGGCGGACTATATAATGGAGGAAATGGTGGATGAATCCCTGCTGGACAATACCGATGTACTGCAGCTGATCCGGGTTTTTCGTGACCTGCTGCAACAGCATCCTGAAACCATCAACCGGAGTTTTTTTATTCATCACCCCGATACCCGGCTCAGTGCTTTTGCCGTCTCCCTGCTGAATTTTCCCTATGAAGAGAGCACCCACTGGCGGCAGGAATTCAGCCAGTCAAGCGGTTACCAGAAAGGATTGTTTGAACAATCGTATGAGGATTTCATTAAAACCATCGCACCGGGTAATAATGACCGCCTCCTGGGTTTTCTGAAAATGGATGAAGACAAAACCAATGAGGAAGTGGAATCAGCTATCAATTACCTGAAGCTGAGGAAAATCAAAAGACTGTTGCTGGAAAACCAGCTCGACCTGGAGAAGGAGCATACGCCCGATGAATTTCACATGTTGCACCAGACCCATGAACACCTGAAACAAATGGAAATGGAACTGACCCGCAAAACCGGGGCCGTTATTATCCGCTGACCCCCTGCTTTTCCATGAGCATATCACTATAGGAACGGGTGAGAAAATCTTCTTCCCGGATACCCAGTTGCTTTATATAAGAAGCGCATTGTGCCTGCAGAGCGGCCGCGTCTTTTTCAGGGGCTTCTTTGTTCCCGGCTTCAATTTCAACAAAATGACCCAGTCCGGGTACTTCATCTATATGGAATTTCACATTCCCGATATAATAGATTTCTCTTTTCTTCACTACCGTCACTTTCACACCACAGGCTTCCGCCAGCGCGAGCCTCAATCCTTCCCTGTCCTCCACTTTCACCAGCCGGAAACGGGAGGATTTGGGACCGGCTTTGTCCGCACGTTCATAAAAGATCAGGTTATTCTCAATATTGCCTTCCCGGAGTTTCAGCCGGCCATTGGCTACCCGGAAATAGGTGTCGGTCTGTTCATCCGTTCCCCGGAAATCGGCCTGCAAATTCAGCAGGATGGTACGAACAGCGGAGGGATCGGCGCAACGTGCTTTAATTTCAATATTGAGTAATTCTTTCATACAGGGTGATAATACCGGGTTATGCCCATAAACAGAAAAGACCGCATCTGAAGATGCGGTCAGTAAATTTTTAGCTTAAACTTATTCGGCGACTGCTGCTGTTTGCCTTTTCCGGGTGGAGCCGATTGATTCTCCCCGGTAAGTTTCACAGCGGGTAAAGCGCATGGCACTCCAGACATGATCCAGTTCCACCCGCTCAATACTTTCATAACCCTCACAGGTGAGCCGGTTCCAGCTGCATTCCCGGTTCAGATCAGTGACAATTTTGGAAGTGGATTTGGGATAAGCGACCCAGAACTTAGATTCATTCTTTAACGAGGGCATTACATCCTTCAGAATTCCATTGAGCTGGTTCTCATTTACGGCAAACACCAGTGCAAAATCAATCTTCCGGCTTTTCAGCAGCGGAGTCATGTTTTTGGCGAAGGAAAGTTTGCTGAATTGTTTCTCGATGGAGGAGGGTAAACCCTGGATTAATAAATTCTTTTCGTCTGACAGTTGCAATTTTTCAAACACCGTTTGTGACATACTTAGAACTGTTTTAAAAGGTTCCGGTCTCTCAGCGGAAATTGAAAGCCCGAGTTCTCAAAGCAGGGTAGGCAAAGGTACTGATAATAAGGGGGATTTTCAGCATTTCCAATAAAAATCCTGTACCGGAGACCGGTACAGGATTCACTTAGTTGATCTTAATCATTTACCGACTGGCTTGTAGCGGGCCAGGGCTTCGGGCATATATTTTTTCAATTGGTCAATACGGCGCCCTTCTGAAGGGTGGGTGCTCATAAATTCAGGCGGTGTCTGCCCTCCGGAAGCTTTTTCCATTCTTTCCCAGAGTCCAATGGCTTCCTGCGGATTATAACCGGCCATCGCACAGAAAATCAGCCCGAAACGGTCGGCTTCCAGTTCATGTTTTCTGGAAAAAGGAAGCAAAATTCCCACCTGTGTACCGGCTCCGTAAGCACCCAGGAAAAGATTTTGTGTTTCCTGCGGTTTATTGGCGACAGCAACAGACAAAGCTACCCCGCCCAGTTGTTGCAGTAAACCCTGGCTCATCCGCTGATTACCGTGCTGTAAAAGTGCATGCGATACTTCATGCCCCATAACGGCAGCCAGGGCTGCTTCATTCTGCGTGATAGGCAGGATGCCGGTGTAAACAACAATTTTGCCGCCAGGCATACACCAGGCGTTTACTGTTTTATCATCTACCAGGTTTACTTCCCATTTATAACCGGTCAGTTCGCCGGATTTATTGATTTCAGCATAGTAGGACTCCACTGCTTTCACAATACGCTGCCCTACCCTTTTCACCATTTCGGCATCTTTATTCTGGGTACCCGCCACCACTTTATTGGATGACAGAAACTGCTGGTATTGAGAAGTAGCCATCGTCTGCAGTTCGGATTCGGGTAACAGTTTCAGTTGTTTTTTCCCGGAAAGGGCATTACGGGAACAGGCAAAGAGCACCAGGCTGCCTAAAAAAATTATGGTTAGCTTTTTCATGATGTGCAGGTTTTAAATGGAAGTGTCAAGCATTGTACCAAACATGGTTACAACGGATAAATTAACAGTGTAAAGATAATAAAGGAAGAAGGAGTTCAGTCACCGGAGTGCCGCGTTTCTTTCCGGCGCTGCCGGCGGCGGTCACGGTTTTTAAGTATGGGCACTTTGCTTTCATTGCCCCGCAGGAGACGGCCAATATTTTTCTGATGGGTGAGCAAAACCATCAGGGCTACAGCAATCGCAAAAATCCTGTAAACAGGGTTCTCCACGTTAAAAATGACCAGTATAAAAAAGGGAAAGGCGATACTGGCAAGGATTGAACTCAGGGATACAAAACGGGTCAGGTAGAGTACCAGTGAAAAAATGCCCACACAACTCAACGCGGTCCAGGGTGAAATGCCCAGCACCAGCCCGAATAAGGTGGCCACCCCCTTACCGCCGCGGAAATCGGCCCAGATCGGAAAGATATGACCCAGCACAGCCGCCAGCCCGAGGCCGGTCTGGAGGTTCTGCAGATTCACCTCGTTGTCGGCATATTCAGGTAGTAAAAGGGCCAGTTTCACCGCAATAACCCCTTTCAGCATATCGGACACCATCACAAAAGTGCCCCATTTGGAACCCAGCACCCGGTAGGTATTGGTGGCGCCGGCGTTGCCGCTGCCATAATCCCGTATATCAATATTGAAAAATGCTTTACTTACCCAGACTGAGGTGGGAATGCTGCCAATCAGATATGCGACTATAATCAGAAGAAGTTCATTCATGGAAACCGGATATCCGTTTCGGAACGAAAATCAAAATTAGGGAAAAAAAACCAAATGATAACAGTAAGTTAACCGGTTATTCATCATTTATTAACCCTGGAAAGCAATACAAAGCCAATTGTTACGCTCCTGTATATCAAGGAATTGCAGATCATTTATCGCGCTGGCCTCCCTGACTTCTCCCTCATCTTCACGAAGCAGGCCGCTTAGGAGCAATATGCCTCCGGGACGGAGGGCCCGCTTCATTACAGGCAGCTGATCCAGGATTACATTTTTATTGATATTCGCGAGAACCACATCCGCAACCACGCCCTCCGGAATCCGGTCTCCTTTGTGAACCTGTATATGCCGGCAAGCATTCCGCTCACAGTTTTCCAGGGCATTTTCAATACTCCAGTCATCATTGTCAATTGCCAGCACTTCCTTCGACCCTCTCTTTTCCGCCAGGATGGCCAGCACCCCTGTGCCCGTACCATAGTCGGTCACCACCTTACCCTGGAGATCCAATGAACGCATCCGGCGCATCATCATCCAGGTCGTGGCATGGTGCCCGGTGCCAAAGCTCATTTTTGGCGTGATCAGGATTTCAAGTTCCACTCCCGTTACGGGTTCGTGAAAAGAAGCCCTGACCGCTGCGAAGTCATCCACTATGACAGGAGGAAAATTAGCTTCCCAGAGCGCATTCCAGTTTTGCGGAACAATTTCTTCGGTACTGAAGCTAACCGCATGCCGGCTGCTGATATCTTCCAGCAACCCCTTATCCAATTCAGCCGCCTGGATAAAGGCATCGAGTACCTGTTCCTGCTCCTCAAATCCTTCAAAACCGGCGGCTGACAATTCCGCGATCAGTATCTGTTGCAGGGCGGGATCGCTTACAGGAAACCGTACCCGTATATGTTCATTTGCCATAGTAAAAAAGCCCCGGATGATCCGGGGCTGTAAAGGTATTTTAATTGGCGGAACCTTCCTGAGGAGGAGGCCCCTGCTGTTCACGGTCGCGGGGCGGTTTGGCACCCTCGGGTTTGGGGATCAGCACTTTCCGGGACAATTTAAACTTGCCGGATTTGGGATCGGTACCAATCAGTTTCACTTTCATCACATCTCCTTCACGTACCACGCCATCCAGGGTTTCAAGACGCTTCCAGCTGATTTCACTGATATGCACCAGCCCTTGTTTACCAGGCAGGAATTCCACAAAAGCACCGAAAGGCATGATGGACTTAACGGTGGCTTCATAGGTGTCACCCACCTGCGGTACAGCCACAATACCCTTGATCCAGGCAACGGCTTTATCCACCCCTTCCTTATTGGCACTGAAGATACTTACTTCACCACGGTTATTGATTTCTTCCAGGTTGATGGTAGTGCCGGTTTCCCGCTGGATCTCCTGGATTACTTTACCACCCGGTCCGATAACGGCGCCGATAAATTCCTTATCAATAAAGAGTTTCACCATCCGGGGCGCATGGGGTTTCACATCAGCCCTGGCTTCCGGGATACATTGGTACATGGCATCCAGGATATGGAGCCGGGCGCGGCGGGCTTGTTCAAGTGCCTGCTGCATCACTTCCATTTTCAAACCATCCACCTTGATATCCATCTGTACACCACAGATACCATCGCGGGTACCGGTTACTTTGAAGTCCATATCACCCAGGTGGTCTTCATCACCAAGAATATCGGTCAGGATAGCGTATTTGTCGCCTTTGGTGATTAATCCCATGGCAACGCCGCCCACATGTTTGGGAACAGGGACACCGGCATCCATCAGTGCAAGGGAACCGGCACAAACGGTAGCCATGGATGAGGAACCGTTGGATTCCAGGATATCGCTGACAACACGTACCGTATAAGGATAATCCCCTCCGGGCATCATCTGCTTCAGGGAACGCTGGGCCAGGTTACCATGCCCCACTTCGCGGCGGCTTTGGCCACGGAGCATCTTCACCTCACCGGTGGAGAAGGGCGGGAAATTATAATGCAGATAGAACTTGGAATCCACCGATTTTGCGGCGCTTTCAATCAGCAGCTCATCTAAAGGAGTTCCTAAAGTAATCGTGCTAAGAGACTGTGTTTCACCACGCGTGAACAGTGAGGCGCCGTGCGGGGAAGGGAGCACATCCACTTCCATATCCAGCGGACGAACAGTTTCCAGATCACGTCCGTCAAGACGCACTCTTTCATCCAGGATCATATCCCGTACCACATCGTATTGCAGATCACCATAATAAGTGGAAGCAAGTTTTTTGGTCAGATCAGGCAGGCTTTCCTCAGCACTCAGTCCGGCATCCGTTTTCAGGAAAGCCATCAGTTCTTCTTTGATCTGGTCAAAGCGGT
The DNA here is from genome assembly GCA_014879565.1 of Chitinophagaceae bacterium. Lineage (GTDB taxonomy): Bacteria > Bacteroidota > Bacteroidia > Chitinophagales > Chitinophagaceae > JJ008. Next base: position 85,595 of record JACSRW010000043.1, read on the forward strand.
CACTGCGCTCGTGTTTGGAAAGAGCGCCCTTGGCAACTTCATATACTTTCTGACGGGCAAACTGATAAATTTTATCCCGCAGGGCTTCATCTGTGGCGGGTTTGGTGTAATCCCTTTTGCCTTTTACACCGGCCAGATCACGGAGTTCTTCCTGGGCTTTTACCTGTACCCGGATGGCCGCATGCGCGATTTCAAGGGCCTGACAAAGGTCGGCCTCACTGCATTCCTGGGCTTCCCCTTCCACCATCATCAGGTTCTTTTCAGTAGCCGCAATGATGAAATCCAGGTCGGATTTCTCCATCTGGCTGCGGGTAGGATTCACAATAAACTCACCATTAATCCGGGAAACCCGGACTTCTGAAATAATTTCCTTGATGGGAATATCGGAAACAGCCAGGGCAGCAGAAGCAGCCAGGCAGGCCAGTGAATCCGGCATGATTTCAGGGTCGCTGGAAACCAGGGTAACCAGCACCTGCACATCACAGAGATAATCTTCCGGGAAAAGCGGACGCAGGGCCCGGTCAATCAGGCGGCTGGTCAGCACTTCATAGTCATTCAGTTTGGTTTCGCGTTTGAAGAACGAACCGGGAATACGGCCGGCAGCCGCAAATTTTTCCTGGTAATCCACGGAAAGCGGGAAAAAACTCTGCCCTTCCCGGGGTTCTTTATTGGCACATACCGTAGCCAGGATCATACAATTGCCCTGGGATACGGTTACTGACCCATCGGCCTGACGGGCGAGGCGACCTGTTTCAATGGTCACTTCACGGCCGCCACCTATATCGATAGTTTTACGAATCGGTTGTTGTAACATAAAAATTTAATTGAATAATGAAAGAATTAACCGCCTCAGCGCAGGATAACCGGCCCGGGAAGATGCTGTTTTTTGGATAAAAAACAATCGTTCCAAAAACAGTTATTCCCAACATCCGGGAGACATTGGGAATAGTTATATAAAACTTACTTTTCTTGCCAAAAGAAAACGTCAGGTTTAAAGACTCATCCCCAGTCCCCTTTCGGGAGATTCAGGGCCGGAAAGGCCTTATTTCCGGATACCGAGTTTCTCAATCAGCTGACGGTAACCTGTGAGGTTTTGCTTTTGCAGGTAGTTCAGGAGGCGCTTACGCTTACCTACCAGCTGCATCAGACCGCGGTGCGTGGAGAAATCTTTTTTGTTTTGCTGAAGATGTCCGCTGATCTGGCTGATCCGCTCAGTCAGCAGGGCGATTTGTCCTTCAATGGAACCGGTATTCTTTTCAGAACCGGCGTAGGTTTTTAAAACAGTGGCTTTTTTTTCTTTAGTTAACGGCATCTTTTTAATTTTTAAAATTCATCCGGGTTTGCATCTTGTATTAAGGGTGCAAAGGTAATACGGATTCCCCGAACAGCAAAAAGCTTTTATCTCTTTTTTTGACCCGTTTTGAAGACGGTTTGTACTGATTATCAGCCGGTAACTTACATTTGCGCCATGTCTGAACTCTCCGAAGATACCCGTAATATACTGGGATTGCAACTGCCCACCGACCCGCGCTGGGTAAACCTGGCTGAAAAAACCCTGGAAGACGTGCTCACCGATCATGCATTCTGTGAGCAAAAAGCGGCCACGTCCTGCATTTCCATTATCCAAAAGTACAGTCACCTTGAAAAACTGGTTTCCGAACTCTCCCCGATTGTAACCGAGGAATGGGGACATTTCCGGCTGGTGCTGGCGGAACTGCACAAGAGAGGCCTTCAACTGGGCAAACAAAGAAAGGATGAATACGTCAATGCCCTGATCAGCTTTCAGCAGAAAGGCGGTGATCCGGAGGGACGTTTGCTGGATCAGTTACTCACCATGGCCTTGATTGAAGCCCGGAGCTGCGAACGGTTTAAACGACTCAGCGAAGGACTGGAAGACCCGTATATGCAAAAATTTTACCGGCGCTTTATGGAAAGCGAAGCCGGACATTATACCCTCTTTATTGAACTGGCCGAAAATTATATCAACCGCGAACGGGTGAGAAACCGCTGGAAAGAATGGCTGGATTACGAAGCGACAGTGATCCGCTCTCTTGACCTTCGTGGCGACCGGATTCACTGATTTTCCGCAAACGTTTGTAGCCTTTCCGTTTCGCTGAGTGCCGTAATTTCATTGATCAATGACCGCACATTACTGCCAGGAAGTGTTCAACGTTTTGCCGGGTGATCCCGCCTCCTACCATGTTCAGTCCCTGAACAACGGGCTGATCAACCGTTCATTCCGGGTGGTCCCGGCAGATGGCAGTCCGGCTTTTCTTCTGCAGGAAATCAACCTGTCGGTATTTCCGGAGCCCGAAAAAGTGCAACGCAATTATGAACGGATTGATGCGCATATCCGTGCTTCAGGATCAGATTTTCGTATTCCCTGCATGTTGTATTTCCCCGGTGGCCATAACCTGTTTACCGACAGCCGTGGACATTGCTGGAGAATGTTCTCTTTTATTGAAAACGGCCGCACCCTCCGGGTGCCGTCCAATACAGAACAGGCCGCCGCTGCTGCGGAATGTTTTGCCCGTTTTACTGCCGCCTGTGAAGGGCTCCGCTTTGAGCAGCTTTACACGGTCATTCCGGGATTTCATGACCTTGCCTTACGATACCGGCAGTTTACCCAAACCGCTAGTGATCCTGTACCGGCAAGAAGCCTGAAGGCAAAAGAAATGACAGAGGAAGTTATCCGCCGGCAGCAGTATGTAACCCTTTTTGAAAACATAACCCGGGCGGGACGTCTCCCACTGCGGATTATCCATCATGATGCCAAAATCGCCAATGTGTTATTCCGCCGCGACAGGGATGAAGTAATCTGTCCGGTTGATTTTGACACCTGTATGCCGGGGTATTTCTTTTCCGATCTCGGAGATTTAATCCGTTCCATGGCCTGCAGTGAAGGAGAAAACGAAAAAGATCCCGGGAAAATCCGGATAATACCGGAAGCCTATAAGGCTATCACGGAGGGGTATACACGCGGACTCGGCAATCTGATAACCGGCGAGGAAAAGCAATACCTCCATGTATCCGGGCTTTTCCTGATCTATATGCAGACCCTGAGATTTCTGACCGATTACCTGGCCGGAGACCCCTATTACCGGATTGAGTATCCGGAACAGAATTATGACCGGGCCCTGAACCAGCTCACCCTCTTAAAAAGCCTGGAGGAATTCCTGCAGGATACCTATAATTTTACAGGCAGATCAATTCAGTAAATATGTCCCTCCAAAAAGAATTCTGTTTTACCGCGGCCAATGGCCGGGACGTTTTTTTGTTCACCCTGCGTAATACTTCCGGTACGGAAGTACGCCTCAGTAATTATGGCGCGCTGATCCTGTCATTTTCCGTTTTACAGAAAAACGGAAAACGTAATGACATCGTTCTCGGGTTCGACCGGGTGGAGGATTACCTCAGTCCCACCTACCTGGAAACCTATCCCTATTTCGGCGCGGTAATCGGGCGTTGCGCCAACCGGGTGAAAGGAGCGGCCTTCACGGTTGAGGGAACCGGTTATAAGGTAACTGCCAATAACGGGGAAAACCAGTTACACGGCGGCAAGGAAGGGTTTGATAAAAAAATTTGGGAACCCAGGGGACATGGGGAAGTACCCGTTTCCTGGGTGGAAATGGAATACCTGAGTCCCGATGGAGAGGAAGGGTATCCCGGTAATCTTCGGGTGAGTATTCGTTTTGAACTCAATGAAGAAAATGAACTGAGTTATACATTCCGGGCGGTAACTGATAAAGCCACAGCGGTCAACCTCACCCATCACAGTTATTTCAATTTAAATAATGGTACGGGTGATATAAAAGATTACTGCATCCGGATTAACGGTTCCTTTATACTGGACCAGGACAGTGCGTTATGCACCAATGGCAATATAAGCCCGGTGAAGGAGTCTGTCTTTGATTTCAGCGAGTTCACCCGCATCGGTGACCGGCTGGAAAAGGTACCTGAATATGACAAAAGCTTTGTAGTGGACAAGTCCGGCGATCCTTCCGCGCTGACGCTCGCAGCTGAAGTTCAGGCACCTGCCAGCAGACTGCTCTTACAGGTATATGCCACCGATCCGGTCGTGCATTTTTATACGGGCAAATGGATACCGGAACTGACCGGAAAATCAAAAACTCCCTACGGCGCTTTCTCCGGTCTCTGTCTTGAAACCCAGATCCATCCCAATGCCATCAATATTCCCCATTTCCCGAAAATGAGTTTACTGCCGGGAGAAGAATACCGGAGTAAAACAGTTTATAAAATAGTTGAGGAGTAAGTAATGCAAAGATCCAAGTTCCAAGATCCAAGAACCAAATAACAAGAGCCAAGGCCTCCTTTTAATAAGAGTCGTATGCTTTACAATTGGTTCTTCGGCTCTTGGTTCTTGGTTCTTAACTATCCCTATGAATAATCATACCAACATAAACAAAATTTCACAGAAGTCCCCACTCTCCACTCACCATCCCCCACTCTCCTTCCTAAAATACTCCAGCTCCTCACTCATATCCAAAAACCCCCACTGGTCCTGTAATGCTTTTGCCTTTTCATAATGCGCCCGGAGAAAGCGGCGATGGGCTTCGGTATCAGGCTGAAAAGGCTTGTGCTGCCGGGCGATCCTGATTTTCCGGATTTCCTCCATCAGGGAATGGGCGCCCGGATCAATACAATACTCCCTGAATTTTTCCAGGACAAATTCCGTAGCGGCATAATTGGGATGCACCATATCTATATCATAGAAACGGTAATCCCGCAATACATCCATGACGAGTTCATAGGCAGGGAAATAAAACACATCGTTTGAACCGGCAGCCAGAGTATGCACCACTTCCAGCAACCGGGCTTTGCTGCGGTTATTTTCCACCACCCCGTCACGGATATGGCGGACCGGACTAACAGTAAGCAGTACACGTAATCCAGGGTTTTTTGCTCTCACAGTCCGCAGACTGTTTTCCAGCATGGCCTGGATCTCCCCGATGGACAGTAATTCTTTGCGGAACCAGGCCGCCGGTGCCCGGTGACAGTTAGCCACTCCTTCTCCAGGTAATTGTCCGCCCCGCTCCGCTTCGCCGGTAAGTTTGTACGCAAAGGAGGAACCCAGTGTGATCAGCAGCCAGTCTGCCTGCTGTAAAAAAGCAGCGGCCTCCTTACGGGACCGGTTCATAGCCTCCAGTGCAGCCCTTTTATCCGTATGGGAATAACGGGAATGAAACTGCCAGTGATGCCAGACTTCCTGCAGGCAGAAGAGCTCTTCTTCCCTCACTTCCTGCACGGCTGCGATGGCTTCAAGACTGCGGCAGACACTGTCAGGCCCAAAGAGAATACCGTTTGGATTCTGCAGCACCCTGAACTTGTACCCGGCCAGCGCCTGCCCGATATGTTCTGTAAAACAGGAGCCCGTCAGCATGACGCGGTCCGTGATCCGGATAGGCGCCGGCAGCGGGTTAATATGAATAGGCAGCATGAATTCCATCGGTCATGTAAATATTTTTCCGGCCATCGCTGTACACTCTTTGAGAATTTCCGTGTTTATTTCCGGGAGCAATCCTTTATCCCGGAGGTAGGGTATCATTTGTTCTGTATTCATATTTCCCACCAATACATCGCCGGCCATGGGACAGCCCCCGATTCCTTTTAAGGCCCCGTCGAAACGGAGACAGCCTGCTTTCAGGGCGGCTTCCATTTTTTCCAGCCAGTTATCGGGACGGGAATGTAAATGCACCCCGACCTCAGTTCCCGGAAGTGATTCCACCAGGTAGCGGGTAAGCGAATAGACCTGGGCGGGGTCTGCCAGTCCGACCGTATCTGCCAGGGAAATAATCCCGATATCCATTTCCACCAGCCGGTGTACCCATGTCAGCACCTGTTCTTCATCCCAGGCATCCCCATAGGGGTTGCCAAAACCCATGGATATATATACAACCAGTTCCTTACCGGTTTTTACACAGAGATTCTGAATATCAGCCACCCGTTCGAGGCTTTCGGTTATTGTGCTGTTGGTATTGCGCAACTGAAAAGTTTCCGAAACGGAAAAGGGAAACCCGATGTAACGGATGGATTCATACACACTGGCTTCTTCCGCGCCCCTGTAATTCGCTGCAATGGCCAGCAGTTTCGTTCCGTTTTCCGGCAGGTCAAGAAGAGCAAGCACTTCGCGGGTATCGGCCATCTGCGGAACGGCTTTAGGTGAAACAAAACTGCCAAAATCAATGGTATCAAAGCCTACCTGCAGCAGGCGGTTGATATAGGCAGCTTTCTCCCGGGCCGGAATGATTTTCTTCCAGCCCTGCATCGCATCCCGGGGACATTCAATGAGTTTGACCTTTCGCATCGGAATAAACCGTTTTTTGTATAAAGGGTTTAAGCCATCCGTTGTTTCATGGCCTCGTAAAGAATCATACCGGTGGCCACCGACACATTCAGGCTTTCAAATCCTCCTTTCATGGGGATACTGATTTTTTCATCGCAGATTTTCAGGAGGGCGGGATAAATCCCTTTCTCCTCTGATCCCATGACGATTGCCACCGGGATCGTGAAATCTGTTTCCGTAATTGAGCGGGTTGCTTTCATTTCAGAAGCCAGTACGCGAATCCCGTTGAGATGCAGTTCGTCCACTGCTTTCATCAGGCTGTTTACCCGGCAGACCGCAATTTTCTCCAATGCCCCGGCTGATGTAAGTATCGCATCTTCATTCAGAGCCCCCACCCCTTTCTCCGGGATGATAATGGCCTGTACCCCGGTACAGAGTGCCGTACGGGCAATGCCTCCGATATTCCGGATATCCGTGATGCCATCCAGGATCAGGAATAAGGGAGCTTCCCCTTTGTCGGTTACCCAGGAAATTACTTCCTGTAAATCCTGGTACTGAACCCGGGCTATCTGGGCAATACAGCCTTCATGATCCGGCACATGAAAACTGTTGAGTTTTGCAGCGGGTACGGTATTAACCGGGACCCCTGCCAGTCCGGCAGCTTCCCTGATTTCTTTCTGTACTGAACCGGGCGCCTCCCGGTCGAGGTAAATACGGTCAAACTGCTGCCCGGATCGCAGGGCTTCAAGTACATTTTTGCGGCCGTAAACAAGGCTGCTTTTTTTAGGACGTTGAGGATGCCGGAAATTTTTCACCCTGTAAAAATACGGGTTCGGAAGGGGCTAAAAAAAACACCCCGGTTCTGCCGGGGTGTTAAATGCTTTAAAGCTGGATTATTTTATGCCAAATGCTTTTTTCACTTTATTCACATAGTCCAGTTTTTCCCAGGTAAAGAGTTCCACTTTTTTCGTCACTTTTTTACCGTCGGGAGAAACAAAGGTCTTTTCTACTACTTCGTTTTTCCGGCCCATATGCCCGTAAGCGGCGGTTTCACTGTAAATGGGGTTCCGGAGTTTCAGGCGCTGCTCAATAAAGTAGGGACGCATATCAAAGATGCGCTCAACTATTTTACCAATCTGGCCGTCGGTGAGATTTACTTTGGCCGTGCCGTAGGTATTGACATTGATACTGGTCGGTTTGGCTACGCCGATCGCATAGGAAACCTGTACCAGGACTTCATCAGCCACCCCGGCGGCTACCAGGTTTTTGGCAATATGCCTGGTGGCATAAGCAGCGGAACGGTCCACTTTGGAAGGATCTTTTCCGCTGAAAGCTCCGCCACCGTGAGCGCCTTTACCGCCATAGGTATCCACGATGATCTTTCTTCCGGTAAGACCGGTATCGCCGTGCGGTCCTCCGATAACGAATTTGCCCGTGGGGTTTACGTGATAGGTAATATTATTATTGAAGAGCTTCGCGTATTTCTTATACTTTGCTTTTACCCGGGGAATCAGGATATTGATCACATCGGCCTTGATCTTGGCCAGCATTTTGGCTTCGTTATCAAAATCGTCATGCTGGGTGGAAATCACGATCGCGTCAATCCGCACCGGCTGGTTAGTATCATCATACTCCAGTGTCACCTGGCTCTTGGCATCGGGACGCAGGTAAGGCATTTTGGAATTCTTTTCCCGGCGGATAGCAGCCAGCTCAATCAGCAGGGTATGCGCCAGGTCAAGGGCCAGCGGCATATAGTGTTCGGTTTCGTTAGTGGCATAACCGAACATCATACCCTGGTCACCGGCGCCCTGGTCTTCTTTTTTCTTTCTTTCCACGCCCTGGTTGATGTCGGCAGACTGCTCATGGATG